>CANMSA010000017.1 GCA_947500385.1 uncultured Flavobacteriaceae bacterium | reverse complement strand
GCCGCCGAAAACGGAGAGATAGCCCCCAAAAGCGGAAAACAGGAACTCTTCGAGAACATCCTTAACCAGTATATATAGCCGATATGAAATTTTTTATTGATACTGCCAACCTGGAACAAATAAAGGAAGCGCAAGCATTAGGCGTTCTAGACGGGGTAACCACCAACCCTTCCTTAATGGCCAAGGAGGGCATCACTGGCAAAGAAAATATCCTACATCATTATAAAGCAATCTGCAACATTGTAGACGGGGATGTTTCGGCCGAGGTAATCGCCACCGATTTTGATACCATGGTCAAAGAAGGGGAAGAACTGGCGGCATTGCACTCCCAAATTGTGGTAAAACTACCTATGATCAAAGAAGGTGTGAAAGCTTGTAAATACTTTTCGGACAAGGGAATCAAAACAAACATGACCTTGGTTTTTTCGGCAGGACAAGCTTTACTGGCCGCCAAAGCAGGGGCGACCTATGTATCGCCCTTTTTAGGAAGACTCGATGATGTGGCCACAGATGGGCTTCACCTTATTTCTGAGATTAGACAAATCTATGATAACTATGCATTTGAAACAGAAATTTTATCAGCTTCCATACGGCATACCATGCATGTTATTAATTGTGCAAAACTAGGTTCAGATGTCATGACCGGGCCCTTGTCGGCCATTATGGGGCTTTTAAAACATCCTTTGACCGATATTGGGTTAGCAAAATTCTTGGAAGATTACCAAAAAGGCAACTAATATGAACGACACATTACAAGCGCTTATACCACAAACCAGGAGAGATATCTTGCGTATGGTGCACAAGGTAAATTCCGGACATCCGGGAGCTTCTTTGGGATGTACCGAATTTTTCATTGCCTTGTATCATAAGATAATGCATTTGAAACCTGGTTTTGATATGAACGGAATAGGAGAAGATCTCTTTTTCCTCTCCAATGGTCATATTTCACCGATCTTTTATAGCACACTGGCCAGGCGCGGGTACTTTCCGGTGGCCGAATTAAGCACATTCCGATTACTTAACTCTAGGTTACAGGGGCATCCCGGGACCCATGAAGGGCTACCGGGTATTCGCGTTGCTTCCGGATCCCTCGGCCAAGGAATGTCCGTCGCCATTGGTGCCGCTCTTTCAAAAAAGCTCAATAAGGATGATCGATTGGTATTCAGTCTACACGGTGACGGGGAGCTTCAGGAAGGACAGAATTGGGAAGCCATTATGTACGCCGCCGGAAACCAAGTCGATAACCTCATCGCTACCATCGACTATAATGGGCAGCAAATTGATGGTGCTACCGATACGGTGCTTCCTTTAGGTGATTTAAAGGGCAAGTTCGAAGCTTTTGGATGGGAGGTACTCACCATAAAAGAGGGGAACAACATTGATGCTATCCTTCACGGATTGGAACGTGCCAAAGCAAAGACCGGAAATGGAAAACCCATTTGTGTGCTCTTACATACTGTTATGGGACATGGTGTTGATTTTATGATGCATACCCATGCTTGGCACGGGAAGGCCCCGAACAATGAACAACTCAAAATTGCCTTGAATCAAAATCCGGAAACCTTAGGTGACTACTAACAAAGACTACCCATGAAAAAATATACTTATACAGAACAGAAGGATACGCGAAGCGGATTTGGAGCCGGCCTTACCGAGTTAGGCAGAACCAACCCAAAGGTGGTCGCACTATGTGCCGATTTGGTGGGTTCCCTAAAAATGCAGGGGTTTATCGACGAAAATCCGGATCGCTTTTTTCAAATTGGTATCGCCGAGGCCAACATGATGGGAATCGCAGCTGGCTTGACTATTGGTGATAAAATCCCGTTTACCGGTACTTTTGCAAATTTTTCTACAGGAAGGGTATACGATCAAATCAGACAGTCGATCGCCTACTCTGGTAAAAATGTCAAAATTTGTGCATCGCATGCGGGTATTACTCTGGGAGAAGATGGTGCCACCCATCAAATCTTAGAAGATATCGGAATGATGAAGATGCTCCCTGGAATGGTAGTGATTAATCCGTGTGATTACAATCAAACCAAAGCCGCTACCTTGGCAATCGCCGACTATGAGGGGCCAGTTTACCTACGTTTTGGGCGACCGGTAATTCCTGTATTTACCCCTTCGGATGCCCCTTTTCACATCGGAAAAGCAGTGATGCTCAATGAAGGTACCGATGTCACGATCGTGGCAACCGGGCATTTGGTCTGGGAGGCCCTTTTAGCGGGGGAGGCATTAGAGAAAATTGGGATTTCTGCTGAAATCATCAACATTCACACTATCAAACCATTGGATAAGGAGGCGATCATCGCATCGGTTCAAAAAACGGGATGTGTTGTTAGCTGTGAAGAGCATAATTGCCTAGGAGGCCTTGGAGAAAGTATCGCAAGGGTTTTGGCTTTGGAACACCCGACCCCACAGGAGTTTGTGGCTACCCAAGATACTTTTGGGGAAAGTGGTACCCCCAAACAGTTAATGGAAAAATATGGGCTCGACAGCATTGCCATTATCAAAGCGGTGCAAAAGGTTTTGGAACGTATATAGGTTCTTTTCCATATGCCATAGCATTAAGAGTCTTACCCTATTGTAGGCGCTTACCAGAAACTACTTTAAAACATAATTTGTAGCGGCTTGTACAAATTGCAGCGCTTTTGTTTGCCATGCTTTTCTTCAGATTTGATATTGTCAAGACAGGTGTAACAACGCAACTAGGATCGACGCTCTCAAAAAAAACAATCTTCTTTTGTAACCATTTCTGAAAACGGAAGTATACCCTTGCATACTAGATGAATTTAATCAATCAAAAAATCGAATATCATGCAAGTAACAAACAGACTTTTATCATTTTCAGCGGCCTTTTTATTTTGTATGGGTCAAACCGTAATTGCGCAAAAGCAGCTTCAGCAACAGACCGTCACAAACCACATCAACTTCAGCACTTTTAATCACAAATCGGACATTAGCACGGGCTATTGGTTCATGACACTCGAAAATTCGATGGCCTGTATTCAATTGATGGATGCGAAAAACAGGAACACCCCTTCATTTAATATCAATTTCTGTGTTCCCAAGGGTGATTTAAAATCGGGGGGGGACGCCTCCGGTTTCGAACTTGTAAGGGAATCGGGGAGTTTACGCTTTACGGGAGGAAGACTTGGTTCCAAAGAAAGTGGGGATTTCACCTTTTCCAGAAACAATGATTTTGAAAACTTTCTGCAGAAAGAAGGCGTACAGACCGATGAGGGGGACCGTTATTACTATTTTAAGTTGTTTTTGGGCGATGTCACCAAAGCTTATGTGAGCGGTTTGAAAAAGGAAGGGTATTCCCCTACCCTACGAGAACTGGGGAAATTGGGTATCCACCAAGTTGGTCTAGATTATATTAAAGCCCTCAGCGCCACCCAATACAAAGGCTTGGAACTGCAAATGGTGTACAAGTTTGCCATACATGATGTTTCCATCGCCTATCTAAATGAGTTGAAAGCTGCGGGATATGGGGACCTGGAGGCCGGAATGGTCAAGAAATTTGCGATTCATAATGTGGGCATAGACTATATCAACGGCTTGTCAAAACTAGGATACCGAAACCTGGACCCTAATATGTTGAAGAATTTTGCCGTTCATGGGATTTCCTTGAAGTATATTGAACAACTGGCCAATGCGGGTTACGATAATCTTGAGCCAAGTATGTTGAAAAAATTTGCCATACATGGGGTCAGTGCCGATTATATCGAATCATTGAAGAAAACCGGCATCGCAAATCCGGATGCGAATACGATCAAAAAGGCAAAAATACATGGTGTAAAGGCTAGGGACATAGAACGCGCCATGGCCCAAGGAAATGACTCTAAAAGTCTTTCCCATTACATTCGTTTGAAGATACATGGAAAATAGTTACAGCACCTTACCATGTTGTTAAAAGTAAAAAGCCAGTTCTAAAAAGAGCTGGCTTTTGTCGGGGAAATAGACTCAAAAATCATTAACGATTAGTGCGGGGGTTTCGTAGCGGTACCGATATACATCCGGCCCTACCACTTTCAGCTAATGCTAAGATTGTTTGTCCGCCCCATTTTTCATAATCCGGTCGGCTATTTTTGGTACAATCCGGTTGATCAACCTTAAGAGCTTTACCTTGCCAATATTTACCTCGTACTTATCTTTTTTGAATGCCTTGAAAAACTCATCGGCCAATTGTTCGGGCGTTATTTTTCCTGTGCCCCTACCCTGCGTCATTTCGGTATCTACCAAGGGCGGAATAATTTCAAAAACTTTGGTTTTGTTTAGTTGATACCGCAACGCTTTTGAAAAAATATGAATCCCTCCTTTGGTGCCACAATATACCGGTGCCTGCTTCTTGGGAACCAACGCCAATCCCGAAGAAACATTTACAATAGCAGCGTTCTCATTGAGTTCTAGCGTGGGCAATAGCAAGGCTATGAGTTGGATCGGGGCCAAGAAGTTGATTTTTACCTCGTGCTCAATTTTATAGGTAAGACCGGTTTCTTGTTGAAAATCATAATTGTACTGAATGCCGGCATTGTTGATGAGGATATTTAAATCGGGATGTTGCTGCTCAACAAACAAAATCAAGTTATCAATATCGGTTTGCTTTGAAACATCACATCTAAAAGGAATGATCCGTTTGTCAAGCGCAGCAAGTAAATCGAGCTTTTGTTTGTTACGGCCTACCGCGATAATAGTGTTATCATGGGCCAGAAACTTCTGTGCAATTGCTTTTCCTATACCGGCCGACGCCCCGGTAATCAAAATTTTACTTTTGTGAATGTTCATGTCAAGGAATTAAATTCTTGACAAATATCCCCTGACCATTTTAGATATACATTTACATATGTAAATAAATCTACCTTGCGGCCCGTATGCGGCTTAACTGGGTCGGCGTAATGCCTAAATAGGAAGCGATATGGTATTGCGGTATCAAGTTTTCAAGCGCAGGATGTTCTTTTTTGAATATTTCATACCGCTCCGAAGCATCGAGCATTACCAATTCAATCTCCCTTTTTTCTTTACTAACGAAGAATTGTTCCGATATAATTCTTGCCAAACGCTCTACCATTGGATGTTCATCGTACAGTTTAACCAACGATTCATAGGGTGCCACCACCAACTCACATTTGGTCAAACACTGAATGTTTATCCTATTTTCCTGTTTGGAAACCAAGGAAGAATAGGCGCCAACAAAATTGTTCTCACCAAAAAAGGTTTTGTTGTATTCAACACCTTCGTTACTCCTAAAAAAAGCACGCATTGTACCGGATAACAGGAAGGCAAATTTACTCGAATATTCCCCTTCGATGGCAAAATAACTCCCCTTCTCCATACATTCCGTTGCAAAGCATGCCAACAATGCCCTTATGTCATTTTGGGTACATTTTAAAACGGAAGCCAAAAAGTGTTCTAATTGCTGCACAGGGGTAGATTTTGCAAATTCACCGAGACTTAAAGATAGCAGAATTTTGAGAGTTTTTACGCTACCCCATTATCACGCCCGTTCGTTCCCCAAAAAACCTATTAAAACTTTGATTCGATTTGTATGCTGGTATGCAGACGCATATATGCTCTGACCCATGGGCACTCGGCGATTATCCTAAAATTCATTGTTTCCAAAAGATCGATCAACGTTCCTATAATCAAACGAAGTGCAGATGACTCCCAAATATCTTGAGCGCATTCGGTGCGAACAAGATGCATGTTTTTTTGAATGCCTTCTTTGTAATAAATATATACTTGCTTGTCGGCTTTTCTACATTCGAAACAATTCTTTTTAGTGTTCTGTGCTATTGTTATCATACGCGTTGAATTAATTCAAGATGAATGTGAATATCTACCTCCCCTCCTATTAATTGTATGCCTTCGGCGGTTACCCCACTCCAGCCAAGATTGAAATCGTTCCTGTTAAGGGTCGTGGTCAATTCGAGCCCCATCCTATTCTCACCTGTAAGACCAGTTCGTATACCTTTGTACCAGGTAGTTAGCACCACCGCTTGATTTTCTTTTTTAATACACATATTACCGGAAATAAGATAATGTACGGTATCTATTTGATCGATTTCCTTACTGATAAATTCCATCATGGGAAACCCCGCGCAATCCAGAAAATCGGAAGATTTGAGATGTAAATCCCTATCTCGGTTCCTTGTACAAATACTATTACTATTTGCTTGGAATCTAATTTTACCTGATAAGAAATCGGAGTCTTTATATAAAACCAAAAGCCCTTCAAAATCCATTAGCACTCCTGATACGGTTCCTATTTCTATACGCGACACACAGAAACTGATGTTGGAATACTGTGGATCAATCTCCCATTTGGTCATAACGAGTTGTCTTTTGCATCATTGGAATAGAAGAAGATAGCAACCATGTGACGAGATATATGAACGTCAAATATACCCTTAGATTTGTTTTTGGATACTTACATTATGCTACCATAAATGGCACTTTTTAAAGTGAAGAAATTGTTTTAGGAACGAGATATCCCCAACTTGCGCATTCTAGACTCCAAGGTAGAGGGCGCAACGCCCAACTGCCGGGCGGCACCATTTTTTCCGCTGACGCGCCATTTGGTCTGCTCCAAAATTTGAATAAGATAGGCGCGCTCTAGCTTATCTTTTTCCCTTTTTATCACCTCCATATCAAAATTGTCAGCCATATTGAATTGGAGACGATCGTCAGAAACGGAAAATGCAGGTTTGTCAAAATCCGGAACACTAGATCTGCCCGGATAGATTTCCAAAACCTTACCGCGTTGCGAAATAATGGCCTGTTCCAACAGGTTCTGCAGCTCTCTTACATTGCCTGGCCAATGATATTTTAACAATCTGCTAGAGCTATTTTTGGTAAACCCTTTAAAAGGGAGTGCATAACGTTCCGAAAACTGTCTTGCAAAAAAATCGGCCAGTAGCAGAATATCGTCCGCTCTTAAACGTAGCGGTGGTACCTTAATAGGGTAGCCATTAAGACGATAATAAAGGTCTTCTCTAAATTTTCCCTTCCCTACTTCTTCCAAAAGATTCCTGTTGGTGGCCGCAATTATTCGAATGTCGAGCTTGATCGTTGCATTACTTCCCAGGCGCTCTACTTCACGCTCTTGAATAACTCGAAGTAGTTTCGTTTGCAGTTCTAGCGGCATCTCCCCGATTTCATCGAGAAATATGGTGCCGTTGTTGGCCAGTTCGAACTTGCCTATTCTTGTTTGAATCGCCCCTGTAAAAGCCCCTTTTTCATGTCCAAAAAGTTCCGATTCTACTATTTGTGCCGGTATCGCCGCACAATTAACCTTTACCAGCACGTGTTTTTTTCGAGATGAATTTTCGTGTATGGCCCTTGCGATCAATTCTTTTCCTGTTCCGGTCTCCCCTAAAATCAAGGTGGTGGCATCTACTTCGCTCACTTCGGAAATTTGTTTAAAAATAGCTTGCATGGGGTCACTTTCCCCTACCATATCACTAAAATTGTAAGCTTCTTTTACGGCCACTTGTAGATAGTCTTTTTCCAACTTAAGTTGCTCGGTCAACATCCGTATCGATTCGGCCGCAAGCATTTTTTCCAAGGAAATACTGAACGTATTTTCAATGGCATCCAACACGGCTATATGTTCTCTTTGAAAGGCTTCCGTATCCTCGGCTAATAAGAAACAACTAATGGTAGTCTTAGCTTCTTTTAACTGTATTTGTAGGGTCAGCATAGCGCCAAATCCCATTTTTGAAAGTGTTTCTTCAAGCCTGCCATCTTTTTGAGAAAGTTGGTTCACAGTCTCTGTTTTGGTCCGTTTTCCATTGAAAAGAGCCGTTGCAAGAGATTGGACCTCCCCAATAGTGCTATTCCGAACGTTGGCTAAACTTTCATCGTCCAAGATCCGTATTTCATTGCCGGCCACCCAATCATAATGATAGGTGTTCGATTCCTTACCTGCTGTGATCTGGGTAATCCCGTGTGAAAACGGAATCAACTGTTTTAGTCTTTGCAATACACCGCCCCACTTGCTCACGGCATCGACCTCACTGGTCACTATTTTTGAAATGTCGAGTTCCAACCGCTGAATTTCGTTTTTACGCAGAATCTCTTTTTTGGCCAAAATATTGGAAGTGGTCACGGCCACCTGCTTCGCAATGGCCTGGTAAAGCAATAAATGCTCTTCGTTGTAGACTTCATCGGTTTTGGATTTAAAGGCCAGCATGCCAATTTTCTTTCCTTGATTTACCAAAGGGCCACCAAGAAGTGTTTTTACTCCCGCAGCTTGCATATCTACATGTCTCGGATGTTCGGTACGTTGTAGCAGTTTTTCCAAGGAAACGATTACCGGGCCGTGATCCATCAACCATTCTACAGAAGTGTTTTTGTGTGCGTAAAGCGTGCGCTTATGAGGTTTCTCACTCTCTGAAAATTTAGTTGAAAAATGCTCATTGATAAGTTCGTAATGCGCGTCTCCCGAGGAATCGAGGATCAAGACTCCTACCTGGTCGAACGGTAGTACGGTCTTGACAGTTTCATTGATCGTATTGTACAGTTCATTGGAGTCACTGGCAGAGGCGATGGCTTCGGACAGCTTGAGCAGGGTATCGCTAAATTGTTTTTCCTGAATCAGTTGTTTGTTGGCCAAAATATTGGAAACCGCTACGGACAACTGTTCAACCACATTCCGAAAAAAAGTGAATTGTGATGCATCGAAAAAACTTTTGCTCAGGGCATTCATGCAGAACATCCCATATATGGTATCCCCCACCTTTAAGTTGGCGGCCAAACAGTCCCGATAACCGGCCTCAATAAAATCAGCGATTTGAAATTGATAGTAATCGGGAAATTCATTGACCAAGTCTTTAAAATCAAAAAGAGCAATGTTATTATTGTGCGCTATACCTTGCATCATCCACTCAATAAGGGAGTTTTCATGTGGCACCAATTTCTTTCCTTGATTTGCCAAGGCGAAACTCCATTCCGATGGACTAATATCAGGGTCTATACCTACTAAATCATAATGATGTTTGCCATCTGGTGTGAGTAAAAAAATACCGGTATCGTGAAACTCAAAAATGGGTTTTAAATGCTCTGTGGTGAACTTAAGAAAATCTTCAATATCCCGCAATTCGCTTACCTTTTGCGTAATCTGCAACAACTGGGTTTTCTCCTTTTCCCGCTGCAGTATATTTTCATTGGCCATTACGTTGCCCAGCGCAATGGACACCTGTTCCGCGATGGCACCGATCAATCTAAAATTTTCAGGGGAATACAAGGTAGGATGTTTGGTGCTAAAACTAATGAACCCCATTTTCTTTCCCCCGAGCGTTAATGGGGATACCAACATTTTTTGAAGTCCTTCATCGATCATTACTTCCCATTGTGGATTTGGGTAAATACTGGATTGCTCCTTGATATCGAACAGTTTTACCTCATCGGCATATATCAGGGCGTCTTTATGAGCACCGGAATATGTGAACGGGCCCAGAAGGTTTTTCTGGGCGAGTTTATCCTGGATGTCATCGACCATCCCTTCTTCAAGCACTTCATAAAAGATGTCTTTTTCAATGTCGATATAAAAAAGGCCCGCATTGTCAAAGTCTAGGAGCGCCTTCAAATCCTCAAAAATTACCTTGAACAATTGTTTTCGATCGGTGATGGTCGAAACCGCTTTGCTCACGTTTAGGAGGGTTTCTTTAAAGTACTTTTCAGACAATACCTTTTCATTGGCCAAAATATTCGAAACGGCTATTCCAAATTGATCGGAAATGGACCTGAACATGGGAATATGTTCTTTATTATAAAAGCCATCTTCCGCGGCATTAAAGCAAATCATACCAAAAACCTTACCTCCATACGATAGGGGACCGCCCAAGACCTGTTTTAGCCCCCCTGCCATCATCAAAGGAAGTTGTGGATGGTGGGTAAAGGTCGATAACTCTTTTAAGCTAATACATACGGGGCCGTTTTCAATTACCCACTCGGTCGCAGTGCCCTTGGTTTCGTACAACGTATGTTTCCCCAGGTTTTCTTCAATTTTTATTTGTGCCAAGCTGTCATCCACAAAATCGGATTCAAAAATCTCATAATGTTGATCCCCTTGCGCTGTCAATACAAACAGCCCGGGCTCATCAAAAGGAAAAACCGGCCTTATTTTGCCGTAGATAGTCGCGTATAGTTCCTTAGTGCTGTTCACCGCCGCAATGGCCTCTGAAATTTGTAGTAGTGAATTGCTGAACTCCTTTTGCCTTATAATCGTTTCCTTATCGAGAAGCTTCTTAAGAACAATGCTGATTAAATCTTTGAGCTTATTGAACAAATGGAAGTCCTCCTTCGTATACCGGCCTGCCTTTTTTGACCAAAGCATAAAAACCCCGAAAGTTTCGTTTCCCTGTACAAGCGGACTGCTAATAAACTCCCGCAATCCGCCCTCCCACAAATATGGGTAATGCGGATGTTCTACAAATTGGTCCATCAAGGTTTTCAAAGAGGTCACTTTGGTCGTATCCAGTAGAAGGTTCAGGGCCTCGTCGGGAGGCAGAAAGCCAACAAAACCCGCATCATAAATGGCATCTGAAATTTCGTTGTGTGTATAGAAGTCCACCGCAAAATCACGGTGCCAACCATCTGGTCGTATTTCGAAAAGGCCAACATCATCAAAAGGAAAAAGAGTTTGCACCTTTTCAAAAAGAATGGTCAAAAGCTCTTTTGGGTCTTGCACGTATAGCAAGGCTTCTATGATTTCGGAGAAATAGGAGTCTAGTTCATCCGATTGTTTTGCTAGGCGCCCTTTTTTCTTGCTCATACCTACTTTCTTTAAACGACAGCCCGAATATACCCTTAATTCACGATTTATTCGTGAATATCGCGAGTTTTTTTAACGAAAATATCGTGAATTTAGAAAGCATCCTCTTCAAGGCACTATTTTAAATTCAAAAATAACGACTGATAATCAAATAGTTAAGCCCATAAATTGATTTTACTCAAAACATGGCATTCAAATGGCTTTAGCGGTACCGAGCCATATGGCCGAATTTAAAAAAATTACTATGACTACGAACTTAAACTATATCCCCAGTTTGGATATTTACACTTTCGCAACAAGCGTACTACAAGAGAAAGCAGAACAAGAAATTAAACTACTGAATCCCAAGAGCGAATTTTTTATGTGCAAACTCGCCGACATTGAAGCCAGTGAATTGCTCGATTCTCCATTCATCTATGATTTTTTTACCATTTATTTCTTGGAAAAGGGATCCATATCCAAAATAAACCAATTAAAATCCCTCGAAATAGGGACCAATCAAATTTTCTTTTCCAAACCGGGGGAAATCAAAACTTGGCAAAAACTCGATCAACCCGATGGCTACTTGGTCGCCTTTACCTTGGACTATCTGCTTATGCTGATCGATGATAAAAACCTCATCAACACCTTTGACTATCTGATGCCAAACTCTAGAAGAAAATTTTCTTTGACAGATGCGTACAGAAGGTTTTACAAAACAGTATTCAAAGAACTGTATAACGAATTCCATCACCCCGGAAAACATTCCAAACAGCTCATTAAGTTTTGGATTTTTGTAATCCTTATCAAAACCAATAGAATGCACGCCAATGGCGACAGCGGCAATGGGCTGGGGAGAACTAAAAAATCTTCGGATTTTATCTACAAAAAATTCATGCTCCATCTAGAGGAAAGTTTTAAAGACCTGGCCCTTCAGAAGATAGAGCGCCCCCTATTAGTGCGTGAATTTGCCCAGTTGCTGAACGTAAACCCAACTTACTTGGGGGAATGTGTTCGGAAAGCGAGTGGTGCATCGGCAAAGGCCATCATCAACCAAAGAACCTTACTCCTTTCAAAATGTCAGCTACTGCATACCTATAACAATGTGTCGGAAATTGCCTATCGTCTCGGTTTTGAAAGTTCGGGTTACTTTATTCGCTTCTTTAAAAAGTACGAGGGCATCACCCCGCTGGAGTATAGAAAATTGAATATGAGTCCATAAACCATCTTCTCATATACATTTTAAACCGTTTATCTCACTCAAAACAATAGCATATGGTTACCTATATTCGATTCCGTATCAGTAGCAATGAAACTAGCACATATATCCATTGTATCAGCAATGCCATGGAGTATTTAAAATCTAATGATGACCAGATCAAGTGTGAGCTATCGAAATGTATGGCAGAAGAAGAAAACTTTATTATCCGTATCCACTGGAACAAAAAAGCGCAGATCGATACGATGACCCAACACAAGGCCGCTTTCTCCTTATTTTTATCCGAAATTAGCGACTACAATGATGATATTTTAGAATTACGCACTTATAAAATACTCAAACGAGTGCCATAGAAGCACCCCAAAAGTGAACTTGGCTGCCGCTGCCCGCATTTGCAATGGTACCTTATGAATCCCCTATATGAATTCCCTTTAAAACCAATTTTTTCCATTCGGGATGTCTTTTTACATATAGGGCCACAAAGGGGCACATGGGAATCAAAGTCAGGCTTTCCGATGCTATGTTCAGAAGGACCTGATGCACCAATTGGGAGGCCACACCCTTGCCCTCAAGGGCCTTTGGCACCTCGGTATGGGTGAGGTATACTTTTTCCTTCACCTTAATATATTCGATTCTTGGGACCAGACCATCGATATGAAATTCGTACTGTTTTCGCTCTTTGTTATCAATTAGATCATATTGGTTTTGCATATGCGCCATTGTCGTTGTTTTTACTTAGAAAATTATGAAGTTGACTTACCGCCATGGCCCCTTCGCCTACTGCAGAGGCTACCCGTTTGGTAGAGCCGGAACGTACGTCCCCTACTGCAAAAACGCCCGGCAGATTGGTTTCGAGTACTTGGGGAACTGCATCCTTGGAACGGGCATCGGTACCAGTAAGCAAGAAACCGCTTTTATCTCTGAGAACTGTTTCTGGGAGCCAATGTGTACACGGTCTGGCGCCAATGAAGGTAAAAAGGTTCCCTACCGGAAACTCCTTTTCCCGCCCCCGGGTTTTGATAGTGATTCCCCTTAAATAGTGTTCTCCCTTTAAACCGGAAACCTCAGAGTTTAGATGTAGTTCAACTTCTTTACAGCCAAGGATGCGCTGTACCAAATAATCCGACATTTTAGCGCCGATATTATTGGAGCGAATGATCAAATGAACCTTTTTCGCGTATTCTGCTAAGAACAGTGTCGCCTGCCCCGCAGAATTCCCTCCACCGATAACAGCCACTTCTTGTCCTCTACAACTACTAACGTTCATGGTGCTAGCGGAATAATAGATTCCCTGCCCTTCAAATTTTTCAAAATCCGGAAGGGGTAATTTTCGATATTCCGCACCGGTGGCAACAATAACCGCCTTGGTGTATATTTGGGCAGCATCATCCAAGGTAAGCAAATAGCCTTGTCTACTTTTTCGTAGTGTCTTTACCACATGCGGTATTGAAATATGGCATCCAAACTTCTGTGCTTGCAAGTAGGCCCTTTTGGCCAGATCTTCTCCCGAAATACCGGTCGGAAAGCCCAAATAGTTTTCAATTTTGGAACTTTTCCCTGCCTGTCCGCCAGGGCTGTTCCCATCAACTGTCAAAACTTTCAAGCCTTCGGAAGCGGCGTACACACTGGCTCCAAGGCCTCCAGGACCCGCTCCCACTATCACGACATCGTAGAGCGCATCCTTGAATTCAAGTATTACTCCGGTAATTTTTGCAACCTTTTTTAGCGGTGGCCGTTTATGAACGACTCCGTGATTGTCAACAAGAATGGGAAGCTCATCTGAAGTGATTTTGAAGCTCGCCAGAATGTCTTTGATACCTTGCGTATCTTCGAGCGACGACCAAGTGTGCCAAATGTGATTTTTTGACAGAAAATCACGTATGGCATACGCTTCTTTAGAGTGGTTGGAGCCAATTAGCTGCAACCCTCCTTCAAAATTTTCTATCACTACATTTTGCCGCAGTATAAATGTACTAAGTAACAAATCGCTGATATCGATATAGGTAGCGATAAGTTTAAAAAACTGTTCATGTGCCACCCGTACTACGCTACATGCTTCCTCCGCAATGGCCTCAAAATGTGCGGCCCGGTTAGAAAGCATATCACTATCGCCGGTAAACTGGTTCTTGGTATGTACCACGATTAGGTGATTGCGATCCATTGAAGACTGGATTCGGATCTTGCCCTTTAGTAGCACAAAAAAGTCAAAGTTGGTCGCCCCTCCTTTAATAAGTACCGTTCCCGCGGCTATTTCTTCGATCGTACCAAAAGGCTTGATCAACTCTATTTGTTTTTGAGAAAGTTCGGGAAATCTATTTGTTTCTGCCATGGCCTTTATCTATATGCGTTCAAACTGTATGTCGAAACGTACTTTCACCTTTTCATCCAGAGAAACCCTTCTTGCCCTAAAAACGACACGGGGCAATACCAAAACTACCCTTGAGTACAGTGCAAAGTGTTGTGTGAACCGTTTCGTTGTCGACTACTATCCCCATGCTTCGGGATACCCTTACAAATGCGACATTAATTCTGGTGTGCCTATTTGTTCCTTCATCATGTCGGCATTCTTTGCAACTCCTAAATAGTTGGCCATTGCCACTGAATATTGCCCCATATGTTCACTTAAGAGGTTTGCAATATGGACCCCATTTATTTGGGTGTTATTGGAAAGCTCGGCCAATACTGCAACCCAGGTGGTAACGACAACCCCCGCCTGCGTCAATCGTTTCATAGTCACCTCGGTAACCAAGGGGTTCCAGTCTGCGGAGGCATCGATGACCGCGTATACTTCATAGCCTTCCTGGGCGGCGGCTATGGCGGGAAAGGCTACACACACTTCTGTCGCCAAACCGGACATTACGAGTTTTTTTCTTCCGGTAGCCTTTACCGTTTCACGGGATGTCTCGTCGTTCCAAAAGTTCACAAAAGGACGGTCGATTATGCTTTCGCTTCCAAACAATTGCACAAGTTCCGGCAGGGTGGGACCGTTGGGTCCCTGCGGCCAGCTTGTGCCCAATACGGTCGGAATGTCAAAAGCTTTTGCGGTCTTGGCATGGCCTAGAATATTGTTCTTTAATAAGGCCGGATCGAGGGAAGTCAAGAATGTTGACAGCCCTACCTGATGATCGATCATTACAAAGCAGCAGTTATCGGGAGTTAGTTCTTCTTTAAATGGGTTGTTCTCAGTACTCATGTCAATGTTTTTAAAAAGTATAGAATGGAAAATAATTCTTTGTTCGCAAGGCACAAGTTCTCGCATTTATGCCATGTATGAACTTCATAAACCCATGGAATAATAGCACTTTTTACGGTTGTTAAAACTACAATGCCCGCTACCTATAAAAAGCCGCCTGTTACAGCGCAACAGACGGCTTCAACCAACCAAACCAACTAACTACATTAATCAAAAAACTCAAGAAATCGTTCAATAAGTATTTCAGGTTGTTCATCGGCCAACCAGTGACCCGCTTCGGGTATACTGCCCCCAACCACTTGCTCTGCCAATTGCTGCCATCCGGGTACCATATAGCCCCCTGCGCCCATTTCTCCTCCCAATGCCAATACCGGTATCTTTAATTTGGTCTTGGAGGTTTCCTTAAAATGATCGGTGTCATCAAATACAGCTCCAAAATGGGCGAAGCCTGCCCGCAAAGCTCCCGGTTTTTGAAGTTGCCGCACATAAACCTCAAAATCTTCCTGGGAAATGGCATCGGGATTGTAACTCCAATGCCAAAAATACCAAGAGAGCAGTTCACGCTCTTTTCCCATAATGAATTGAACCGCCACATCCGGTACCGTAAAAAAGGCCAATTGCCACGCTTGCCAATCCCGGGTTGGCTGCAAGCCATATTCGTACCCAAAACCTGGCGGGGTATATTCCATGAAACACGTTTTTTTGATCAGATCGGGAAATTGGGCCGCCAACGAATAGGCAACTCCCCCACCGTGATCATAACCAACAAGGTTAATTTCTTTTAGTTCCAACTCATTGATGAGATGGTACATATCTTTGGCCAACTTTTCCTTTTCATAGCCCGAAGGCGTAATCGAAGACCCTCCCATACCCCGTAAATCGGGAGCGATTACCCTAAAATTCTGGGCAAGTGCCGGCATTATCTTACGCCACATATGCGAGTGTTGTGGAAAACCATGAATTAGGAAAAGGGGGGCTCCCTCACCACATTCAATGTATGCTTGGTTAATGCCCTGTATCTTTTTTGTACGATAGATGATTTTTTTCATAATTGTTTGGATGTTACGTGCGTATGTAAAAATGGATAATGATCGGTCAGGAGAGCCCCAGTTTATGTTTGATGTCTTTTTTGATATTCTCATTACTGTATTTGTACTGAATACCCGGCTCGGTGAGTTTGCTTGACGGATTGTGATACCCGAGATATTCTCGTATACGCGTTCTCTGCTCATGGGAGTACGCCCCACCGATAAGTACTAGATCTACTTTGGTGAGTTCTTTTAAAAATTGAATGCCTTCTTCCTCGCTCAAAGCTCCGTGAATGGTCACATCCCCCACCTCTGAAATGAGGTTCACTACTTGATGCCTGCGTTCGGGGCTTCCCCCAAAAAGAAGGATTACAGGTGCATTTTGTGTTTTCGCTATTTTTTCTTTTACCAAATCCATAAGAGTGTTTTTCAATTGATTAAAATCTAAAAAGTAGGCTAGTATTTAGGAAATCGCTTATTTCACCAGGGTTCGGATTGTCCTTGACAAACCCTCCGCTAAAAAAATGGGAGTAATTGATGGTGCCCGTTAGGAACCTGTTGAACGTATAGGTGAACAAGAAATCGAGCTGGTTGCCCAAATACTTTTTGTTCGAGCCATTGGGCCCCAATAAGGGAATTCCTGAACCCCCAATATAGATTCCGTCCGCAGAAGCGGTCCGCCAATACCATGTCCAGTCTACCAGGAACAAAAAATCATTGGTGCTTTTTATGGTAAAACTTGGATGTATGTCCCAAAAGTTGGCTGCGTACAAGGCACCGGCACCGCGATAATACCCTTGGCGGGGATACATGGGATTGAAGGTATTCAGTTTGGCATCGGTGGCATCACGGTCGCCGGTGAAATAATCCACTTTCAGGCCTATTCTTTTTTGGATGGCTGCCTTTGAATCAATGGTGTAACCGATATTCCCAAAAAAACCAAAGGCGCGGATCGAGCCCTCCCCTACTTTTCCGAATTGCCCGGTTAGCTCCGCATCAAGATCCCAATGCGTTTCATTCATAAACACCCTGCCTCCTATTGAGTGTCTCGTTTCTTCCCCTTGTGTATTAAAAAACTGAGATACCTTATCGATAAAACCGAGATAATAAACTTCGGTTTTTGCACCGAATAGCAACGGTTTTTGAGATTGCCAATAGGTACCCCAAAAGGTTTCTTCGCCATCAAATACGGGATTATCGAAAATACCGAGCGCGTTGGTACCATATTTGGTAAAAAAGCCATCTGCCTTCCAATTTTCATCTTTATATAACAATGACACGCCCTCCCAATAATGACGCACGTTGGGCCCTTCCCGGATGGTAACCAATCTACCACTCCCATAATTGAGCTCTTGTCGGCCAACACGGGCCGTAAGCACTGCCTGCGTGTTATGAACGATTTTGTAGTCTGCAAATAGGTTCAGTAAAAAAAGCTCGTCCCTATCAATAGGTCTTGGCGGGGCCGTTCTAAAAGATTCGATGCCCGAAGCGGGCTGTACAAAAATTCTAAATCGATCCCCAATATGCAAATCCGCATGCACCATCAAACGGGTAAGGAGGTACCCTTCGCCTTCATCCTCACGATTGCGAAGGCTCTCATAAAACACTTTCACTTCTCCTCCGGTAGACAAATACACCGATTTAGATTTGTTTAACGGCATAAATTTTAGGCGGTCAAATGCCGTTTTCCGATCAAGTGAATCTTGTAAGTACCCGTAGTTTTCTAAAAAACGAATGGGCAAAATGGGCGAAAATTCACCCGTATTTTCCTGCGCCCGCACCCTGGTGCTCAAAGCACAGGTGATGGCAATGATATATAAATGTAAGCGATAGGTACTCATAAAGTTTTTATGGATTCATAATAGAAAAATGCCTAGCCATAAAATTTCAAAAGTTGTGCTACTAAATAGTCGGGCCTTTCCTCTGCGATCATATGTCCGCAATCGGGTATGATTCCTCCTTGTATGTGTTCGCAATAGGGTTCTAGTTGTGAATGTGTATAAGCAGATCCGTACTGCCCCCCCAATGCCAGCACCGGGATGGTAATCTTACCCTTTTTAAGTACCTCGGCGAACTGATCAGTGGTGAGAAGTGCTTCTTTATACCAGCCCACACTGCCGCGAATCCCTGCTTTTGAAGCATACGTGCGCATGTATTCGTCCATATCTTTGTCGTTGATCGCCGATGGGTCGTATAACATTAGACCATGCAGGTAGCGCCAGAACTCGCGTTCTTTTCCACTGATCAATGTTTCTGGCAAGTCAAGAGCGGCATTGAAACCAAAATGCCAATACCCACCGTGATTTTCTTTCGTAAAGGTGGTGAACTGGTGTAAATTAACACTTGGCAGGGGCTCGTCTAAATAGGTAATCGAAGCGACCTCCCCTGGATAAGTGGCCGCAAAAAGGAAGGTGGGCAAAGCTCCCATATCCCACCCCACGATATGGGGTTTTCCGGCAAGCCCAAGTTGTCGTAATACCGCTCTCAAATCTTCCACCAAAGTAAGCCCATCATAACCACTTTCCGGCTTATCGCTATCGCCGTAGCCGCGCATATCGGGGCAGATCACCATAAAGCCCGCTTCGACCAATTTTGGTGCTACTTTTCGCCAAGTATAAGAAGTTCCGAGCCAACCATGTACGAGTAAAATAGGGGTTCCGTTGCCTGCTTTTCTAAGGTGCAATCTCGTGTTGTTTACAAATAGTTTTTGTTGTTCAAAATCTTTTAATTCCATTGGTGTCTTTTTAGCGTATTTTCTTGGTAAGGTGTATCCTTTAAATCAAGTAGGTACCATGACCTCCCCATTCTCGTGCATAAGACAGCGAGCATACATCATCAGAAATATCTTAAACTGCTAACACTGCTTCTTCCCTTTTAGCGGGCAAGGTTTATTCAGATTCTTTTTGCTGCATACTTTCTATCAACTTCAAAACGTTCGGGTCTGCGTTCATAGTCCGTTTTTTGAAGAACCATTTTCCATCTACTTTTATAACCTCATCATTGAATGTACCGGAACCGGCCATGTTGGGGGTATCCCGATTAAAAACGGTGAGATAACTATACATCGTTGCGCTGTTTCCATTTCCGGTTACTTCATGATTCGTCAACAAATGCCTACGTCCACGGGCAAACGTATCCAACAGTTGTGGAAATTCTGCCCGAAGGTTTTCCTTCCCCTTTGTACTACCCCAAAAACCTGCTAGTTCACCATTTTCTATAAATGTACCCAGGTACTTTTCAATGTCCTCACTATCCATCGCATTGTCAAATGTTGCGGTCAGCTCTATAATATCCAATCTGTCTTCTGCTGTAAGTTTCATTTTAATCTTGTTTTAATGCTGATGGTTTTGATTGAAAAATAGTGGTGTACTGCTCGCGATAGGTATACATGAGATACACCTGTAACAATCCGATAAACAGCGCTACAATGGCGGTAGATGGGTCCATTCGAAAATGGAACAGAATGCCGTTGAGTGTAATCGGAAACATTGCCACGAGCATGAAGGCCAGGTATCTGTTTGAGAAGAGCGCCAACGCTGTAAGAATCTTTACGGTTCCAAGAATTGGATAAAAATACCCGGCTTCTCCCAAAATGGTCAGGAATTGTGTAGCAAGTGCTCCTTGTTCCGGATTGGGCAGGGGCATAAACATGATAAACATGTTGATACCATTAAAGAGAAAGCCTGCCCCCAGTAGAAAGCGAACAAGTATCGTAATCCAACTTTTCGCTCTTTTGTGTTTTGTTGTCATTGTTTGAATTTTAGAGGTTGTATGTTCGAAAGGCCCTGAAAAGAGGAATTTATTCCTCTTCTTATCCCTTGCATTCACCTAGCACGGCATTACGGTAAAGCGCTGTAAACGGCATCGTAGAAAACCAAAAGGTTCTATTGCTTAACCGAGGTGCTATTGCCATAAGGGCCCTTGGATTAATCTTTGTAGGCTTGGTAAAAGCCGCCCCAAGCGCTGTGTTCTTGATAGAGTTTCCCGATGGCCTCGCCCTCAGGCGTTTTCCAGTCTCCCATTAGTTCAGAAGCCAGGGTACCCCATGAGACCATCGTGGCGCCCGCTTGTGTCATTCGTAACATGGCGGCATGTTCGACCAATTTTTGATCGCTTCCCGAAGCATCGACCACCACATAGACCTGGTATCCGTTCCGTAGTAAATCCAAGGTCAATAGTTGGGTGCATATATCCAGGGAAATTCCGCCCAAGATGATTTTCTTTTTGCCGATTCTTTTGATTTCCTCTTGAAATTTTGGTTCGTCCCACGCACTTGGTGTATGCCGTTCAACCCGGATGCCCTTGCTTAAGTGTTCTTTTACCAAGGGATAGAAATTACCTCTAAATCCGCCTTCTTCCCCAAGCACAATGGTTGGCATATCAAATATTTCGGTAAGTTTCGCCAAGGCGGTGGCATTGTTGACAAAAGTGCTTTTTTCTATGGTCCTGAGACCGGGATCAAAGCCAGTTAAAAAATCGACCATTACAAAGATCGAATTGTCGGGAGATAATTTTTCGGTAAACGCGTTGCCGGTATTAGTGGCGGTTGTACTGAAAGAATAAAATACAAGGCTCAAAGAAAACAAAGCGGCACTTACAAAGAGTATTTTTCTCATTACGTTCTTTTTTAGATTACATGGTTCAAATGTATCTCGCAATAGCAGTTAAGGAGTTGTACTTATTGCAGCAATGATTTCAGTTATTGGTGTTTTGGGCAAGCATCCCATTGCGTATCGCGAAGAAAGGGTCGTGCCAGTTTTTCGACCTTATGTGATTCGACCATTTTTTTATTGGCAATTTCTTATTCGAATAAGGGGATTTCCAAATTTTTCCGACAAGTGTATGAAACACCGGCCCGGTTCAGGGCTGTATTTAATCGAAAAATGATCAGGAATTTTGGGAAAGCGCTTGTTGTTTTAGCGGTATTGCAAGCCTGTTCACCGATAGTGCCAAAGGCTCAAAATTTTCTTATACGTATTCACTTGGAAAAATTATATAACCCGTAATAAAACTTAAACCACTGCCAAAAGCTAGATCTTCCCTTTTATTCTTAGGATTCCCTCTATAAAATACCCCTTTTTACGAAGATGGTAAGGCGTTCGGGCTGAAAACTAAAGCTAGTTTTACGACTTTACCGCAATATTTAAAAATCTTAACTTGTAATTCCCAAAACCTCAAAGAGGGTTGTTTCTATTTTACTAAGTTTACATAAAGCAATGGTTATGAACATACAACGCATACTTTATATCTACATCATACTGTTGGGTCTTCTCCTGACTTCTTGTTCTAGCGTAGACAATGAAAATAAGATAAAGATTGGGTTTTCGCAGTGCATTAGCGATCATGAATGGCGTAGATCAATGAACCGTTCGATCAAACTACAGGCTTCTCTTCATCCCGAAATCGACCTAGTAATCCACGAAGCGGACAGAGACTTGGAAAAACAAAAGGAGCATATCGAAAAGATGCTGGATGACGGAACCGATGTGATCATAGTCTCGCCTATAGAACAAAGTGGAATGGAACCCGTAATTGCAAAGGCATATGAAAAAGGCATTCCCGTAATTTTGATCGATAGAAAGATTGCATCCGAAAAATTTTCGGCCTATATCGGGGCCGATAACCTGGAAGTCGGTCGAAATGCCGGAAAGTATATTGCTTCAACCGAGAAAGGTGCCGTAAATATTATCGAAATAAGAGGTCGTGATAATTCATCCTCTGTCATGGAGCGAAGTATCGGGTTTAATCAAATTGTAAATCAGGAATCCAGATTGAACCTTTTGGGTACGGTCAACGAAACCAACGAAGGAGTACCCAAACAAGTATTTTCATCCTATTTGGAAGCCATTAAAAGGTCCGAGATAGATTATGTGTATGCATCAAACGATGCCTTGGCATTACAGGCGTGGCAGATAGCGAAGGAAAAAGGCCTTGAGAAATCGATAAAGTTCATTGGGGTAGATGGCTTAAACGGCCCTGACGGAGGAATTCAACTGGTACAGGATGGAATATTGGACGCGACCATATTGTATCCCACAGGTGGCAATGAAGTTATTGAATTGGCTATCAAATTATTGAAAAAGGAAAGGATCCCTAAAAACAATATTCTGACCACGACGGTAATCGATAAGTTGAATGCCGACATTATGAAAAACCAAATAGATAAAATAAACGACCAGCAAAATGAAATAGAGATTCAATTGGCCGCCATAAATGAACAAGAAGAATTGTATTACGCCCAAAACAATATGTTGAAATTAACAATGGGGCTTCTTGCCATTATTTTAAGTCTCATGGTGTATAGTATCTATTCCGTTTTTACCATTCGTAAAAAAAATAGACAGCTGGTGATCACCAACAAGAAAATTACCGTTCAACGTAACCAGATTCAAAAGATCGCGGAAGAAGTCAAAAGAAGTAACGAGGCAAAATTGAACTTCTTTACGGGGGTTTCCCATGAATTTAAAACACCTCTAACCTTGATTATGAGTTCTGTAGAATCCCTTAGGGATATCGCTCAGAAGAAAGGCTACAGGTTAATGACCGAGATAGAATTGATTTACAACAACTCGAATAGATTGCTCAGGTTGATAAATCAATTACTGGATTTCCGAAAAATGGAGAACAGGCGATTAAAACTCAAAGCATCAAAAACAAACGTTTATACATTCATCCGACGCATGTTCAACGACTTTGAACAGGAAGCTAAAAAAAGAAGCATCAGTTTCAACTTGGAGTGCGAGAACAAACAAACAGCACTTTATCTGGACCGGGATTTAATGGACAAGGTTTTTTATAATTTACTATCGAACGCTTTTAAATTCACACCCGATAACGGAAAAATAACGATCATAATAGACACGACCAAAACCACCGATGAAGTTTCAATACACTTTAGAGATACCGGAATAGGCATTCCGAAATCTGAAATAAAGCGTGTATTCCAAGCTTTTTATCAAGGGTCTAACAATCAAAAGAGCAGCTCTGGCATCGGCCTTCATTTAAGCAAAAATTTTGTTGAACTCCACGGCGGCACGATTACCCTGGCCTCTTTTCAGGGAACGGAAGTAAAAGTAACGCTTAAAAAGGGCAGCTCACATTTACCGGAGGACGCCATTGTTATCGAAAAAGATATAGTGGACACGGGAATTGTAGATTTTGAATCAGAATATGTAGATGATAGTTATTTGGTTCAAAAAAAGGAGGAACATGAAGAAAAATATACGGTACTATGTGTAGAGGACAATAAGGACCTATCCCTTTTCCTTCATAATAAATTGATGCATGACTACGATATGCACCTTTCCGATGGTACCAATGCCTTAGAAATCGCGTTCGACATCATACCGGATGTTGTCATCTGCGATATTAACCTTCCCGATCAAAATGGTTTTGAGCTATGCGAAATTCTAAAAAATGATCTCAGAACCTCTCATATTCCTATTATTATCCTGACCGCCTTGTCGGATCAAGATTCGTACGTTAAAGGACTTGCCTCGGGCACAGACCTGTTTATTACCAAACCTTTTAGTTATACGATCCTATTACATTCAATTAAATCGTTGATGTTCAATCGGGAGAAATTAAGATTCTATTACCTAAATAATCTCCATAAAATAGCGCAAAATGCTTCTGCAGATGACCTGGAGCACCGGTTCATCAACAAATTGAACACCATTATTAAGGAGAATTTTGATAATTCGGATTTTTCGATCGAAGTACTTGCCGATCAAATGAACATCTCAAGAGTACAACTCTATAGAAAGGTGAAGGCAATCATGGGGGTCAGTGTCATTGACTATGTCAACAATATAAAATTGGAAAAAAGCAGGTTTTTGTTGGAAAACACCGATTTAAGTATTTCTGAAGTTGCCTATAGCAGCGGCTTTGCTTCTTCCAATTACTTTTCTAGAACGTTTAAAAACAAATACGGGATTACTCCTATGGGATGCAGGAACGCGACAATCTCCTAATAATCCAACATCCTCTACCCTATTTTGACTACTAATAAGTGATACGACCCTCTTGTTGCTATCTAGTATAATAGCTTTTGTACCCTTAATGGCCATTTCCTATCCAGTACTTTGTTTTTAAGGTTTTTTTCGACGATTAGGTCTCATTAAAATTGCTATTAAAGAGGTGCATCTTCCAAATACTTTCCATTCAAATCGGCTGGTTTGCATAAGCTACTTATTGATAGGTCCATGTATCCTTTGGCCCATGTATCAAATTTGAACAAACAGGTCATAAAAGTGCTAAACCATTGTGGCAATACATCATCATAAAAATGTATTTATCTGATTAACAGAATATTACTTAAAAATCTCATACTACCTTACATAACTGCTGTAAATCGAAACATTCGTAACCAAATGTACTGCATGTAACCAATAGTTTAGCGATAGTTTTAAACCATTCTTATATGTCTAAAATTTGGAGGTGGTCGTTGATCGCAGCTTTTTCCGGTTTCCTTTTTGGATTTGATACCGTCGTGATTTCCGGAGCGGACAAAACGCTCCAATTACTATGGAGTTCTTCCGATGTATTCCATGGCTTGGTGGTAATGGGAATGGCCTTATGGGGTACTTTAATGGGCGCCTTGCTCGGAGGCATACCTACCAATAGGTTTGGACGTAAAAATACCCTAATCGGTATTGGGATATTGTTTACCCTCTCTGCCCTCGGATCTTCCTTCGCAAACGATGCCGTAACGTTTTCTTTCTTTCGGTTTATCGGAGGTCTGGGTGTAGGTGCTTCCACCATCGCGGCCCCCGCCTATATTTCTGAAATTGCCCCGGCCAAAAACAGAGGCAGGCTGGTGGGGCTATACCAATTCAATATCGTACTTGGCATTTTGATCGCTTTTTTTTCCAACTATATGTTGAGCCAGATTGGGGCGAATGCGTGGCGTTGGATGGTGGGCATCGAAGCCATTCCCGCTTTTATTTTTATACTGCTCGTGTTTGGGATTCCAAAAAGTCCTCGCTGGCTGTCCCTAAGGTCTGACTATATGGAGGCCATTGAAGTATTGCGCCTCGCGAACCCTGACGAAAACATCGAACAATGGATCATCGACCTTGAAAAGGAAAAGGATCGAATAGGGATCGAGGAAAACATTTTCATGAAGAAGTACCGATTCCCATTGATCTTGGCTTTCCTCATTGCTTTTTTCAATCAATTTTCGGGAATCAATGCCTTCCTATATTATGCCCCAAGAATTTTGGAAGAAGCAGGAATGGGGCAAAGCGCCGCGTTGTACGGCAGTATGGGTATTGGTATTGCCAATTTGATTTTCACTCTATTGGGAATTCACCTTATCGATCGCATTGGCAGAAAGCAACTAATGTATATAGGGTCTATAGGTTATATTTTTTCCCTGTCCCTGGTTTCCGCGGCTTTTTTCAACCATTGGGACGGAACTACAGTAGCCATTTTTCTCTTTGTTTTCATCGGAGCCCATGCCGTTGGTCAAGGGTCGGTTATTTGGGTATTCATTTCCGAAATTTTCCCCAATCATCTTAGGGGTTCGGGACAGGCATTCGGCAGTTCCGTTCATTGGATTTTAGCGGCGGTCATTCCCTCATTCATTCCTTTACTGTTTGCAAACTTAGGGGCCGGACCAGTATTTGGTTTCTTCGCATTCATGATGCTACTACAGTTATGCTTCGTACGGTTCCTAATGCCCGAAACCAAAGGCATTTCTTTGGAAAACTCAAATATAAGGCCCACTAAAAAACCAAGAATCGGTTTACATATTGATTCACATTTATAATGCAATTATTAACAATTAACTAACTGAAAAATGAAAAAAATTAGATGCCTAAAAGTTTTTGCCCATTTACTGTTTATGGCAATTTCGATGATTTCGTATTCGCAATCGACTATCAAAGGAAAAGTGATCGATGGGTTTGGGAGTCCCATCATCGGAGCAAACATAGTTTTGGAGGGTTTGGCAAAAGGCGCCATTACCAACTTCGACGGGGAGTATGAAATATCCCAAATCGAAAACGGAACCTACGTATTACAGGCTTCCTTTATCGGTTATACCAAGGAAAGTAGGGAAATTACCCTGGAACAGCAGGAGGTTGTGATTGACTTCGTTCTGGTAGAGGATGCAGAGTCATTGGATCAAGTAATCGTAACCGGTGTCGTAAATCCAAAGTCAAAATTAGAGTCCAGCGTATCCGTTACGACGGTCGGTTTCAAAAAAATCGCGCAGTCGGTCCCGAGATCTGCAGCAGAAATCTTCAGGACCATTCCCGGTATCAGATCCGAATCTTCGGGTGGTGAGGGAAATTCACAAATTGCGGCCAGAGGAGTACCGGTATCCGCGGGAGGGGCCAAATACCTACAGCTACAGGAAGATGGATTGCCAATTTTGTTATTCGGTGACATTGCATTTGCCACAGCGGATATCTTTACCAGATTCGATTCGAACATACAACGGATCGAGGCGATACGAGGGGGATCGGCGTCAACCTTATCCTCAAATTCGCCAGGGGGCATTATTAACTTCATCAGCAAGACCGGAAGCGTCGAAGGCGGTTCGTTCGCAACTACTTTTGGGCTCGATTACAGTTCTTTCAGAACGGACTTTGAATACGGAGCGCCGATTTCCGATGATCTTTTTTTCCATTTGGGTGGTTTTTATAGAGTTGGAGAAGGCGTTAGGGATGCCGATTTTACGGCCAATAACGGGGGGCAGTTAAAGTTCAATATTACCAAACAGTTTGATAAAGGGTATGTGCGCCTGTATGCCAAATATTTAAACGATCGGGCCATTGGGTATTTGCCGATGCCAGTTGCCGTATCGGGCACCAATAGCAATCCCGACTGGGGCAATGCACCGAATTATGATGCAACCCAAAATACCTTACAGACCACTTTTTTGCCCATCAATCTAGGTCTAGGGGCGAATGGGGAATTAAGAAGATCTAAGGTAGCAGATGGTATGCGGCCACTTTCAACATCGGTTGGAGCCGTAATCTCTTTCGATCTTCCATCTGGTTGGAAACTGCAAAACAACGGTAGGTTTTCGTTTAACCGGGGGCGATTCGTTTCCCCCTTTCCGGCGCAGGTAGCAGCCGCTTCCGATATTGCATCCTCTTTTGGAGATGGGGCCTCCCTGTCGTTCGCAACAGATGGTTCTCAAGTGGGCGCGGGAACCCTGGTTACCAGAATCCATATGTTCGATACCGAATTGAATAATTTGAACAATTTCATGAATGACTTTAAACTTTCCAAGTCTTTTGAAAACTTCGGTCTTACTTTCGGGTTCTTCAAGTCTATACAGAACATTTCGATGTCCTGGTTATGGAACTCCTACCTGCAAGAGGTGGCTCCCACAAATGCGAGGTTGATCAATGTTTCGGATGCGTCAAACAATTTGTTGAGCGAAAATGGTCTGTATGCCTATGGCGTGCCATTTTGGGGTAATTGCTGTACCCGTAACTATGATGTGCAATACAACACATCGGCTCCCTTCTTTAATCTTTCTATAGACGCATCGGAAAAATTCTCGGTTGATGCCAGTTTGCGCTATGATATGGGAAATGTAGATGGGTCTTTTGCCTCGGCCAACCAGCTAGCGTTTGATGTAAACAATGATGGAACCTTGTCGGCGCCAGAGCAAAGTGTGTCGGCCATTGACAATGCAAACCCCACCATTGTTAACTATGAGTACGATTTTGTTTCCTATTCGCTTGGTGCAAATTATAAATTTAAGGATAGACAGGCATTGTTTGCCCGCTACAGTAGGGGCGGTGCCGCTAAGGCGGACCGTATCCTATTCGACACGGACATTGACTATTTAGATAGTGATAGGATCAACGCCTTGGACTTCTTGAACCAAGCCGAAATCGGCTATAAAAGGGGCTTTAAAAATGGGGCATTATATGTAACCGGATTTTATGCGGAAACTGTGGAAGAAGGCGGATTTGAAGCCAGTACCAATAGTATCATCGAAAATGACTATGAGTCGATGGGAGTTGAACTGGAAGGTGCATTTACCTTCAACAATTTTGACCTTAGAGGCGCGATTACCTGGACGGATGCCAAGGTGAAATCCGGGGATAACGACGGTAATGTTCCCAGAAGACAACCCGATTTTATATACAACATTATTCCTTCCTATAATTTTGGGAGTAAAGCAAAACACTCGTTGGGATTAAGCTTGATCGGGCAATCGGATGCGTACGCACAAGATAATAATGACTTGGTCATGCCCGGTTTCGCCATTGTAAACGGATTTGTAACACTAGCGATTACCGATAACATCAAGATAAATGTAGCAGGGAACAATATTTTCGACACCTTGGGTATCACCGAGACCGAAGAAGGCAGTATCACTGAAGGAATTCAAAATATCGTCAGGGCCAGATCGGTATCGGGCAGGTCTTTATCCCTCTCCGTATTTTATAACTTTTAATTTAAGTTGAGTTTGTTTAGTTTAAGTATTTCGAAGGGTCGGTTTTACATCGACCCTTTGATTTAAAACGGCTCCTTCCATACCCACTTTCAATCCTTTTTGAATCTAACGTTTACTTTTTCCAAGACAAATCCCTATGAATTCAATGGCAAAGAAAATTCTCCAACTAGTGCTTTTACTTATTTTCCTTGGCTGTAAAAATGTTTCTGACAACGCAGCGAAAGACCATCCAACTTCAAACCAAGAGGAACTGCTGTATCGGCCCAATTTTCATTTTACCCCTCAAAAAAACTGGATGAACGACCCTAATGGGATGTTTTACCATGAGGGCCTGTATCATCTTTTTTTTCAACATTATCCCGATAAAAATGTTTGGGGTCCCATGCATTGGGGACATGCGGTCAGTGATGACTTAATTAAGTGGACAGAAAAACCGATTGCCCTCTACCCCGACGAAAAAGGCTATATTTTTTCGGGAAGCGCGGTGGTAGATTCGGCCAATACATCGGGCTTTGGAGAAAATGGCCGAATACCGATAGTAGCTATGTTCACCTATCACGATCCCAAGGGAGAAAAAGAGCAAACTCTGTATTACCAGACGCAGGGTTTGGCATATTCGTTGGATAACGGAAATACCTGGACCAAATATTCGCAAAACCCCGTAATAGCCAATCCTGGTCTTCGAGATTTCAGGGATCCCAAAATGTTTTGGAGTACGGAATACAAGAAGTGGCTCATGGTGCTGTCCGCATATGATAAGACCTTGTTTTTTGAATCAAACAATTTAAAAGAGTGGAAATTTCTATCAGAGTTTGGAAAGGGCGTTGGTGCCCATGGTGGAATCTGGGAATGCCCCGACTTTTTTCCCATGACGGTAAAAGGGATAGGAGAAAAAAAATGGGTCCTGTTGCAAAGTTTAAACGAAGGGGCTCCCAACGGCGGTTCGGGAACACAATATTTCGTGGGTGATTTTGATGGAAAGACGTTTAAACTTGATTCCATTTTCAGTAATTCCTTGACAAAGGAAGAAGCCTTATGGATTGATTACGGTAGGGATAACTATGCCGGGGTTACCTGGTCCAATATCCCCTCATCCGATGGGAGAAAACTCTTCATTGGCTGGATGTCGAACTGGGATTATGCCAAAGTAGTGCCAACTCAAGGATGGCGAAGTACGATGACAATTCCTCGGGAATTGGCATTGGTAAAAAATGAAAACGGATACCAAATCCTGTCTAAGCCCATAAGGGAACTTGCTGCCCAAACGAAACTGAGGCATTCCTATGACCGAATCAAAATCGAAAAAAACCAACATTGGAGTTTGGATGTAAACACCCTTGCCCGAGCTAAAATTGATTTCACCATTGATAAGAGGGAAAACAAATTACTGAGGTTTATTTTATCCAACAACGAAGGGGATACCCTGTCTTTTGGTTATGATGACTTCAAAAAGGCCTTCTTTGTAGATCGAAAAAAATTGATCAACCATAATTTCTCCAAAAAATATGCGGATAAAATAACCACTGCCACACGAAAATCGGACAAGAACACCTTATCTGGAACCATAATTCTCGATAAAACTTCCATAGAAAGCTTCTACGATGCAGGCGAAACGGTCTTGACAGAAATCTTTTTTCCTATGAAGCCTTTTGAGAGGTTAACCATCACTTCAGAAGAGCATGATTTAGTCCTGAGTAGTCTTGATGTCTATGAAATTGTCTTGAAATAAATTATATTTCTATATCGTTCCCAACGTACCAAGCAAAACTTCCGGATTGTCAAGCCAATATTTGCCATCGCACGCCATCGAAAGAAACGCCCATGGTAACTATATTCACCATTACATTAAACCGATTTGCTTTTTACTCCGTTTTTTAAAAATGGCAGTTCATCACCTTTTCAAAACGCCTCTTTACCCTTTTAAAATCATACTTTTAATTTTCAGACTATGAATGCTACATACGTGGGGTTCTTAGAAAACCGTGGTTCATTTCTCAAGACCGGATATGCACAAAAATGGATTTAAAAATTGGTGGTTCCTTATTCCAATAGCACCCCTGCTTTTTTTGTGTTCTTGTAAGGAAAATGCGGTAAAAGTCTTTACAGCCGCTGAAAGGGAAATTTACCCTGACATGATAGGGGTCAATGGCAATCTTACGCAATTTACCGCCCCATGGAACAACGATAGCTTGGTCGATGCCATGACCCGGTTAGAAGTTGCCAACTTTAGATACCCGGCAGGAACTTTAGGTAATTATTGGGATTGGGATACCGGTTGGTTGGATACCGAGGTTCCGGATAGCCTTATGATCGACTGGGTGGTAGCGAACAAACTTACTACAAGCGACAAAAAGTATACCCTTGAGAACTTCGCCAAAGGCCAAAAGAAATTAGGCTTTACCCCCATATTTATGTTGAATATGGTAAGCAAAGGGTTGGATCATTCCGTTCGAAACTTATTGAAAGCAGAAAAACTGGGCATGCCGATTCACTATATCGAACTTGGCAATGAGCTCTATTTCAATCTCCCCTACGAGGCTTCGGTCTATCCTACTCCCGAGGACTATGGTAAGACCTGCAAAATATGGATCGATTCATTAAAACATCATTTTCCCGATGCCAAATATGCGATTATTGGTTCTTATTTGGAACGAGACCTAAGACATACCGATTGGACGACCCGAGCATTAAAGCATTGTGGCAATGCAGATGCCGTTACATTTCATAAATACAGTCCGGCCGGTATTGACGGTCGAATGGAAAAAAAGAATGTCTCGGCAGGCAGCGAAGGAATCGCAGATTTGGCTACCGTAACTCGAAAAATCAGCAGCAATGACCCAATAGAAAAACAGCTTTGGGAAGTGCAGCTCCTAAAAAAGGACGCTGCCTACGCCAACTTTCTGCAAACGGCAAAGAGTGCTGCCCTGACCTATCGTAAAATGAAGGTTCCCAAAGGCATGGCTATTTGGGCCACTGAATTCAACATGCGGGATGATCAAAGTGCTTTGCGGGGCACCTGGGCCAATGCCTTCTACACCGCGAAGTATTACGATGAATTTCTCAAGGGGCCCATTCAACTCACCAATATTCACAATGCAATCGGTGATCTGTTTCCCCAGGTTTTTTCGGCAACGGACCAAATGGACCATATCTTATGGAAAAATGTACGTGCCGTACCATGGCAACTTTCATCCCAAGGGATTCCTACGGTATTGTATGCCAAGGGTAGTAAGGGGATGAACAAAGCCACTCAATTATCTTTTTCCTATAACCATATGCTATCGGACGATAGGGGAAACAAAGTAAACATGGTTAGCGGGTGGTTGTTTTCTTCCGATTCGCGCCGCAGGCTCCTCTTGGTCAATTATTCCCGCGAGGCTATCTTGCTCGACTTGTCAGAAATTGGAAGCTTCAAAACAACGAAGCAATTTTCTGCCCCGGCAGAAGCCTATATCACGAAAGGATTTCAAGATCTAGCCGTTAGTTCGCAACCTTTTGAAACGAGTTTGGTCTTGGCACCCTTCTCCTTTACCTTACTAAATTAAGAAGCATATGCATCCTGCAAAAATAGTCCTGATTTTTTTGTTATTCGTTCTTTACGGTTGCCGAACGGCCGAAAAAAAACAAGAGGAAACACTGCCCCCTCCCAATATTATATGGTTCGTTGCTGAAGATTTAAGCCCGAGGTTCTCGTTTTATGGCGACACACTGGCGCATACCCCCGCCATTAATTCAATTGCGGAAAAGGGTATCGTTTATGAAAATGCCTTTACCGTTTCCGGCGTTTGCGCGCCTAGCAGATCATCGATGATCACGGGTTGTTACCCTTCATCTATCGGTACACAGCATATGCGACAACGCAGCGGCGTAATTGATTTACCGGGAGTACCGAAATACAATGCCGTGCCCCCGCCTACCATCAAAGCGTTTCCCGAATTGTTGAGAACCGCCGGGTATTGGACCGCGAGCTATCGAAAACTAGACTATCAATTTGGAGCGCCATTTACAATATGGGACAGTGTTTCTGAAAATCCGCATTGGCGGCAAAGGTCAAAAGCCCACAGCGATAAACCATTTTTCATCTACAATACCTACGAGATAACACACGAAATAAACATCTGGCCAGATAGTACCAAGCAACGTTTTTTTCAAGAGTTCAATATCGATACCTCGAAATTGGCGACCGATGTGGTGAGCAGACCACCATTAGACAGTTTAAACAGAATTATTTCCCTAAAAGATGTGCAGGTGCCCCCTTACCTACCCGACACCGACTTGACCCGTGAACACATCGTTCGATTGTATTACAATACCATGCGAATGGATCAGCAAATCGCCAAGGTATTGGCCGATTTAGAATCGGACGGCTTGGCAGACAGCACCATATTATTTTTCTTGAGCGATCATGGGGACTGCCTTCCTAGAGGTAAAAGATGGCTGTACGACTCCGGAACCAAAGTTCCATTGGTCATTTATATACCCGATCAATACCTACCTAAAGGTTTTAAACAAACGGGTAGAGATCAGCATCTTTACAGTTACCTAGACCTGCCACCTACGGTCTTGGAAATGGCAGGTGTCCATATTCCAGAATGGATACAAGGCCAAAGCATTCTAAGCGATTTACAAGAAAAACCCCGAACCTATGTGTATGGCGCTCGAGACCGTATTGATAATAGGTACGATATTCGGCGGGCCATACGTAGCGATCGTTACCGTTTGATCAAGAATTTTATGCCCGAGATGCCTTATCAGCAACAGCAAGACTTCCTGGAGCAGATGCCATTGGTAAAAGATATACTCAGACGAAACGGCAATGGAATGTTAACACCCGAAGAAGCCGCCTGGTTGGCCCCTTCTAAGCCAGAAATAGAATTGTACGATTTAAAAAAAGACCCATTCGAAATACATAACCTGGCCCAAGATTCCGCCTATGCCCAACAAATTTTTAAAATGCAGAAAGATCTTAGGCTTTGGATGGAGGACATTGACGACCTCTATCAACTCGAAGAAAAGGACCAGGCAGAAAAAGCATGGCCCGGTGGAAAACAACCTATAACCCAGAAAGTACGTGTAGAACAACAGGGAAACAAGATAAAACTGTCATGCGCGACCATTGGCGCAAGTATCGCCTACAAAGTAAAGAATACGGATCGATGGGAAATCTACAAAGCACCTTTTGAGTACGAAAACAAACCCTTCATTGCCAAGGCCGTACGATATGGATATAAAGAATCGGCCGAAACCATTTTTAAGAGGTAAACATCTTACCGGACACCGAATAAGCACGAAGTATATATTCCGATGGATTTCGTACCACAAGTGCCACCTAATGCAACATGTTTTTTTTAAACTGCATAGGGGTATACCCGGTATTTTTTTTGAAATTGACGTAAAACACAGATTCCGAGCTAAACCCACTATCGATGGCCACGGCAAAGGCCGTCAAATCACTTTTATCCTTGTCCAACAACAATCGCTTTGCTTCTTTTACCCGGTAATGATTGATAAATTCCCTAAAAGACTGCCCCATATGCGCATTGAGGATTTTGGAAAGAACATGCTTGGGAACCCCCAAAGCTTCCGCTAATTTTCTCTCATTGAGTTCCGTATCCAAGTAAATTTTTTGCTCATGAATAAGCGCATTGAGCGTTTTTATATTTTCTTCCACCTCTTGCACATCCGATTCATTCATTTGTTTCACTATAGGATGTATCAATATTTTGGGGTACTTGAATGCAAAGAAAATAGTGATAAGTACAATGGAACAGGTAAAAACCACATAGTTCAAGTTCACCAACGTACGCATTGTCGCCCTAGTAGATTCCGATAGATATGCCGGATCCTTTAGCAACATATTTAGCACATTCACCAAGGCTATGTAGGATAGAATCCCCAAAAAAAGAATAAGAATTTTGGGCCAGGGCAAAAGCACTTTTTGTTTTTTGGATAAAAAATTGATTCTGTGACGAACAAAGGTATATCCGGTATATAGCATAGCACACTTCCACGAAAATATTATTGAAAGATTAAATGCATGCAAGGAAGTGCCTATGTACGAACGAAAATTGAAGTTGTCGTTAAAAATGATATACCCTGTCATGGCAGATATCCATAACAAAGGGGGAACAAAATAACGCAATTTTATAAACTTAAAATCACTTCCGAGAATGTTCTGAATATATATAAGTACCAATGGAGGTAACAACATATCAAGAGAGTCGGGTAAAATAAGTAATTCCGGAACCTCATAACTCAGGCTTGAAAAGCGCAATAAATATTGAAAAAGGATGTTAAACCCGGTAAAGATAAAAACCAATGAAAGCAGATAATTGTTTACGTTTTTCTTTACAATGGGTACTAGTATCGCGACCATAAAACACTGCACGAATCCCCATATAAACAATCCCATTTCCATATCGTTCCTTTGATTAAATTCTGTTCAAGAAATAGATGGTACACTTCCTGCCAAATTACCGACAACGTTCAATGTACCTCACTTAACGAACTTTGACACAAAAGCCAATGATAGGCATATGCCTTGTATGCCTGTTTTCATCGGGCCATTTTAAACGCATTGTTCAGTTTTCAGTTGATTTTCATACCAGATAAACTTCGGAAATTACGGTCTTAATAGGCTGTCAAATTATAAAAACGAAGTATATAAAAAGCCGGTAACAGCATGGTAAAAAACATTCAAATACGAACTCGTTTCGCAGCGAATGATCCTAATTCTTGCACTGGCATTCCGTAATTGAACCATACCAATAGTAGACTTCTTCATTTTTCCGAAGTAAATGGCTCTTGAGAAGGTGTAAAAAATCAATTTCTCAAAATAATATTTAAAATTATGAAGAGTAGATAAATTTTACCTATTTCTATTATCAATTACCTAAAAAGTACACAGCTTCCCCCTAGGGAATCGAAATAATCTAAAAAACATAAGTAATTAACTATCAATGTTTTATGTTTTTTAAATTGCTAAATCAACTGTCATTTTTCAAAATCACAATGCAAAAGAACACTTTCTTTTTAGACTTGTTCAACCAATAATTTTAAGCGACAAGCTATGAGAAAAAATACCTTATTCATTTTAATTCTAAGTCTTTTCATTGTTCAAGCCAACGCACAATGGGAAGAAATCAACCCCGGTGCGGGCGGACAAACGCAAGATGTGGTGTTCGACCCCAACCAAGACGGCAGACTAATCCTTGCTTCCGATGTCGATGGCATCTTTGAAAGTACCAATGATGGCATTACGTGGACCGGAATAGGAGATCTTCATCAAAACAGGGTATATGCCGTTGCTATTCCTGAAAGTAACAATACGGGTATTCGCAATCGAATGTACGTAGGGAATACCTTTGGCCTGGAATACTCGACCGATAGGGGCAACACCTTTGAGTTGATCAAGGAAAGTCAGGGGAATTCTATCGGGGCAATCACCGTAAGCCCTACCAACCCCAACATTGTGTTGGCAGGAATTGGATGGCGCGATGATTACTTTGATCGTTTTATTACCGCCTACGGCGGCAGCAGAAGCGGACCTGTAACCTTATACCGTACCGCAAATGGCGGAAACTCATGGACAACCATAGAAGTTGGGGGTGACCCGAATACCAATGACAGAAACGTTCTCTCCATATCATTCGACAAGACCAATGGCAACAATGTTTATGTGGGTTCTTCAGAAGGTATCTTTAAAAGTACCAATGCCGGGAACAACTGGGAACTTATTGCACCGCCTGCGAATACAACAAGAAACAGAGGGGCGGTGTTAAGCCCCGATGGCAATGTACTCTATGCAGTATACATGACCGATGATGCCATCAATAGTCAAAAAGACAAGGGCACCGATATTCTTGCAAGGGTATATGCGACAAGAACTTCCAACATTAATTGGCAAGATATCACCGGTACCCTTGTCGTAGATAGTTATTGGCAACCGGATGTTGACCCCAGATCAACCGGAAACAGCCATAAACTTATATTGCCGGTAGATACGAATCGACTTGGTCTTTTTGAAGCCACTGTTTCTTGGAACGCAAATTACAACAGTGCCTCACCTGCCAGTTTTTCTTGGAACCAGGCTTGGACCGATCAGGATATTTTGGATGGATGGGATGTGGGCAAACCAAATGCAAGATGGGCACACTACACGCCCAATAGCGGTGGTTGGGACCGAGCCCTTTGGTCCACACAAAACCAAACCATGTACCGGGGCGCCCCAAATGGTTCGACCTATACATGGAGCAATCGCTATAGTTTTACAAACAATACCGATCAGGTTAGTTATTTTGGCCTTGCCCAAGTACCTTCCTACGGTTCCAGGGGAACTTCTAGCACCTATACCTGGGACATAGATGCCTATGGAGACTATATTATTACCGGGCACGCCGATAATGGTGCAGTGGAAAGTTGGGATGGGGGTCAGACCTGGTCGAATATCTGGATGCGAACCAATGGATTTCTTTCAGATGTACAGGCAGTGGAGATTGCTGAGTTCACGAATGATCAAGGTGTCACGACCCCAATGGTTTTGGCACAAATGACCAGGGGTTTTGGAGGACAGGCAGAAGTAGGCAACCTCTACCTCAAAAGGTTGGATACGCGAACAACGGCCGATCAATGGCAGTTTTATGCGGGAGGCGATACCTTTAAGGGCGCTTTGCCCAATGGATTGTTTAGTGATATTGCCGCTTCTCCAGCCGATAAATCCGTGGTGTTTGTTTTTTCGCGCACCCGAGGGTTGTACCGCCAGGATTTAGATGTGTCCTATCCGGATTTTGAAGCCGGTGGCGACGGTTTTTGGCAAAAAATCACGAATGGCGCTGCAGACGAAATCGAATCGGTCAAAAAAATAGCCCCTCATCCCACGAACAAAGATATCGTGTATCTTGCGGCTACCAGTGGCCCCATAGAGGACAGAGGTGTTTGGAAAGGGGAAAGAACCGGAAATGGCGCCGATGAAACCAATAACTGGACATGGACACATGTGTTGGAAGGAAACGGTTTTGATGCCGAAGTACATGCTTGGGAAAACAATGGGCAAGTATACCTTTTTTGGGCCGGAGAAAGAACTCAAGATGGTGATTCGGCCGGTGATGGCACCAATTATGTCGGTGCAGTTTCGCTCGATGAAGGCGATTCATGGAAAACGGTATTAAAAAGTGCCGATACCCGAGCCCTGATCTCACGTGATTGGTATGATGATGTCACCACAGGCCCCAATAACCCCTATATTTATAAGTTTGATACCAAAGGAGGGCTAGTAGGCTACGACGATAAGGTAATCATGTCACATTATGACCATCGACTGCAAAAAGCATACGCCCTTTTGCAGGGAACTATAACAGGCACTACCACGGCGAACGCACAAGTAGTATGGACCGATTTTCAGGAAGACCTTCGCTATCCTGGACTTACCACGGCCAAGGTGGTTTCAGATGGTTCTGCGACAAGATATCTTTATGTGTCCACAGCCGGTAATGGATCATGGAGAAGAAGTCTAGGCCCATCGGGGAATGAGCCCGTTGATGTGATTCCTACTGCTGTCCAAATCATCGGGTGCCAATCGAGTACCGAACTGGGTATTGGATCCACGAGAGATCTGGATGCGAACGTGGTTCCGGCCAGCGCTACCAATAAAGCGGTTACTTGGAGTTCTTCGGACACGGCTATTGCAACTGTTGATAATGATGGTGTTGTGACCCCGATCGCGGTAGGAAGCGTTACCATATCGGTCACTACGGTCAGTGGGAACAAAGTGGGTAATTGTACGATAACCGTAGGTACCGATATTTTCCCTACCGGAGTTCAAATTCTTGGCTGCATGTCGAGTACCGCCCTAGCGGTTGGGGATACTAGAGAACTAAATGCCGAGGTAATCCCTTCCAATGCTACCAATACGAATGTAAGTTGGAGCTCCTCCAACACAGCGGTAGCGACGGTTAGTTCTGATGGTTTAGTGACGGCTATAGCCGAAGGGTCTGCTACCATTACGCTGACCACGGAAGAAGGAAACAAACAGGCCACCTGCGCCATAACGGTAGAAGGTGATGGTGGAAACCCTGGTGGTCCGGTTATGTACGGCGATTGTAATGCCACTTCTTCCAATGGCATACCCAACCCTCCTTGCGCATTTTTCGTAGAATTGATCAGCAATAACAGGGTACGATTCAATTGGACGGACAATTCCAACAATGAGACGCAGTTCAGCTTTGGGAAATTCCTGGAAGGTGATCAATGGCGGGGTGCAGGAAACACCGTTGCCAATAGCATAACCATAGAAAGAGGTGGACTCACTGCGGATGCGCGTTATAAATTTCGTATTAGGGCAACCAACACTACGGGATCTTCGGTATGGGTAGAAACCGATTTTATAGATCTAAGCGGAAATGTAGGAGAAGGGGAAATGAACTCCAACCAATTCTTTATCCGAAATAAACGACTTGGTGGTTACTTACGACCCATTACAGCCGAAGACAATGCCGCAATAGAAGTGCAGGCCAATGATAATTCTGATTGGTTCAAATGGGAAATGATACCGACCGATTCTGGGTTCTATTACCTAAGAAACGTACAGACAGGGAAGTATATACGACCTATAGGCACCAATGACGGCAATCGATTGGAACAAAAACCCACCAGTTTTGATGGATCCAGAACACAATGGACGGATGTTCCTGTGAACAACGATGCCCCTTTTGTTTACTTGTTGAACCGTGCCACGGACAAATATATCAGGCCAAAAAGCACCACCGATGTACGGGTTGAAATTAGACCTACTAGCTATACAGGTGATTGGACACGCTGGGCTTTTGAACCTGTTAGTACTTCTTTGAAAACGACCCTTGATATCGTCGCAGGGGATATCATCAAAATGGAGCTATTCCCAAACCCGGTAGGTGGGAATACCGATTTGAATATCATCGTTCCCTCGGACGAACGTTTCCGATTATCTATTTACACAATCTTGGGCGCACGGGTTATGAATAAAGATTTCGGGGTTCAACGTTCCGGAGCCGTTACAGTACCCTTGGAAGGAAAACTATCCAAAGGAATGTACCTTGTCAAATACCGATCTGCAACCCGTACGTTCAACAGTAAGCTCATTGTTCGATAGTTACAACTTAATTAATATTGTTTGTTAGCGTAGCTTTTTAGCGATCTAAAAGTCATCCCTTTTGCACTGTAATCGGGATGATTTTTTAGTATAAGACGCTGTGTATTTTTTATGGCGGAAGAAATGCATACCCATTCTTAGAACTATGTGATGTGATATACTTTAAAAGTGAAGTAGATCCTCGGAAAGAAAAGGTCATTGCCGACCGCAGCGGCCAGCACGAAGCTTCGGGATCATCTGCTAGCATATACCAAAAAAAAGCCAGCTCTAAAAAGAACCGGCTTTTGTCGGGGTGGCAGGAACGTACCCTTGCCCCCGTATCTCTTAGTCTACGGTATCTCGCTGGTTTTTAAACTTTTGGGGTAACCGAATAGGTAACTTTTTCCTTGATTTAACTTGTTACGATTTGGTTTAAAGATAAGAAATTCTTTGGCCCAATGTATGTACTTTGTCATGTTAGGCAAAAAATCTACGCGCTTTCAACACTTTTCTTCTTTAAAAGTATTCTTGTCTTACTAAACCAAAAATCAGTATCGAGCTTTTAAAAAATTACAAGCCAGAATGCTTACTTTTCTTCTTTAAATTTCAAAGACTTTCTAATACCTTTTTATATTTCCATCGTACATATTCGAGGCTTGGTAGACCAACTTTTTTGCGTATGGAATTATACTCTTTCGCGTCTATTTGATTAAAATTAAATGTACCATAAATTTGTTCTTTATCATTATACAAATGATATTGATCTATCATGGCACAATATATTGAAGGCAGACATTTGCCTTCCTCAACAAACGAATTTATTCGTGGAATAAAATAATTTAGTCTCATTGAATCCCTGGTATGTAAAAGTAAAACATCTATGCTTACAGCTGGGTTTTTATCTATAGTGTGATTTCCGATTATATGTTCGTTAGGGAAAATATTTCTAGAAAAAATATCTTTTAAGAATTTTTCAACTTCTAAATCAATAGAGTCTATTGATCTGATTCTGGTTTTTTCCGAGGTATTCCTACGAGCTTCCTGATCCAAATACTTTAATTTCAATATTTTTGCTCTTAAAACTGTATCCACCTTACTTAAGTATTTTTTTCTAAGTTTATTATATTCTTTTTTTGAAATATTGGATTCTTCAAAAACCTTATTTAGAACGGGATATGTCTTTACATCAAAAGTGTTTAAGTCGAAACCATAATCTGATACTAAGGTTTTGATTTTTCTTTTCGAAATATTTTTTTTTGAAAGGTGACTAACTTTTAAATATGTTTCGTATTCATAATAAGGAGGAGCATTCGTTGGTTCATATATTTTAAATAGAGAATCCAGAATATTAAAACTATTTTCATATTTGCCAATCAGCGCAAGGCTATCCGCTTTGTAAATTTCGAGATAGTACTTTCTATAGTCTTCTAATTTTTCTTTTTGGTTTAATGAGCTTGTTTTGCATTGTACCATGGTAAAATACAAGAGAATTGATAATAATAGGAAGAAGAAAGGTTTTGCTTTCATTTGGCTTGTAATCCCGATACTACCGGTATTTGTAAAAACGATACTCCCTGTATTCATCTTCTGGAAAATCTGCGTTGTAGTACCTTATGTAAAGGGGGTAGTACTTTGATAAGTATTTTTTTACGTTCAATACAGGATGATACTCCAATTGGATTTCCTCCGTAACGTACAACTCCACGGGGCGTTGGGTAAGGGTGTTCTTTAGCAATACCTGATAGCAATCGTAGCCACAGATTTCTTTGCGGACGTTTTTGTTCTCCTCCAAAAGTTGATACAGTTCGTCACTTTTGTACGGTAAGTTGTACTCTTCCCACATCTCAAAACTATTTGCATTGAACTCCTGTAGTTTTTGGCTTTCCCCATTGATTCGATATATGTTCGAAATGCCAGGTCTAAGAATCGAATCATTGGAAAATTCATCAACAATGGAGTAAAAAATATACTGCTCGGGCTCCACTATGAAATGGGTGTTTCGCTTTCGATCGAATACCGCTGGTGGAGGGGGTAAAGGAGGTTTGGGACCGTTAGGTATGCTCAAGCGTTCCCTATGAGCTTCAGCTGCCCCTTTAACGAGGCTATCCGCTAAGCGTTGGGTTTGTACCCAATGCTCCTTGATTATAAAATGGGCATACCGCAAGGTCTGGTCATCCGCAGTTTGGGCCGCTACTTGACCAAAAAAAAGGAAGAGTGTTCCGGTAACTGCAATAACCCACTTAATTGAAAGTGTATCAATATTCATTGTTGTTTCTTTTTTGTTACTGAATTCGATTCGTATCCATGCTTGGGCCGCTCCTCTTACCGGTTTAAATAATCCCGTTGCTGTTTTGGCAATCTGTTGGAAAGGATACCAAAAAATGCGCTAATGGCCAATATTACCCCACCAAGTAAGAACAGAAAACGCAGGCGGGAAAGAAAGGGCAAACCGAATCCCATAGCAGTCAATACCAATGCCATAAGCAATTGCCTGGTGCATTTTTTATAGGTCTTGTACTTGATTTTCAGCAAGATGTCCGCATCCAACACTTGTTGGATTTATTGTTCCTCCATTACACCTGCTTCCCGCAACTCTTCCAGTCGTTTCCTTACTTCCGTGTACCCTAGAGAAAACCGTTCCTTGGTAAACAACTGAGGATAATTTTCATCTTCTATGGCGTTGGGGTCCATTTTCACGAATTCCTTATTTGATGGTGTATTTTACCAATATGCTTTTTTCCAAAACCCCCGCATTGAATTGAAAAGAAGTGGTGGTTGCACCATACGATCGTGAATAGGCGAAATTTTCAATAAAGCTTGTGATCACCCCAAACTCCGACTTGGATTCCGATATGCTGACCAGTTCCTTGATTTCTGCCCCGCTTAGTTCAGCGATTAAGTCTGCTCTTTTCCGGGCCTTCTTTAACAACCGGGTATAGATTTCTTTAATCTTGGTCTGCTTGTTTTCATAGGTGATATCAGTAATATAATATTCATATCCCTGCGCTTTCATCCTAGATTTGAAGACTTCTGTTTTAACGGAGTCTTGAATCTTTACCAAATAGTTTCTTTTTTCGGTCAGTTCCTTGGTATAATTGACATCGGGATTTTGATTTAACTTGAAATCGTATCCAAGGTCCTTTAAAAGTGTGGTCAAGGAATCCTCTGAAGCTCTCAGCTTTTTCGAGAATTCTTCTTTTGCATTTGGGTTTTCATAATCATATTCAAATTTGAGTCCGCTCGAGACTTGAAACTCATAGGATATGGGTTTTAAAGCCACAGTATCTTTTACCATTACTTCTATATATTCTTTCTGGGAATACGCACTCCCCAACGCTAGCAAAGATGTTAGAAAAAAAAAGGAAAGGTGTCTTTTCATATAGGTCGGTTTTATAGTACTTAACGATTACATCAATGCTGTGGTGTTTTTCAGTTATATTTAGCTATAAGCCGTTTAGCCCATAGGTAAACGCTTCTCGTTTTGGTAGCTCGTACAGCACTGATTCCTATTTATGATCGAAAAGCAAGCACCACCTTTCGACCAATAACCCATACTAAAAACAGTGCAAGAAGCCATTGCGCTGCTATCCAGCAAATGGTACTATACCCTACAAACGCATAGCTATCATAGTGATTGTAAACAAAACCTGCATCCTTGGGGATTAAATACCCCGCTAGACATACAATAATCTCTAAAATTAAAAAGGAACGTACTATAGTTTTCATGCAAATCTGGTTGTATAATCATTTAAGAAAAAAGCATACAAATTTCTACCACATTTGGTAATGTTCTGGTTCTATCGCATTTTTTAACCACATTTTGCATTACGCTCCCTAGTATGTATGCGGATTCTGGTGTTCTCGGCGGATTTCTCCGACTTTAATTAATCAAACATGATTTCTTCCGCAGGGGTTTTAAAGTATAGATCAATTCGATTTAATTGAGGTATTAACGTAAACTGCATTATAAATCGGTCATTTTTCCATATTAGGAAGAAGGGATTGTCTTCAAAAGTACATTCCTTCAATGTTCCTTGAGAAGAAACGGCTTTAGTTCCATCAGATAAGCTTTCTTTCTTCTTCCTTTCTATAGTATCTCTTTTTAGAATTTGTTGAGGAAGACCGTAATTTTTCACTATTTTGGAATAAAACATCTTGTCCATACTTCCGTACATAGAGAAGTTAAACGATCTGATTATCCCCTTACTATCTGTTTTAAAGGCCATTGTTTGATACTTCCTAGTAAAGAAGTAACGCTCAAAATTATTTACACTATATAAATTACAATCTTCATCGGAGTCTATTTTCAATACCGTTCCGAATGATAAATCATTAATATTAGAGTATAAAAGGTTTTCCAAACTAGTATTTAGTGTTATCCCCATAAGCAAAATATACGTTACTATAGTTTTCATATTCTATCTTGAACAATCGGTCCTACTCCATCTTACTTCTTCAGTATAAGGAGCAGGAGAGGGTATTGTAAAAGGCGCGTCTCCACCAAAATCACCTCCCAAAGCTCGCATGGCATCCTTAATATTTTTAACCCACTTCTCATTCAACTCTTCACCAGTTACCTCATGATTTAGATTAAACCACAGTAAAGTTACATTATTTGCTGTTTCCAATGCTGTAGCAGTTAAATTGGCAGCTGTACCATTCTGCCATGATGCTGGTAAAGTGAAATACGACAGTTCTGCGTACAACCAGGCTCCTAGGTCGCTCTTATTTATACGTCTTACCAAGCTTGTATCATGTGCGGGTACGAGCAACAAAAAGGATAACAGCAAAGGCACTACTGGAAGTGAATCGACGGATAGAATGACCATTTTATTTTTTCTATTCCGAAAACAATACCCATCTAAATACAAAAAGGAAAAACGCCCCGGATACCAAAAGTAAATCTCAAAAAAATAGTGTCCTGTTCAATGTAGTAGCTAAAAGTAATTTTCAATTTTAGTGTTCGTTGAATGATTCGCATCGCTTTTTACAATGCCTTGCGAAATACTCAAAAACAGCCCAAAAAGACTCTTAAAGTTTCCTTGACAGACCCCGGTTATGAGCAATGCTGATTAACTTTTAGTTAAACAGTATTCCATGAGCAAGCAACGCGGTGAATGGAATAGCAAGAGGGCAACACGCTGTTGCGATGTTGCGGTGGTATTTATGAGTGTATGGTATTGAAAATCAACCTCATACCATTAATCTCGGATTTAAGCCTTTTCATTTTTAACGTAAAAACGCGCTGAGGCCAATAAAACCGGTAAATTTTTAGAGTAAAAATGGATAAAGGATACGAAAAAGAACAATTTAAGAGCATCAGCATCAAGGCTTCGGTAGTCAAGAAATTTCGGAAATACAGCAGGTCCATTTCCAAATCAAATTTGATGACCTTGAAGGCTTCCCTGTTTTTGAAGTCTTCAAAACGGGTAAGTCTTCGTAAGAACAGTAGCGCTGAAAATGAGCGACTACCATTCGGTTGAACACAAGCCGAATTTTTAAATTTTTCTTATTATTTTTTTCTTTCAATAAGCCAAATTTAAAAATTTGGCGAAGTTGCAAATGCGCCCGAACTTTTTAGTTTCGCCACAATTGCCCTATTGTTTTTATACTTTGTTATGTGTGGTGACTCTATTCTTGATTTGGATTAATTCATCTATTCTACTATATCTCCCATCCCATAAAAATCTTTTGGTTATCTATTTGAAAATAAAGTTTTTGCAATGATGCCTAGTTAAATTCAGCTTTTAGGGCTATGTTCTTCTGATTCAATATGACAATTTCAAAGTCGGATTTATCTAAAACTAATGTAACCTTCTTATCATCGGTCTCTTGTATATCATAAGGAACGGCTTTGCCGACTTTCTCACCTTTTTTGTAGGCAAGTACCAAACATGGGCACTGGATATTTTCTTCAACAAATGATATTTCCACTTCTTTACGATCACCATACACCATCCATTGCGGACGATCGTACTTTTTACTTCTTGGATGGAAAACTGCTATGTCATACCTGAATGTGCCCATAGGAGGTAAATCAATAGAGGTTTTCTTTCGTTGCTGACCAAATAGCTCACCAGATTCATTGACAAAAACACTAGGTCTTTCTAGATCTGTAATCTGATAGTACGAGTTTTCGTAATCCCTATTACCCTTTTCAGAATAAATTGTCTGACTTATGGTTAATGGGTCAACTCCTGTAAATTCCGTCAATCTCCCTGCCATCGCCTTTCCCCAACCCATGGAATTGTTAGGCATATCTCCTTCGTACACATGATCAAAACCACAATGAACTAATATCTTTTCGTTGGGGTATCGATTTAGATAGGGTTCAATATTCCGGGCTTGATTAATTTCTCTTTCCTTCCCATTAGCATGTCCACTGCTTTCGTACCCAAATATATTGAACCCCATATCAAAGGCAGTTCTTATTAAATTGCCAAATTGAGGTTCTTGTGTAAAATATCCAGAATCAAGAATAGGATAACCATTGGCTTGCATAATTGAATCTGCTTGAGGCGTATTAAAATATGCTTCCATCCCTAAGTGCTTAAAACCTCTTCTTTTGAGTCCTTCAAGTAGTCGAGTAGTAAAAATTCGATGTTGGGGCATTTGATGAGCTTCATTGACGATGACTACTTGGTGCTCTTCAGCTTCATTCAATATGTAATCTATTGCATCCATTGCTTGGTAGAGGCCAAAACTATCTCGTTGTTCCTGAGTAAGTCCAATTTCAATTGATTCTTTCGTATCCCAAATCTCATGCATACTTTGTATGTTTCCGATTTTGGCAAATTCCCATGCTGTTCTATCGACAATTGTAGGAATGGTATCCCAATATGAAGAAAAATTGTATGGCACTTCATTTGACTCTGTATCAAAATGAAAGTCAAACTTCACAAAATCTAACTTTTTCTGATCTTCATTTTTAGTATTACAGGTAATGCTCAGCAAAGAAATAGTAATAATAAATAAGTGTTTCATTAATTAGTTTTTTATGCCAGACATTCCATCGAGTCTAGGTGTTTATAAAATGGAAAGCTTTTCATTATTTATATTTTCGGTGTTTTTGGTTGTTTCATCACACATAACGGTTCGGCTATGAACAGTACGGGAGCAAACTGGCGTTTGCTTTCCGCCACGCAATAAGCCAAGCCTTTTTGTTTTGCTTTTTCTTTTTTTATTTAATGCCAAATCCAAAAGATTTGGCGGTGTTTGTTGATATTCCGGGTTTATAACTTAAGCAGCCAAGCCCATATTGCTTATAGGTTTTGTTGTAAGCAGTTATTTTATGATTTCAGCCGTTAGTTTTTCCTCAATTATTTTTCCATCTTTTTCATAAACATAATAGGAAAAAGACTCGGAATCTGTTGAGAGGCTTTTGCTAACTTTTCCGTTGATAAATAGAATGCCTGATTTATCATCACAAGCATATCCATCAGACAGTTTTTTTTCCAGTATGTTTTTATGGTAAAGAGGTTTTCTGGTTTCTTCAGAATGATAGTGCGGACAATGGCTGAAATCCAAAAATCCAAGCCCTTTCACAATTGTTAACTCTTTAGGTCTAGAGTCCGTTGTTCCAGCATTAAACCAGCATAAAGACCCTGCACTTCCACCCGCGATTATTATTCCCTTCTCATATGCTTTTTTTAGTGCTAAATCAATCTCCTGGGCTTTCCATATAGCCAACATATTTAAAGTGTTGCCACCACCTACAATTATGGCGTCCATGCTCAACAATATTTCTTCAAATGATTCTTTTTGTGAAGTTGAATTAATCCAAACTTCCATAACCTTTGGTGTTAAGGTTAAACCTGAACAGAGTTCATACCAATAATTAATGTAGTATTGGTTGTCAGCAGTAGCGGTAGGTATAAAACATATTTTTGGGTTTTCTTTACCTGTTAATTCTGCGGTATATTTTATGAATTCCTTGTTTACTTGTCCACCGTAAACAAATAATTTCTTCTCTACCTGTCCAAACGAAAGGCTAGATGTAAATAATACTATTAGGAGAAAAATTCTGTTCATATGTTTATTTTAATTGCTTACGGTTCGGCTATAGCAAGTAGGGCAGGCAAGGAAACTTTTCGTTTCCGTCGGGTCCGCTAGCCATCGCTTTTTTGCATTGTAATTATTTTTATTTTTTTAATTGCCAAATCCAAAAGATTTGGCGGACTTCATAAATATGTCTAAACTTGGCGTTAAGCCCTTAAAACCGTATTAATTATAGCCATTGTTGCCAGTAGTTTTTATTTTCCAAGCCGTTTCTTGTAGCCATACCTCAAATTCGTCTCCTACGTCTACCTCCTCCATCATTATTTCAGTCAGTGGGTGGTTCTTGTCCAAAACTTTGACCTTTATTACTGGCTCTGTTGAATCGACTTTAAAATATTTCTCTGTAATTATTCCGTCAATTGATAAGTCCTTCGATTGGTTAAAGTCCCAGTCCAAATTCGGACAAGAAAAATCCACAACGCTATTATATTCGCTAACAGGCATTTTGACATTAATCGTATCATTTATTTTAAACCTATTATATTTTTCTAAGCCTATTATTATCTGTTTTTTCATACATTCTTTATATGGCTTTTCACTTTCTATAATTTCATTCACTCTGTCTTGGATATAGACTTTTTCGCCGTTCAGATATTGATGGTAGGAATATAATATTAAACCAGACATATAATCATAGTGGGTTATTCCCAACGAATTGAAATATGCCACTATGGAATCCGATTTGGCATGGTGCCGCAATAAGTTGTTTCTCAAATGTAGTCCTATTCCAAAATGCAAATCATTTGGTGTTGTATCATTCTCTTTTATGTTTTTAAAGAATTCTATGTCTTCAGGATCCCAAACTTCATTTAAGTACTCAAAAGAGTAACTCAGTTCTTTGGGAACTTCTTCATGACTTGAGCAACACAGAAATGAGAAAATAATAGTAACAATAATTATTTTTTTCAATGTGTCTAAAATTACTGGCAACGGTTCGGCTAAGCGTAGTGCGGAAGCAAGGAAACTTTTGGTTTCCGTCTGCGCACGAAGCTAAAGCTTTTGGTTTTGCTTTTTCTTTTTTTGTCCAAAGCTAAATCCTAAAGATTTAGCGACTTCATAAATATACACAGACCTCTCGATTCAGCCCTAAAGTCCGCATTACGTTTAGGTTTTGTTGTATGCAGTTTTTCTTCCAATATTTTTATGTCTCCAAACTTCATATAAATAACAATCAGCGTGATGTTCAGCAGGATTGTTAATCTGCAATTCCGTTTGAATTTTTTTTACTTTCTCGTAATCAGAAATCAGACCGAATTCATTTAAGTCAGTTGGTGCAAATGTTTCGTCAAATCCGCCACAATTAGTTAAAGCACTAATGTCTCCATCTTTTTCAATTAGGTCGTATCCGATAAATTCAAATTCAGTTTCTAATTCCGCTTTTTGTTCGTTCGGTTCTTTGATTACTGCTAAAAAATTAAAGTGGTCTAAATCCTTTACTTTGCTTAAAACATATTCTCTGGAATTGAAAAATACGGTTGCTATGTTTTCATCAGTTACGATATAATTCCAATCGTCTTTTGAGTCAAAATCAGGTTTAAACGCAAGTCCATTAAGCATACCATCAAGGGAGACTAATTCGGTCAGATGAGTCAGTTTTGACCATTCTATATATTTCCCCCAACTGAATTCATCTCCTGTTTCGGAATCATAAATTTCTAAAGCGGTATAGTATATTTCGTTAGTCATTCAAATTGCATACAACAATGAGATATAGCTATTAACTATATCCACCTTATATACCACAGGTGTCGTTTAACGTAAATAAAAGGTCAATCTAATAAGGAAAGAAATAAAGGCACCACAAGATACAGAAAAAGTTAAAATGGTTTCTTATGGGTATCCGTAGTGTAATCTGTAAATATTTTTATAAGAAGAACTATCACAGCTTACTAAAAAAACTGCTATACCCTAAGAGGCCACAACGGTTCTTTGTGATTTGACTGTCAATTCAGAATTTAGGAAGCACCTATACTTTAAGGTTTAGCTGGAGAACGATTTAACACTCATTTTGAGTCATTTTTGCAGATTCTTCAAATAATTCCGGATTAGGATACATTTCTTTCAAGGCCTTTGAGTTTACCCTCTAAGTCGGCCATATCAGTACTAAGTTTATCCTCCAATACCCGCGCGTAAATTTGGGTAGTCGATAGCTTACTATGGCCCAATAGCTTTGAAACGGTTTCAATAGGCACCACGTTCGACAAAGTGACCGTTGTCGCGAAGGTATGCCGGGCCACATGATAGTTCAAATGTTTGTCTATCTCACATAGTACGGCTAACTCTTTTAGATATGTATTGATCTTTTGATTGGAGTACATGGGCAATAACCGCCTACTCATTTGGTCGGGAGAATACTTCTCCAAAATAGCAGCTGCTTTGCTTAACAAAGGTAATTTCACCGGCTGATCGCTTTTTTCGCGGTATAGCGACAACCACCTTTTCCCATCCATCCCAAAAACTAGGTTTTCTTTGGTCAAATTCTTTACATCAATATAAGAGAGGCCGGTATAGCAAGCAAAAACAAAGAGGTCCCGGGCCTTTTGGTGCGTCAACCTTTCCAAGGAAATCGTTTCAAAGGTGTGCAGCTCCGCAAGGGTCAAAAAAGGGCGGTCGAACTTTTTAAACTTCAATTGGTAATTGGCAAAGGGGTTCTTCTCCAACCATTCCAATTTTACGGCCAAGTTCATGAGTTTGTTCAACCGTTCCAGGTGTTTCATGATGCCATTGTTGGTCAAGGGGAGCCTGCTTAAATGGTTCTCCGGTCGCCGTAGGAACTGCTCAAAATCTACCACAAAGCGGTAATTCAATTGCCGTAAATAAATATCAAGGGTCTTGTGTTTTTTGTTTAGAAAGGCCGTCAAATACTTCTTGGTGGTGCCATAATTCTTAAGCGTACCGTATTCAAGTACCCCTTTCATTTGGTCATTATGGTACAGGATGATGTCCCCTAAAGTAGCATTGTGGTTGTCAGTCCCTAGATAACGGGCCTTCACGGCTTGTGCCGTTACAAACCGTCCTTCTTTTAACAATGTTTCGTGTACGTCAGCAATGGCGATTTGTACTTTGTCCAAATGATAGTTGAGTTCTCGTGCCTCGATGCTGCGCCCAGCGGCGCGGCTCATTTTCGCATCCCAGAAAGCCACGGGAAACCACTGATCTAGGCTTATTTCGGCCCTTTTGCCGTTCACCGTCACCCTAGCATAAATCGGGGCGTCGGTTCCTTTTTTCTTGGTCATTACCTGCCAAAAAAGCAATTTAAATGTTTTTGAAGTCTTCATTTTTCTTTCGTTTAGGTCACTTTTTTTTCCTTGTAACGAAAGTCAAATCACGTTGAAAGCCCTGCTCTCACTAATAAAGATACGAATAAATGGGGTGCCTAAGAGGTAACCGAATAGGTCACTTTTTTCCCATAAAAAAAGCTAACTAAATGATATCAAAAAAAATTAAATCTTTGATAATCATAAAGTTAGCTATTGACCGCTATCGTCTGATAGGCGGTTCGTCGGGGTGGCAGACTTAAAAACAAAGTCATAACACACTCTTTTACAATATTTTACCTTGCTAATTTAAAGCTGTACACCGTTTTGCAATTTTCGTATCAAATTGACTCCAACAATGTTATTCTTTAGTGGATAAAATTAATGAAACAGCTTCTAAGAATCAAATTAGTCTAAATAAAAGTGTTTTGTACAAATGGGAATGATAATCTTTCTGCCATTTATTCATTATTCAATGGAATGAAGTCGTTTTAAGGCTCATAACTCAAAGTCTATGGATTCGGGTCCAACCAAGGCTGCCAAGAACAACAAGACTTCCCGGAAATTTCAAGCCGTTGATTATTAAATAATTAAAGCATTACTTACACAAATGGACCTTTGAAATCCTATAATTTCAGAAAAATACCCTATCCTCTTTTTCAATTTATGAATCTCATATTACTATTCAATAGATTTCAAATTATACAATGGTATTGCATTCACTCGAATCCCCTTGGCTTAAATCTCCCTATGTTACTGATCATTTATCTAAACAGCGTGAAGTGTCCGACATACTCCCGATTATTGCCTTCAATGTTTAGCTGAACCACGTACCAATAATCGCCTGTTGGCAACGGTTTGGTATTATACAAGCCGTCCCATCCCTGAACATTGGCCGTGAGTTCTTCCACTACCCTGCCGTATCGATCATAGATTTTTATAACAATATCAGGGTATTGCTCTATGTTTACGGGCGTCCAAAAATCATTGAGGCCGTCACCATCCGGCGTAAAGAACTCCGGGATTTCAATATCGATGAATTCCATTTCAATTTGAGCCGAGGCTTCACAACCATTACTATCGACAACGCGTACGGTATACAGACCATCACGATAGATGTAGTAAGAGGAAGAAGCCGAAGGTATACCTTCAAAATAATAGGTATAGGGCGGCAATCCACCAGTGACCAAGGCTGTAATCTCATTGAGATTATTGTTTTCAAGGGTCAACTCAAGCGGTTCAAAGCTTTCTATCACAAAGTCATAGATAACCACACAGCCTGTACTGACCGAAGCTATGCTGAGTGTATGGGGGCCCGGCGTTAGGTTGGTAAAATTCGCATCCAATCGCATTCCGGAAGTATCATTTGGATCGGCAAGGTCTAGGGCGTACATGACATCGCCCAATACGGTGGGGTCCTCAAAAACTATTTCCAAATAATTCGTCGGAACATTGGCCGTACACTTGTAAATCGGGATTACGGTAGCATTTAGATTTACCCCACCTTCTACCTCAACGATACTATTCATTTCACAATCGTTGGCATCCCTGACAAAAACAAAGTAAGTACCTTGGGGCAAGCCGTTGAAGGTGATGTTGTCTCCTAGATCCGTAAAATCTGCGGCTTCGTTCGAGTTAAAGGCCGTACGGTATGGGGGCGTACCACCACTAATGCTTATGGTTGCGAATCCGTTGGCATCGCCAACACAGGCCTCGGGAACCACGTTGTCCAAACTGATTGCAATCGGTGTAGGGTTCGCAATAGTCAATTCCTCCACAAAGAAACAACCGTTAAGATCCTGCGCAATTAAGGTATACGTACCTGGTGTTAGATCTTCAAAGCGATACTGTCCTGCTGGTAGCCCTTGGTCTAGATCCTCATCAAAGAACTGATTAAGATTAGGTGATATGGCAAACTGATACCCGCCACCGCCACCGGCCAACATAAGGGTAATGGCACCATCTTCCTCATCGGTACAGCTTACATCCTGCACGTCATAGGTAAAGATCAATGGAGCCGGATTGGCTATAGATACCGGAAGCTCATCGGGAGGACATCCACCTTCACTGGTCACCCGAACAGTATACGCTCCTGGTGCAATATTCTCAAACACGGCATCGGGCTGGGTCTGTGTAGCCACTACCGCTCCCCCTAATACCAGTTCGTAGGTGTACTGGCCTATTCCTCCAATAGCCGAGGCATAGATCGAAGCCGTCATATCGTCGGCACAGGTCACCGATTCACTGGCATAATCGATACGCAATTGTACCGGGGGCACCATGGGTACCACCACAGGGACTTGCGTTATGGCCTCACAGCCATTGGCATCTCGAATCTGCGCGTAATATGTTCCCGAAGTCGCCACATTGATACTGTGCTGTCCCGCTCCACTAAGTTGATTGAACGGTTCCCATGCGCTAGTGGTCGTGTTGAAATATTCGTAAGGTGCAGTACCGCCCGTTGCCGTAACGGTAACCACGGCCGGGTCAACACAGGTCATGGGCGTGACCAGGGCAATTTCGGCTATAAGCTGATCAGGACCATCTAGGTGAACAATGTTGGTGGTATCGGTACAGCCTAAATTGTCGACAACGGTAATACTGTAATATCCTTCACCAAGATTGTTGAACTCATTGGCTCGTTGCGGTACCTCGGGGGTGAACTCAATGGTACTTCCCGTTGGATCGTAGTAGTTGATAAAGTAGTTGTAACTACCAGAACCTCCGGTTGCCGTAACCTCTATTGTTCCATCTGGGTCGGTAAAGCAAATCGGTGCCGTACCTGTTGCCGAAGCCGAAATCGGTGGAGTCGGGTCAACCGTCTCCGCTCCATTCCAGACACAACCTTCGGCATCTGTTACCATAATAGTGTAACTTCCTGAGGGCAAACCGATAAAGACTTCTGAGAACACGTCGGTAGCCGTATATTGTTGGCCCCCACTATGGGTCAACACAATATCGTATGGCGCATAACCTCCTTCCGGAACAACACTAATCTCGCCCAGGTCATTGGTACAACCCGCCTGCAATTCGGAGTTGGTCACCGGCAAGAGTTCGGCATCTGGGGAAACTATAGTTTCAACCAAGGTTTCCTTATCCTCGCAATAGGGATACTCCGTTGGCCAAACACGTACAAAGTAGTTGCCGGCCGGCATATTCACTATAGTGAGCGGATGGATGGTTTCGCCGTTGACCCTTGCCACTGCAGCAGTGCCATCTTCATTGAACACCTCATAGTCATACACTCCGGAGTATCCGGTAAACGTAACCTCCAAGGTGCTGTTGGCATCTCCAAAACAAAGGACTGGGGTACTTGCGGTAATGGCCACATCCCAATCGGGCCTGGTCGGTACCGTATAGTTAATGAATTCGTAACAGCCTGTAGTGTTATCAGTGACCTGTATGGTATACTGTCCGGAATCCAATACGTAAAAAGTCTCAATACCGGTGGTGGTGTTGTTTTGAACCGTGCCGGTCTCCAACACCTCAAACGAAAGGTCTACGGAAGGATTAGTGGCATGACCCGTAGAGGTAATCGTAATTTCTTGTCCTAAGGTACAGTCCGTAGTGCCTTCCGCAATACTCAATACGATCTGAGGAAGCGGATCAATATTCTGTGTCGGCAAGGCAAACAAACAGCCATTGGCGTCCCTGACAACGATGTCATAAGCACCATCGGTGGTAACGGTATGTACGAATACCTCGCCATTGGTCGGCAAGAACGGACTATTGTTTACGCTATAATAGTAGTCGGGAGTACCGGTACCGGTAGTAATGGTCACTTCGATCTGGGCCATCTGAATAGCATTATCCATATCACAGGAGAACGGTACCACATCGGTAATGGCCGCATCCAAAGGCACAGGAGAAAGAATCTCTACCTGATCGGTGGCTTCACATCCCCTACCAGAGGTCACGGTAATGTCGTAAACACCTGGGGCAAGACTGCTGAAAAGGGGATTGTCTTGTGTAACCGGAGCGGAACCGACAGTGGTATTCTCAATGGTAAAGATGTAAATGGGATTATCGTTGACGCCGTCGGTAGTAGGCTCCAAATTTATGGTAATGGTACCATCATCTGCACCCGGACAACTTAAATCGGTCCCATCAGTAGTCAATAAGGTTACCGGTGTAGGCTTATCAAGGGTAACAGTCACGGGCGTGCTGCACTGTGGGTCTGTATCAAGATCTATGATGGTGAACACATAGTCCGCAGGGGCATTTCCGGCATGGTTCAAGCCGGTGAACACGCCGGTTGTATTGGTCTGTGTAGTTCCCCCAGGAAGCAGTAAACGGTATTCAAAATTACCGGAACCTCCCGTTACAGTAACGGTAATTTCCCCATCAGCATCACAATCGATGGTCTGAACAATATCATAGGTAGCCACCATAGGTTCATAGAAGACCTCAGGACCAATAGTTACCGTGCAATCCCATTGATCGGTAATACGCACTTCATATGAACCGGCTCCAAGACCGCTAAAAAGCGTTGTTGTCTGCGGGGCACCGAAATCGGTACCATCTTTAATCAGTTGCAATGTATAATTGCTTCCTTGGCCCCCGACAATGTTGATAACTTCAAGCTCACCATCGGTACCTGTGCAATTTTCACTGTTCACCTGAAGGGTAGCGGTTATCGGTGTCGTATCTTCCAACACGATATTGTCCTGGATCAGCTGTTGGCAACCTCTGTTGTCAATGACCCATGCCTCATAAGTACCTGCAACCAAGTTCTCGAATCTCGGGGTAGCCACAAAACTACTGGCATCGACCGGAGGTATTGTACCCACATAGTACGAATATCCGCCCCAACCGCCTTCTACGTCATAGATTTCGATGATACCATCATTGCCGGGATTACAGGTAATATCGGTTTCTCGGGCCAATCCTGTAATCGCAGCAGAGGGCGTTCCTACGCTGAATACGGTTTCCTGAGTACATTGTGGAGCGGCATCTTGAATAGCAACGACCCGATAAGAACCGGCACCAAGGGTAATTACAGCAGTGGTGGTATTTACGGATTCGGATCCTGTTGCCACGGAAATATCATCAGTGTCATCGGCTGGTGTACCGTTCATATCGAATACGGTATAGCTAAAACTGCCACCGTAGGTCGCATCGGTGAATTGGAGGGTAACTTCTCCGGTATCAGTACCAAAACAAACCACATCCTGTTGTACATCAACTTCTATTTCAAAGGTATTGGGTTCCTCAATGGTAGCATTTGCCGTGATGATGCATTGGGTATCGGTATGCCTTACCGTAACCAGGTAGTTGCCTGCGGTAAGATTACTGAAGACATTGGATGGCTGATAGGTAGCTCCGTTATCAAGGCTATATTCGAACAAGGCAGTGTTGCCCAAGGTAGAATTTACAGTAACCGCTAAACCTCCGTCATTACCGGGTACACAGCTTACCGGCGTAACGTTGATGGTAGCATCGATAAGTTGATCATACGGTTCGATCGTGGCGGTGGTGGTACCTAAACATCCATTGTCATCGTATACATTGATGGTATAGTTTCCACCCGCCAAATCGGTTTCCACATAGGTGGTCAATGTACCTCTTTGCACAACGGCGGCGGTTCCATCATTGATAAACTCATACACCAAATACGTTCCACTACCACCAGTGATGGTTGTGGCATCGACGATAATGGTCGCATTGGTGGGGGTATTGCCCGCACTACATGCAAAGGGCACCACAACAGGATCTTGCACCATTATTTGTGCCGGTTGTCCTACGACAATATTGTTGATCGTATTGGAACAACTATTAGCTGCAGTAGCCGTAATGCTATAGGTTCCTTGCGGTAGATTTTCGAACCTTCCTGTCGCCACATTGTAGGGGTCTACCGCAGGAGTAAGGACATAGCTGATGGGACCAATACCCAAATCAAGTTCATTAACAATAATGGCACCGTCATTTCCTCCAAAACAAGTGACATCCACCGGATCGGGAGTAAACGCAGGTTCTACCAATACGGGTACTTCCACAACCAATTCCCTAAAACAATTGGGATCGGTATCATTATCCCAAAGCGTCACGGTATAGGTTCCGTCATTGGGCGTAGCGAATACATATGGGTTTGTAGCCATCGCCGTCCTAGGCACCACGTCCACGGTACCGTCATTGATGGTAATGTCATAATCTCCTGAACCTTGCAGGGCTTCTATCGTAATTTCGGCATCGGGGGAGACCGTACAATCCAGTAATTTTGTCAATTCCGCTCTTCCCTGTAGTATGGGATGCACCGTAATATTTTCAGTTGCGGTACAGCCGTTCCCATCTCTGACAAAAATGGTATAGGGGCCTGCGGCCACATTGGTAAAAATGCCACCGTTATCTACATAAGTGACACCTCCATCCAATGAATAGACAAAATTTGCCGATGGACCACTGGCGGTAATGGTAACCGTTGAAGGGTCGGCACAATTATCGATGGCCACATTATCTATGGTCGGGTTTGCCGGTAATACGAGACCTACGGTATCCGTAAAGTCACAATCGTATTGATCTACTACTTGTACGGTATAGGTACCTGATGGTGAATTTGCCGCAATCTCAATAGGATTGGCCGTTGTACCGGTAATAGCTGTAAAACCTGCCGGTCCGGTTACGTTAAAGGTATAGGACCCTCCTCCGCCGCTAATATTTTCAATAAAGATGTATCCAGGGGTGCTACAGGTCATATCCTCTCCGCTTAGGTCGGCGGTAATGGCCTGCTGTTCAATGATCAATTGGTTTTCACTGCCGGTAACACACTGATCCGTATTGGTGGCATCTACTCCTGTGACCACTACGTAATATTCCGAAGGAGGTAGATTGTTAAACAAAAGTGTTCCTGTCCATGGCACGTTGCCAGGGCTCTGCTGTACGATAAGTCCCGTATTCAGGTCATAGAACTCCCAGTGCATTTGGGGATAGGTGGTGCCACTATTGTTTACAATGGTGAAGTCAATACTACCATCATTGGCCCCGAAACAAGAAGGCTCAAAAGTGCCGGTGATATCAAAGGGATTGGCAACCAGATCGTTTACGTTTACACTGCTTTGGCGAATACAACCCGCGCTATCCCTTACATAAAAAACGTAGGTTCTTCCTGGAATTAAACCGGTATATTGATGTACCACAGTCGCCACAAAAGGACCATCCCAAGTAGCTGTCAAAGGATCAAAATTGGCAGGATTATCGGTATAGGTATATTCATAGGGTGGTATCCCTTCGCTACCTTGTACCGATACCAATAATTCAACACAATTCGCAATTTGCGGCAACACCGTTATGTTCAGTTCATCCAGTGGATATGGAATAATGTATCTTGGAAAATCCAAGCGGCACAAGGTATTGCCCAAGGCATCGACAGTTCTGATGGATGGGAATACCGAACTTCCAGAAATATGACCCATAAAGGTGTCATTGGTAGACCAGCTAAGCCCCCCATCGTTACTGAACTGTAGCGTGCCGTTCAAGGTGGTGGGATAATTGATAAATTCAAATCCGTAGTTCAAGGCATTGGGATCGTCGCAGGCCGCTGGCAATATTGGATTGATGTCGGCAGTTAGCGGATCCGGATCGTTTATGGCAATGGGTGCTTGGTTCAATGCGCAACCGTCCCCGTCGGTAACGACCACTTCGTAATTGCCAGGAGCCAAGTTATAAAACGTTCGGGTAGCCTGTAGTTGATCGTTGTAGGTAGCCACTACTACACCGCCGTTGTTCAAATCCCTGACTTCCATATCATAAGGCAATTCACCAGTGGTTACGACAACAGTAATCTGTCCGTTTTCGCCGTTACATTGTGGGTCCTCCGGGGTCGCCGTAAAACTTAATGCTATGGGGGGATCCAGGGTTACGGTCTGTAGGTATTGGCAGTAGGGCGTATTCCCTGCGTTGTCTCGGACGTACACGTCGTAGGTTCCACTATTGGCCGCTGAAACGGCAAAGGTATTACTAGCGCCAAAGGTTCCGGCCGGACTGTTACCCGTGGGCACGTAGGCATAGACATAGTTACCATCCCCACCCGAGGCAGTTACGGTAATGGCACCATCCACGCACGCGCTTATTTCGGTAACATCTACAAGAGCGGACAAGACAGGGTCTATGGTGACGATTTCAGCCGTCCCAATACATCCAAAACCGTCTTTGACGTTAATGGTATAGCTGCCAGAAGGCAAGCTTCCAAACGTATAGGTGGTAACGGTTGCGGGGTTTGGCGTAATCCAAGGTCCATTGTCAATTTGAAACTGATAGTTACCGTTACCCGCGGTTACATCTACCTGAATGGTGGCATCGTTATTTCCACTATAACAATTTGAGGGCGTTGTACTAAACACCACGGTCTCCGGTTCATTTATGGTTATTGGCGTGTCCGTCAAATCTTCACATCCGTTTGCATCCCTTGCGCGTATTACATAATCACCTGCAGCATTGACCGCAAAAGTGGTACTGGTCTGAAAGGGGGTAATCACCACAGCTGCGGCGTTTTCGAGCTGATATTCATAGCCCGGAGTGCCACCAGTAGCCGCTGCGGTAATGATCGCCGTCATATTGGTACAGCTCATTTGTTGTGTCAATGTTGCCGTAGTCACCAGAGGGGCGGGGTCGGTAAGTGTTACAGTCAGCGAGGTACTACAGGCCGCATTGGAAGCATCCTGAATTACAATATCGTAGGTTCCAGCCGCAAGATTGTTGATGGTGACCGGTGAAGTGGTCTGAGGCGCAGAAAAGGTTGTTCCGCCATCGGTAGAGTAAATGAACCCTGTGACGTCAAAGTTTTCGACTTCAAAAGTAATCGCACCATTGGTATCGCCCACACAAAGCGGGTTTATCTGTGCAGTGACGGTAGCGGTCAAGGCCCTACCGTCCTCTACGAAAACTTGGAAGACTTCTTGTTGTGGGCAATCTTCGGCGGCCTGGGTAGCTTGAATATCATCTACCGCTATATCGTTGCCCCCGATGACGATGGAGTTGGTTCTTATTACAATATCCAAGGTAGTATTGGCGCCTGGGTTCAGTGTTACGCTATAGTTGCGCCAATCGTCCGGTCCAGTACTCTTTGGAATATTACCGGTGGTAGTGCTCGCTATACTGTTGCCCAATCCATCAACCAGTTCGATCAGGACATTAGGGTCAGCACCGGAAGTGCCTTGTCGAAGCAGATTGATCGCCCAGAGCGAGATATCGATATCCCTGTTGGCAACAACGGTAATGTTTCGTTTGGCATAAATGATTCCCAAAGTTCCGGCTACATCGCCCACATTCATGGCCAAATAGCGTCCATTGGTGTCTCCTGTATGATCATTGGGGTCGATCCAGGTACCGAACGGACTAACAATTGACTGGGTCACGGAGTATTCCCCATCATTGATCCTGTTAATGGCACTGGCATGGGGGCAGCCGTTGTCCGTACCGTTTTGGGGCTCGTAACAATACACTGGATCCACTTCTGAAATAGCCGTATTGGCCCCGGAACCAAAGGTCTCGCTCAACAAGACACTTGGAGCCAAGGGGGTAGAAGGCAGATAATCTACCGTAACGGTATGAAAGCCCGGTGCAACACCGGTAAAAATATTGGAATCCGAAGGCGTGTTCAGCGTACCATCCAAAGTATAGGTATAATCGAAATCGGTAGAACTTGGTGTTACGGTTACTGTTCCTTGACCGGTACAGTCATAAGTGACATCGTGTATAAAAGTGGGGTTATCTGGAATGGGGTCTATAGTAACCGACATTTCAAAGGTACACCCATTAGCGTCCCTCAGGAACAACAAATGGGTTCCGGGCTGTAAAAATGCCGAGTTCGAAGCTCCATAGGTATTTCCACCATCAAAACTATATTCGTAAGCCTGGGTCCCCCCTTGGGCATTTAGGATGCGTACCTCGGTACCTAAGGCGGGATTACAGGTCGGCGACTGGGTCACCGCAGCCGAAGCGGAAAGCGTGAAGGTTTCTGGGATATTGTGTATCTCACTTACTTCACAGCCATTGTTGTCCAAGACAACAATGGCATAGTCACCGGAAGCCAAGTTTACAAAGGTACTTTGCGTTCCAAAAGTTGTACCTCCATCAATACTGAACAAATATGGGGCCGCACCGCCTGTTGGTGCGATGGAAATCGAACCATTGTTTGTTCCCGCACAAGGAATAACCTGTGGGTCAATGGTTACGTTCATCTGAAGTGTGGGATTCTGGGTAATGGTTACCACATCGGTAGCTTCACAGTATTCCACATTTCCCCCATTATCCCTGACATAAACGTCATAGTTCCCTGCCATATTGATAGCAATGGTACTGGAAACTCCAAAATCACCAGCGGCAGGAGTAGTACCAGAGGTGACCACGGCATAAACGAAATTCCCGTCTCCCCCACTGGCCGTTATTACGACATCGGTACTGGTCTCACAGGCAGCAATCGGCCGGGTGGTAGCCGAGACGCTCATTTGAGGGTCAACAGTGATAGTTTGTGTTGCGGTACAGTTTCTACCATCAATAACATCTACGGTGTACGTACCCGGTGCAAGTCCGTTAAACACATTATTGGTGGTATAACCTCCGCCGTTGAGTCGGTATCTAAAATCCCCATCCCCTCCAGAAGTCACGTTGGCGGTCAAGGTAAGTCCGGTAATGTCATCGTAGCATGGGTTATTAGGGACTAATTCGAGTACGGGCAGATCAATAGGCGTTAAGCTAAAGGTGTCCGTAGTCTCACACCCTCCACCGTCAGTAATGGTAACGGTATAGGTTCCTGAAGTATCGGTCAGCCCTGAAAAGATATTCACAGCCTGCGGCCCCTGTGTAGTGCCCAAAGGATCCGTAAGTTCAAAACTATAATTCCCCCATCCCCCAGTGGCATTGATAGTTACCGACCCAGGGTTAGTTCCGGTTGCCGTACATCCTAAATCGGTAACCACAATTGTAGCCGATAAGGGAGTTGCGGGCGCACCGATCAGCACATTGGCCGTAGCCTCACAAGTAGTAACATCGTCTGTTACGATAATGGTATAGTCTTCGCCGGTAAGGTTGTTCAAGGCAATTGTCGTGGTATTCACCCCAGTGCCAGAATCAATGGTAGTTCCAGAACCATTGACGACCACATAGGAGAAGGTGGTATCAAAACCCGCCACAGTATAGGTCAAAGCCCCGTCATTTGCCCCATCACAGCTAACATTGTTATTCAAGTTCCCGACCACACCAATGGGCGTTATCGGAAGAATGGTATAGCTTTCGGTATAAGAGCAATCATTGACGTCGATTACTTCCAATATATAGGTATTCGGGGCTAAGTTTTCGAACACGGCCACATTGTTCGTTAAACTGGTAGGCGCTTGCGTGCTTGGCGAAATTATTTGTACGGTGAAGGGCGCGGTACCGCCAATGGCCGTTACGGTGAGATCTGAGGTTGGATCTGCACAGGTAATTTGCGTTGTGGCGAATTCCAAATCATCGGGTTCATCCACTGGGAGAATCTCTACCGGATTCGTCTCAATAACGCACCCGCTATCATCACGTACAAAAATAGTATAGGGCCCAGGCTGCAAACCGATGAACATATCATCGGCTTGCCAGTTGGCCCCATCCAGGCTAAACTCATAAGGCGCTATGCCACCGCCATAATTGTTTGCCCGTATCGTTCCTGTTTGCGAACAGCTAAAAGGTTGAATGAGAATGGCTTCTCCCGCTAAGGCGGAAGGCGGCCCGTTTATCGTATGATAGTATGGGTAATCGCAGGACGCGCTGCCCTTTCGCATATTAATGATCATGGTATAATCACCGGCGATCAAGCCAGGAAAATACCCAGAACTATTAAAGTCAATGGCATTGGCAAGATCAAAGTTCCCATCAAAAACATTTTGTTGCGGTATGGTCCCATTAAATAGGTAATACGTTAGTTGGTAACCGCCGTCGTCGATTAAATTCATACGGATAGACCCGGTAGGATCACCGAAACAAATTTGATCTATAATGGTGGCATCGGCAAACTCGGCAGGCGGAACAAACTCAATATCGACCGAATTGGAAGTGGTAAAGCAGCCTAAACGATCAATCACTACAAAAGTGTAGTTGCCCGGGGTCAAAATATCAAAAATTTCCCTGGTCTGAAACTCGGAACTAGGAATTTCTGAAGGGGAATTATAGGAAGTAACCACATTGTTTGATTCGTCGATGTTTTGCCATATCGCATACCGATAGGGTGGTTTTCCCCCACTGGGATCCACCAGAATATTTCCCTCCTTACAGGTAATATGCTGTGATACCCTGGATTCAAAACTCAAGGTACTATCGCTGCCGGAAACTACCGTTGCAAGGTCGGACTGTTCGCAACCGTCACTATTGATACCGACAACCACGTATTCACCTTGTCCTACTCCTGTAAAGGTATAGGAATTGGGTGCCACGTTGGTCACTACATCAATAAGGGTACCACGGCCTCCATCCAAGCCGTCATTTAATCGCAACTCATACGTATAGCTGGGTGAGCCGCCGCTAAGGTCGGCCGTTACCGTACCAACGCCAGCACAGTCCGCTTCGGTAGCGGAACCTTGTACCTGAAAATTACTGGTGCCTATGGCAACGTCTGGAGTGCTAAAAATACATCCGTTGGCTATGGGATTTCCCGTCAAGGGATTCAATTGCGTCACCTCTACCCTGTAATTCCCATTGGCAGTAATGGTAAAGGCCGGTCCGTTGCCGGCACTAAAGGGTATTAGAATCTGGTCGGTATCAGCATTGACCAATTGAAAGCCATAGGTGTTTCCCAAATTGGTTATCGTAATATTTCCAGTAGGTTCACATCCAATATCGGCCTTTAGATACTCCACCTCCAAATTGTTCTGAAACACGTGGAAATAATGGATTGTGCTTACCCCATTTCCCTCATCCACAACTAAACGGTATTTTCCGGCATCACCAACAGAAAAGCTATTTCCCGATGTAATCGTAGTATACTGGCATGTTTGGCTCTTGTTGGAACAGTTATCCCCAAAATTGGTACAGCTGCCTTCGTCCAATTGTTGCCAGTCGATACCTACCGCTCCCGGGTAGTTCACAGTCAAGGGTGCAACGTCATTTTCGCCGCAAAGGAAAATTTTTGGAAGATTGCTGCCATCATTGGCACAAAGGGTTACTTCCCCATCCACATCGTTGTTGGGAGTGTTCACCAAATCGATTATTGGGTTTTGCCCGTAGAAAGTATATGCCGTTAGCGTAAAAAATACAAAAAGCAGGCACTTGCAGTAGGTTTTCATTGGTTTGTTTGGTTTGGGACCAACAACAAGTATATACAAAAGATTTTAGGAGTGCTATTTAATGTTGTGATAACAAGGCAATTATGTGGTGAAAACCCAGCTTTTTATATGTTTAAATCCTGTCCCTACCTCATTTAAATTGATTTAATATAATTGTTTTTATGTAAGTCAATAAACAAAAAAAGGAGATCATACGATCTCCTTTAAATTCTACTTGGAATACTTTCCAATTAATTGACACCAATGGGGTCTGCATTTCCATCGGGGTCGTTATTTACGTTGCCATCACTGGAAATAGCACCCCAAAGTAACAGTCCACATGCATGGGGGGATGCCATGGAGGTTCCGCTGATGGTATTGTACCCCCCACCGGTCCAAGTTGATTTTATTGCTACACCCGGTTCACAAAAGTCGACCGGAGGATTTCCATAATTCGAGAACGAAGCCCAGTTATCGCCCTGTGACATTGCCGAAATGGTATAAATATTGGTTCCATTGGCCGAAGCAGGTGAGGTTGTTGCGGCATTGGTACTTTCATTGCCAGCGGCCAAGGCAAACTTAACTCCGGTCGCCGCTGCATTGATGACAGCGTCATTAACAGCCTGTGAGAAACCACCTCCTAAGCTCATATTTGCCACATCCCCGGGAGCCCCATTCGCTGCCACGTGGTCCACGCCCGCAATGACACCCGAGTAGGATCCACTACCCCTACTATTCAGTACTTTGACGGGAATGACGGTGGCTCCGGCGGCCACTCCAATGACACCGATACTATTGTCTATGGCTGCAACGGTACCCGCAACATGGGTACCATGGCCGTCACCATCTTTCGAAAGATCGGAGTCCTTACCTTTTGTAAAGGCATTGAACCCACGGCCAACATCTACATTCAAATCTTCATGGCTTGCATCGATACCACTATCGATGATCCAAGCCACACCGTTACCGGTATAGGTAGCCCCACCATTGACCCGAGTAATGCCCCATGGAGTCTCCTGTGGGTCGGAGCCGCCGCCCCCACCACCATTGCCTTTACCTGGGGGAGGTGCCAATGTAAACATCTGATCTTTTTCGATAAATGATATTCTATTGTCCTTGGCAATCCTATTGGCCTGCTCGGCGTTCATTCGAACGGAAACACCCAATAGTGTTTTACTATAAACATGGTCTATTACGTCCCCCTTCAAAGATACCCTGTCCAGGATTTTGGTGGCGACCGATCTTACCTCATTATTGGCCAATTTGTAGTCTTTGCCATGTTTCGAACTAATATCACCGGTAACCTTTTTGTCAAAGACCACGATATAAGACCCTTCAATCTCATAACTACCTTGATCGTAACGTACAGCTTCCGATGATTCCGGGAGAATGTTTTGGAGATTTAAATTTTCCTCTAGATTTTGATTTTCGTTCGTACAAGAAAATAAAAATGCACCAACGCCGGCCATAACGACCACGCGCTTTAAAAAAATGTTTTTCATAATTAATGGTTTAATGTTCGCGTGAAAATACTAAAAAAAATGTTAAACAAATATTTTTTATAACAAATCGATCATTATTTTTAAAATATATAACATTTTTGAAGGGTTTTTACTTAAAAAAAGTAAGTTTTACCGAAATAAAAAAAATCGTTTACGGCATTTATCGACTTGTTTTGAATTAGACCAGACGGCTTGAAGTCATTCCACAATTCATTTCCCAAACTGCGCTATTATATTGTGAAATAGCATATTTAAGTACGGAAAAGATGCAACGTTTTGGCCTAGGGGATTACTTTAACACTTTTAAATAACATTAAAAAAGGGAGCGACTTTGCCTCAAAGTCGCTCCCTTTATATCTTATTGGGTAGCCTTTATTTAAAACGTTTTAAACGAATGGTCAACTTTTTACGACCTTATTGATTTCTTCGGACTTCTCTTTCACTTTTTCCCTACCTCTCTTGATAACCGCTTCCAGCTCATTGAGTTTCTCCTCGGCCTTTCTAATTTTTTCCTCTTTCTGCCTTATTTCTTCTTCATCAGCTCCTCTTTCCGAACGTTCTTTCTCGATTCTTTCTTTGACCTCTTTTACCTTTTCTCTTCCTTGCTCCAATGTTTTTTCGTTCTCATCGAGACTGTTTTTGGTTCGTTCTATTTCCTCTTTGGCCGCTGAAGCCCTAAGCTTACCGAACTCTTTTCCGCTCATATCACCCTTATCGCGACCATAGGCCTTGCCCTTGTTCGATTTCTCCTTTTTTTCCTTTTCAAAAGATTTTGGAGCATCATCATCTTTCCCTTCATCTGTCTCTTCATCATAATCATCCTTATCATCATCCTTTATCTTTCCTTCCTTACCTTTGCCCTTCTTCTTCAATTTATCCTCGCCTTTCTCCTTCATTTCATTGCCTTTGTCTTTTTGTTCATCCATTTCGGATTCAACTTCTTCCGTCATCTCTTCTTTGGCTTTTTTTACCTTTTCTTTCTTCGCCTTTCCTTTTCCTTGCGATTTGCCCTGTGCAAAGCCAGTAGTGGTCGTTAAAGCGAATACAAAAAAAAGTAATCCCAATATTCTTGTTATGTTTTTCATGATGCTTCTATTTTTTTTTATAAACTATCCAATTCGCTAAGCGCGGATTTCACTTCTTCTACTTTGTGATCCAGCTCTTGGGCCGTTTCCTCAATTTCTTTCTCTACCGTTTCTATCTTGTCCAAGGTAGCATCCAATTCTTTCTGTTCCTTCTCGTCATCACCACAGGAAATTAACCCCATAAAGACAACAGAAAGAACCAACATACTTAGTTTTTTCATGATTACTGTTTAAATGATTAGTATCGGCATAACGTGGAAATAGGAGCACAAATTGTACAATAGAGAAATCTTCAATACGACTTATCATGTAAAACAAAAGTGATTTATTGCTGGAAATTACTTTTTTGACTTTGTTGGGGTATTAGGCCTAAAAATAGGATTATTACATTCAATTAAGTATGTATTATCATATAGTGCTACTTATCAAGTTTGATGATTGACCCTAATTTTGCATTTTCTTTAATTATTCCAACCATTCTTCCCGATTCATTGCAGAAAGTTCAAAAACGGAATCAATATTTCGTTAAAACTTTCCCGATTTTCCCTTGCTCACGGAGTACCCCTTAATTTGAAAAAGGGTACGAAGTTCAAGATGTGTCATTGTCATGACAATCTTGCTTTTGCTCCCCACGGTTGCAAAAGAAAAAACAGTCAATTGGCTAAAACTACCTTTCTGAATTAAAGAAAGCGAACGAAACGAAGTTTCATGCTGCAAGTCCCAAATACTTACAAAAACTAATACTATGAAATGTGAGGCTTTTAGTGGTAGTTACAGTAATTTTTTTCAATGTTTACTATAGTTTCCAGCCCATTTACAGTAAAAAAACAAAAAACTGAACTAATAATAAAGGAGCGTACATAAGCTAAAAATCTTCCGGAATGAATGTTTCTTTTAAACCAGACTTAACCGAACAATATTCTTTTTTCAGCAACTTTCTTTAATTTTTCTGGGGGTTTTGAGGGGTTTTTCAGCAAAACTTATCAATTCTACCACTTCCATAAATTCCCTTAAACACTCTATATTCATTGGCCTTATGGGCGAAAATCAAACATTACAACATCGCTTTAGCGTGTTGTCCTCTTGCTATTCTTTTTTTCACTTCGTTCATAAAAGAATACCGACCAATAATAGAATCATGTTTTTATGGAAACTCTATCGAGAATTTCAATTACCCCTTCTTGTTCCAAAATTTTCCTACCAAGCTTCTGGTTCGAAACACCTTCCCGTAGTTGATACGTATAGCTTTCCAAATCAGAATCGTCTCTAATACCGAGGTGATGATATTGAACACCTTTACTACCAACCTTTAACTCATCTGCGACTTCTACAATATGACTGGAAACAAAGAATTTGCTTTCCTTGATTTTTGTAAAGGCAGAAGAAATCATAGTGGTCCCATACTTGGCCTCTTCTACGTTAGTACCTCGAAACATCTCGTCAATAATAACTACCACCTGTTTAAGTTTTTCTATCTGTAGAGCGACATATTTTATTCTTTGTACTTCGCCGTAGTAATGACTATAACCCAAGTTTAAATTGTCAGATAAGTTAATGGCCGTTATCAATCCCTTATAGAGCGAAAGTCTCATCTTTTTAGCCGGAACCGGAAAACCCAAATGCGCTAAATAAATGCATAGTCCTACCGACTTTAAAAAAGTAGACTTCCCGGACATGTTCGGACCAGTTAAAAAACAACAATTATCCGCGCCATTTAAAGAGATTGTATTTTTTATAGGATTACCGACCAAAGGATTATACAAATCCTCTATGTCAAGATAAGAGCCAGATTTTGTAGTATCCCATTCGGGAAGGATAAAACTATTTTTTTCTTGGGCTTTTACTAAGGAAAACAACGCGTCCAACTCATAAACGCCTTCCATAAAGAGTTGTAGCGCTGAAATATGTTGTTTCCTTAAAAAATAGTCTAGACCATTAATATTCCTAGGACGCAGTTTCTTCGCTTTTGTTGATAACAACTTAGTTGCTTTATCCTGAATCGGTAGTGTATCTATTTTACTCTTAATTCGACCTAGAAGTCTAGGTAAACTAGAAACCTTTGAATACATAAAAGTACCGCGTAGATAGCTAGAAAGTTTTAGGATACTATCAATTCCCTTACCGATAATGTAATAATCATTAGTGGACTTAATTTTGTATTTTAAGGAGTCTTTATATGCATCAATAAAATGGTCTTTTAATGGTTTCCCTTTTAGCCTGAGATAGTGCTCCACATACTCCACATCTTTTTGCAAAACCTCGTATTCAGGTTGCGTTTCTCGTAGGTATCGAAGAGCATCAATTTTATCTGAAATAAATGAAAAATCGCTACTGGGCTTTTTCATTTGCTCTTTGAGTAATACTTTACCTCCGAAAGTATTTGTATGATTGTAGTAATTGAATATACAGTCGTCCTTTTTAGAAAACAGATTCAAATCTTTTAAGGTTTGTTCGTCTACCTCAAATTTCATCATATGAGCAAGTTATACGTGCAAGATACTTGTTCTATTGCTGCATTATTTAAATTTTTTCTTAAAGTATCTACTACGTTAGGGGAGGTTGAAGTTGTGCCCTATCCGGTTTTTGCTTTACGTTTATCTACCGGAACACTACAAAAACCGGACAGAATCCATGCACAAGGTAAGTTATGGTTGGATTTGGGACAAAGCGGAGAAAGCGTTGTTTGCAGTACCAAGGCTGAAAAAGCCTTGATACAATATTGAAGCTGTAAACTATAATTAAGGAGTTTTAGCCTGCTTTGCAAGCTCGTCCAACAATTCCCCTTCTTCTATAGGAATCATGCGACTGACGAGTTCCAAAACGGATTGTACGTGTGCCGTTGGTTCTAAAATAGTATCGTCATTTAGATAATCGATATGTTCCAAGGCCATAATGCTGACATTCAACAATGCCCGTATCTTGAACAAAAGGTCTTGATACCCGTCTACCGATAGGTGGGCGATAGCATACCTGTTCCTATAGGTCGCATGCGGCAGTAAACTTTGTAGATGTTCTTTTGCCAGATTCCTAAGGGTCGGGCTTGATTTGTTTACGATTTTCTCCATATCAGTAATTTAGAATGTCATACAACTATATGACAAATCTACGAAACCGGTTTCAGTTGTCAAACTTTTGTATGACAATATTGTCGTACAATAAGATGACATTTGTGTATGACCAAGGAACAGCTTAAAAAAGAAGTAGGTAAACGTATCGTTGAGTTACGGAACCTAAAGGGTTGGTCACAATCCGATTTGGCCCGTGCTTGTGGCAAGGACAGACAGGCTTTAGAGAAATTGGAGAACGGCAGGGTGAACCCGACCGTTTATACCTTGCTCGAAATTTCCAAAGCCTTGGAAGTGCCTTTATCCGATATGTTCTCCTTTAAATAGCGTCCGCCTTATCGTTGTTAGCAGATTTTGCCTTGTAACGTGCCATTAGGTGCTGCATATCTTCCCCTACTTTTTGTTGTAACACCCGTGCATAGATTTGGGTCGTTGACAGTTTGGTATGTCCCAACAATTTTGACACTGTTTCAATGGGTACGCCGTTGGATAGGGTAACGGTGGTTGCGAAGGTATGTCGTGCCACATGAAAGGTTATGTTCTTGTGAATACCGCAGGCAGAAGCGATTTCTTTTAGGTACTGGTTGGTCTTTTGATTGCTGATTACGGGCAAGAGCTTCCCGGTTACTTCTTTTTGAGCTTCGTACTTGTCCAAAATCTCCTTTGCTCTGGGCAGCAAGGGTATTTTGACGGGTTCGTTCGTTTTGGCCCTTTTGGTATGTATCCACTGATTACTATCCATTCCCAATAGTATTTGATTTGGATGCAATTCTTTGATATCGATATAGGACAGCCCTGTATAGCAACTGAACAGGAAAACATCTTTTACCCGCTCTATGCCTTCTGCATGGAACATGGTTTCCTCTATCAAATCCAGTTCCCGTTCGGAAAGATAGTTTCGTTCGCTTCTGACAAAACGTAGTTTGTAATTTCGAAAAGGGTCTTTTTCCAACCACTCCATTCTTACGGCCAAATTGATGATTTTCATCAACCGTTCCATATGCTTCATGGTTCCATTATTGGAACAGGTCTTTCTTGCTTTTTTTGGTTTGTAAGTTCGTATGAATTCTTCGAAATTGACGATGAACTTATAATTGAGTTGCACCAAATAGATATCGTCGGTCTTTAAGCGTTCTCGTAAAAATTCCTTTAGATATTTTTCCGTCGAAAAATAGTTTTTGAGGGTACCGGGCTTTAATGCTTGATTCACGTTTTTATTATGATAGGTAACGGCATGCATCAAGGTTACACGTTCTTCGTCTTCCCCGAGGTACCTAAGCTTGATTGCCTTGGCGGTAATCAACTTGCGTTCGGAGTGCAATTGCTTGTGGGCATTGAGGACTTCGGCGTATACGTCGTCCAGATAGGTGTTCAATAAAATATGGTTTTGGTCTATTTCCTTGGCCCTACATTTGAAAATGTCCCAATTGCACACCGAAATGTCCCGTTTAATGCTCAAATCGGCCCGTTCTTTGTTGACAGTTATCCGAACATAAATGTCCAATTTGGCGGGGTCGTTCCGTTTTTTCCTTGTGAAGAAGCTTACTCCTAATGTCCTGTCCGTACGCATGTTGCATGTCTTTTTTAGTGAAACAATAATTACTAAAGACTACATCGAAATGGCCTAAATGCTACTTCAAATTACAACAAAATACGTACCGCTTTGTACACCGTATTGCACACCAGAAAGGTGGTTTTAGATGATATCATATGAATGCAAGGAAAATGAAAAACCCTGCCAATCAATAGATTAGCAGGGTTTGTGTTCCGCTGAAAAGCGGTTCGTCGGGGTGGCAGGATTCGAACCTGCGACCTCCGCGTCCCAAACGCGGCGCGATAACCGGGCTACGCTACACCCCGATACTGGTTATCTGTGTTTTTTTAAGAAAAATTGCGGAGAGAATGGGACTCGAACCCATGCGACACTTGCGCGTCGACAGATTAGCAATCTGCTCCGTTACCACTCCGGCACCTCTCCTTTATTTCCTTAATGAACGTTTGCGCTCCCCCATATTGGGAAATTGCGGTTGCAAATGTACTTTTTCCTGTTCGAGAACACAACTATTTTTTGCTGTTTTTTTAAAATAATATGCTCCTAGATTTCATTACTGGATTTAGAGGCCGCACGCGATAAAAATTGCCTCACGAATCCACCTACATTAAAAGAACACCTGAACCCTGCCAATAAACCATCCTGGACCATCAAACCCTAACCTGTACTCCCACAAATTAGGCGCTCAGCATTTCAAACGAACCATTATCTTCTCTTTGTTACCAGCAATAACCGCCGCATACCGGAAGGGGTTGGTAGTTTGCAATCTTTTCCATACTCCCTTAAATAAACTTAAACATCGAGATATGAATACCCTCCTATTGTCTATCTAAAAACAGCGCCGGGATTCTTAAAAAGAGCAGATTTATAAGATATCGATTACTCGGGGTATTCTACCCTGAGATGATAAATATTCGTGAGTTTTTGCTTGAAGATTTTCTTAATGCTTTCGATTTCCTTAAAAGTGATATCGGCGTTCAAAAATTGGTTGGCCGCCATCTGCCCAGCAATAATCTTGTCTACAAATTCGTCGATAATTAAAAAGGTCGGATTCTTAAGGCTCTTTGAAGCGGCCTCCACCGAATCTGCCATCATCAGTATGGCCGTCTCTTTGGAAAAAGGTATAGGCCCGGGATACGTAAAATCCGTTTCGTTTACTTCCGCTCCGCTCTCTTGTTGTTTTTTAAAAAAATAGTACACCTTGGTAGTACCATGATGGCATCGAATAAAATCGATTACCCGATCAGGAAGATTATTTTTTCTTGCAATTTCAATTCCCTCGATTACATGATCAATAATAATCTTGGCACTATCCTTCGGGGAAAGCTCATCGTGTGGATTCACGTTGGTAATTTGGTTCTCGGTAAAATAGGTGGGATTGTTCATCTTCCCCACGTCATGATACAAAGCACCTACCCGAACCAACATGGCGTTGGCGCCAATCTCGTTGGCAGCAGCTTCCGCCAAGTTTGCCACCTGCAGCGAGTGATGAAAAGTACCGGGCGCTTTATTCCCCAACTCTTTTAACAACTTGGAATTGGTGTCGGACAACTCTAAAAGTGAAACATCGGACACCAACCCGAACACCTTTTCATAGGCATAAATCAATGGTTGCGCGAACAAGGTAATCATCCCATTCAAAAGAAAAAGCCCCAAAGTGGCCCAAATGATATTGTCCAGATTTCCTTCATGGATAATATGAAAGGCCAAATACCCAACGATGTAAATCAAGGTTATCTGCCCTACAGAAATAAACAGGTTCGCACGTTTATACAATTCGGAAACCGTTAGTATGGTCACGATGCCCGCAATGATTTGAAGAAAGATATACTCAAAGCTATTGGGTACCACAAAACCCAGGATCAATACAGTAAGGACATGCACGAACAGCCCAAGCCTGGCATCGAAAAATGTCTTTAGAATCAAAGGTAGAATGCATAGGGGAACCACAAAAATATAGGCCTCATTGTACTTGACTACCAAGGTGGTGACAAACACCATTAGTAATATATTGAAGAAAATGAAAGTGACCTTTACATTGTTCTCATATATGGGCGCGCGATATTTTTTTAAGAACAAGAACAACATCATCAGCACCAAAGACACCAAAATAGTATAACCGAAAAGGATAAAATAGTAGTTATTGGCAGCCCAAAGCTCAGATTCGTATTCCTGTTTCAGGGAATTCAGCACCTTGAGATTGCCAGCTTCGACCACTTCGCCCTTGGCAATGATCAACTTTCCTTCATCTACCGTTCCGCGGGTACTTGACACTTGGGAAAGTGCCTCGTTCTGGGCATTTTCTGAGAGTTTTTTATCCAAACGTACATTGGGCCTCAACAAATCGGCAAAAAGAATTTGATAGGAGTTTGAAAAGCTCCGCAATCCCTTGCTTCGCAACGAACGGTTTACAGTCACTACCAATTCGGCCGGTTCAAAGAGCTTTTCAAACGCAACGCGATCGGCCTCATTCTTTCTAACCAAATAAATTATTTCCTTCTGGTCTCTTTGTACGCCATCGGGTAAAATGCCATACGCATATACCTCATTTAAAATTTCTTTCCCCGCAGTATATAAGGTCTTTAATTGATTTTCATCGTATTCTTGCGACGGAAAGGTCTCTATGAATTTTGCATCAAAGTCGGTATATGCCTTTTTTACAACTTGTGCGTCGTAACGGTAGTAGGACAATTGGGTTGCATTGATCTCACTTTTTTCCTTCTCTATTTCATTCTGCGTTTTTCGTATCGAAAAGTCAAAAGGTGCATAGAGGTTCTCATACTGCCAAGGTTTTCCTTTTTGAAATTCATATTTGAATTGCCCCCCTTTTGGAAAGAAAAATACAATACAAAACACGCTTGCCAGATAAAGTACATACTTATAAATGAGGGACTGACTTTTAAAAAGGATATCGAAAAACTTTCGCATGCAACTGGTATCTAATTCAAAAATAGAAAAATATAAGATCAAAACGGCTTATTGATTCCTCTACTACCTGCATTCTTCTTTATTTTCTTAATTTCGCATGACTAATTTTTTGACTAGGAAACGTCGTTAAAATTCAGCCGATGCGACTGAACTATTTCTCGACGAAATACGTTTACTATTAAATATCATTAAAAAACAGGAAATGAAAGAGGTTGTTATTGTGGCTGCTGTTCGAACGCCAATAGGTAGTTTCATGGGTGCGTTATCTTCGGTACCTGCCCCAAAATTGGGAGCCATTGCCATCAAAGGTGCGTTAGACAAGATAAATCTTAGCCCAGCCATGGTCGAAGAAGTGCTTATGGGCCATGTGGTACAGGCAGGTACGGGCCAGGCACCCGCACGACAGGCGGCAATCTACGCCGGTATCCCCGATACGGTGCCCTGTACAACAGTCAACAAAGTATGTTCTTCAGGAATGAAGACCGTCATGCAGGCGGCACAGGCAATTGCAGTAGGAGATGCCGACATTATCGTTGCCGGAGGGATGGAAAATATGAGTATGATCCCACATTACGTTCAAATGAGAGCGGGTCAAAAGTTTGGCCCATCGTCCATGATCGATGGCATGCAAAAAGATGGTTTGGTAGACGTATACGATCAACAGGCCATGGGCGTTTGTGCCGATTTATGTGCGACGGAACATAATTTCAGCAGAGAAGAACAAGATGCTTTCGCCATACAATCGTACCAACGATCGGCAGACGCGTGGAAGAGCGGGCGATTTGATGCGGAAGTGGTTCCGGTACCAGTTCCACAAAGGCGTGGCGAGCCCAAAATAATTGCAGAAGACGAAGAGTTTAAAAATGTGTTCCTAGAGAAAATACCGAACTTACGGGCAGCTTTCTCAAAAGATGGCACCGTAACCGCTGCCAATGCTTCTACCATTAACGATGGTGCGGCGGCCATGGTACTTATGAGTGCTGAAAAAGCAAAAGAATTGTCCCTGACCCCCTTGGCAACCATCAAGGGGTATGCAGATGCGGCGCAAGAGCCAAAATGGTTTACCACCGCGCCGGCCAAGGCGCTTCCCAAGGCCTTGGACAAAGCGGGCGTTGCCATTGAAAACATCGATTATTTTGAATTTAATGAAGCCTTTGCGGTCGTAGGCTTGGCAAATATGAAATTGCTGGGCCTAACAGACGATAAGGTGAATGTAAATGGTGGTGCCGTTTCGTTAGGACACCCCTTAGGGTGCTCTGGAGCCCGTATTCTGGTTACCTTGTTACATACTCTACAACAAAAAAATGCAAAACTTGGAGCCGCGGCCATTTGTAATGGCGGTGGTGGTGCCTCGGCCCTTGTCTTAGAAAGAAACTAACTCCATTTTACACCAACCAAGTCGAATGCAATACGGTATTTGTCCACTTAGCCTCGTTTCCGTGCGCCGTGCGCCCGAAGAGACCTCGGAGATGGTTACACAATTGCTCTATGGCGAACATTTTAAAGTGCTCGAACACCGGAAATTGTATAGTAAAATACGCATTGCCCATGATAAATGCGAAGGCTGGGTGCGCAAAGATCAAATGCAACTTCTTCAAGAGGAGGAATACCAAGCCCTGGCCGATGCCCAGCCTGTACTGGCTACCAATCTTGTTTCGTCGATCGAAACGAACACAAAAACTTCGCTTCCCATCTTATTGGGATCCTCGGTGCATGGCGCCGCTTTTTTAAATCATGCATTTGAGGGAGATAGTGGAAGCGGAAGTCAAGAAAAATCATCATTGATCCAAACAGCGTTTTATTACCTTAATACCCCATTCTTAAAAGGTGGGAAAAGTCCTTTTGGCATTGACAGCACCGGGCTAAGCCAAATGGTGTATCGAATTCACGGATATTCCCTTCTTCGCACGGCGCACCAACAATCGAGCCAAGGGGATGCCCTAAGCTTTATTGAGGAAAGCGAGGCCGGAGACTTGGCATTTTTTGACAATCAAGATGGGGAAATAGACCATGTGGGAATCATCATGGACGACAACTATATTATACATGCGCATGGCAAAGTACGCATTGATCGGCTCGATCATACGGGAATTTTCAATACCGAGCGCGGCTGTTATACCCATTCTCTCAGGGTCATCAAAAAACTAATATAAAAAAACCCTGATTGAAACAATCAGGGTTTTTACGATTCGTGGAAAATAGAATTACTCTCCCAATAACTTCTTTAATCTCATGAAGTTTTCATTGTCGCCCATGGCGCCATAGATATTCTTTAGTTGTGTCAAAACACCTTGATTATCCGGATTGTCTTTAAGAGCCGCCTCCAAAACGTCCGCTCCTTTTTGGAACAGACTATCTTTGAGCTCTTTTAACTCATCGTAACGTGCAATATCTTTTCTTGAATTACCCAAGGAATTCATTTCATCGATCAAACCATTCCCCTCATTCACATAAGTGGTAGATAGGTTCAACTGTGCATTTGTATAGTTGGGGTCGATTTCAAGTGCCTTCAGGTACGATGCCCGTGCCTCTTCCAAATTCCCTTGCTCCATGGCTATTACACCAATATTGTAATGCAGGTCGGCATTGTCCGGTGCCATTGCCGCCGCTTCTGACATAAGAGTCTTGAATTTGTCTTTATCGCCCATGGTATAATACAGGTTCGCTTCGCTCAACACCAAGTTCACGTCGTCCGGATTACTTTTTCTAGCATTCTGAAAAGCCTCGATCGCCTTGTCATTCTGGCCAACTTGTGTATATATCAATGCGAGGTTTTTAACGATTTCGGCCTTTTTAGAAGGAATTTTTTCTTCGATTGGATCGCTATGCGTTCCCGCTTTTACCATTAAATCGCGTTGTACTTGGTCCATTTCTTCTACTTGGCCCGAAGCAATATTGGTCGCTTTGTACTTGACACCACCCCCATCATAACCAACATCATTTAGCTCATTGTAAAATTTAAGGGATTGCTCGTAGTCGCCCCCTTGTACGGAACTGTTTGCGGCATAATACAAATACGAAGTGTCTTTTGGACTTAATTTGTAGCTCATGTAAAGCTTTTCGGCTGCCTCTTTGAAATTTTTATTGGCATTGTCTTCCACCGCAGAGTTTACCAAATCAGCCGTAATGGCCTGCATACGCTGCGTAGTCTCCGCGGTATACTTTTGCTTTCCGCTTTTTTCTTCCACATCCAAAACGTTCTGAAAAGAATCGGCCGCTTCCTTAAATGCGGTATTATCTCCTTTCTTGGCCAAATCGGCGTAGATCTTACCCCTTGTAAAATAGTATTGTGCCTGTAATTTGACATCTGCTCCGGAAATAGTTCCTGAAGCAGCTTCCAAAGCAGTTTTGGCCGCCGCGGCATCCCCTCCTTTGAGTGCCTTTTCAGCAGCCTTAATCTCGCTTTTCTGAGCAAAACCGACCATTGTAAAGCACATGGTCATCAATATTAAAAATTTAGCTTTCATTTCTCTATTATTAAAAATTAGTGTTAATTGATTATTCTTGTGTTTCTTCCGTACCCTCATTATCAAGAGCCGTGCCATCTTCTGTATTCACTTCGATGTCGTTGATATCGGCATCCTCCAACGTATCTTCATCTTTCATTACTTTGGCTACCGCCGCGATAGAGTCCTTTCCTTTGATATTGATGAGCCGTACACCCTGCGTGGCGCGCCCCATAACCCGTAAATCTTCTACGCTCATTCGTATGGCGATCCCCGATTTGTTAATGATCATAAGGTCATCCAAATCCGAGACGTTTTTGATAGCTACCAGTTCTCCGGTCTTATCCGTAATCGAAATTGTTTTTACCCCTTTACCACCTCTATTGGTGATGCGGTAATCTTCAATGCTGGATCGTTTTCCATAACCATTCTCCGAAACGACCAGGATATTTTCATCAAAGTCGTGTACAGACACCATCCCGACCACTTCGTCGGCATCATTGGCAAGCGTAATTCCTCTTACTCCAGAAGCATTACGACCCATAGGTCGTGTTTTGCTCTCTTCGAACCGAATGGCTTTTCCTGATTTGAGTCCCAAGAAAATTTGGCTGGTGCCGGTAGTCAATTTGGCTTCTAACAGCTCATCGCCTTCCCGAATACCGATTGCATTGATTCCATTTTGACGCGGACGCGAATACTGCTCTAGGGATGTTTTTTTAACAACGCCCTTCTTCGTGGCCATGATTACGTAGTGACTGTTGACATATTCCTCATCCTTCAAATCTTGCGTACAAATGAAGGCCTTGACCATATCATCTTGTTCGATATTGATCAAATTCTGAATGGCCCTTCCTTTTGAAGTTCTGCTGCCCTCCGGAATTTCGTAGACCCGCATCCAAAAACATTTTCCTTTTTGGGTAAAGAACAACATGTATTGGTGGTTGGTACCTACAAAAAGGTGCTCCAAAAAATCTTCGTTCCGTGTGGAGGATGCCTTTTGCCCGACCCCTCCCCTATTTTGGATTTTGTATTCGGTCAACGGGGTTCGCTTAATGTAACCCGCATGCGAAATGGTAATAACGACCTGCTCATCGGGAATCATATCCTCAATGCTCAAATCACCTCCTGCAAAATTAATTTCGGACCTGCGCGTATCTCCGTACTTATCTTTTATTTCGATAAGTTCTTCCTTGATGATGTCCATTCTTCGCTCCTTACGATCCAAAATATCCTTTAAATCCGCGATGGTTTTGATAATCTCGTCATATTCGGCGCGTAACTTATCTTGTTCCAGACCCGTCAACTGTCGGAGCCGCATTTCTACGATTGCCTTGGCCTGGATCTCGGACAACTTAAAGCGCTCGATCAGGTTTTCCCTGGCCTCTTCCGCATTTGAGGAGGCCCTGATAATTTTGATTACTTCATCAATATTATCGGAGGCAATAATGAGCCCTTCCAAAATATGCGCTCTATCCTCTGCTTTCTTTAGTTCATACTTAGTACGCCGCACGACCACCTCATGACGGTGTTCCACAAAATAGTGGATCATCTCCTTCACATTCAGCAATTGCGGTCTTCCGTTTACCAGCGCAATGTTATTGACGCTGAAAGAAGTTTGCAAAGCGGTGTACTTGAAGAGCATGTTCAGTACAATATTGGGAATTGCATCGCGCTTTAAGATGTAGACGATTCGCATCCCCTTACGGTCCGATTCATCCCGAATAGTAGAGATACCCTCTATCTTCTTATCGTTTACCAAGTCTGCCGTCTTTTTGATCATATCGGCTTTATTCACTTGGTACGGAATTTCAGTCACAATGATACACTCCCTCCCCTGTACTTCTTCGAAAGTAGCCTTACCGCGCATGACAACCCGACCGCGACCTGTGTGAAATGCTTCTTTTACGCCGTCATAGCCATAAATGATTCCGCCGGTGGGGAAATCAGGAGCTTTGATATGTGTAATAAGCTCATCTATTTCAATATCGTTGTTATCGATATATGCGACGGTACCATCGATTACTTCACTTAAATTGTGCGGGGGCATATTGGTTGCCATCCCAACGGCAATACCCGATGCACCGTTTACCAAAAGGTTCGGAACCCTGGCAGGAAGTACTACGGGCTCTTCTAGGGAATCATCAAAATTTAACTGATGATCCACGGTGTCTTTGTCTATATCGGCCAACATGTCATCTGCGATTTTTCGCATACGCGCCTCCGTATATCGCATTGCTGCCGGGCTATCCCCGTCAACAGAACCAAAATTCCCTTGTCCATCTACCAACATGTAGCGCAAACTCCATTCTTGTGCCATACGCACCATCGAATCATATACGGAGGTATCCCCGTGCGGGTGATACTTACCCAAAACCTCCCCGACGATACGGGCAGATTTCTTGTGTGCACTACTCGACCGGACCCCTAGTTCATACATGCCATACAGCACTCTTCTATGTACTGGTTTCAGACCATCCCGAACATCGGGTAGCGCACGTGACACAATGACCGACATCGAATAATCGATGTAGGCAGATTTCATTTCATCTTCAATATTAATAGGAATCAGTTTTTCTCCTTCAGCCATTTGAAAATATTAGTGTTTATTAGGTTTAAAAAAGCAAGCCAATATAAGCATTATCCTAGCTTTTATGGCAAGTCTGCTAGCTTTTATTCAAGAATTTATCAACACGTTTTAACATCTTTTTTACACCCCATATAACCGATGAAAAAACATAGAACCGGTGCTTTTTTCGTCATTTCGTACTAGTTTGTCGAATATAGGTACAGTATTTGCCATAGATTGAAGTAGTTTTACTAATTTTATAGATGTTAAGGATAGTTTATGGACGATAATTTTTCACCAAGAGTAAAAGACGTAATTGCATATAGCAAAGAGGAAGCCCTACGGTTGGGACATGACTTTATTGGCACGGAACATTTAATGTTGGGCCTTTTACGTGACGGAAACGGTAAAGCAATCAGTATTTTGGATGCAATGGATGTGGACTTGGATCACTTGAGACGAAAGGTCGAAATCCTTAGCCCTTCGAATCCAAGTTCCGGAAACGCCCAAAAAGATAAAAAGAACTTGCACTTGACACGCCAAGCGGAACGCGCGTTGAAGACCACTTTTTTGGAGGCCAAATTGTTTCAGAGTTCCTCGATCAACACGGCGCACCTTCTCCTTTGTATTTTAAGAAATGAAAACGACCCCACTACTAAGCTGTTACATAAGCTTAAGGTGGATTACGATGGGGTAAAAGAGCAATTCAAATTTATGATTACCAGCGATGATGAAATCGTGGACGCCCCTACTTCCGAGTCGTTCCCGAACGAATCGGACGATGGCAACGAGAGTAAGGAAGGGAATTTTTCTTCCACTGGAAATCAAAAAGGAAATAAAAAATCAAAAACTCCGGTCCTTGACAATTTCGGTAGGGATTTGACACGGATGGCCGAAGAGAATAAGTTGGATCCCGTGGTCGGTAGGGAAAAGGAAATCGAGCGGGTTTCGCAGATCTTAAGCCGCCGTAAAAAGAACAACCCTTTGCTCATCGGGGAACCGGGAGTCGGTAAAAGTGCCATTGCAGAAGGGCTTGCACTGCGCATTATTAATAAAAAAGTATCCCGCATACTCTACAACAAAAGGGTAGTAACCCTAGACCTCGCGTCTTTGGTGGCAGGTACCAAGTACCGTGGCCAGTTCGAAGAGCGTATGAAAGCGGTCATGAACGAATTGGAGAAAAACGATGATGTAATTCTCTTTATTGATGAAATCCATACCATTGTAGGCGCCGGGGGTGCCACGGGAAGTTTGGATGCCTCCAATATGTTCAAACCTGCCTTGGCAAGAGGAGAAATACAATGCATCGGTGCCACGACCTTGGATGAGTACAGACAGTACATTGAAAAAGATGGAGCGCTTGAACGACGTTTTCAAAAAGTCATCGTAGAACCTACCTCCGTAGGGGAAACGATCGAGATATTGCAAAATATCAAAAGTAAATACGAAGACCACCACAACGTACTCTATACCGACGAAGCAATCGTTGCCTGTGTAAAATTGACCAATCGTTATATGACCGATCGGTTTTTACCGGACAAAGCCATCGATGCGCTTGACGAAGCGGGTTCTCGCGTACACATCGTCAACATGGATGTGCCCAAACAAATCTTAGAGCTCGAAAAACAGTTGGAAGATGTTCGAGAACTAAAGAACAGTGTGGTCAAAAAGCAAAAGTACGAGGAAGCGGCCAAGTTACGCGACGATGAAAAAAGACTCGAAAAAGACCTCGCCATTGCCCAAGAAAAATGGGAAGACGATAGCAAACTGCACAAAGAGACGGTCACCGAAGACAATGTTGCCGATGTAGTCTCTATGATGAGCGGAATTCCCGTAAATCGCATTGCGCAGACCGAGAGCAATAAATTGGCCGAGTTACCCGAACTTATTAAAGGCAATGTGATCGGCCAGGACGAAGCCGTTGCGAAAGTAGCCAAGGCGATACAACGCAACCGTGCCGGACTTAAAGACCCCAACAAACCAATAGGATCTTTTATTTTCCTTGGGCAGACAGGGGTGGGAAAAACACAACTTGCCAAAGTACTGGCCAAAGAACTTTTTGATTCGGAAGATGCATTGATACGCATTGATATGAGCGAATACATGGAGAAATTCGCCATTTCCCGATTGGTTGGGGCACCTCCGGGATACGTGGGTTATGAAGAAGGCGGACAATTAACAGAAAAAGTACGTAGAAAACCCTATTCCGTAATCTTGTTGGACGAGGTGGAAAAAGCCCATCCAGATGTGTTCAATATGCTTTTGCAAGTATTGGACGATGGCTACCTTACCGATAGCTTAGGTCGTAAGATCGACTTTAGGAATAGTATTATTATCATGACATCGAACATTGGAGCGCGTCAATTAAAAGACTTCGGACAGGGAGTCGGTTTTGGAACCTCGGCCAAAATTTCGCAGGCCGATACGCATCAGAAAAGTGTCATCGAAAATGCCCTTAAAAAGGCATTCGCACCAGAATTCTTGAATCGAATCGATGATGTAGTGGTCTTTAATCCGCTAGAACGGGAAGACATTCACCAAATCATCGATATAGAACTTGAAAAACTGTTCGCCAGAATAAAAGATATCGGATACGACCTTAGCCTAACAGATAAGGCCAAGGACTACATCGCCGATAAAGGTTTCGACAAACAGTACGGGGCCAGGCCTTTGAAAAGAGCTATTCAAAAGTATATAGAAGATGCCTTGGCCGAAGAAATCGTGAATTCCAAGTTGGTAGAAGGCGATAGCATCTTTATGGATTTCGACGCTAAAAAAGAAGAATTGACCATTAAGATCAAAAAAGCGACGAAATCTTCGAAAGCCTGATATTTAGTAGGAAAAGAACACCGAAAAGGGGCGAGATAATCGTCCCTTTTTTTATTGATCAGTATTCAAGAAGTAAGAAAAAAGACGCCCAAATACAATAGATAGCAGTATAAACGATATTTACGCCTTTAATCTAATATTTTACTTCATGTCTGCACATACCGCTACTTTCGTTTCGAGACACTATTAAAATACGCATAATGAAAGTGGGAAAATCTAAGAAAAAGATAGTCGTAAGAGAATATCAGTTAGAGATAGGTAAAATACAAGTGTATGAAAACCATATGGTTTCTATTTTTGACGAAGGGGCAACATTAACCTTGGAAAGGGCCTACCAAATTATCGGAATTTCGGAAATTCATTTTCGAAACCGCGATTTCGGTTATATAAGCCTTCGCAAAAATGCATTTGCAATTGACCCTACCATCTACTCATACGTTAGGGAACTGGAAAACTTAAAGGCCTTTGCAATTGTTTCTATCAAAGAAATGGATATGCATAACTTCAAGATCGAAAAGCTCTTCTACAAGAAACCGATGAAATTCTTTATTGAATATGACAACGCCTTGGCTTGGGTAAAAAGAAGGGTTAAAGGTCGTTAAGACCGCTATAACGATCAACACCGACCAACCAACACCGAAACCAGCTATCATCCATTTTCTTCCTGTGACTCCTCCGCTTGCGGCGGTCCCTCCGGTACTTTAAAAAGATCGATAAAAGCTTTTCCGATTGCGTTGGAAATATCGGAAGCCAACAGTGCTTGGTATCCGCTTGCCTCAACCGCGATATCTCCTGCCCTGCCATGCAGGTACACACCGAATATGGCGGCGTGCAAGGGTGCATAGCCTTGTGCCATGAGACCTGCAATGACCCCGGTAAGCACATCACCGCTTCCGGCGGTGGCCATCCCGGGATTGCCCGTCATATTGATGTATCCCTTTCCGCCGTGTAAGGTAATGGTATGTGCGCCTTTTATAACTAAGATGCAATGATATTTCTTCGAAAAGGCTTTGGCCTTTTTTAACTTTTCAAAATCATCCTTCCATTTTCCTATCAAACGTTCCAGTTCTTTTGGATGTGGTGTAAGTACTGAATCGTTCGGTAGTTTCTTAAGAAGTATTTTCTTTTTTGACAGGATGTTCAAAGCATCGGCATCAACAACTATCGGACTGTCCACTTGGTCCAAGAAGTGCGAAAGGGCATTTACCGTGGCCGTCTCTTGGCCCATACCTACTCCTATGGCAATTGTTTTACCATCAAGTTTACAATCGATATTCGATAGGAAGTGCGCACCACTATCGGTAGCAACCATTACCTCCGGCACATTTGTCTGTAACGGTAAGAGTCCACATTCGGGCACATAGACAGATACCAACCCACTACCGGTGCGTAAACTGCTTTTGGCAGCTAAATGAACCGCACCTATTTTACCCAAACTACCTCCTATGACGAGGACATGTCCAAAAGTACCTTTGTGGACAAACTTTTCCCTTGGCACATATAATGGCAACACCTCATTTTTACCAATAAGCTCATAATCGGTTTCTGTGGTAAGCAGATATTCCGGATCTAACCCGATATCCAGTACTTCCCACTGATTGCTGTAAATACCGGTACCAGGTAAAAAAAATGTTAGTTTAGGGGCTTGAAAACTTAGTACAAAATTCGCCTTGATCACGGCGTTGGAATCCACAACGCCCTTATCGGTATACATTCCGGATGGGATATCGACAGAAAGTATAAAGGCCTGTGTGCTATGCAAATGTTCCATCAAGCGAACCACCCATGCATCGGGCGCCCTATTGAGCCCTATACCGAAAATGGCATCTACGATAATATCATCTTTTCCGATTACCGGAAGTTCACAGTCAGATTCCAAAAATGCAGGCCATACTTTTCGCGCCTTTAGGCGTTCCAAATTAATTAAAAAGTCTTTGGACCGGGTCTTGCTATAATTTACAACATACACCCCAATGTTATATCCATGTTCCAGCAGGTGACGTGCCAAGGCAATGCCATCTCCCCCATTATTCCCAATACCGCAAAAAAGATGAATTTTCACGGGGGCCCCTTGCATGCGAAGATGGATCCAATTAAAAATTTGCATGGCCGCCCTTTCCATCAGTGCGTCACTACTAATACCTTGTTTTTGAATAGTGTAGGCATCCGCCTCGTAAATCTGTTTCCCTGAAAATATTTTCATCTTGCTAAAAAATCCTGACAAAATTTACCAATTCCGTAAAAATACCGATAAACATTTGGTTGAGGCGCTAAATGTACTACTTTTGAGATTCACAAGAAATTAAACCCTGTGAATCTAGTAGTCACAAATTTAGATTGTAGCTTACCAAGCATCCGTCGTACATTCACCTGTACTATTACCCCGTTGGGGTAAACTGCTATATACTTCCGATCCTCGCGATTCATCGCTCCCTAAACAAAATACATCCTAATTTCAACGCATCATGCAAGTATTAAAATTTGGCGGCACTTCTGTTGCCAATGCAAAAAATATATCCCTCGTAAAGAAGATCGTTTCCGAGGCTTCCGACAAACGAATTATTGTGGTCGTTTCTGCCCTCGGTGGTGTTACCGATCTCTTATTAACGGCCGCTTCAATGGCTTCTTTGCAAGACGAAAGTTATACCTCTATCGTACCCGATATTGAAAAAAGGCATCTAGAAACTATCAAATCGTTGCTGCCGATCAAGTCTCAAAGTACGGTTTTAAGCAAAGTGAAAAGTGAGTTGAACGTGCTGGAAACCTTGCTCGAAGGTGCCTTCTTAATTGGCGAAACGACCCCTAAACTACTGGATAAAATTGTCAGTTTTGGAGAGTTGTTGTCCTCCTATATTATCAGTGAATATTTTAGTTCCGAAGGGTTGGATGTCGTTTATAAAGACAGCAGGGAACTCATAAAAACGGATGACAACTATGGTAAAGCGGCGGTACATTTTGAACTCACCAAAAAATGTTGCCAAGACTATTTTGAAAATGTTTCTGCCAAGATTGTTTTAATGGGTGGTTTTATTGCTTCGACAGAGGAGGGCATGTCTACAACTTTGGGTAGAGGCGGGTCTGACTATTCCGCGGCCATCTTAGCTGCTACCTTGGACGCAGACTTATTGCAAATATGGACGGATGTGAGCGGTATGTACACTGCCAATCCCAAAATTGTTAAACAAGCACAAGCAATTCCCCATATCTCCTTTGAGGAGGCCATGGAACTTTCCCATTTTGGTGCGAAAGTGTTGTACTCCCCTACAATTCAACCGGTACTCTCAAAAGGGATTCCTATTGTAATCAAAAATACCTTTGAACCACAAGCCGAAGGTACCCTTATCACAAAAAACAGAAACGAAAAAAACAAGACCGTACGGGGAATAAGTCATATTGATGAGATAGCCTTGTTATCCCTACAAGGTCCCGGAATGGTGGGTGTTCCCGGTACTTCAAAGCGTTTTTTCGAGGTACTTTCGCACGCGGCAATAAGCGTGGTACTTATTACCCAAGCCTCTTCCGAGCATTCTATTTGTGTGGGCATTTCAAGTGCCGATATTGACAAAGCCGTTCAAGTAGTGAACGACGCCTTTGCCTTTGAAATCGCGCAAAAGAAAATTCAACCTGTACTGGCCGAAAAAGACATGGCAATCATTGCCTTAGTAGGCGATAATATGAAAAGCCACCAGGGGTTGAGCGGAAAAATGTTCAGTACGTTGGGACGGAACAACGTAAATATCCGTGTTATCGCCCAAGGAGCCTCGGAACGAAATATTTCCGCAGTAATAGCAAAGGATGACGTAAAAAAAGCGTTAAACTCCTTACACGAAGCCTTTTTCGAAGAAAATATAAAGCAACTCAACCTATTTGTAATGGGGGTAGGAAATGTTGGGGCTAAATTTTTGGCACAGGTACGGCAGCAACAATCATACCTTAGAGACCATCTAAGACTTGCCATTCGAATCATTGGAATTTCGAATTCCCGGACGATGCATTTTGATGAAAATGGCATCGATTTGGATCAATGGGAAACACAACTGGCAAACGGGGAAAAGGCCGATCAAAAACGTTTTATGCAATGGGTAAACCGTCTTAATTATCGCAATAGTATTTTTGTCGATAATACGGCGAGTGACGAAGTTTCAAAAATGTATGCCGATTACCTTGAGAGTAGTATTTCGGTCGTTACCTGCAATAAAATAGCCTGTTCATCGGCCTATGAAAACTATCATGGGCTAAAAGTACTATCCAGAAAGTACAATGCACCCTTTTTGTTCGAGACCAACGTAGGGGCCGGTCTCCCCATATTGGATACTCTGAAAAACTTGATTGCCTCAGGTGATAAAGTACTCAAAATTCAAGCGGTACTCTCCGGGAGTCTCAATTTTGTATTCAATAATTTCAATGAATCACATACGTTTCATGACATTGTATTGCGGGCGCAGAAAGAAGGCTATACAGAACCCGACCCGAAAATAGATTTGAGCGGAATCGATGTGATGCGAAAAATTCTAATCCTGGCAAGAGAAAGTGGACATCGACTTGAGATAGAGGATATTGAAAATACCTCGTTTTTATCAAAAGAAAGTCTTGAAACGACAACGAATGAAGATTTCTTTGCCGCGATCAAAAAAGAAGAGGCATCATTTCAAAAACGCTATAGCGAGGCCAAGGCGAAGGATAGCAAGCTGAAGTATGTAGCGCAATTCGTAGATGGAAGAGCCCGAGTGGGGCTACAGGAAATTCCCAAAGGGCATGATTTCTATAACCTTGAGGGAAGTGATAATATTGTGTTGTTCTATACCGAACGATATCCCGACCAGCCCATGATCATAAAAGGTGCAGGTGCGGGTGCTGCGGTTACTGCATCTGGTATTTTTGCCGACATCATTCGAATTGGAAATTTTTAACCATGGAAACATTAAAAATATTCTGTCCGGCGACGATTGCAAATGTATCTTGTGGTTTTGATGTACTTGGTTTGGCCTTGGATGCCGTTGGCGATGAAATGGTCGTTCGCAAACGATCCGAAAAAGGTATTCGCATTACGAAACTTGAGGGGCAAAAACTGCCCATGGAAACGCATTTGAATGTTGCAGGGGTTGCAGGTTTGGCCTTGTTGGAACAAAGTGAATACCAGGGAGGCTTTGATATCGAAATTTATAAAAAAATCAAAGCGGGCAGTGGTATCGGCAGTAGTGCAGCCAGTTCGGCCGGGGCGGTTTGGGCAATGAACACCTTGTTGGGCAACCCTTTTAGCACTGCGAAATTGGTTGAATTTGCAATGGAAGGAGAACGACTGGCGAGCGGAGTAGCCCACGCCGACAACGTAGCGCCGGCATTATTCGGAGGTTTTACCCTGGTGCGTAGTTACCACCCTTTGGATATTGTTCAGATTCCGTTTCCTTCCGAATTGTTCGCCACTGTTATTCACCCACAAATCGAAGTGAAGACCGCGGATTCCAGAAAAATACTGAAGACCAATATTAGTTTACAAGATGGTATCAAACAATGGGGAAACGTTGGGGGGTTGATTGCAGGTTTGTTTCTAAAAGATTACGCCCTGATCGGCCGTTCCCTACAGGATCATATTGTTGAGCCCATTCGATCGATTCTTATTCCAGGGTTTGACGATCTAAAATCTGGTGCCCTACAAACCGGTGCCTTGGGATGTGGTATCTCTGGTTCGGGACCCTCTATCTTCGCTTTGAGCAAGGGGGATGAAATGGCACAAAATGTGGGGGAAAGCATGAAAAAAACGTATCGGGATATTGGAGTTGATTATGATGTGCATGTTTCTAAAATTAATGCTGAAGGAATAAAAATATTGGACTAGATGAACTACTACAGCCTGAATAACAGTGCGCCAAAGGTCTCTTTTAAAGAGGCCGTCATAAACGGAATAGCCCCTGATCGGGGGTTGTATTTCCCTTCGGAAATTATAACATTACCCTCATCGTTTTTTGAAGAAATCACAACGCTATCAAATCATGAAATCGCCTTTCGCGCGATTCATCAATTTGTAAAAGCGGATCTTCCCGAACCAGTTCTCAAAGAAATACTGGTACAGGTACTCGATTTTGAATTTCCAGTTGTTCCTATTGATGTCAATACGGGCACTTTAGAGTTGTTTCATGGACCTACCATGGCCTTTAAGGATGTAGGTGCACGTTTTATGGCACAGTGTCTTGGCTATTTTTCAAAAAATACGTCTACCGAAGTTACCGTACTGGTGGCAACATCCGGCGATACGGGAGGTGCGGTCGCCAATGGTTTTTTAGGGGTCGAGGGGGTACAAGTCGTTATTCTATACCCAGAAGGTATGGTAAGTGACATTCAGGAGAGACAACTCACTACCTTGGGACAAAACATAAGTGCATTGAAAGTAGCCGGCACCTTTGATGACTGCCAAAAAATGGTGAAAACTGCTTTTGTAGATGCAGAATTGTTAGCGGCAAAGAAGCTGACATCGGCAAATTCTATCAACGTCGCTCGATGGTTGCCACAACTATTCTATTTCTTGTTCGCCTTTAAACAGGCAAAACAAAAGGGCAAGGAAATGGTATTCGCAGTGCCAAGTGGCAATTTTGGAAATATCTGCGCTGGAATGGTGGCTCAAAAACTAGGCATGCCGGTGAAGCATTTTATCGCCGCGACCAATGTAAATGACACGGTACCCCAATTTATGGAGACCGGAAAATATTCGCCCAAACCGTCAACCGCGACCATTAGTAATGCCATGGATGTTGGGGACCCCAGTAACTTTATTCGCATACAGCATTTGTATCAAAATAACCTGAGCCTGCTACAACAAATGTTTTCTTCTTATTCTTTTTCGGATGCCGAGACCAAAACCGCTATGAAAGAGATTTATAAAGATGCCAATTATATCGCGGATCCGCATGGAGCAGTTGGATACCTGGGGCTTAAGAAGTATCAGTCGACCCATCCCGAAAGCTACGGTATCTTCTTGGAAACAGCGCATCCGGTAAAATTCCTGAACATCGTGGAAGATACCTTGGGAGTTTCGCTTGAAATTCCGCCACAGATTCAAAAGGTAATGGATAAAGAGAAGTATGCTACCAGCATTACCACCTACCAGGACTTGAAAGCGTACTTGTTAAAATAAAAAAGGGCGGAATACATACTCCGCCCCTTGGATACGCGCTTATAGCTATTGATTAATGCATTAGTTTTTATGATCTAAATCATAATCATAGACGACTACTTCACCATAGTTGTTGGGTTTATTGGCTTGGCTACCTTCCACATTGGCATTACTCTGTGTATAATTACCAATTTTAAAATAGGCGTCACCGTAAGCCCTATCCAACAAGACCGCTTTATTGCCGTCTTTAACGAGGTAAGAAGAAGCATTACCAGCGTTGTATGCATTTTTAAGAGTACCATTTTCGCTGTAGTATACATAGTGTTTACCGTCTTTGACCTCAAATATTACTTCATGTATCGTTCCTAAGTTATAGCCTCTTTTAATGGTTAAGTCGCTTCTCAACTTTCCACCGTTGAAACTAAGAAACAGATGATCCCCTTCTAGACGCAACACCATCGCATCGTCAATTCCTTCACTTTTGTTTCCGTGAATTTGGGTCGCCACAAGATGGTCTTTCACGATCGGCAAATGAGTAATTGCCTGCTTTACATATATAAAGTGCTCCCCATTCGTATCCCAGTAAATATCCTTGCTACCGTCCTTTTCGCGCTCCCTAAATTCGGAACGAATGTAGTCAGAGTTGGGAGTGGTGCCATTATTGGAACGTATGGGTGCTCTAAAAACAATCCCGTTACCAGCATTATTTACATAGAAATACTCATTGTTATTCTCTCCACAAAGGGTCTTATCTTCCCCCCCATCTGGATAGGTAATTTTCCATTGTTTGCAATTGGGCATTAGATCCGATGGGATTTCAGCGTCGCCATCGCCGCCACCGTCAGTACCACCATCGCCTTCTGCCCCAAAAACTTGCACTTCTGCCAACGATAAAGGGTTGGTGCCTTTTAATTTGATACGAACCCTAGAACCTTTGACTCCGTCTGTTTTGATAGTTATAGAAGGACTCGGAGTATCGGTAATGGTAGTTTTAAACACTTGATTGCCTGCATTGTTATATACAAAAACATCAAAATTGCTTAGCCTGCTCGCGCAACAGTTTGTTCTGTTCCAAATTTTGATTTCCCCTATCTCATACTCCTGCCCTAATCGTACTTGCCACCAAGGGCGAACCGAATTTTGAGTATGGGTAACACTATTTTGATTCCATATCCCGGAAGTATTTCCGTCAACCGCCCTGCTTGAAGCGCCACCAAAAGCAGTTGAAGATTGTTGCGTTGTTTTGCCCAATGCCAAATTAGTTCCTCCCCCGGAAGATGAACCACCGGATCCGCTAAAGCTAAATGAATCAACATCGAATAAATAACCACTACCTCCTTTGAACACCAAATAGAGATCCGAATTATTGGAGTTGTCGTCAATACTGCCGGTAAATGTTTTGAAATTCGTCCAGCCTCCCGTATTGTTAACCGTTACCTTACCTAGCAAATCACCACCGGTGCCGCCAGCCCTAAACTCTATTGTTCCGCCACTTTTACCGCTAGAGGCCCGAACCGATACGGCATTTGCACCTTTAAAATCGAAGTCTTCAAATCGAATCCAGTCATTCGTATTGACATAGCCTACCGCGGTACCCCCATTGCTTTTTTGAATTCCGCTTTGCGCATCATAGTTTTCAGCTTGTACGGTATTGCTGTTTAAGTTAGCAACAATAAAATCTTCTCCAAGACCTGCTTCCAGCGGCTCTTCTTCTCGCGTACAAGAAAAGATTAAGACAACAAATAGTATTAGTAGACTTAGTCTTTTTAAGATTTTACTTTTCAAATTGTTTTTCATTACACTGTTTTTAGATTAGATTATTTTGTTAACGGCAACGGCCTCTGGCACATCCATTTGGGTTGCCTATTCATAAATGTTTTGTGCTACTCTTTCATTTTTTACTTCCATGATAAAAATCAAACGCCATCTTGTTACTGGGGCAGCACTGCTTAAGCAAACAGGAAGTAGGTGCGCTGAGACCTTGATGTCCTATTCCAGTATATCCCATCATGAATTGCCGCATTCGGCATATAGGTGCTATTGACCGTAATGGGAAACTGTGACACAATGGAAAAGTGCTCCCCTTGCAATTTTAAGTCCTCTCGGCCAACGCATCAAGGCCCCTAGTTATATCACACAAGGGTTTCGTTGGATCGATAGAACGGTGCGCTCGTTAAAAAGGTGTTTCATAAAAATCTAAGGTTTATAGTTCATAGAATATTGGTGTTGCACAACTTCAAAATTGGATCACCAGATTGGATCACCAATTTGGATCACCAGATTGGTTTACCAATTTCAATATTACAAATAAATCCTTAAAAGTGTAAGAAAAAGGTTAAAAATTCGTCAAATAGCCAGTTAACAGTACATTTAAATTAGAAATATTCAATTCGTCCCAAATCGCTCCTAGCCTGTTAAACACTTCGTTATGTGCTTATTTCCATGTTATTATAGCAGTAAGCATTTGTCCCAGGCCTGTTGATCGATCGTAAATTTCTTCAACCCGTTCAGGTTGTTATTTTTTAACAAAAACATACACCTCTTCACTTTGGGGCAACCATATTTTCAATAGATTTGTCATTGTAAAAATCAATTCCATGAAGAATACTGCCTTGACCGCTACCCATGAGGCGTTGGGTGCCAAAATCGTTCCTTTTGCGGGATATAATATGCCTGTCTCCTATGAAGGTGTGAACATTGAACACGAAACGGTGCGAAAAGGTGTGGGCGTATTTGACGTTTCCCATATGGGGGAGTTTTTAATATCGGGACCCAATGCCTTGGCCCTGATTCAAAAAGTAAGTTCGAACGATGCATCAAAACTCACGATAGGGAGAGCTCAATACAGCTGTTTGCCAAACGAAACGGGGGGTATCGTTGATGATCTGATTGTTTATAGGATAAAAGAAGAGCAATATTTATTAGTGGTGAATGCGGCTAATATTGATAAAGACTGGAATCATATTTCGTCCTATAATTCAGAATACAAGGCTGAAATGCGCAATATTTCCGAAGGGTATTCCCTTTTGGCGATCCAAGGCCCCAAGGCTGTTGAAGCCATGCAGTCGTTGACTTCGGTCGACCTTTCGGCCATAAAGTTTTATCATTTTCAAGTGGCCGATTTTGCCGGCGTTGAACATGTAATTATTTCGGCTACCGGCTATACCGGCGCTGGCGGGTTTGAAATTTATTGCAAAAATGAGGAGGTATTGCACATTTGGGACAAGGTATTTGAAGCTGGAGCCGATTTTGGAATTAAGCCGATAGGGCTAGCGGCGCGCGACACCCTGCGTTTAGAAATGGGATACTGTCTCTATGGAAATGATATCAACGACAGCACCTCACCTTTTGAAGCGGGTTTGGGTTGGATTACCAAGTTTACCAAAGACTTTGTAAATAGTGAAGCATTGGCAAAAGAAAAAGCCCGTGGTGCCGAACGCAAATTGGTCGCCTTTGAGTTAGAGGATCGGGGAATTCCACGCCACGACTATGACATAGTAGATGGGCAGGGCAAGAAAATCGGAATCGTCACCTCTGGTACAATGTCCCCAATGCTGGGAAAAGGTATTGGATTGGGGTATGTACCAAGTGTATTTTCTGAAATTGGCAGCAAAATACATATTCAAATCCGAAAAAACGCCATCCCCGCTACGGTGGTTAAACTACCCTTTTACAAGGAATGATCGACTATCAAAAGGTTTTATCGGAAATCACTACCGATTGTGCTTTATCTGTGCAAAAAGGAGTCGTCGCGACGTACATCCCGGAATTGGCCAACGTTGATATCGATAAACTGGGAATACACCTGATCGATTCGGATAAGAATACGTATTCGTCGGGAGATGCTACCGAAACCTTCTCTGTGCAAAGTATTTCAAAAGTATTGACCCTGGCCCAAGCCTTCGGCATGCTTGGCGCCGATATCTGGAAACGAGTGGGGGTGGAACCCTCTGGCGATCCATTTAATCACTTATCACTTTTAGAACAAGAAAACGGTATTCCAAGGAATCCATTGATCAATGCAGGTGCCCTTGTGGTGGCCGACATATTAGTCTCACAACTTAAAAACCCAAAACAGGATTTCTTGAATTTTGTGCGCACACTTACCGGGGATCACACCATAAATTTTGATCATGCGGTAGCCAATTCAGAAGAACGTACAGGTTTTAGAAACTATGCCACCGCTTATTTGCTTAAATCATTTGGAAATCTTGAAAACGATGTCACAACGGTACTCGACTTTTATTTTCATCAATGTGCCATTGCAATGAGTTGTAAACAGTTGACCCAAGCCTTCTACCCGTTCATGAACCAAGGAAAATGTCTGCAGAACCGTACCCATCTTACCCAACAACAAACCAAAAGAATAAACTCCATTATGCTGACCTGTGGATTTTATGATGAGGCGGGCGAATTTGCCTTTGAGGTAGGCCTCCCAGGAAAAAGTGGTGTCGGGGGTGGTATTGTAGCCCTGCTGCCAGGCAAATATTGTGTTGCTACCTGGGCCCCGGGACTTAATGCCAAAGGAAATTCAAAATTAGGAATGGAAGTGCTGGAGAAGCTTACCACCAAGACCGGGCAATCAATATTTTAAAAAGGGTGCAAACTAAAAAAATCCTCATATTAGGCGGTAGTGGTTTTTTGGGCAATGCCCTGTATAAAGAGCTACGTTCCTATTTCGATACCTATGGGACCTATTTTACGGCACGCAGGGCCTTCGAAAATAACCAACAGTTCTTTCGGTACGACTTACAGGAAGATGACATCTTTGAAGTGTTGGAAAAGGTAAAACCCCACCTAATTATTTCTGCGCTTCGCGGAAATTTTGCCGGTCAGGTATTGGCACATCAGCACCTTGTGGAATATGTGTCAAAAAACGATTGCAAAATATATTTTATTTCCTCTGCCAATGTTTTTGACTCTTATAGCAAATACCCTTCTTACGAGTTCGATAAAACACTTTCCGAAAGTATTTACGGGCGTTTGAAAATCAAGATCGAAAACATGTTATTACGACTTCCCAAAAAGAAAATGGGGATTCTAAGGGTACCCATGGTGTTTGGAAACCAATCACCCCGTATCAAACAACTCAAGGAAAATGTTTTGAACAACATTCCGGTCGAAGTTTTTCCAAATCTCGTTATGAATGTCACCAACGATGATAAGTTCACCCAGCAAGTGCACTATTTGATCAATAGAAATAAAAGCGGCATCTACCACTTGGGAAGTTCCGACCTGGTGCATCACGACGATTTTATTAAAGAAGTAACGGAACGCATCGGGAATTTCACCCCCATCTTCAAAAGAGTCTATACTACCAATAATGAACGTTACCTTGCCGTCTTGCCCAAAGAGAACAAGCTGCCCAAAAATTACCGAATTACCTATCAGGAAATCATTGATCATCATGTTTTGCATTGATATGGCATAACAGAACTCGTAGTATATGGTGGGCCCTGCTAGTTTGTGTAACTTTAAAAAAAATATCACAATGGAAAAACTAACAATAGCACAAATAGAAGAGAAATTGACCGGAATGGATAGTTGGGAATATGTAGACGGAGCCATCGAAACCTCACTACAATTTGGCAATTTTAAAGAAGCCTTTGCTTCAATGACCCGAATTGCGTTTGAATGCGAAGCACAAGGACACCACCCCGATTGGAGCAATGTGTACAATTCGCTGCACATACGGTTGAACACCCATGATGTGGGTGGGGTAACGGTGAAAGATTTTCAGTTGGCCGAGACCATCGAAAAAATTATTTTTGGAGACTAAACGAGTGGAAAGCAAGGATTTCTTAAACAGTAATAGTACAAACCTTCTTGAACTTGCCACCGATTTTGTTACATTTGTTTCTATTGATCTAAACATTATATTTTACTATGGGAAGAGCTTTTGAATTTCGAAAAGCACGAAAAATGAAGCGCTGGTCGGCCATGTCGAAAGCGTTTACACGAATTGGAAAAGACATTGTGATCGCTGTAAAGGAAGGTGGTCCGGATCCCGACTCCAATTCGCGCCTTCGTGCAGTTATTCAGAATGCCAAGGCAGTTAACATGCCGAAAGATAATATTGAGCGTGCTATAAAACGGGCGTCCGATAAAAACCTGGGAGATTACAAAGAAGTATTGTTCGAGGGCTATGCGCCGCATGGCATTGCAATTTTAATTGAAACCGCTACCGATAATAATACCCGTACTGTAGCAAATGTGCGCAGCTACTTTAATAAGTGCAACGGAAGTTTGGGAACTTCGGGCTCCGTAGAATTTATGTTCGACCACACCTGTAACTTCCGAATTCCTGCCGAAGGTATCGACCCGGAAGAGTTGGAGTTGGAAATGATCGATTTTGGCGCAGAAGAGGTTTTTGTGGATGAAGATGGCATTTTGATCTATGCCCCATTCGAGAGCTTTGGTGCTATCCAGAAAGAATTGGAAAACAGGGAAATCGAAATTCTCTCCTCCGGTTTTGAGCGAATCCCACAGGTAACGAAGCAGCTGAATGAGGAACAAGTAGCGGACGTAGAAAAACTTTTGGAGAAAATCGAAGAGGACGATGACGTGCAAAATGTGTATCATACCATGCAGGAGTAAATTAGCGTATACCGCGACCATAAAATAGTACTATTCTTTCGTGCTTTTCCGTTGACAACTACGCCGGTAGTCTTTGTCGGGTATTCCAAAAAAATGAGCATAACGCATACTTCAATTTTAAAATACAGCAATGCAAAATGGTCTTTCCACTTTTGGTTGTTACCCAAGCCAGACCTCCAAACTAGTCGTGAAATGCCTTAAACCGTGTGACTTCTATATTTTAACAGTATTCCCGCGGAAACTATTCTATTAAAAGCCTATAATTTCTTTTAATTTCTTGCGTTGTAGTAACACCATTACCATACGCTTATGAGATTCCCCAAATACCTTTTGATTAGTATTCTATTTTGTATTTCAGCCTGTAGCAGTAACGAAAATGACCCTGGCCAAGACGGAACTAATCCAGAAGATACGGTCGAGCCCCCTTTAATAGCTTCCTTGTCCACAGAATTTCTAGTTGAGGGAAACACCTTGGTCATCGAAGGGGAAAATTTCGTTGATTCGGAAGCCCAAACTACGGTATTTGTCAATAATGTGGAGACAAGTTCCAATTCGATTACAAATACCAGGATCACGCTTGACATCTTAGGGCAAACAGAAAGTGGCCCTTTGAACCTAGTGGTGCAAGTCGCCGATAGGGAGAGCAATGTAAAAAGCCTTTATTATCAAATCAAAGAATGGAAAGTACTCCCAACAAACGATCAAAAGGAGTATTTAAACGTTCGTCTCTTAAACAACAATCAGGATATTTATGTGGGCATCATGGAGCTCTCCGACGAAGAACCGCTTCTCACATTTTCCATAACCGACATCATTAAATACGATGCTGGAGAACAAGGATTTCAACAGTCTGAAATTTTATCAGGTATTAGACGTTTTGAAGTTTCGGAAAGCGGAAAATCGGTCGCTTTAAGGGGAGGATTACTATTTCTTTCCGATAACTTTTTCCAAGACGTTTCTTCTCAAGTGTTATTCGAAACATCGGACCCTGATTCACAAGCGCCTACTTTTATAATCGAGGAAGACCATATTTTTATCACCACTGAAATGGCGATTCACACTTTATCCGTAGATGGTGGGGAAAATTTTGAAAAACGAATTTTGGATTATATGAGTCTTCGAAGTTTTAACGATGAAGGGGAAGCAATAGGCCATAGCCCTATTGGTCGTATCAAGTCCTTTGGCAAAACACATAACGATGAGATTTATGGTTTGGGCAGTTTCAAAGACAGGGACCATCTTGTTATGAAATCGGTTAATTATCTCGACTGGGATGTTGTAGATAGTATCACTCCTGGTTTGGAGTTAACCAAAGCCAAATTCATTGACACCGATTTGATATTGACCAATTATGAGGATAATATCTTGGCAAAAAGTTCGGATTTAGGGGCATCATGGACCAACCTTCCAGGAATAAAAGTGCAACGCTTTTTCATACGAAGCCGCTTGGAATGGTGGGCGGTAAATGAGGAAAACGTGTTGATCCGTACCAAGGACGGCGGCATTACTTGGCAAGACGAACTGGTTTTTCAGCCAGAGGATATCATTCGAGACATCCAATTTGCGGAAAACAAAGTAATCGTATCTGGAAGAGGGCTATTACGTATAAAATACGAGTAAATTCGTCTTTCCTATTTCTTAGCCACAAACCTGAATTTTACATTTTTTTTGCCTACCGTTTAATAACCAATTGTTTCGTGAACACTTGCCCATCATTGTCCGTAGCGATTACCACATAGGTGCCTATCGGTAGGCTTTGTACGTTCATCTCATACCCTTGTTGCGCCTTTATATCTACATCTACCTTCTGCATTAGTCGCCCAGCCATATCGTAGACATAAAAAATGCCCACACTTGTAGGGTTTTCCAAACCAATGGTAGTCACGCGGCTAGAGGGGTTCGGGTATATGTTCAGTCCACCAGCTTCGGGTGCTCCATTTTTGGATACATTTTCCGCAGTACCTAAATTTACAACGGTAAGGTTGTCATATTGCGATGCCCCAGGGACATTCTGGAGATAGTTACTAAAAAGCCAAATATCCAAGGTAGTAATACCTACAGGCACTACGACAGTAGCTTCATAGCGACTCCAATCGGAAGCAAAAGTATATGCTGCCAATGCACTGTTCACCCTATTATCTTGGTTTAGCTCAATTCGCGCACGGCCACCAGAATCTTTACCATCAATACCAATAAACAATTCGTCACCTGCAGCAATACCATTGGCAGCAAGGTCTATAGGAATATGATAACGCGCTACAGAGGCACCCGAGTCAAAATTGGAAATCGACAGACCACACGGGCTATTGTTGGTTGCATCGGAGTTGACCTCAGCAAAATCCAAACCGGCTACTAGATTGCCTACAGGAAGTACAATTGATGGAGCATCGTTGTCAAGACCTTCAGGGCAGTTTTGGATCAATTGTACCGTAAAATTGATGACGATTTCCTCCCCTGCAATACCCGTACCGTTGGGACCATCATAGGGTGTTGCCCGCAATTGGTAGCTGCCCTGCTCAAAGTTATACATATCGAAAATTACTTCTTCCCCGAACACCATAAAAGGGTCTGTGGAATCAATGCGCGTGATAGCTCTTTCTCCGTTAAGTTCGAACAGTACACTTTGGGTAAGGTCGTTTACATTGGCCCGAAGGTCGAAGTTGTAGCCGCCTGCATCCCGAATAGGGTCCAAGATTCCCCCTTCAACCAGTTCATAAGAAAGATATTGAATCGGGTCACCGGGTATGCCAACCGCCAAAGTTATCTTTTCGACGTTGGGAAGTTCAGGACCTGCGCTCAGATTGGTTACCGTAAGGTTATCATATAAGGCAAAGCCCGCTTCACTCTCCAAGTAATTGCTAAACAACCATATATCGAGGGTGGTTATTCCTTCCGGTACCGTGATGGTCGACTCATAACGACTCCAATTCGCACTAAAAGTATGGGCAGCAAGTGCGCTGTTGACGGAATTGTTTTGATTGAGCTCTATACGGGCTCTACCCGTAGCACTTTTACCATCGATACCGATGAATAATTCATCTCCGGCCTGAATGTCGTTCGCGGCCAAATCAATTGGAATATGGTACCGGGCAACGGAACTTCCATCATTGATGTTGATAACTTCTAAGCTACACGCACTGCCATTGGTATCCTCAGACGTGCCATTGACAAAATCCAAGCCCGCGACGAACCTGCCATCGGATAGCGATACGGATGTGTCTTCATTCTCAAGAAAGTTTGGACACGGTTCATTAGTGCAGTTCTCAGGACTTTTGCCCCCATCAACGATTTCCCAATTAAAAAGATCGATCAGTTTTTGCCGAGCGACTTCGCTTTGGCAAAATTGACTGTTGCCCGCGTCAAAAGATACATTCGGTTGCAATGTGGGCAAACTTGCCCAGCCCACAAGGGTTTTGTCGTAATTGGAAGTTGAAAGACCTGCACCAAAGAACATTGCTTGCATATCCTCTACTTCCGATACATCCCATTGGGAAATATCCTGATCAAAAGCAGCATCATAGAACATACTCCCCATAAACCGAACCTTGCCGGTATCCCAATTTTCTAGAGGCTTGTCAAAAGGTGTGGAAAAAAACATGGAAACCATCTCCTCCACGTTCGATACGTCCCAATCCGCTATATTCGAATTGAAGCTGGAATCAAAGAACATGCCGGACATACTGGTAATGGTACTTACATCCCAGTCGTTAAAACTTGGATTGTCCTGTAATGAATTACAGGATATGAACATGTTTAAAAGACTTGTTACCCCAGATAAATCCGGAACATCGTTGGCCGTAACGTTTAAATTATAGCAACCATCAAAGGCGGACTTCATAGAGGTCCATGAAATATCGCCCCATTGTTTCACCTCCAATAACTTGCCGTAATCGTCCTGATCAAAACCAACGAAACCATTAAAGAATATTCTTGGAAACTCACCTGTAATGGCCACTTCATAAGTCCCCGCACTTTCGTAGGTGTGCGTTATGCCTCCCGCCACCCCGGTACTAGATGAACCGTCACCCCAATCTACTGAATAATTATAGGTTTCGCCCGTAAAAGTGGGAATGGTGATTTGGTTGTCGGCTGAAACTCCTGGGTTGTCCGTTTTCCAGACGGTAATAAATGGTTTTAAGCCAGCATCCACTTTTCTAACGATCAGATTATCATACACTGCTGAACCGGGCTCGCTCTCCAAATAGTTGCTGAACAACCAGATATCCAAGGTGGAGATTCCCGAAGGTACTGTTATGGTAGACTCGTAGCGGCTCCAATCCGAACCAAAGGTGTTTGCCGCCAGCGCACTATTTACGGAATTATCCTGATTAAGTTCTATTCGGGCACGGCCTTGGGAACTGTTCCCATCAATACCGATGAAAAGCTCATCTCCAGCTTCAATACCATTCAATGCCAAATCAATAGGGATATGGTAGCGTGCAACAGATGGCCCCTCATCGCTATTGGTTACTATCAATGCACAAGTGCTGTTGTTGGTCTCTTCCGAAGTCCCGACCACTACATCAAGACCGGCCACGAACCTACCTTCCGACAATACTATCGACGGGTCTTCGTTTTCAAGAGCGTCGGTGCATACTTCCGTGTTACAATTTTCGGAGCTCTTACCACCATCGGTAATGTTCCAACCAAAATCATCGATCAACTTCTGGCGAGCCGCTTCCGATTCGCAGTACTGGGTGTTTCCCCCATCAAATGGTACATTGGGTTGTAATGTAGGGAGGGAGGCCCAACCGATCAACGTAGCGTCATAATTTGCAGTCGTTAGGCCCGATTCGAAGAACATATCGTCCATTCTTGTAACACTAGATACGTCCCAATTGCCCAGGCTTTGATCGAACCCAGTCGCGCCTGAGAACATTAGGTACATATTCGCAACACTATTTACATCCCAGTCACTTAAGTCTTGGTTGAAACTTCTATTATTGTAAAACATACTCTGCAAATCGACTACATTTGAGACATTCCAACTACCAATGTCTTGATTGAACTTCGAATCAAAATTAAACATGCCGCCCATCTCAGTTACCTTTGAAACGTTCCACGACCCAATATCACTATTAAAGGCAGAGCCCTGAAACATTGACGACATATTTGTTACGTTTGAAACGTCCCAATTACCGATTGGCTGATCAAATTTTCGCGCTGCACTGAACATACCATTCATTTTTGTAACGTTTCCTACCTTCCACGATGAAATATCCTGATTGAAGTTCTCACATCTCAAAAACATATTGGCCATAGAAGTAACATTGCTTACATCCCAATTAGAAATGTCTGCATCAAAATTTGTACAAACGTAAAATGACTGGGTCATATCTGTTATCGAGCTTACATCCCAACTATTAAATGTTTGGTTTCCTTTAAGGTTCGTACAATAAGAGAAGGCAGAAGAAAAAGAATCCACCGTAGAAAGATTTGGGATATCTGTGGCTACAACATCCAGGTTCTCACATCCCGAAAATGCAGCTAACATGGTTGTCCATACCATGTCGCCCCACTGGTTTACTTCTAGCAACTTATGCGCGTCGCTTTGTGTATCTCCGGGGTAACTACCAAACTGAAGCCCAAAAAAGTCCCCAGAAATAGCAACTTGATAAATACCTTCTTCTTCGTAGGTGTGAATAGTAGTTCCGCTATCACTCGTGCCATCTCCCCAATCAATCATATAGTCTCCACCATATATAAGGGGTAGTTCTATTTGATTATCTTCAGAAACACCATGATTATTAGTCTTCCACGTAGTTACGAAGGCATCAGCGGCAAAACAGTTTTCAGTAGCTCTGCCACCATCCGTAATATTCCAACCAAAATCATCGATCAACTTCTGGCGGGCCGCTTCTCCGAGGCAATACTGGCTGTTATTAGCTCCGAAAACCACTCCGTTTTGGAGGGATTGTCTACTCCAACCTTGTAAGAGGCCATCATAATTTTGAACAGAAAGTGCTGAGAATTCGAACATAGAATTCATGTTTTCAACATTTATAACACTCCATTTACCAAGGTTCTGATCAAAGTTCGAATCAAAGAACATAAAACTCATATTACGTACATTAACTACATTCCATCTTCCTATGTCCTGATTAAAACTGCTTTGACCAAACATTGATCCCATATCTGTGACGTTGCTCACATTCCAAGCCGCTAAATCCTCATTAAATCTTGCAAAATGAAACATATGGTTCATGGTTCGAACATTACTCACATCCCAATTGCCAATATCCTGTTTGAACAAAAATGTAACATTGAACATATAAGACATATCTTCAATCGTCCCTACCTCCCAAAAACCGAACGATTCATTCCCAACCAAAGAAGTGCATTCACTAAACATCCGTGAAAGGCTGGTAGCTAACTCCAAATTTGGAGCATCTGTGGCAGTAACATCTAAATTACCACAGCCTTCAAAGGAGCGTTCCATTGATGTCCATCGTATATTACCCCATTGGTTAATTGTAACTATTTTATTCGCATCAGTGTCGGTAGTTGTGATTCCATTAAAAAAGATTCTCGGAAATACACCTGAAATTGAAACTTGATACGTACCCGGAACACCATAGGTATGTGTTGCATCTCCCGTTTCACCAGTGGTAATTGTTCCATCGCCCCAATCGACCGTATAGTCATACGTCTCCCCGGAAGCCGTGGGAATAGTAATTTGGTTGTCTTCGGAACCACCCGGATTATCAGTCTTCCAGGTAGTTACAAATGCGCCGGTGGCAAAGCAGTTTTCAGTAGCTTTACCACCATCCATAATATTCCAGCCAAAATCATCAATCAACTTTTGGCGGGCTGCTTCCCCTTGGCAATATTGGATATTTCCTGCTCCAAAGAACAAACCACTATTCAGTTCCAAGCGACTCCAACCATTTAGTAAAGCATCATAATTTTGGGTAGACAACCCAGAGTTCTCGAACATACCAGCCAATTCACGAGCATTGCTTAAATTCCATGATTCGAGATTTTGATTAAATTTAGCCGCACCCGAAAATAGATTGGCAAAGACACCTGTATTTTTCACATCCCAATTGGAAATATCTTGATTAAACTCCAAGGCACCTGTAAAAGCAAATGCCATTTCATTCACGCTACGAACGTCCCAATCTCCAATTTCTTGATTAAAGCTATTGGCGTTCCCAAACATAAAGTTCATACCGACAACATTACTCATGTCCCATCTGCCAATAGGTGCATTAAACGAAGTAGCTTCAAAGAAAGTTTCGTACATCGCGACAATAGAAGAGGTGTTCCAGTCATCGAATGCATCGGTTCCTATTAATGAGATACATCTTTGGAAGGTGGCGTTCAACGTATTAACATTTTCAAGGTTAGGCGCATCAAGAGCCACGATATCTAGATTTAGGCATCCAGCATATGCGCTATCCATGCGCTTCAGCTCAACCGTGCCCCATTGTTTGATTAATAGAAGTTTTTCATTATCACGTGAACTGCTATCAAAGGGGCTATTAAAATAAATACCAGCAAATTCTCCTGTAATGGCCACATCATAAATTCCAACATTTTCATAAGTATGTGTAATGTCGCCAGCTACTCCGATATCCGAAGTACCATCTCCCCAATCTATACTATAGTTATAAGCTTCTCCGGGATATGTGGGAATGGTTATTTGATTATTTCCCGAAGCCCCATTATTATCGGTCTTCCAAGTGGTTATAAAAGGACGCTCCTGATCCAGCGATTCTGATTCAATACTCACATTACTATAACTAGCCGTGGTTAATTCCTGATTACTATGCGAGGTAGTCGCCATTCCAACCAAGATTTCCTCATTCATAGAAATCGTCTTGGTACCCAACAAAACCCAATTACCATTGGTAGCCGAGCCATACCCAGAAAAAGTGTTGCCTTCACGTACCAATCGCAGATAAAAAGGATAGTCATTGATCGGTTGCGGGCCAATGTTGTTTTGGGCCGAATTCATGGTGGCCCCATCAAAGGGTCTATCCTGTAAGGTATACCCCAATCCCAAACCTTTTGGATTAGGTGATATAGATAACAAAATCATTGCGGCATCGTCTGCAGTGCTATTGCGCATCATAACCCCAGCTTTGGCCCAGTCGTTGGTATTTTCCAACCCATCAACTCGCACTACTATTTCACCATCTGCCGAGATGGCTTGATATACAAAGTGAAACTCATCGTTGGTTCCCCAAATGTCCGCTCCGGAAGCATTTACTTCAAAAATGCCATTCAATTCACAGGCGGTTCCTTCAATGCCTACATTGCCAATGTCTTGACTAGTCCAAGGAGCCGGTATTCCTTCACAGTTTTCCTGGGCGAATGAATTTGTTGGTGTAGCAATAAAAAGAAGAAAAAAGAAGAGCGATGGGCGTAAAAATATTCTCATTAAGGTTTGGTTTATACAGTAATACCCGAAGATATTTTTATGTTACCCCGCAGTGAGGGTTAATTCGATAAAAGGTCTCATAAAGTCGACTATCTCAATCTTTTAGTTCGCTAAAAAACAGTGCATCGCTATACCTCGGACAACGGACTACAGCACCGTAAGAATTCCCATCAAATCATTCCCCATTTGACTTCCCCCATTTCTTGCCGTATCTTTTCAGTAACCATTGTAAACTAAGGCAAGGATAAACGACCAACTTAAAAACAATTCCGATGCAAAAGACCTTCTCATTTCTAACCTTGATGTTCTTCTTTAACAGTTTTTTCTTGACAGCCCAAGAAATGAATCCGGCAAAGTTGGAACAACTGATTACCAAAGTGGCGGATACTGTGGAAGCGAATGGAAATTCGATGCGTTTTGTGTATAAAGAAGCTTTTTTGATTTGTGTATATGATGAAAACGCAAATCGCATGCGGATTATCTCCCCCATCGTGGAAAGGGAAAAAGTAGAGGAGGAACAATTGCTCAACGCCCTGGTGGCGAACTTCCATTCTGCCTTGGATGTCAAATATGCCTTAAGCGATGAAGTCATTTGGTCGGTTTTTATACACCCGTTAAAAGAACTATCGGAGCATCAGGTATTGGACGCGATCGACCAGGTCTACGCCGCGAGTGCCACCTTTGGCACCACCTATTCAAGCACCAGTTTGGTATTTCCCGGGAACGAAAAAAAGAAGGATGAAATTGGTGCAAAAAAACTGATAGAAAAGAACAAGCTTTAGGAACCCGAATCAATAACTATACGCTGGAACATAGCCCACGACGCCCTTAAAAAAAGCTTCATATTCCCTAAAGTCCGCTTCCTTATCATCTGTAGTAAAATAGGGTTCGGATACTTTCACCTGTTTTTTACCAAAATCGAACGCTATTAAAAGAATAGGTACCTCGGCCGCTTTTGCAATGTAATAAAAACCACTCTTCCATTTGGTTACCTTCTTTCGAGTTCCTTCGGGGGCCAAAGTAAGTCTGAATTTTTTTCTTTTTTTAAACACTTCGGCCGTAGCACTTACGGTATCACTGTTTTTACTGCGATCTACGGGCGCACCTCCCATCCATCTAAAAAACCATCCATAGGGCGCTTTGAACAAACTTTTCTTTCCCACATAATTAATTTGTTCGTTCCAAACCCTACGAATCAACAATCCCAGAAAAAAATCGACCCAACTGGTATGTGGTACCACTGCGATCACACATTTTTCTATATGCGAAGGGAAGGTCCCTTCGACAGACCAGCCCAATAGTTTGAAGTAAATGAATTTGGCCATTGCCTGTAGCATACATAAATTTTAGAAGGTTAGTTCCGTTGAGCGTCTCGACTTGGGGCAAGGCATTGCAAACGGTTCTCGGAGGTTTTCTACGCTTAAATTTTACGATAGATGGCTTTCAACTGTTCAGGACCTATTTTGGTTCGCCAGTCTTTACCAAGGGCATTTTCCCATAATGGTTCCATGCTAAGGGATACCTTGATCATGACATCGAAGTCAGCATCGGATAACCCGGCGCATATTCCCGTAGGTAGCTGAATGTCGTGTTTGGCCTTCATTTGATGAAACAAAGCCACCCCTTCCGGGTAAAATGCCTCTAGATGTTGAAAAACCAGACAATTCCCAATACCATGTTTCACTCCTAATAGATAGGAAAGACCATAACTCATGGCATGTGCTACACCTACTTGGGAATACGCAATACTCATTCCTCCATGCCATGAAGCCATCATTAATTTTTCCCTAGATTCGGAATCGCACAGCTCGCCCAAATAGACTTCCTTACAGAGTTCCAGGGCTTTTTCCCCATAACTTTGGCTAAAGGCGTTGAGGTACGTGCCATTCAAAGATTCGATACAATGGATAAAGCAATCCATACCGGTATAGAACCACTGTTCCTTATCAACACCTTGAGCCAAATCCGGGTCTAATACCACTTGATCAAAAACCGTATAATCCGAATTGATCCCCAATTTTTTATCTGGCCCCAAGAGCACCGTTGTTCTGCTTACTTCGGCCCCAGTGCCACTAATGGTAGGGATTCCCACATGGTAAACGGAAGGCTTGCGCACCAAGTCCCATCCTTGATAGTTTGAAGCACTGCCCTCGTTCTGCAACATTATCGCCACCGCCTTTGCCAAATCGAGCAATGTACCACCGCCGATACCAATAATTCCAGAGGGTAGTTCGGAATGCTCTTTTTTGATGTTGGCTACCAATGCATCTACCTGATCCGTTTTTGGTTCCTCATCAGCGCTGATCAGAATCACCTGGTCATTAAAAATCAGCGGTAGTCTTGTGAGTAAAGACGTTCCCTCAAAAACATCATCGACCAAAAAGATACAGGCAGCATCGGAATTTTTACGCTTAGGCATCAAAATTTCGCCTAATTGATCAAAACTCCCTCTCCCATAAACCACTTTGGGCACCATTGGGAAGTTTCTATACCCTACGGCCTGTTTGTTCAATATTTGTTGGCCTTGGATGTCTTTCTTTATCTCCATAAAACGATTTAGAGGTATGCTAGTATTTCTTTTAATCTACTTATTTTTAAATAATTTCGACGGTCTTCTTCAACGGATACTTCTTCGTGTTGCCAAGTGGTATGAAATGGCACATGCACCGCTTTCGCACCCATATTCGTAATGGGCAATACATCTGACTTCAATGAATTCCCTATCATTAGAAACTCCTTGATATCTACATTCAAGTGAGCCAACAAACCACTATAGTTGGCCTCCTTTTTATCGCTCAACACTTCTACATGTTGAAAATAGCGTGCCAAACCGGAGCGTTCTAACTTTCGTTCCTGATCTAACAAATCTCCTTTGGTCAAAACGATTAGCCGATACTTCGTCGAGAGTTTGTTCAAAACCTCCTCTACATCTTCCAATACTTCTACCGGGTGCGAAATCATCTTTTTACCAAGACCCAGAATTTCCAAAAGCGTTGCTTGAGAAACCTCATTATTCGATAATTCAAGGGCCGATTCGATCATCGAAAGCATGAATCCCTTTATACCGTACCCATAGAGCTCCAAATTCTTCATCTCCATCTTAAAGAGCTCCTGATCAATCTTGTTTTTGGTTTCGTACCCTTCCAGTAATGCTGCAAAACGCTCCTCAGTTTCCCTAAAATAGGTTTCGTTTACCCAAAGGGTATCATCGGCATCAAAACCAATAACCTTAATATCTGAAAAGTCTATTTCCATGCACGCTGCGCTTTCTCCAGATCTTCTGGCGTATCAATTTCTATACCGGTTACATGGGTCTCTACCATTTTTATTTTTTTTCCATATTCTAGATATCGAATAGCCTCTATCTTTTCGGTCGCTTCCAGGGATAGCATGGGCAACCTTTGAAAATCCATTAAGGCCCTTTTTCGGAACGCATATATTCCTTTATGTTTATAGTAGGCAACATCGGTTTCCCGATTTCTCGGAAAGGGTATGGGCGACCTTGAAAAATAGAGCGCAAATTTCCGATTATCAACGATTACTTTCACTGTATTCGGGTTGTTGATTTCGTCCCAATCGGTAATCTCAACCATTAAGGAGGCCAAATCAATTTCTTTTTCGGGATCTTCCTCGAAAACTTCCAGTACCGCCTTTAAACTTTGCCTATCGGTAAACGGCTCATCACCTTGCACATTCACGATAATATCTACCTCTATATTGGTGACCGCCTCCGCTATGCGATCGCTACCGCAATCGTGTTCCTTAATGCTCATCATTGCCTTCCCACCTGCCTTAACTATTGTATCATGGATTTGGACGCTATCGGTTACCACATATACCTCATCGAACAAACCGGTGTGGACGGCCGCTTCATATGTACGCACAATTACTGGTTTGCCCTGTAGGTCTTGCATCAATTTTGCAGGAAACCGGGACGCAGCGTAGCGCGCGGGTATCATGGCAATAGCTTTTAACGTATCATTCGTTTTCATCTGTTCTTTTTCTGGCTGGGCGCAATTTTCTATATATGGTAAAAATAATCCCTAAAATTATGATAACCAGGACAGCGGCAAGAATGGGAGCAAAAATAGAAGCGGTGGATACCACAACGGCCGTACCCGTTTCAACCGTGGAAACAACAGGATTTGCCAAACCACCGGTAGTGGCCGTGCTGGCGAGCCTACCGGTAGCACCGGCCCCTTTGATGGCAGTCGCCGTTCCACCACCTGCGATGATCGCCAACGCCCATGTGACCACCGGATCAAGATCAGCTACAGTTGAAACCATCACAGCTGTACCTGCAATGGCCGCCAGCGGTACTGCTACACTGTCCAGTAGATTATCTACCCATGGAATAAAATAGGCAAAGATTTCTACCAACATGGCTACCCCGAGCGCAACAACAGCTGCCAAGCTTCCGATCCATTCCCAACTATCATTGAGTTCCCACATATTGAAATAGGATGCCAAACTCAAGGCAAACAAGGGTAAAAACACGCGAAACCCCACGGAAGCCGCCAGGCCAATGCCCAAAAAAATACTTATGATGGTTTCCGAGGTCATTTTAAAAGGATTCTTTGTTGTTGCCAGAACGAATTTAGTCTATTCCTCCCCAACAAAAAAATCACGCTTAAAACCTATTAAGTACAATTGACCCTTCGCTCTTGTTACTGCTGTATATAACCAGCGCAGGTACTCTTTGTCTACCCCGTTTGGCAAATAAGGTTGTTCAACGAAAACGGTATCCCACTGTCCCCCTTGTGATTTGTGACAGGTAATTGCATAGGAAAACTTTACTTGCAGCGCATTGAAATACTTGTTACTCTTTACGGAAAGGAACTTTTTGTACTTCGATTTTTCATCGGCGTAATCTTGCATCACTTCTTGATACAGGCGATTGGAATCTTCATAGGGCAAAGAAGGCGCTTCGGCCTTGATGGTATCTAACAATAAAACGGTCTCAAAGGGTTTTTGATTTGGATAATCGACCATTTTGACCTTTACCTCGGCAAATTTAAACGTATAGATTTCCTTAATCGCAAAAATTTCCAGAATTTCTATGATATCACCATTCGCAATAAAACCCGCTTCGGTCGAAGGATCGAGCCAAAAGTAGTTGTTCTTGACCACCATCATGTAATCCCCCACGGCCAGTTCATTTTCGAGATACAGGATGCGAGCGCGAATATTCTCATTGTATAAATTGGCCCTCTTGTTAGAGCGTACGATAAAGGCCGTTTCTTCCCTACCCTGCTCGCTATAGGAGGTTTCGATCGCTTCCAAGATCTCATGGCCATCTATAAGGCGTACGATATCTTTGTACGGAGCAACGTTAAATTGAAAACCTTCATAGAACTCACTCTGCAACTGCGCCCGTAGATTGGTCGCATTCATTAATATTCCCGAGTCTTCCGCCTGCCGCACTACTTCGTCCAATTCGAGTTTGGTTACTTCCTTGTTGTATAATAAAGATAATTTGTCGGCATCCAACGCAGGACTCAGGTCCAAACGAACCGGAGGTAATTGAGCGGTATCCCCAATGAGTATAAGCTTGCAATTGTGACCCGAATACACGAACATTAATAAGTCATCCAAAAGAGATCCATTATCCATCAATTTAGAATCTGCAGGGGTATCGGGAATCATGGAAGCTTCATCTACGATAAAAATGGTGTCGCGGTGTTTATTGGGTGCCAAAACAAACTTTACCGCTCCCCCTTGCTGTTTTTTTGGAAAATAAATTTTTCGATGTATCGTAAAAGCCCTGGTTTTCGAATAATTCGACATTACCTTTGCCGCCCGACCGGTAGGAGCCATCAATACGGCCTTTAACTTGCTTTGCCATAAATTGGTCACCACAGTACCAATCAGCGTAGTTTTACCGGTACCTGCAAAACCCTTTAAAAGAAACAAGCTGTCTTTCTCCTTCGATAAAAGAAACTGTGCCAGCTGCTGCAGCGCTATGTTTTGATTCACCGTTGGCTCATGAGGAAACTTTTCCTTTAGTATCTTATAAAAGCTTGCATCTGTGAGACTGGCCATAGAATGCCAAAGATACTGATCATTTCCTTGTGAAAACGCTTAAATACAAGAAGGTGTGCAATACACCATAAATAGGAACTTTGGCAATAATGCACTCTTCCAAAGTCGATAAAAAACTGGAATTCAGTGCCTTTGAAAAGTGCTGCAATTCGATTGTAAAAAATTAGGCAGTTTCCAAAAAAATTGTAGATTTGTGTGTACCACTAAATTTAACTAACAAAGTAAGGAAAATGAAGACCATAATACAAATTGTACTTTGGATAGCCTGCATCGTTTTTGGATATCTTATCTATAAGTCGGTAACCGGCCCTATTGAGTTTAAGAAGACCAAGCAAGAGCGTTACGCAAAGGTCATTTCTAAGTTGAAAGACATTCGAAACGCGCAAGAGGCCTATAAAACGGTGAACGGAACCTATGCCCCCGATTTTAATAAATTGGTAAGTTTTGTCGACAAAGGAAATTATACCATTACGCAACAAAGGGATTCTTCTTTCATGCGGTTTAACGAAACCTATCAAATAGACATGCAGGTAGATACTATTATCATCGATACGCTAGGGGTTGAATCTGTACGGGATTCGCTTTTCAAAAAAGACGATCGTTATAAAAGAATGATGGAAATTCCTGGTGCTGCCAATGGCGAAAAAGTAGCGATGAAAGCGGCCATTATTGACAAAGGTGGTTACAAGGCCCCGGTTTTTGAAGCCAAGGTTGACAAGGAAATTGTTTTGTACGATCAGCCAAAAGATTTATTGGCCAAAGAGAAACTAGAAGCAAGTGTTGAAGAGGTGAACGGCCCTGCAATATTGGTCGGATCTTTGGAAGAAGTGAGTACCAGTGGTAACTGGCCCCCAATTTATGACAACAAAAACGAACAATAGCGATTTAGACGCTCCGTCAAAAGACTTTTACAGACTGTCCATTCAAATAAGTTTGAATGGACTTTCTTTTTGTATTCTTGATACGGTACAAAACACGGTCATTTCTTCGGACCGGGTTACGTTTCATAAAGAACTTACCCCTTACCAGACCCTCAAAGAGCTTCAAAAGTTATTAGAGAAACACAACATTCCAAAGGAGCGTTTTAATGAAGTTATTGTAATACATCGCAATAAACTATTCAGTCTTGTTCCGAAATCACTGTTTCATGTCGACGAACTAGCGAATTACCTAAAATTCAATGCCCGTATTTTAGCAAACGATCATATCGCTTATGATGAATTGGAGGAGCATGAACTTGTAAATGTGTATGTACCCTTTGTCAACATCAATAACTACGTGTACGAACTTTTTGGAGCCTTTACCTACAAGCACCACGGCACCGTACTTCTGCAATCTTTGCTGACCGAAAACCTCGGAGTCAAAGAACCCATCGTTTATGTACATGTTTTTGAAAAAGAAATAGATGTTACAGTGGTTTCCAATAAAAGACTGTTGTTTTTCAACAACTTCGAATACGACACACGGGAAGACTTTCTTTACTACCTTCTTTTCAGCTTGGAACAACTTCAACTAGACACCGAAACCGTTGATCTAAAATTACTGGGTGCTATTGAGGAAGGGGATGCGTTGTATCAACTATGCTATGAATATGTAAAACGGGTAACGGTTTTTTATCCCAGCTCCAATTACGAAATTCCGTTGGCCGAAGAAGAATTGGAAACTATCGATTTTACTGTATTGAACGCTCTCTAATGCGAATTATATCGGGGAAACATAAAGGCAGACGAATTACCGCTCCTAAAAAATTACCGGTTCGCCCTACAACCGATATGGCGAAGGAAGCACTTTTTAATATTCTCAACAATCAGTTTTATTTTGATGAGCTGCGGGTTCTTGACCTTTTTGCCGGAACCGGTAATATTAGCTATGAATTTGCTTCGCGCGGTGCTACCAGTATCATGGCCGTTGATGGGAATGCCGGTTGTGTGCGTTTTATAAACCATACCGCAAACCAACTTGAATTGCCTATCAATGCCATCAAGAGCGATGTTTTCAAGTACCTCGAAAAAACCCATATTCAAGTAGATCTAATTTTCGCCGACCCCCCATATGCATTTGATAAAAGTGAATTTGAACGCATTTCAAAACTAGTCCTTGATAGACATTTGATAACTTCAGAAGGATGGTTGATTATTGAACACTCGGACAAAACGGACTTGTGCAACCTACCTAATTTTAACAACAGTCGTAAATATGGCGGGAGTGTCTTTAGTTTTTTCACAGTAGAAGACTAACAATTGTCTCAAGTGCGCGAAAAGGGTATTTGAAGGAATGTACCAATCTTGCGAACTACGGCAAGCCGCTATTGCGATTTAAATAAAAACAGCAGAACGTAACAGCATGCATTTTCGCTCGGTGGGGTATCGCTTGGGGATGTTAAAAAAAGCAGGCCAATAAGCCGGATCCTGTACACCTCGAAATGCATCAAGGTTCCTTATCATTTATCTAGGCCAATGGTCGCCCAAAGGCTCGAACCGCCTACCCTTCGATTCGGGCGTGCAGCCCTCAAACACCGATTTACGTGACGTTTCACCGTATAGAGTTTACCTGGTTTCACTACAGCCGAACTGTACTTGCTTTCTGTTGCACTGGTCCTTTTCCGTTTCAATGGTCATCGAAACGGAACGACGGGCGTTACCCGCTATACTGCACTATGGTGTCCGGACTTTCCTCTCTGAAAGTAATCGCCAGAGCGATAAGGTAGCCTGCTTGTTGCAAAGGTATCCTAATTGTTGATAAAAATTAACTTTCCTGCGTTCAAATCAACCACATCATAGAGCGCTATTTTTATATTTGTAACACAGAATTCATATTCCTAAAACTAAGAGCCAATTTGGAACCATTTATCGTATCGGCACGTAAGTACAGACCTCAGACCTTTAAGGATGTCGTGGGGCAAGAAGCGATCACCAATACGCTAACCAACGCCATCGCCCATAATCACCTTGCGCAAGCGCTTTTATTTTGTGGGCCAAGAGGGGTCGGTAAAACCACCTGTGCCAGAATTCTGGCCAAAAAAATAAACGAAGACGGCTCCCAAAGGCCCGACGAGGATTTCGCCTTCAATATTTTTGAACTTGATGCGGCCTCGAACAACTCGGTAGATGATATTCGCAATCTTATTGACCAAGTACGCATACCGCCCCAAGTAGGGAAATACAAAGTGTATATTATTGACGAGGTGCATATGCTTTCGCAATCGGCCTTCAATGCCTTCTTGAAGACCTTGGAAGAGCCGCCCAAGCATGCCATCTTTATTTTGGCAACTACCGAGAAACACAAAATTATACCTACTATCCTGTCTCGTTGTCAAATTTTTGACTTCAAGCGTATTACCGTGAAGGATGCCGCAAACTATTTAAAGTATATCGCTGAAAATCAAGGCATACAAGCCGAGGACGATGCTTTGCACATTATCGCCCAAAAAGCAGACGGTGCCATGCGTGATGCCCTCTCCATTTTTGACAGGGTCGTTAGCTTTTCTGGAAAACAACTTACCAGAAAGGCGGTTACCGAGAATTTAAACGTGTTGGATTACGATACCTACTTTGCTGCTACGGACCTTATCCTATCCCACGATATCCCTTCCCTTCTGTTACTTTTAAATAAAACGCTGTCGCTTGGGTTTGACGGTCATCATTTTATAAGCGGTCTCGGCTCCCATTTTAGGGATTTAATGGTGTGTCAGCATCAAGGCACAATTAGCCTATTGGAAGTAGGTGACACCGCTAAACAACGGTATCTAGAACAATCACAGAAAACCAGTAGCTCTTTTTTGTTACGCGCCTTGGACATGGCCAACGACTGTGACTTGAAATATAAAACAAGTAAGAACCAACGATTGCTTGTAGAACTCACACTGATGAAATTGGCCTCTCTTGATTTCGAGGGAGAAAAAAAAAATCCTGAATCGATAGCGCTCGCCAATAAAACGGTCGATTTTATCGCACCTGCGGCCTTCTACAAGGATAAAAAAGGTGTTTTACCCAGTGTTCTTGAAGCCTCACAATCCGCTGCCACGCCCAGCATCAGCACCCTCCCCGGCGAAACCAAAATACCAATAACCTCCGAGCAAGTCGTTACGGCCTCTACTACTGAGCCCTTAGAGGGTGAAGGGACAACACCGTCAGAAACTCCATGTGTGCCTCAGGAACATTCAATGGAACATGCGGTTGTTACGGAGCCCGCTACGTCGCCGGTTATGGAACAAACGCAGCCAGGGCCCATAGCGCCCTCCCAAGAAACAACCATCTCCCCAAACATGGAAACCAAATCCTCTGGGATGGTCGACACTGAAGCCGGTATAATAGAACAACCGGTTGTACAGCAACCGCTGCAGCCAGAGACGAATGCAAAACAAGCACCTCTACCTTCCACCTTAGAAACGCATGAGCCAGATAGTCAATTAGCGGTAGCAGAGAAAAAAATAGCATTAAAAATGCCCTCAAAAAGGGTATCTGGCCTCTCCATTTCCAGTCTCAAGACGAAAAAAGAACATCTACTTCAGAAAAAAGATGATGTTATAGATCAGGCAAATTTGCCGAAGGAGCCTTTTACCGAGGAAGCGATGCAAAAACATTGGGATGCATTCGTACAAACCATCGATGCCAAAGGACAAAAGATATTGGCTTCGAACCTTGCCACCGATGTTCCAAAATTACTGAAAGACCACGTTATTTGGATCGAACTACCAAATGGTACCATGAAGAAAGAGGTAGAGCGGGAGCAGTTTGACCTTATGGAACATTTGCGGTCCAATTTAAACAATCGGTTTATAGAACTTAAGATAACCGTAAACGAAGAAACTGCTAAAAAATTCGCTTTTACACCTGAAGAAAAATACGAAAAGCTACGGGAAAAGAACCCCGCCATCGATGTACTAAGAAAAGAATTCGATTTAGACCTTTGATATGGCAAAGCGTTTTCGCAATCCCAGTAACAACAGCACTACTGCTATAATAAGCAAACCAAAGGCCTCTCGGGCCTCTTCCACATTTTTAATATTCCCTGCGCCGATTTCGAAACCTTCAAACTTTTCCGGGTAACAATAAAAAAAGCCCCCCAAGGCAAGGAAGCCCGCTATCAATAACACTCCATATGAAACTTTGTTCAAAGCAAATCCCAGAGCAAGTAAACCACCCGCAATCCATATAAGAATCCATACAAGCGCATCCGGATCATTGTATTGTAGCCCAGCAGAAATAAAGAAGAGTGCGGCAAAAAGAAAACCGATACTTTTAAAAACTAGATTCATTCGTTTAGAATTGGGTTATTTGTTCTTCTAAAATACGGAATACTTCAGTGGGTTTCAAATGGGTGTCTTTCAGGCAATTGCCATCTGTAATAAAAATGGGGTAATCTTCTTTGTCTTCCGGTATTCTCCCATGCGAACCGCTCACTAGTTCTGCTTCTAGCGGAATAATATTCATCACCGTTCGAAAGCCTAGTTTTTTCTTGAGTAATTTCCCGATTACTTTCGGCACCACTAGTTTATCCTTTGGATCCGTGAGCATCTCTACGGGATCATAACCAGGTTTTTTGTGAATATCTACCATACGCGCATAATCGGGAGCCTTCGCATCGTCTAACCAAAAATAATAGGTAAACCAGGAACGAGCATCGGCCACTACGACCAAGTCACCACAACGGTGGTGCGCCAGTCTGGCATCTTCCAAAGCAGTGTCACTTAACACTTTTTCCACCCCGGGAATACGTTCAAGCAGTTCTTTCACCTTTGATTTGACCGACAGGTCATTGAGGTATATATGCGCAATCTGGTGGTCTGCTACCGCAAAAGCTTTGCTTGCCCCAGCATCCAACAATTCCAACCCGCGCTCCATACGAATGTTGAGGAGGCCCTCTTTTCGCAAGCGCCGATTCAAATGAATGGGACGATCCACGTTGGTAATCCCATATTCGGACAAGAGCACCACTTTTGCGTTCTTTTTTTGATAATGGTCGACCAACTGTTGCACCACAGTGTCGATTTCAATCAGGTCTTTGGCAATAATCTCAAAATTGAGTCCGTGTCTTTGTAAATTATAATCAAGATGGGGGAGATAGATCAAGGTCAAGGTCGGATCGTATAATTCATCGGTGCGAATTGAGGCATCTGCAATCCATTGACTTGATTTAATAGATGTTTTTGGTCCCCAAAACTGAAACAAGGGAAAGGTTCCCAACTCTTTTTGCAAGATATCTCGTAGCTGAGCAGGATGTGAATAAACATCTGGAATCTTCCTGCCATCGGCCAAATAATTTGGTCTTGGAGTGACATTGAAGTCAGTATTCGCGTACATATTGTACCACCAAAACATATTAGCGCAACTAAAATTCGGGTTTTTCTTCTTTAATTTTTCCCATAGCTTTTCGCCTTGCACCAATTTATTGGATTGCCGCCAGAATTTTACCTCACACTCGTCCTTAAAATACCAGCCATTCCCTACAATACCATGTTCAGAGGGGTACTTTCCCGTGAGATAGGTAGATTGTGCAGTGCAGGTAACCGCGGGCAACACTGGTGTAACATACGCAAATTTTCCTTTTTCCAGGAACGATTTTATAAAAGGGGTGTGCTTCCCAATCAATCGCTTTGTTAAGCCTACCACATTAATTACTACTGTCTTTTGCATACGCTTTTAGAGTCTATTCTTTAACCACTCTATTTCACGAACGATTGAATCTGACAATTCCCTTTTCAAAGCCTTCGGAAGAACATCCCAGGTGTAGGTTTCTATTTCCAAATGTTCGGTAACGGGACTCTTTTTTAATTCTTTTATCACCTTTAGGATATGGTCTTGGGTGGAAAAAAGTTCATCGAATTTTTCTAGAAAAATAGGTACGTGAAAATGTGCACGCAGTTCGGAGAATTTTTTTCGTTCCTTTAAAACAATCGGCAAGTCATTGTAGATTTTGACTTTCCCATCAACTAGTTCGGTAACCTGATGCAGGTAGGTAGGCTCATCAAACTTGGTCAATGCATCCCATATTGTGCTCTCATTCTCTGCTTGATATAAAATCTTTAGAGCAGCGCTGACCTGAATTTTCCCAATGTTAATGCCGGCATCCTCAAATTTTTTAAACGTATGAATCGGTTCTTCATATGCCAGTGAAAAATGACAAATATCGTAGCAGACCGTTATGTATCTCTTAATACAGTCGATTGCTTTTTCCTTTGGTAGCGTACCCTTATCCTGAAGAATTTTTACAGCAATTGGTCGTAAATAGGTTTCGAAAAAAGCCAACATCTCCTCACTATTTTCCAACAGGCCATCGGGTTCGGGTTCAATATCCAAATGAAGATATTGGCCCGTCTTCGATTCTATCTCTCTTAGCTGTAATACAATTTCTGCCAACTGCTGGGCTCCTTTTTTAAGAGCTTTATCTTTTAAATCTTCGGTATCATGCCAGTATTTGTAACTGATCGGAGAAGTAGAAATACCTCCAGACATTCCCTCGGGCAACAACTGGGACAATTGTTCAAACAAGCGTTGGGTATACACCAACCTATCCGTGGTGGTCCAGTCGGGGGCATGTACCATATCTTTTACCCGTTCATCATGAAAATTTCCATAGGGAAAACCGTTCATGGTAAAAACATACAGATCGTGCGTCGTTAGCCATTCTTTGAATTCCGTTAAATTCTCCCCTTCATTGAGTTCTTCGCTCGCTTTGTTAGATAGGCGTAATCCCAATCCAAAAGATGTTTCACGGGCTACTTGGGCCTTTATCCCTGGAACGTACTTCCTAAGACTATCAAAAGTTTGTTCCCAGTTAGCTCCAGGATGGATATTTGTACAATAACTTAGTTGAAAAGTGTCCTTAATTTTCATTTACTACGAGCGTTCAAAGTATCAATAGCTTCTTTCATTAATGTATTGTCAATTGTATTCACATCCTTTTTTGAACCCAAAGCATTTATCAGGGTAATACAAAGTTCCCCTCCCAAATGCTCCCTAAATTCTTGGATTCCGTCTAACAACACATCCACGTCATTTGTCGTTTGGACAGGAATTCGCAAATCAAAACCAATGGTTTCAAATACCCGTAAAATACGGGTAAGGACGGGCGCCGAGATAAGGCCTGCTAGTTTAGAATATACAACATCTAAGGCAATTCCCTTGGCCACCGCCTCTCCATGTCGTAAGCCATAGCCAGTCATTTGTTCCATTTTATGGGCGGCCCAGTGCCCAAAATCCAACGGTCGGGAAGACCCACTTTCAAAGGGGTCGCCCCCTTGGGCAATATGGTACATATGCATCTCTGCACATTTGTAGATGACATACTGCATCACCTCCATATCCCGATCCCTGATGCTTACGGCATTGGCCTCTATGTACTCAAAAAAGGCTACATCTTTGATAAGGGCCACCTTCAATGCCTCTGCAACTCCCGATATCCAATCCACTTGGGATAGCGTCGTCAAAAAATGACGGTCGTTTATGATCGCAAATGGCGGGGCAAAAGTGCCTAAAAAGTTCTTTTTCTCAAAGGTATTTATACTGTTCTTTACCCCGACCGCAGAATCGTTCTGGGAGAGTACCGTGGTCGGAATACGCAATAGCTTTACACCCCTATGCGCTATGGCCGCAGCATACCCTACCATGTCAATTACGGCACCACCACCAATACAGACCACAAAGGAATGACGATCAATATGGGCATCATTTACCCCTTGTAGCACTCGATTTACCTGTTCATAATCATTTTTGCACTGTTCTCCGCCAGGTACGAAAATACTAGTCGTATAGGCTAGGTGCGCTTTATGATGCAAGCAGTACGATTCAATATCGGAAACCAGGTCCGAATGACAGTCAGCCACCCCCTGATCTATAACGAACAATAACTTTACAGCGACATTCTTTTGATAGGCGTTCAGCACCTCTTTGAAAAGCGGGTTCTGAATGTTGAACAGGTGCTCTGTGAAGTATAACTTATATTCATAAGCGACCGAAAAGGTTTGTTCTATAGGTTTTAACTGCATCAATTTAACTTAAGTAACTGCAAATAACTTTGATAATACCATTGATAGCGGCAGTAATAATACGATCAGTAATCCGTACCACCAAAACGAAAAACCAACGGCCATCGACGCATCCAGCACAATGAGTGACAGTACCCCGGCAATGACGGCCTTTTTTATATTCTTGGGAGTATTCGTCTTATATGCATTGTGCAAGGGACGGTATATCAAAAAAGCAAAAAGGCCCAAAAAGGGAATACTTTCCAAATAACCGGCCGAACCGACTAGATGCATACCTAGAACGCCAAAAATGACCAAAGTATATAACAGCCCCGCCCAAATCAGGTGATTTTTATTATTCCCATGCACTTCTCCCCTACTGACCATTGTAATTGCATAAATATATAGCAGTGGAACAATAGCGTATTCCCATCTGTCGAAGGTTCCTAGAATTGTAATCCCCAACAACAAGTTGGCACTCCTGCATAGCCCCATATTAAAGGGGCCCAAAAAGTCGTACTTCTTAGAGAAACCATCATACAAAAGAATCAAGACGGCTAAAACCAATCCTACAACACCGCAAATTGGGCGAACATAGCATGCACAACATACTCCTATCACTAAAAGCAAAGAACCATAAAAGGAGGCCGATTTTCTAGAAATCAACCCACTGGGGATGGGCCGTTCTGGCCGTTCAATTTGATCTATCTTATAGTCAAATACATCATTTAGCACCACTCCTCCTGCATATAAACAAACCGACGCCATTACCAACATGCCTACCGAAATAATAAGTGAACTTGAAAGTTCAGGACCGGTAAAAACACCTGCTAGGGCAATACCGGCAAAAACATCGGCGGCGGCGGTCGGTAAGTTCGCGGGTCGTGCCAGACGCAAATACCCCTTGAGCACTGCATTCATTATACAATCTTATCAGAATCGATTTTGGGCTCTTGTCCTCTTAGCACGCTATTGTCATTAAAGAGTTGTGTTTGGTTCACTCCTTGTGAGTTCATCCAGTCAGATTCTTTCATTTTACCATTCTTGCCAAATATAGCAAGGGCATTTTGGTAACACGTATTTACTACATCAGTTTTTTCAATACCGCTTCGTAGCATCAACCCGGCGGTTTTTGGCACCGCCAACGGGTCGCTTACTCCCCAATCGGCGGAGCTGTCCACAATAATGTTATGGCTTCCATACTTACGTACTACTTCTACCATACGTTCGTTTCCCATCTTGGTTTTCGGGTAAATCGTAAAAGCCGCAATAAACCCCCGATCTAACACTTCTTGTACCGTTTCTTCGTTGTTATGGTCGATTACCACCATTGAAGGGTCAAGACCATGTTCTAGACAAACCTCCATACTTTTGATGGTGCCCGCCTTCTTATCGCGATGTGGGGTGTGTACCTGTACGACCATTCCCAATTCTTTTGCCATTTCCAACTGCATCCGAAAGTATTTGTCTTCTGCCGGTGTTTGGTCATCATACCCTATTTCACCTATTGCCACCACATTTTCTTTGTGTAGGTACAAAGGCAACAATTCGATTACCTGCTCGGCCAGCGCTTCATTGTTGGCTTCCTTTGAATTTAAACCGATCGTGCAGTAATGTTTAATTCCAAACTGACTGGCTCGAAAAGGTTCCCAGCCCACAAGACTGCTATAATAATCCTGAAAAGAACCTACTTGGGTTCTTGGTTGGCCCAACCAAAACGAAGGTTCTATAATGGCCACCACCCCGGCCTCGGCCATGGCTTCATAATCGTCGGTGGTGCGCGATGTCATATGAACATGCGGATCAATAAATCGTAATTTGTCTTCCATTATTTATTTTTTAAGGTCTCCCAAGTTACTGTGCCCATTTGTACTTCTTGTAACATTTTTGGGTATCTATTTAATAGTTCCAAGGCGGTATCATTTTCGGAATGAAAACAGCACAGCGCAGCCGCTTTATTCTCCATGGGATCATTGCTCGCCAACAGCCGCTGCATATCGTTTAATAGTGCTTTGTCTAAAAAGCCCGCCACGGGTCTCCAGAACAACGGCTCTATCGTCCTAGATGCGGCCCACCGCTCATGCGCATAATCCGAAATAATCCGGGCCAACTCTTTGTTCGCACGTTCATCAATTTTCAAAATTGCCGATAAATCCCGCTCCATAAATGCCGCTTTCAAGAACATCTGATTCCATTGCTGGTCATTAAAATAAGCAGCGGGGTACGGGTTATAGGCGCTTATAGCATCAAAAACAGGGGCAATATTGGTTCGCAGCGCCTCGACGGCCGCTTGTTTATAGTTTTCCGCATTCGGCAAGAGTATCAAATATTTCAAAAACGTAATGAACTCTCCAGTATCGGCTACCTGAATTATATTGGCCACTTTGGGTTCAAAAAATACCGAATCTGCCTCTAAAACCTGCGACAGCAAATAAATTCGTGCGACTTCAAGAAGCGTGGCATTTTGGCCGTTCAAATAGCGTGTCAAGGCATTTTCCTCTAAGGGAGCAGTATTTGTTTCAGCAGTTGAAATCTTACTTGCCAATACACTATAGGTGAGGTAAAGGTCTTTGGTAGAACCGGTATTACAAATCAGTTCAATTTTCTCTTGCAGCCAAGCCATTGCCGGACTTTCCAAGTTTTGCTGCAATACTATTTCAAGATTTCGGACACTATTGGTAAACTCCATAGGTAGTTATCTGCTGTACCTTTGATTTTCAAGTATTTAGATGCTTATTCGCAACTAGATGGTACAAAACTAAATATAATAAGGCAAACCCCGTGATTTTAGTGGGCAAATTACCGATTGGCATCTAAAAGATTCTTGCTAATTTTACAAAAAACTAAATATGCTAGGTTTAAAATTGCCTACCGATCCAAGATGGACACATCTAGCGGAGAAAAATATCGATGAGATTTTGACCGATCATGCGCACTGCGAGCAAAAAGCGGCAAGCACTGCTATTTCCTTGATAGTCAGTTTTCCGGAATATACGGAGTTGGTTACTGAAATGATCGCCCTTTCAAGGGAAGAAATGGGGCATTTTAAAATGGTACATGACCGAATCCTTGCCCGCGGAAAAACGCTTGGTCAACACCGAAAAGATGAATATGTGGTTGCACTGACAAAGTTTTTCCCAAAAGGAGGCAGTAGAACTACCCAATTGGTGCATCGCCTTTTGTACGCCGCTTTAATCGAAGCAAGAAGCTGTGAACGTTTTCGCTTGCTTTCGGAAGCGTTAAAAGACAAGGATCTCGCCGAGTTTTATCATAAATTAATGGTCAGCGAGGCCGGCCATTACACCTTATTCCTAAAATTCGCCCGGCAATACGGGGAGAAAGCGGAAGTAGATAAAAAGTGGCAGGCGCTGTTAGAGTTCGAAGCGGAAATTATGCAAGGCTTGAGCAAAAAGGAAACTATTCACGGATAGGGCCGCCCTGATACCAACTGCCACCTCCTTCCAAACTTTACCGGAAAGCTCTTTACGAATTCATTTTATGAAGGTAATACTCATATTTCTCAAATTGGGACCGCAACGCTTTCTCGTCGCTTTTGCGATATGCGTTGTCTTGTTGCTCATTAAAAACACGCGCTTTTAGATTGTCTTTCCAAGATATATCGAAGGTTTCCAATAATTCCTGCTTTACCTCCTCGTCATAAATAGGACACCCCACCTCTACACGATAGTCCAAGTTCCGGGTCATCCAATCTGCCGAGGAAATATACATCTTGGTATCCCCGTTGTTGCCAAATATAAAAATGCGCGAGTGTTCCAAAAACTTATCTACCACACTAATGGCCTCAATATTATCGCTCATTCCCGGCACACCCGGAACCAGGCAGCAGATGCCTCTCACGATCATCTGTATCTTAACACCCGCCCTACTGGCCTCATACAATTTATCGACCATTTTATAGGACGTAAAACTGTTCATTTTTAGTTTGATAAATGCCTTTTTACCTGCCAGCGCATTTTCAATCTCGTTATCGATCAGTTTTTCAAAAGCCCGCTGGGTGTAGTGCGGGGAAACAATCAGGTGTTTGTACTTATTTATTTTATAGGTGGTTTCAAAGAAATCGAACACTTTATTGAGTTCTTTTAAGATCGCATCATGGGCTGTAAACAAGGTGTAGTCGGTATAGATCCGCGCAGTAGATTCATTGAAATTCCCGGTACTAATGAAACCGTATCTTTTAAAACCGTCTCCCTCTTCTCTTTCTATTACACATATTTTGCTGTGCACCTTTAGGCCTGGAACACCAAAAATAAGCTTCACTCCTTCTGCCTGTAATTGTTCCGCATATTGAATATTGGCAGCTTCGTCAAAGCGCGCTTGAAGTTCTATTTGTACGGTAACCTGTTTGCCATTTTTGACCGCATTGATCAAAGAGGCGGCCACTTGTGAGTTATTTGCCAAGCGATACACCGTTATCTTAACGCTCCGCACCTTTGGATCCAAGGCAGCCTCCCTCAGGAATTTAATGATATAGGAAAAGGAATGATACGGCGTGTATTGGAGATAGTCTTTTTTTGCAATTTGGTCGAATAAGCTACCTTCCAACGAAAGGCCTTTTACGGGCAACGCCGTGATTTTATTATATAGTAGGTCTTGCCGGCCCAAACTTGGGAAACCCATATAATCCCTTCTATTGTGGTATCTACCTCCCGGTATCACACTATCGGTATCCTCAATGTTCATTTTCTCCTTCAGGAAGAGCAGGGTATCTTCTTCGATACTCTTGTCATACACAAAACGTACGGGATCCCCAATTTGGCGGTGCGCGACACTGGCAGAAATTTTTTCAATAAAACTTTTGCTCAAGTCATTGTCCATATCGAGTTCCGCATCACGGGTAATCTTGATCATATGTGCTGAAATGGAACTATAATCGAACATGGTGAAGATACTGTCCAAACAGTAACGGATCACATCATCCAGAATGATAATATAGTTTTTACCATCTTTTTTGGGAAGCACCACAAAACGATCAATGCCTTTGGGAATTTCTATCAGTGCATACTTCTTTTCAATTATTTTTTCATCATTTTCCAAAGGGCTATCATCGGGCTTTAGCACCATTTTAATCGCCAGATAGGCAGCCGTGTCTTTTAACGTAGGAAACTGTGCCAGATTATTTAAAATAATCGTCATCAGTTGTGGACTCACATTTTGCGTAAAATATTTTTTTACAAAAACCGCTTGGGATTCGGTTAGCTCCGAGTCCCTGATAATAAAGATATTCTCCGCCTCCAGTTCCTTCTCGATGTCGTTAAGAATCTGTAAGCTTTGTGTTTGCTGTCCGATACAAATTTTAGTTATCTCGGCAAGCAGGTCCTTTGCTTTTTCTCCTCCCAAGACACTTTTCCCTTTTTTCCCGGATTCAACAATTCGCTTTACCGTAGCATAACGCACCTTAAAAAATTCATCCAAGTTATTGGAAAAAATCCCGAGAAATCTAAGTCTTTCGATAAGAGGAACATTGGGGTCGGCACTTTCTTGTAACACACGTTCATTGAATCGCAACCAACTAATTTCGCGATTTATATACTGATTTTTTGCTTTGATCATTTATCTGAGATGCTTTGGGAAAATGGTTTGTACAGTGGTACCTTTTGCTACCTTCGACCAGTTGTCTTCACCGAATTGAATCGAAACAAGACCGCTCGTAGGAACGTTGTCAATATAGGTATTTCCCAACAAATTGGCAATATGTGTAAAGGCATGATTATGACCAAAAATCAGCACATTTTTAAGCTGGTCGTCCAGGTCATGTATCAAACGGAGCACCTCATCACCCGAAAAATCATACAGTCGATCTGTGACTTGAAGCTGCTCTGTTGGGAGGTATAACTGTCGAAGAAAAATAGTACTGGTATGCAATGCCCTATTGGCCGAACTCGAAAAGACCGCATCAACGGTAATCGCCAAATCGTTTAGTTTGTTGGCCACCAATATGGCATCCGTGATACCGCGCTCTATCAATGGCCGGTCTTTATCTCCCACACTATGCTCCCAAGAGGATTTCCCGTGCCGTACCAGAATTAACTGTTTCATATAATCTCCCTTTTAAGTACTCCTATTTGTTACGCTCATCTACTTCCGATGCTATGGTCCAACTTGGTTTTCAATTTGGTTCAAGGTGCCAGTCTTTCCATTTTCCATGCTAAATCAGCTTGTATTGTAAATCGAATACGGTCATGCAACCTATTGGGGCGTCCTTGCCAAAACTCGATGGATACGGGACGCACCAAATACCCTCCCCAAAAGTCAGGACGCGGTATTTCGCCGTTTTGATACTCCTGTTCCAGTACTTTTAGGCTATCCTCCAATTCGTTTCTGGAAGCGATTACCGTACTTTGTTTTGAAACAATTGCCCCGAGCTTGCTTCCGGTGGGTCTTGAAGCAAAATACCCATCAGACAAATTAGGCGCAATTTTTTCGGCAGTGCCCTTTACAATCACTTGTCTTTCCAAATTAGGCCAAAAAAAAGAAATACACGTATGTGGGTTCTGCGCAATGGCCTTCCCTTTCTCACTTTCATAGTTGGTATAAAAAACAAACCCTTCGTGGGTATATTGCTTTAGCAAAACGACCCTACTTTTAGGAAAGCCGTCAGCACCAATGGTGCTCAACGTCATAGCATTGGGTTCGTCGACCCCTTCTGCCGCTTCTACCTCGTGGAACCATTTCTGAAAAACCTCTAAAGGATTTGCTGAAATTGATTGCTCGCTCAATGCACTCTTTTCATAGGATTTTCGATAACCGCCTAAATCTTTCTGCATACGTTTATTTTGTGAAATGAAGATAGACAAAGTTCCGGAAAAGAATGCACAACCAAAACTAGAATATGGTTTTTGCAATGGCGCCGATTGCCTCAACTAAAAAAGCAGGTTCTAAAAATCGGTGCGTACGCTTAAAATTCAAATAATTTACCATCATCGGCAAGTTCTACGGTATCAAAAATGGTTTCAGCTTCTTCCCTAAAAAGGTCAATAGACTTGTATCGTGTAGAATAGTGACCTAGTATGAGGGTGCCTACTTTAGCATCTCTTGCAATACTGGCAGCTTCTTTGGCCGTAGAATGCTTCGTTTTTGCGGTCAAATGGTTTTCCGATTCCAGAAAGGTAGATTCATGGTATAATATGTCAACCCCTGAAATCTGCGGTACTACTTCCGTTCGAATAGCCGTATCACTGCAGTATGCATAACTCATCGGCGCAGGAGGGTCAAAAGTAAGATTCGCATTGGGTATCACTACACCATTCGCCAGTGCTACATCTTTCCCATTTTTTATATTTTGAAAATACGCCTTATCGATTTTATTCTTGGTAACTGCATCAATATTAAGCTTCCGATCTCCAATTTTTTCTTTGAACAAAAAACCATTGGTATATACTCTGTGGTCTAGCGGAATGGTCTCTACCGTCACCTTGGCATCCTCAAAGATCAACTCGGAATCATTACTCACCAGTTCATGAAAAATCAAGGGATAGTTGGTCCAAGAATCGCCCAGTTTTAGCAGTAGGGTAATAGCTTCTTTGATTCCTTTTGGTCCGTAAATATGCATTTCTTTTTTCCTTCCTAACAACCGAAAAGTTGAAATCAGACCCGGCAAACCAAAGAAATGATCCCCATGCAAATGCGAAATGAAAACGTGGTTGATTCTCGAAAATTTTATTTTGTTTTTCCGAAGTTGTACTTGCGTCCCTTCACCACAATCGATTAGAAAAAGATGATTCTTAATTTCCAATACCTGGGAACTAGGATTGGTCATTGTTCTAGGCGTAGCTGCATAACACCCTAAAATATGTAGTTTCATAGGCTTAACTCAAGGGTTGATATGCGATTGCATCAGCCGGATCATAGCTTGCTTTAAACCCGAATGCATGGGGTGTATCCCCATGTTTATTCAAATAAAGTAAACGGCTTTTCGCTTCTTCGGGCGTTGGTGTGTGCCCTATTTTCACATACCATAAAGCCATATGCATATCGGTCATTTTTTGAAACCATTCTTTTTTTCTTTTTAACACGGCTACGTGATCAGAACTATAGGTAAACTCAAACAACGAATGTTTTGACTCCCAAACGGACATGTTGATTATTAAAAAATCGTCTTGGAACACCCGCAGGGCCGTGGCATTGTTTTCTTCCCCTGCAAGTCTCCATACAAAACCGTTACTCTTTTCCGCAAGGGCGTTGATGCGATCCAAACTATTGACAAAATCTGCCATTATCGGGTCATCGATCGGCGCCAACATGCGGGCAATATTTACCTGTGCGAGTTGCATCATCATCCTATTAGATTCCTAAATCTCTTTCTATTTCCTCCATTTCCACCACATCTTTGGCTTCCTGGATGGTAGGAACCACCATTATGGTATCCGGTACTTCGTCATAGCCGACTTTATTGGTCACCAAAACAAAAGACTTATTGGCATTTTTATGCTGGTCTGATAATTGGAGGAATTCTAGCACATCACCTGCACTCAGGCGGTCAAATGAAAAGAGGTTTACAATTATATGATCGTTCTTGATTTTCGGATATGCCTTGTTCAAGTTCTCCAAAAAGGTTTTTAAATCTATATTCTCCTGAAATACAATGGTGGTGGTACCATCTTTATCGAAAATCATATGGTATGTTATTTAATTTTTGAGGCCAATAAGTACATTACTGCCATTCGTATGGCCACGCCGTTTTCTACTTGTCCAAGAATAATCGACTGTTTTGAATCGGCCACATCACTGGTAATCTCAACGCCCCGATTGATCGGTCCCGGATGCATGATTACGATTTCCTTGTCAAGACTGTCCAATAGGACCTTGTTTACCCCAAACTGTTGGGTATATTCCCTGGTAGTGGGGAAGTAACTAATATCGAGTCGCTCATTTTGAATACGAAGCATATTGGCGACATCGCACCAATTTAACGCTTTCCGAAGATCGGTCTCTACCGCTACCCCCAAGCTTTCGATATATTTAGGAAGTAAAGTTCTTGGTCCGCAAACCTTTACATTGGCACCTTGCAATTTTAGTGCGAAAATATTGGACAACGCTACTCGAGAGTGCAGAATATCACCTACAATTACTACGTTTTTACCGGCAACATCCCCTAATTTTTCACGGATCGAATAAGAATCGAGCAATGCCTGCGTCGGGTGTTCATGCGCCCCATCTCCCGCATTAATAATAGATGCTTCCACATGCCTGGATAGAAAAATACCGGCCCCGGGATTCGGATGTCTCATGACCACCATGTCTACTTTCATGGAAAGTATGTTATTCACGGTATCAATAAGCGTTTCCCCTTTTTTAACGGACGATTGTGAAGCCGAGAAATTCACTACATCGGCCGACAAACGCTTTTCGGCCAGTTCAAAGGAAAGCCGGGTACGGGTACTGTTTTCAAAAAAAATATTGGCGATGGTGATGTCTCGAAGAGAAGGTACTTTTTTAATAGATCGGTTGATGACCTCTTTAAAGTTATCGGCGGTTTCAAAAATGAGTTGAATATCCTGTTCTTTCAGATATTTAATTCCCAACAAGTGCTTTACACTTAGTTCGCTCATTTTTATGGGTTATTAGGTTGTTTTATATGATAGTTATAAATGAAATGGTTTATGCTTTTTCAAATTGGCTAAAATGACCGTTTTGCAACCTTATTTTGCCTTTTTCTCGCTCCGTAGCCCAGCTGTGCAACTTAAAAAAGCCTTCATCCGAGCACAAAACACATAATTTTCGCTTCAATTCAAAAAATACAAACCACTTCAAAAGGTCTTTGGTTTGCACTTACCTGTCTATTAAATAGATGGTATCTTCCCCATCATTTTCTTGCCACATCACTTTTACTTTCTCATCATTGATCGCATCTACTTGCCTACCCCTATAATTTGGTTGAATGGGCAAATGCCGGCTAAATCTTCTATCTATCAAGGTTAAAAGTTCAATTTCCAACGGTCTTCCAAAAGATTGAATCGCGGTCAGTGCCGCGCGAATGCTTCTTCCCGTATAGAGTACATCATCGATGAGTACTACTTTCTTATCTTCCACCAAAAAGTCGATTTTTGTTTGATTGGCCGAAAGGGTTTTATCTCCCCTACGAAAGTCATCACGGTAAAAAGTGATATCTAGAAAACCCACATCTATGTGTTTTACACCGTAGTCTTCGCGCAATATCTTATCGAGCCTTTGCACCACATAGGTACCCCTAGGCTGCAAGCCGATCAAGACCGTATTTTTAAAATCCAAATGATTTTCAAGAAGTTGGCAAGCCAAACGATGCAGTATGATGTTTATTTCTTTGGAAGAAAGCAATACTTTTTGACCCATGGGCTCTGACATCAATACTTTTGAAGCACAAAAATAGGGAATTCTCTTTAATAAACTTATTCCGTCGTCCCGATTCCCACACCGAGCACCACCAAGTCTGCTGATTGCCAAAAATAGTTCCGCATTATGTGCCTATTCACATTACAAAAAAAGCCCTGACGTAGACGGTCAGGGCTTCTTACTATGAAATTTAATAAAAGTTGGAAATGTTTATTTCTTCCCTTCCATTTTATCTTTCAATGCTTGCAGTGCTTCATTGGCATCCCCTAAGGTAGGTTTCGCCTCATCACTACTTGTTTTGGCTCGTTTCACGGCCGCTTTCACATTGCGCTCTTCTTCTTCCCTAAAGATAGCGGTATGGCTTGCTACCACTCTCTTAAAGTCTTTGTTGAACTCAATGATCTTGAATTCGGCTTCTTCGCCTTTTCCAAGTTTCTTACCATCTTCTTTCTCAAGGTGGCGTTGCGGTACAAAGGCAGTAATATCCTCGTTAAAATCGATAGTGGCTCCTTTATCTACAATCTCTGTTATCGCAGCTTTGTGAACACTTCCCAAACCAAACTCGGATTCGTACTTGTCCCAAGGGTTCTCGGTAGTCTGCTTGTGCCCTAAGCTTAGCTTACGACCATCTACATCCAACTCAAGTACTTCTACCTCTAATTTATCACCAACGGTCACAAATTCAGATGGGTGTTTGATTTTCTTGGTCCATGAAAGGTCCGAGATATAAATTAATCCGTCAATACCTTCCTCTAGTTCAACAAATACCCCAAAGTTGGTAAAGTTTCGAACGATACCTGTATGTTTGGAACCTACAGGATACTTCGTTGTAATATCGGTCCATGGATCTGGGCTCAATTGCTTCACGCCCAAAGACATTTTGCGATCTTCCCTATCCAAGGTTAACACAACCGCTTCGATTTCATCTCCTACCTTTACAAAATCTTGCGCTGAGCGTAGGTGGGTAGACCATGACATTTCAGAAACGTGCACCAAACCTTCAACACCTTCAACAACTTCAATAAAGGCACCATAATCGGCGATGACCACTACCTTACCTTTTACCTTGTCACCAATTTTGATTTCATCGCTAAGGGCATCCCAAGGATGTTTCTCCAATTGCTTCAATCCTAGTTGAATTCTAGATTTGTTCTCGTCAAAGTCTAAGATTACCACATTCAATTTCTGATCTAAATCGACCACCTCGTTCGGGTGGTTGATTCTGCTCCAAGAAAGATCCGTAATATGGATCAAGCCATCTACACCACCTAGATCGATAAAGACTCCGTAAGAAGTAACGTTTTTGACAACGCCTTCCAATACTTGGCCTTTTTCCAATTGGCTGATGATTTCTTTTTTCTGTTCTTCAATATCCGCTTCGATCAATGCTTTATGTGAAACAACAACGTTTTTAAACTCATGGTTGATTTTTACCACCTTGAATTCCATTGTTTTGTTTACATACTGATCGTAATCACGAATTGGTTTTACATCAATTTGAGACCCTGGTAAGAACGCCTCGATGCCAAATACATCAACGATCATACCTCCTTTGGTTCTACACTTCACAAAACCGCTTACGACTTCTTCTTTGTCGTGTGCTTTGTTCACACGCTCCCAAGCCATGATCGTTCGCGCCTTTCTGTGCGAAAGTACCAACTGACCACTTTTATCTTCGCGGATATCTATCAATACCTCTACATTATCACCAACCTTTAGGCCAGGATTGTAGCGGAACTCATTTAGGGAAATAACGCCTTCCGATTTTGCGTTGATATCGATGATCGCCTCACGGTCAGTCAAATACACCACGGTACCTGTTACCACCTCTTCATCTGCCGTATCGACAAAATTTTCGGCGACCAACTTTTCAAACTCTTCTAATTTGGAATCTTCAACACGTTCAATGCCTTGTTCGTACTTTTCCCAATTAAAATTTTCCAAAAACTCTTGAGGGTCTTGCACCGGGGCCGGTGCTGCTTTTTCTTCTGGTGCCGCTGTAGTTTCTTCTACTTGGGCAGTTGCTTTTTCTTCAGCCATTTGCTGATTCACATTTGTATTCCGTGCAGTTACAAGAGTAAAACAATATGCAGGGAAGTTGTTTTTATCTATTTTATTCAATTCCTTTTCCTCTTGATTCTTTGTAAAAAAGGAGTGCAAAAATACAATATTTTTACGGTTTTAGCAATCTTAAAACGGGAAGGTTGGTCATTGACCCACTATTTTGTCGATTTTAAGTAAAATTAGGGCGAGATTGCGTATCTTTCAAATTCAAATATTAACCGAATAAATAAAATTAGTATGAGTGTCAAAGCAAAGTACCAAGGGGTTTTGAACCTTGGTGAGCAATTAGGAATCAAAGACGGAAACGTGACCGAAGACGGTGGCGTGCTTAAAATAAAAGGAGAGGCAAAAACACCTTATGAAAAGGATCTCATGTGGGATAAAATCAAAGAAATAGGTGGGGAGAGTGCTTCCGACATCCAGGCCAATATTACTGTTGCCGATAGTTCAGTTTACCACAGACATGTTGTTAAAGGTGGGGAATCTTTGAGTAAAATTGCGAAACACTACTACGGCGATGCCATGAAGTACAAGCAAATTTTTGCGGCCAACACGAATATCTTGAGCAATCCTGATGTGATCCATCCTGACCAAGAGTTGGTCATTCCAAATCCTTAAGAGATTCATTATAAAGAAAGATTAAAAGGGATGCCGAAGCGTCCCTTTTTTTATGGTCGGACTTTTGTCTTTTCTATGACCCGTAACGCAAAACCATGCATCCGCTCAAATTGTTCTTTTAAACCCATATCGGTATTATCGAACTCAATGGCATCCTCCGCTTTCGTCAATGGCGAGAATTCCCTGTGAGAATCAATATAGTCGCGTTCCTGTACATTTTTTAACACCTGCTGATACGTTACTTTTTCACCTTTATCCAGCAACTCCTTATATCTTCTGGCAGCCCTTGCGTCGGCAGAGGCGTTCATGAACACTTTCAATTCGGCATCGGGAAATACGACCGTTCCTATATCACGACCGTCCATTACGATACCCTTAGACTTTCCCATGTCTCTTTGCATGTCTACCAGCTTAATACGCACCTGTTCTATTTCTGATATCTTACTGACCAGATTGGAAACGGCCAAGGTACGTATCTCAGTTTCAACATGCTCACCGTTAAGGTAAATCTCGGAATACCCCAAAGCTTCGTTAAATACAAATTTCAAATGTACTTTCGGAAGCAACTGAATTAGCTTTTCCGCATGCGCCTCAACACCGTTTCGCATTGCGAATAGGGTAACCGCCCGATACATGGCTCCCGTATCCACATAAATGTATCCCAAGGATTTGGCAAGCTGTTTCGCTATGGTGCTTTTCCCCGTAGAGGAATACCCATCGATGGCTATGGTAATTTTTCCCATTGTTCAAAAATAACCAGAAATACACAGGGTTGGTGTACCAAATTTTAAAATTTAGTCAATCCTCCCGAAAAAGTTAAAGTTTCTTAGCTGCTTTCACTTTCTGTTTTGTAACCGCAATATCGATTACCTCATGCATTTCCGAGACATAATGAAAGGTCAACCCCTTTAAGTATTCTTTTTTTATCTCCAAGATATCCCGTTCGTTTTCCCTACATAGGATTATCTCTTTAATACGTGCCCGTTTAGCTGCCAAAATCTTTTCTTTTATACCCCCGACCGGTAATACTTTACCGCGTAGAGTTATCTCTCCCGTCATCGCCAAACTCTTCTTGATCTTTCTCTGCGTAAAGAGCGAAACCAAGGAGGTAAGCATCGTGATACCGGCACTTGGCCCATCTTTTGGGGTAGCACCCTCCGGCACATGGATATGTACATTGTATTGTGAAAAAATATCCGAGTCAATCCCAAATCTGTCGGCGTTCGACTTGATATATTCCATGGAGATGGTCGCCGATTCTTTCATGACCTTTCCTAGGTTCCCCGTAATATTCAATTGCCCTTTTCCTTTGGATAAAATGGACTCTATAAATAGGATATCCCCGCCTACACTCGTCCATGCCAGGCCGGTCACCACACCGGCAACATCATTATTTTCATATTTATCCCTTTCCAATCGGGCCGGGCCCAAAACCTTCTCTACATCGTCTGAACTTACTTTCACACTATAGTCCTCCTCGATGGCTATCGATTTTGCGGCATAACGGACCATTTTGGCGATTTGCTTCTCTAATGAGCGCACTCCGGATTCCCGCGTATATCCTTCCACAATTTTTTCTAGCTGCGGTTTTCCAATTTTTAAATGCTTTTCCTCAAGTCCATGCTCCCTTAGTTGTTTTGGTAACAAATGTCTTTTCGCTATCTCCACTTTTTCCTCGATCGTATACCCCGATACATTTATGATTTCCATTCGATCTCTCAATGCGGGTTGTATCGAAGCTAGGTTATTGGCGGTCGCAATGAACATTACCTTTGAAAGGTCATAGCCCATTTCAAGAAAATTGTCATGAAACTCAGCATTTTGTTCCGGATCCAAAACCTCCAGCATCGCGGAGGAAGGATCCCCTTGATGACTGTTCGATAGTTTGTCTATTTCATCTAGTATAAAAACGGGATTTGAAGTGCCCGCCTTTTTAAGGCTTTGCACAATACGACCGGGCATAGCACCAATATATGTTTTACGATGCCCTCGAATTTCAGCCTCATCCCGCAACCCTCCAAGCGACATTCGCACATATTCTCTTCCCAGCGCTTCCGCTACCGATTTCCCCAACGATGTTTTCCCTACTCCAGGAGGGCCATACAAACAGAGTATGGGCGATTTCATATCATTACGCAGTTTCAACACCGCCAAGTATTCAATGATGCGTCGCTTCACATCTTCAAGGCCATAGTGGTCGCGGTCCAATATTTTTTCAGCCTTTTTAAGGTCGAACTTATCTTTGGAAAACTCATTCCAAGGAAGGTCTAAAAACAGGTCCAAATAATTTCTTTGAATGGAATACTCGGCCACTTGCGGGTTCATCCGTTGCATTTTGGAAAGCTCCTTTTCGAAATGTTCCGCTACTTTGCCGTCCCATTTTTTATCCTTGGCCCGCACTCGCATCTCTTGAATTTCTTCATCATATGAAACACCTCCCAACTCCTCTTGAATGGTCTTCATTTGTTGATGTAAAAAGTACTCACGTTGCTGCTGATCCATATCATTTCGCACCTTTGACTGAATGTCGTTCTTGAGTTCCAATTTCTGCAACTCAACATTCATGTATCGCAAGGTGGCCAGTGCCCTTTCCTGCAAATCTCCAATTTCTAGCAATTCCTGCTTTTCCTCCACACTAAGATTCATATTAGCGGAGATAAAATTGATTAAAAAAGAGTTGCTTTGGATGTTCTTAATGGCAAAAGAAGCCTCACTGGGAATATTCGGATTGTTTTTGATAATTTTAAGAGAGAGTTCTTTAATGGTATCTATAATGGCTAAAAACTCCTTATCATGCTCTCCAGGACGTTGTTCTTTGGTGTCTCTTACCGTAGCCGTCATATAGGGTTTTTTGGTAAGCACCTCGGCAATCTCGAAGCGTTTTTTACCTTGAATGATCACGGTAGTGTTCCCATCTGGCATTTGTAATACCCGTAAGATTCTGGCAACAGTGCCCAAGGTATTGATGTCTTTCACATCTGGGTTTTCGGTATTCTCATCTTTTTGCGAAACAACACCGATGACCTTAGATCCATTGTTCGCATCTTTGATAAGGTTGATCGATTTGTCTCGACCGGCTGTAATCGGTATCACCACCCCCGGGAATAAAACAGTATTTCGTAATGGGAGAATAGGCAGCGTCTCCGGAAGACTTTCGTTATTCATTTGCGCTTCGTCTTCCGCTGTTAATAATGGAATAAGTTCTGCATCTTCATCAAAGGTATGCAACGACATATTGTCAAAACTTGAAAAATTGGAATCGTCCATAGTATAATTTCGGTCATTCTGTCATTAAAAAAACAGAAATCATTTGTAGTTTGTTTTTCTTTGGCCATTTAAATTTACCATACCACTGGAAATCAAGGAGGTCCTGACCTTTTATCAACTTAGTAAGACAATTGTTGTGCCAATCTAATAAAAAAAAGCCCTCTTTGGATTTTGGTCCAAAGAGGGCTTTTTTAGTTCTTAAAACCTTCGCCTATCTCTTTACTACTTTTTTGGTGATGACCTCGCCATCTACCAAAAGCATAACAAAGTAGGTTCCCGCGTTATAGTTACCTAAACTAAGCTCCAAATCTACAGGATGATCTTCTTTCAGGGATTTAAATACCAACTGTTGTTGTTGTGTGTTGGTAAGGACTACATCTACTTTTTGGCCTTTAAGGCTATAAAGGTCGATATTCACCTTATCTGTTGTAGGGTTCGGATAAGCGGTAACCAATTCGGTAGCCCGTTCGGGATTTTCGAAATCCACTCCAAATTCATCAAACCCGCTATTTCTCTGTCCTCCATTTTGGACAACCGAAAGCTCTAATACCGTCTTACAGCCCTGTGAAGAAGTCAATATATAAAATCCGCTGTCTTCTTGGGTCAATGCTCCTAAATAGTAGTTATCCCCTACTTCCCGCCCATCTGGCAATTCAATAGATACGTTTATGGTATTCGGCAAGGCACTAATTATAAAGTCAGTTCCTTCGGTGAGTTGCAAGTAATCCTGACCACTCTGCCACTGACCGTTTACCCGGTATTCCGATATTATCGAACCTGCCGAACAATTGGGAAGGTTTCGCACATTCAAGTTTAAGGTATTGGTGCATCCATCCGCAGATCTCAATATGTAAAGACCGCTATCTTCCGGTTGCACACTACCCAGGTTGTAATTATCACCAACCACAGTGCCGTCGGGTTTAGTAATGGTCATCGCGATCGAATTGGGCAACATACTCAACATTACATTGGTACCTTGATCAACCGTTACATTCTCTTCGCCACTAAACCACTTACCATCAATTCTGTATTCGGGAATCACATTTTCAGAACATTCACCATTGTTATCCGCCAATCTTAACTCCAAGGTTTCTGTACATCCTTCAGCGGAGGTCAGCGTATAGATCCCATTCTGGGCAGCGGTGAAGCTTGGAAGACGATAATTATCACCTACAACCGTGCCATCGGGCAATGTAATATTAAGACCAACTCCATTTGGCAGCATACTCAATGCCACATCGGCCCCTTCATTAATGCTAATACTATTCTCACCGCTAGACCATTCTCCGTTAATACGATACTCGGGAATCAGTATTCCCCCGCATTGGGAAGTCTCTACGGTAATCGTTAACCTTGTGATACACCCATCGGCGGTAGTGAAGGTATAGATACCATTGTCCTCAGCTGTAACAAGCCCCAAGCTATAATTATCCGATACGACTTGACCATTTGGCAAGGTAATCGTTAAACCAATATTGTTAGGCAAAATACTCAGCATTACATCGGTTCCTTCCTGTACCGTTATATTCGTTTCACCACTATACCATACCCTATTCAAACGATATTCTGGAATAATGGTACAATTCGCCGGTTGATCTGCGTTTACGATAACATTCAAAGTAGTTGAGCAACCCTCAAACCTTGTAAAAGTATACACTCCTTCTTGTGTCGGTTGAATATCACCCAGGTTCAGATCACCTGAACTGGTTGTACCATTTGGAGCGGTAATGGTAAAGGCAACTCCGTTGGGCACTATACTCAGTATAAGGTCGTCTCCCTCATCGACCGTAACACTGCTTGCACCTTCGATCCATGCTTGCCCATTTAGTCTGTATTCGGTCTGAATTTCGCAAGTAGGTACTTCGATATCGTTTACAAGGATGTCCAAAGTGGCCTCACAGCCTTCGGAGGAAATAAAAACATACGTTCCTGCCTGTGAAGTAGCGATGTTGTTTAGCTGGTAGTTATCCCCCACTTCAGAACCATTTGGAAGTCTGATGGTTAAACCGGGGTCGTTTGCGGTAGACCCTAAAACCAAATCATCACCCTCGTTCACTGTAATGGTCCCTGTCCCCGAGTTCGTAACATTATTGACCGTATATTCTGGAACAATACTACCGTCGGGACATACTTCCTGATCTTCAATAACAACAACGGTAAAGGTAGTTGTACACCCTTGAGCCGAGGTAAACAGGTATAAACCGGCCTCATCTGGACTTACAGCCCCTAAATTCACATCATTTTGGACTTCACCACCGTTGGGTAGGGTTACCGTAAACTGCTGGTCATTGGGATAGATACTCAGTATTAAGTTCGTACCCTCATCTACCGTAATCTGGGTATCGCCCTGAATCCAATTCCCATTGTCAATTCTATACTCGGGAAATATACCATTTTCGGTACAGGGGTCACCGGGATCCGTAACGGTTAACTGCAAAGTGGTTTCACAGCCGTCTTGCGTGCGGTAAACATACGCTCCAGAATCCCCTACTTCAACTTCTCCAAGACTGTAATCGTTATTTACCACCGAACCGTCTGGAAGGGTAATGGAAAACTGTACATTATTCGGTAACAAGCTCAAAACGACCCGCGTACCAACTTCAACCGTTAGTGCTGATTGCCCACTGGACCAATCTCCGTTGATTTGATATTCTATGATCAGTTGTTCATCCGTACAGTCAAATGCTTGTGCCCAAACGCCCAACCTGCTAGCGCTAACATTACCAGCGGTACTAAACGTACCTCCAACATACAATCTGTCGTCATCATCGGAAAACGCAATGTCGTTTACGATATTATTTGCACCAACGTTCTTGGCGGGGCCCAGCGCCTGCCAGCCAGCACCACCGCTCCAACGGGCCATATTTTTTACAATATAATTGGTGCTGCTATCTTGTCCTGCAGTTTCAAAACTACCTCCCACATAAAGGTATGTTCCGTCATGATCCATTGAATTAACGTTTCCGCTCAATCCATTCCCCATAGCTTCCCACTGACTAGAACCAAGGTTCCACCGGGCAATCCTATTGACGGTTTGACCACCTGCCAGGCTAAAATTCCCCCCAGCATATACATATCCGGAAACTACTTCAATGGCTTGTACAAATCCACTTGTACCTTGACCTAGTGTTCCCCATGAGCTACCGTTCCATGTGGCAATACGATTTGCCGTTTTTCCACCCGCACTGTCAAAGTTACCACCGAGATATACCAGATTATTACTTCCAAAAGCAATGGCCCTAATTTCATTATTGGTACCTCTTTCCCCCGTTCCGGAATCTACCAATGCAGACCAACCATTGTTCCATCTCGCGATGTTTTTGACCGATATTCCTCCAGCCGTCTCAAATGCGCCTCCAACATATACATTGTTGGCACCATCTATTCCAATCTTTGCTACCGTTCCGTTTGCTCCGGCTCCCAAGGCAGACCAAGAAGAACCATTCCAAACCGCCACGTTTTGAGCGGCAATACCACCTATAGATGAAAAACTACCGCCCGCATATACCTTACCATCAGCCGCTATTGCCAAGGCTTTAACAGTACCATTGGCCCCACTTGATAGGGATTTCCAACCTGTAGTACGGTTATACACGGCAATATTATTCGCTGCGACACCCCCCGCATTGGAAAAGCTTCCTGCCACGTATACATTGTCGCCTTTGGATGCGACCGCTTCTACCGTTCCATTTGTTCCATTTTCCAAGTCTTTCCATAGTCCAACACCATCTACCGCAACAGTTGTTGGCCCCGGAGGAGGCGGAGGCGTAGACCCCGCATTTATCTTAAATATCTTGGCCGAAGTGCCATAGCCGCTAAAATACATCTCTCCGGACTCATCCAAACCAAAACTGGAAACATATTCCCCACTTGTTCTAAATAATAAGCTGGAGGTGGCGGTATTGTTGCTTGCATTATAGGTCAACGCCCATACCCTGCCTGAAACATAATCGGCGTAAATATATTTATCCTTAATATTTGTATTACTACTACTACCCCTGTAGACGTATCCCCCGGTAATTGAGATATCTCCATTGTTTCTACCATAATAAAAAACAGGTTTAATATCGGGGGTGGTGGCCAAGTTGGTAGATGTATTCTGGTTGGTGGTGGCTTCAAACCGATTCCAACCATAGTTACCACCTTTTTGAATTAAATTAATTTCCTCATATCGATTTTGACCTACATCGGCACCCCATAATCTGTTGGTTTGATCATCAAATGAGAACTTCCATGTATTCCGTATTCCCCAAGCATACAGCTCATCAAGCCCACTCTGTCCTAATCTTGGATTGTCGGAAGGAATTTCATAATTGCCGTTGGGGGCATCTGGGTTCGTTTCTAACGGATTGTTCCCATCTACATCCACATCGATTCTTAAAATGCTCCCAAAAACATTGTTCAAATTCTGTGCGTTCTTATTGGGGTCTCCTCCGCCACCACCATCTCCTACAGAGATATACAGATATCCATCAGGACCAAAAGCAATTTTACCGCCATTATGGTTGGAGTTTCCTTGGTTCTTATCGAAACTAAAAATCTCGACCCTGCTAGACGCATTGGCCTGGTTTGGATTCCCAGAATTCACTTGATATCGTGCCAGAACGATTTCTACACTTACATTTGCCACACTACTTGTACGGGTGTGATACACATAAAAATATCCGTTCTGTTGATAGTTTGGGTGAAAAGCTAGGCCTAAGAGCCCTATCTCCTGACCCGCCGAAAAGCTAACAATATTTCTAATATCCAAAAAAGTCTGCTGCTGGGTAACGTTGGAGGCATTCTGAAACACCTTAATTCTTCCCGGTTGCTCCACAACGAACATTCGATTAGTCCCGTCTCCGGCGTTTTGTAGTTCTACCGGATATTCAAAGCTGAGACTCGGAAAAGCCGATTCGTAGGTCACTGGATCCTGAGCGAGTAATGATCCGAAAAATATAATCGCCAAGAGCGACATCAAAGTATTTTTTCTCATAGGAATGTGGGGGGTTTGTTTGGGTTTACTTGAGACTTTGCGCTATCAATAAGAACACATTTTCGATTAAATACTCTTTTAGTACGTTGAAATATCTCAAAAAGTCTTCGACCACCACGAAATTTTCAGTTTATTCGATGAAACGTATAAAAAATTAACATTTTTAACATTTTGACCACCAAATAAAAGGATGGCAAAAATAGCACTTAATCCGCTAATACTCTGAAAATTATGTCAGAATTTCAAGGTCAACTTCTATGGATGGAATTTTTCAAAAAAAAATCTGACAAATGTTGACAAAAAGGGATACAAAAAAAGCTCGAATTAAACAAATTCGAGCTTTTTCTTAGGAAGGTGATCTTTAATCTTATTTATGCAGCAGAATTGATTTGACTTCTATTCCTCTCGCACTACTAATCACTATTGAGTACAAACCATCCGCAAAATTATCCAAGTTCAGCGATTCGATTGGCCCATGATCCGGGTTGAACATTACTTTTTTCACTAACTGTTGTTTTGCATCCAACACGGATACCGCTACACTAGTGCTCATATAACCTGTGAGATTCATATATAACACCCCAGCGGTAGGGTTTGGAAATAATATCAAATCGGTTTTTTGAAAACCAGCCGCAGTATTTGATACCGTTGCGTTCAAAATACCCTTTGTAGTATCTTCCTTGGACGTGGACCCGCCAGATCCAACAACAATCAGATTGATTGTTGTACTGCAACCCTCGGTAGAGGTTACAACATAACTACCGCTATCACTTACGGTAACCGCCCCAAGACTATGATTATCTCCTACCAAGGTTCCATCTAAAAGGCGAATGGACGCTACCGGAACTGTATTTGGGAGCATACTGAGTACAATCACATCCCCCTCATCTACCTGAATATCCGTACTACCGCTCAACCAAGCGCTGTTTACCCGGTATTCCGGAATGATGCTACCTTCTGGACAGGAGGTCTCCGAAGCCACCTCCACAACAAGGCTTGACTGGCAACCATCCAAAGAAGTAAATGTATAAGTACCTCGTTGCTCGAACAACACACTGCCCAAATCATATGATGCCCCAACCAAAGTACCATCGGGCAGCTCAATCGAAAGCCCCGTACCCAATGGAAGTATACCCAATTGTAGCGTTTGGCCCTCCGTAACATTTATGCTACCTGCCCCACTCTGAGGAATGCCATCAACAATGTATTCCGGGACAACACCTAGCGGGTCGCAGTCTGGGTCGCCTACAATAAGGTTGATGGTCGTACTACAACCTTCACTTGAAGTTACAAGATAACTACCACTATCTGCGGGCGTTACCGAACCAAGGCTATGGTTATCGCCAACCAGGGTGCCGTCCAATAGGCGAATCGATTCCAAAGGAATACTGTTGGGAAGCATGCTCAGCACAACAACATCGCCTTCTTGCACAAAAACATCGTTCGCTCCACTTAGCCAAGCGCTGTTCACTCGATACTCGGGAATTATACTTCCCGGAGGACAAATAGGTGTAGGTTCTACATTCACAAATAGCGTGGATTGACACCCATCGTTGGAGGTAAAAACATATGTACCCTCCTGCAAATCGGTTACGTTGCCTAAATCATGTGAAGCACCTACCAATGTACCATCGGGCAATTCTATCGAAAGACCGGTTCCCAAAGGCAGAATACCCAATTGCACCGATTGTCCTTCAAACACGTTCAAGGTATCAGACCCACTTTGTGAAATACCATCTATGGTATACTCTGGAACCACACTGTCCGGAGGACATATGGATGTTACCGTTATCAAAAGAGCAGACTGACAGCCATCGACGGTCGTAAATGTATACGTTCCGCCTTGGGTAACAGAAACGTTTCCTAAATCATGTGAGGAACCTACCAACGTGCCATCGGGCAACTCGATCGAAAGCCCCGTACCTAAAGGAAGAATATCCAATTGTACCGATTGCCCTTCCAACACGTCGAGCGTACCACCACCACTCTGGGAGACCCCGTCAACGGTATACGCCGGTATTACACTCTGAGGGTCGCAATTAGGATCACTTACAACCAAGTTTATCGTTGTACTGCACCCTTCACTAGAGGTTAAAAGATATGCACCACTATCCGCGACTGTTACCGCACCGAGACTATAATTGTCACCGACCAGGGTGCCATCCAACAGACGAATCGACTCTAACGGAATCGTATTCGGAAGCATGCTGAGCACTACGACATCGCCTTCCTGAACGATTAAATCATTTGAACCACTTAGCCATGCACTATTCACGCGGTACTCCGGGATGATGCTTGTATCCGGACAGACCAATTCAGACTCGACATCCACAAAAAGGGTCGATTGGCAGCCATCTACGGAAGTAAAGGTATAGGTTCCTCGTTGTTCGAAAGTTATATTTCCCAAATCGAGCGAAGCCCCTACCAACGTGCCATCGGGTAATTCGATCGAAAGACCGGTTCCAGAGGGAAGAATACCCAACTGTACCGATTGCCCTTCCAAAACGTTCAGGGTCCCAGCACCGCTCTGCGACGTACCGTCAACAATATACTCTGGTATTACGGCCTGAGGATCACATACGGTTAGGTTGATGATCGTGCTGCAGCCTTGACTCGAAGTTATCAAGTAAGAACCGCTGTCCGAAACACTCACCGCGCCAAGCGTATAATTGTCCCCGACCAACGTACCATCCAATAACTCTATCGACTCTAAGGGAATATCATTTGGGAGCATGCTCAATACCACAACATCGCCTTCCTGCACAACAATATCGTTCTCCCCACTAAGCCAAGTACTGTTGATACGATACTCGGGAATAATACTATCCTCATCGCATTGCGGTGGTTCACTAATGTTAAGAAGTAAGGTTACCTCACAACCGGCTTTGGTAGTAAAGGTATAGAGCCCTTCATCGTCCGGACCTACATCGTTAATAATCAAGTCAAATAAATTGAAATCTTTGCTGTTTCCATTGGCAGCGGTAGAGGTTATTGAAAAGGGAACCCCATTTGGAATTACACTTAAAGCAATGGAACTTCCTAAATCCAAGGTTACTTCGCTCGCACCGGTTATGTAAGGTCCAGTACCGTTTATCTGGTATTCGGTCTCCAAACCGAATGTGGTACAGTCTACCTCGTTCACGGTCACGTCCAGGGTGGTATTGCACCCTTGGTCGGAAACGAAGGTATACCTGCCCGAATGTGACGGGGTGACCGAATTGAAGGTGTGGTCGCCTGAATAGGCAATACCTTCTGGGGTTATGATCGTAAAACTGCCTACGGAATTAGGTAGGGAACTAAGAGTAAGCGCGTCTCCCTCGTTAATGCTAATCTCACTCTCACAGGGGCTGCACCAGCGTCCGTTGATATTGTATTCGGGGCTTATCTCGGTATCGTCCGGGCCGCAGCTTCCCAGTACGGTGAGGGTTATGACCGTTGCACATCCGTCGGCGGT
>CANMSA010000016.1 GCA_947500385.1 uncultured Flavobacteriaceae bacterium | reverse complement strand
ACATGGGCGAAGTTGTTCACCCGCGAGCTCTCCTTTGCCGAGAGGTTCTCGGTGACCGCATAGACCACCCCCGAGGTGCCGCCGGTGGCGGCCACCTCCCCCGGCTCGAACACGTTGAGCGACAGGGCGTTGTTGGGCTGGTCCCCCGCACGGTAATAGATCGGGGTGCCCTCGGCGAGGCCGCTGGCAATGGCCCCTTCCCCGTTCACCGCACACTGTTCGGCGAAGGTATCCGTGATATCGGGCACCAGGGAGGGATCGATCCCGTAGTGTTCCAACAGGAAATCGGCCACCCGCCCCTGTTCGAAGTCCCACAGGATCCCCTCGGAGAGGCCCGATACCGTGGTATTGATCGTGCCGGTGAGCTTATAGGCGATATAGTCCCCCGGAAGCATGAACTTGTACGCCCTTGCATAAAGCTGTGGTTCGTTGTCCCTGACCCATTTGAGCTTGGAGGCGGTGAAGTTGGCCGGGGAATTCAAAAGGCGGGTACCGCACTTTTCTTCACCGATGGCCCCGAAGGCCTCCCGGCCGATCTCGACCGCACGGCTGTCGCACCAGATGATCGAGGGGCGAAGCGGGCGCCCTTGCCCATCCACCAGTACCAGCCCGTGCATCTGATAGGAGATGCCGATACCGATGATACGATCGGCGCTGACCCCATAGGTACGCTTCAAAGAGGCGATCGCCGCACATACGTGTTCCCACCACCGGTCGGGATCCTGTTCCGCCCAGCCGTTCCGCAGCGCGAGCATCCCCATCTCAAGGGCCGGTTCCTGAACCACCCCTAGGCTCCTACCCGAGGAAGCGTCCACAAGGGCAGCCTTGATCGAACTGCTGCCGATATCCAATCCTACATAGTACATACGGTTCGTATAAGTAATTATTTTGTTATGCGTATTTGTTCGTATTTCAAGCTTGTTAGAACCCACCCTTTGGTATTATTCCTAATGGAGCTGCAAGAAAAGAGTATTCTGTAAAAAGTACTAGCGATCATGAAGCCACTGCTGAAATTTTTGAAGCAGTCCGCGTTTTTATAATTCCAAGTGGTCGTACACACCGCATTTTAACCAAATTGCTTCAAATGTGGTAGCAAAATTCAAATTTGTGCTATTTTTTAAATGTGATAACCAATAATATAGCTGTTGTGGCTTTATGCTATAGGCAATGTTTTAAACCTACCAGCACTTTTTTAGGTTTGTACCAGATTCGAAGTGGAAAATTTGACTGTAAATCCACCTAAATAAATTACTTTGGAGTGGTATTGCCAAATTGTAAGGATAATTAATGGTTGATCTATTTATGCGATTATTCGATAAAAATGTACTTTTTTTTATAAGTGTCCTATGGTGCGGAAATTACGCCTTTTCACAATTTCCGGATACCGACTACCTATTTGTCAATATTAAGGAAAGCAATACACAACGCGCTATTTCAACCATTACCCAAGACCATCGGGGATTTATTTGGATGGGGACCAATGGGGTTGGTTTAACGAAGTTCAATGGCACTGATTATACCTACTACAAACACCGTTGGGACGATGCGAGTACCTTAAATAGCTCCCTTATCTATACCAGCTTTATTGATAGTGCCAATAGACTGTGGATTGGTACCGGAGCAGGACTTAATCGCTACAATCGGGATCAGAACAAGTTTATTCGAATACCGCTGGCAACAGAAAACAACCAAAATAGGGCCTATCAAGTAACCGCGATCATAGAAGATGAATTTGGAAAATTAGTAATAGGTACCAATCAATATGGTGCTTATTACTTAGATCCAGAAAGCGAGGAAGTACGGCAAATTAAAATGGCTATTCCTTTTGAGACCTATGACCTTTTGATCAACAGCATCGCTAAAGATTTGTCGGGCACCATTTATGTAGGTACGAATAGAGGGTTATTGGAATTTGATCGGGAACTTAATACGTTCAATCAAAAAAGGGTGCAGAATTCCAATGGATCGGTAATTGTTTCGGAACATATACAGTCGTTGTTGGTCGATGATGCAGGCAGTCTTTGGTTGGGTACCTTTTCTGATGGACTTTTTAAACTGGATTCCAATAATGGTCGGGAGCCTTTAAAAAAATATGCAATTACCGATAAACGCGTTTTGTGCTTTGTACAAATTCCCAATGGGCGGTTACTTTTTGGAACCGAAAATGACGGTCTTTTTCTTATCGACAAAGAGGGTAGAGTGTTGAAAAATTATCGATATGACAAATTCAATAAAAACAGTATCAAGTCTAATTCTGTTTGGTCTTTATTTGTAGATGCGCAAGAACGTATTTGGGTAGGATATTATAACAATGGGGTAGGGGTGTATGATCAGTTTTATGATAAATTCAAAGACATCGAAAGCTTACCAAATGTTCCCAACTCCTTACAAACGGGATCTGTAACGGCTATCGTAAAGAATACAGATGGTACCTTTTGGATCGGTATGGACGGTGGCGGTGTGGATGTAGTGGATGTCAAAAAGCAAGAGTTCGTGCACCTTGTTGACGAAAAAAACAACATTGCGACAGGATTAACGGGTCATGATGTACAAACGGTTTTTTTAGATTCCCGAGGAAATTTTTGGGTAGGAACCTGGAATTCAGGGATATTTTTTCTTCAAAAAAATGAGACGGTTTTTAAAAATTTCAACATCGCAAGTACCAAAGGCGCCATTGCTTCCAATCGTATCTTAAGTTTTGCGGAAGATTCCAAAGGAACCGTTTGGATCGGTACTTTCTTAAATGGGCTACATTCCTACAGTCCACTGACCAATGAATTTACATTTCACAATTCGGAGTCTTTTAATTCACAAGGTATTCATTACACTGATATTCGGAAGGTTCTCGTAGATAGAGAAGATCATATTTGGTTGGGTACGACCTGTGGACTTTTTAAAGTAGTTCCCGAGGCCGATGGGACCTACCAAGTAATCTCCCTGAACCAACAAATGAACGATGTTAAGGGCAAAGAAAGCGATGCTTATACTGTTTTGGCATTGATGGAAGATGCATCGGGATCTATTTGGATCGGTCTTGATGGCGATGGGCTATGCAAGTATGATACCAATACGAAAACGTTTAAATGGTATACCGAAATTGATGGTGTAGACCAAGAGACTGTTTCTACCATTGTGGAGACCGGAAACGGTTTGTGGTTTGGCGGTAACAAGGGGCTTTCTTATCTAAATCTGAAAACGGAATCCTTGACCAACTACACCCGTGAAGATGGGTTGTTGACCAATGACTTCAATAACAATGCTGTTTTAAAGGATGATGATGGCATGTTGTATTTCGGGAACTTTAGAGGAATCAATTACTTTGACCCGACCAATATCTTGGTGAACAAAAACCCCCCATCCCTATACTTCTCCGATTTAAAACTCTTTAATGAATCGGTGGTGCCGGGTTCGGATGACGCGCCTTTGCAAAAAGTATTGTCAGAGACGGATGCACTTGTTTTAAATCATAAACAATCGGTTTTTACCATTGAGTTTATGGGGATAAACTATACCCGCTCCGAGGAAAATCAGTATGCCTATTATTTAGAGGGCTTTGAAGAAAACTGGAATTATGTAGGGGACAATCGCAGTGCTACCTATACCAATTTACCAAAAGGAAACTATGTGTTTAAAGTAAAGGCGGCAAACAATGATGGGGTATGGAATGAAGAGGCCATTTCCCTGAAAATTGAGATATTACCACCATGGTGGGCGACCAATTGGGCAATTTTAGGGTATGTTTTGTTCTCGGGCTTCTTGGCATTCATGACCTTTAGGATAGTGAATGAACGTATTCAGGAAAAACGTTTGATAAAGTTTGAACGTGAGAAGCGCAAACAGGAGGAAATTTTGCATGAAAAAAAACTGCAATTTTTCACTAATATTTCGCACGAGTTTCGAACACCGTTGACATTGATTCTGAATCCTTTGGAAGACATATTGGACAATAGTTTGTTGCAACTTCCCGAAAGCGTTCAGGAAAAACATCAAATCATTCATAAAAACACCAGCAGATTATCCCGATTGATCGATGAGTTGATGGATTTTAGGAAATTGAAAATGGACAAAATGTCCGTTACCGCCTCAGAAATCAACGCGGTTTCGTTTGTCAAAGAGGTGAGTGGTCATTTCGAGGAAGAGGCTTCAGAAAAGAACATCATACTTTCAAACGAGGCCGATTCCACTTCCCTAAAAATTTGGGCGGATCCCGGGATGCTCGAAAAAATAGTGTTCAATATCTTGTCGAATGCGTTCAAGGTAACTCCGGAAAACGGTTTAATTACGGTGGGGGTCAATCGTACGGCAGAACCGAAACTATTGCCTTTGGTGAACGAGACAACGCCGGTGGCAGCCATGGAAATAAGCATTCAGGATACCGGGCCTGGAATCAAGAAAGAGGAAGTAGATCGTATTTTTGAACGTTTTTATCTGGTCAAGGAAATGAACAGTCAGTACTATGGAGGAACGGGAATTGGGCTAGAGGTGGTCAAAAGTTTCGTAGACCTTCACAAAGGTAAAATAGCGGTAGAAAGCAAGGTGAACGAGGGCACCCATTTTCGGATAATACTACCGCTTGGAAAAGAACATTTTCAAAACAACGAACTATTCCTTACCGATGGGGCACCACAGGAAAAACAGGAAGCGGTCGAAATCGAGAAAGAAGTGGTCGATTTTACGAGTCCGGACTACAAAACAGCCGTAATTCCCAAAAAAGATAAGAAAAAGCTGTTGGTCATTGAAGATAATAAGGAGTTGCGTACCTATTTAAAAGGGGAGCTGCAAAGTGAATATAGTATCGTAGAGGCACCCAACGGTAAAGAGGGATTGGCCATTGCCAATGAGCGTATTCCCGACATTGTTTTAACCGATGTGATCATGCCCGAGATGGATGGTTTTGAATTTTGTACCCAGATGCGGGCAAATATAAAAACGAGCCATATCCCGATTTTAATGCTTACGGCAAAGGCAATGACCGATGATTGGGCAAAAGGAATTGATTCAGGGGCCGATGTGTACTTAAGTAAACCTTTTAAAATGAAGGTGCTGCAATCGCATTTGAAGCAACTGATCAGCAGTCGTCAAATTTTATTCGATCGATACTTTAATCAAACGAGCAATCTACATTTACCCGAGAAAACAAGCTCTTTAGACAAATCGTTCATTACCAAGGTACTCAACTATATTCATGAGAATATCGACGACACGAACCTGAACGTAGAGCATTTGGCAGAAGACCTCTTTTTAAGTAGAAGTCAATTGTATCGAAAAATAAAAGCTTTGACTGGGCATACAGCCAATGAGTTTCTTCGTAAGATCCGTTTGGAAAAAGCAAAACAAATGATTGTAAACGGCAACGATTCGATCAGCGAAGTAAGTTTTAAAGTTGGCTTCTCGTCGCCCTCCTATTTTACCAAGTGCTTTAAATCCCATTTTGGAGTGTTGCCTACTGAAATCAAAAATGAATGAATCACTTGGTTTTGGGAACAAAGCCTTTTTTTAATCACATAAGCAATACGGTATTAACATGTCGTTGCGGCACTAATAGCTATTTGTTCCCTGTAACTAGTGGTATTCTATAGTCGAAATAAATAAAGAGTTTGGATATATAAACAAAACAAATATGTCTTGGCGCACCCTTTGCGCCAAGACATATCTTAAACAGAATAATAGCAACGACAGTTAAAAATCTTAAGAGGTTACACTAAGGATTCCATTGGGAACTCCATACTTCTCTGCCTTCACTTGTATACACCTTTAGGTAACCATCGTCTTCTAATCTGGCATAATTACCGGGACTTCCCCAAGTCTGGGTATTAAATAATGGTTTCCAAGCTGCATCATACAAAACCAAATTTCCGTCGGTTTGCATGATCAGTCTTTTCCCCTGGTTGGTATAGGTTCCCCAAATGGCTCTAGAAAGTGCAACGTCATAAATAACTACATTACCATCTGTTTGCATCCAAAGACGGTACTTACCATTTTGAGATTGTAGAAACTCATTTTGTTCAAGTTGCGTTCCTGAATACAGTTCATAGATGTTAAAGAAGGTGCCGCTTAAGTACTTTGCCGCCTTTTCAGCATTGGGTTTTCCATGACCAAACTCGGATGTTTTTGCAGAGTATTGTGAAGTAGTCTTTAATGCCTGCAATACTTCTTCCCGCGAGGCCTGAGGATTTTTGCTCCATACCAAAGCGGCGATACCCGCCATAGTGGCCGTTGCTACAGAGGAACCACCAATTTGCGTATCTAAAAAGCTATCTATTCTGTCTCTACAATGTAAGATAGCCCCGCGACTGATTGGTAATTGCAACCCCATGGGTTTTACATCCGAGAGTTGCATTTCAATACTAAAATCTACCTTCGAACCTTTTACGCAATCGTCGCAGACCACATCGCCATTGGCTCTCTTTACTCCGGTTACTCCCATAACAACTTCTCCATTTGCATAGGTCATGTTCGATGGAAAAATTGCCCAAGAAGGCACGTTGGGTCCTATTCCACCTATTGTACCGGCTGCTGCAAAAATTAACTTCCCCCTGTTATAGGCAACTTTTATGGCATCGGCTACATTTGACCAACCAATGTCACTGGTACCTTGACTTATGCTGATTATTTTGATCGCAGGATTGCTGGTCGCTTCTTGAAAAGCAGAAGCCGTGTTCCAAGAATCCTCAGGACCAATGACCACATCATCCCCAATGCGATAGGCAAATAGATCGCAACCGTATGATACTCCGGTCATATGCCTGGGATGTACCCCGTCTCTAAAAGAATATCTGCCAGTTCTTCGAGGAGCTCCCAGAACTCCGGCCAATGCGGTACCATGACCGCAAGGGTCGTAACAAATATCATTATAGTAAGAATCTCTTCGACCTTCAACTTGATTGTCAAATTCAAATCTTCGGCCATTCACCGTTTGATAGTTGGTAAAAAAATCTTTTATATCCTGTGATCCATCCCAGTCATTGAACCAAACGTCTCCTACACCGGTATCTAAGAGCGCTACTCCGATTTTTCTTCCTGTGGCCCCTAACGCCCAGGCTCCTTCAATACCGTGGTTCCAATAGTTCCAAGATATTTTATTCGTTCCGTCCATTACATAGTAGTGAGTGCCATTACGCTCTAGCTCACCACAATTGCTAGGTTCTCCCCCGCTTCTTGAACAGCCTAGTCTTGGTGGTATGGCCTTGGAATTCTTGGTAACCGAACTAGCTTGAGTATCAAAGGCGGGTTCCAAATATCGCAAGGTCTCTTGCGCAAGTAACGCGCCAAGAGCTTCTTTAGAATCTATTCTTAGCTCCATAGACAGTAAGGGGGTAAGTTCCTTTAATACTATGTTTTGAGAATTTTTGGCGCCTTCCTTACTGCTATGACCGGCAACTAATTCGATAAGACTGTTTTTGATGTTCGCAAGACCATTGCTGGGTGATTTGCTTTCGGTTCCCGAATGGGATAGTTCGGTCATATACTGAATGGCTAGTTCATCGTTCTCTTTCCATTCTACTTTTCGATAACCTACCGTTGCAATATAGTCTGAATGTTCGAGGGCGCTCCAAAGTATGTTTATGGGGGCTTTTGACCAATCGAACGATTCTTGAGTCGTAAGCACCGTTTCTTTTATATAGGCGTTGAGCTCTTGTCGATTTAGTTCGTCTGCCTCTTCGTAGGTTTCTTTTATTGACGCTGTTTCAATGTCAAGATCGAGCTCTTTTTCGCAAGCTATGGAAACTAAGGCGACGAAAATGGCCAAAAAACCACGCACCATGTAGGTGACTCTTTTATTTTTTTTCATGATCATGTTATTTTTGGGATTGTATTTTTTATAAGAACATATCCCGCAGGGGCCCTGTCTTTCCATTTGAGAAAGAAAGGGGGGCATGAGGGCCCTGCAAGATTTTATGTTGATCTTATTGCCATCGATGCCATTTAGCGATTCCATTGCTGTAGATAACTAAGTTTCCGTCATCTTGAACGTGAAGTTGGGCCCCTGGGTTCCCCCAAGTTTCGGAATTCCAAAGAGGGCTGTTAGCGCTGCTATACACCACTAAGTTGCCGTCCGCCTGCATTGCCAATCTAGCGCCAGGGTTGTTGTAAGTATTACTATACCACAAGGCGGTCCACCAACCTTCACTGGTCAAATTCCAGAGATCGTAGAGTACTAAATTCCCATCACTTTGCATTGAAAGTCGGTATTGCCCATTGGGCGAATCCCGATGCTGCCCGCCCCACAGAATTTCTCCACTAAGTAGAGAAGGGGGCGTAGGAGCAGGTCTTGGTGTTCCATTCACATTCTCAATCCGGGCTGGGCCATTGGGGTTGTATTCTTGGTATTCCCATCCACTGGGTAAGTTTTGATTTACTAGTGCATATGACTTATCACCGAGAAATGAATTTCCAAGATATACCGCCCTAGCCGAAAATTGGGTACTTCCTGTTTGGTCGTACACCCAATTCGAAGGTAGGTTTTGCCCCCCGGAGACTGCTATTTTTGTATTGAATGGGATGTCATCCCCGCCTAAAAAGACAATACGAATTTGACCTCCGGATACGTTTGGGACTTTGGTATACCATCCAAATGGTCTATTGGTGGTTGCCGCAATGCTTAACTCCCATCCAAAAGAGGCGCCACCGGTGTAAATAATTTTTCTGCTATTGTTAAAGGCATCCCATGAATATAAATAGGCCCATTCAAACGGTAATGGGTTGCCTCGGACCAGGTCGCGAGTAGCTCCAAAACTATAGGTTCTTGCGGCTGCTACGGTACTCGGCTCCTTCTCGCTTGTTTCCAAGGTCTCCGTTTCAAGGGTGTCTTTGGAGCAGGAAGCGAGCATGATAAATGAAAGAAGGCTTACCATTGATTTGATTGTGAACATTGATTTTTTCATAATAAATAGGTTTTTGTGAGGATGCAAACTAGTCCAACTTGTAAATTTTTACGTACATACTAAGGCGTATTTTTATTAAAAAATGTTTTAATTATTTATGATGGTAAAATGAACGCTTTGTTGAACCAACCCTTCCCTCATGAAAAAACAACAACTTTTCAAAAAGCATATCTATCTTTTTATACTCTTTATTTGCTTTTCATTTTCTTTAAAAGCCGGTATCTGCTATCATAATGTTGTCAAAGCAAGCGTGCATGGTGTAAGTGCTGCATCAATTAGAGTAAATCCCGCTTTTACAAGTGAGAATAAAGACAGTGTGTCCGTCTATAAAAAATGGAAGAGTAATTTCAAAAAAATCCTGGAAGAAGGTCAACCAGAGGCCCTACGTATAACGGTAGATAGTTTATTGGCAGATTCCGGATTAAAGGAGCGCCTTTCGGTTCCGCTAGAGGTCGGGGTGTTGTTGATTGACAACGATAAACTTTCTTTGGCAGCGCAAGTAATTGACTTTGCCTATAGGGAGGCCAAAATTCAGCAGCATGTACAGTATCAACAAGAAGCACTCATGTATCTTTCCGAAATTAAAGAGTTGACAGTAGACTATGAAACTGCTATTTCAACATTGCATGACGCGCTGAAACTAGACGATCATAGCAGAACCGCCGCGGATATCTATAGTAAGTTGGGCGTTTTAAACGCCATGACCGAAAATTATGATTTTGCAAAAAAAATGTTCGAATCGGGTTTGTGGGTTTGCGAAGAACACAATGATCTCGCCTGTACGGTGAAAATCCGTAATAATTTGGCAATGAATTATATACAACAAAAAAAGTTTAGCGAAGCGGTCATTATTTTTGGATTGAATAGAAAAGAGATTAAAAAAGATACCACTTTAAAAAGGTATCTCATGGGAATTACCCACAATGAAGCGCTTATTTACGAAAAACAGCAAAACTACAAATTGGCGATCAAAAAACTAGATGAAGCCTTGAATCTCTTTGACCCTGGGAAATTGGAAGCAAGGGGTAGAGTGTTTACACTTATTTCAAAAGCAAAAATCTTAAGTAAATATGGAAATACTTCGGAAGCTATTAAAATTTTAAAGGAAGTAGAAACGTATTCAATTATTGAGGAGGATAAAATAATTGCCCTAAGACTGTATAGAGAACTCTCCGCTCTTTATTTTGAACAGGAAAAATTCAAGGATGCATATTTGACACATACCAAGTATAATTCCATCAATTTTGAATTATTGAACAGGGACAAGGACAAGAACATTGCTGATTTGAATGTACGTTATGAAACGGCAAAAAAGGAGAATGAATTGGAATTGTTTAAGGAAAAGGCCGATGCGCAAGCACGCGAATTATTGAATCATCGCCGCCTTCTGATATTGGGAGCTCTGCTTGTGGGTAGTATCTTGGTCTTTGCCGGTTTGCTCTTTAGACAACGTCAAAAATTAAAAAAGATCAATAGGGAGTTAGACTTGGCCAACCAAAATTTGAGTGGTATGAACGATTCCTTGTCCTTGGCAAGTGCGCAGCGAACTGAATTTATAGATTTTTTGGCCCATGACTTAAAGGCTCCATTTTCAAATATCCAACTGTATGTACAGCTCCATGAGAAACAGTTAGATGATTTTGACGCGACGTTTAAGGATATGCTTTTTAAGGAGATTTGGCAGGGAAAAAGGTTGATAGATGATTTTTTGAACATTCGCCTGATCGATACCAAAAATGAAAATAGAAAAGTGGCATATCATCGTTTTAATGCAAATGAACTGATAGAAAGGCAGTTGGTATCTCATGGGGTACATATTAAGAGCAAGGGAATCAAAATACACAAAAAGCTCGTGGAAGATGATTGCTCCGATATCTATTCAAATGCAGTATTGTTGGATAGGATCATTGATAATGTTTTATCAAACGCAATAAAGTTTTCACCAAATAACGCTGTAATTACCGTCGGCACAAAACAAGAGAAAGAAACCTTGTTAATGACAATAGAAGATAATGCCGGAGGCATAAAATTAAAAAAGGATGATATGATAGTGGAGACCTCAAGTAAAGAACTATTGCAAGAGTTGATCCTGAAGAACCCGCAAAGCGTGGGGATGACCATTATTAAAAATTTATCGGAAAAATTGGGTGCTGATTTAAGAATCAATAACAGGCCTTCAAAAGGTCTGAAAATCGATATTGTTCTTCCGTTGGCAAAAGAAGAAAAGATCCTAAACGACTATGTTCTAGCTTAAAAAAATGAATGAAACTAAGATTTACGCTGTTCGGTAAAAAGTAAAATACTCCCAAGGGTGTATGCAAGTCCGTTTGAAAATTGGTACTTTTTGGTCTTATAATGGCCAATGGTGGTGGTAGTGTGCCGTTTTACTTAGATATATTGATAATTTAAATTTTACTGCTTTATTTTGGATATACAAAAAACAATCATGGTCGTGGAAGATCACCCTATGACCCGGTATGGTATTGAGTGTGTCATTGAAAAAAAGACGACACTTGCAATAATCGGAAAAGACTGTGGGGATGGTCTTATTGCGATGCAGCGGATTATAGAGTTACAACCTCATATAGTGGTCCTAGATATCAATCTTCCAAAAAAAAATGGTATTTCGATCGTTGCTGACTCATTTAAGATGCATCTCGATACCAAGTTTATCATTTTTTCAGGGAATATTTCGAATTGGACCTTGGCTCAACTACTTTTCTTTGATAATGTTTATGGTATTTTGCACAAAGAATATATGCCATCTGAGTTTGATATTACCTTAGAACAAGTAATAGCAGGCCATAAGTATTATTCCGATAAACTTAAAAGCGATCCTAAATTTATGGCGAACGCAGATTTTAGCCTTAACCAGATAGGCGGGCTTACCAAAACAGAATTAAAAATCCTCAAGTTGACTTCCCAACACTTAAGAACAGAATGCATCGCTCAGAAACTTTTTAACAGCGTAAAAACCATTAAAAAACACAAGTCTAACATTGTAAGGAAACTTAGTTTACAAGGAGCAAATGCTTTATACGAATTTTCCCTTAAAAACGCTTCTATCATCAATTCCATTTATTAAGTGTTATAGGAACCTTCTTTCTCAACTGTTGATTTTTCAAAAAAAACACAAAAAGAGGACTAAATACCCAAAACTTCCACTGTCTGCTTCATATGTACTACAGAGTTAGCAGTATAAACCGCAAATTTACTTGCTGCAAATTCGGTCCTGTCAAATGGGTTCTTTGTTAGGAAGGAATCCACATTGCAACTTGCGAACCTTGTGGTCAAATAGATAAATACAAACCAATTTTTTAAAGTATCCTCATGACGAAAATTAGGAAAATGGCCCTAGTACTAAGTGCGCTCCTGTTCTTGTTGACCAACTGTAAAGAAACCAAATCCACAGAATCCGCTCAGGAACCAACAAAAGTACCGACCTCTCTTAAAAGTAGCTTTGCCAAGAGTTTTTACCTAGGGGCTGCTATCAATGAGTCTCAAATTATGGAGACCGATGCGAAAGGCATTGCGGTCATAAATAGGGAGTTTAACACCCTAACCCCTGAAAACAATATGAAATGGATGTATCTACAACCAACACCGAATTCCTTCGATTTTACATTTGCCGATAAGTATGTCGCCCTGGGCGAAAAAATGGATATGTTCGTTGTGGGCCATACCTTGGTATGGCACAGTCAGTTGCCCAATTTTATGCATTCCGTGAAGGACAGTGCCGCAATGGCAACACACATTAAAAACCATATCCATACGGTTATGGGGCGATACAAAGGAAGAATACACGCTTGGGATGTTGTCAATGAGGCATTAAATGAGGATGGTAGCTTACGACAATCGCTTTTTCAACAAGTATTGGGAGATGACTATATCGAGTATGCTTTTCAACTCGCTTCCCAGGCCGATCCGGAGGCGAAACTTATTTACAACGACTACAACTTATGGAAGCCAGAAAAGCGGGCAGGAGTGGTGCGTTTGGTAAAACGGTTGCAGGAAAAAGGTATTCAAGTAGATGGGGTGGGAATGCAAGCTCATTGGAGCTTGGAAGGACCTTCTTTGGAAGATATTGAAAACAGTATTATCGCGTATTCCGAATTGGGTGTCAAAGTACAATTTACCGAGTTGGATGTGACCGCACTTCCCAATCCATGGGAAGTCGAGGGCGCCGAGGTGAGTCAAAACTACGAGGAGTATGAAGGGGATTTGTCCATGGATCCCTATCGTACGGGGCTTCCCGATTCAGTCCAGACCAAACTGGCCAATCGTTATCAAGAAATATTTGAGCTTTTTTTAAAACACCAGGATAAGATAGATCGGGTTACTTTCTGGGGCGTCAACGATGGCGGATCCTGGCTCAATGGCTGGCCTATTAAAGGGCGTACCAACCATCCCTTGTTGTTTGACCGCAATTTTGCCCCAAAAAAAGCGTATACCCAGGTTTTGGCGCTTAAAAAGAAAGATAAATTGAGTTTCCATCAAACAACCAAAAAATGAGTTCGAAGACAGAAAAACTATCAATAGGGGAGAAGATAGGGTACGCTTTAGGGGATCTTTCGGCCAATCTTATTTTTCAGACGCTGATGACGTTTATCGCGTATTTTTATACCGATATTTATAATATTCCAACAAGCACGGCCAGCGCCATTATTTTCTTTGTCGGCCTGTTTGCGGCCATTATTTTTAATCCCTTGATGGGAATGATTGCCGATCGGACGAACACCCGATGGGGGAAGTTTCGCCCATGGATTTTATGGACGGCCATTCCCTTTGGAGTTGTTTCTATCCTTGCTTTTAGCACCCCCGATTTAGGCGAAAGTGGAAAGGTTGTGTATGCCTTTGTAACCTATACCTTGTTATTGGTCTTGTATGCTGCAAATAACTTGCCGTACGCTGCATTAAGTGGGGTAATCACGGGTGATATGGCAGAACGGAATAGTATTTCTTCCTATCGGTTCGTAGCGGTAATGGTAGCACAATTTATAATACAAGTACTGTTGTATCCTATTGTAAATAGCGTGGGAGGGGGAGACCAGGCAGCGGGTTTTGAAATCGTAATGACGTATTTGGCCGTTGGCGGTACCATACTGTTACTGATAACCTTTTTTACCACCAAAGAGCGAATTGTTCCCAATCCAGAGCAAAAATCTACCATCCGGGAAGATCTAGGTGACCTTATAAAAAATAGGCCTTGGGTAATCATGTTATTGTTGACCACACTGGTCTTCGTTACCTTGGCACTAAAAGGGGGAATGTATATTTATTATTTCGAAAACTTCGTGAGCACCCTTGCGCTCACTGAATTTTTAGGGAGCTTTGGCATTACGGAGCTAGAGGATGTGGCCGGTTATGGGTTTGGATTATTCAATGCTGGTGGCATTATCTTTATGATCGTAGGTATTTTGTTTTCAAAACGTTTGGCAGACCGCTACGGCAAGCGCGATGTATTCGGAATCGCCCTATTCTTGTCAACGCTATTCATCATCCTATTTTATTTCTATAGCCCCGAGTCGATACTATTGATTTTCGTGACACAGATTCTGCATGGGTTCTTTTATGGTATTACGATTCCCCTTTTATGGGCCATGATCGCCGATGTTGCCGATTATTCCGAATGGAAGAACAATAGAAGGGCCACCGCGATTATTTTTTCTGCCATGATGGTCGGGCTCAAATTGGGACTGACCTTCGGAGGGGCCATGGTAACCGGTATTTTAGGGACCTATGACTATAATGCAGCCCTAACGGAACAACTGGCCGAAACGGTTAACGGAATAAAATTATCTATCAGTATCTATGCCGCAATTCCCTTTCTGATCGGTATCGGACTGCTTTATTTCTACGAAATAAACAAACGCATGGAACTACAAATAGAAACCGATTTAAAAGAACGGAGAACAACCTAACCCATTTATAGGATATAAGTATGCCAGAAGATGCTATAGATCATATCGATTTTGATGATTTGAACAAACGTGCAATTTCTCAGCCGTTGGTGACACACATGTATACTGCCGATCCCTCGGCCCACGAATTTGAGGGGAAAATTTATATTTACCCATCCCACGATATAGAAGCGGGTATTCCTTTCAATGACAATGGGGACCATTTCGGAATGGAGGATTACCATGTACTGTCGATGGACACTATTGATGGCGATGCGGTAGATCATGGCGAGGTATTACATGTAAATGATGTGCCCTGGGCGGCACGGCAAATGTGGGCGCCCGATGCGGCCCATAAAAATGGAAAGTACTACCTATTTTTTCCGGCCAAACGCCCCGATGGGATATTTCAGATTGGGGTCGCCGTTAGTGAACGGCCCATGGGCCCCTTTGTAGCACAACCCATGGCAATCAACGGCAGTTATTCGATCGATCCTGCAGTGTTCGAAGACGAAGACGGTTCGTATTACCTGTACTTTGGAGGTATTTGGGGCGGGCAATTGCAAAAGTACCGCGATAATGTTTACAGCGAAACCAACCAATTACCAACTGAAAGCGAACAGGCCTTATTGCCCATTATGGCCCGTTTAACAGAAGACCTCTTGGAATTTGCCGAGGAACCAAGGGAAATACAATTGGTAGGCGCAAATGGTAAGCCGTTTTTAGAAGCGGAAAATGACAAGCGATTTTTTGAAGCTTCTTGGGTGCATAAATACAATGGCAAGTATTACTTTTCCTATTCAACCGGCGATACGCATCTAATATGTTATGGTATGGGCGATTCTCCCTACGGCCCATTTACCTATCAAGGCCGTATTCTAAACCCGGTAGTGGGGTGGACCTCCCATCACTCCATTTGCAAGGTGAAGGATAAGTGGTACTTGTTTTACCACGATGCTAGCTTGTCAAAAGGTGTGACCCATTTGCGATCGGTGAAAGTAACCGAATTGATCCATCGTCCAGATGGAACCATCGTAACGATCGACCCTTATAAAGAATAGAATGATTACTTGAGTTTTAACGCCTTTTTTAAATCCAGGTCGGCAACAGATTCCACCACCATATCGGGTTTAAAAGGGTAATCGTTTAAAATGGGTGCTTTCGAGACCCCCGAAAGGGTTAATATGGTCGTATACCCTAACTGTACCCCGCCCAAGATATCCGTACCCATAGTATCGCCTATCACAATGGTCTCTTTTGCTTCTAATCCTAATGTTTTACGGGCTGCACGCATCATCACAGGACTTGGTTTACCCACCGAAAATGCCGTTTTGCCCGTGGCTTCCTCAATCATTGATACAATTGCTTTGATCCCTAAATTGGACCATCCTTTTTTCTTCGGCGAGGGGTCTAGATTGGTAGCGATTAACTTCGCACCCGAAAGAATCATATCAACCGCATTGTTGACCATTTCCAAGGTGAAATTTCTTCCTTCCCCCACAACCACGTAATCTGGATTTTGATTCACCAATGAATATCCCTGTTGATGAAGACTGCTTATCAAACCACCTTCGCCCAATACGTAAGCGGTGCCGTTCGGGTTCATGAACGATAGGAACCATGCCGTGGCCATCGCACTGGTATACACATTCGATTCCTCAATATGTATGCCCATCTTTTTTACCTTGTTTACCGTATCCAAAGGGGTACGTTGACTGTTGTTGGTCATAAACAAAAATGGAATCTTTTCCTTTTGTAAACTTGCTATAAAGGTGTCTGCGCCCGGAATCATGGTATCGCCACTGTAAATAACACCATCCATGTCTATTAAAAATCCTTTTTTCATATGGTTTTCCATTGATTACATAAAAAAAGTCCTGCCAAAAATGGCCCTAAAACCATTTAAGCAGGACTTTCCAAACTATGAATTATTGCTGCCCTTCCAAACCTTCCAAAAATCCGTCATGGGCCTTTTTAGCATTGAACGAGGAATCGTACAATAAGGGCCAGTCCGGATTGCCCCAAAAATCCAACAACCATGATTCGTTGTCTCGTAGCCCCCAGACCGTTAAAGCGAACTTATTATCTTGGGGAATAGCATTGTAGATTTGAACTACCTCCTTAAATTTTGCCTGTTGTTCAATTGCCCTGCTATCGGTCAGTTCAGTTGTCAAATCGTTGTCGGGATTTGCCCTGATATCCAATTCGGAAAAATGCATTAGTAAATCTCTTGAAACGGTACCATCTACTACCGACTGTATCTGGGCCGCCGATGGCCCGTTATACGATATGTGCATCTGCGCCCCGACACCATGTACCAAATCTTGAGATTTAAGATCATCGACAATCGCGAACATCGCATTTTGTTTTCCAGAATCGAAGGTTAGGTTGTAATCGTTGTAAAACAACAACACATCGGGATCGGCGTTTTTGGCAAATTGAAAACACTTTGCAATATAATCGTCTCCCATTTTCTGCTTAAACACCGAATTTCGTAGGTTATTGCTGCCATCTTCAATGGCCTCGTTGACAACATCCCATGACCTTACTTTTCCTTTGTACCGAGTAACGGTAGTGGTGATGTAATCTTCCACCATCGCCTCAAACTCGGCGTCGGTACCAGAGAAGTTCTCTACCCATGAGGGGGTTGCATTGTGCCATATAAGGGCATGTCCATGCACATCCATACCTCTGGCGACCGCAAAATCGACTATGGCATCGGCCGCATCAAAATTATAGTTGCCTTCTGAAGGGTACATAATGTTCATTTTCATTTCGTACTCGGCCGTAATGTTATTGAAATCTTTTGATATGACTTCATCATGCTTTCCTCCTAGACGATTGGCCTGAACGATCATTCCAACGGAAAAAGTGGTGGCGGCTTCTTTCAATGCCTTTTTTGCCTGCGGATCGGGACCTGCTTCCCCGTCTATAGTTATGCTTTGGGTATCGGTATACGCTTTTTCCGGTGCCTCGATCGTTAGGGTCACTTGGTATTCGCCGGGACTATCGTATAGATAGTATTCCGGTCCGGGACCGTCGGGAACTTTTTCGCCTCCTTCGGTAAATTGCCAGTAGGCGTTCAAACCGGAGGTACCTGTAGATTTATTGTCTGCGATTACACGAAGTCCGTTCCCCGGAGAAACCGATACTTCAAAGCTGATGACTACCGGTTTTTCGGCTGGTGCTCCATTGTCATCCGAGCTACATGCGGAAAAAACCGCTGCTAGCAAAAGGGCCAAACATGTTTTTATATTTTTCATCTTTATTTTTTAATCTGGTTCTAATTTTTTACAACTTCAACATCATCCACGATAAAGGTACCGCCCGTGGTTCCCATATCGAGTACAATGGTGGTCTCTGCCGTACTAGCGGTAAAAGACCAAGTGTATTGCGACCAATCTTCGGTTACGTTGTAGTCACCGGCGTATTGCTCATCTCCAAGCTGGGCGTTGGTCGAATACCGAATAACGGCCGCATCTCCTTTTACCCAAGCCGATACGGTGTATTCTACTCCTATTTCAGTGGCGATTGCATCACTTGATAGTTGCGTTTCCCAAGGATTCCCATCGGCCGGATTGGTTACCAATAAGGCTCTTGCCCCCCCATGCACGTCGGTCGTTTCGGCCGTCATATTGTCAGGGCCATTGAACTTGCTCCAATTGGTAAAGTCGTCGCCATCGCCCAATTCAAAATCCCCGTTGACCGCAAGGTTATCCGGATTCCCTTCCGGTTCTGGAGCGGGGAAAGCCGTATCGCCTTTTACTAGGGCAATGCCATCAACGACATAGTTGGCCAAGGTGGTTCCCATATCCAAAACCAAGGTAGTTTGCTCGGTAGTTGCGGTAAAGGTCCAAGTATACTGGGTCCATTCGGCCGTAACCGTAAAGTCACCTGCATACTGTTCGTTGCCCAATTGTGCATTTGTTGAAAAGCGTATGGTGCCGTCATCTCCCTTGATCCAGACCGAGGCCGTATATTGTGCGTCTACTTCGGTGGCCACGGCGTCGCTCGATAGTTGTGTTTCCCAAGGGTTTCCATCAACTTCGTTCATCACCTTCATGGCACGGCTGCCTTCAAATACGTCCGCGGTTTCCTCGGTCATTCGCTCTGCACCGTTTAACTTGCTCCAGTTGGTGAAATCATCACCATCTCCCAATTCCAATTCCCCATTGAGCAGTATGTTCACGAGGTCTCCTGCCGGTGGTGGCGGGGGAGGGGTAATATCTTCTACGGTACCCTCTTTGACCAATGTGTAATAACGCCAGTTGGTAGAAGGCACCCCTGGATCGGCAGTCACATTTCTCAGTACCATTTTGTCTTCGGTAATGCTATAAATCTGATATTCCGATGTTCCTTCGTAATATGCAATGGAGGCACCGTTGCTAAGGATCAACCAAGGGTAATCGGCCCCATCGCTGCCCGTTCTGGTCTCAATGGTCCAGCTTGACGAATCAGGCTCCCTACTTGCATAACAACCATCTTCAAACTCTCCATTATTGGTGCCTAGTTCTTCATTGGCCCACGACCAGATCCATTGATAGCTATCATTGTTTTGGTTCTCATACGTTAGGTTCAAGTCTTGTTTAAAGACGTATTTATCATCATATACGCAGGTGCTCCCATCTTCTTGGACAAAGGTGTTTTCAGGACTGCTGAAAAAGCTGATATCAAACGGGTCTGTACTATCATTACCGGCCGTTCCCGGGCCCACACCGTAGGCGCCCGCCAATTTACTCCAAACCCATGTTTTCCCGGTCTCCCCATCGGCGCAAGTACCCGCCAGTAATTTTGCCGTTTCATCTTCACAAAACGAAGGTCCTGCCCCCCCGACCATTATCATACTAGAGGAACTCTTGACCCCCGTATCCCCAACAATGTTCAAGGTAATTGAAAATTGTCCCGGGGTTTTGAATTCATACACTTCCAGGCCCGGCTCGTCCAAGATGCGTGTTCCATCTGAAATGTCCCAAAAGCTATAGTGGTCCTCCGCATTGGGCGTCGTATTGTCCAGATAGTAAAAGTTGGGATTATCGGGAGAAGCGGTGATGGAAAAACTTGCTTCTGGGGTCGGAATGGTTTCCGTATCATCCTCGGAGCAAGCCCCAAGAAGTAAGAGCAACGGAAAAAAGTGTAGCAATCGTATTGATTTCATAGTCTTCATTTTTTGTTAGTTTGAACGTTGTGCTAGTTATACTGTTTTGTAATGGCAAAAAGTCATATACGACAGCCCTCTCGGCCATCGCTTTATTTGTTCAAATATATTTTTACCGCGAATGTTCTAATATTACAATTGGAACAAACTATGGCACTTCTGAAGCATTTTGATGCGAAATTTGATCAAATCCCTATTTTAGGGGCATTGAGACTATCAATTTTGCAATTTATCCGATGTCTTTTTGCGATGCTGTTTTTTAAACCGGGTTTTTCTAAAACGCGCGGATCAAATTCAAGCCCGTGTTATTATTTCCTATTAGGAAATGGGTTTGCTTTCCTATTTGTATTTTTTGAATGACTTTTGCATTTTTTCCCAGATACAGGTTGACATCTTTGTAGGGAGTCATTTGCCCTTCCGCCCCGCTTGTTAAGATGTAGCCAATGTTCCCATCGTATCGAATAGTTTCTACTTCCGATTCGTGTATGGCACCGACACCGATGACATCTTCGTAGCCATCTTGGTTTATATCCGCTATTGCGAAAGACAGGCTAGGGCCCATTTGGGCACTGCTTGGAAGTTCTTTCAATTGAAACTGGCCGTTACCAAGATTCAACGCATATGCGGAACCAAAATGGGTGGCCTGCCAATGGTCGGCATGGGCCAGTGCCTCTTTCCCGTAGATGTCTGCCAAGGAAGACTGCGCAAACTGTTTAAAAGTGGGTATTGTTTCAGCGATAAAGGAATTCTGCTCTGTAGAACATTCCTTGCCGCGTATGGGGACCAACTTTTCTTGGTAAGATTTGCTTAGAACCATATCATACCGTCCATTATCGTCAAAGTCTGCTCCAAAAATATGTAGGGGTTTTTCCTTGGTAGGCTGAAACTTGTTGTTCTTTCCCAAGTTTCCAAAAAGGTAGTCAAGATCACCATCTTTATCCAAGTCTACCGCTGCGATGCTATTCCACCATCCTTCAGTGTTTTCGAAGGCTTCTATTTTTGCCGGTTCATAGACGTTGTCTTGATTTTCAAAAACGGTCAGGGCCATCCATTCACCAACGACGAACAAATCGGCGTCGCCATCGTCGTCATAATCGGAAAACAACAGATCGTTTACGATGCCAACATGAGCGAAGTCAGGACCCAATTGTTCCGTGACGATTGTAAAGGCTCCCTCGCTGTTTTCTAAAAAATAAGATGGGGCTGAAAGCGGATACTTGCCCGGAATTGTTTGCCCTCCTATTACCAAATCCTTGTCCCCGTCATTATCAGAGTCAATGGCTTTGACCGCTTTTGTGTTCGATAGCATTGTAGGTAGTCGGAGGCTTCTTGTAAAAGTTCCGTTCCCTTGATTGAGGTAGAGCCTGTCTTGTAACAGGTTGCTCTGTTCTTCCAACTCGTATCCACCGCTGCAGACATACAAGTCAAGGTCACCGTCTTGATCGGCATCAAAGAGCAAGGAGCCCTGATCTTCATAACTGCGATCTCTTTCAAAAGAAGACTGCGGAAGGCTATCAAAATGGCCATGCCTGTTCTGCAAATAAAACGCTCCCGTTTGGCCGTGGGCCCCACCGATAAAAAAATCATCTAGCCCATCCCCGTTTATATCACCGACCGATAGGGTAGGACCCTGTTGGGAGTATTTTCGAGGAAGCAAGGTCTGTCGCGAGAAATCGTCAAAACCATTTTCTTTGTGTTCAAATCCAATACCGCTCTTTTTGGGGGACAACACTTGAACGTTTCTGGTCACTTTTTGTCTGGTATGCCTTGCTTCGGAATCGGGATCGTATTCAAACTGGAGCCGTTGGTTGGCCGCAATGTTTGAAAGTGTCGATACCTTCCCGTCACTCCATATCACTTCTACTCGATCTGCGGTTTCGGTTTCCGACAATCCGAAATGTACCACCTTGGTGACCGCAGACTGATATCCTCTATTGGTATAGAGCTCTTGACGCTGTTTTCCGTCTCTGGTAAAGAGTGTTACCGTGGCACCAATAGCAGTTGTATTGCCGGGAGGACCCTTCAAAACAATGTCTAAGTAGTTTGCCTGTGAATGGTTTTTGTATAGGGTGGCAGTATCCGACATATTACTTAAAACCAGATCCAAATCACCGTCGTTATCCAAATCGCTATAGGCTACTCCATTTGTATTTATCTGATCGGTTAGGCCCCATGCCTGTGTGGTATTCTCAAATTGGAGATTTCCCTTGTTTCGGAATCCATAATTTACCAGTTTTTCCGAGGGCATCATATCGATTACCTCCGATACGGTCATGACAATATTGCGTTCGAGGTTTTTTTGAACGGTTCGAATGTAGTCTTGATTGCTAAAATTGCGTTCGATTCCATTCGAGATAAAGAGGTCTTTGTACCCATCGTTGTCAAAGTCGGCAATCAGTGGTCCCCAGCTCCAATCGGTCTTTGAAACGCCCGCCATTTGGCCTATTTCGGTAAAAGATCCATTGCCATTATTCAGTTGTAACATGTTGGCCATATACGGGTAGTGGTAGCCCGAGGAAACAATTTTTTGAAAACCGGCCGTATTCATGGTCGGCATATTTTCTTTACTTCTCACATGATCTTCAGCCGACATTTCAAGGACCATTAAATCTGGCAATAGGTCATTATTGATATCTGAAAAATCTGCCCCCATGCTATTGTAACTGATATGCTTTAATCGGGTATCGATTTGATCGGAGAAGGTCCCATTGCGATTGTTTATGTACAGATGATCCGGAGCAATGTAATCGTTGGCGACATAAATGTCGGGCCAACCGTCATTATTGAAGTCGCCGATAGCAGCACTTAATCCCCAAGCCTTGTTGACGAGACCTGCCTGCGGTGTAACATTGGTAAAACGATGGCCATCGTTTCGAAACAAATGATCGGATGTTTCGGGATAAAACTTTTGGTTTTCCCTTTTTTCAATTCGAAGGGTATTTTCAAAATCAACACGGTGATTTACCAGATAGAGGTCAAGGTCACCGTCTTTGTCATAATCGAGAAAGTACGATTGTATGGAAAATCCAGGGTGGTCTAGGCCCCAGTCTTTGGCCTGTTCCTTAAAAGTACCGTTCTTTAAATTGATGAATAATTTATTTTTACGGCCCTCCCTATCTTCGATAGAAGCAGATTTGCAAACATACAGATCTAACCAACCGTCGTTGTTGATATCTACCATACTCACTCCGGTGCTCCAACCGGTTGAATCACTAACTCCCGCGGCTGCTGTGTCATCTTCAAATTTAAAATCGCCCTTGTTGAGGTATAGTTTGTTTGATTTTTGATTTGAGGTGAAATATAGATCCTCCCACCCATCATTGTTGAGGTCGCCGACGGCCACCCCACCTCCCAATAGGGCGTAGGTATAGTTCACACAGTTGAAGGAATCTGTTTGAACAACGGAATTTTTAAAGGCTATGCCCGAATGCTCGGCAGGAACGGAGGTAAAAAGTGGCCCTTGGTAGGCAGGCGCTACTTGCTTGCGGTCTCTCGTGCAAGCAGCAATAGCAATAGTGCAAATGAGAATGAAAAAGCCTCTATGGTTCATTTTTTTGGTTTGGGTTGTAATCAAAAACAGCATCTCTTGCGAAATGCTGCTTTTTTACTAAACTAACTCAACAAAATTATCATATCTGAAAACGTTAATATCCTGGGTTTTGGTCTTCGGGAGTCATATTGGCATTGGAGCTGATCTCCCCGTCTGGTATGGGCCATAGCTCGTGTTTCCCCCCTTGGAAATTAGTACCCGCTAAGGCGGTGGAGGCAATGCCCCATCGAAGAATATCATCGAAGCGCACCTGCTCTCCCGATAGTTCTACTTTGCGTTCGTGTATAATAGCTTCAAAGACTTCCGCTTTGCTTAACGAGGTAGGTAGGTCGCCCAACCCGGCCCGTTCACGTACGGTGTTTATATAGCCTACCGCAGTAGCTTGCGAACCTACTTCATTTTCACATTCGGCCATCATCAATAATACATCTGCATAGCGTATTACTTTCACATTAATGCCCGATTCCTCGTTTTCAGAAGTTTGTTTGTAGTAGTTCTGATATTTCTTCCATGCCACACTGCGCACGTTACCGCCATTTTCGGCAAAATCGCTTTCAACAAAGGTATTCGCACCGTTGTTATACGTATCCCCTGGCACATAGAAACTCCCCTGGAAACGATTGTCTCCGGCTTCGAATTCTGCTACCAAATCATCTGAAGGATATACATTGAACCAATTGAGCACCCCGTAATCTTGTCCTCTAAAAGTAGCGTGATTGGGACCGCCGGCGCCCACGGGGCCATTCCATTTTGCCGCCGTTCCCAATGCAATATCATAGGATACTTCGAATACCGATTCCACCCCATGTTCGGTCTCTTCCTTGAAATTGTCAAAATATTCGTCTTCCAGATCATAGCCCGTCATACTTTGGAAGGCAGTTAGGGCAGGGGCATATTGTTCTTGATACAACAATGCTTTTCCAAGAAATGCCTGTGCCGCTCCTTTGGTGGCTCTGCCGTTTTCCTCTTCTGATTTTGGCAACAAATTGGCGGCGGCATAGGTCAAATCGGCCACGATTAAATTCATTACGTCCTGTTTGGGACTTTTTGGTTTGCCTTCCGGATCACTACCATCGCCAATCTGCAAAGGGATATCACCAAACCGATTTACCAGTAGCCAGTAATAGTGGGCCCTTAAAAAACGTGCCTCCCCTATGAACTTTCGTTTGCGTACTTCGCTCAGCTCTCCATCAGGAATTTCCAAAATCAAGCTTTCGTTCGCAATGACAAAATTTGCCTTGTTGATGCCGCGATAACAGCTGTCCCAATAGTCCCTTATTTGGCCATTACTGGAATCAAAGGAAAAATCGGCATAGGTGACTTTATCGCCTTCTTGCTGTGCGTTGCCCGCATTCTCATGCGACATATTATCCATCATATAAAATAACAAACGGCCGTAGAGGGCAAAGGTTTGTAAGTTGGCATATGCAGAGTTGACCGCCGATTGCACCTGTGCCTCATTCGCAAAAAAGGTTTCAGGCGATAATTGGTTTGGGTTCACGAGTTCCAAATCTTTCTCCGAGCACGAATTGATCGTACTTATGCCCAAAAAGATCGCGAGTATAAATGTTGCTTTTTTCATATTCAATTTTTTAAAATGATACTTGAAGGCCGATTAAAAATGTTTTTGGTTGAGGGTAGTTTCCTCGATCTACCCCAAACTCTTGATTTCCTTTTCCAATTTCTGGATCTAGCCCGGAATAGTCGGTGATGGTTACCAAGTTCTGACCACTTGCGTAGACCCGTACTTTAGAAACATATTCATTGAACATGCGATTGGGAATCGTGTAGCCCAAGGTGATGTTTTTTAGACGGGTAAATGATCCATCCTCGACAAAGCGATCGGAAACACCATTGTTTTGTGGAGCGCCATTGGATCGAGGTGTTGTGGTAGACGGATTGCTCGGCGTCCAACGGTTTTCATAGTATTCTTGGCTCACATTAAAAAGACGATTGGCACCGCCTACCAAATCATAGGTGTTGGTGTTAAAAACGTCATTTCCTTGAATCCCGGTGATAAACATGTTGAAATCAATGTTCTTGTAATCGGCGCTTAGATTAAAACCATAGGTGAAATCTGGATACGGATTGCCAATAATGGCCCTGTCCTCGGAAGTGATGTCGCCATCGCCGTTTAAATCCTTAAAGCGAATATCTCCAGGTTGTACGGTGGTTTGGCCGGGATTGGCGGTAAAGACCGCATCTACTTCCGCTTGGTTCTGATAAATACCGTCCGAAACCAATCCGTAAAAATGGAAAAGCGGCTCCCCGACCACGGTTCTAGAGATGTTTCCTCCCCCTTTAAAACCGGCACCCACAAATTCTTCCAACCCGCCAAGACTCAGTACCTCGTTTTGGGAAGTGCCAAGGTTCAGCGTGGCCGACCATTTGAAGTCCCCTTCATAGTCGTTGTAGCCCAGAACGGCTTCGAAACCTTTTGTTTCTCCAGAACCTGCGTTGATAGCGATGCTTCCCGCATTGAACCCATTGGATGTCGGAGCGGGAATGTTAACCAATAGATCGTTACTGGTATTCTCGTAATATTCAATGGTCGCTGTAAATTTCTCGTTGGCAATGCCAATATCAAGTCCGATGTTCAAGGATTCTTTTGATTCCCATTGAAGATCCGGATTTTCCCCACCGTTCGAGGTGACCCCAAAGGCCGCTTGTCCCTCAATGGGATACTCGAACCCGGAGGCCAAGGAGGGGGCAAATCGATAATCACCGATTGCGTCACTACCTGTGGTACCGTAACTTCCTCTTAGTTTTAAGGTGCTGAAAGGGGTATTTTCCATAAAAGCTTCCCCGGCGACATTCCATCCTACAGAGCCAGAATAGAAGTTGGCCCAGCGTTTGTTGGCACCAAAACGGGAAGAGGCATCACGTCTGAAAGAACCAGAAAGAATGTATCGGTTGTCATAGTTATAGTTTAACCTGCTCACATAACCCAATTTGTTCGTTTCCCCGGAACCGGAACCAACGCTCGAATCCTCGTTGGATAGTTGATCTACTTCATCGGTCACCGCATTTCTGCTACTTGCCCCGATATTCGTATTCTTGCCTTCAAACTTTTCGATCAACGCAAGAAATTCCAAGTTGTGCTTTTCATTAAAAGTGGTATTGTAGGTAATACTGTTGTTGTAGATGATGGTTTGGCCAAAACCGGTGTTTCGGGAAATGGCGGCAAAGTCTTGCGCATGGGTGGTACTTCCCGCGACGCTGTCATCGCTGAACGAGGGCACAAATCGGCTGTTATTGAAGGTAAAATAGTCCAGTCCGACCTGTGATCGGTACTTGAGGCCCTTAAAAATTTCCAGTTCGGCGTACACATTTCCTATAATGCCGAGATTTCGATTAATAGCGTCTCCCAAGGTCTGTACACGCAGCGGATTTTCTGCGTCCTGGCCATCTGCAGAGGAGGAAGGGCCTTGAAAACCACCTAAATTAGCGGCGTTGAAGATAGGTAGGTACGGAGCGGCCTTGACCGCATGTTCAATAATGGTTCTACCACCACCGCTTAGCTCCGGGTTTTGCTTGCCAAATGCTACCGACATGGTTTGCCCTACTTTTAGTTTTCCGATCTGCGTTTCACTATTTACCCTAAAAGAAAGTCGCTCGAACCCTGTTTTCACCAAGACTCCTTCTTGTTTTAAATACTCACCCGAAAAACGGTAAGTACCTTTCTCGCCCCCTCCGGAGTAACTCAAGTTGTAATCTTGTAACAGTCCCGTAGTAAAAATCTCGTCTTGATAGTCTACGTTGTTTTGAAAGAATTCCGCCGGCCTGTTGGGTACGACCCCTAAGTCCGCCGCGTATTGTAAATAATCTGGCGTTTCCAGAACATCGTATCGCTTTGAAAAAGTTGCGAATCCGGTATAGGTGCTAAAGGCTATTTCACCTTTTCCTTTTCTTCCTTTTTTAGTAGTCACCAACACTACGCCGTTGGATCCTTGGGCCCCATAAAGAGCGGTAGTGGATGCGTCTTTAAGAATAGAGATGTTTTCAATATCATTGGGACTTATTCCAGAGAGGTTCCCCACAATGACACCGTCGATCACGAACAACGGGCTATTATTGCCGATGGACCCCAATCCTCTAATAAGTACCGAGGGCGTGGAACCGGGAACACCATTGTTGACAACGCTCAAACCAGCCGCTCTACCTTGTAAAGCCTGTTCCGCATTGGTTACGGGAATCGCCGCAATTTCCTCAGAATCGACTACCGATACGGCACCGGTAACCGTTGCTCTGCTCTGCGTTCCGTAGGCAACTACCACCACTTCGCTCAATGCCTCTGCCGATTCTATCAAGCTTACATTAATGGTTGTTTGCGTACCGACCGAAATCGTTTGCGTTCGCATACCAATATAAGAGAAAGCCAGTTGGTCGGTATCCTTCACTTCCTGAATACGGTAGTTTCCATCAAAGTCGGTCGTGGTACCGTTAGAAGTACCTGCTACCACAACGGTAGCTCCCGGTAGTGGGGTGCCGGTCTCATCGGAGACCACGCCACTTACGGTCTTGGTTTGTGAAAAGATGCTTTGAACCGAAAATAGCAGCAAAGCCATCGTTACAATTTTGAGTTTAATCATGTTAGTTTATTTTGGTTTAATGAGCGTTCCCCTAGCCGTAATTTGGTTGGAATGGCTGGCTGGAATACCTTTAGATTTTAATGGCGAACAGGGTAGGAAACGTTGCTGGTCATACTCCTATATAGTGTTCATCGACAAAAGTATTTGGTGCTCTTTCCTAGCGATATTAATTCTGAAGCAAATACTATTAATATTGCAGCATTTTCAATGGAAGCCTCTATAAATAGCGGTTTTGGGAATATTTTGCCCCTATATTTGTTAGTATCATGATTCTTTTCTTTTTTTGATTGCCTTATAGCAAAGGATTATACAGGTTACAACGCAGTGTTTTGCAAGGTGAACAGCAATACAAGAATTACCCCATATATGAAACAACTGTTGGCAGGAAGTCTATTTTTAATGTGCTCTTTTCATTCCGATACCAAGCTTCAAAAGACCCCACCCTTTGCCGAACAAAACGGGATCGTACGGGTGGAGGCAGAGAAGTTCCATACAAAAACGGCGAACGGCACGGCACGCGATTGGTACATCCGAACGAAATCTGATAGTCTATCTTTTGACGGGACCACCATGACCAATAGACATGCATCGGCCAGTAAAGGTGCCTACATTGAAGCATTGCCCGATACCAGGGTCACACACGATGATCCATTGATTCAAGGGGTCAATTTTTTTCCGGAACCTGGAGTGGGTGCCATTGTTTCATATCAGGTTGACTTTCGAACAACAGGTACCTATTATGTTTGGGCAAGCGCATTTTCTACTGGCTCGGAAGACAATGGGGTACATGTTGGGTTAGATGGTGATTGGCCCGCTACAGCTGCCCGAATGCAATGGTGTAAAGGCAAGGATGAATGGACATGGTCTTCTGCCCAACGAGACCCCGACAATCATTGTGGTATTCCAAAGACTATTCATTTGGAGATTACCACCCCGGGAGTGCATACCATCTCATTTTCGATGCGCGAAGACGGTTTTGAGATGGATACATGGATTATGACAAACGATTCGGATTTCGATCCAAATAAATAAAAATAGGATACCAATGGAAAAAAATCCCTTTTACGGTATGGCAATGGCCTTCGTTTTGATTGTCTCCTGTAGCTCTGGGTCGGTCTCTTCTCAAGAGCCTATCACAGCGGAACAGATTACCGAAGAACCGGAAACAAGCGATAAGTCTATTTCTGATGGGTATTTGGTGCCTTCCAATGAGAAACAACTGTTGTTCATAGGACAAGATTTACGATCGGTACGTGGCTATGTAGCCAATTGTACAGAATGCCCCGTTCCTTCGGGAATTACTACTTATGTTAATTTATCGGGAGTACGATCGGGTAATTACGGGGCGCTGGGATGGAAACCCGACAATACTGCCTACGAAGAGGAGATAGAGTGGGGAGCAGGGCCTTTGAATGCCTATAAAGCCGCTACGGAATATCCGAACTCCGCCGTTCAAATAGGACTATATCTTGTTGGCCAGACCCAGAACATAGCGGAAGGCAATCTAGATGATCATATCAAACAATTGGGTGCCTATTTTAATGCACTTAAAGAAACTGCTTTTTACCTAAGAATCGGTTATGAGTTCGATGGTAACTGGAATCGATACGAAGGAGAGCGCTACCAAAAAGCCTTTCGTAAAATTGTGGAGGTACTGCGCGGGGAAGGGGTCACCAATGTGGCATATGTATGGCAATCGTCTACCTCTCCGGTAGATGACCTTTTAGACGGTGGCCGTGAGGATTTGTTGAAGTATTACCCCGGAGACGACTACGTAGATTGGTTTGGTGTTTCCTGGTTTTTAAGGTTGGACGAACGTGCTACTGCAACGACCAATACCATTTCTACTCAGCAGTTTCTGCTAGATGAGATGTTGGCTTTGGCACGTTCAAAGGAAAAACCGGTCATGATTGCCGAATCGGCGAACCAAGGTTATCACAATACAGATTTGACCAATGCCAATATCGGATCAATTTGGGATGGCGCAGCGGGTTTGGGCGGTCGTGTAAAAACGGCCGAGTTGATTTGGGAAGAATGGTATGCCCCCTATTTCGACTATATCCATAAAAATGATGATGTTATAAGAGCGGTAAGTTATATTAATGCGAACTGGGATTTACAGGACTTATGGAATGCCCCTTACGAGAATGGATATTGGGGTGATTCCCGTGTTGAGGTCAACAAAACCTTGATGCGTAAATGGGTCGAGGAAATAAATGGTACCGGTTGGTTGGCAGGGGGTACGGACCTCAATGCATTTTTAGGATTGAAATGATTTCATTGCAATGACAGTTGCTTGAAACGCTCACGCTTGCATGCACGATAGGTACCAATGCAGTGATGGTTTTCTGCTATCAATTCGTATCTTACCCTAGACAAATTGAAAACGAAGCAAATGAAAACCAAGTTGTTCAAATTCATAGGAACAGTGATGCTATTGATGCCCGTTATGCTAGTGGCCAATGATCACAAAGTAAAATCGTTCCTGAAGGATGCTCCCGTCCCAGCAGGGGCATATTCCTTAATTATCACAGGATATGATTGGGGGCCTTCCGTGAATCAAGTAATCTTGGATATGGGGGAGACAGTGTCAAATGTAAATGCCGCGGATTTTGAGGTGACCGTTGCACGCAGCGCCGAAGGAGTTGAGATGCAACCAGGGGAGCAGCGTGGGGAGCGCAAAGTACTCTTTGCATATGTTTCCGACGAAAAAGGAATCCGGCTCGAATCGGGGAACCATTTAACATTAACCCTTTTGGTCGGCCCTGATGAGGTATTAAGTTCTCCGATAAAATATGTCTTTAAAGAAGGTCAGGGGGGCAATCAATGGATCGACTATAAATTGACCATTGTAAACAAGGCAAGTGACAGGATATGGAATACCGAAAAAGAACGGTTCCAACCCTTGGTAGATCTTTTTGACCTAAAGGGCACCTATACCCATGAAGATGGCACCAACCTTACCTATGCCTCTTACAGGCCGGAGGATACCTTGGGCTCCTCACCATTGATTATTTGGTTGCATGGTGGGGGAGAAGGCGGCACCGATACCAGTATTCCTTTGGTCGCGAATAAGGCAACCAATTATGCTTCTAGAACGATTCAGCAACTATTTGGGCAGGCTTATGTTTTGGTTCCCCAAACACCCACCTTTTGGATGCAGAGTGCCAGCGGGGAATATACTCGTGGCGAGACCAATGATATTTACAATGCGGCGCTAATGGGGCTCATTGAAAAGTATGTGGCGGATCATCCGGGAATAGATACCAACCGAATCTATGTGGGCGGTTGTTCCAATGGCGGTTATATGAGTTTAAAGTTGCTGTTGGCGCATCCCACTTATTTTGCGGCAGCCTATATTAGTGCATTGGCCTATCACACAGAACATATTAGTGACACTCAAATGGCCACTATCAAAGATATTCCTATTTGGTTTGTACATTGTAAGGATGATACCGTAACCCTTCCTGAAAAAACGGTGGTTCCGTTTTACAAACGGCTTATTGCGGCAGGTGCGGCGAACGTTCATTTCTCTTACTACGATCATGCAACAGATTTGACCGGTTTTTTTGGAGGAGCGGCGTATCGATATAATGGGCACTTCTCATGGATCTATTCCCATGCCAATCATGCCGATTTTGATTTCGATGGAAATCCGGTGCAAATGAATGGTAAAACGGTCACGATAATGGAATGGATGGCGGCGCAGCGTAAGTAGGATTCTTTTCTAGAACAATTTTAAGCAGGTTTTGGTGGTTTTTATTGATCCGTTTTATAATACAAACTACATGGTAGCCAGGGGATTCATTTTTCAATGAAGACTACCATGTATTGTAAAATTGTACGTTGCCTTGGTTCGTTTAGACAGAAGCTTTTTTCTTTTGGAGGGTAAACCATTTGTACAATACCGGAACTACCAAAAGGGCCAGTACCGTACTAGACAGCATACCACCGATTAAGGTCCACCCCAGGGGAGACCATAATTGGGTTCCGGCCAAGGTAAGTGGCATAAGACCTAAGATCGTCGTTAAAGAAGTTAAAACAATTGGGGTAAACCTGCGACTTGCGGCCATCTCGATCGCTTTTAGCTTTTCCGTGCCTTCTTGGATAAGTTGGTTGGTATAATCAACAAGTATGATGGCGTTGTTCACTACGATTCCAATCAAACTGATGAAGCCTACAAACGCAAAGAAGGAGAAAGACCATCCCGTAAGAAAAAGCGCAATGAACGACCCGCTGATGGCAAGGGGTATGGCGGAAAAAATAATCAGGGGTTGGCCGATACTGCGAAATTGGAGGACCAACACCGCGAATATTAAAATTAAAGCGGTACCCAGGAGAATTCCCAAATCGCCAAAGCTTTCGTTTTGGGTTTCGTACTCACCGCCCATATAGTACGAATACCCTTCTGGCCAATCGTAGGCGTCTAACTTGGGAAGTATTTGCTCGGTATACAATTTGGTCTTGTCAGGGTCTATGACATTGGCGGTAACGGCCGTATTTCGTTGGGTGTTAAAGTGATTGATCTCTGCATAGTCTTGTTCAAATACCAATGACGCCAGTTGTTTTAACGGAATGTCGAGGCCTTGGGTGTTCGTGACGTATACTTTGTCAAAATCTTCAAGGCTATTTCTTTCCGTTATCGGAAGTCTAATGACCAAAGGGTAGTTTTCATCTTCACTATCAATATTGACGTTGTCTATTTGAAGCCCATTCAAGCTGGCGCGAACTGTTTGATCAATGTCCAATAGGGATACATTGAATAGAGCGGCCTTGTCGCGGTTTATGCTTATTTTGACATCGGTCTTGGCTACGGCCAAGGGGTTCCTTACATCAATAGTTCCCGGTGAATCGGAGATGATTTTTTCGACTTCAAAGGCAATTTTTTTGAGCGTATCAATTTCTTGCCCTAGTAGCAAAACTTCTATAGGAGCTTCGAAAGGGGCGCCATTTTTGAGTTCTCGAAACGATATTTGGCCATGAGGATAGTGGTCAAAAGCGTTGCGAAGTTGTTGCAGTGTGGGGTAAAATCTGGTAGGATCCCAATCATTAAAATTAACAAGCACCTCCCCACTGTATGTTTTGTATTCATCGGGAACACGGTTGTAGTACACTTGCGGATTGCCATGGCCTGCGTTGACGGAATAATTTTTAACATACTCGGTCGTATCTAGCACACTTTCGATAAAACGGATACTCTGATCCGTATGATCGATATTGCTAGAATAGGGGTGGTCTACATTGATGATCAACAAAGGCTTGTCCGCGGTTGGAAAAAAACTGACCCCGATGCTTGGGAACAGTGCAAGGGAACCTACTAGTACCAGTATGCCCAGACCAACGATAATCCATCCCTTTTTAAGCGAATAGCGCAGTAGGGGAACATACTTTTTTTGAATAAAATGCTCAAAAGCGTCGATGAGCTTGGATGATTTTAACACCTTGTCCTTTTTTAACACCCTGCTGGCCAATATAGGGGTAAAAGTGAGCGCCAGTAAAAGGGAGGCACATAACACAAAAATGACCGTTAACGGCAGGGATCGGAGGTAATTTCCCGGTCCGCTCTGTAGCATTGCCAACGGAGCAAAAGCCAAGACGGTGGTAAGGGTCGAACTTACGATGGCATAACCGACTTCTCCCGTGCCCTTTGCGGCGGCATGTAAAAGGGAATGGCCCTCCCGCCTGAACCGAACAATGTTTTCGATGACCACTATACCGTTATCGACCAATAAACCCAGGGCGATTACAAGTGCCGCAATTGAAATTTGCTGTAGGGCATACCCATTGAAATCCAACAACATGATCGCAATTAAGATCGATAAAGGGATCACGACCATGACTACCAGCGCCGGTCGCCATCCCAGAAACAAGAGAATAATGATTCCCACCAAAAGTACTCCCTGTAGTAAATTGGAAATAAAGTCGTTGATTCTTGTTTGAACGGCCGGAGCTTGCTCAAAAGAAGTTTCCAATGTCAAATTAGACGGTAAGGTAGCTTGAAAACGATCAACTACCTCTTGGAGGTCCTTGGCAAAATTTAAGATGTTCCCTCCTTTTTTTTGAGTAACGGTCAGGTAAATTGCCTTTTCCCCATTGTACCGCGCCTTCCATCGAAGATCTTCATATGCGTAGTTGACAGTAGCGATGTTTTTGAGATAAACGATTTGGTCGCCTTCTGCCGCGATGGCGGTTTGCCGAATGGCATCCAGATTCTCATACGCGCCCGAAGTCTTGATATTGAAGGCCAAGCTACCCGATTTTATGCTACCTCCAGGAGTATTTACATTGTTTTTTTGAAGTACTCCGATTACTTGTGGTAGGTTGATGCCGAGCTGTGCCATTTTTTGAAAATCGAGACTCACCCTTACTTCTTCTTTTGGCATGGCCTCTATTTCGGCCTTTTTTACGAAAGCGACCTTTTCTATTTCATCTTCGAGCATTTCGGCAAAATCCTGTAAACGGCTATATGGCAGGCTTTCTGAAACGAACGCATATTGCTGCACAACCACTTGATCTTCAGGTTTGAATTGAGTAACGTCTAACTCAATTATTCCAGCGGGCAATTCACTGCGTATGGCGGCTATTTCTTGTAAAATATCATCATGTATGGCATCATAGTCTACCCCGTATTCCCCTTCTACCTTCAATACGGCTAGACCACTGGAGATTTCGGTCCGAATTTCCGCTATGTTATCTATTTCGTCTACCACCTCCTCAATGGGATCTACAATAAGGTCTTCCATATCACCAGGGCTCGCACCGGGATATACCACTACAATCGTAAAGTTTGGAAGGTTTAGGAAAGGGTCTTCAGAACGCGGCATCGTGGTAAATGCCCGTATACCGATCAATACTGTGAGCAATACCGCAATCAGTACAAATTGATGGTTCTTTATGGCTAATTCAGGTAGTTTCATTGTGTTATCCGTATTGAATCGTTATTTCTTAAATAAGGGGCACCAGCAGTAATAATAAGATGGTCTGAATCGATTTGATCGATAGGTACCGTAAAATGATCTTTTAGTATTTGATCAACTTGTACGGTTTTTCCCTGAGCCGTTTTAAGGTCACCGGTATAAAAGATTTTCGCTGTTTTTCCATTGCCTTCGACCAATGCGTCCATGGGGATTTTATATGTTTTTGGTGTTTTGGAGGGCAGTAGCTTAATCTTGCCAATAAAGCCGTTTTTAAGCTCTTGATGATAGTCAATAAAGGATAGTTCAACGGTATAGACTCCGGTCTTTGGATCGGACACTTCCGCAATTTCAGTTACTATGGCGGTGTAGTTGTTGTGCTTAAAGGCATCGAAAGTGACTTTTGCTTTATCTCCAATGGCCAGTTTAACAATATCAATATCAGACAAGCCGATTCGCACCACTTGTGAATTCCCGGTACCTGCACCGCCAAATTTGTAAATAGGCTGCCCCGGAGAAACCAACTCCCCGATTTCGACAAAACGTTTTAGAATCTTTCCTGCAAGCGGTGCCTTTATTTGGGCATACCTTCTGTTAAAATGAACAATCTGTAGTTGTGAAGCGGCGATTTCCTTGGCAGTCTCCGCGTTTTGTTTTTGCTCTAAAGTGGCGACGGTATCCTTGAAAAGATTCGTGGCCCTATTTAAATCGCGCATGGCCTTGTCATAACTGTTTTGGGCGGCGGTTACCTGCGCATCGATCTCTACAACGTCCAAGGCCGCAAGGGTACTTCCACTTTTTACATGGTCGCCTTCTTCATAGGATAAAGAGCGCACAATACCGCCAATTTTAAAGGACAATACTATTTCTTTTTTTGAAGCCAATTTCCCGGAGGCGATGATCGGCGTAACGTTCGATAGGGTATTTAAGGCAGTTGCCTTTACTGCACTATATGGGCTGTTTTTTTGTTGGGCCTCTCCATACTCCTTTTTACAGGATAAAAAGAGCAATAGTGCTACGGATACAAGAAGTTTGTTTCGGTTCATTTTAGTCTTGTTTTTGAAGGGTTCTTTGCAAATCTGCGTAAGCAATTAGGATGTCGTATTTTGAGATTACTTCGTTTAATTCAGCGGTTGTCAAATTGTTTCTGGCCTCGTTGAATTCAACCAGGATTGCCTGACTTTGTCGGTACTTTCCATTAATGATCTTGAAGTTTTCCTGTTCGTTTTTCAGTACGGCGGTAGCGGCGGAATGAATGCGAATGGTTTCTGAATAGCGGTAATAGGCATTCGAAACTTCAAGACGTATAGTGTTTTCCAAGTCATTCATCTCGGCTTTAAGTTGTTGCTTTTGATAGGCGGATCGCCTGGTTTTCGCTTTGTTCCCACCACCTTTGAAAAGGGGCCATGAAAGACTAAAGTTTGCCAAGTAATAATCCTGTTCATTACCAAAGGAGTAGTCAAAGCCTTGGTACCCCATTTCTACAGCAATTGCTATATCGGGAATTAAATACCCTTTGTTCTTTTTTAGTTCAAAATCAGTGGCTTTTATTCCGTTGCGTAGCTGACGAATTTCACTACGGGCCGCCACTGCGGTTTCCTGTAGCGACGTTAATTTCTGGTCGAAAAATTGCGGGTTGATATCCAAATCGACTTCTATGGTTTCTTCTAGGTCCCGATTCAAAAGGAAGTTGAAAAAGTTCTTTGCGGCATGCACTCCTTTTTCGACGCTTGCCAACGATGCATCGATCGTGTACAATTGTGCTTTGGCATTGTACCACACCTCTTTGGTGGCAACTTCGTACTTTACCAGCTTTGAATTTACCCGTACGAGTTCCTTGACCACCACACGGGTGTTTTCAAGTACTTTTTGCTGTTCTAGTATTTTTAAATAGCTGTAATATGCCTCCTTTATTTTAAAAATGAGGGCATTCTCGAACGCTTTGGTTTTTTCTTCAACCAAGGAAACTTGTGCTTTTTTCGCCTTGTAGCCGTAATAGATGTCGGTGTTAAGAAGGGGCTGTATGACCCGTATTTTTGTATCATGAAAATTGTTGGGGAGGAGTGCTTCGTCGACGTTTGCAATGTTTTCAGGAAATTGATTGGTTGCCGTAAGTTCGTTGAGTGTTTTGTAAACCGGATTTAATAGATCTCCCACAGGAAAGCCGATGGTCCTTCCACCTTCAGACAAGGTATAACTTGCATTGAAACTTATATCTGGAAAAAAAAGACTTTTAGATTCCTTTAGATCTTCAATGGCAACCTTGGCATTTAGTTGTTCGCGAATGAACTGTTGGTTCTGTTCGAGACCCTGCGTTATATAGGTGTCTAAAACACTTTGGGACCATCCAATAGTACAAATGGATAGAAAATAGAATAGTGTGATGTATCTTTTCATATTATATATTTAACATATAGACCGTACGGTCTATAATGGGATAAAAAAAATCAGCTTAAGGTATCGATATAGGTGTCAAGTTGCCTGGCACATATTTCTAAAATTCCTTTATCCTTTTTCGATTGCGACAGCAAAATGGATCCTTCAATAGACGCGATCAAAAAAAGTGCTACTTGCTCACTATTTACATCGGCCCGTATTTCTTTCTTTGCGATGCCGGCCGTTATGACTTCTTCAATTGCCTTTTGCCAAACGCGAAAGTTTTTTTTGACCATTTCATTCATACGCTCATTGGTATCGTCGACTTCCACTGCCGTATTCAACATAGGGCAACCACCTTTTATTTGTTCGGCCGTTATTTTGGAAGCGCGCACCACAGCTTTCAGTTTTTTCTTAGATCCCGAAGCGGATTGTAGCGCCCCTCGTATAATGAGTCGTAACTGCTCAAAGTTATATTGAAATGCCTCTTCCGATAGGGTGTCCTTATCTTTGAAAACATTGTACATGGCACCTTTGGAATAACCTGACGCATTTAAAATATCGGATATTGCGGTTCCCGCATATCCTTTTGTGTTAAAAAGATCCGCGCTGACTTTAAGAATATGTTGTTTTGTTCGTTCTGCTTTGTCCATCAAAATGCGATAACATGCCAAGTACCTCGTTGGTACCAATAGCTGGTAAACGACACAAATATACAAATTATTTTAACATATAGACCGAAAGGTCTATGATTTATAAATTTTTAACATAATTGGAGGGTTGGGTATTCCAAATACGTTCTTTAAGTCGCCCGATTCACAATATTTACAAACCCTCTTTTGAATAGCAGTAGGATGTTTTCGATATCCTCTTCAGTGGTCATCCAAGAACAGATACTAATTCGGATGACTCTTTTCCCGTTCCAAAGAGAGCCGCCCAGCCAATACTTTTTGGAGCATTGTATGTACGTAATGAGTTCTTCGGTATGTTTTTCTTGTGCCGCTGCAACCAATACCTGATTAAATACAACCTCGTTCATTATTTCAAGCCCTAGTTTAGCAAGCCCGGATGCCAGCTGTTTTGCACGTTCATGAAAAGTGGTTATCATTGTATCTATCCCATCGGATCCCAAATACTTCATGGTGGCCCAAAGTTCAATGGCCCTGGCTCGTTTGGATAGTTCGGGTGTATATAACAAAGGATCTCTTTGTTCGCTATAAATAATATATTCCCCAGAGGCTTGCAGGGCGCTGACCAAGGCTCGCGGATGTTTACATAGAATAACACCCGAATCATACGGAGTGTTCAACGTTTTATGCCCGTCTACCGCCCAAGACGAGGCTTTATGAATCCCTTTTGTCAAATGGGATAGGGATTTTGAGGCAGCGGCCCATAATCCAAAAGCCCCATCGATATGCACCCATGCACCCGCTTTGTTGGCCAAGTCGCAAATAGCATCAAAATTGTCAAAGGAACCCGTGTTGGCGTTTCCCGCCTGTAAAAGCACAAGGCAGCTGGCATCTAATGGAGGGAGCGCTTCCAACAGGCATTTTCCCTGACGGTCAGATGCAACCCATTCAATACTATTTTTACCATACCCTAACAATGCCAACGTTTTTTTAATGCTGGCATGCGCTTGATCGTGTGCGATGATACGAATGTTAGGAGCTCCTTGTAGCCCTTTTTCATTAATATCCCATCCCATTTTTTGCAGCAGGTGAAAACGGGCCGCGGCTAGACCGCAAAGATTGGCCATTGAAGTACCACTCACAAAACCGGCCACGGTCGTTTTGGGAAGACCAAAAATGTTTTTTAACCAGTTTTCGCACACCGATTCTAGTTTTGAATTGATGGGAGAGGTCAGGTAAAGTCCCCCGCATTGGTCCCACACATCGGTCAACCATTTTACGCCTAACGATACGGGAATGGCCCCGCCATTTACAAAACCAAAATACCTTCCTCCTGTTTGGGCAATAGTAGCCGGAGCACCATATTGATGCAGTTGTTGTATAACTGCTACCGCGTCACATGAATGTTTTGAAAGAGGTTCTTCAAAATATTCCATGTTCTTTAGATTCGATTTGGACGGGAAAGCATCCATTTCACTGATTCCGTCCATATAGGCATAGGCATGGGTCCTGGCCTGTTCAAAAAGTGATTTGTTTTCTAATTCGGTTTGCATGCGCTGCTGTAAGAAATTCATAGATCGATGGTATTAAGTGATATGTTTGTAATCAGGATGGGTTGAGCGTTAAGAGACCGAGCCTTCCGGTGAGTTGTTGATTACAAAGCTAAAACAGCATGGTGACAGGGGTGTGTCAGGGGTCGATGCTTCGGTGTTTATCAATTTGGGTCTATGACAAAGCACCGGAAGCGGTTCGTAAAACGGTAGTGACCGGTATTCTTGCTTGGTTCTTTTTAAATCGTGCGTGCTGTATTAAAGTCGGCAATGCCTCAAACGTTTGTTTCAACATCGCAATGCTTCTATTGGCCGTTGGCCCGATGTGGCTCGGTTTCAAGCTATAATGGCTTATATACGCAGGTTAGGAATACAGGCTTTTAACGTTTGTAAAGGTTTATCGCGTACCTTCTTTTCTTCTGAACTTGAACTTTTTCTTAACTACAAATTGTTTGATTTCGAAGGTGAAAATGTCCGGGCCTGCCTGTTCAATTTCAATCGGGAAGGCTTTTCCGTTTTCAGGAGACACAATAAAGCCTTTGAATACTTCGTTTTTGAAGTCGTACGAAAGTGCTTTGAAGACCAAATCGCCTGCTGGGTTCGTACCGTATACTTTATCATCCTCCCGAACGTACATGTGCACTTCCTTTTCAGGATGATCGCTATCGAACCAGATTCCCGATAAGGTGGTTTGCGAAAAAAGGCCCATAGATGAAAGTAATAGCAGTAGTGCTGATAGCCGCTTCAAGGGTTTTTGTTTTTACGTTCTTGAATTTTATCATACTCCCTTTCGTAATCCACAAATTCTGTGCCCGTTAAACGGTCCCAAAACCGGAAATGAAGCCCATAATTCCCCTTAAATTTACTGTGATGCATATTATGGTGTGTACTGGAGGTCATGAAGCGAAAGGTACCCCTGTTCCACCAAGATGGATATAGCTCATAACCCAAATGTGCTTTGATATTATCAAGAATACCCCAAACCTGTAATGCTAGAAGTACCGGGGCATATATCGGAAAGACAAAAGATACCGGGAGTATCAATAAGGATAGGAGCAGGGGCTCAAGAAAATGAAAAGACATGGATGTAAACGGGTTCGTATCAATACTCTTATGATGCTCCCTATGTACAAATCGGTATAGTCTGGGATGGTGCAACAGGCGATGTATCCAATAAAACCATGTATCATCGATAATTAATAGGATAAAGAATCCAAAAATAGAATAAAAGAGGTTGTATTCAGTAATATCAATATAGATTTTGGTATAGCCCAGTGTACTAAGATAAATGACAACAGCACTAAAGGAGGCCCCTACAAGAAGGGTATAGAGTGAATTTTTCAATTCTCTTCTTATTTGGGTATTGTTTACCTTTTCCTTTAGTTGAATGCGCCAATTTCGCAAGCGCTCTTTGTACTTTTTCCAAACCAAAAAATAAGCCAAGACGATAAGCGTGCCATTGAGGGCCAAGCCAGATATGATTCCTTCCGGAATAAGTTGTAAGATTGATTTTAATACCTCCATTTCGTTGTTTAAATTGAGACAACAAAATTGGGCAAGTATCGATACAATCTACTTAACAAATGTTAGGAAACAAAATTCCGACGAATTCTACTAAGGCTTTCCGGCTGAACGCCTAAATAGGAAGCCAAATACTGTAAAGGTACATTTTGTATTAAATGTGGTTTGTTTTCTACCAGTTTCGCATACCTTTTTTCAGCATTTAAGGTGGCAAAATCATTTGCCCGTTGATTTGTGGTTGCAATGGCATGCTCGAAGATGGTAACGCTAAAGGCTTTAAAGCCTTCGCTTTTGTCTATAAGGGCCTTCATGACCGGATGTTTGATCCTAAGCACTTCGCAGTCAGTAATGGCGGCCATGCTTTCGGCCGATTTTTCCTGATGGATGAACGAAAGGAAAGAAGTGATAAAATCATTTTCACTACCTAAAAAAGTGGTTACCTCGCTCCCTGTCTCGTTCAAGTAAAACAGACGGATGCATCCCGAAACGATAAAGTAAAGATATTCGGGTGTGCTGCCCTCTGTCTCGATTAGGGTGTTCTTGGTAACTTTCAAGTACTGAAAAGCGTCATTGATATTCTGAACTTCCTGTATACTTAGATCTTTATTTTCACCGATAATTTTCAGTAACGCTTCGGTCATTTTCTTGAATGCTTTTTCGAATTCAAGTCAGCGCAATAGTCAAAAACAATATTGGACCAACATTTTCAAAGTTAAGAAAGTAAACCGTGAGCCGGTACGTTTTTTATGCCGGTATGACCTCGTTTGTATGGTTTTTAAAGCAATACTATTGATTAAGAGTTCTGTGGTGAAACCCTAGTGTTTTTTTCGTGTTCTATAGGCTTCTTTGATTTTTTCATTCGTAAGGGGGTAAAGGCCCGTGATGGGGGTGCCCTCTAACACTTTCTCCATTACGAACTGTTCGTACGAAGTCATCTCAATACATTCTGCTGCGACCTCATTGGCAATTGCTGCGGGAATCACAATGACTCCATCATCGTCCCCCACGACAATATCTCCCGGAAAAACGGCCGCCTCCCCGCAAGCGATCGGCACATTGATATCGATGGCTTGATGCAGGGTTAAATTTGTTGGGGCCGAGGGTGCCTGATGGAAAGCGGGGAAATCCAATTCTCTTATTTCGCCGGAGTCTCGAAAGCCACCATCGGTAACCATGCCCGCTACTCCGCGTACCATTAAACGGGTCGCTAGGATAGACCCTGCGGAGGCCGCCCGAGCATCCTTTCTACTATCAAAGACCAACACATGGCCTTCAGGGCATTCTTCGACCGCCACGCGCTGCGGGTGTAATCTGTCCTTAAAAACGGCAATGGGATTCAAATCTTCACGGGCCGGGATGTATCGAAGGGTAAAAGCAGGCCCCACCATAGTAGCGCCCCCCAATTGTAACGGCTGTACCCCTTGAATATACTGGTTTTTAAGTCCTTTCTTAAACAAACAGGTGGCAATGGTTGCCGTGCTTACCTTTTTAAGATCTTCTATTGTGGCATTGGATATACTGTCCATAGGATTTAGATGTTTATGATATTGTTTTAATTGGTTCGTCGCCACGTTTCCCTTAGGAAGGTCAAGTCTTTGATCATCCGTTCAAAAACGATCTTTTTGTCAATCTTTATTTTTTTGTCCCCATGTTCCGCGCCTCCTAAATCGTATTCCAAGTGGAGTGAAATGGGTACGTTGATTTGATATTTTTTAAGCAGTGAAAAATAGCGACCGAAGTCAACCGACCCTTCTCCCAGAGGCGTGTTTATAGGCTTCCATTTTCCATTTGACAGACCCCATTTAAAATCTTTGATGACGATTGTTTTAATAAAAGGGCGTATAAGCCGTAACCCGAGTTCCCAGCTAGTACCCCCTTCAACAACGGCGTGCCTTATATCATATTGGCATCCGACATGTTCGTTGTTTGTAGCCTCTAAAATGGGTAGTAGGTCCCAAATAGGCGCTCCAACATGTTTTCCGGCATGGTTTTGATAGCAACCTATTAACTTCAGATTTTTGTTAAGGAGTTCTAAGTCTTTAAATTGTTTCCCGTACATCAACTGACTTTCTTCGATCGTTCTATCTTCAGGATAGGTTAACCACCCAGTTCGGTAATGGGAAAAGCCTAATTTACTTGCTGTTTTCAGGACATTTATGGGCTCGCTCCCGTTCGTATCCCAAACATTGGTAGTCAGTAGTTGCGTATGAAGCCCGTGTTTTTTCATCGCTTCCGCCGCTTTGGGCAAATCATCGAGTACCTTTTCGGGTAAGACATGACCTTTTGCCCGAACGGTCAGGTCAAGACCATTAAAACCCATTTCGGCCGCAGCTTCCGACATGTTGTTATAGTCAAGAAATTGCAGGTGTTTGGAAAATAAATTTACATTGAGTTCATCGAACCTGTTTTGTGGAGAACTCAACAGTTCGGTATTGAAACCCATAAGGGGAATGCTGCCGATCGCGCTAGCCGATAACTTGGTGAAATTTCTTCTGGAGACTTTTTTGATACCCTTCATTTTAAGGCTGATTTACGGTTGGTCTGCGGATTTATAGTTAAATAGTTGCGGATATTACAAATATATGTATTTTTGGTTTACCAATTTGGTTAACCAATTATAAAAACAGACTCTTAGTAAAACTTTTTTATAACCAGTGCGTATAAAAATGCAAACAACCAATTGATAGCTGTTTAAAGGAATTCTATAAAAACACTGAAATAAGTGAAATGATAAAACATAGTTTAGTACTGATTAGCACCCTCCTTTTATGGTGTTCATTTGCCAAAAATGGGAATGGAAAGCGCACATATGTAAAAGATATCCAAGCATTGAATACGGCACTGGCCAGTGCAAATCCGGGAGATGAGATAGTAATGGCCAACGGGAATTGGGATGATGTGAGCATCCGATTTGTGGGGTATGGCGAAGAGACGCGGCCGATAACCTTGAGGGCGGAAACTGCCGGGGAGGTTCGAATCGGCGGAAAATCGGATTTGAAACTCGGGGGTGAGTACTTGATCGTCAGCGGTTTGTATTTTACCAATGGTGCTTCTCCTTCCAATGCCGTTATCGAGTTTGCAATTGATCGGGATACGGTTGCCAATCACTCCCGAATTACCAATTGTGTCATCCTGGACTATAATAAGGACCAACGAAACCTAACGGATCTTTGGGTGCTGCTACGAGGGCGATACAACGAGCTTGATCACTGTTATATTGCCGGTAAATCTAATAGGGGGCCTACCATTAGGGTCGATCTGGAAGGAAACAGAAGCATTAAGAATTATCATCGCATACATCATAATTATTTTGGGCCAAGACCTCCAAAGGGCGGCCCCAGTGCGGAAACCATACAACTTGGTAATAGTTATACTTCCATGGCCCCAAGTTATACACTGGTCGCCAACAATTTTTTTGATCGATGCAACGGTGAAGTGGAGGTTATTTCCAGCAAGTCAAATTTTAATGAGTTTAGAAACAATATTTTTCACAAAAGTGAAGGCTCCTTGGTGACCAGACATGGCAACTACTGTATCATTGATGGAAACTACTTTATAGGCGATGTGCATTCCGAGCAGATAGGGGGTGTACGATTAATAGGTACAGGACATTGGGTGACCAACAATTATTTCTATAACCTCAAAGGGAAAACGTTTAGAAGTCCGCTTGCAGTAATGAACGGTATTCCAAAATCACCCCTAAACAGATATATACAGGTTACCGATGTTGTGGTGGCCCACAATTCCTGGGTAAATTGTACTTCCCCATGGCAGTTCGGAGTGGGATCTAACGTAGACCAAAAAGATATTCTCCCACCCTCCGAAATAAGGTCGGCGCGACCTATTCGTACCATTTTGGCCAACAATCTTATCTATAATGATGCCGGTGATGTGCAACCTGTCGTAGCCCATGATTCTTTAGACGGTATCGATTTCCAAAAAAACGTAATCAATAATCAAGGTGTTATCTTTAAAGAGCTTCCCGGAATCGAAAGTAACGGATTCTCCCTTTCGGAACTAGCGAAAAATATCTTGGTGCCGGGAAAGGGCCTATCGAATTTTAAACCGTACCAAGGTTTCGAGTTCGATCGGATCAAAACCGATTTATTGGGCAATTCACGGGAACGTCATAATTGGGTCGGTGCGATTTCCGGGATACCGGCTACGAAACCCAATTTGATGGATACTTCTCAATACGGCCCGGACTGGTATTCTCAAAGCGCTTCAAATAGGGGTGCTTCCAAGATACACCGAGTCCGTTCAGTAACCCAGTTGAGGAAGGCGATTCTAAACGCTAAAAGTGGCGATACCCTACTGTTGACCTCCGACCTATATAAGTTGAAGGCATCTTTGAAAATCGACAAGACCCTTCGTATAATGACTGCGGATGCCACGAAGAAAGCGATAATTCAGTATCATGGAATGCCTAAGACCCCCGTATTTGAAATGCATCCGAAGGGAGCCCTTACCCTTATAGGTATTCACCTGAAAGGGACGGGGCAACAATACGCGTTTGCCAGTTTAAAGAACAAGATGTCAAGCCTATACAATCTTACGGTCGTGGATTGTGAAATCCTTGATTTTGACTATGTTCTCAAGGGATATAAGTACTCGTTCTCCGAATTTATTGAATTCAATTCCACCTTGATTAAAAACTGCTCCAATGGGTTAGAGCTGTCGGAAGAAACGGATGACCGTGGCGAATACAATGCAGAAAATGTATTGATTCATAACTGTAGATTTGAAAAGGTCGATAAAAACGTAATCGACTATTATAGAGGAGGGTACGATGAATCTACTGTTGGTGGCAATTTGATTGTTACGAACAGTTCCTTTGTGCAATGCGGTGCAAAAGAGGAAAACGGGATGTTGCTCAATACCTATGGTATTATCAATGTACAGCTATCGGGGAATCGATTTCTGAACAACAAAGTAAAATTGATCGCCCAACTATGGGGGGCAAAAAATAATTCCCAGGCAAACAACGAAATGGAAAATTCGGGCAAGATCATCACCGAAGAAAACCTTCCGCTCAAACTCATGTACTAGGCAAGCGTATAATTGCACGTCCCGTTTAATAGCACCGTTGCGGAACGGGAATACCTCTTGTATCGCGGAACAAAAAGCAGTGCCGTTCGCGCTAAGGGGGGATGATAATTTCAACGGAGAAAACCTTCGAAGAAAAAAGTTGCTCGGGAGACTGTAGTGTCCATTTAATGCTATTCATCGGTAAAAGAGGGTATTTTTAAACAATATTGGTCGATTTATTGTTAAAAATTTGTGAATCTTAGAAATAGCCGTATTTTTGGTAAACCAATTTGGTAAACCAATTTGCAACAGGGATAAGTTCGTTCTACGATAAGGCGTTTTTATTAGTACGTACGTCTCATTTCAAACATTGGCAAAATATAAGGGCTGTTAAAAAAGCCGAGTCTAGTACTAGCACACGCCACAGGCAACAAATACAAAAAAGTAACATGAACTACAGCATAATGAAATCTACTTTTGCCCATTCTTTACTATTGATAAGTGGCGTTTTCTTGTTAGGAAGTTGTGGAGACACAAATAAGAAGGAGCATGAGATAGAGGGGAGTGAAAAATCTACCATCGCGAAGAATGCAAATGATGTGATACCATTTTTCGAGCATTGGAATTTAATTCTTGGTGATGGTACCAATGTGGGCCAGGCGGTTGACTATGAAAACAAGGATTTCTTTTATGCAACATCAGACGAGCAGGGTGATTGGGTAGTATTTAAGTCGCCCAATGCGGGCAATACCCACGGCACCTCGAACAACACGAGAACCGAGCTCGCCCAATTGAAAAAATGGGTACCAAATACCGAGGCCAAAATGAACGCAACCCTAAAAGTCATGAATGTTTCGACCACCGGTGATCCACGCGTTGCGGCCACCTACTCGGTAGTGGTGGGCCAGATTCACAGTGCGGACGGTCATGAAAACGAACCCCTGAAAATATTTTACAAAAAGTTTCCCGGCCATACCAAAGGTTCTGTCTTTTGGAATTATGAAATAAATACCGCCGGTGACGACAATTCACGAAGATGGGATTATTCCTATCCCATTTGGGGCTATGATTTTTCGGTGGTCGGTACGGACGAAAATACATTTCCGCCAGAACCGGAAGATGGTATTGCGTTGGGGGAGGCGTTCAACTATGAAGTAGTAATTAAGGATGGTATGATGCACCTGACCTTTACGAGTGAAGGACATGAAACCAAGACCTTTACGAAAAACCTTATTTCCTCTGAGTATGCCGAACCATCAGGGATGCCGGAACAGGTTGAAAAACTATTTGTGCCGATAGGTCAAGATGGTGTAGAACGGAAAAATGCCTATTCGGACGAAGGCCTCTTTTTTAAGTTGGGGTGTTACAACCAAACCAATGGAAAGGATCCCAAAGTAAATAAGGTATGGTGTTCTGGCGCCCAAACCCACGGCGGTGACCTTCAAAAACAATACGCAGATGGGAATTTTGCGGAAGTATGGTTTAAATCGGCCCAGATTACCATTAGTGATGATGCTATTTCCAATGCCGGGTATTTCGAAGCCAATGATGGTTTAAGTGCCAAAACGGTGTACCCCAATGAAGTGATTCCTTTCATGGATAACTTTAAAATATTGATGGGGGACGGGACCACCGCGGAAAACCTGGTCAATTTTCAACATCCTGATTTCTTCTATACCGTTATCGATGGCACGCGGCGCTGGGTAGTGTACAAAACACCAAATTCGGGAGTAACCTCCAAAAATTCCAGTAATACGAGAACCGAATTGCATGAAAAAAGAGAATGGACACCTGAAGAAGGCGGGCGCTTAACGGGTACCTGTAAGGTAATGCAGGTCTCGGTCTCCGGAGATGCCCGGGTGGCGGCCGCTTATGCTACGGTGGTCGGTCAGATCCATAGTGGCGAAGGGCATGAAAATGAGCCTTTAAAAATATTCTACAAGAAATTCCCGGGGCATACCAAGGGATCTGTTTTTTGGAATTATGAGATCAATACGGCGGGAGATGATAATTCTGGGAGATGGGATTATTCGACCCCGGTATGGGGCCATGACATGTCCGTTGTCGGGCCAGCCAAAAATGAATACCCGGCCGAACCTACTGACGGGATTGCGTTAGGAGAGGAATTCAGTTACGAAGTTAATGTATATAAGGGGGTCATGTACCTCACCTTTACCAGTGATAATCATGCAACAAAAACCTTTACCAAGAATTTAATTTCTTCCGAGTATACAAGAAAATCGAGCCTGCCTGCACAGGTGCAAAAACTGTTTGTACCCATAGGGCAAGATGGTATTGAACGGGCGAGTGCGTATAGTGGTGAGTTAAACTATTTTAAACAAGGTGCTTATAACCAGACCAACGGTAAGAGCCCTGAAAAAAATATGGTTTGGTGCGCGGGTGCAGAAACGTATGGGGGCGATATTCCAAAGCAGTATGAGAATGGTTGCTACACCGAAGTTTGGTTTAGGGAAGCCACGGTTGGGATGGGTACCCCGCCAAAGTAGCCCGTATAGAAAAGTTAAGAACCACATGAAATGCATACGAACAGAAGTATTTTTCGAATACAAACCGCTAGCCTTATGCTAGCATCGAACTTTTGATCGTCGGGTTTCAGTAAATTAAAATTTTAAAATTGATGAAAACATTTGGTGCTAGTAAGGAATTTATTTTAGATCAAGACCTAGAGTGGGAGGCTGTAGGAGAAGGTGTGAAAAGGAAAATTATGGGGTATGATGACAACATCATGCTGGTGAAAGTACACTTCTCGGAAGGAGGAGTGGGGTATAAGCATGAACATTATCATTCACAGGTAACCTATGTAGAAAGCGGGGAGTTTGAATTTTCTATCGGGGAGCAGACCCGTTTGGTCAAAGGAGGGGATACGGTCTATATCCCGCCCCATGTATTGCACGGTGCCATATGCACGAAGGAAGGAGTTTTAATCGACGTTTTTAGCCCGATTCGGGAAGATTTCATGACAAAATAAGAAAGGATGGATTTAAAAGGAAAGGTGGTCATAGTAACAGGAGGGACCAGAGATATCGGAAAGGCAATTTCGCTGAAGTTCGCAAACGAGGGCGCAAAGGTGGTTGTAAATTACCTTAATAACGAGGCAAATGCCGAAGCAACTTTGAATGCGATAAAAGCTGTGGGAGGCGAGGCAATCGTCGTGAAAGGAGATATGACGAAAAAGGCCGATGTAGACAATTTGGTCAAGGAAACCCGGGAGGCTTTTGGAAGTGCGATCCATGTTCTGGTGAACAATGCGGGAGGGCTGGTGGCCAGAAAAACTATTGCAGAGATGGATGAAGCCTTTTTTGATAAAGTCATTCAATTGAACTTAAACTCTACCTTTTTGGCCTGTAAAGCAGTTTTGCCACATATGGGTTCCGGTGCGGCCATTGTAAACATAGCTTCGCAAGCCGGAAGAGATGGCGGTGGTGGCGGGTCGTTGGCCTATGCAACCTCAAAAGGAGCGGTCATGACCTTTACAAGAGGGTTGGCGAAGGAGGTTGGCCCGAAAGGAATTCGGGTAAACTCTCTCTGCCCAGGCATGATAGCAACTACTTTTCACGATACCTTCACCAAGGATGAGGTGCGTACAAAGGTAGAAGGTATGACCCCCTTACGTCGGCAAGGATCTTCGGAGGAAATCGCGAATACCGTGGCCTGTTTGGCTTCTGCGGCTACTTCATTTATTACCGGCGCCAATATCGATATTAACGGTGGACTGGCTTTCTCGTAATTTAAGGTCCTTTTTTTTACCAAACCAATAATAGTCTGGGAACCAAATTGCTAGGTTGTCAAAAAAAGGCATCATAAAATTTTAAATTAATTTTTATTTAACAAACTAATAACATATATTTGGTCAACCAAATTGGTTAACCAGTATGGAAAACCAATTTAACAAACACTAAACGAAACTCAATTTAACCTAATCGAAGCATCATGAAAACATAAAGTACGCTACAAAAAAAAGGACGGGTGCACGCCCATCCTTTTGAAAATTGATTACTTCATTTCGAAGGGAAGTAATACTAAAACATGCAGGTATCAAAACATACATGCCTATTGCAAAAATAGGAAAAATCCTTTACTTCAAAGGTTCCCGCGTGGTTTTAGTAAACACAGTACGAGGACTAGGTTCACCTACAGACCTGCACGCCCAAAAGGGTATGTACCTATTTGCTAACTTAATAAGAATCACAAATGAAATTAAAAATGAAATTCACTTTTATTGTGATGTTGTTCGTCAACATTGCATTATTTGCTCAGGACGGCTATACCCTGTCCGGAACAACTGCCGATGAAGCGGGCATACCTGTTCCTGGGGTAAACGTTGTAATTTTAAACACCACCAAGGGGACTTCCTCCGATTTTGATGGGAATTTTCAAATTACCGTAACCGAAGGCGACGTGCTTCAATTTTCAGCCTTAGGCTATGTTGGCCAATCGGTCATAATAAGTGGGCAGACAAGTATAAACGTAGTGATGGTCGAAGACGCTGCCCAACTCGATGAGGTAGTGGTAGTAGGGTATGGTACTCAGAAAAAATCCACAATTACTGGTTCTATTTCAAAGGTTACCAATGAAACGTTGGATCAAATTGCAGTATCAAGGGTCGATGATGCCCTAATCGGGCAGGTTTCCGGGGTAAACATCCAGGCAACCAATGCGGAAGCCGGTGGAGCTCCTACGATCACCATAAGGGGTGTTGGGTCTATCACGGCAGATTCCGGTCCGGCCTTGGTCGTAGATGGTATTGTGGTAAGTTCAGATTTCCTTGCGAACATCGATATGAACGATGTGGAGTCTTTCGAAGTACTGAAAGATGCGGCGTCCGCATCTATTTATGGTAGTGAAGGTGCCAATGGGGTAATCCTGATCACTACAAAAAGTGGTAAAACAGGAAAAACAAAATTCAGCTATCAAACCTACACGGGCTACAAGCAAGCGCACGGAAGCGATGATTATCGCAAGAGTGTTGCCGATTGGGCAAGAGTAGAGCAAGCTGCAACGGGAACCCTTTCCGGAGAAACCTTGTATGCCCAACTATTGGTCGCTACTACAGGAATTGATCGGGACTGGCAAGATGTTTTTTTTAACGGGGGAACGGTTACAAGCCATTCGTTGTCCGCTCGCGGCGGTACCGAGGATACGAAGTTCAGTACTTCCTTGCGGTATCTGCATGATGAAGGGGTTGTTATTACCGATGATTACAAATTGTACACTGCAAATTTGAAAGTAGATTCCAAAATAGGAGATCGGTTTAAATTTGGAATTCGGGCAACACCTTCCTATACGGAACAAAGACGGTTGCCGACCTCGATCCATAACCCAACGCGTCAGTCGCCTTGGTTGCCTATTTTTCATACGGAAGAAACCTTGCAGTTCATTAATCGCGATAACTACCCGAATGTGGGGGTGGGCGATTACTTTTTTGAAAACCACCTGATCAATTTGGATTTGGATAACGACGGGAATACAGAACGACCCCGTACTTCTGGGGATTCGAATCCCTATCAACAATATGTAGAGCGAGAGCACTATGAGTTCAATACCAAGTTATTTGGCTCTACCTATCTTAGTTATGAACTTTTAGAAGGGCTAACGGCAAAAACATCTTTAGGGATCACACTTGAACAACGAAAAAGAGACCGTTATGATGGTACCAACTACCATGCGGCCGGTGCGAGCAGATCGAACTATTTCTTGGAGAACAGGTTTCGTACCCGTCTTATTTCTGATAATACCTTATCGTATAACAAGACGTTCGGGGATCACGACCTTAACTTATTGGGCGGCCTTACCGTACAGCAACGAAAAAGCGAAACGAGCCAAGTGAATGCAAGTGGGTTTACCGATGATCGTCTCAAGAACGTACAAGGGGCCAATCCTGAAAATACGACCGTGTTCCAATCCAACACCGAGTTAAAAAAGATCGGTTACTTCGCACGAATCAATTATGCCTATAAAGACAAATACCTATTCAATGCTTCTTTTAGAAGAGACGGTAGTTCGGTTTTTGGGATCGACTCCAAATGGGGTAATTTCCCCGCGGTATCGGTAGGTTGGAATGTTGCCAAAGAAAATTTTCTGCTGAATAGCGAAACGGTCAGCAATCTAAAATTTAGAGCTAGTTACGGTCTTACAGGGGCCGAGAATTTCAACGTAGGCACCGAAGTGGTAAATACTTGGCCGTATTTGGCACTGTTGCAAAATTCAAACGCAATTGTAGACGGTGTGACCGTTTCAGGGGTTTCACCACTGAATATCGCAAACGCATTGTTGCAATGGGAAGCTTCGGAAGAATCGACCATAGGACTGGATTACGGATTCTTAAATAACAGAATAACCGGATCCTTGGATTACTACCAACGTAACAGTGATGAATTGCTGTTGAACAACCCGGTATCGTATCTTACCGGATTTTCCAACGGTATAGTCAACTTGGGAGAAGTACAAAATAGGGGATGGGAGTTTGAGTTGAGAACCAAAAACATTGTGAACGAAAATTTTGGATGGAATTCGACCTTGATCGCATCTACCAACCAAAATGAATTACTCAGTTTTGGAGATTCCAACAATGCCTTGATCGAAGATACCTACGGTAGAAATTCACAATGGATCAACCGAATCGGAGAACCTATCTCGTCATTTTGGGGATATGTGGTAGATACAGAAGCCTATGATGACACTTCTTTTAGAACTACCTATGTAGACAATCCTTGGAATCGAATCAATGGCCAAGCCGATGATACCATCGTTAAGGATTTAAATGGTGACGGGATTATAACCGAGGAAGACAAAACTATTTTAGGAGATCCATACCCAGATTTGGTATACAGCTTTACGAATGAATTTAGAATGGGAGACTTTGATTTCTCCTTCATGGTGCAAGGAAGTTTAGGAGCCCAAGTAAATAACATAGGGGACCAATATTTCTATAACTGGTTTGGAAACAGAACCAGAAGTGGGGGTGAATTGCAAGCGGTGGCCGACGGGCTTGTTCCGCATCCATCCTTTATCCAGGAAAAGGTGTTGACAAGTGAAGTGATTGCAAGTGCGGATTATTTTTCCCTACGCAACGTAAATCTTGGGTACAACTTTTCGTCTGATGTGCTCGATCGCGTAGGACTGGATGGTTTGCGACTATACGCCACGGCCCAGAATTTGATTTATATCACTGCTGACGATTATCACGGATTCAACCCAGAACATGTTGATGGCAGCAATCCTAGAGCCTACGGTTCCCAACGGGCCGGTACTCCGATATTTAAGACGGTGACATTCGGTGTGAACATTGATTTTTAAATAAAAAAATAGAATAATGAAACATATAAAATATTTAATCTTTGCCGTAACAGTGTCCGTTTTTGTTTCATGTGATACTGAAGAGTTCTTAAATCCATTGCCAGATACCGTAGTGGTGGTCGATGCTTTTTTTCAAACCGATGATGATGTCTTGGCCGGGGTATTTGGCGTCTATGATGCCCTCCAAGGAGTGAATGAAAGCACGGTGACCAATATTGGCGTTGCCAACAGAGGGGTGCAATTTGAACACCTTTTAACCGAACATAGAACCGATAATACGAGGAATGCCACACTTGAAGGCTCAAAATCGGATTTTCACCGATATGTGGTCAATGCGAACAATGTGGAGTCGGAGGATTTTTATGCCTCGATGTATGAAGTGATTTTCAGGGCCAATAATGTCTTGAACTTTATAGAAGTTGCCGATGAGGCAAATAGGGCAAGTTATACGGCGGAGGTCAAGTTTCTAAGAGCCTATGCCTATTTCAAACTAGTACGTTTGTTTAGTGATGTACCCTTGGTAACAGAAGTCGTTGGCCCCACTGATAACGAGGCGCTTTTTACACGAATACCAGAGGAACAGATTTATGCCCAAATCGTGGCAGATTTGCAGGAAGCTGCGAATGTTCTGGATAATTCCCATAAAGCTAGGGCTTCAAAAGCGGCCGCCCAGGCACTATTGGCCAAGGTATATATGACACAGCCGACCCGTAATTATGCGGGTGCCCAACAATTGTGTGAGTCGATTATCAATAGCGCGGAGTTTGATTTGGAACCCAATTTTTCGGATGTCTTTTATAATGAATTGAATGACGAAATTATTTTTGCGATTCAATATGCCGCAGGTAACCCACTAGAAAGTCAAGGATTTTCGGCAGAGTTTACATCGGCTTTTCGGCAAGGTAGGGAAGATGGTCAGAATATAGTAAATGATAACTTGATCGCCGATTTTACGGCATTTGGTGGCGATAGAACCGCGGTATCCTTTACGACCTTTGGAACTTCGAGCGAAGTAATAAAGTTTTTACCGGAAGGTTCCGACATTACGACCTCTCCTCCTTCGTACGGCGAAAATGCGCGGAATGCGGGGAACGATTACATCGCCATACGCTATGCCGATGTATTGTTAATGCATGTAGAAGCTGCGATCGGTTCAGGTACAAGCACCTCTGATATCGGGGCGTTGACCTCTTTTCAAAAGATTCGAGATCGGGCATTTCCCGATACAGCTCCTAACAGTGTCTCCAGTGTATCGAAAACAGAACTTTTAACTGAACGACGCGTAGAATTGGCATTTGAGAACCAACGCTGGTATGATTTACTCAGATTTGGGGTTGCAGAAACCGTTTTGAGTGCACACGCCGACGAAATGGGATATGTCTTTTCAGCCAGAGCCTTATTGTTACCGATTCCAGCAAGGGAAATCAATATAAGCGATGGGCTGTTGACACAAAATCCAGGGTATTAATACTAACATGAAAACAATGAGACATAAATTAAACTTTTTTGACAAAACAAAGCTGTTGTTACTCTGTTTGGTAACGACCAGTATTATAGTGAGTTGTGTTGGTGACGAAATTTTCAGGGATGAATTGCCAGAATCAAATTCAAAAGCCGATACGGTATTTCCTGAAGCAAACTTTTCGTACGCTTCCTCATCGGATGATTTTAGAATGATCAATTTTACGAATCTTTCTACGGAGGCTTTGGATTATGCGTGGGATTTTGGAAATGGCAATACCTCCGACGAGGAAGACCCAACGTTCACATTTGAAGACGGTGAGGGCACCTATGCGGTATCTTTGACCGCCACGGATGGAAATGGTATCGAAGGAACCGTAACCATTGATGTTATGGTTGTTGAAGGCCCGTTTCAGCCCATCATTTTAGAACCAGGTTTTGAAGATGACACCCTCCCAGAAGGGGGCGGAGATGGTCGTGACTCCTGGCGTAATGATATCGGAGGGGTAATTCAGATTACCGGTAGCCCGGTAACCTTCGGAGATCAAGGGGCCAAACTACCACTGCCTGCCGCAGATCGTGCGGGTTATCAGGAAATTACCGTAGAACCGGATACCAACTACGACTTAAGTTTTTGGTACACGATGCTTAGCGGTTCTTCCGATCCTAGACTAATTGTATCGGTTTTGGGGGTAACGGAAAATGGGGGAACGTTCACGACCGCCGAAGAAGCGGCGGATGGAACGATTGCGTCCGTCACCGTGACCGATGATTCGGAGCCAGATGTTTATTTGCAACAGAAATTGTCGTTTAATTCAGGTATCAATAATACCGTCGCGATTTATTTCTTTAATGGGGACGTTGAGGCCAGACTCGATGATTTTACCATTGATGTAGGTCTTCCCGGGGCGGTACCACCTTCTGTAGGATTTAGTTCTGCGCAAAGTGAAACTAATTTTCTGGAGTATACCTTTACCAACTCCTCAACCAACGCCATCGCGTATGAATGGGATTTTGGAGATGGAAATACCTCCACGGAAGAATCCCCCACACATACATACGATTCGGCCGCTGAATATACCGTTACGCTTACGGCAATAGGAGAAACCAATTTATCTACCGCTTTAAGTCAAACCATCGACATACAAGCTCCCGTTACGGCAGCATTTACTTTCGAGGTCGATCCCAATGACTACAGAACGTACAGTTTTACAGATGCTTCTGAGGATGCAGTGATGTTGTTATGGGAATTTGGAGACGGATTCCAGTTTACCGGAATGAACCCGTCACATACCTATTCGGAAGATGGAATCTATGATGTGACTTTAACTGCGTATAGTATTACCGGCGCTACCGACGTGGCTACCGAACAGTTGGTCGTGTCGGAAGGTTTTGTAGTGCAAGTACTCAATGGTACATTTGATGAGTTTACCGTGAATACGGGTGACAATGCGGATGCTTGGGATATGACTCCAAATAGCACCGTGGTGGATAATGATGGAAATGAGATTCCTAGCCCTTACGATCCACTTTGGGATAATGGCGCCTTGGATAGTTGGCTCGATAGTTTTTATGGTGATAACAGTGAGCAAGCAGGCTCTACAAGCGATGGGAACAATGGTACAAGAGGTGCCAAATTAGATGAGAGAGGCCGTCGTTTATATCAAGTAGTTACCGTGCAACAAGGAGAGACCTATACGTTCTCTATCGATGCAAGGACCACTGCAGACGGCATAACGTCCGAAGTATTCATTTTAAATACTGAAATTGAAGATGAGGTCGGTATCAATGCCTCAACTTCAGATCCTGCAATCGATGCGTATTTTGCGATTCCAAATATTTTCGCCACCGCTGGTGATGCGTATGCTACCAGTACCTTTGAATTTACGGCGTCTACCAATGAAATCGTGATTTATGTCAGGAATAAAGATGTGATCGACAATGCTGCCGAAGCTTTCTTTGATAACATCGAAATCACCCAGGATTAATTAGGGATAAACCATTAATGAAGATGAGAACCACCCGGGCTCATCGTATGAGTCTGGGTGGTTGTATCATCGAATAAATTTTAAACAAGGGCCTACATACTATTTTTCAGGCCAATAACGACTTGGTAGAATGAGGATTTTTCGAAAACATATAGTAGCATTTTTAATAGTGACATTCGTTGCTGTAAATGGTACGTGCCAAGCAGTAGATACCGGCAAGGTTTCGAAAACTAAAAAACACAAAAAGCGGAAAAAGAAAGTAAAACTTCCAGCGGTAGATTTAACCAACTGGAAAGTGACTATCCCCGAAGGTAAGGGAAAGGGAGGTGCCATTAGTGTTAGTCCTCCTAAAATTCTGGCGTATGCTACCAACGAGACGCTAAAACCGTATATGTATAATGATTCAACGGCGGGAGCATTGGTTTTTTATGCCAAACCTACGGATGCGACCACTGCAAATACAAAATATTCAAGGTCTGAACTTCGGGAGCAAATGGTTCCCGGTGATGATAATGTAAACTGGACCTTTGCGGAAGGAGGCGTTTTAAAGGCCAAAATGGCGATGGGTGATGTCTCCAGGGCTGCGGATGGAAAATATCACAAGGTAATTATTGCCCAGATTCATGGGCGACTGACAAATGCGCAACGCGATTTGATCGGTCAAAAAGATAATAACGCACCGCCCATATTGAAGATTTACTGGCAGAATGGCAAAATAAGGGTCAAGACAAAGGTCTTGAAGTATGAAGGTGTAGATAATGAAGGAATTTTACATAAAGAAGCTTGGACCGATGATAAGGGAAAAACATTTGAACAGGAGGTGGGCTTTCGGAAATTTACAATTGAGGTGAACGTAAGTGATGGTAAGATGGTCGTTTCCTTGAATAAAAGCGAATTTTTTGTCTATGATAGTCCCAGTATAAAGCGCTGGGGAATTTTTGAAAACTACTTTAAGGTGGGAAATTACTTTCAGACACGTGATGAAGGGGCTTTTGCTTCCGTAAAAGTATTTGGGCTAAGTGCGAAACACTAGAAATCAATGATAGAAATGATAAAAAAGAAAGGCTTCGGTCAACAGCGCGATTGCCAAGCGGGAATGCATATAATGATGTCGGTTTTGCTGCTTATGTTCCTGATTACTTCCTGTGCTACCGATTCCAAAGAGGAGGTGCCCGAAGAAGTAAATATTGAAAATGAGGTACCCGACCCGGACCCGGATACTGATTCGGAAGATCCGGTAGATGATTCTTTTCTCTTGAACGAGATTGATTTGAGCAATTGGAAAGTGACCTTGCCGGTCGGAGACGACGATGGCAAACCGATAGAAGTAAAGCCACCGGCCATATTGGATTATCGAACAAACAGTGCTTTAATGCCCTATATGTATAATGACTCTACCGACGGTACATTGGTCTTTTATACGGTGCCAGGTTCTTCGACCCCCAATTCGACTTATTCGAGAACCGAGCTACGCGAACAAATGACCCCTGGGAGCAATTCTGATAATTGGACCTTCCCAGAAGGTGGTAGAATGAAAGGCACACTGGCAGTACCCAATATATCAACGAAGTCTTCGGGAGAATATGACAGAACCATTGTGATGCAAATACATGGCAGATTAACCAATGAACAAAGAGACCTTATCGGCGAGGATGACAATAACGCCCCTCCGGTCTTAAAGATTTATTGGGAGAAGGGAAAGGTACGTGTTAAAACAAAAGTATTGAAAGACCTGAATGTTTCAGATCAAGAAATGCTATTTACCGATGCTTGGACCGATGACGAAGGACATACTTTTCCGGAGGAGATAGGAACGGATAAATTTACACTGGAAGTTATTGCATCCAACGGAAGGTTAGAGGTAATTTTAAATGAGGACGATTCAGTTGTGTATGACGGCATACATATGGAAAAATGGAGTGTGTTCGAAAATTATTTTAAAGCGGGTAATTACTTGCAAAGCAAAGATGAATCCAGTTTTGCGACGGTAAAGTACTATGATTTAACCGTTAGCCATTAAGAGCTATAATGGCTACTGTCAAATCAATGTAGAAAAGAAAGTTGTTTGAGTTAGTTTTTTGAGGCGCTTTACCGGTTGGTCTGAGCCGGTAAAAGTGCTTCGAATTAGAGCAAAGACCGTTTGGTTGCTGAATTTATCAGAAGAAATCATCAGAGCTTTGCGATCCAGTGTTAAATTTCATAAATTTAACAAACCAATCTGGTTAACCAATTTTAAAGATTTAAAAAAGATATGAAATTAGAAGTCCTCACAAAAAGTGAAAATCATGAAATCCAAAATCAAATCATATCTAAGATCCGGGATTTAATGAACTACAAAAACCTTGAACCCGGTGATAAACTGCCATCCGAAAGACAATTGTCGGAAAAGTTTGAGGTCAGTAGAACCAATGTGAGGGAAGCGATACAAAAACTAGAATTTTATGGCATATTAAAATCGAAGCCCCAGAGTGGGACCTTTGTTGCAGACATTGGTCAAGTTGCCATGAACGGAATGATGGAAGATATCTTACGCTTGGAAGATCCGGACTTCAAATCGTTGGTCGAAACGAGGATTTTACTAGAACTCAAGACGGTTCGGTTGGCGGCGCAACGTAGAACGGAGCAAGATTTGGTGCAGATGAAAGAAGCTTTGGAAGCGTATAGCAGAAAAGTGGAAAATGGAGAAGATGCGGTGCAAGAAGATTTATTGTTTCACTTGGCAATTGCAAAGGCCAGTGGCAACAGCACCATGAACACCTTCATGTTGATCATAACACCGGAGATTATTACCAAATTTGAAGAACATCATGTTTGTGATAAAGGCTTGGCATTTATGGGAATTAAGGAACATCAAGAGGTGTTCGATGCCATTAAGAACCAAGATGCGCAACTCGCGAAAGAGAAAATGAAAGTACACTTTAAAGCACTCTATCAATATTGCTATAACATATAAAACCAGATCGATGAAATTGCACGGTTTCATTGATCCTAAACACAAAACGAAGGGAACATAATACTTAGAACTAAACGATCGAATTGCGTTGTAATTCAATATGTAGGTTAATTACTTCCAGAGATTTTCAGACATAACCTTAAGTATAAAATCGGAAAGGGCCATTCGCCCTCTTGCTATTCCTTTGTCTTTTTCTGGGAAAATAAAGTGGTTAAACAGAATCGTTCCAAAGTGAAAATAATATGAGAATCAAAGGACTAAGATGGTGGGTAATTGCATTGATTGCCCTCGCCACGGTAATAAACTACATTGATCGCCAGTCTATAGGGGTGCTATGGCCAGATATTGCGGAAGACTTGTTTCCCGATAGTACTACTGATGAACGCAAAGAAATTTTTGCGACCATCTCGGTTATCTTTATGTTCTCATACGCTTTTGGTCAGGCCATTTTTGGAAAAATTCTCGACTGGATCGGAACGCGGCTCGGTTTTGCCCTTTCGATTGCGGTATGGTCGGTTGCCACGGCACTTCATGCAATGGCGCGGGGTGTTTTGAGTTTTGGTTTGTTTCGATCCATTTTAGGAATCGCGGAAGCGGGTAACTGGCCAGGGGCGGCGAAGGCGAATGCTGAGTGGTTTCCCACGCAGGAGCGCGCGTTTGCACAGGGTCTTTTCAATTCGGGTGCGGCCGTTGGCGGTATCGTTGCCATTCCGGTAATTGCACTGTTGACCGTCTATTTTAGTTGGCAAATGATTTTTGTCTTGGTCGGTTTGGTGGGCCTCTTATGGTTGATTCCTTGGATGATCATCGTAAAAGCACCTCCCAAGAAGCACCCTTGGCTGTCGGAAGAAGAACGTCAGTACATCTTAACAGGGCAACAAAATCAGGAAGTTGACGAAGCGGGTATGCACGATGAAGGCTATAACCCGACTACCGGAAAATTGTTGTCGCACAAGCAGAGCTGGGGAGTGATCATAGCCTCTGCGGCCATTGATCCCATATGGTGGCTATTCGTTGTATGGATTCCTATTTACCTGAATGAAGTGTACGGAATGGATGTAAAAACAATCGGGATATATGGTTGGGTACCCTACGTAGGGGCGATGTTGGGAGCATGGTTCGGGGGCCTTTTCGCCCAAAATCGTTTAAAAGCGGGTTGGAGCGTTGATAGAACAAGAAAGGTTGTAATTACGATCGGATGTTTAATTATGTTGCCAAGCCTATTGGCTATGGCAAATCCGGGCGGGCCAACAACGGCAGTACTCATCATGGCCGTTATTTTATTCGGTTTTCAAACCGCGATTGGAAACGTACAAACACTGCCCAGTGATTTTTTCGGAGGGAAAACGGTAGGTACCTTATCCGGCATTGCGGGTATGGCGGCCAAATTATCGGCTGCAGGACTGATTTATTTGGTGCCTTGGCTTACCTCAGGGGGGAACTATACGCCCGCTTTTGTCATAGGCGCCACCATGGCTATAATTGCACTGGCAAGTGTCTGGTTATTATGCCCCAAAATAGAACCACTTAAAAGTAAAATGTAAATAAAATTAGAATAGATTAAAATTTCATAATATGAGTAACAAAGGAAAAGTAGCAGTCGTTACCGGAGCAACAGGCGGTATTGGATTTGAAGTGGCCAAAAGACTTGGTAAGGATGGGTTCATAGTCGTATTGAACGGTATTGAAGATGAAGTAGGTGCTCAACGCGTCGAAGAGTTACAAGCTTCAGGAATCACCGCCGAGTATTATGGTTTTGACGTTACCAAGGAGGAAGCGGTCACTAGTAATATCAATGCTATCGGCGAAAAATATGGCAGGATCGATGTATTGGTCAATAACGCCGGCGGCTTGGGCGGAAGGTCGAGATTTGAAGAAATGACCACGGAGTTCTATAGATTTGTGATGGCATTGAACCTCGATTCCGTGTTTTTCGCTTCCAGAGCGGCAATTCCCTTCCTGAAGAAAGGGGAAAATGCGAATATCATCAACTACACTTCCATCGCAGGTTGGAATGCGGGCGGACCCGGTGCCGGAATATACGGAACTTCAAAAGCAGGAGTACATGCCATTACAAGGGCATTGGCAAAAGATCTTTCCGAGTATGGAATACGGGTAAATGCGGTATCTCCCGGTACCATTGACACAGCCTTCCACGCGCAAATTAAATCGACAAAACCGGAGGTCTTCGCTTCTTGGAAAAACAATATCTTATTGGGACGTTTGGGGCAGCCGGAAGATGTCGCATCGGTCGTATCGTTTTTGGCAAGTGCCGATGCATCGTTTATTACGGCCGAAACAATCCAAATTGGTGGTGGACAAGGATTAGGAATTTAAAAGCTGAAATTTAAATGAAGAAAGTAGTAACTTTTGGGGAAATCATGCTGCGCTTGGCTCCCCAGGGATTTTTAAGATTTTCACAGGCCAACAGTTTTGATGTGGTATATGGTGGAGGAGAATCGAATGTCGCCGTTTCGCTGGCCAATTACGGGGTGCCGGTAGATTTTGTGACCCGTTTGCCAAAGAATGATATTGGCGACTGCGCACTGATGGAGATGCGGAAAAGGGGAGTGGGTACCGATCAAATTGTGTATGGAGGAGATCGTTTGGGTATCTATTTCCTTGAGACCGGAGCTGTTAGTCGCGGAAGTAAGGTGGTGTATGATCGCGCCCATTCGGCAATAGCCGAAATTGAACCGGGCATGATCGATTGGAAAGCGGTTTTTAAAGATGCCGGTTGGTTTCATTGGACCGGAATAACCCCCGCTATTTCCCAAGGCGCCGCCGACGTCTGTTTGGAGGCAGTAAAGGTTGCCAGTGATATGGGAATCACTATTTCTACCGATTTGAACTATCGCGCCAAGTTATGGAACTATGGTGGAGACCGAGAGGCTATCATGACAGAACTTACCGCCTATTGTGATATCATTTTAGGAAATGAGGAAGATGCCGAAAAACACTTTGAAATTAAGCCGGAAGGGTTGGACATAACCACACAGGGGGAGCATGTAAAGGCAGAGGCCTTTTTGTCGGTATGCACTCAGATGATGAAAAAGTTTCCCAAGGCAAAAAAGGTAATCACTACCTTACGGGGGTCCATATCCGCCTCGCATAATACCTGGGCAGGGGTCCTTTACGACGGGAAGACCATGTTCAAATCCCCGGAATATCAAATCACCGATATCGTGGACCGTGTAGGCGGAGGGGATTCGTTTATGGGAGGACTAATTTATGGTTTGTTGCAATACCCGGATGATGATCAAAATGCCCTCAATTTTGCGGTGGCCGCATCCTGTCTTAAACATACGATCAAAGGAGATGCCAATCTTGCTACGGTTGCGGAAGTTGAAAAGCTCATGAGCGGTGATGCTTCCGGTAGGGTAGCACGTTGATCAAACACTTGAACTAAGGTCACCAATAACAAGGGTATCTTCGTTGGTGACCTATTCAATTAATCTAAATGAAATGGCGCAATATACAAGAATTGAAGTGGCAACGGTCATGAAAAAAACCGGGATGGTACCGTTGTTTTATCATCCAGATATCGAATTGGGTAAAAAAGTGCTAAAGGCTTGCTACAATGGTGGTGCCCGCCTTCTTGAGTTTACGGCGCGCGGGGATTTTGCTTTTGAAGTGTTCTCTGAACTCAGTAAATACGCGTTGTCCGAACTTCCTGGAATGATTATGGGCGTGGGCTCGATTACGGATGCTGCGGCCGCCTCTTTGTACATGCAGATGGGGGCCAACTTCATCGTGACCCCAGCATTTAGGGAAGACATTGCCATCGTCTGCAATAGAAGAAAGGTGCTATGGTCTCCCGGTTGCGGATCATTGGCCGAAATAAATACCGCAGAAGAGATGGGATGCGAAATTGTAAAGTTGTTTCCCGGAGCCACATACGGGCCTGGATTTGTAAAGGCCATCAAAGGTCCGCAACCATGGACCAGTATCATGCCTACGGGTGGGGTAAGTACGGAAGAATCGAATTTGAAAGCTTGGTTCGAGGCAGGGGTAACCTGTGTCGGTTTGGGTTCAAAATTGATCAGTAAAGAGCTATTGGCCAACAAAGACTTCGCCTTATTGGAAAGTACGGTTCGAGAAACACTACTGCTAATCAAAGAACTTAGACCCTAAATAAATGCCACGGCTATCTGTAAATGCTCCTTTGGTAAAAAAGCTCCTTGCATTGGTACTGGCTTTTGGACCTGGAATTTTTGCAATCGGTTATACGATCGGTACGGGTAGCGTAACTTCGATGATCGTAGCGGGGAGTACGTACGGTATGCAACTACTGTGGGTATTGTTGTTAAGTTGCGTTTTTTCGGGAGTTTTGATTTATGCCTACGGGAATTACGCGCTGGTCACCGGGGAAACGGCCCTTTTTGCCTTCAAAAAACACCTAAAATGGGGCAGGTTAATGGCCATTCTCATTATTGTAGGCGTATCTTTTGGCCAGTGGAATTCCTTAATGGGTATCTTAGGGATTTCCTCAAATATTATTTTCGAAATTTTACTGATCTATTTCCCAACTTTGGCACCCGATCAGTACCAATGGGTGCTGGGAATTGCCATCGTGGTAATCTTAATTATGTATGGCCTGCTAATGGTCGGGAAATATACCTTCTTTGAAAAGATATTGGTGTTGTTTGTTACGATTATGGGCTTGTCGTTTGTCGTATCACTGTTTTTTGTGTATCCCTTGCCTATGGAGGTGGTAAAAGGGCTGGTGCCCTCCATCCCGAAAGTGGCGGGTGGTAAGATGATGGTCGCGGCGTTTGTGGGGACTACCATGGCAGCGGCGACGTTCTTGTCGCGTCCCTTGTTTATAAAGGGAAAAGGCTGGACATTGCAAAATAGAAAGCAACAACAAAAAGATGCGATATTGGCAGCTGGGTTGGTATTTTTTATCAGTGCGTCCGTGATGGCCGTAGCCAGCGGTGCTTTATTTCACCAAGGAGCACCTGTTACTAAGGTACTCGATATGGTGAATACCTTGGAACCTGTTGCCGGGAAATTTGCCTTGACACTTTTCTTCTTTGGAACCTTGAGTGCGGGCCTCTCCTCGATTTTCCCGTGCTTGCTAATAGCCCCTATTTTATTGGCCGATTACCAATCAGGAGAACTCGATACCAGCTCCAAGCAATTTAAGTTGATTACCGCGATCGCTTGTTTGTTCGCCTTGCTAGTGCCAGTGCTTGGTGCGAACCCCATCGAAATGCAGATTTTGTCCCAAGTATTCAATGTATTTGTGTTGCCCTTGGTAATCTTGGGCATACTACTATTAGTGAACAACGAACAACTTATGAAGACCTATAAGGCAGGTGTTTTGTTAAACCTAGGATTGATTGGCGCACTTTTCTTTTCATGTGTTATCTCTTATAACGGCATTGCAGCTTTGCTAGCTTACTTTGATTAAAAGAAACGGGATTATACGAAAAGTGTACACCGGTGGGTATCGTATGAAAACAATGCCGACATCAAGGTAAATCAAAGAGCATTGGAAAAAACTTGCCTTCCATTTTTTTTCCTTTCGGGATGGGAGGTACGCCCTTCAGCAATTCTTCGTTCGTATTGCTCACGGTGCCATCTGCAAAAACGTTCAGTACAAAAGCCCTGCGGCTCATTTCTGATTTGTTTTCATAGGAACCATGCACCATTAGTGGATGATGAAAAGTGGCAAATCCTTTTTTAAGTGCTATTGGTACCGGTTTAAACTGGGCTTTTTGTTCTTCCGTTAGGTATTTCATTAGTCCGTTCATATCTCCGGCTAGCGAAGGGGCATCAAGCAATCCCCATTTATGGCTTTTTGGCACATAGTAGAGGCAGCCGTTTTCGGTGGTGGCGTCGTCCAGCCCGGTCCAACAGGTAAGATGCTGCATGGCAATGGTACGGGTCCAATAAGAATAGTCTTGGTGCCAAGCAACGACCCCTCCGTGTTTCGCCGGTTTGTAAAATAACTGATCGTGCCAGAACCGAACCGCCTTCTGTTCCAGCAGTTGATGGGCGGCCATTACAAAAGCGGGGTTCCATAAGACATCATGAAAACCATTGGTAATGCGCCAGTGCCCCAGGGAATGGAACAGCACAGCATTGGGGTCATCCGATTCATTGCTATGATACTCATAAAAGAGATGGTGGGCAGGGTGTTTGGGGTCTAGGACCTCGTCTAGTTCTTTTCGAAGTTGATCGATCTGCGTATCGTTTAGTACTTGAATACCCGATACATATCCGTATTCATGAAAATGGTCGATTTGTTCTTTGGAAAGGCGGTATTGGTTCCATGCTTCAGCTGAGGTTGGCCATTGAAACAAATCCGTCAATAACCGATGATAATCGGCCAGGTCCTTCACGTTTTCCATCATAATAGGTTTTGGATGATACTCAAATGTAGACAATAGAAGTAGTAGTAGCCAAATATAAGGACTTTAGTTTCCTATTGATTTATAATGCGTAAGACAATGGTCCAATGGGTAACTTGGTCCAAGCACCCTGGGCTCACGATTCTTCCAATAGGGTTCTAATATCTGTGATCAGCTGATTGATCGATGCCCGGTTTAGGCCGTTGTAAATGCCCCGTATGTGTTTGTTCTTGTCAACCAGTAAGAAATTTTCAGTATGCAGAAAGTCATTTGGGTCTTTTGGAACGCCTAAATCATTTTCCACAAAATAATGATTTCTTCCTAACTCGTATATAGCGGTTCTGTCACCAGTAACCAAATGCCACTTGTTGTCCTGTACTCCATGGTTTTTGGCATAGTTCTTAAGAACGGATACCGAATCGATCGATGGGGTGACCGAATGGGAGAGTAATACAACTTCTGGATCATTTAAAAAGGCCTCTTGTACCTTGGCCATATTCCCGGTCATTTTGGTGCAAATACCCGGACAACTTGTAAAGAAGAAATCGGCAATGTATATCTTATTATCAAAAGTTTTTTGTGAGATGGTATCACCCAGTTGGTTGATGAACTGAAAATCGGGAATTTTATGAAAGCTTTTTTCCTCCGGACTATCGGGAGTCAACCAGTGCGGAGTAAACGATTCCTCGTTATAGTAGGGTAAGTGGGCCACTCTGCTGCTGTCTTCCGGCCCGCTTGCTTTTTTCGCTACCTGCTCCTTACACCCCGACAATAACCAGCAACTTAGAACCACTGCGATAATCTTACTCCCTTGTAACGACCTCATTTTCCACTGTATTACATGAATTAGCTCTTTATATTCCAAAAATACGACCATTTTTTGGCTTCATAGTTCACATACGATATACCATTTTGCAACCGGGCTTTTTGCCAACCGTGCTCTTCGCCATGGGTGAGTTGCCTTTTTACCTTGATAAGAACTTGGTTTTTCAGCAAGCACGTTCCTCGTGGTCTACAAAAATTCCAAAGAAGGGTGCGACCAGCCTTCGCGATAGGAACGTTTGAGCAAAGCGGTTGCTTCCGGATCGTTTAAAATAATTTTGTTTTCGGTCGTATACTGTAAAGGTCTTTTCATTGCTAGGGCCATGTTGGCGAGAATACAACTGGCGGTTGATATATGGCCCTCCGTAAGATTTGACACAGGTTGCGTTCGCCGGTCGATTGCCGCTAAAAAATCGAGCATATGCATTCTTGTAGCCGGTGCGGTGTGCAGTTCAATATCTTTTTCTGTAAGATCCGCAGGGTATTGCTCCTTTTCATATTTAACTTTTTTATGAATTTTTTGGCCCGTTTCAAGCGATTCGAAATCGTATTGGAAAACGCTCGCCGTGAGGGTGCCTTTTTCACCATATATTTTAAAGGCCCATGGGTACTCGGGATCGGCCGAGGCTCCCCAACTACGATGTTGCCAAACACAATTGAGTTCATCAAACTCAAAAACGGCCTGTTGGGTATCCGTCGTATTGGCCTTGGCGGCCTTTTGCATGAAAATACCACCGGTTGAGCTTACTTTGGTAGGCCATCCGAGATCTAGCATCCATCGAACCGCATCGAGCATATGTACACACATATCACCCACAATACCATTGCCATATTCCATAAAAGCACGCCACCTCCTATGGGGTATTCCATCAAATTCCCGCAAAGGCGCTGGCCCTGTCCATTGCTCATAGTCAAAAAAATCCGGAACTGGCACCACGGGACGGTTTTCCGTATCGCGCATATGATAATAACACCACATTTCTACATGGGCGATCTTTCCTAGCCGTCCGGTATCAACTAGCTGCTGCTTTGCCTCGATTAAGTGGGGGGTGCTTCTGCGTTGCATCCCGATTTGTAAGGTACTTCCGTATGTTCTCGCGGCGGCGAGGAGCGCTTCGCCTTCCAATATATCTACACTGATTGGTTTTTGTAAATATACGTGTGCACCGGCTTTCATTGCTTCAATGGCTTGCAAGGCATGCCAATGATCGGGCGAACCGATAAGCACAATATCGAGATCTTTCTCGGCCAGCATTGCTTGGTGGTTGGTGAAGGTTCTTGGTTTGCTTGTATTGGCTTGTTTCTTCTGAACCAATTCGGCGGCCTGGGCGAGCTGCCGTTGATCTACATCGCATAGGGAAACAACCTGCACATTCGCGACCTGCATCAATCGAAACAGGTCACTCTTACCGTACCATCCGGTCCCTATAAGCCCTACCCGGAGTACTCTTTCTCGGTGCATTAGGTCAATACCATAAGCCCCAAAGGATGAAAGGGCAAGAGCAGCTGTGGTACCTTTCAAAAAACGACGCCTGTTAATATGAAAAACACTTTTTTTCATGGTTCAAAATTTACCGAATACTTAAAGATATTGAAAAAACGATAGAAAGGGAAGCCCTATAAAATCAGTATATTTAGCTTCTATTTTAATTCAGTAGAAATGAAAATTAAGCTATTTTTTCTTTTTGCCACTTTCCTTATTGGTATACAGTCGGTTTTCGCAAAAATCGAGTTGCCCGCCATTTTTTCAAATGATATGGTGTTGCAACGTAACAATGAACTAAAACTATGGGGGTGGGCGGCTCCGAATGAAGTGTTTCGGGTCACCACGGGTTGGGATAACAAAACCATGGAAGTTAACACGGGGAATGATGCGAAATGGAGTTTATTGTTGCAAACACCGCAGGCAGGAGGCCCTTTTACCATTCATTTTTTAGGGAAGGATAACCAGGTTTTATTGGAGAACATTTTAATCGGGGAAGTATGGTTGTGTTCAGGGCAATCAAATATGGAGTGGAGCGCAAATAGCGGTATCGACCATGCGCAAGCTGAGATCGCGAATGCCAATTATCCGAATATCCGTTTGTTTACCGTGCAAAAAAGAACCGCACAACATCCACAAGAAGACTTGGTAGGACAATGGGAGGCATGTACCTCTAAAAGTATGCCCCATTTTAGCGCCGTAGCCTATTTTTTTGCCAAAAAAGTACAGGAAGAAACGAACGTCCCAATTGGCTTGATCGATGCATCATGGGGGGCTTCCTGTGCAGAGGTTTGGACTCCTGATGAGGTGTTCAAAACCCGCAAGGATTTGTTCGAATCCGCAAAGAAAATTCGTGAAAATAAATGGGTGACAACGGAACCCTCCTCCTTGTTCAACGCCATGATTGCGCCTTTGTCCAATTTCAAGATTGCAGGTACCCTATGGTATCAGGGAGAATCGAACACGGCAAATGCAGATAAATATCAGGACCTATTTACCATGATGATCCGTTCATGGCGCTCGGCCTGGGGATATGACTTTCCGTTTTATTATGTGCAAATTGCTCCTTATAAGTATGGCACCCCTAAAGAAGGAGTGGTGGTTAGAGATCAACAACGGAAAGCGTTAGGGCTGTCAAATACAGGTATGGCAGTCACAAGTGATATTTGTACCATTGATGATATTCACCCTCAGAACAAACAAGATGTTGGACTTCGTTTGGCCAATATTGCGCTAAAGTACCACTACAAAAAGGAACGTGGAGAGGTCAACGGACCCTTGTTCAAGGAAATCAAAATTGAAGGGAAGAAAGTAGCGGTTTACTTTGATCATGCTACCGGGCTCTACTCAAAAACGAAGAAACTGGCCCAGTTTGAAATAGCCGGGGCGGATAATGTTTTCTATCCAGCGAAAGCAAAGATCAAGGACAATCACGTGCTGGTATCGGCAAATGAAGTTCCGGTCCCGGTTCACGTAAGATTTGCCTGGCGGAATACCGATTTGGCCACTTTGTTCAATGCTGCGAACCTGCCTGCTTCCAGTTTTAGCAGCGAATAGTGGCGCTACCCTTGGAATTTGTATGTTTGCCCTATAAAAAATTACGATGTCTGCGCCATTCTCTTTTTTTCAAAAGCCCTTTATTTACGTATTGGCCCTGTTGGCTTTCTCTTGTAAGGAACAACCGACTACGCCTGCAACGGACCATAAATTTACAAATGCGCTGGCGCAAGAGACCAGTCCGTATTTATTACAACATGCCCATAACCCGGTAAATTGGAGGCCATGGAGCCAAGAAGCCCTGGACGAAGCCAAGCGCGACAGCAAATTGGTGCTCATAAGTATCGGTTATTCTTCTTGCCATTGGTGCCATGTGATGGAAGCGGAGACTTTTGAAAATGAAGAGGTAGCCAATGTCATGAACGAGCATTTTATCAATATCAAGGTAGACCGGGAAGAACGGCCCGACATTGACCAAGTATATATGACGGCCCTCCAGTTGATGACCGGCAATGGCGGATGGCCCTTGAATGTGATTGCTCTGCCAAATGGCAAGCCCTTATATGCAGGTACCTATCATACGAAAGAACAATGGACACAGGTCCTGACCAAAATAAGCGAACTCTATAAAAACGATCCCGCACAAGCCGCGGAATACTCCAATATGGTAGCCGATGGTATTGCCCAAGCCAATATCGTACAACCCACCAACAACTTTGCGAACCTTACCAAAGAGACCCTTCACGAAGGAATGGCCAATTGGGAACCGCTATGGGACCTTGAAAAAGGCGGGGATCGAGGTACCCAGAAATTCATGCTGCCCTCCAATCTTGATTTTTTGTTGGATTATGCGGTATTATCGGGGAACGAAGCGGCAAAAGTGCACGTTAAAAATACCCTTGACCAAATGGTGCGAGGTGGTATTTATGATCATGTCGGTGGTGGATTTTACAGATATAGTACAGACAGCGAGTGGAAAATACCGCACTTCGAAAAAATGCTTTACGACAATGCCCAGGCAATCGATCTTTTTTCGAAAGGATACTTACTGTTTAAAGAGCCGGCCTATAAGACCCTGGTCATGGAGACCATTGCTTTTTTGGATCGTGAAATGAAATCGCCGGGCGGGGGTTATTATGCTGCCATAGATGCAGATAGTGAGGGAGAGGAAGGGAAGTTCTACCTGTGGAAGGAAGCAGAATTGAAAGCGGTCTTAGGAAAAGACTTTAGGCTCTTTGCCGTTTATTTTAACATAGGTCCCGAGAGTGTTTGGGAAGAAGGCAATTATGTACTTCGCACTCAAAAAAAGGATGCTGCTTTTGCCGCGGAACACAAAATGTCCATAGCGGCCTTGGAGAAAGCGAAAAGCGAATGGAAACAAAAGCTGTTGAAAGTCCGTGACGAGCGAATTCGACCCAGAAGCGACGATAAGATAATCACCTCCTGGAACGCTCTTTTGATCAAAGGCCTGGTAGCTTCCTACAAAACCTTCGGTAACGAAACGCATTTACAGAAGGCTGAAGCAGTTTTTGAGTTTCTAAAATCGAATAGTTATCAGGGAAAAGCCTTGGTGCATACCTTTAAGGAAGGAAGTAAACAGAAAGAGGGTTTTCTAGAGGATTATGCTTTCTTGACCGATGCCTGCATTCAATTGTATTCGGCAACTGGGAAACAGTCCTATCTTGATTTTGCACAGCAATTAACAACAGTGGTACAGAAAAATTTCAGCGACGCTTCGGGCATGTTCCGTTATAATAAGGATACAGGTTTGATCGCTACCATTATTAAAACGGATGATGGTGTATTGCCTTCGCCAAACGCCGTCATGGCAGACAATCTGTACCAACTGGGGCATATACTGTATGATAAGGAAATGTCAAAAATGGCAAAGGAAATGCTGTCCTCCATGACGGCCTCTGTTTCTACCAGTGCCCCTAGCTATGGCAGATGGGCAAAGGTCTTGATGCATGCTACCTTTCCCTTTTATGAAATTGCCATTGTAGGCCCGGATGCAAACATACTGGCAAAAGAACTTTTTCAAAATCATTTACCGAACACCCTCCAGGTTGCGAGCGTTACCGAGAGCAATTTGCCCCTTTTCGAAGGCCGCTACCTAGCGGATGATACGTTTATTTTTGTCTGCCAAGATCAAACGTGTAAACTCCCTGTAGCAACGACCGCAGCGGCTTTGGAGCAATTGAAGAACTTTTAAGGCACGCTGCCAACGCCTACGCCGTTGTCTTTGATAATGCATGCGGGACGGGTTTAAAAGACGGCACCCCTGCCATTGAGGGGTGCCATTTTCACTACTCAAAAAATTAACCAAACAAAAAAAGGGAGCTGCCTTAATAGAGTCCCTTGTTTTTTTCTATAAGATCCAATACACTTTGAACAGATCCATTGGAATACAATTTATCCTTGGGGGTGTTTTTACAATAATCAATTAAAACAGGAATGCTCGATGTTGCCACGTGCATACGCGTGTCTGAAGAGGCATAGTATATAAATACTTTCCCGTCATCGTCGGCGATCCAACCATTACTGAACAATACATTCCCTACATCACCTACCATTTCCTCATCGATAGGAGCCATAAAATACCCTCCTGGCTGGTGAATTACCTTGGTAATATCGTCCAGAGCGGTCATAAACATATACAAAACATATCGTAGTCCGGCTGCGGTATTTCGAACGCCATGGGCCAAATGCAACCACCCTTCCTCCGTGCGTATGGGGGAGGGGCCTTGCCCGTTTTTAAGTTCATAAACCGTATGATAGGCTTTCGGGTTTAAGATTACCTCGTCTTCCACTTCGGGTTGTGCCATGTCGGTTACAAACCCTAGACCAATACCACCTCCAGAGCCGGTTTCAATAAAACCGTCTTGTGGCCGTGTATAGATGGCATACTTGCCATTGATGAACTCTGGGTGTATGGTAACATTCCGTTGTTGTTGTGATTTGGAGATAAGATCGGGTAACCGCTCCCAGTTGCACATATCCTTTGATCGAATGATTCCGGCATTTGCGATAGCGGCAGAAGTATCCCCGTCAGGAGAGTTGGGGTCTTTTCTTTCCGTACAGAAAATACCGTACACATACCCGTCTTCATGAAGGGTAAGCCTCATGTCGTAGGCATTTACATCGGGGTCGTCCGTTTGTGGTATCAGCAAAGGGGTGTCCCAAAATTTAAAGTTATCTACTCCATTATCACTTTCGGCAAAGGCGAAATATGATTTTCGGTCCCAACCTTCGGTGCGGACGGCAAGTACATATTTTCCATTCCATTTTATGGCCCCGGCGTTAAACGCGGCGTTTACGCCAATGCGCTCCAAACCGTGCGGGTTGGTTTCTTGATTGAGGTCGTAACGCCAGTGAATGGGAATGTGGGCAGCGGTCACTATGGGGTGGGTGTACCGTTGAAACAATCCATTTGTTGAGCTGGTCGGGGGATTTTTACGTTCTAACAATTGTCTGTGGTCGGCCACGATAGCATCGTAATTTTTGATCTTTATGGGAGTCATAGATATTGGCATGGTTTGCATTATTACATTTGTTCGTCCAAGGTGTTCCACCAGAATTTTTTGAGAAGTACCGCGCAAACTGCGAAAATCCCCAAGCAGACTAATAAAGGTGTATATTCTCTTAGAACCAGGTATAGCGGTATGATGACCAATAGGGTCTGTGCAGCGGTTCCAATAAATATATTGAACATATCTTTTTTGAACATTTTATTCTCTTTAAAACTGGGGTCCTCTGCCAATACTTTGTCCCGTATAGGCTTCCAAAACCCCCAGGGTCTTGTTTTCTTGTAAAAGTCCATTAGGCGCCGTTCATCCGTCGGTCCTGCGGTATAGGTACCTACAATACAACCAATGGCCGTAATCAATAATAGCAATGGAAACAAGTGAAGCTCGAGTGTCTCTTTGAAGACCAGGGGAAATAAAACCGCCGGAATCAAACCGGATAGCATTCCCCAAAAATAACCTTCACCGTTGAAACGCCACCAGTGCCATTTTAGGATGTTCGAGACGATATAACCTCCCCAAAGGGCCGATACGATCCACTGGGTAATCGAATTCACATCTTTTACGAAGAAGCCAAGAATAATGCTAACAATGACCACAACAATGCCACTTGCATAGTTCATGCGGCTTACCTGTTTGGGTTTGGCTTCTTTTTTATAGCGCAAGTATATATCGTTCACTAAGTAAGCCTGCGCCGCATTGAGAGTCCCGGCAAAGGTAGACATAAAGGCCGCTAGAAGACCGGCCAATAAGAGGCCCATGAGTCCGACTGGTACAAACTGACTAATGGCCGAAGGCAGTATTTGTTCAAAATCTATTTGTCCGGCGCGTTGCAGATCTAGCTGGTCATAGAACAGCAAGCCTAGTACGGCAAAGCCACCGATCATCAAATACCTCGCCGGCATAAGGGCCAGCGATACAAAGCCGCTCATTTTTGCCGCTTCCTTTGGTGATTTGGTAGACAGTATTTTCTGCATGTCATAATTGGGTGCGGGCCCCGCAATACTGGAGAGCAGTCCTTTGAAAACGCAAAGCATAAAAAAGATACCGAACAGGGAGAACCCATCGGACGCAATTTTTTCATTTACCTCCGTAATGATCCCGGTCCAATCAATATCCAGGTTCCAGCCAAAGAAGGGGTCCATCCATCCTTCTGGCAGGGTGAGCGTATTTTCCCCCATTGCGGTCCACGCAATAATAGCAATGGCAAAAGCCGAGACCGTCATGATGGTAAATTGCAATAAATCGGTCCATACGATACCCGACATTCCCCCTAGAACAGAATAAAACACGGCAAAACAAGTGAAAACGGTACCATAGAAATGCGGTACGTACTGCGGGGCTATGTCAAAAGGAACATAGGCGCTTATAGCTTCCCAGGGAATGAATATTTCAACAAATTTCCCAAGACCAATAAAACCGTAGGCAAGAAAGCCCAAGCAGCTAACAATGGCAAAAATAACTACCACGGTATGCGACCATTTACCTCCTTTCCCTTCACCAAACCGGAAGAAAATCCATTCTGCCCCGGTGGTTACATTACTACGCCGTAGCCAGGCCGAAAGATATACCATTAAGAAAACCTGATTGAAGACGGGCCAAAGCCACGGAATCCAGATGCTTTTAAGTCCGTATACAAAGGTGATGGTAACCAACCACATAGTTCCCGAGATGTCGAACATCCCTGAGGCATTCGAAAGGCCCAGCATATACCAAGGAATCGACTTGCCCCCCAAAAGATAATCATCCTTACTACGTTGTGCCCTCTTGCGCAGGACCAGTCCAATTACCATAGTAGCGACCAGATATGCCAAAATAATTACAATGTCTATAGTTTCCAGCATACGATTTTGTCTTTGTGAAAAATAAATTCAATAAAAAGTTAAACAAAATAGTCTTTAAAACGATTGTTTGAACTTGTTAATGGTTCAATAATACTAATAATATTGTTCAAATGTAAAATATTTGTTAATATTGTCATGACTATATTTTATCAAAACGAAATCAAAAAAAAGCAATAAAGCGTTTAAAAAGATGGATATTTTAAAAAAAATACATCGTGAGATTACCCCTTTGTCAAATGAAGATAGCTTTTTGGTTTTTGATCGAACCAAGGATTTCTTTGATTTCCCCATTCATTTTCATCCCGAAATGGAACTTAATTTCATTACCAATGGGGAAGGGGTACAGCGCATTGTCGGTGACAGTATCGAGGAAATATCCAATGTAGAACTGGTATTGGTAGGCCCTAGTCTATATCATGGTTGGGAGCAACATAAGTGTACCAATAAGAGCATACGGGAAGTTACGATCCAGTTTCACGAAGACCTTTTCGATGATCGATTCCTACGACGTAGCATCATGAAGCCGCTGAAAGATCTCTTTGATCGCTCGGTACACGGAATCCTTTTTTCCAAAGAAACGGCGCTGCAACTACAGCCACGTCTTTTTAAAGTATCCAAACTGGATGGGATCGACTATTTTATGGAGTTATTGTCGATTTTGTTCGATTTGGCCAACTCACGTAATCAGCGATTGCTTTCTACGTCCACCATCCACCTTGAAAATTTTGAGAACAGTGAAAAAATAAAGATACTGTACGAATTCGTGCAGGAGAATTATGCCTCTAAGATTACCCTGGGCCAGGTATCCGATTTGTTAAATATGAGCAATGTTTCTTTTAACAGATTCATAAAAAAGCGTACCGGTAAGACTTTTGTAGAATATTTAAACGATGTGCGAATCGGGTATGCCTCGCGATGGCTGATCGAAAAAGACCTGAGTATTTCTGAAATTGCCTTTATCTGTGGATTCAATAGTATTGCGAACTTTAACCGGGTATTTCGAAAAAGCAAGGGGCGCACCCCTACTCGCTATCGGGAAGACTTCTCCGGAATTAAACGCGTATTATAAGCAGTTGCGATGAAAGATGAAACAGTATTCCGGTTGGAGGCATATCTCGACTCGGAGGAATGTTTTCACCTTTCAAAAAATAGAATTTCCAAAAAAACAAAAATTGAATACCACGCCCATAATTACTTTGAGCTCTTTTGGGTCGTAGAGGGTACCTGTATTCATTTCTTAAATGAACAACCTGTAAAATTAAACCCGGGTGATGTTGTTTTTATGCGCCCTCGGGATACGCATTCCTTTGAATTTGAATCGGTACAGGAATACCTCTTGATATACAATCTTGCCTTTTTTGCAAAGGACATTGATTGGTTAAAGCAGCGTTACTTCCCCGATACGAAACGTTTTTTTTGGTCTACGGGGCGGCATCCGGCAATGCACCGTTTAAGTAAGATGCATCTAAAAAAACTTTCAAATACTGCGGATCGCTTTTTAGAAGCCCCGCGGACCTTGTTTTTTTTAGACCGCCTCTTGTTGGGTGTTTTTGAGCTCTTGCATTTTACAAACCTTACCGAAGATACCGCTCCCTACTGGTTGCAGTACGCCATAAAGTTGTTCAATTCAGAAGCATCCGGGAATCACTATAGGGAAGGAACAGTGGGTTTTTTGAAAATTTGTGAACGATCAAACGCCCATGTCAACCGCACGATACGAAAGCACTATGGGGTGAATCTGACCCAATTTGTAAATCGTTTGCGACTCTCCCGGGCCAAGGATATGTTGGCGACCACCAACAAGAGTGTAAAGGAGATATCGTATGAGCTTGGTTTTAATGATGTCAACTACTTTCATAAGTTGTTTAAGGCATCTTATGGAATGCCCCCGAATGTATTCAGGAAAAAAAATGCCATCGTCTTTTAACGATGTTGCTACAGACCTATAAATGTGTTCTGTGTACCATGGATTTCACGGAATGTGCCCCTGCATGGCCCGTATCTTTGTCCTATGTAATATTAAAACCGAACTATGGCCATCACACAGCAAAAGCATCACCTTTCGACAGAAGAAAAACAGTTTTATACCGACAATGGATACTTATTAACGGGCCGACCGTTATTTGAAAAGAAAGCGTTTGGTACACTTTATGACATTTTCGAAGAACATTTGAACAATAAAGGGGCGTTGGGCGCAGACCAATTGGATGTGCCTCATTTCAAGGATAAACGCTTGTTCGATTATTTAATGGCCGATGAAGTACTGGGAGTTGTCGAAAGCTTGATAGGTCCTAATATCGGACTCTGGAGCAGCCATTTTATTTGTAAGGAACCAAAGGTGGGCAAACGTACGCCTTGGCACGAAGACAGCGCTTATTGGGAAGGACGTTTCGATAGCTTTGATAAGGTTGTGACGGTTTGGTTGGCGATCGACCCCTCTTTTAAGGAGAATGGCTGCATGGGAGTGGTACCCGGCACTCATAAAAATGGATTTTCCGAGTACGGGGAGATCGATGGTCGTACGGCAACCTTCGATACCGAAATCAAAACAGAAGTAAAAGACGAAGACGTGGTTTGGTTCGAATTGGAACAAGGTCATTATTCATTACACGACTCGCGCATTATTCATGGGGCAAATGCAAACGATAGCGCGCACCGAAGAACTGGTTACACGATGCGTTATTTTAGCACGGACCTCATTTTGAATCAGGACCACCCCGGAAACAAGAGTCACAAAATATATCATTGCCGAGGCGCAAATACCGGAAACAATCCTTTGATTTATTTGTAAGTTCCCCCTCCATCCTTAAGCCGATCTATGATCGGCTTTTTTTTGCTTTTTGGGCAAGTTAAAAGGGTATTATCTTTAAAAATGACAAAATGATAGTCGTGTTTGATCAATTCATTTTATAAGGGTAAACAAGAATCGTTTGGTTTCGTCGCTAAGCAGGAATAAAATACGAGAAACCCAATAAATAATAGGGTTGAAGATTGTTTTGAAGGGAGTTTTTCATCGTGATAGTATTCCTCATTTCACATAAAAAATGTAACTTATCCTCGCAAACCAATCAAACGCAGACTATGCAAATAAAAGAATCGACCGAGGTATATGACGTAATAATAGTAGGCTCGGGAGCGGGCGGCGGAATGGCCACCAAACAATTGGCAGATGCAGGCCTCAATGTGGCAGTGGTAGAGGCGGGGCCCTTCTTTGATCCGGCCGATCCTAAGACGATGACCCAACTCAAATGGTCTTACGAATCCCCCAGAAGAGGTGCCGGAACCACCCGGGCTTTTGGAGAATGGGACATGGCCTATGGCGGATGGGAAATAGAAGGTGAACCATATACCCATGAGGAAGGTACCAAATTCGATTGGTTTCGTTCGCATATGCTGGGAGGGCGTACCAATCATTGGGGACGCATTTCTTTGCGTTTTGGGCCAAAAGATTTTAAAGGAAAGACCCGTGATGGACATGGAGACGATTGGCCCATTGGCTACGAAGATGTAAAGCCGTACTACGATAAAGTAGATAAATTATTGGGTGTTTTTGGTACCAATGAAGGTTTGGAAAACGACCCGGACGGTTTCTTTTTACCGCCGCCCAAACCACGGTTACATGAGCTTTTTTATATCGAAGGCGCAAAGAAAACAGGCATTCCGGTAATTCCTAGTAGAATGTCGATGCTGACAAAGAAGATCAACAATGATCGTGGAGTGTGCTTTTATTGTGGGCAATGTGGTCGTTCTTGTTCGGTCTATGCCGATTTCTCCTCAGGAAGTTGTTTGATATTCCCGGCACAAAAAAGTGGCGGGCAGGTGAAAATATTTGTCAATTCGGTCGTCCGCGAGATTACGACCAATGAAGAGGGGAAGGCAACGGGAGTTTCCTATATCAGCAAGGATGATCGCAAAGAATATAAGCTCAAAGGAAAGGTGGTGGTCTTGGCGGCGTCGGCCTGTAGTTCGGCCAGGATCTTATTGAATTCAAAAAGCAAACAACACCCGAACGGTTTGGGAAATAGTAGCGATGTCGTGGGCAAGTATCTACATGATTCTACGGGAAGTAGTCGGGCAGGATTTATTCCCGGTTTAATGAACCGGGATGTATCGTACAATGAAGATGGGGTAGGTGGTATGCATGTATATTCGCCCTGGTGGGGAGACAATAGCAAATTAGACTTCCCGCGAGGATATCATATCGAAGTCTGGGGCGGTATGGGAATGCCCAACTATGGCTTTGGTTGGAACCCGAATGAATTCAATAAGTTTTTCAACTTACCTATCGGCGGGTATGGCGACAGTTTACGGGATGATGTTAAAAAGTACTACGGTTCCGTCATAGGTTTTGGTGGTCGGGGCGAAGGAATTGCACGAAAAGAAAACTATTGTGAGATCGATCCCACAACCGTAGATCAGTTTGGGATTCCCGTGCTGAAGTTCAATTACAAATGGTCCGATTTGGAGAAAAAACAGGCCAAACACATGCAAGCGACCTTTGAAGAATTGATTCATAATATGGGCGGTACGCCGCTCGGTGATACCCCGACCAAAGAACAAGACTACGGTCTTTTGGCACCAGGTAGAATTATTCACGAAGTAGGGACCACCCGAATGGGCGACGACCCAAAAACATCCGTGACCAATAAATATCAACAGTTGCATGATGTTGATAATGTTTTTATCGTAGATGCAGGTCCCTTTGTTTCACAAGCCGATAAAAACTGTACATGGACCATTTTGGCGCTTTCATGGCGCGCCTCCGATTACATTATCGAACAATTAAAACAGCAAAACATTTAAGAATATGGACAGAAGAAAAAGTATACAAACGATTATTCTTGGTGCGGGTGCTGCCGGCTTGGCTTTTCATGGTTGCAAGACAGAAGGAGACTCCAAGGTTGGGGAAGAGATGGTGCAAACCGATGAGAAGTATTTTGGTAGGACGCCCGAAGAACTCGAATTGATACAAAAATTGAATGAAGAGGAATTGTTCAATGCCCACGAGTTAGAAACCATTGCGGTATTGAGCACGGTCATTCTTCCTCCAAAAGAACCCCATGGGGGACCGCTGGAGGCCAATGTACCGGAATTTATAGAATTTATGGGGAAAGATATCCCCGAGTTGCAAACCACATTGCTAGGCGGGTTAATGTGGCTGGATCATAAATGCAATACCGAATATGGGACCGAGTTCAAAACAGCCACTTTGGAACAACAAAAGGCGATTTTGGATACAATTGCGTTTCACGACCCTGAAGTACCCCTAGAGGAGCAGGCCCTGGAACTCCAGTTTTTTAGCCTTATGCGTGGGCTTACTGTTACGGGATATTATACCTCCAAGGTGGGAATTGCAGATTTGGGATACAAAGGCAATATGCCCAATGTTTGGGATGGGGTACCAGAAGCGGTACTTGAAAAACACGGCATGGCCTATGACCCGGAATGGGTTGCCAAATGTGTGGATCAAAGCAAACGCGGTGTAATTGCCGAATGGGACGAGAATGGAAATTTACTGACCTAAAACAGTATTGAAATACTAAAAAAATGAAGAACACACTTTTAGCAGTATGTGCAACCATGGTGGTAAGCGTAAGCTGTGCCCAGGAAGTGGGCCTGCAACTGTATAGTTTGCGAAACCAGTTTGCACAAGATGTACCAAGCACCCTAAAAACGATTAGTGAATGGGGTATTACTAAATTGGAGGGAGGCGGTACCTATGGGCTCCCTATGGAAGAATACCAAAAAATGTTGGCAGCGCATCAACTAGAGATGGTAAGCGTTGGCGCCAGTTTTGAAGCGCTTGCGGAAAACCCGCAGCAGGTAATCGATAATGCCAAAGCATTTGGGGCCAAATATGTGATGTGTGCTTGGGTGCCCCATACCGACAACATCTGGGATCTGGAAGAAACCAAAAATGCCACGCGGGTTTTCAACCAAGCCGGAAAATTGTTGAAGGAAAATGGCCTCGTGTTGGCCTATCACCCGCACGGCTATGAATTTCGGCCTTGGGAGCAGGGTACCCTGTTCGATTATATGGTTCAAAATGCCGTAGACTTTACCTTTGAATTAGACGTATACTGGGCCCATCACGGAGGTGCCGACCCATTGGCCTTAATGAAAAAGTACCCGGACAAGTTTACCCTGATGCATCTTAAAGACCTGCAGCATGGTGTCAAAGGGAACAATACGGGCCATGAAGATGTGGAGACAAACGTGGTATTGGGACAAGGACAGATAGACATTGCCGGTACGGTTGCAGAAGCTAAAAAACTGGGAATAGAATATATGTTTATCGAGGATGAATCGAGTAGAGTGGTAGAACAGGTGCCCCAAAGTCTAGCTTTTTTAGAAGGGCTAAAAGAACCCAAGATAGGGATTCAACTCTATAGTCTTCGCAATCAGTTTCCGAAAGATGTGCCAGGTACTTTTGCCAAAATTAACGAATGGGGAATAAAATATCTCGAGGATGGTAATGACGGCACCTATGGATATCCGATGGAGGAATACAAGGCCATGTTAAAAGCCAATGATTTGCAAATGGTCAGTGTGAGTGCCCCGTTTGAAGAGTTACGGGATTCACCCGAAACAGTCCTGGCAAGAGCAAAAAACTATGATGCAAAATACGTGGTTTGTTTCTGGATTCCCCATAATGGAACCGATTTTACCTTAACGGACACTCAAAAAGCACTTTCGGTTTTTAACAAAGCGGGCGAGGTACTTAAAAGCGGAGGGGTAGAATTATTGTACCATCCGCATGGCTATGAATTCAGATCTCATGAGGATGGTACCTTAATGGACCATATGATAAAGAATTCCTCCAATTTTAACTTTGAGATGGATGTGTATTGGTTTGCATTGCCCGGTGAAGATCCAGTGGCGTGGTTGCAAAAGTATCCCAATGAATTTAAACTCATGCATTTGAAAGACTGTGAAAAGGGAGTGGAAAAGAGCCATACTGGGGAATCGGATGTTGAAAACAACGTGGTTCTGGGAACCGGGCAAGTGAATATTGCCGGGGTGGTTGCTGAAGCTAAAAAAATGGGACTGGAATATTTGTTTATCGAAGATGAATCTTCGAGGGTTGTAGATCAGGTTCCCAACAGTCTTTTATTCCTTAGGAGTTTGAAATAAAGCGTTTCTGATTTCTAAAATTTTACAGAGCGCTTCCCGGATTACAAGGAAGCGTTTTTTTTGGTTGCTTAAATCGAGTTTATATGCTTAAAAAAAATTTCGTTTTAATTGGCGCGGTATTTTTACTGTTCGGTTGCGGTACCGATAAGCAGCCAACGGCCCGGAACAGTCCTGATGCATTGCCCAATATCATCTGGCTGGTGGCCGAGGACCAATCGCCAGAATGGTTCCCCATGTACGGAAATGCTACCATAGCATTGCCCCATCTTCAAAAGTTGGCAGGAGATGGAATCGTGTTCGAAAATGCCTATTCACCTGCACCGGTATGTGCACCGGCTAGAAGTGCTATCATTACCGGGATGTATCCAACTACCTTGGGTACTCACAATATGCGAACCTATGCCCCGTGGAGGGGAGAAGCGAATGAAGCAAGTATTGGAATACCCAGTTATTCACCGATGGCGCCAGAAGGTGTTAAAATGTTTACGGAATACTTGCGAAACAAAGGATATTATTGCGCAAATGGCCCTAAGGAAGACTACAATTTTGAAAAGACCGATGCTGCTTGGGACGAGAGCAGTGACGAAAGACATTGGCGAAAACGATCGGAAGGTCAACCCTTTTTTACGGTATTCAATTTTTCGGTCTGCCATGAATCACAGGTTTGGAAACGGGGAAAAGATTCCCTTTTTGTAAATCCTGATGCGGTAAGCGTACCGCCGTACTTTCCCGATAACGACAGTATTCGCCATGATTTGGCAGTGAACTACAGCAATCTTAAACGTCTTGATGACCAGTTGGGGGTTGTATTGAAAGAGCTGAAGGAAGATGGGTTGTACGAGAATAGTATTATCTTTTTTTATGGGGATCATGGTGGCCCGTTTCCCCGTCATAAACGGGCATTGTACGAAACAGGGACCAAGGTACCCATGATCATTAAGTTTGCGGGGAACCGAGGTGCCGGTGAAAGAGACGATCGCTTGATCAGTTTTATCGATTTGGCCCCAACCGTGCTTTCCATGGCGTCTATCAAGCCTCCAAAAGTAATGCAGGGCGTCGCCCAATTCGGGGAATACGAGGCAGTTAAAAAACCCGCGTACACGTTTCACGCGGCAGATCGATTTGATGAGGTGTACGATCGGTTGCGGGCAATACGGGGCAGTCGCTACAAATACATTAAGAGTTTCGATAGTACCAAACCCCATGCGCTACCGGTCTCGTATCGGGAACAAATGCCCATGATGCGTACTTTGCGGTCGTTGTTTGAACAGGAAAAACTAAACCCGGCGCAGGCCAGCTGGTTGCGATCCCCAAAACCCGTAGAAGAACTCTATGATCTTGAAAAAGACCCCTTTGAATTGGAGAACCTTGCATCACAGGCAGCCCTAAAAGATACCCTGGAACTCTATCGAGACTTACTCTCCGATTGGATGAAAGAAACAAATGATTTGGGGGGTATACCCGAAAAAGAGTTGATCAATAGTTGGCTCCCCAACGGCGAACAACCTATACTTTCGGCATTGGAAATGGAAGAACGGGAAGATGGTATTATCCTACATTGTAAAAAAACAGATGCAACTATAGTTTGGAAACGTCCCAAAGATTCTGTTTGGACGATTTTTGAAGATGCCCTTCCGAAAACCATGAGTTTTGAAGCGAAGGCCGAACGAATTGGTTACCAGGATAGTGAGGTGTTCCTATATGGTGGTGGGTAAGGTTCGAATTGCGTTTTTATTTGATTTCGCGAACCGCTTTTAAGAGCAGCACCTTATCGTTTGATACGTATTCGGTAAAATCGGGAACGACCGAATGCCCGGGGTATGGGGCGTAATGATGGCCCGGACTGTCATTTCGCCATACTAGGACATAACAAATTCCACTGCCGACAAGGGCAGGATGCAATACGTTGGTAAACCAATCTTTCTTTTTGATTTTCTCCAAGCCCGTTTCCGTTAAGGCATAGGGCATATTTTTCTCTTCTGCGATGTCCCGTAACAGTTTTAAATCTTTTTTGAGATGCCGCTTGAATAAGGCGGTCGTAAAATGTTGGTATATGTCAATTCCCAACATATCTACATAGGCATCCCCGGGATAGTATTTTAAAAAATCATTTTTTCGAACCAATAAATTGGGGGAATAGCAGTAAATCAAATTATGCACTTTCAAGTCTGTGGTCAATAATTGAAAAGTCTCTCGCCAGAGTTGTATAAACGCTTGGGGACTACAATGCCCTTTTCCCCACCAAAACCAGCCGCCGTTCATTTCATGAAAGGGCCTAAAAATAACCGGTATTCTTTTTCCTTTCTTGTCTTTTAAGCCTCTAAGGAAAGCGGCCAGATTTAAAAGCCAATCTCTGTATACCGAAGAAAGCGGTCCATTTTTTAAAAGAGATGCGACGGCCGGTGTAGTATCCCAGGCATCTTTTTTGGAAACAGGATTGTCCGGATGCCAGCTTAGCGTAACAATCCCGCCCTTTTTATGGATTGTACGAATCAGTTTTCGCATCGTTTTAAAGGAAACCGAATCGATACTATGGGAGCTTCCTTTTTCTATGTTCCCGAGTTCAAAACCTACCACCGCCGGGTGGTCTCCACAAACCGTTTTGATATCACTTTTATTTTGGGAACCGCTATTTTTCCAACCGATGCCGTAGGTCAATGCCTCTTGATGCCCAAAGGCGTACCCTTTCTTAGCGATTTTGGGCAAACGGTCTAACAGTGCCTGTGTCCGTTTGTGGGCTTTTGGGTCTGCCGTGGTTCGTTTTTCTAGCATCAGTCCACCCGTTTAAACTGCAATAAACGCACTTCAATGGCTTCTGTACCGGAAAATGCCATGGCTTTCAGTGTCATTGGATTTCTGCCTTTGTTTAAGGGGATGGTTCCCATCCGGAATGCCTTAAACGCCTTTACATATGATTCTCCCCTGGGTACCCTGTCGTTTTCGGCTCCGATCAAGGGCGGGTCGTGCGCTGCTCGCAAGCGGGTGCCCAGCATGCTTTTTCCATGGGTCAAGAGAAGGCCTACCCCTGCATTTTCTGGCTTACAGGTGTAGTATAGCGTTACTTCAAAATTCCCTTTTTCCAACACATCAATGTCCCAGCTGATTGAATCGTTTTTACTTTTCCAATTCGTAAAGTAGCTGTCATTGGGCCATCGATTACTACGTTTTATATTCCCATACGGAATACCATCCCGTGCCGGTAACTGGGTGTAGACGGCCCCGGCATGTCCAAGGGTAAATGCCCTGGTATCATTTTCTGGTGTAAGCGGGTTCATACGTGCCAACCAGGATTCTTTTGCTTGCTTTAAAGAATCGGCCATGTGGGGAACATGCTCCGTTACATCGGTTTGTTGGCGACGTTCCTTGAATATATCATACAAGCGATCTTCGTGATCTAACCGGTAATTCTGAGAACGCACACTGGTTTTTCCGTTCCAATGATTGAAGAGCAAGCGGGAAGGCCATTTTTTGGCAGTTCCATGAATGAGCGGTTGTAGACTTATTCCATCTATTGGATGATTGGTTTTTGGATCCAAAGATGCCAGTTCGGATAAGGTAGGCAACAAATCGATAGAAGAGGCAATTTGAGAAACGTTCTTTCCTTCGGGTATTACACCCTTCCATTGTATAAAAAATGGACTGCGCACCCCTCCTTCATCGGTAGCCCCTTTTTTACCACGCATACCCCCATTATAACGAAAGCTATTGGGGCCATTGTCGGAAAGAAATACGACAATGGTGTTTTCTTCCAAAGCCAATTCTTTTAGCTTTTCGGTGATACGCCCTACGTTAAAGTCAATGTTTTCGACCATCGCCAAAGCAGCTTTGGTGAAGTTAATATCCTCTATCTCTTCGCCATGATAAATGCTTTCTAGATCGACATCTTTGAGACGGTTCCAATAGGTGTCAGGTACTTGCATGGGACTATGGGGTGTATTGTAGGGTAGGTACAGAAAAAAGGGCTCTTCCCGATGTTGTTCAATGAACGCCAGGCCCTTGTCGGTAAGATCGTCCGGTAGAAACCCTTTTCCCTTTACGATACGGCCATTGTGCTCTAGCATAGGGCTAAAATAATTGCCCCAATGCCCGGAGGCGAAACCATAAAAATCGTCAAAACCTCTTGAATTGGGATGGTAAGGAGGTTGCATGCCACTATGCCATTTCCCATAAGCGGCTGTGTGATACCCTTCTTTCTTTAAAAGGTCGGCCAAGGTGGTTTCATCTATATTAATGCGTTCTCCCCCTGCGGAGGTCTCATATACGCCGGTGCGAAGAAAATAACGCCCGGTCAACAATTCGGCGCGGGTAGGGGAGCAAACGGGTTGTACATAAAAATTCTCGAAGGAGACACCGTTCGCCGCAAGCATATCAATGTTGGGGGTTCGCAAGTTTTTATTACCGTTCCTACTCAAATCGCCCCACCCTTGGTCATCGGTAACAATTAATACAATGTTGGGCCGTCGCCCAGTATCCAGTGGTTCCGGGGGCTGCTTTTTGGCGCTGTCTTTGCAAGCGCTTCCGATGAACAAAAGCAGTATAAAAGTCCAAAAAATGGTGGGTAGCTTCATTCTTGTAGATTGCTTAGCGAAAAGGGTGTATCTGTGGCTAATACACCGCGTTCTTTATTGGGTGATTTTCCCATTTCAAAAATAAGTGTCCCCCCTTTCCAAAGGGTCTCATGGGTAATATAGTTTTTGGTATACAATGCCCCGTTAAGCGTTGCGTTTTGGATGTACACATGCTCGGCGCGGTTGTCACGATTTTGAATGGTAAAGGTATTGCCGTTCTCCATTTGCAATTTGATTTCATCAAAAAGTGGTGATCCAAATACATATTGATTGGTTGCGGAACTTACCGGGTACATACCCATCGCAGAAAAGACGTACCAGGCGGAGGTTTGGCCGTTGTCTTCATCCCCACAAAGTCCGTCCGGAGTGGGTAGGTACAACTTGTCCATCACTTCGCGAACACGCTGCTGCGCTTTCCATGGTCGACCTGAATAATTGTAGAGGTAAATGGCGTGTTGAACGGGTTGGTTGCCATGGGCGTATTGTCCCATACCGGCGATGAGCATTTCGGTAATTTCGTGTATTTGAAAACCATAATAGCTAAAGTCGAAATCAGGTTTGCTTGTAAACACCGCATCCAATTTTTCATTGAAAGCCTCCTTACCGTCCATTAGTTGGATCAAGCCTTCAACATCCTGAAACACCGACCAGGTGTAGTGCCAAGCATTGCCTTCGGTAAAGGCATCTCCCCATTTCACGGGATTAAAGGGTTCTTGAAAGCTACCATCCTTGTTTTTTCCGCGCATAAAATTGCTGTTGGTGTCGAACAACTTTTTGTAGTTGTCGGCCCGTTCCCTGAACAGGGATACCTCCTTTTGAGGACGTTCCAGGGCGGTGGCGAGTTGGTAGATACAAAAATCGTCGAACGCATACTCTAGGGAACGCGCTGCATTTTCATTGACTCCCACATCATAGGGTACATACCCTAGGCTATTGTAGTATGCAACCCCCAAGCGGCCCACAGAGGCCAAGGGCCCCTCGTTCTCCGTGTTTTTAAGGATTGCCTCATAGAGGGTTTCAATATCGTAGTTCCGAATTCCTTTCAAATAGGAGTCGGCAATAATCGCTGCCGAGTTTGAACCGATCATTACGGAACGGTGTCCAGGGCTCGCCCATTCTGGAAGCCAACCACTTTCTTTGTAGGTATTGACCAAGCCTTGCATCATTTGTTCGTTCATATCAGGATATACCAGTGTAAATAATGGAAATACAGCGCGGAAGGTATCCCAAAAACCATTGTCCGTGAAGAGGTATCCTTTTTCGATCTGACCATTGTAGGGGCTATAATGCACCAACTGCTCTTCGGCATTCACCTCATAAAATTTTCTTGGAAATAGCAAACAACGGTACAGCGCGGTATAGAAGTTTTGACGCTCTTTTAAAGATCCTCCTTTTACCTGAATGCGGTTCATCCAGGTATTCCAACTGTTTTTTCCCTGTTCTTTAACACTTTCGAAGTCGCTATTGCCTATTTCGCGATCTAGATTTAGTTTTGCCTGGGCTAAGCTGATAAAGGAAGAGGCCGTTTGTAGTTGTACCTGCTCTTTTTCTTCAGTTTGAAATCTGATAATCGCGAGTATATGGGTGCCGGTCGCCTCGGTGGTGGCATCTGCCAATCGTTTATGGTCGTCGTATAATTCCACACTTTCAATGGCTTTGTCTAACTGGATTATAAAATAGTTGCGAAAGTTATCCGGCACACCGCCGTGGTTGTACTGGCTATAGCCTGTAATCGTATTTCCCTCCACCTTTATATGCGAACCCATATTAAAGGCGTCAATGACCAAATGGGCATCTTTTGCTTCAGGGTAGGTGAAACGAAAACGAGCCGCACGTTCGGTGGGGGTCACCTCTGCCCAAATATCATAGTCCGCGGCATATACTTGGTAATAATGTGGCTTGGATGTTTCTACCTTATGACTAAAAAACGACTTTCTTTTTTCTTCGGTAGTTTCGCTCTTTCCGATACGAGGCATCAGGGAAAAAGTGCCATAGTCGTTTAACCAAGGAGAAGCCTGATGGGTTTGTTTAATGGCGTTAAAAGTAGGGGAATCATAGGCATAGGTCCAGCCATCTTTGTTTTCCGCGGTTTGAGGCGTCCAAAAATTCATTCCCCAAGGCACCGCGATGGCCGGGTAGGTATTTCCGTTGGAAAGGTCAAAAGAAGAATCGGAACCTACAAGGGGATTCACGAGGGAAACCGGGTCTTGGGCGCTAACAAACTGAAAATAAAAAGCTAAAAAAAATACGGGTAGCAATTTGCGCATCGGTCTTATATTTCAATTCCTTCCTGGGTAAACTCAAACCCCCCGTTTTTGATGGCTTTGGAGAACCAAAGTGCTGAATTTTTAGGGGTTCGCTCCAATGTATCATAGTCGACATAGTGAACCCCAAAACGTTTGGAGTATCCAAGGGCCCACTCAAAGTTATCCATAAAAGACCACACGAAATACCCTTTTAAGTTCACGCCATTTTCCATGGCTTTGTGACAAGCGGCCAAATAGCTTTCAATGTATTCTTGGCGCACGGTATCCGCTACCTGCCCATTTTCCAATTGGTCATCAAGGGCACAGCCGTTTTCGGTGATATAAAGTGGCGGATTGTCATATCGATCGCTGATCCATTCGATCAGTTTTCGACAACCCCATGGGATAATAGCCCAATTCATGCTCGTCAATTTCCACGAAGGATCGGCCGTTAGTTGTACATACTGGTCTTCAAAAATACCACCGTTACCATATACCTCATTTGCTATATTGGCATTGGGATCCACATCCGAGGCGTACAGCCCCGTATAATGGTTGAGGCCAAAAAAGTCGGATGAACCCTTGATCATGGCAATGTCTTCCTCGGTGAATTTAGGCAAACGATCCCCGACCCTATCCTTCATTACCTGGGGATAATCCCCAAAGTAAATAGGATCCGCAAACCAACCGATAAAAAACTCCAAAGAGCGTTTGGCAGCTGCTATATCTGCAGGGGAATCTGTTAAGGGCTCTCGCCAATCACAGTTATTCGTTATTCCGATCTCCCCTTGTTGAGAGGGTTGGTATTTTGTACGGTACAGTTGTACGGCCTTTCCATGGGCCCTTAACAACTGATGGGCTACCTGATATGGCTCGCTCTTTGATTTTCTACCAGGAGCAAATACCCCTTGGCTATATCCTAATATCGATACCACCCAAGGTTCGTTCAAGGTGATCCAGTGTTTTACGCGATTGCCAAAATGCTCAAAACAAATCCCCGCATACGTTGCGAACCTATCGGCAATTTCAGGGTTTAGCCAACCATCTTTTTCGGTATGCAAGGCCAAGGGTAGATCCCAATGATATAGGGTAACCCAAGGAGTAATATCATGTTTTAGCAGCTCATCGATAAGGTTGCTGTAAAAGTCGATTCCCTTAGGGTTCACTGCTCCTTGCCCATCAGGTTGAATACGACTCCAGGAAATGGAAAACCGATAGGCCTTGAGTCCCATATCGGCCATCAACTGCACATCTTCCTTATAGCGATGGTAATGATCACATGCTACATCGGCGTGCTCATTGTTTTCGGTTCTCCCAGGGGTATGTGCATGGGCGTCCCAAATACTCCAAGCACGGCCATCTTCTAATGCAGCACCTTCAATTTGATGGCTCGAGGTAGCGGAACCCCAAATAAAGTCGGCAGGAAATTTCAACATGTACTAGACATTTAGGTGATAAAATAAAGCATATAAAAATCATTAAAATAAAGCACAATGCCTATCAAAATACTGACAAATTCAAATACGAATTTGAAAGGATTGGAATTTACCCAACAAAAAAAAAGGACTATATTACCGTAATAAATCAAACCACTACCAATGACGACCCACCGCTGGCTAAGACCGATCAGTTTGGCCTATGCAGTATGCTTCTGCCTTATGGCCTGTACTGAAAAAGAGCCGCAAAAGAGTTACACCCTTGAAGGGAATATGAAAAAATGGCAACCGGTGACCCTCACATTTGAAGGGCCCCAAATGTCCGAGAAAGACAGTGTTAATCCGTTTTTGGATTTTAACCTTATAACTCATTTTTATAACGAAAAGGATACCATACCGGTTTATGGATATTTTGCCGCAGACGGCAATGCTGCCAACACTTCTGCTTTTTCTGGAAACAAATGGCGAGTGAAGTTTGCCCCGCCAAGCGCCGGTGAATGGCAATTCGAAGCAGAGTTGTTACAAGGCAATGAGATTGGGATCGCAGGGTACCGGGCCACAACAGGGAAATCACTATGGAAAACTAGCGGAGAGTTTGAAATTGCTCTTGCCGATTCACTTGCCCGCGGCTTTTATAAGGGCGGAAAACTTGCCTATGTAGGGAAACACTATTTGGAAGCGTCGGAAACGGGAACCCCTTTTCTAAAGAATGGGGTAGGGAGTCCAGAGAATTTTTTGGGCTATTTTGAGTTTGATGGCACCTTTGACAATGGTGGCGCGGCAACTCCTACTTTGAACAAAGGCCTGCACGAATACCCGAACCATGAAAAAGATTGGCGTCCTGGGGATCCCACTTGGGATATTTTGAGGGGGAAGTCCATTATTGGTGCATTGAACTATATGGCCTCTAAAGAAATGAATAGCCTATATTTCCTGGTCATGAACGAACATGGGGATGGTGATGATGTTTGGCCATGGACGGCACCGAATGTACAAGACCGTTATGATGTAAGCAAATTGGCACAGTGGGAAATCGTTTTCACCCATATGGATCGTCTCGGTATCGCTATGAATATCTTCACACAGGAAACCGAAAACGATACCATTTTAAACAAAGGGGCGCTCGGTATGGAAAGAAAATTGTTCTACAAAGAATTGGTAGCGCGTTTCGGACATCATTTGGGAATCGTATGGAATTTGGGGGAGGAAACCAACAGAACCCCTGACCAGCTCAAAGCGTATGCTACGTACATTCGCCAAATAGACCCGTACAAGCATCCGATTGCAGTGCACAATCACGTTCGGGTTACCGGCAAGCGTATGGAAGGTAGACCCTTAGACCCTATAAAGGAAACCTTGCGTCCCATGTTGGGCTACAAGGATTTTGAGGTGCCGTCGGTGCAAATGTTCGATACCACAGAGGTACACAGCGAGATTCGTAAATGGCGGGATCTTTCGGAAAAAAAGAAACGGCCTTGGGTCGTTTATCTCGATGAGATCGGCCATTGGGACATTGGGGTGACGACCGATACCGCTTCCAATAACAATTACGATATGGTCATGCGCAGTAGTCTTTGGGGCAGCCTTCTGAGCGGAGGGGCAGGCACTTCTTGGTATTTTGGCGGATTGGATACGCCTAATAATGATATGGCTGCCGAAGACTTTAGGACCAGAGATCAATGGTGGACCATCAGCAATAATGCACGTTCATTTTTTCAAGATCATTTGCCTTTTTGGGAGATGCAGGGGCATGATGAGTTGTTAAGTAATAAAAAGGCATTTTGCTTTGCCAAAAAAAATGAGATTTATGTGGTATACCTGCCCAAAAAAGAAACAACCGACCTTGAAATCGGGGACGGATCCTTTACCATAGCATTTTATGACCCTAAAGGTGGGGGCAAACTGTATGATATGCCCAATAGAGGTTGGGAAATTACCAAACCGAACAGTGTTACCCTTTCTGCATTGGATGGGAAAGATGATATGGATTGGGTCATCGTCATAAAAAGAAACTAAAAGGTTGATCATGCCTATGCATCTACCAATATTTCTTGGTTTGTTGCAAAGAATAAAAAGTTAATCTATGCGATATCTATTCATCTTGTTTTGTTCGGTGTTGTTCGTTTCCTGTGAAAAAAAAAAGGAACCCTTGCCTGCAGTGTTCCCTTCGACACAATGGTCAGAGAAGTCGCCCGAAGCTTTGGGAGTAAACAGTGAAAAATTGAAGTCGGCCTTAGCGTACTTGGCCTCTGAGTCTGGTGAAGATGGCCTTGAGGAAGTTTTTATAGTACGCAATGGTTATAACATTTATAAAGGCGACAGTATCTATAAACAGCATAATATTTATTCTTCCAGCAAATCCTTTACCAGTACTGTTTTAGGTATTCTTAGCGATAAAGGTATCTTGAGCGAAGATAGCTATGCTAAGGATATCGATACGGCCTTATCAGGTTTATATCCTTTGGCGCAGCTTAAACATTTTGCGAGCATGACCTCTGGCTATAGTGGAAAAGGGGTGAGTCGTTGGAACGAACCAAGCGAAGATTGGTCTTGGACACCCTATGTAATCGATTCTGCATTGTTTGACCCTGGGACCAAGTACGCCTATTGGGACGAAGCACAGATGATGTTTGGTCGTTTATTGACCCTAAAAACCGGAAAAACACTCAAGACCATTTTTGATGATCAGATAGGGACAGCGATTGGTCTTGGGAACTATGAATGGGGAACCGAACAGGATATTGACGGCTTACCGATCAATAATGGTTGTACGGGGGTCATGATCAACGCGGAGCAATTGGCCCGTTTTGGGCTTTTTTACTTAAATCAGGGTAATTGGAACGGGAAACAGCTACTTTCCAAAAAATGGGTTCAAAAAGCAACTTCCAATCAAGTATTTACAAACGCGGTGGCCGATACGGATCGTAAAAAAGTAGATGGGCGTGGTTGTTATGGGTACAATTGGTGGGTAAATGGTGAAATGCCTACTGGCAAAATGCACATGCCCGATGCCCCAAAGTCGCTCTATTACGCAAGTGGTTTGCACAATAATATGTGTTTCGTAATTCCCGAATGGAATATGGTATTCGTTCGTAGGGGTGAGGACGGAAATCCGGAAAAAGGAAAGCCATTTGTATACAATGAATTTTTTAAAAGGTTAGCTTTGGCCATTGAAGAGTAGGCATGCTACCCAACAGTAATTAAAGAGCAGCTCGAATTTAAAATTAAGACTTCAAATGAGATTTTTTTTCTTTTTTTTACTAAGCAGTATAGTGATTTCTTGTAAAGAGGACCCTTCGCAAAAAAAAATAGATCAGGTTCCGTCAACCGATGGGACCACGTCATTGGATACCCTGGTAGTAACCCTGAAACCCACCAAAAAACTCCGATCTTTCGATGGTTTGGCCGATACTACTTTTGTTCGTTTGGCCGACTTTAGTGATGGCTTTTCGTATGATATGCGCTACGCTACGAACAATAATTTTTTAAAGGAGAAAGTATATGATTGTGCCGAATGTTATACAAGGGTAAAGACGGCCAAAGTATTGATAGCGGCCAACAAAGTGTTTAAAAAAAAAGGAGTAAGGATTAAGTTTTTTGATTGTTACCGTCCCAATTCCGTGCAGTATAAAATGTGGAAAATTGTGCCAAATCCACAATACGTGGCAAACCCAAAAAAAGGATCAATTCATAACAAGGGAGGGGCGGTAGATATTACCTTGGAAACCTTGGATGGAGAGGAACTTGACATGGGAACCGATTTTGATTTTTTTGGAAAGAAAGCCTATCATGATATGACGGAACTACCCCAGGAAATTCTGGACAATCGGATCCTGTTAAAAGAAACGATGGAAGCCCATGGTTTTTGGTCGGTACGCACCGAATGGTGGCACTATAATTACGGAAAGGCATCGAACGAGAAAGTGGCAAATTTTAAATGGCCTTGTAATGAGGAGTTGTGAACCGAACCATCGCATAAAATTCCCTTGGAAGGGCCTTTTATGGGCTTCTATTTCATTGTTCATGACGGTTTCTTGCAAAGAAAATACAGCGGATGACCGGGGAGCGCAAAACAAACCCAATGTGTTGTTTATTGCTGTTGATGATCTCAACGATTGGGTAGGATGTCTAAAAGGACATCCGCAGGTACAAACCCCCAATATTGATCGTTTGGCGGCCATGGGTACCTTGTTTACCAATGCACACACCCAATCTCCGATCTGCAACCCTTCCCGAACCAGCCTGTTAACGGGATACCGGCCTTCCACTACCGGAATTTATGGTCTTTCACCTTGGATACGCCAAGTCCCCGATCTTAAAAACATGGTAACCATACCACAATATTTTTCTGCGAACGGCTATGCGACCTATGCTACCGGTAAAATATTTCACGGAGGATATGGAAAGGGAAAAGACCCGGTGGAGTTCGATCGTTTGGGACCGGCTTCGGGAGTAAAGACCGCCCCACCCGCAAAATTGGCCGGTGAAACGCCCGGAGGTAACAATCCCTGGGTAGATTGGGGCGATTTTGGACTAAAAAAAGAAGATATCCAAGATTATGATATCGCCACTTGGGCGGTTGATGTGTTAAAAAATGCTCCGGAGGAACCCTATTTCTTGGGAGTCGGGTTTTTTCTGCCCCATGTTCCCTTGTTCGCTCCCACGGAACATTTTAAGAAGTATCCCAACGATTCGGTAGTCATGCCGCCAACGCTTGCCAACGACCGTGCCGATACGCCACGTTCGTCCTGGTACAATCATTGGGACGTTCCCGAACCGCGTTGGAAATGGTTCCGGGAAAAAAAGCAGGACACCCTTTTTGTTCAGGCTTATCTGGCCTCAATTTCGTTTGTCGATGATCAGGTGGGTAGGGTATTGGACGCTTTGGCGGTGAGCGGACAGCAAGATAACACGATCATTGTACTATGGTCCGATCATGGCTTTCATTTGGGTGAAAAAGAAATATCAGGAAAAAATACGCTCTGGGAACGCGCTACCAGGGTTCCTTTAATTTTTTCCGGAAAGGACATTGGTGTGGGCAAACGTTGTTCCGAACCTGTGGAGTTATTGGATATTTACCCCACCCTTAACGAGCTTTGTGGATTGCCCTCTAAAAATGGTTTGGAAGGGCATAGTTTGGTGCCTCAATTGACCGATAGTGAAACCCCGCGCCCCTGGCCGGCCATTACTACCAATAACTGGAACAATCATGCGGTGCGAACCAATGACTGGCGCTATATTCGATACGCAGATGGGAGCGAGGAATTGTATGATACCAAAACAGACCCTAATGAATGGGAAAACCTTATCGGTAGTCCCGTACATCGCTCGGTCGTAGATAGTTTAAGGCAGTGGTTGCCAGAACAAAACCATTCGCCCTACGTAGGAAACTATCAGCGCGTTTTGGAATACAAAGACAGTGTGCCCGTTTGGCAAGGAACACCAATACGACCCGGCGAACCCGTTCCCGGGTTTTAGCGTAAATAATAGATACTTGAAAATGAAGACACTCGGCATTGTTACGTTTATTTTAATGCTGCTAATAGCAGCGAAAGGGAACTCCCAAGATGCATTGATTCCCTTATGGCCCAAGGATAAGATTCCCAATAGTATCGGTGCCAATGAGCAGGAAGTTCGGAAAACAGAGGATATTTTGATCGTCTCAAATGTGCAGGAACCGACTATCGAAGTATATTTACCCTCGAAACAAAATGCCACGGGCGAAGCGATGCTTATTTTTCCCGGGGGTGGCTACGGAATATTGGCATATGATTGGGAGGGAAGCGATATTGCCAAATTTTTAAACGGAAAAGGGATTGCCGGAATTGTTGTGAAATACCGCCTTCCCTCCGATACCTCCCAAAAACAGAAGCACTATGTACCCTTGATAGATGCACAGAGAGCGCTTCGGATCGTTCGCGGAATGGCAAAGGAATTTGGTATTCGTTCGGATAGAATAGGAATTATCGGTTTTTCAGCAGGAGGTCATCTGGCCGCGTCCTTGGGAATCCATTACGATGCTCCCCTGTACAAGGAGCAAGACGCTTATGACACCTTAAGTGCCAAACCTAATTTTATGGCTTTGGGGTATCCTGTTATTACTTTTGGGGAACCTAGTACCCATTTGGGATCTCAAATGAATTTAATCGGGGACAAACCAAACAAAGACCTTGTTGCATTTTTTTCAATGGAGAAGCAGGTCACGGAAAATACACCGTCGACATTTTTGTTCCATGCTACGGACGATGCGGCCGTACCCGTTGAAAACAGTTTGCTTTTTTACAAGGCGTTAAAATCGAAAGGCGTTTCGGCGACCATGCATATTTATCCAAAGGGAGGCCATGGGTTTTCACTTGCAACCAAAGATGCGTACCTCGGCGGATGGCCTGAGCGCATGTTCGAATGGATCCACAGTTTAAGGTAGTATAGGACAATCTAAGGTCAAATATGACAGTTTAACATAGTAATGGATGATGTCATTTCCTTTTTTGCCTAATTTTAAAGTAAATCTTTGGCAATGGACGCGTTACAACATTTTTTTAAAGAATCCCATAATCTTTCGAAAGACGATTTAGGATATCTCATAAACCATTTTGAAAAGGTATCGGTGTCGAAGGGAACGGTACTATTCAAACAAGGGATGGTCGTGGATGTCGTTTATTTTGTTGGAGAAGGGGTATTACACCAATATAATTATAACGAGGAAGGTGAAAAAGTGACGCTTAATTTACATGATGGCCCATGTTTTTGTACCAATTTAGAAAGTTTTTCGGAACGGAAAACAAGCCAAGATTCATGTGTTGCCCTTACAGATTGTACACTCTACATCCTTCAAAAAGAAAAATACGATGCGCTCGTAAATACGAATGTAAAATGGAGCAATTTTGTAAAGGATGTTATTACAAAGACCTTAACGAAAATGTTGAATCAACTAAAAGCGATTTCTAACAAATCTATTGAACAACGCTACCTTGATCTTTTAAAAAATAACCCTTTGATCATTCAAAACGCGTCTATTGCAACAATTGCATCTTATTTGGGCACTTCGCGAGAAACCTTGCATCGCATTCGAAGAAAGAACATTTTGGTCTAAACAAATTAGATCCTTGTCCCGCTATTTAGATTCCCCGATTTTTACTCCTACTTCTGTTTCTTAAAATTTTGTTAGTGTGTCATTTGACACAATTGTTGGTTTTAAAATTCAAGAACTTTCCTCTTGAAAAGACATACTGTCTTTAAAATTTTAAACGATTAAAACCAACACTATGAAAACAGCAATTTTTGTGGGGACCTTTTTTCTATCGCTCGCACTAACGGGTCAAATGAAAAGCTCCGATAAGAACTATACAAAATCCATTGAATTAACAGCATCGGTCGAAGATTCATGGAATTTACTTTCGGATGTGGCTATCTGGAAACAATGGGACAGCCATATTATAGATGCACGTTTAAAAGGGGAGTTTGCTGACAGGGCTCAAGGCAGTTTGGTAACTTCGAATGCACAAGTGGTAAACTTTTACATCATCGATTGGGAAGAAAACAAGAGCTATACCGTACGGCATAAACTATCATCGGGAACGCTCAACCTAAAGCGATCGGTAGAAGCTACCGATACTGGCAGTAAAATTGTGATTGAGGTTTGGTACAATGGCCTTTCGAAGAAAGGTTTCAAAAAATATATGGGTGAGGATTATGCTGCCGTGCTGGAAAAAGAACTCTTAAAGATACAGCAGCTTCTTGAAGGTTAAGAACATAAGAAGATAGCAAAAGGCGATCGATCCAAACGATCGCCTTCTTCTGTTCTAGGTACTAAAAAATGGAGGAACACCCTCTAAAATTTTAAGTTTTCGTCTTTATCCCATAATCCCCAATAAGCTCCGACGTCGCCTTCATCACCGGTTTTCCAAGATTCATCGAATGACGAAAAGTAAAAGATTTCAATCGCCTCTTTAGCTCCCCAAACTTGGGTGTTGATAAAGTATTTCATGGCATTCTCCCGGGATGCGAACGACCCTTTAAAGCTTCCCCCTTCACTGGGCCACCCGGTTTCGGTGATAATTACTTTTTTCCTACCTCCCGCCGCTTTGGCTTCCCCATGCATAGCCTGCATATGGTTCAAGGAATGTTCTATGGGGCAACCTTCCCAGAAAGGATAGCAATTTGAAAGCACCACATCGCAGGCCGCGGTAATGTTTGGCCGCTGGGTGAATTCGTAATAGGCATCCACATAGCCTACTGTGACAGTAGGTAAGGCCTCTTTTACTCTTCTTATGTATGCCAATAGCTGTTCTTCCGTCAGGTCTCCGCGATACATTACTTCGTTACCGACGGCAGCAATGTCTACATTCCCTTCTTTTCCCAGCTTGATCAGCCCATCGATTTCTTGTTCGTTTAATGCTAAATCATGCCCCAGCCAAGCGCCTACCATCGTTTTTAAACCATTTTCCTTGGCAACTTTGGGAATGTGTTCGTTCCCTTCTATACATGAAAACGAACGCACCCATTTGGTATATGGCTTTAATATATCGATTCTTCGGCGCACCTGCGTTTCGGTGATGATATCACCAGGACCCTGGCCATCTTCATACATGCTAAAGCAGATGCCATGCATGCCGCTCTTAAGCGTGTCATTCCATAACTGTTCTAATTGCTCCTTGGAATAGTCCTTGAAATCAACTCCGGCATGTTTGCTATAGTTGGTGTTCGGTAGTGAAAAATGATGCTCTTTTCGGTATGACATAGTATGTTGTTCTCTACTATTCCTGAAGGGGAAATAGCATTATTCGTATTTAAAGTTTTCTTCGGCATCCCAAAGTCCCCAAGAGGTGCCCGCCCATCCTTCTGAATGTATTTTCCAGGACTCGTCGAAAGAGGAGAAGTAAAACAAATCGACCTTTTCCGCTGCTGCCCATTGTTGTATTTTTATATAATATTTCATCACATTTTCTTTCGACGGTACCGCGCCTTCCACAACATCGCCTTTGCTTGGCCATCCGGTTTCTGTAATAATCACCTTTTTGCCGTTGGCAGCATCACTTGTTTTGCGATACATTTCCTGTAAGTACAGGCCTGCAGTGCGAATGTCGGAGCCCTCCCAAAAAGGATAACAGTTCGCCAGAATAATGTCACATTCAGCGGTCAAGGCCGGTCTGTTTATGAATTCGTAGTAGGCGTCAACGTATCCCACTGGTATGTAATTTGCTTCTTTCTTGACCCGTTGTATGTAATCGATTATGATTTCTTCGCTCAATTCATCGCGATAAAGTACTTCGTTCCCGACAGCGGCTATATCTACCGTCCCTTCTTTCATTAGCTTGATCAGGGCATTGATTTCTAGTTCGTTTTCAGCTGTTTCATTGCTTAACCAGGCACCCACCATGGTGTTAAAGCCCATTTCTTTTGCGATGGCCGGTATTTTTTCATGTCCGTTGGTACAGGAGAAAACTCGAATCCATTGTGTATATGGTTGCAATACCATCAACCGTTTTCGTATTTGCTCCTCGGTAATCGTATCTCCTGGTTCTTGTCCTGATGTATAGGCACTAAAACAAAGCCCAGGCATTCCCGCTTTAAATACGGTCGAGAATTCGGCTTGCAATGCCGCTTCGGACATTGGGGTGAAATCGACCTTTGAGGTGAAAAAATCTGGAAATTTTTCTTTTAATTGTTGCTCCGATAGGTCGTTCATGTGTATTTCGGAGAGCAACTTCATTTTGGCATAGCCAGAGGGTTTTTGCCCTTTTCTCTTTTCCAGCGCTTCCCGTATCTCGCCTGCGCGTTGTTCGGTAACATCGTAATTGCGCATTACTATCATTGCAACGACCGTTCCCATAATAGGGATTCCCGAAAAAGCCAACCGTAAGCCCTCAATAGCACCATCTGGTTGAACAGGAGCACCCGAGTCGAACCCTACCGTGCTCATAATGACGCCACTTAGCCCTCCTGCGATGGCAAAACCAAATTTTACCATCAACCAGTAAATAGCTCCGAAGGTACCTTCCCTTCTAAGGCCGGTATTCAATTCGTCCAAATCAATTACGTCGGCGGTCATAGACATCATCAGTACAAAGAGGCTCCCAATTCCAAAGGAGAAAAAGGGCAAGGCAATGATGAACATATATGGCTTGCCGGGAATAAAGAGAAACCAGAGCATAATGTACCCTATGATAGAGATGCCCTGTGATACGAGAAATGCCTTTTTTTTGCCCATTTTTTTCGACATTTTTGTTACGATCGGAATCACAAAAAAAGTAGTTCCCAATGCTCCCAAGCATCCGAAAAGAGTAGGCCAAATTCCTGCAGCACCGGCGTCACCATCAAAAAGATGATAGACGATTATAAAGAATGAAAAAGAAGCAATGGTCATGAACGCATTGTACACTAGGAATGTGGCGATGCATAGTTGTCTGAATGATTTCATTGTGAAGGCACTTGCAAAACCATAGCCTATTTCCTTTAGGCTATTTCCTATATATTTTAACTTTAAGGGGGAATACGCTTCGTCGACCGTTGATTTACTTTTGATAAATACACCAGGAACAATTGCGCAGAGTGCAAAAATAATCCCGACCCAAACGGCAAGAGATCTGGTCGCGACTTCTGCAGATTCAAACCACTCTGGATCATACATGATAATCCAAAACCATGGGGCAATCACCCAAGCCCATTGCCCTATCCATTGGGCCGTTGCCATAATACTGGTACGTTCATGAAAATCATTGCTCATTTCATAGCCCATAGCTACATAGGGCACACTAAAGATGGTAATCCCCAAGTAAAATATAAATGACCAAATCATAAAGTATGTGAAATTGTAATCCACTCCGGCTCCCTTATATAGTTGCCACATCATAATAAACGAGACCCCTAAGATGATTCCCCCTAAAATGACATACGGTCGTCGTCTTCCCCATTTGGATTTTGTATTATCCGAGATGTATCCCATAATGGGATCGGTAAACGAATCAAAAAGTCTTGGAAAAAAGTAAATTACCCCCCACATCCAGCCGGGAAAACCTAAGTCCTGTACCAAAACCACCATGAAAATTCCAAGGGCTGCAGGAAACATTTGGTTGGCAAGCATCCCGATACCGAAGGCAATCTTTTGTCCCATAGGAACGTTGTCTTTTGCAGCTGTTTGTAGATTTGACATAGTTGTAAGTTTTTAGTTAGTTACTGGTTGTAATACCACTGGTTTTAGGTACATGGTCTTAATTAGCGGGCTAATTCGAAGGTGGTACAAGTACCGTTTTCATGAGTTCCTCTAGGCTGCCGTTGAAGGTTTTGGTTATCGGTTTTCCGTCTCTGGTAAGGCCTTCAAAGACTCCGTCATCTACCAAGTTCCAAAGTGCATACTTCGCTTCGCTTTTAAGGTTGATCAAACCAAAATGATTTTCCGATCCCAGGGGGTTGGCAGCGTCTTTCCATTGTTCGTCGAAGCCCTCAAAATAGAAGCAGGCGATTCCTACTTCCGCGGTCCAATCGCGCATGTGTTGGTAATAAAGAGCTTCTTTGAACTCATCGGTCGCCTTGGAGCCTTCAGGGCCATAATGACGGTTTGAAATAGTGGCCCAGCCTGTTTCGCCAATATGGATGGGTTTCTGTATTCCCAAACCTTCCATATAGCTTTTTACACTATCGTATTGGTTCATTGCATAGGTCTTGGCCCTGGCCATGGCCGCATCTATTTTTTCAAGATCTGTTTTGTTTTTCTCTATTGCGGGCGTACCCCAAAATGCCGGATTGTAATGGGTGTCGTGCATGGGGTAGGTATGCACCGAGAGATAATCAACGGCGCCGATGAGCTTGTTCAAATCTGGTACATGATATTCTGGATCTCCACCACCCCAAGAGGCAAAATTATCGGAACTTGTGATCCATAGGTCTTTTGCCAAGGCACCTTCTTTTTTCAAGGCCTGTAGGTGATCCACCCACTTTAAGATGGTCGTAGGTTGCACGTAATAACTGGTGGCCCATTTTACCATGGCCTCATTTCCTACGGCGATGATCTTTACAATATCCGGGTACTGGTTTGCAAGGGTGACTGCACGCCGTATTTCCTCGGCATTTTGTTCACTTTCAACATCGTGGTCTGGCACCTTATCGGTCCATGCATTTTTACAATCGATCCACGCGCCGAGCATCACGTACATTTCAAATTCGGGATTTTCCTGTTTCAGTGCCGTAATTGCCTTGAGAACGTTTGATGCATGTGCCATTTGCACATTGTAGGTACGCAAGATACCTACGCCCATCGCCGATAGAAGTTTCATATCCTCCTTGATCTCATCGACTGTGGGTTGCATGTCCCGTGACGTTTTGCGATACCCGCCATAGGAAATGGCCAGGTAATCGGGGTTTCCCAAAATATCCTTTGCGCTTATCGTTTTTACCTCTTTCAACGTAGTTGTCTTGTTTTCGGTTTTTGAATCGTTTTTACATGAGAAGGTGAATACCGTTAAAAGGAGAACACCTCCTAATCTTGCTAAATTTTTCATGTTTGTGTTTTTAGGGTGCCGCTATGGATACCGTTATTTGTTCGATTTCACCAGAGCGTCTAAAAATCTTTTGACTTGTTTCCAGGTCCAGTTCCAAGCCTTCTAGAGAAACAGGAGATTGGTTTTCGTACAATACAGATACACCTTCTTCCTTGTTTAATTGGTACACGACAGGTACTTGACAGTAGGTAAAACAAAGGGATCCTGCGGCTATGGTAATCGTTTTAATGTCACCTGCCACGTTGGTATATTGAAAGGTCTGCGGGTTTTTTAAGAATTCGGCTTTGCGAAGCAAACAAGGATTAAAAACCAAACATCCTTTTTTTACGAATACCCCCAGTTCCCCGAACCTGCTAAGAATGTCTTCCTTCACCTGACCCGTCATACCAGGTTGTTGCGCTCCTTTTCCGGCAGGGGTATGTGAATAAGGGTCTATCGGAAAGGCACCGTACAGCTCAGGGGATTTATGCACGCCGATTCCTTCGTTTATCTCATAATAATGCTCTAAGAGGCGACCGATGGTTTCTTTACGCTCTCCGGTAGCAAAGGCCGTCAAACAGGTTTCTTGCACGCTTAACAGTAGTTTGGAGACCATGTGCCAATAAATCGAACCTAAGCCCTCATATCCAAAGAAAGTACCCGATCTACCGGTAAAGGACTTATGGTCAAAAACTGCCTCGAAAGCGTTTAGAAATGACTGTCTTTCTTTTCGTACCAGTGGCCCATAGGTTTCATTGGGTAGTGCAGATAATGCTTTTGAAAGACTCTCTGCGTTATTAAAGGAGCCGTTGAAATGATAATTGCCCTGAACATCCTGTTCGATTACTGAAATATTGCCGTTCTTCAAAAGTGTACGGACCAATTGCGAATCTTTAATACTTTGGGGCCGAATCGTATTCTTGTTTACAAACCTCGGCAGTTCTTTGTTGGGGTAGAGGAGGTAGCTGTATTGATCAGATCTGAAGAGGGTACTTGCCTTAAGGGCGTCTAACACCTCCAATGACATTTTACTATTAATGTATCCGGCACTGAGGACCGCTACTTGACCTTCCAACATTTCCGAAAGGTGGCTTATTGATACTTCATTTTCATTGGTGACGGTCATTAGGTTGTAAGAATGAAACAATTTATCCGTTCGTTGGTTGGCATCGATGCTGTGTTCCAAGAATTTTAAAGCTACTTCGGTAAATTGTAACAAATCGTCTTTGGTAACCGATGCTTTTTTATTGGCGAAGCCTTGCTTGTAAATTGTGGCGCGATAGTCGCTTCCGGCAATCCCTAGTCCGTCCATAATAGTTTTACGATCGGTATCGGAAATAGACGAAGAAAGCAAGGATAAATTTTGATTAAGGGTACCTCGGATGTTGTTGAAAAAAGTGATCAATTCTTGAGAAATGTAGAAACTGTTGTCGGGGAGATGCTCTACCAGTTTTTCAAAAAAGCTTAGAAATCTTCTTAGATAATACAGGGTCACCATTGAAACTCCGTTACCTACCAAGGCATTGTTGGCATCATTCCATTCTGGTCGTTGGGTATTCATCCAAATGCCCCCTTCGGGTATGAAGTTGGAAATTTTCGCCAATACCGGCGCCAATAATTTTTCTAACAGGTTTACCCTGTAAATTTCCCGGTCTTGACTTTTAAGCAAGGCCGCATCCGCCCCTATTTTAAGGCGTTCTTTTCGGATTTCTTCATCCAAGGTGTCATCGAAGACTATGGTATCTTTTGGGTCTTTCAAAATGGCCTCATACCTTTTTATTTTATAAGGGACATTGGCATACACAAAGATGTCTTCGTTGAAGTATGATGCAAGCGTATCCGGGAAGTGGTTCTCGCTGAACTCTAGGAATTTTAGAAGGTAAATAATTTGATGATCTCCCCAATAACCAATGTACGACCAGGGATCATCCGGTTCGATCGCTTCCCAATCAAATCCGTCTTTGGTAACACGATACGGATTATATCCATCAAAGGTGGTTGCATTTAGAAATTTATGGATCATACTATCAATAAAAACCGGATACGAATGTGCCAATGCTTCCCAGTTTTGAAAAATATCGCGCCAGTTCCCCTCATAATCCAATACTTTATTTCCCTTATCATCCGTTGTGTTGATAGAAAACTTGTTCCATGGTCTACTGGGATCTCCATGTCTTCTACTAAACTTTAATGGCATGTATTCTAGCGCCAAACGCTTAAAATCGGAATTGGCGCTGGCCTGTGCCGCTTTTCGAAGCACCGCGACATCAAATCTCATGGGGAACTCCTCTAACCGCTCTTTTTGCAGTTGTGATAACTCTTTGTTGGCCTTTTTTAAGTAGTCAATAAAGTCTGCCTTTTCGATTTCATAGTGGTGGTCAAAAATGCCGCCTCGCATGATATTGAACAAGGTATTTGAAAAATGCCTGGCGTTGCGAAGGGTATCTGCCGTAAGCTGTAACGCGTCAGCGGCCCCATTTAGTTCAAGCAATGCACTGGAACCGTTTTCAATATCTTTTTCAACCAGTGCCAGACATTTGACCTTATCTTTCAACAGTTCGGTTAGTTCACTTATCTTAGTACTGGACTGATTTACTTCAGCAACCGTAATCCATTGTTTTTTATCGTTTATCGTAAGGGTGATATCGGCATACATAAAGTAAGCGCCTTTTTCTGCTCGTATATCCACTTCGGTAGTAACTCCTTGTCCTTTCCTGAATGCTGCTATCTGCCTAGAAGAAATCAGGTATTGAGATGCCTCGATACCTGCCGACCAGACGGTGGTGGCTTTGAGCGCCTCGCTAGGTTCGGCCCGATCAACGATAATGGCACTTAGTGAATAAATTCCGAGTGCGGTGGCTACCTCAAGCTCATTTTTCTTGTACGCATCTATCAAATTACTGCTGGCATTTTGAAGACTGGTATTCACGCCATAGGGCATAATGTTTTGAATACCATCCAGGACCGACACTTCCACCTCGTTCGATCTGTTGTTTATCAGGGTCCCCTTTTTAACAAACCCGAAGCGAATACTTGAATTCCATTGGTACCGATACGTTAATCCCAGATCCTCATTCACCTCTTCGAACACTACTTTGTTGCCTAAGATGTTTTTATATAAGTTGCGCTGTATTTTATAGATTCCACTATAGCGGTCGGAAAATGGTTCCCATAAGTAGGTGTTGTCGAATAGATGTACCTGCAAAAGCGTCTTACTTCCCGTGATATGAGCGGATTCGGTGATTTTATCATCGGTATAATAGGGGAATAGGGCAGATTCGGAATTCTGTCTCCCTGCTGTCAAACCGCCGTTACTTGCAATGAACAGCCAGTGATTGGAATTGCTTACAATACTCATGAAGAATGGGCGCATGGCATCGTAATTGGAAATCTTGTAATAGTGTTCGTTTTCGAACTGCACTAGTTTTCCAGAAACCTCCTTGGGGTCTTGAACCAGTTTCACCCCTCCGATATGGTTATTTTTATGTGGCATTCGTATGTTTTCGGAAACCAACAACTTTGGCGGGGGTAAAAAAGGCTAGCCGATCTTGTTGTAGCTAGCCTTTTACGTCGGTGTTGGTCAATTTGATTATTCTTGAGTGATGTCGTCTATGTAAAATATTAAACCGGGATTAACATCTACCATGTTCGATTCATCCAAATCAGGTTGTATCACAAACTCTTCGTAAGAGAAGGAATTGGCCCCGACTTGTGCTGTGAAATCAAAGGTCAAAGTAACCCATTCATTCGCGGTCGCCAAGTTTACATCTACGTTAAAAGCGGGATCTACGGGGGTGTTTATATCCCCATCATTGTCACCTTGTAATCTCATACGCACATTGATATTGGCTTTTGGAGACCACATTTTTACTTTAAAAACCGTTCCGTTATCGGTCTGTACAAGGGGTGCATTAACATCGCGCAACGATTTGTCAAAAAAGACCCCTGAGTACCAAGCCGAGTTCAATACTTTGTTCAACTCAAGTACTTTAGATGAGGTATTTCCTGTAGTTTGCGGGTTGTCAATATTCGCCGCGGTAGCGCCATTATCGAACGCTCCAAAGTAGTTTCCAGCATCTTCGAAAGTGAAGGGGAAATCGGGAGCTGAACCGCTACCGCCGCTAGTCTTATAGAAGTAAATATTGTCTATATACACTTCCCCGGCGGTCATCAAATCGATGACCACTTGTTGTATGTTGCTCGTTCCGCCAAGACCATTGCTTTGTAATTCGGTAAGTGGAATATCAAAAGATAACCATGCACCTTGGGACATCGCCGGGTTAGAGGAAGGGCCAATATTGATTTGCCCTTCAGTGGCCCCAGCGGCGGGGATATCTACTACCTTCATCAAGAAAGTAGAATTGGCGTCTACAGCGTTCGGGAACCACAGATCAAAGCGGAAGTTGGTCATGCCCGCCGCGGCGGCATCTATTTGATCACCACCCAATTCGATTACCTGGAAGTTGCCGCCTCCACCTTCTACAAAGGTATATTTAAGTACACTGTTGCCAGAGAGATCTACCTGCTCAAAGGCAGCTGCACCATAGTTGTTGAATCCACCGTTTGGAACATCGGAGTACGCATCACTGAATATGGAAATAACGTCGGCCGCTGCTTGCGATGGGGCCGCTGCTGCCATGGTGGGGGCTACGGGCCCGCCACCTCCTGCGGGCTTGTAGAAGTAAATATTGTCAAGATATACCTCTCCAGAGGTCAACAGATCGATCACCACTTGCTGTATGTTGCTTTTGCCGCCCAGACCATTCCCCTCTAATTCGGTGAATGGAATATCGAAAGATAGCCATGATCCTTGGGCCATTGCCGGGCTCGATGCCGCGCCAATATTGATTTGCCCTTCGGTAGCCCCGCTAGCGGGGATGTCTACGACTTTCATTAGAAATGTTGAGTTGGCATCTACTTCGTTGGGGAACCAAGCGTCAAAACGGAAATTGGTCATACCCGCTGCCGCTGCATCGATTTGGTCGCCTCCCAGTTCGATTACTTGGAAGTTTCCTCCATCACCCTCTACAAAAGTGTATTTTAAAGCCGCATTGCCCGAAAGGTCTACTTGTTCAAAGGCCGCCGCCCCGTAGTTGTTGAAGCCTCCATTGGGAACATTGGTATAGGCATCGCTAAAAATGGAGATGACATCTGCCGCCGCTTCCATAGGAGTTGGAGCCGCGGTTGTCGGTGCTACCGGGCCACCGGTGCTACCGGCCTTGTAGAAATAAATGTTGTCAACATAAACTTCCCCTACATTCATTAAGTCTATGACTACTTGCTGAAGATTACTTTTTGCTCCCAGTCCGTTGCTTTCCAATTCACTAAATGGAATATCAAATGAAAGCCACATACCCTGCGCCATTGCAGGAGTAGAACTCATACCGATATTGATCAGGCCTTCCGTAGCACCGCTTGCAGGAATATCAACCAGTTTCATAAGGAAGGACGAGGTATCGTCTACTGCATTCGGGAACCATAGGTCAAAACGGAAATTGGTCATACCCGCTGCCGCTGCATCGATTTGATCACCGCCCAACTCGATTACTTGGAAACCGCCTCCATCGCCTTCTACAAAGGTATATTTTAGAACAGCATTTCCCGACAGGTCTACTTGCTCAAAGGCCGCGGCGCCATAATTGTTAAAGCCGCCATTGGGTACATCTGTAAAGGCATCACTAAAAATGGAAATGACATCTGCCGCTGCTTGGGTAGGTGCCGCAGCTCCCATAGTAGGGGGTACGGGGTCGTCCCCACCGCCAGTGGTGGTACTTTGTTCAACATCATCGATGTAGAACGTACCTGTTGTAGTTCCAGGCCCATCGACAAACATGGTAAGTCTTGAATATTTATCAGCTGAAGTAAAATCGAATGCTAACGTTTCCCATCCGGTTCCTGCATGCATCACCGAGAATTCTGTATCTGCACCAGTGCCTTCTTCGAGTTTTACCAAGACCGCAATCGCCACATCTGACCAAAAGTTCATCGTGATGGTCTTATCGGTCGCTAAATCAACTTGGGTGCCTAAGTCAAAGTAGACGCCTTCAAATTCGGCGCCTGCATTTGTAATGGCCCCTACATTGGAGGCGACATCATTGGTCCCGGACAGGTCAGGGTTCGCGACAACCTCGAAAGTAGCTCCTCCGAAGGTGGTGGCGTCATAATCTACATTGGTACCGTCAAAAGTAATCGGTAGCATTACCTGCTCTTTTAAAGCGACGGTAAACGTATCTTCAAATGTTTCGGAAGATCCCGCAACATTCGATGCCGTTAAAGAAACGGTATAGGTACCTGAGGGGAATGTTTTTATAGGATTGATTTCGGTAGAAGTGGTACCATCCCCAAAATCCCATGCGTAGGTGTTTGCTTCCTCTGATATGTTAATAAAGGTAACGGTACCGGTATCTGCATTAAGGGTAAAGGTAAAGCCTGAGACTACCTGGGGGAGATTGCCATCATCATCATCCGTACAGCCAAGAAAGGCAAAGACCAGGAAAAGAACTGAAAAGCGTTTTGCTGAATTGAGTAACTCTTTCATAGTTTAAGTATTAGTTTAGTTTGCATTTTTGTATACCCTTACGTAGTCTACCAACATACTTTGGGGAAAATTTGTTTCTTCATTTGGGGCGCCGACAAAAGAACCGCCCACGGCTACATTCATCAAAATGTAAAAGGGATGGTCAAAAACCCATTCGCCGGTAACATCTTCAGGAGTGATTTGATTGTATAAGATATCGTCTACATAAAAGTTGACGTAGGCGGGCCCCCATTCGATTCCGAAAATATGGAAGCCGGTATCAAAGCGATCGTTTTGCAGGGTGAAGCTTTTTGAAATAGCTGCCCCACCCGAATAGCCAGGGCCGTGTACACTGCCTAAGATGGTAGTGGGCTCTTGCCCCCGAAACTCCATAATATCTATTTCGCCGATGTTTGGCCAAATTGTACCATCGTCATAGGCACCCAGCATCCAAAATGCCGGCCAAACACCTTGTCCATACGGCAGTCGAATACGTGCTTCAAACCGCCCGTATTGCTGTTCGAACAACCCGTCTGTGATTAGTCTTGCCGAGGTATACGAGGATCCTTCGAAAGATTCTTCGTTGGCCGTAATCAACAAAACGCCGTTTTCTACTTTTACATTCTCACTACGATCGGTATAGTATTGCAGTTCATTATTGCCCCATCCATTTACACCTGTACCGATCTCGGACTTCCATAAAGTGCTGTTGGGCGCACCATCGGTATCAAATTCGTCTTGCATGACCAATTCGGTGAAGTTTACGACGGTCTGTGTTTCATCTGTATTACAACCGACCAATAGCAGTAAAGGCAGTAGTAAGGTACTTATCTTTTTCGTTCTATTTTTCATTTTTTTCTTTTTTGCTTTCCTTCTTTATCGGATGTATACATTGTCTAATAAGAAATCGATCCCGCCGACAAAAACGATTTGGGCCAGATTGTTTTTTTGCGCGGCCAAATTCCCGTTGAGGGGAATCTCGACCGTTATCCATTGCCCTACCGGAAGTTCGGCGGGCGTTAAATCCAACCGCACTTCTGCGTCGTCCTCTATGGGATTTCCGGTAAAAATATCGGTGTCCAATTGGCCATTGGCGCCGCGGTCCCTAACCTGTATTTGAAAATTGCCCGAGGCCACGTCATTGGTATAAATGTCTAGGAACAAGGAACTTTTTCCGGTCGCATCGATGGTCGGGTTTTGGAATTGGATTCCCACAAAATCCAAACTTGAATAGAACTTGAAATCATCACCGTTCACGGTAATCTCACTGAAGCCGGTGCTCCCAAAATCTGCCCTGAACGTATCTACCGGTACATTGGTGTATTGGTTGCTAAAGAGCGAAATAACTTCTGCCGCCGGAGCAGTGGGTACCGGAGCAGAGGTAATGGTACCGGTCGAGGTGACCGCTAAGGAGCCCTTTGCCCTTACTCCGGCCAAAATAGCCGTGATTTCGGAGGTACCTGGCCCTACGACAGATACTGCGCCAAGTTCGCTCACCTGGGCCACATCGGGATCGCTAGAGCTGAACGTAAAGTAGGAAGGTGCTGCAACAACGGTTTGATTGATACCGGATTCTAAATTGTACGTCTGGGTAAGCCCGTTGATAAGGATATTTGAGCCATTAAAGGTTTGTTGCACCAAATCGTTTCCATTAAAGATGGCGGGTTGTGGTTGGGCAATGGTTCCCAATTTTTCGAATCGCAGTTCATCTACCCAAAAGGTAAAGCCCAAGCCATCAACAGCGCCGGCAGAGTATCGGAACATTCCCCGCTCCCGTACCAGTTTTGATGGATCGGGAATTGGAATGGTATACTTTACCCAATTGGTGGTCAACGCCACATTTTGTCTGGTGACCACATATTTGTTTTCTCCGAAGTCCTCCCCAAAACCGAACTCCCCGATATTCACATTCTGACTTGCTTTTGCATAAAAGGTCAACGCGTCAAAACCGCTGAGGTCGCGACCTGAACCTTCCCCGTCAATTCTAAAGATGGCGCCCGCAAAGTTTCCTTCGGGGTCATCAGCATTTGGCACATCAAAGCGCATCGAAGCTTCTCCTATAAAACTCACTTCGTCGTCAACCGACCAAGCTGTTGGTTTTGACCCGGGAGGGTTCTCAGGACTTGGCCCGTAAGGGAAATAGAAATTAGTTCCCAAGCCTACAGGGGTATCGGTAAAAATATCTCCTGTTGCCGGAAAGGTGGCAAAGGCCACATCATCCGAAACATCCCTTTCACAACTTGCAAACACGCTAAAAATGAATGCCAACAAAAGTGAAAACCTTGTGTTTGTATAGTGTATGTTTTTCATCTTGCTATTTTTTATTTGCCTATGTTGATATGAATGTATGTTCTAATTTCCCACTCTGACCCATCACTAAACCCGACCGGACTGATATTCGGTTCTGTCGAGAACCCCGTAGTTGCATTCGGCAGGTATCTCGGGGAGAACTCGTTTAAGGATCGCCATGTGCCCCTAATTCCTATCTGGGTACTTGGTAGAATAAACCAATCTGGTTTGCCGATGGTTGTAGAAAGGTCTAACATTAATTGCACGGGGTAGGTGAGGTTAAAATCACGATGGTAATCAAAAGGTCCCCAATCGTTTATCTTAAAGGCGTGCTGTAGCTTTATATTCTTGTATAACATGCGAATATCACCCCCAAAACGTTCGATCAAACGATCATCACTACCTCTGGCTTGCGCATTCCCAAAGTATAGATTGGAGATGATTCCCAAATCTGAATTCACTTTGGAAACGATACGGGCGTGTGTTTCCCACAAATCTTGCGCAGGTGCAGAATTTGGAAACGCGAATAGGGCACGAGTTCCTAAAAACCCGATAGCGGCATCTTGGGCGGTGGGGTGGTGGCGAAATACGAAACCTACACTGGCGGCCAGTTTTGCATCTTCGGATCGATCATTGTCCCATTCGTACATCCAAGTACCGGGAGTAGGATCAAAAGTAAGAAGTAATTCACCTGCTACTGTTTCCCTATTGCCTCTGACCACAAAGGGATCGGCAAGAATGTTTCGTAGTCTTCCCGGACCTTGAACATCATTGGGCATAGGTCCTACAATGGGTTTTTGCCATAAGAAGTTCGGCGCTATTTGTATGTTGCCTACATTAAAGGTAAAACCGGTCAAGAAGTTGGTTTGGTTGCCGCTTCCGCTGTCTTTTAACTTCCACCCGGTAAAGGTTCGGGTATAATCGGCACCCCCATTGGCGACCAGTCCCATGGCCGCTCCCTGCGCATACCAGTTAAATCCACCTTTTGAGAACATTATTTTCGCCTTTCCTCCCCAGTTGTCTTTTGTATTTACTTCATCTGTGAAAACGGTGTAATTTCCGGATTCTCCTTCTGTAAATTGGAATTCTCTTCCATTTAAAGGTTGCCCTCCCCAAATACCACCAAAGGTGAACTCAAAATTTCCAAGTTCCCGTTCTACTTGTAGGGTTGCTCTTCTGGTTCTCGGATTGGGAACGGCCAGCGAGGAAACGATGGTTCCAAAATTATCGATGTCTTCATGAAAAATACCTGTCACTTCATAATGCCCTATTTTCTTTCGGTATTTTAAAAGAACGGCCGGGTTGGCGCCCCACCATAATTGCGGGCCAAAGGCGGCTTTTAATCCCTTTAAGGGACCTTTTCCATCTACTTCGATACCAGAAATTTCACCGTTGTAAATATCCAAGTTGGGGCCATAGTTTGCTTCCGGGTATAGTCCGAAAAAATCCCCTTCATACCCCCAGTGATAATGCCCGGTTCTGTAGAACCCTCGAACATCAAAGTTCTTGGCGTTCCATTCGAAAGAAGCGTTGTACACTTGTACTCTATTAAAATCGTTTAGGATTACATCCCCTTCGTCGGAGTTCACCGCTACGGGCCGCCCTCTATTTTCATAGAATACTTCATCAATCGGGTTCGCGGCTACATTCCCTAAAATGTTGAAGTTCACTTCTGCCTTCATATTGGAAGCAGGTTCGCCTTGTACCCCTACGAAATAGGATTGCATATGATCAAAACCCAACTCCCTAGGGTATGTTACCTCTTCCGGGTCAGCATCGTCAGGGGTCGTTAATAGCGTTCCCCCAGTGCTAAAGGTGGTAAATTTTGCTTGCAGGTTGCTGAGTCTAATTTTACTACTTGCCTCACCGATCAAAGCTGCCTTATCCCCTCGGGCCTTTAACACGGCGTCCATCAATTCGATGTTGTTAAAATGGTTGGAGACAAAGTCTGGGTTAACCCCTTCGGCATAGGGGTTTAACTGGTGTGCTTCTTTTAAGGCGTAGTACGCCGCTCGCGGATATAGTTCGTAAAGCCCCCGAGGATCGGTAGCCCCCTTGGCGCAAATACCGAACCATTCCTCATTCATATTGTTGGCTCCCTCGTACGCGATATCAAGGGTATACCCACCACCGTTCCAGGTCGCCTCTGTCTGATGTGAGTCTGCGTCTTTTCGATCATCAAAACCTGCTTTCCACCAACCGTCTGAAAATTGAAAGGTAAATCCTCCCAAAGAATTTTCCGCTTTTCCCAAGCCCGCTGCATTTTGGTAGATCTCTTTCCAGTTATTGACCATGTAATAGGCTTGCATTTTTTGATCTTCTTGGTTTTTGACCGCGTTAAAGGCATCCGCACCAAACTCGGTGAACATAATCGGTTTGTCCAACTTTTCCTTGACCACTTGGAACATGTCCCCGAAGGAAACACCCCGATAGGTGTTGGTGCCATAGATGTCCACGTCTTTACACTCTTCCGCGACGATGTCAATGAACAAGACATCCCCGTTACAAATGGCCACGGGATGGGAAGCATCCATAGCTTTGATCATTTTAGAGGCTTCGTTCATTAATCGGTACATGGGCCTTCCTCGTAGTTCCCCTACGGCATTGATTTTCTCTTCGCCATCCGGGAAATCCTCCGTTTCAGCTCCTGCCCAGAAGAGACCATAGTTGTTTTCGTTTCCTAGTAGGTACAATAAAAGACCCGGTGTATTTTGGTATTCGTTTACCAAGGCCTTTACTTCCGATAGTAAGTATTCTTGCGTACGTGGGTCCGAGTAATCGGTAACGGGCGTCCATACCCCATCCAAGGTAAGTCCGTACCGTCCAAAAGAATCGTTCAGCATCGTATAAATACCGTAGTTCTCGTAAATGTATTTGATCCATCTTGCGGGAACGCCGGTGTATTGACGTATTACATTGACATTCATGTTTTTTAGAAGCGACATTTCGGTATCCAAACCCGCCTTGATGATGTCATCGGATTTCTTCCAGAAATTGGCGTTGACCGTGTTGGTGCCAATGGGGATGTAGTCCCAGTTCATACCATTGATCATGAAGGGTTCCCCGTTCACGACCAAATGTGTTCCGTTCTCATTCTTGACAACGGCAACCTTGTCCGTTTGGGCAAAGAATACTGAAGTACATAATAAGAATGTAAGTTTGAGTAGTTTGTTTTGGATTGAATTCATAGAGCATTTTTTGAACGGTTAAACTTATGTTCAAAAACTAGGGATACCATAAAATTTACCACTACAAAAAATATACACCCTTAAAAAAAGAGAGAGGTTTTTATCATTATGGCATTCAAACCCCCTTTTAATTAAGGAATCGACAGAATTGTTTAGGAAAAAAAGTAAAACTCTCAACAAGCTCTAAAATAGTGTTAAAATACAGCGCTGTATAGGTAATGTTGAGGTGAAAATCAATCATGTTGTGGCGCAATCCGGTACTGTTGAGTCAAAAAAAGACAGTTTCATACTATATTTTGTCTTTTTTTGCGCTTTCCTAGAGCTCCAAAATGTAGTTGACCAGATTGTCTTCGCGTTGCAGTTGTAGTTTTTTACGAAGTCGATATCTTTTAATTTCAACACTTCTTGCAGAAATATGAAGTAGTTGTGCAATCTCTTTGGAAGATAGATTGAGTCGTAAATACGCACATAATTTTAAATCGTTGGGGGACAAGTTTGGATGCAGGGTCTTTATATTTTTTAAAAATGCACTGTCGGCATTGTTAAACGCTTCCTGAAATAGCTCCCAGTCATCATTTTGCCTAAGGCTTTTGTCAATGATTTTGATGACCGGTTTTACCGCATCCTTGTCTGAGACATGGCCTAATTCGTTCTTGATGGTGGTGAGTAATTCATTTTTTTTGATGATGCTCATGGTCGAGGCGGCCAGTTCTTTCCCTTTGCCCTTGACATCCAATTGTAATTGTTCGTTTTTTAATCGAATGATTTCCTTTTCATTTTGTACCTGCGCAAGTTCTAGTTCCCGTTTGTTTTTTTCAATCAGTTTCTCTCGCTGCTTTTTATAGTATCGTTTGTAAGAGGTATGCATAAATATGGAAAACAGCACCACTCCAAGGGCGTACAACACTAGCAGCAGATTGGATATATACCATGGTTTGGCAATGGTAAAGGAATAGGAAGCCGTATTGTTGGAAATAGATTCCCCTATGCGGCCCCTCACCTTAAAGGTATAGTCACCGTAGGGCAGGTTTTCGAAAACGACCTCACCTTGTTCAGACCAATCGCTCCACTCCTCATACATGCCATCCAGTTGAAATTGGTAATGCGGACTTAAAAATTTATTGAACTCCGGGACATAGTAAGATATTTTTAGGGTATTTTCTTCGCTATCGAATTTACTTTCGGTCTTACGATCAATATACCGCTTGTTGTTCTTTTCCCCACTGTTGATGACCGATTCTAGGTGTACTTCAAAATCTTGTGGTTTTAATGCCTCGAGGTCTATGGTAATGTAACCGGAAGCGGTACCGATCAAGTAATCACTGTCATCATTGAGCCGAATGATATGTTCGTAGCCGAGGATACCATTTCTCATTTCCTTTGTCAATGGAATGCTCTTTATCTTGGGAGTAGAAGAGAGCGCGGCGGGGGAGATGTAACTGATGTTCGATTTGGTAAAAACCCACAATAGATTTTCTTTTTGATCCAAGACCAGCTTTCCCGATTCATACGATTCTTCGGTATATACTTTACTCAAAAGGCTGTCCTTCAGAAAGGTGCCACTGCTAGGGTTATACTTAAAAATCCCTTTTTTATAGGCATAGAGTAGGTCTTCATTATAACGAACGATTCCCGAATTAGATCCTTGTATGGAGGTGTCTATGGCGACCGATAGTACATTGAAGAATGCATCGTCTACTTTTATCTTAAATACTCCGTTGTATTCATGGTTTACAAAAATTTCATTGTCAATACTTTCAAAGTACCTTGAGGAGTTGTTGAAACCATTGATTTTGTTTTTGAGGGTCCAAGAATTGGCCGATTTTTCTAAAACGTATAAGCCGTCGTAGTTTCCCTGAAGTAAGAGGTCCGGTCTTTGATCGGGTCGGGATATTTCCCAAGTTCCGGGAATCGAAGCGATTTTCCTTATTTGATTCCCATCAACGCTATAGGTTCCTTTATGATGTCCGCACAATAAGGTACCTTCTATTTCTTCCAAACACCAAACCTGTCCTTGGGTCCCTTCGATAAACGTATAACTATCGGTACTGCCCAATTTCTTATAAAAAAGCCCCTGATTGGTTCCTAGATACAGGTACCCCTTATTGATTGCAGAGGCATAAACACTCCCAAGAATGCCTTTGTCATCGTAGAATACCTTAAAGGGAGTGTCGGTATTTACATAACTGATGCCATTGTCTAGCCCTAGCCATATATTCCGTTCCAAGTCTTCGAAAAGGGCCAAGACCGTGTTGTTCGATAGGCCATTATTTTGATTGATCCAGAGTTGAATAGCACCCTCTTCATTAAGATATAGCAGGCCGTCCGAGATGGTTCCCAAAACAAAGCCTCCGTCTCGGAGTCGTGCACCGTCATATAGGTTGAGCCCCGATAGAAGTTGATTGGGAAAGTTAGGAGCGGGGATGATACCGTTTTCAGACATCTTATAGAACCCACTGCTTTTGGTTAAGATCAATGGGTTTTTCTCAGTACCAAAAATGTCGATCACCTCGTCATCTTTGGTGATTTCTCCCTCGAAGACAGGGGTGTCTCTACCAGCTTTTATTTTGAATATTCCTTTGCCGACTCTTTGAAAGTAGATGCTCTCGCCCAATTTGAACATCTTGGTAATGGTATTCTCGGAGTCTATCGTTTTGACTTCGTTCGTTTTTATATTGAGGATATAAATGCGTTTAAGCGATTGAAAAACAATCCAATCATCGAGATTGATAATGGTCCAAAACTCCTCATCTTCCAATAGGGTCACGTTCAATTCTTTGGTAAGTGAGGAATACTCCAAAATGCCCGTGTTGTTTTTTTTCCAGTAACCAAACTCCATAAAACAGCCCGTATAGATGCGTTCACCTACTACCTGCACAGACCTTATAATAGTTTCATTTGGAGAGGGGTATCGTTTCCAGGCAGCCCCATTGTATTCTAAAAGGCCAGCGCTATTGGCAACATAGATGAGCTTCTCCGCAGATTGGGAAATAGCCCAATTTTGATTCTCGCCATGGTAGTCTTTTGGGGAGAAATTCTGAATGGGAGGTAATTCTTGCGCCACCAGGGGTGTAGCAAAAATAAGTAGCAGGTAGAAATATTTCAACGTTTGGTCATTAGGGTTCTAGACCATAAGATAGTTTTTTTTGAGGGAAAAGGACACGTTAACCGGTGTTGAGTTGTCTTAGGACAATAAAAGGCAATGTCAATTTCACGCAGGTGTTTGATGGATTGCGGGCTTTACCGTATTTATTGCCGACCATAATGTATACCGTTACGATCATACAAATCCTGGTGGTATTTGCAATGTATTTCTTACATTTGATGGCTTATAAAAGACTCTATGAACAAGATTATCTATTACGTGGCAAGCTCTTTAGATGGCTTTATTTCCGGAGTAAACGGAGATATTAGCAAATTTATTCAGCAGGGAGAAGCGGTCGAAGCGTACCAAAGGGATTTACAAGCGTTTAGTTCGGTTATTATGGGACGAAAAACCTACGAATTCGGGTTTCAATATGGATTGGAACCCGGGCAGCCCGCTTACCCACATATGGAACATCATATCTTTTCTGAAACGCTTGAAATTGAAAAAACGGCCGAAACCGTTCATATCGAAAAAAGAACCGTAGAACGAATAAAGGAAATAACCCGCACAGCGAAAACCGACATCTATTTATGTGGTGGTGGACAATTTGCCGGATGGCTCCTTGATAATGGACTAATTGATCGGCTGAAACTAAAACTGAACCCGATAGTCCTAGGAGACGGGATTCGACTTTTTGGGGACAGCACTGCCTCACAGGTAATGAAGTTGGTCGAAAAGGAATCTTTTGATGATGGGCTGCAAGTTTTGACATATGATTTAAAATAAATCACTTTTGCTCGATAATCGAGATTTAAAATGCTCCGACGCTTGCCCGCCTTCATGTAGCCGTTATGATGGACCAAGGCGTCGAAATCAACTTTGATTTCCCTGTTAATGCCTCATGTGCTTGTCACGGCTTCAAGTAGCGGTTTCTGCTGACGAAAGACCCGAGGTCGTTTACTTCTTTTCTTTTTAAGAAGTTCAAAACAGAAAAAATATTAATTTTAGACTAGGCGAAGCTAAAACAGGCATTCATCAATGAGGAAGGATATTTTTAACTGGTATAACTTTTTAGAGGCCAATCCACTTTTTAAACAGGTAAAGGTAGATGAGTTATTGTTCGCTGCTTACGATTGCCCTTTGGAGGGTTCCCCAATTAATTACTGGGTTCAAAAAAATTATTTCTGCTATATTATCAAAGGCGGGGCCAGATGGCGCACCCCTAAGGCGGACTTTACTTTCAGGGTGGGCGATGCGGCTTTTTTAACCCGTGGTGCGCATCGGGTTTTTAAGATAGATGATGGTGAGTTTTGCGCCTTGATTATTTTTATGCCCGATGAGTTTATTGCTTCCGCCCTTAGGAATGAGTTGGATACCCTTGAAAAATTACCCAAAACGGATGAATCCGAAGCTGTCATTCCGCTCAGACTGGATCAAACGTTGATCGATTATTTTGGTAGTTTGTTAAATTACCTTTCCCAGTCCAGCCCCCCTTCCAAGAGCCTATTGAAATTGAAGTTTAAAGAGCTCGTGCTAAACATTATCGGTAACAATAGAAACCCTTTGGTAACCCAATATTTTAGAATGGCGGTTTCCAATAAGAAAAAGGATCTGCGATCTATCATGGAGGAGCATTTCTTCTTTAACTTGAAAATGGAAGAATTCGCCGATATGACGGGCAGAAGTCTAGCTTCTTTCCGTAGGGACTTTAAAAAACAGTTTGGAATGCCACCTGGTAAATGGCTAAAAAACAAGCGGTTGGAGCACGCTCAATTTCTACTAAAAACTACCGAACTAAATATCAATGAAATAGCGATGGACAGCGGTTTTGAAAATACCTCCCATTTCATTAAGGCTTTTAAGGAAATCTACAACCTTACCCCTTTAAAATACAAAAAGACACTTCCCATGGGTTAAAAATACGTTTGTTGAACTGACGTATTTTTTGACTTTCTCAGCATATTTAGTTTGTGCAATTGCTACTAATTTCGGCTTATCCATTTTAAGAGATGTTCGAACAATCTTTGTGTACAAGAGGCTGCCCTTGGTTCAAGGAACCATTGAGCAATCTTCATTCTAGAGGACAATAGGTGTTGCTCTAGGTTTTAAGAACCTTTAAATTCAGATATTATGAAATTTACTATTGGCGTTGGCCTCCTATTTTTATTCAATACCGCTGCCTTGCTTGCTGAGCCACTTAGCTTTTTAACCAAAGGGTTGAGTAGTTGGATTTTGATCGCAATCGAGTTCATTTTGGTGCTATGTTACTGGGTTCATATCATCGTTCGCGATGTGCGGAAGGCAACTCAAATTGACTTCAACGATATCGATTTATTCAGATAAACTAGGCAACATCATATCGCCTATAGGCTATGGATTTTTTTATTCTTCATACCGATATAGCTGTTTAATGCCTGCTGATATCTGGTTTATACAAAAACAATAAAACAAACACAGATGAAAACTACTTTACGACTATTCATAGTATCCGTTATTGGGTGTTACCTAATTTCGAGTTTGGCATTGGGTTGCGGATCCGATGATATTATAGAGAAAAACATTGATCCAAAGGTCATCACTTCTTGGAATGAAAAGATACTGGCCCTAGCGGTCGAGGAAGATAAACTACTGACCTTAAAAGGAGTTAGAACAGAGGCAATGATGCATGTAGCGATGCACAATGCGTTGAACGTAATAGATCTCAGATATGATAAACTCTCCTTTGAAACAACCAATTATTCCATGGCAGACCCTGTGGCTGCCGTTGCCCAGGCAGCTTTTGAGATAGGGATAAGCCAGTTCCCGGATAAGGAGCAGGAACTTGCCACAGAACTGAATAAATGGTTGGCACCAATAGGGGAGGGGGAATCTAAAAACCAAGGTATACTCTTGGGCCGGGAAACAGCTGAAAAGATAGTTGCCGATCGCGCCAATGACCAGTGGAACGGACAGGCCGAATATTCCTGGCATCCTATGGCGCCCGGGGTATATGCAGAATTTAACGAACATAGCGGTACTCCCGAAGGGTTTGTTTTTGGTGCAGGTTGGGCGGTTGCGAAGCCCTTTTTACTTATGGCTTCAGATCAATTTAGATCGCCGCCACCGCCAGCGATTAATAGCGAGGCCTATACGAACGCTTTTAATGAAGTCAAGGAATATGGTGGGTTCGAAAGTAGTATGCGAAGTGCCGATGAGCAACATTTGGCATTATGGTGGAAAGATTTTGTTGAAAATTCGCATAACAGGTTGGCACGTGACCTGGTTATTAAAGAGAACCTTGATCTATGGGAATCTGCGCGGCTTTTTGCCTTGTTGAATATGACCATCTATGATGCCTATATCAGCGTGTTTGATAATAAGTTCCATTATAATCATTGGCGCCCTTACACTGCGATTCGTTGGGCGGATAATGACACCAATCCGGATACGGAACAAGACGCGGAATGGAACAATTTGCACAAGCACACGTACGCCTTTCCGTCCTACCCGTCGGCCCATGGCACGGCCAGTACGGCGGCGATGACGGTTTTGGCGAATACCCTTGGGAAAGGAGATTCGTATGCCTTTACCATGATAACCGCGGAAGTGGATGCGGCAGGGCCTTTTTCGGAGAAACTACCGTTGGATCCACCCACCCGTTCTTTTGATAGTTTTTCGCAAGCGGGACTCGAAGCTTCCCTTTCACGCATTTATTTGGGGATTCACTTTCGATATGATTCGGAAGAAGGCAACAGACTGGGGGCAACGGTCGGTGATTTTACGACCAGTACTTTTTTGTTGCCAACAAGGAACTAGCCGAAAATGAAAATCATTCCTTTAAGTAGGGTATGAAAACAATAAAAAACAAAGAGATGAAGAATATGATTGCAATTGCTTCAAATGAACTTGGGGTAAAACGAATAAAAGGAAAAGGAAACAATAGGAAGATTTTGCAATATGCAGAAGAGGCCGGATTCAATAATGTGGACTCTGATGATGAGGCATGGTGCAGTATTTTTATGAATTGGTGCGCCGAGAAAGCGGATCTGGAACGTTCTTTTTCAAAAGCGGCCAAAAGCTGGCGTCATGTGGGTATGTCGGTCACCAATCCAGAACTCGGTGATGTAGTAGTGTTCTGGAGGGTCGACCCCAACTCGTGGCAAGGACATGTCGGTATTTTTATGGGTTTTACACATGATGGCAGAATTCAGTGCCTTGGAGGCAATCAAGGGGGGCAAGTGTCTATAACCAGCAAAGGGCAAGAAAAGTTAATAGGGTTTAGACGTCTTAGGCCCATAAAAAAAATACTTCTTTCATCGGAAGAGTTGAAGGAAGGCGGCACTGGTAATGAGGTAAGAGTTTTACAGGAATGTCTTAAAAAATTGGGGTACGAACTAGGTACTTCCGATGGTGTTTTTGGGTCTAGAACGGCGGAAGCCCTTATCATGTTTCAATCTACAAATCAACAATTAAAACCCAACGGTATTTTTGATACGCCTACCAGGAAGTACATGACCAAGGTGTTGGATTTGTCCCTATCGATCAACAATTTTTTTGAAAAAATCAATTAGTACTAATTACGTAAAATTTTAAGTTATGAGTATTTCAAGTAAGTCAATCCAAGCAGCAATTAAGGGGCCTGCAGTAAAAAAAGTAAAAATCATGGAGCTGGGCGGTTCCAAAGAACATGAGTTTAATGTAATGCCGATATCCATAAAACACAATTGTGATGGAGAGCTGATTGTGTATGGCCAAATATCCCATCATTTGAGCAATAGGATAGACGATCAATATTGGTTTGGATTTAAAAAAAAAGGAGGCCTTATTACCCCTACGAGTCATCAAAAAATGATCGTAGAGAAAAGAGATGGTGGGTTGGCTACAACTATTAATTTTTTCCACCCCGTCGCCCTAGCGGCCGATGCGTATTTGGGCACCAACGCAAGTGAATATTTTGATAAATTAGAAGAACATAAAGATAAAGTAGCGTTTTTAGATTTTGATAAAGGGCATGAAAAAGCGATCCATAATTTCCTGAAAGTGCTATCTAAAAAAATCACTCCTCCGAAAGCGCTAAGCAAACAAGGTTTAGTGATTTTTGAACATGACACATACAGAGGTAAAAAAAAGCATGTAAAAGTAGGTGATGATATAGGGAATTTTGAGACTATCGGTTTCGACGATAAGGCTTCTTCACTCCAGGCGTTGGTGCCAAAAGGAATGAAATTGGAAGTATTCAAGCATAACAATTGTACCGGGCATAGTATAGAATTTGAATGCGGAACTCATTATGTACCCGATTTGAAGATTTATAAGTTAGGGGATCAACTTAGTAGTTGTCAGTGGAGCAAAGTGTAATGAATCAATGTGATACTAAATTTTAGCATGCCCGGTAAATGAAAACCAAAGGCGGTTTGCACAGCAAATCGCCTTTTTGCTCTTCTTTGTGACTATGCGCTTCTCAGAATCCAGCAATTAGTGTTGATTATAGGTATTTTAATTTTGTAGTTCTATACATTTGTATGGAGCTACCCAACAATGTATAGAACTACAAACAATGAATAGTATACCCAGCTTATCAAATCGAGGAAACAGTCTTGCCCAAAACCCGGCACGCATCGATTTTGAGATATTCACGGAAGCGGTCCAAAATCTGTATTCGCCCGATGAAAACCCGACCGGAGCATTCCCATTGAACATTGCCGAAAACCAGCTAATGTCCTCAGAAATCAAAACACAGCTGAATACGATCTTTCAAAGGTCTGAGGTGCCCGACTGGGTGCTGAATTACACCGATATGTTGGGGAATGGTAGTGTACGGGAGGTAGTAGTCGAGTTCATGGAAGAGCATCTTACGAAATGTGCTATCCCGGTAGAATCTATTGGACTTTCGGCCGGTGCCTCGGCCATTATCGAAGCCAGTGCATTTGTACTTGCCAATCCAGGCGATGTGGTGGTAATCCCCGCCCCGTCGTATCCTATGTATACCAATGATCTGGGGTTAAAAAGCGGTGTGGAACGCTACAACCTTCAAACACATTACGATCTAGAGGAGATAGGTGCGGCAGCACCGGTGACGACGGAACATTTAGATGCAGTCTGGGATGAGTTAAGCGCCAAGGAAAAGTGTTTTAAGATATTGTTGATTACCTCTCCCGACAATCCTACCGGATGTAGGTATACCCAAAAACAGTTGACCGTTTTGGCGACCTGGTGTACGGAGCACAAGGTGCATTTGATCGTGAATGAAATTTATGGACTTTCCTTGGTCGATACAGCAGATGAAATGCTTAAGGATGATTACCCAACTAGCGAAACATATGTCTCGTTTGCCAGAATAATGCATGAGCACAATAGCGATTACCTACATCTATGGTATGCTTTTTCGAAAGACTTTGCCATGTCGGGCCTTCGGGTAGGGGTCGTGCACTCCCTAAATCGGCATTTTATGAAAGGTTTTGAGAATGTAAATGTTCCACACTTGGTGTCGAACATAACGCAATGGGCCATAGGGGAGCTGTTGAAAAATTCAGTTTTTGTTGAGCGGTACATAGGCGAGAACAAAAAACGTTTGACCAAAAGCTATAAACTGTTGGTGCGACATTTACGTAAAAACAAGATTCCATTTATTCCTAGCAGGGGTAGTTTTTTTGTGTGGGCAGATTTTTCAAAGTACCTGAAAGACGATAGTGATGCGGGACAGGAGAAACTCTGGATGGATATTTATAAGAATACAGGGGTACTTTTAACGCCGGGAGATGGTTTCGGGCATCAAAAAAAGGGCTTGTTCCGAATTGTTTTCACGGCAGTACCATATACACATTTAGTGGTTGCCCTGGATCGGATGACGACCTATTTAAGAAGTTTGGAACTTTGAAAACAATGTTCGTAGATAAGAACGAAAAGGGGAAAAACTGCCTTTCCAAAATGGCATATAACATTTTTCGAAACAAAAAAAGTGACCTGCTTTCGCAAATCACTTTTCGCTATGTCGGGATGACAGACTTAAAATAGCACATCTATCATATTGACTTTCAGTATTTTACCCTGCTTATTTAAAGCTGTACACCGTTTTGCCATTTATAAACCAAATAGACACAAATGATGTAGTTATTTATAATCTAAATATAGTTAAAGAAAAGTAGCTTAATGAATTATTTGTTACAAATTAAAGATACTAACCAAAACATCGAAACATCTTACTAAACAAAAAAATAAGCCTAGGTTTAAAGTTCAGGTAAATATTTTTTTATTTAAAACTTTCGAGAACATTTGCTTTTAGTCGAACACTGATAGGAATTTCATAATTTAAAATATGGATTTTATTACCTACAATCTTATCCACATTGTATTTAGATATTATATAAGATTTATGTGTTTGAATAAAGCCATCTTCTGGAAGTTGGTCTTTAAAATCTTTTAATGATATTTTGGTAATAATAGTTTCATCTGTCGTGACAACTTTTATATAATTCTGCATGGCCTCCGCAAATAAAATAGCTGCCACATGTACTTTTTTAAGTTGCTTGTCACTTTTTAAGAACAAAACCGTATCCGTTGCCATTTTACTGTAATATGCACTTACTTTATTTACAGCCTGTAAAAAACGCTCAAATGATATCGGTTTTACCAAATAATCTAAAACATGATACGAATAACTTTCCAAAGCATAATTTTCATAAGCAGTTGTCATAATTACAGCAGGAGATTTACCTAAATCTTTTAACCAATCAATACCCGATTGTATTGGCATGTTAATGTCTAAAAAAATTAAATCGATTTGATTTAAAGATAAATAATGATTTGCTTGCAAAACATTTTTACAAAGTGCTGTGACATGTAAAAATGGAACCTCTTTACAGTAGTCAGCAATACCCTCGCGCGCTATAGGTTCGTCATCAATAATGAGACATTTAAGTGGTTTCATTCTCTTTTTTTAAGTTGATTACAAGAGTAACACTATGAGTCTCATTCTGTTTTTGTATCGAAAGCTCATGCCGACCGGAATATAACATAGATAACCGTTTTTTTACATTTTGTAGTCCTATACCCCCTCCGCTATTAGATTGACTTGACGAATCATAACTATTTACAACATCTAAATAAACCTTCCCTCCCGCTGCTTTTATTCTTATTACAATAGTATTTTTAGTTCTATCCATATGATTGCTACAATGCTTAAAAGCATTTTCGATAAAAGGAATCAACAGTAAGGGTGCTATTTTTAAGTTGGGTTCTGCTGAATTAATATCATATGTTAATGAAATATCATCACCACGCCGAGTTTCTTCTATTTTAATATACTTTAAAACGGTATCTAATTCCTTTTCCAACACAATATGCGTATTGCTTTCATAAAGTTGATAACGCAATAAGTCTGAAAATTGATGGAGTGTTTCTTTTGCTAAGGTATTGTTCTTACCTATTAAATGATACACATTATTGATTCCGTTAAATAAAAAATGGGGATTTAATTGAGCCTTCAAATACTTTAATTCCGATTTGTAGTTTTCTTCTAAAAGTTTCTGTTTCAGGATTTCAGATTTTTTAAAAGCAAGCTTAAGCGCATAATAAAATCCAGCTACCACATAAACTAGATGTACCAACAAACTACTTATAAAACCACATAAAAAAGGTTTTTCTATAGCATATGCCTCATACATTAGATAGTCTGAAAAAGATTCTAGTACAGATATCAAAATAATACTGATACCTGTGAAAAGATAATATCTATTTCTGTTATTCTTATAATAGTGCGGGTATAGCCAAAAAACCTGAAGGTAAAACAAAGTAGCATTGAAAAGAAGACCGTAAATATATGCATAGGTAAGACTACCATTGGCAGCCGAAAACCCATTCCAATTAAAATCAGAACCAATAGCTACTAGCCAATAATTTAGCAACCAAAAAGCAAGATGACTAGCTATAAGGCTAATATTGGATATCCTCATTACTACAATTTATTATAAAGAAAAGTATAATTTATTTGTTCTCTACCAACTTGTCACGTTCGTCAATACAAATGCAACGCTTATCAAGTAAATACTATTTGTGAATGCTTTTTTGATTCTTTTGCTCTATCAATTTAGAATTTCATCAATCATCAAAAAACAATCATGAAAAAAATTATTCTTACCACAATTTTTTGTACACTATTTTCAATTATCAGCGCTCAAACCAGTAGCGTCGAAAATTCCATTTATGGCATACAGACTGGAGTATTAGGGCTTTGGGGCTATAACGAAGTAAAATTATCAAGTTCCATAGCATTGAGAACAGAAATTGGTTTTGATTTTGGTATTTGGGAAAGTACTTTTTATGACGATAGTCCATTTGTATTGACCCCAGTTATCAGTGTTGAACCGAGATTCTATTACAACCTCAAGGAACGCTCGAGCAAATCAAAAAGAACTGATGGCAATAATGGCAATTTCATTGCTTTGAAAACAAGCTATCATCCTGATTGGTTTGTCCTGTTCAATTCTGACAATGCACCTGTAGTAAGTGATATTTCTATTATACCAACTTGGGGAATTAGGCGAAACATAGGAAAACACTTCAACTATGAAGTCGGAATTGGTGCAGGATATAGTTACACATTTGCTAAACGCGCCGGTTACGCTAAAGATAAAGGTGGGCCAGAAATGAATTTACATTTAAGAATAGGTTATCAATTTTAAGTTCAAAACAACCTTAAACTACAATTATTTCAATTGAAGAATAAAATTTTTATGAATAAAAAATTCCTTTTTTTAGTTTTTGTATTCTCTGTTTCCATTATAATCGCTCAAGAAAGCGTACCACAGAAAAAAAACGGTTTACAATTCTCAACTGGTTATACCATTGGCTATCTTAAAAATCTTTCGTTTGCACCGGTCTCACGTTACGATTACAGCTCGTTGAACTACCAATTAAAATATTCACGCACCACTAAAAGAGTGAAACTATTTGAAGCAGATTTAAGTTATTTAGATTCAGAATTAGAAACCAATATAATTCCAGAGCCTAATCCTCAATACTCAAAATTGGTACTGAATTTTTCCTTATTAAAGCAAGTTTATAAAAATGAGAAGGTTAACATACACTTGGGTATACAAACTCAAACAAATATCTCCTCTTTTTATGATTGGAAACAATACGACTTTCAACAAAAACTTGGAATTGCAGGACGTATCAACTACCGATTAAATAGTAAAAATTCAATAGTATCTACACTATCCATTCCATTTATACTTTGGAGAATATCAACATTTGAGGAGAGCTTTTACTCATTAAGTAAATATCAAGGTTTCATATGGACTACGAAATACTACTATACACTATCAAAACACTTTGATTTAACAGCACATTATAATTTTAACTACGACAGGCTACAAATATCAAATGCTTTTAGGGAATTACAACACCAGATTAATCTAGGTATAAATTATAAATTTTAATTATGAAACATTTGAAACTAGTATCATATTGTTTATTCGTTTTAATACTAAGCTCTTGTGCCGATACTTTAATTGGGGATGAAGGGAAACTAGATGAGGACATCTACTTGAACTACCAAACAATTACTGATTTAGAATTACCCTTTGAAGGGGAGTGGTATCTTACTGTAGGAGGCAAAACACATGCCAACGGAGGGAATCATTTTTTTCAGCGCTCAAGTGGTCAACGATATGCATATGACATGATAAAAATTGAAGGAGAACGAGCTGTCTCCGGAGATGGAAGCACCAACGAAGAGGCTTTTGGTTTTGGAGCTCGTATCAATGCACCTGCTGATGGGGTTATTGTTTCACTAGAAAATACTATTGATGATAATACAAGCCCAGGGACTATTAATCCTAATATCAACAATACCAACCTTGGGGGCAACTATATCATTATTGACCATTTGAATGGAGAATACTCTTTTTTAGCTCATTTAAAAAAAGGTACGATTGTGGTTGCCATAGGAGACGCGGTATTACAAGGTCAAAAAGTAGGTGAATTAGGAAATAGTGGCAGTTCTACGGGAACACATTTACATTATCATTTACAGAACACACCAAATTATTTAGACGGGATAGGGCTTCCAGCACAATTTAAAGAGTTCTATATAGATGATATTTTTGTAGAAAGAGGAGAACCAAAAAGAGGGCAAAAAATCAGAACGAATAATTAAAATACTTTTTCTTCTCTTTAGTCTATTTTCAAAAAGATGATTAATAACATTGGTGTTTTGCAAAACACAAATTAGTAAAAATGGAAAATATAAAATTATTGAGCATCGTGTTAACAGGACTTTTAACCTTATCATCTTGCTCAAATAATGATGATTCACCTAAGTTAAATCCAAACTTAACTGTTGGTGTATGGAAAGCGGTAAAAGAAGTTAGTATTTGTTATACTGGAAGTGAAGAGTCTAATGATTTGAACAACTGTGAACAAACTGGAAGAATGACTTTTTTTGAAAATGGCACCTTAAGTATTACCAAATTCATTTTAATAAACGGTGACTGTGAAGAAGATTACAATGATATTGGAACTTGGTCTATCAATGAAGATAATTTAACTTTTACAATTACCGAAGAAACAAACAACCCTACCATTTTTGAGTTAACAAATACCATTTTAAGAATCGGTTATCATGAACCAAAGAGTTTTTGTGATATTGAAAATCTCGTTTCAAGCTATTACACTGAATATATAAGAGTTGAGTAATAACCATTATAACAAAGAGAAATTAAACAAAACAGCAATACTAATGTCGCTTTTTAAATCAATCAAAGGCAAGGAAGAAATTTTAGGTTTATATGACCAAAAGTTGAATGAGCTCAATATAGATTTTGAATACTTAAAAATAGATACTTCATATGGAGAAACGAACATAATTACAACAGGTAAACCAGAAAACCCACCTATGTTATTAATACATGGGTCAAATGGATGTGCCCCTATTTCTCTTGAAACATACCCTAATTTAAGCATGTACTTTAAAGTTTACGCTATAGATGTTTTAGCGCAACCCAATAAGAGTGCTGAAACTCGATTAAGTATGAAAGATGATGCATACGGAAAATGGATGAATGAAGTAATAGACGTTTTAAAATTACAAAACGTCACCTTAGCTGGTTTTTCTTTTGGTGGACTAGTGATTTTAAAAACTTTAGAATTTGATGAAAGTAAAATTAAAGAAGTCTATCTAACGGCTCCTGCTTATATAGTGAACGGAAATCCACTTAAAGCTTTATTTAAAATATTCATCCCAATGAAACGATTTATGAAGACAAAGAAGCTGAAGTATATCCAAAAGTTTCTATCTGAAGTCTTCACAGAACCTGACGAATTCGCTATTAAATATCTGTCAAGAGTATTCTTGTATTTTGATATGGACTTCTCGCCTATCCCAGTAATCAGTAAGCGTAAAGCAGCTGTCATTACAACACCCCTCACAATTTTTGCTGCAGAGGATGACATTCTTTTTCCTGGAAAAAAAATGATTGAAAGAGCAAAAAAATTATTTCCAAGTTTGGAAAGTGTGACATTATTACAAGATTCAAAACATGTTCACAGTAAAAAGCATAATCTACATATTGAGAAAATCATCTTAAAAGAAAATCATTAACAAATTCTATAAATGAAAAATACACTTTTAATTTTACTATCCTTTCTATTTAGCATATACTTCTCATACGGTCAACCAATTTTAAATCCTAATAACCATGATGCAAATTTGAATTTATTTAAATCTGGCACATATACAATGTCGTGGTTTATGATTCAAGATTCAACTGAAATCCAGATAGGAGATATACTTACTGAAATTCAGAAAAACAAGGATAATATATCCATTATTACAACGGTTGACATGAACCAATCACCTAGTAAATGGATTGACAGTACAGTGGTTAGCACCAACAATTTTAAACCTATCTACCATTCTTCATACAACCAGCAAAGGGATATGGTTTTAAAGTTTGACAAAGAGATAACGGGTTATTATTTAGATAAACAGACCAATATCAAAACAGAAATTTCTGAAACAGCTGAACAATCGTTTTTTGACAGTAATTTTTATCCGCAGCTCATAAGATTACTTCCTTTAAATGAAGGTTATATAAATACCATTTCCATTTTTGACTATAACCCAAAATCAAAAACAGGTGTTATTACTGCAACAATAAAGAATACAGAGGAAACAACAATTCATTTCGATGGAGAATTAAAAGAGGTTTGGAAAGTTGAAACTACAGATGATATTTCTAATAGTACAGCAATAAGTACCTATTTCATAGATAAGTCAACAAGAAAACTACTAAATCAAGAAATTGATTTTAGGGGTCGTAAAATGATAATGAGACTAATAAAATAGTTTATGAATTCGGGCGAATAAATTTTACAGTATTAGAACAGATTAAAAAAAGCAAATAAATTTAAAAATGAAAACATTATCACTTCGTAAAATTTCTCTAACAATAAAAATACTTTATCCGCTCTGGATGGTTATAGGAATGCTAGCATTAATGTATATTCCTTCTCTATTTTATGTGAAAGATAATCCAATTGAAACGTCAGCTAATATTAAATCAAATGAGATTATTTTCCGTTTAGGAATTGTTGCCAATATTATTACTCAGTTACTAGCGATACTCATACCCATATTGCTGTATTGGGTGTTTAAATCTGTAAGTTCTACAAAAGCACAGTTAATGCTTATTTTAAACCTGGTTGCTATACCTATTGCTATGTATGGTAATGTACATTTACTTGAAGCTATTGAATTACTTGACCGTCCAGAGGAAATGATGAGACACATTAAAATGAGTCACTACGGAATCACAATTGCTTACATATTTTGGGGCTTATGGTTATTTCCACTTGGGTCATTGGCCATTACATCTGGGTACTTTCCGAAAGTAATGGGTTACGCTTTATATGTAGCCGGTATTGGATATTTATTTGGAGCGTTTACGGCAATAGTATTTCCTGAGATGTTATTAATAAGTGAAGTTATGGAAGCACTTACTATAGGTGAAGTCATTTTTATTTTATGGTTTGTTATAAAAGGACCTAAAATGGCAAAATGATTTAATTACACAAATGTTTTTTAGCATTGAATGATGAAGATTATTTACAAAAAATATGAAACAAAGTCTAACATATTACATTACACTTTTAGTCATAAAGCTAAAAGGTTTAAAAGAGAACTTTAGTAAAGCCCCAGTGCCTTATCAAAAAATAAGAAAAGAGGATGTCTACCGACCTAAAGGAGCATTTTTTAAGCATAACGTATCTAGATATTTTCAAATTGCTAAATCCGATATAACAGAAATAAAACAAGCTTCGAATAAATTATTGATATTCATACACGGTGGCGCATTTATTTCGGGTCCAGGGCAACACCATTGGGATGCAATAAAGCAAATTGTAAAAAACACCGATTATACCATATGGATGTGTAATTATCCTAAAGCACCCGAATATCAAATTCAAGAAATCTCAAAGAATATAGATGCAATTTATAGCGAGGCCTTAATGGGGTTTAACCCAAATCATATTAGGTTGTTGGGTGATTCTGTTGGCGGCACGTTAATAATTGCTCTAACCCAACGATTGATTGCTAACGATAAACCAATTCCCAATAAATTAATTCTTATATCTCCAGTAATGGATGCTTCTATGTCTAATACTGATATTGATGAATTCGAAGTAAAAGACCCCATACTCTCAAAAGCTGGTCTACTTAGTGCTAAAAAAATGTGTGTTGGTGATATTGACTTAAAAAATAAAATGATTTCACCACTATATGGAAGTTTTGAAAAATTTCCTGAGACTATCTTCTACTTAGCTGAAAACGATATCACCTATCCTGACCAAAAACTAGCAGTTGAAAAATTAACGAATGCTAATGTGAATATTAAAGTAATTGAGGGTGAAAACATGCCACATATCTGGCCTTTATTACCGGTAATGAAAGAAGGTAAATATGCACTCAATGGTATCATTAAGGTACTAAAGCGCATCTAACATAAGCTTTCCAAAAGATTTTTGAATTTTTGATTTAAAGAAGGGGAAGCCTTCAATATCATATGAATGCAAGGAAAATGAAAATACCTGATAATCAATGAATTAGCAGGGATTGGTACCACTTGAAAAGTGGTTCGTCGGGATGACAGCATCCATTTAACCATTTCAAGTATCTGATTATGTACTTCAAATAAAGGCATTAGGGGTTTAGTCTTTGGTAAGTAGAGCTTGTTTACCCTGTTTCTTAAATTAGTAGAGCTTTTTGGCATACTCCAAAGTTACCTAAATAATGAATTTAATTTGTACTATTTTTATTCCTTAAGAGCCTTAAACAACTCTACATTCAAAAATAAGTTCTCAACCCCAACCTTTTGAGATTTAAGAATACCTATTTTTTCAAGTTCCTGTAAATATTCAGCTGCGGTTTGACGCTTGGCAATACCTTTATCCACCAAAAACTTAACCTTACAATACGGTTGCTCAAAGAGTAATTCTATCAATTCTTTTGAATATACACGAGATGGTAGTTTTTCTTTTGCAATGGCAATAGTTTCATCCATCAAAGTATTAATAGTGTTAATCTTTTCAAGGGTATATTTTGCTGTTTCTTCGATTCCTTTCAACATGTATAAAATCCATCCTTCCCAATCTTGTTTTTCAGTAACGGCTCTTAATTTTGTATAATACTGATTTTTATTCTCGATGATGTACTTACTCAAATATAAAATGGGTGCATCTAATAAACCTTTATCTACTAAATAGAGAATATTCAAAACCCTTCCTGTTCTTCCGTTACCATCAGGAAATGGGTGAATGGCTTCAAATTGGTAGTGCATTACCGCTAATCGCACCAAATCGTCTATACCATTTTCTGCATGTACAAAGTCCTCTAAGTTTTTCAGCAAGTCCCTGATAACCTTCTCACCTTCTGGTGGTGTATAAATGGTTTTATTATTACTGGTTATTCTTGTTCCGGTTGTTTTACGAATACCTGAATTATTCTCTTTAATAGTCTGTACTATGGACACAAAAGTATTTGTAGATAAAGGTCTTTTATCTAAGTTGTTGTAACCTTCCCATAAGGCTTGTCGATATCGCAATACTTCTTTGGTTTGTGCATCGGTTGTATTTGTATTAGCACTAAAAGCTTGATAGAGATTATCATCAGTAGTTACAATATTCTCAATTTCGGAACTATCTTTTGCTTCCTGCAAGGTGATTGCATTGATAAGCATGGATTGATTCGGAATTTCATCTGCCCTGCCCTTTAACTCTGCCAATACCCGTGTAGCAGCAATAGCTTGCTTTAAAACCTTTTTGGTTTCTAGTTCTACTTTGGGTGGCAGTAAAGGTAAATCGTTATAGGGTTCGTTCCGATTATACATTGAATTCGACATATGATTACAACTATGTCGATGGTATCGACACAATACAAATATATGTCGAAATATTTAAATTTTATCGACATATATTATTTTGTATCAAAAAGCGGTGAAATAAAGCTGAGTGTGCCAACTACCAGTCCTAAAAACCGCTCTTTTTTTAAGACTATCTTCTAACTAAGGCGATTCGCTTAGCCAGAGTTCCCATTTTGAGGTCTAACATTATTTTAGAAAGTTTGATTGACCACCAATTTAGAATGGGTTTTAGTATAATCACTAAAAAAACAGAAATTTTCACCAAAAAATAATCTCAATCCAAATTTTTAGTACATTTATTCTATAATGAGTCCGTTAAAAAGACGCATTGCCATAACCAGAATGAAATCTTTTTTCATGTTCGGGCTTAGGAGGATAAAGAAGTCTACTCCAAAAGCTGCCTCAGGAATGAGGAGCCGAATACTCAGGCTGACTTCTAAAATATATACTACTAAACTGCGGTTCGAGCAAATTCTTTTTGAACCCTCGGCCACTTTTATTTTTCGTATCTGATTTTTAGAAATGTATCGGACTTTGCAACAAAGGGCAAAACCTATATTTTCTAATCTTTCATATACATAGAATGAAAACAAAATACGTCGACCTAATCGACCAGACTTTTGATTTTCCGCAGGAAGAGTTTACTATCGAAAACAACGAACTAAATTTCCACGGAATAGATTTGATGGCGCTTGTAAAACAGTATGGAGCACCATTAAAATTCACCTACTTACCTAAAATATCTGAAAATATAAGTAGAGCAAAGAACTGGTTCGAAAATGCTATCAAAGCGCATAACTACTCAGGTTCCTATAACTATTGTTATTGCACAAAGAGTTCACATTTTAGGCATGTACTTGATGAAGTCATAAAGAATGATATTCATATAGAAACATCATCAGCCTTCGATATTGATATCATAGAGAACCTTAAAGCTCAAGGCAAAATAAATGATGATGTTTATGTAATCAGCAATGGATTTAAACGTGACCAGTATGTTCAGAACATTGCCCGATTAATCAACAATGGGCATAAAAACTGTATCACCATTATTGACAATTATGAGGAAATCAACCTACTTAGTGAAGCTATAGAGGGCACTTATAATATTGGTATTCGTATTGCCTCGGAAGAAGAACCAAAGTTTGAGTTCTATACCTCGCGATTGGGTATTGGATATAAAAATATTGTGCCTTTTTACAGAAAAGAGATTAAGGAGAATTCCAAGGTCACTTTGAAGATGCTTCACTTTTTTATCAATACTGGTATAAGGGACAATGCCTACTATTGGAATGAGTTGCTGAAATGTATGCAAGTATATGTGGACTTAAAAAAAATATGTCCCAGTCTTGATAGTCTAAATATTGGAGGTGGCTTTCCTATAAAAAACTCCTTGGCCTTTGATTATGATTATGCCTATATGGTAGATGAAATCATACGACAAATCAAACAGACCTGCGATGCGGCTGGCGTTGCCGTTCCCAATATTTTTACGGAATTCGGAAGCTTTACAGTAGGAGAGAGTGGCGGAATCATTTATGAAGTTTTGTACCAGAAACAACAAAACGATCGTGAAAAATGGAATATGATAAATTCCTCTTTCATCACAACAATGCCGGATACTTGGGCTATCAATAAGCGCTTTGTAATGCTGGCAATCAATGGTTGGGATAAAGAGTACGAACGTGTACTACTTGGGGGGCTCACTTGCGATAGCGATGACTACTATAATAGTGAACAACATATGAATGCTATTTACCTACCAAAATACAATAAACAGAAACCACTATATATCGGTTTTTTCAATACCGGTGCATATCAAGAGAGTATAGGCGGTTATGGCGGTTTACAACATTGTTTAATTCCGGCGCCAAAACATATTATACTTCATCGTAATGAAGAAGGTGAGTTGAACAGTTCACTATTTTCAGAGCAGCAAACCTCTGAAGAAATGCTGTCTATTCTTGGATACGATTATAACATCAACAAGGCAATTGCGAATGTCACATCCAGTAGCGAAGAAATTTCAAACGTAATAAAAGCATCTTATTAATTCTATTCAAATTAGCATGAAAACCAATACGAATTACGCAGGTATTCCAGATAATTATGCGGCATTGGACAGCTCAAAAATAGTTCTGATTCCTGTACCCTATGATGGCACAAGCACTTGGGGCAAAGGAGCCGATAAAGGACCAAAAGCCTTTTTAGAAGCTTCGGAAAATATGGAACTATACGACATCGAAACCGATTCGGAAGTTTACAAAAATGGTATTTATCTCGCAGATGCTGTTACGGTCAATGCAACACCTGAAGCCATGGTAGACGCCGTTCACCAAGAAACCAAAAGATTTATAAAAAAGAACAAGTTCGTTACCGTTTTCGGAGGGGAACATTCCATATCCATCGGAACCATTAGGGCATTCCATGAAATGTTTCCCAGCTTAACGGTACTGCATATTGATGCGCATGCAGATTTACGCAAAAGTTATGAGGGCAGTTCTTGCAATCATGCCTGTGCCGTATATGAAGCAAGTCAGAACACCAATCTAATTCAAGTGGGCATTCGTTCTATGGATGTAAAGGAGAAATCAATCATGAATTTGGACAAAACCTATTTTGCCCATGACATGGCCATCGATGATTCTTGGATGGATTCTTCCATCGACCAAATGACGGATAATGTATTCATCACCTTCGATTTAGACGCTTTTGACCCTTCAATACTGCCAAGTACGGGAACGCCGGAACCGGGAGGACTGCTTTGGTATGAGACACTGGATTTTTTGAAGCAAGTATTCGCAGAAAAAAATGTAGTAGGCTTTGATATCGTGGAGTTATGTCCTAATGAAATCGATAAATCGTCAGACTTCCTTGCCGCCAAATTATACTATAAGATGTTGAGTTATAAGTTTCATAACGAAGGGTCTGAAAATAATTATGAGGACGCATATGAAGACTCAAACCGTTTAGGGAACTATATAAAATTTAAAGATGAAGACTAAAGGTGCCATTTCCAATTTCATAGAAAAGTACTATTTGCATTTCAATGCGGCTACCCTTGTAGATGCGGCAAAAGCATATGAAGAACAATTGAACAAAGGCTCAAAAATGCTAGTGTCGTTGGCAGGTGCAATGAGTACTGCCGAATTGGGTAAAATTTTTGCCGAAATGATTCGAAAGGACAAAGTCCAGATCATTTCGTGTACCGGTGCAAATTTGGAAGAAGATATCATGAATCTTGTCGCACATAGTCACTATGAGCGAGTGCCCTACTATCGGGATTTAACTCCTGATGATGAACGGGGATTACTGGAACGCGGGTTAAATCGCGTCACGGACACCTGTATTCCAGAAGAAGAAGCATTCCGAAGAATTCAAGAACACATTGTTGCCATTTGGAAGGATGCCGAAGCGAAAGGAGAACGCTACTTTCCACACGAGTTCATGTACAAATTGTTGCTATCCGGAGTACTGGAAAAACATTACGAAATAGATATCAAAGACTCTTGGATGTTCGCTGCAGCTGAAGCGAACCTACCCATAATAGTCCCCGGATGGGAAGACAGTACCATGGGTAACATATTTGCAAGTTATGTGATGAAGGGAGAACTCAAGGCAAGTACCATGAAATCGGGTATTGAGTATATGACTTACCTCGCAGATTGGTATACCAAAAATTCAGAAAATGGCATTGGCTTCTTTCAGATAGGCGGCGGTATTGCCGGTGATTTCCCTATTTGCGTGGTACCTATGCTGTATCAAGACATGGAACTCACAGACACGCCTTTCTGGAGTTATTTCTGCCAAATTAGCGATTCAACCACAAGCTATGGTTCTTATAGCGGGGCAGTGCCCAACGAAAAAATTACTTGGGGCAAATTGGATATTAGTACGCCCAAGTTTATTATTGAAAGCGATGCCACCATTGTAGCACCATTGATATTTGCTTACCTATTAGATATGTAATTATGAAAAGTTCAAATAATCCAAACTTAAAAAGAGTACTTGTTGATTTTAAAAAATTAACACCGGAGATTTTGTCACTGGTTGTCGCAAAATATCCAGATGGATACGACGACAAGGATATCATTTCATTCAGAAATGCAAATTACGAACTGGTTGAGGCAGTGGAAATTATCACAGACGATACAAAGTACTTGATAAAAGTGAGCGAGAAGCTTGAAAAGGTAATGGATGAATATAATGAAGAAGATTATGAGGCCTATGATGATGACGATCCATCAGCTGTGCAGGACGCTTTTGATCAAGAGGATGAATAACACGAAGACAATCCATACTAAATGAAATTCAAAAAAAGCATCAATAAATCAAGATTGCTCGCTATTCAAGACAGTACCCTTTTGGTTTTGGAAAAGGTTGGCCCAAATAAACAATATACATTGCCTGGTGGTGTCCAAAAAAAGTGGGAAACCGGTTGCCACGCACTTATACGTGAAACCGAAGAAGAGATTGGGGTAGAGCTTAATGTTAAAGAACTTTCCTATTTTCTAACCAAGAGGAATATAACAAAGGACAGAAGAGAAGTGTTCAAACATTATTTCGTGACTATCAAGAAGATCAAGAATTTACATCTATTAGAGCCTGAAAAATTCAAAAGTATCCTATGGATTCATTGGCACGAAGCCGTCCAATATTTGGATAAAGAAGACCGTAAGGCAGTTAAAAAGTATTTTAAAACAACTGAAGTTAAAACCCTATGAGAGCACAATTTCACTTAGCACTACCTTGTGAGGATATAGAGAAAACGAAGGATTTTTACATTAACATTCTTGGTTCGACCCAAGGAAGAGAAGCAGACAAATGGATCGATATTAGTTTATATAATAACCAGTTGACATTTACAGAAGCGGGTACATTTAGTTTCGATTTTAAGAACTACAAGCTTGGTGATAACATTTTACCAGCATTTCATTTTGGTGTTATCGTATCTATTGATGAATGGGGGAAACTCTACAGCAAACTTTTTCAATCCCATCTGGAAGTGACCACGGAAGCAACTTTTATGGAAAATAAAATTGGGGAACATCTTTCCTTTTTCATCAAAGATCCCAATGGGTATATGATAGAGTTTAAAAGTTTTAAAAACAATCTTGAAGTCTTCGCGTCATAAGCTGATAAGATATTTCTTCAAATTTAGGATAAACTAGATTAACCTAGTTTTACAACAAAAGTTGTTTTAAAGATTGGGGGATGAACAGGAGATTTTAATATCCTCATCGTTTTTCTAGATTCCTTGAACAAAGTTCAAAAATCGACCGATTTCCCTGTTAAAACTTTCTTGGTTTTCCCATGCCTACGAAGTACTCCCTAATTTGGAAAAGGGTACGAAGTTCAAGATGTATCATTGACATGACAAGCTAACTTTTATTTCCAAAGGCCGTAAGAGAAAAAAAGCGTTTGATTAAAGACCAAAATTCAAAGCTTATCTATCGAACCGAAACCCGATTTCGTGTTGTAAGTTCCAAATCCTGCCAAAATGTTCATTAGATTCTTCTTGGAAACAAAAAAAAGTGACCTGCTTTCGCAAATCACTTTTCGCTATGTCGGGATGACAGAGTTAAACCCTAATAAGTTAACCCTTAAAAACCAGTATTTTATATTTCATAATTCTCAATAAGACACCTTCTAGGACACCTAAAATGGCCGAAACGGCTTTCGATATGCTAAAGTTAATCAATTGGGCCCAAATAAAATCAAGGAGTCTGACAAAACATAACCTAAATCTAGATAAGTTTTTAATAAGGAGTATATTCTGTTAGTAGAAAGCACCACACCACAAAAGTAAATAGTTGCATTTTATGTTTTTCCTCGACAGGATTCAAACCCATTTTCGAAATTCCTGTGTTTTAAACGATATTAACGCCGTACAAAAACCTTGTTACGCGATTTATTGACGGTCTATTTGATGGCACTTAGTTCCATTTAACTTTCTAAAAATGAAAATATTGATTTCATATGGACTATAAAATTCCCGATTGATTCTCCTAAGTACAGTTTTAAGAAAGTTGTATTAAAGGTTGGATTACATCGATACTTAGACAAAATGGCAAAAATACGGTACCTAATCAAAAACCTAAAAACGTGTATATTTTCTATTCTCAATAGTTTATTAGAGCCGCCTCTAATTTTTGTACATCCCAAGTTAAGGTGCTTGGAGAACTTTTTACCCAGATATATATCCCGCTTAATTTCATCCATCTGGATTTTTAATTCTAGGGATGAATAATTTCTCTTAGGCTTAATTGGAATCTTTGTTGTATCGCTTATTAAAGACGTCGTGTTTAACATAACAAGTCTTTAAATAGACGTCTTTCGTTTATTTCTGTTCTATGTATTCAATGGCTTACAGTGACTTTTCTGAGTGTTAAGAACACTCAGAAATAGCCTTTAGTCACATGTGGTTATGACTACGGGAAGCTGTCTTTATTGGCGGTATAGTTCACTTGTAATGAAACTGCACAATTAGGTTTATTAAATTCAAAAATCACTAAGGAGTGTAAACCCCTATTTTAAGATCAGTCGGTGGGGTTATCTTAGTTAAAATTCTGATTTTGGAGTAAAGTGAAGGAAAAACTCATAGATGAAATACTACGATATCGGGCCAAATCCTCTCCGGATAAAATAGTTTATACTTTTTTGCAAAATGGAGAAGAGGAAACCGACAAAATCACATATGCGGAACTTTACCAAAAAGTAAGAACCGTCGCATATCTTATTTCGGAACAATTAGATCCCGGGGATAGAGCTATATTATTATACCCTTCAGGGATTGAATTTGTCGTTTGTTTTTTAGGATGTCTAATGGCGGGAGTTATTGCGGTACCCGCTTATCCTCCTTCTGGAAAGCGTAGACTCGGTAGCCTGGAGAATATTGTAGTTGATTGTGGTCCAAGTTTGATTTTAAGCGATAGTACGATTCGTGGTAAAAATAAAAAATGGTTCATCGAGGTAAATTGTCTAAACTCCTTGGATTGGTGCATCACTGATACTATTACAGAACATAGCGAAAAGGACTTACCGCAATTTTTGTCAAATGATATTGCCTTTCTACAATATACCTCGGGATCCACTGGGAATCCAAAAGGGGTGATGGTAAGTCATCAAAACTTGATGCATAACCTTCAGGCCACAAAAGAAACATATGTCCATGATGAAGACCCGGTTGTAGTAGGTTGGCTTCCTGTATATCATGACATGGGTTTGATTGGTAATCTATTACAACCGATTTACTCAGGAGGCACTTTGGTCTTCATGCCACCTGCTGCGTTTATTCAAAAACCTATTCGATGGTTAAAAGCGATAACTAAATACAAAGCGAATATTAGTGGAGGTCCCAATTTTGCATTTGACCTCTGTGTGAAACATATAAAAGAGGAAGACCGTACAGAATTGGATTTAAGTTCATGGAGTCTTGCTTTTAATGGTGCGGAACCCATAGATAGTGCTACAATGCTCAGATTTTGCGACTATTTTGCTTCCTGTGGTTTTAAGAATGAGGCTTTTTATCCTTGTTATGGCATGGCAGAGACTACCTTGATGGTGACTGGATCTTATAAAACGTTTGCCCCTAAGGTTTTGGTAGTGGATCAAAAGTCGTTACAGAATGGTCGCGTAAAATCGGTCAAACACCAGAAAAAAATGACCTCCGAGTTTGTAAAGCTCGTTAGTTGTGGTTTGCCTTATCATGACCTATCCGTGAAAGTCGTTGACCCTATAAGTTGTTTGATGTGCGATGAATTCGCTGTAGGAGAAATCTGGATATCAGGAGCGAGCGTTGCGCTCGGGTACTGGAACAACATCGAAAAAACTCGAAAAACCTTCCAGGCCGTTATCGCTGACGAAGAGACATCGAGCGGACCTTATTTGAGAACTGGGGATATGGGTTTTTTTCATAGAGAGGAACTCTATATTACTGGAAGACTTAAGGAAATGTTCATTATAAATGGAGCAAATCATTTTCCGCAAGATATTGAGAAATCAGTCCAATCCTGTAATGTAGCGCTTCAAGAACATGCTGGGGCGGTCTTTACAGTAGAAAGGGAAGGAAAGAAATTCTTGGTGGTGGTTCAAGAAATCAAGAGAACCTTTGTACGAAACTTTGATGCCTCGTCAGTAGTGCATAGCATCTGCAAGGAAGTTATGTATTCAAACGAATTGTCTGTTCAAAGAATCCTTTTGCTGAATCCGGGAAAAATTCCCAAAACGTCCAGTGGTAAAATCAAAAGGGTGCAATGTAAGGAATGGTATGAAAAAGGATTGTTTGAAGGAATCTTGCACAGCTGGTCGGTGGAAGGTGATAAAATACAAGTTCAAAAACACCATCTACAGAAAGGCCAACCTATTCGTTTTAAGTCCAATGATCTTTCAATGTGGATGCAAAAATATCTCGCTCAAAAACTCGATTGGTCGGGAAATGTGCCTGTAACTAAAGCTTTTGCGGAATTAGGATTAAGTTCATTGCAAGTGGTCCAGTTCGCTGGTGATTTAAGTGAATATTTGCAAAAAGAAGTGTCCCCTATCTCTTTGTTTAGCTTTCCGGATATTGCAAGTCTTTCTCTTTACTTATCTGGAAATGACAGATTTGAAAATGATACCGGTAGAATTGAAAACAATGTTGAGGATTCAATAGCTGTCGTAGGTATGGCGTGCCGTTTGCCAGGTGCGCATAGTCCAGAAGAATTTTGGGAGAATTTGGTGCTGCAAAAAGACCTTATTGAAACCGTACCAAATAGCCGATGGAATACAGCTCATTACTTTAGTGAAATTCCTACAAAAGGTAAGATGGCCACGAGCAAGGGAGGTTTTATTGATGATGTAGGGTATTTTGACGCGTCGTTCTTTGGGGTCGGTGAACGTGAAGCAATACAAATGGATCCGCAGCAACGCATTTTATTGGAATTGAGCTACGAGCTTCTTGAGAGAACCGGATATACACTTTCCGATTTAAAAGGATCTCCTACAGGCGTATTCTTGGGAATAAGTCATAGTAATTATAGCGATCTACTTAAAAAAAGTGATTATAATATTTATAGCGGTTTGGGAGGTGCGCTCAGTATATGCGCTAATAGATTATCATATTTTTACGATTTTTCCGGTCCAAGTCTCGCTGTGGATACCGCGTGCTCATCTTCATTGACCAGTGTGCATCTGGCCATTCAAAGTATTAAGGATGGAGAGTGCACTATGGCTATTGCTGGCGGTGTAAACCTCATTCTTACCCCTGACATCTCTATAGCCTTGTCCCAAGCTAACTTTTTATCACCAGTAGGAAGATGCAAGGTTTTTGATGAAAGTGCCAATGGCTATGTAAGAAGTGAAGGTTGTGGCCTAGTAATGTTAAAACCTCTTTCTGTTGCTTTGGCTGATGGCGATTCCATACAAGGGATTATTAGGGGTTCTGCAATACGGCAAGATGGCTACTCCAATGGGCTTACTGCTCCTAACGGATATTCTCAACAAAAAGTGATTCAGAGTGCTGTAAACAAAGCGAAAATATCGCCTTCTAGTGTGCAATATGTCGAAGCACATGGTACTGGAACCGCATTGGGTGATCCAATAGAAATTGAAGCACTCCATCAGGCATACAGAAGTGAAGATCCAGATAATGCTTCCCCCTTGATCGTTGGATCTGTGAAAGCGAATATTGGACATCTTGAATCAGCAGCAGGAATTACGGGACTGATTAAAACATTATTGTGCTTGCAACAGAAACAAATACCTGGTCAACTCCATTTTCACCAACCCAATACACACATACCATGGGAAAGTTTAAATATCAAAATACCGAAGTTATTACAGGCATGGGAAGTAGATAACAATGGTACACGCACTGCTGGTGTAAGTTCTTTTGGGTTTGGAGGAGTAAATGCCCATATGATTGTGGAGGAAGCACCACAAACACGTGGTAAATCAAGTAAAGATAAATGGAGGCCTCGTAGCCATCATATTCTTCCTATTTCTGGTAAAAGTTCTCAAGCCTTAGTATCGCAACGAAAGCAGCTTACTCGATTTATTGAAAGAAACCCAGATGTGAACTTGGATCATATAGCCTACAGTTTGGGTATCGCTAGAAACCATTTTTCTCATCGAGACGTTTATTTGGTCAATAATAAACATGACTTTAAAACTGCATTGGAGACCACTAAAAGTGGGTTAAATGTGCAAAACGAAAGGTCGCAATCTGTCAAAACCGCCTTTCTGTTTACGGGACAGGGCTCGCAATATTTTCAAATGGGCAAAGCGCTGTACCTACAAGAACCCGTATTCAAAAAATCAATGGATGAATGCGCCCTTTTTTTGGATTCATATCTCGAGAATAATTTGCTGAAGGTTCTTTTCAATGACGAGCAGGTGAATGGTAATTATTTGCTGGATAAGACAGCTTATACGCAGCCTGCAATATTTTCCATAGGATATTCACTGTCGCAGTTATGGTTGAGTTGGGGTGTCACCCCTGATATCCTTTTGGGACACAGTATAGGGGAATTGACCGCTGCCTGTGTGGCTGGAGTATTCAGTTTGACAGATGGTTTGAACTTGGTTGCTCAAAGGGCGAAATTAATGCAAGCGCTCCCGTCGGGTGGCGGCATGCTAACCGTGGCTAGTGACATATATACAGTTACATCATTTATAAAAGACTATGCGGATGAAATCTCGATTGCCGCTGAGAATGGCCCAAAGCAAATAGTATTGTCGGGTGTTAAAAGTACACTTGCCCATATCAAAATACTATTGACCAAGCGAAGTATAAAAAGTCGCTACTTGAACGTATCACATGCATTCCATTCGCCATTGATGGAACCAATAACCGCTGCTTTTAAAGAAGTAGTTTCCAATATTACACTTTGTTCGCCTCAAATTCCTATTGTGAGTAATGTCACAGGTGGCTTTGTGGGAAAGGAAATGTGTACATCCAAATATTGGGTCGCCCATATACGTGAAATGGTCTCTTTCAAAACGGGAATGGCTTTATTGGAATCAGAAGGAGTGAATAGTTATTTGGAATTGGGACCTAACCCTGTTTTGATCGCTATGGGCATGCAAAACGTCAAGAAAAGTGATAATGCCCTTTGGCTTCCCTCATTGCGAAAAGGCCGACCAGATTCAGAGCAAATGTTAAGGAGCTTAAGTTTATGGTATAAGTCGGGGGGGGATGTAAACTGGGATGCTTTTTACAAAAATCGCGAAACGAATAGAATAAGTTTGCCAACCTACCCATTTCAGAGGAAAAAATTCTGGGTTACCACTTCGTTAGAAAAGCCAGAATACAAGAGTTATAGAAAAATAGATGTAGCGGGAAATGATTACGTTTATGAGTTTACGCTGGATTTAAAGGACGAAAAGTTTTGGCGTGACCACGTGGTATTGGACTACATGGTTTATCCCGCAGCTGGCTTTGCTGAAATTGTGCAACGTTTTATCAAAATTCAAAAAGACGAATATGAACTGGCAGAACTGTCATTATTGTCTCCGCTAAATATTACATCAATTGAAAATGTACTTTTCCAAGTTGTAGCAAACTACGAACCACATGGTCATCTAGAGATTAAGGTATATTCCAGCGAAAACAAGAAAACTGAAGAGAGAAAATGGAAGAAATATTGTGAAGGTATTTTAAGGAAAAAAAAGACCAAAAATAAAAGGGTACTTAAATTTAGTCCTTCACAGATTCAATCAGAATATACTCCTCAGGATTTAAATACATTTTACGCCCAATTGTCGGAAGTTGGACTCCATTATGGTCCAATGTTCAAGATTATAAAAAAACTCTATTTGTCGGAAGGAAAAGTGCTGGCTAGGGTATCTTTACCCGATGACACCCAAAATGGTCAATACGTACTTCACCCAAGTATACTTGATAGTGCTTTCCAAATAGCGGCTTTACTCATAAAGAATGGGACCAATTTGTTTTTACCCCTTTCCTTAAATTCCTATCAGCTTGTTAGAGATGGTCTTGATGAGGTATGGATAGAGGTTGGCCTACTTCAGGCCAAGCAGAGAGAGACTATAATTCAAGTTAGTGCAAAGTTTTATTCGCCCTCTGGCGACTATATTGGTGGTATCAAAGAGATATTGTTAAAATCCATACCTGCCCTTGAACTCCGAAGAAGTTTAGCGATATCCGAAAATGAGCATTACACCCTAGAATGGCAACATATTGATTTGGATTTAAATGACACCAATAGTGGTGAGTGGCTGGTAATTACCCGGGAAAAAGGCGTAGTAAATGAAAACATAGTAAATGGGCTTAAAGCGTCTGGCATGAAGCTACACGAAATGCAAGATATCAACCTATTTGATTTAAGCTTTTCGTTAGATAGGCTCACGAATATCATAATAGTATGGAGTTCCTTTTGTGAAACCGAGGAAGGGAGATTTTATGAAGATACGGAGACTATCAGTCTTATGGGACTGAAGTTTTTGCAATCCCTGGTCAAGCTACTGTCATCAGGAAAGCTTCCTAGATACAATAAGACGTGGTGGATTACCAGCGGGGCTCAAAATGTCGACAATGAATTTGACATTCGGCAAAATTTGAAGTGTTCACCACTTTGGGGCTTGGCAAGGGTCTTCATTCAGGAACATCCTGAAATTTTCTTAGGGCTAATAGATGTAGTGCCTGACAGGATAGATACTGAGTTACTGTTAAAAATATTAGGGAACTATTCCAATAATAGGGAAAAACAGCTCTTGTTGAACAGATCAAATATCTATGGTTTGCGCTTAACGAAGAAGCCAATCCCTGAAAATACGGACCAAGAGAGGGATATTAGGTCGTTAAGGGGAACGGCATTGATTACAGGGGCTTTTGGAGGTTTGGGTCTAGACCTTTTTAAGTGGTTGGTCAAGACTACATCTGTTGATCATCTTATCTTATTGGGACGCAATGAACCTAGTGAAAAAGTGAATCAGGTAATCCGCGAGCTTGAGTCCCGTGTAAAAGTTACCGTAGCGATTCAGGATATCGGAAATTATGAACGGCTAAAAGAATTGATTTCTACTGTGCCCAAGGAATATCCGTTAAAAGCCATGTTTCATTTGGCAGGCGCAATACATGATTCCATACTAATCAATCAAACACCTGATCAATTCAAAAAGGCATTCCTGCCTAAGGTATTGGGAGGTTGGAATTTACATCGTATCGCGAAGCAGCACCCAATAGAATACTTTGTATTGTTTTCATCGGTATCTGCCGTATTAGGTACGGAAGGACAGGCGAATTATGCCGCTGCAAATGCATTTTTAGATGGTTTGGTGCAATATAGAACACATCAGGATTTAACTGCATGTAGCATCAATTGGGGAGGATGGATAAGTGAACGTGGAATGCTATCCAAAAGTGATGTCATGTCGGAAAGTTTTGGTTTAAATCGGATAGCAGGGGATGACGGTTTTGAAATTATGCAAGACATTCTGAAGACCAGTGAAAAAAGGACCATTCCCATATCCATTAATAGAAAAGTTTTTACACAAAAACTCAGGGAGCATTGGAAAACTGTACCTGCATTTTATGATAACATTGTTTTCGATTCCGATACAATGGAAAAGCCCAAAAGTGAAGGGGTTCTGGACGAGTTGGCACAACTTGATGAGGAAGGGAAGATCAGTCTTGTGGAAGGAATAATTCTGAAAGAAGTGAGAATAATTCTAGGACTTCCAAATTCAAACAGTCTTTCAAAGCACACTTCACTTATCCATGAAGGGTTTGACTCATTAAGACTGATGGAACTCAGGAATGCACTTTCGAGTGTGATAGGTATTAATCTCCCTCTTTCTTTAATGCTCGATAATCCTACGGTAGCTAAAAGTGCCCATTACGTTGTACAAGAATTGTTGGATGAAGATACAGGAAATTCCAACAAAATTGACATGGATGAATTAACGATAGAGGAGCAAGCATACTTGCCCCTATCAACAGGACAAAAGATAGTTTGGTTTGTTGATAAGTTAAAAGGAAGTGTAAATGAACACCTTGCCACGGTGATGAGCTTGAAAGGTGATGTGAATACGGATTTCGTAGGTGAAGCGCTTAAGCAGATTGTTGAAAGGCACGAAATTCTAAGAACTGTCTACAAGGAACTAGATGGCATGCCATATCAAGAAATATTGCCCATCGGCAAATGGAATATTGGTTATGAAGATTTAGAACTACAAAAGGAGCGTTTGAGTAGGGTGGACAGTATTCAACAAAAAATCAGTTTGCCTTTTGATTTATCTCGGGATCATCCCATTCGGGTCGATTTGCTAAAAGTCAAACAGCTAGAATATGTTCTTGTGATTGTAGCACACCACATTGCATTTGATGGTTGGTCAATGTCAATTTTACAACAGGAATTCAAAGAAATCTACGACACATTGGAGCGGGGGCTTTCGCCTAATTTACCAAAGCTCCAAAAACAATACTCTGATTTTGTCTTGAGGCAGGAACGCTTCCATAAACCAAAGCAAAGACAGGAAGATTTGCGGTATTGGAAAAATCAACTTGCGGGTCTTAAGAAAGCCCCACTTCCCTATGATAATATTGGGCTTCCCCATACTACTAGAGGAGGAAAGGTGACACTGGAACTAAACAGTTATTACACAAAAAAAATAAAGGAATTAGCTGTCCAGGAGGGGGTGACACCGTTTGTGGTGATTCTTTCTATCTTAAAAGTGTTAATACATAAGTATACGGAAGCAAATGATATTGGTATAGGCTGCCCCATGGCTAATAGAACTGGTGTTGAATGGCAATCAACAATAGGTTTGTTTATGAATACCGTTGTATTAAGGACCCAGTTTACAGAGGCTACAATATTTAAAAAATTACTTGGCGCAGTGAGCGGTATCACTAGGCAAGCCTATGCCAGACAACAGGTCCCCATTACAGATGTACTAAATAGTTTGAAACTAGGACGTAATAAGAACGCTGATAATCCATTGTTTCAAATTTCACTTGTTCATTATCCTTCAATTTCTGATTTGACACATATCGGCAATGCACAAATAGAGCACTTGACCGATTATGAGATGGATTTTAAATCGGACCTTACTATATATTTAACAGATAATCATGATAGTTTAAAAATAAAGTTTCTCTATAACAGAAACTTATTTAGTGACACGAGCATGCAAAGGTTTAAACATAATTATTTCGAACTCGTCAAATCTGCTTTGGATAATCCCGAACGTACAATTTCCAGTATGGATATGTCTTCAGAATTGAAGAAAGTCGAAAAGAAAAAAAGGACGTCTGATTTTTTTAGTGATTGAATTAAAAAGTAAAAGATATGGAAGAGAAGCCTTACTTGGAAAAAATAAAATCACCTGCTGTGTATGGTGTTGTGGGCGGTATGGGGCCACTGGCCAGTTCGGAATTTATTAAAAGAATATATCATTACCATAAGTTCAACGCGAATGAACAGGCAGCCCCGTTCATCATTCATTATTCCGACCCCTCTATTCCGGATAGAACTACAAGTTTTATTGAGGGAAACGAATCGGTTTTGTATAAGAGGTTGGTGGAAATATTATCCAATCTGGAACAAATGGGAGCGACAAAATTTGTGATTTGTTGTTTCACAATTCATCACCTTATTCCTCAATTGCCAGTTTCCTTGAAGAACAAAATTATCTCTTTGGTAGATATCGTAGTAGACTGTATCAAACAGGATACAAAACACTTTTTGTTTATGTCATCTAGCGGTACTTGCAAAATGAAAATTTTGGAATCACATCCTGATTGGGATGTTATAAAAGAACAGGTTTGCTTTCTGACACCTAACGATCAAAAGGAAGTTCATTCCATTATATATACCCATTTAAAAATGGGGATCGGTCCGTCGGCCGTTGTAAATCAATTCAGAAATGTCATTGACAAGTATGGTCTTAAACATACGATAGCCGGATGTACGGAATTACACTTACTTACGAAAAAAGATTGGAGTCGGTTAGATCAAAGTATTGTTATTGACCCGCTGGATATAGTAGCAAGACAAATAAGTGGAATCGCTAAAGTTGACCATTTATCAAAAAAAAGAATCAAGATATGTTAAAAGATGATTTTTACGGTAGTCGATCCATTTCCGACGGGTACCCCCATTTGATCGGCAATGATGGTTTTTCGGACCTTGGGTCCTATATCGGGGATAACCTGTCCGATATCACCGCCATTCTATCCTGTAAGGGAGCGGTTTTATTTCGGGGTTACGGTATAGACGATGGTGACAAGCTGTCTGCTTCGGTATCGTTGTTTCCGGGCTCCTCTCTGGATTATGTTGACGGCAACTCCCCTAGGACAAAGTTGGGCAATAGAGTATACACGTCCACTGAACATCCATCGGAGTCATTTATTTCCTTGCACAATGAGCTGTCGTATACATCTTTCTGGCCGCGTTATATTTTTTTCTGTTGCGTACAAGCCGCGGAAGAAGGCGGTAGTACATTGGTAGCGGACAGTCGTTTGATCCTTCGGTCACTTTCCAAGACTACGCGTGCCGTTTTTAGGGACAAGGGGGTTCGCTACATACGGAACCTTCATGGCGGCTTGGGTGCCGGACCTTCATGGCAATCGACCTTTGAAACGGATGACCGTACAGTGGTATCCTCCTATTGCAGTGGCCAAGGGATCGATTATCAGTGGTCGGGCGATAATCTTCGATTGATCCATACGAGACCCGCTACGGTCCTTCATCCCGATACCGGTGAGGAAGTATGGTTCAACCAGGCAGATCAGTTCCATCCCAGTACCAATGGTGAAGAGATATATGCTGCATTGATGGAGTTGTACTCAGGTACGCCGGAGGCGATGCCCCAATATGCCTGTTTCGGTGATGGGAGTGCGATACCCTTGGAGATGTTGGACGAGATCCGCCAAGTGACCCGTGATCATACCAGCGTATTCCAATGGGAGGTAGGGGATTTGATGGTACTGGATAATGTGTTGATGAGCCATGGGAGATCTCCGTTCCAAGGATCTCGGAAAATTTTGGTTTCAATGATATCATAGAATTATTATGAGAGAGCAATCAGCCGATTACCCTTATACAAACGTATTGTCCTTATTCGACAACTGGGTGGCACGAACTCCCGACAAGTTGGCTTTGGAGAGTAATTCACTTTCGATAAGTTATAGGTCATTATATGATGCCACCTTATCTTTGTCTTCTTTTTTGGATACTTGCTCGGAAAATAGATCTGAGCTGTGTTTCGTATTGGTGAGCTCCCCCATAGCCTATGTAGAATCTTTATTGGGTATTTTCAGGTCCGGTAAGGTCTATGTGCCTATTAGTGCAAATTACCCAGACGCACGTATCATTTATTTATTGAATCGGTATCGTCCGGGCTGGTTGATTTTAGATGCGGGTACCGTGTCACGTTATACCTCGATACGTTCCAGGCTTACCATTTTACCAAGGGTAAGTAGCTACGACCTATCTCCTTTCGGAGGACAAGCGCTGGATTGGGAGGAATATAAGAGGGCACTAACACCGAATCGCTCGGCTACGTCTCCCAGCATCGATCTGCGACCGAATGATCCATGCTATCTGTATTTTACATCGGGCTCCACGGGTGCGCCAAAAGGGGTCTTGGGGGTGTATCGAGGACTAAATCATTTTATTGATTGGGAGTTGCGATACTTGGAAGTGGAAGAGGGGATACGGGTCGGCCAGTTTACGGGCGTGGGGTTCGATGCCTTTCTAAGAGATGTATTTGTGGCCTTGTGCAGTGGTGGTACACTTTGTATACCCCCTCGAGAGGGTGGTGTTGTACAAACATCCCTTGTACCGTCATGGCTTCAGGGACAAAAGATCAATTTAATCCATTGCGTTCCCACTTTCTTTAGGGAGTTGATATCCGAATCGGAGGGCGAACGCGTTCCATTGTCCGATTTACGGTATGTTCTATTGTCTGGAGAGCGTTTGTACGGTGAGGATATTGCCAACTGGTGCGACCGTTTCTACCAATCCGCCCAGTTGGTGAACTTGTATGGTGCAACAGAGACCACTATGGTGAAGTTCGCCTACAAAATAGACCAGGAGAAGGACGTGAAGGGAAGTATTCCGATAGGCGTCCCCATATCGGGGGCAAAAGCAATTATATTCAATTCAAATTTAGAGATTGTAGACGACGGGGTAGTGGGAGAGCTTTACATCAAGACCGCCTATAGTAGCCTGGGCTATTATGGCGACCAAGAGATGACCGATAGTTGTTTTGTTGGGCATCCCATGCTCAAGGAAGGGGACCGTATGTACAAGACGGGCGATTTGGCGGTAAGGCGCAGCGATGGTGTTTACGAGTTCCGTGGAAGAAAGGACGACCAGATCAAACTACGTGGAATACGGATAGAATTGGGAGAGATAGAGAACCACCTTCGTTCCCATCCATCAGTGGAAGATGTTCATGTGCTCTATGAGGAGCCGAAATCCTTGCTCTGCGCATTTGTAAAGAGCCGTTCGGGGATATCCGCCGAAGAAGCATCGGTTTTTTGCAAGGCGCACCTTCCCACTTACATGTTGCCCGGCATTTATCTCGTCAAAGAGGCGTTTCCCGTAAACAGCAATGGTAAGACCGATGTGGCCCGCCTACGTGAAATGTTCCTTGGGCACCTGCGCGAATTAGGGGAGGTCCACACCGCCCCCCGCAACGAGACCGAGGAAAGGCTTGTGGGGATATGGCGTTCGCTGCTGGGAGCGGAACGCGTGGGGGTCCACGACAATTTTTTCGAGCTTGGGGGCCATTCTTTGACTGCGATACGCGTGATCTCGTCGATCAAGAAGGACTTCCAGGTTAGCCTGTCCATTCCGGATTTTTTCGCGCATCAAACCGTCTGTGAATTAGCGAAAAAAATAGAGGGCATGGATAAGATGCCGGAAGACGGCCACCATTTACCCAAAGATCAAGACAGGCCAAACAAAATTCCGCTGTCGTTTGCACAGGAAAGTATATGGTTTATTGACCAACTCAAGGGTACGGTCGATCATCATATATCCGCCGTATTTAAGCTCAAAGGGATTGTAGATAAAACAGCACTAAATCATGCTTTAAACGCATTGGTCGAACGTAATGAGATATTGGCTACAACTTATTACGAAAGCAATAACAAGGTTTTTCAAAAAAAAATATTAGGGAAAAAACCGAATATTACGTTTCAAAGAACCCATGGTTTTCCTACCGATACCGACTTAAAAGATATTATAAATATCCCTTTTGATCTAAAAAAAGATCATATGATAAGAGTGCACTTGATTGAGTGGGGAGAACAGCAATATGTTTTGATTTTCACGGTGCACCATATTGCTTCCGATGCATTGTCTACGCCAATATTGATTAACGAATTTATACAATTATACGAACATCGGTTTTTGGGAAAGGGTTTAACACTGCCTCCAAAGACACATCAATATTCGGATTATGCCATTTGGCAAAGAAATTCGTTTAAAGAACAAAAGCTGAAAGAATGCCATGAATATTGGAATATCAAATTAAATAAGCTAAACACTTTAAATCTACCAAAGGTAAAAATTGACGAGAAGGAAGAGCTGATTCCAATTCAATATGAAATAAACACAAAACAACATAATAAGATTACGAAGCTATGTAAGCAAGAAAATGTAAGTCTATTCATGTTTATGTTAGGTATATATAGCTTAGCGCTCCATAGATTTACGGGTGACAAGGACATTTGTATCGGTAGTCCCATTTCAAATAGAATAAGGGAAGAAGACAGTGTCGTGGTGGGGAATTTTTTAAATACGATTGCGTTACGATGCGATTTGACCAAAAATATCTCTTTTTTAAGCTTATTGTCCCAAATCAAGGACACCACGTTAGAAGCTTATACTTACAGTTACATTCCATTTGAAACAATTGTAAGCGGTTTACAAATACCAAGAAGGGAAAATGAAAACCCCATTTTCAAGGTGGTGTTGAATACGATCAATTTTATGGAGGACTATGATTTGTGTGTTGAAGGGTTGTCCGTCCAACAGCTCCATCTTGATAAAAGCATACACAAACAGGATATTACGCTATACGTAAGGGAACAAAAAAACCATATCAATATTACATTCTTACATGATAATAGAAGAATTAAAGGGGCATTCGTGAGTTCGCTGGCAAAACACTTTAAAGAAGTAATTAAAAGTGTTTTGGACAAGCCCGATAGAATGACGCAGGAACTTGGAAATATTTCCAAAAGCGAGATGGAAGAGAAAAAGGAGCAACTCGCCAAGTTCTTTAATTAAAATAGGATTATCCGGTTAATTGAACCTAATCCTTAAAATCATTATTCGTTATGAACATTCCAAATGTGATAACCAAGTTTCGGGAAAGTGTTTTGGCATATCCAGACCATAAAGCAATCTTAACCCATAGTAGGTCGTATACCTATCACCAAATTCATTCCTTTAGTAACAAGATCGCTTATGCGCTAGGGACAAAGAATAGTGAGGCCAATAAACTATGTTTTGTTCTTTTGCAATCCCGACCGACCGTAATTCAATCACTACTAGGGATTATGAAGGCTGGGAAAATCTTTGTACCCATTGACGTGAAGTTTCCCGTTGCTTATATCAATAAACTACTGGTTGCGTATCAGCCTTCATGGATTATTACGGATGCTTCGGGATATGAGATTTGTAGGAATGCAAAAGACCGCGGGAAAATTCAGGGAAACACTATTCTTCAGATAATCGCTGAGGAGGAGATGATTGAGGAAAATGGGCAGTTGCTCAATATCAAAGATGATGGTGAGGAAGATGAAAGTACTATCAAAAATCTTGGTAAACAGGACCCATGTTATCTTTACTTCACTTCTGGATCTACAGGGGAACCAAAGGGTATTTTGGGAAATTATAATGGGCTGGACCATTTCATTAATTGGGAAATAGAGGCATTAAAAATACCTGTCGGGACAAGGGTTAGTCAATTTACCTCTCCCAATTTTGATGCTTTTTTGCGGGATGTATTCGTTCCTATTTGTAGCGGAGGAACCATTTGTATCCCCCCTTTGAACAATGGCTTGATCAAAATGGATGGTTTGATCGATTGGATAACTGAAAATACAATCAACATCATTCATTGTGTGCCTACTTTTTTGCGCGAGTTAATGGTGGCTCAAGAGGATACGGTTCAGTTAACGGACTTACGCCACTTATTACTTTCGGGAGAAATACTTTATAAAGATGATGTAATGAAATGGAGGCGCAAGTTCGGGCAAAAGACCCAGCTGATTAATCTTTACGGAGCCTCAGAAACCACGATGATAAAATTCGCAAATTGGATTGATCGCTTAGGGGAGGAAAGTATGGTTTCTATTGGAAAACCTATTAGCGGCTGTAAGGCGATTCTTCTTGGAGATGACCTGATGCCTTTGCAACAGGGGCAAATCGGGGAGCTATTTATTAAAACCGACTACAGGACATTGGGATATTACCAGAATAAAAAACTAACTGATCAGGTATTTATTAAACACCCCTTGTTTAGTAGTGAAGATGTCATCTATAAAACCGGTGATTTTGCACTGATGGATGAAGAGGGATATTATTGGTTCAAAGGAAGAAAGGATGACCAATTAAAAATAAACGGGATTCGCGTTGAACTAGCGGAAATAGAAGCGGTTATTTCCTGTCGGAGTGGGGTAGAACATGTAAAGACGATTTACAACGAAGAATTCAAGATTTTAGGAGCGTTTGTTCAATGTAGGGATGATTCATCACTAAATCAGGAAAAATTAAAAGAGTATATTTCTCAAAAGCTCCCGGCTACTTTGCGTCCTCATTTATTTCATTTGTCAAATGAACTCCCTAAGAACAAAAATGGCAAATTAGATGTTTTAAATTTAAAAAGGAAACTGAAGGCGCTTATCAATCAGAAACTGAATAGTGCTGAAAAACCAAAAGGGGAAATTCAAGCTAAGCTTTATTCCATCTGGGGTAAAGTGTTTGCTCATGAATTCAGTATCCACGACAATTTTTTCGAGCTGGGGGGCCATTCTTTGACGGCTATACGCGTGATCTCGGCGATCAAGAAGGACTTC
>CANMSA010000015.1 GCA_947500385.1 uncultured Flavobacteriaceae bacterium | reverse complement strand
TTGGAGGCGGTCGAAGGTGTAAACTTCGATGGGGCCGGACCTGGTACCTGTCTGATCTGGTACTTACGATATGAAGACGGACTTGAAGGCGCAGAGATGGGCTTGAACGCGAACGACCTGATGGGCTGCTTCAGTCTGTCGAACCCCATTAAAGTAGTTCGTACCGCGGAAGTAGAAGGGGGTACCGTTTCAGGTGGACCTTTTGAATTCTGCGTGGGTGATGGAGAAGCTGATAATGTATACGGCGTGGCAGTATCCGGAAATATGGGTGCTAATTCGCAATGGGTAGTGACCGATGAAAATGGGAAGATCCTAGGATTACCACCTGTTCCTGAAGCTGTTGATTTTGATGGTGCAGGTGCGGGAGTTTGTTTGATCTGGCACCTAAGTTACGCCGATGGCTTAATGGGTCTCGAAAAAGATGCCTATGTCTCTGATTTGGAAGGAATGTATGATTTTTCAAATGAAGTACGTGTGTATAGACGTCAACCGGAAGGAGGATGGATTTCGGGCGGACCATTTGAGTTTATCGTTGGGGATAGAACACCCGATTACGTATCCGGAATAGGACTTTCGGAGAATAGCGGTTCAAATTCAGCTTGGATCATCACCGATGAAGAGGGTAAAATTCTTGGTTTACCCGCGAGCCCTGAAGAAGTTGACTTCGACGGAGCCGGTGTGGGAACTTGTTTGATTTGGCATATTAGCTACGAAGACGGACTGGAAGGTTTGGAAAAGGACGGCAATGCAGCGACCGGTCTGTATGGTTGCTATAGCCTATCGAATTCAATAGAGGTGGTACGCACCGACGGTAGCAGTGGAAGAACAAGGGTAAGTCTGTATCCCATGCCATCAACAGATGTATTGAACATCGCTATGGATAATAACAATATTGATAAGGTGAATGTGGCGCTTTTTGATTTATCAGGAAATAATGTAACCAGCAAAATGAATCGCATTAATAGCGATGAATTATCGTACAACGTACAGTCATTGAACAGTGGTGTGTATGTCTTACGGGTTTATACCAATACTGGTAGTGTAATCAATAAGAAAGTGGTTATTCAATAGGCCATGCTTGTGAATGAACGGCAGACCCTCTGAAGCACATAGACCAAAAATGGGATGCCGTAGAAGAATTGTAAAACCTTGTTGTTAGGTTGGTTGTTAGGTTGGTTGTTAGGAAAATGCCTTGGAATTCGTTCCGGGGCATTTTTTATTTTGGCTTGATTTGGGCTTCTTGGAATAGCTTATTCCCAAGAATCGATTTGACGGTTGATTTCGTCAAAATTATAGCCCCCCACCAGATTTTTGCGATAGTGAAAAGCCAAAAAAGCGAGTCCGATGATTAAGAAGTATAGAATAAGAATTAGGATTCCCAACGGCATAAACGTAGCCGGAATTACATGATTTTCAAAGTCACTGGCACTCAAAAGGATAAAAAAAGTATCAAATATTTTATACACATAAATGGGTATCAATACGTATAAACCATATTCTAAATTACGCATTTGTGGGTCGGTTACTTCACCTTCTTTTATTTTGAACCACAAAACATATAGGAATACAAAGTGTATCAAAGTTAATAAAGGAAGCAAGTAATTGTCGAACTTAAAAAAGTAAAATTTGTTGGTGTACAGACCATAAAAATTAAACACGATCAATGCGATCAAAGTTATGACCGTAAGGATCAAACCACGCTTCCACGGCAATATGCGCATTATCAACTTCATCGTAAGTAGGTTTCGGGGTAATGGGGAACCCTGTTAAAGACTATAAAACGATACTGTATTTCGTTTATTTGAAAAATTCGATAAAGCGCAACGAATGTTGAGAACACCGTTAAAACTGTGGTAAAAATCCTGAAGGTACCCGATGAAATGCTTCGTTCGGGGGAACAATAATTCATTTTATTCGATTAAGTTAACATACCTTAGCGCAGCCAAGTTTTTTGAATGGAGGAGCGGGAAAAAAATACCAAGGCTATTGCAATGAGAATTACCGCAATCGGCATGATCATAAATTGGTTTCCCATTACTTCAAATGTTTCACTTAAAAAGAATTGATAGGTCATTTGACCAAATACACCAAATAAGGAAATAACGAAAACCGACAAGGCCCATTTCTTGCGCATCAATAAACCGATAGCGCCAATGGTACCGGCAAATACGGCAATGGCAAAAGCACCCGTCACCCATGAAGGCCGTGCATTATAGAGCGCTTGTTGTGCTTCAGGTAGTGCCTTGAAGGCTTCATCGCTCATGTAGGCCTCGGCTAAATAGGCGATTACACCCATTAGGTTCCAAAGCAAGGCGAGTACGCTTAGTACCCAAAACCAGACGGGTAACTTTGAGTTGTTTGAAATTGTCATATTGGTTGGTTTGGTTAAAAAAACTTAAACAAAATACAAAAAAAGCACTAGATTTCACGAATCTCTTAATTTTTCACTTACGAAGCATGCAAGGAGTACGCACAAGTTATTTGATCAGGTTACAGTTTTTAGGCTTTCGCTACAGTGGTTGGCAGCGGCAACCAGCAGAACGAACCGTAGAAGGCATGGTATTAAAAACTTTGCGGTTTATTCTGCCCGAACAACCCATGAAAGTACTAGGTGCCGGGCGTACCGATGCCAAAGTTTCGGCATTGGATTATGCCTTCGAACTTTTTCTAGAAGGTACCCCCATCACCGACTTGAAAGAATTCCTAGTTGCCTTGAACCAAAACCTCCCTCCCGATATGCGGGCAATGGAGGTAAGCATCGTTGAAAAGGGGTTCAATATCATTCAGGACAGTAAAACAAAGGAGTATGTATATCTCTTTTCATATGGAAAAAAAAATCACCCGTTCTGCGCACCGTTTATGGCAAATATCCTAGGACCTTTGAAAATTGAAGAAATGAAGAAGGCCGCCGCATTGTTTCAGGGAACCCATGACTTTTCTGCCTACACGGCGAGAAAAAGGGAGGGTGCGAAATGCGTTCGCACCATTGTCCGTTGCGAAATAAGGGAGAACGATTTACTATCGGCCAACTTTTTTCCTTCGGAAAGCTTTGCCCTGCATATCGTTGCATCTGGCTTCTTGCGGTACCAGGTGCGCATGATCATGGGAGCCTTGATTCAACTGGGAAAAGGAACGATATCTCACGAAACGATTCAACATTCCCTAAAAACGAACAACGATGTACAGTTGACGTTTGTTGCCCCTGGATCGGGTCTTATGCTGCATCAGCTAGATTTTGCATCAGCAGTATGATACTGCCCTCCTGGGAACTCCAAACAAAAAGAGCATGAAGTAATAAATAGTTTCTTTTTGTATATTGTACAAAACTAACTTAAATGCCAAATTGGGCTTACATAACGCTACTAGTGCTTGGTATTTATATCGCGGTTAGCATACTTCTTTACTTCTTACAGGACTATTTGATGTTCAAACCCGAGAAACTTGCCAAAGATTTCCAGTTTCATTATGACAACCAAGAAATAGAGGAATACAATATAGAAACCAGGGATGGGGCCACTATAAATGGACTGCGCTTTAAAGCGAAAAATCCGAAGGGGGTGGTTTTTTATCTCAAAGGGAATTCAAAGAGTATCAAGGGATGGGGAAAGTTCGCTGTAGATTTCACGAGACATGGGTATGATGTAATAATGGTCGATTATCGCGGATTTGGTAAAAGTACCGGTAGGCGCACACAAAAGGCGGTTAAGAGAGATATGCAAGTCATATACAACAAACTAAAAGAAAATGTAAAGGAGCAATATATTATTTTGTACGGCCGCTCCTTGGGTTCTGGTTTTGCAACGAAACTGGCATCAATGAACAATCCTAGAATGTTAATTCTAGATGCACCCTATTATAGTTTGAGCAAGGTGGCCAAGAAATATATTCCCTTTATGCCCTTGTCCTTGTTGATCAAATTCCCAATGCCGACCTATAAATGGCTCAAATATGTAAATTGCCCGGTTCATATTATTCATGGCACAGATGACCGATTGATTCCGTACAAGACCAGTGTGAAGCTTTCGAAGATAAAATCGAAAAACACCCGACTTTATACCGTTATCGGAGGCGGGCATAAAAACCTAAATACCTTTGAATCCTATCATAAAATGCTTGCTGAGATAATTGATAGTAAACCTAAAACGGTTAGTTTAAAGGGTTCCAGTATAGACGTACAACACGCCGCCAGAGCTTGATGAAAAGAATAAAAAAAATTGCCATTGTCCTATCTGTGCTGTATGTCATCTTGGTGTTGGTGTCCTACAAGTTTCAAGAACGTTTGGTTTTCTTTCCTTCTAAAATGCCATTGAACCATACCTACGATTTTTGCCAGTCTTTTGAAGAATTCAATCTAACCGCCGAGGATGGTGCCATCTTGAACGCTGTACATGTAAAGCAAGATAGTGCGAAGGGTGTTGTGCTCTATTTTCACGGCAATTCTGGGAATATTAGCCACCTAGGTCACGTGGCGAACCTCATAAGTCGAAAAGGATATGACGCAATCTTGGTAGATTACCGAACATTCGGCAAGAGCTCGGGAGAAATGAGCGAAGAAGCGTTGAAAAGCGATGCACAACTGTTTTACAATCACACGCTCACAAAATACGATGAAGATGAAATAATTCTCTACGGTCGTTCTTTTGGTACTGGTGTGGCCACAGGGTTGGCGGCCGAGAATACACCGAAAAAGGTAGTACTTGAATCACCTTTTTATAGTGCCGTGGCGCTGGGGAAGCATCGTTTTCCATTTTTACCCATCAATTGGTTGTCAGAGTTTCGTTTTCCCTCTAATGAGTATATCCAAAAAGTTGCCTGTCCGATCTACATATTCCATGGTACGGCCGATAAGGTGATTCCGTATGAACAGGCGGAGAAGCTATACAACGATATACCCACTTCACTGAAAAAAATATATACCATAGAGGGGGGAGGGCACAATTACCTGCAAGATTCCAAACTTTTTAAAATGGGAATGAACGAAGTCTTTGAATAACGATGTCCAAAATGCAACCGGTGGAGTATATTGATATAAATTGTGATGTTGGGGAGGGAGTTGGCAACGAGGCGCAATTGCTACCGCTCATTTCGTCTTGTAACATTGCCTGTGGGGCACATGCAGGCGATGCCCGAACGATGGCGAATGTGGTACGTTTAGCCAAAAAACATACGATAAAAATAGGAGCGCATCCGTCCTATCCCGATCGTACAAATTTTGGAAGGGTCTCTATGGATATCCCCGATACCGAATTAATCCAGAGCCTACAATCGCAAATGCAGACGCTAATGGGTATTTTGGAACGGGAGCGGGTTGCCTTACATCATATTAAACCCCATGGGGCACTTTACAATGATTTGGCTAAAAGTGAATTTTTATCCACCACATTTTTAAAGGCGATCGCCAAGTATCGTGGTACTGTATGGCTCTACCTTCCACCGAATTCGGTCATTGCTGAAATAGCCAAAAAGCAAGGATATCAAATACAGTATGAAGCGTTCGCCGATAGAAACTATAATGCAGATAGTAGTTTGGTTTCCAGAGCGCTCCCAAGCGCCCTTTTAACCGTGCCAGAAGAGGTACTTTCACATCTATTGTCTATGGTAAAAGACAAAGCCGTTCTTGCGATCAGTGGGAAAAAGGTGCGCCTCAATGCAGATACCTATTGTATTCATGGCGATACTGAAAATGCATTGCAAATAATAATGTATCTTGCCCAAGAGTTACCCAACCATCAGATTCAGATTAAAAAGTGAACAGTTATCCCATCTCCATACGACCTTTTGGACGTCATGCGGTATTGATCGAATGGCCTAATGAGGTGGCAAAAACGATTCTAAGCGATATTATTCGGTATAAAGCGTTGTTGAGGAACCACTTGGACCCTGCCGTTTGGGAGTTGGTGCCGGCCTATAATTCGCTTACGTTGATCAAACAAGATACCCCCATCGACTTTTCCACATTTAGCGAACAACTTAAAACCTGGTATGAAACGGAAGAGGAAGTGGCTTCAAAAGACCATTTTTTATGGCGACTCCCCGTATGTTACGACCTGGATTTCGGAATTGACTTAGCGGAAGTTTCCGAGCGAATGCAATTGTCTACGAACGAAATAATCGCATTGCATACCAAGCCCGAATATACTGTATATGGAATCGGATTTTTACCCGGATTTATGTATTTAGGTGGTTTAGATACCTCATTGGAGGTCCCTAGAAGGGCAACTCCTCGTTTAAAGGTAGCCCGGGGCGCCGTAGGCGTAGCGGCAAGACAAACGGGTATTTACCCTCAAGAATCACCAGGTGGATGGAATATTATAGGCAATTGCCCTATTCCACTTTTTGATACGGAGAAAAAGCCACCTTGCTTTGTAAATGTAGGGGATCGTATTCAGTTCTATGCTATTTCAAGAGCCGCCTATCAGCTCTGTATGATCGAAGGCGAAGTAGGTATTTATAAAATTGAAAAAATTAAGTTGGATGCTTAAGGTTTTGAAATCCGGGTTTTTTACCACTGTTCAAGACTTGGGACGCTTGAAATACCGTTCTATGGGAGTTCCCGTTTCTGGGGCAATGGATGATTACAGTGTAAGTAAGCTGAACATGATATTGGAAAATGAACCGGAGGCGGCAGTATTGGAAATTACAATGACCGGTCCGACCGTACTTTTCGAAACCCCGACCCATATTGCGCTCGGAGGAGCGGAGATGTCAGCTACACTCAATAACCAACCTATTGATAATCATCGAATATACAAAGTTAATGAAGGGGATATTCTTTCCTACGGAAGGTTGGAAAAAGGATTCCGCGCCTATCTTGCCGTGAAAGATGGTTTTAGCACTGAGTCCGTTCTCGGAAGCAGGTCTATGTTTTCTCCAATAACCCCTAAAAGCCACATTCAGGACGGATCGGTGGTTCCGTATGACGTAAATAAGGCCTTTGAACCCAAGATTAGTGCCTACAAGGTAGATTGCCTTTTAGGAGAGACTGTACTGGAAGTATATAAAGGCCCAGAATTCAGTTTATTGAACGATCGGCAATTAGAACAACTTTTCGGAACGGATTTTTCAGTGGCAAAAGAGAACAATCGAATGGCCTATCAAATTAACGAGCTTTTGGCCGAACACCGGTTTTCTATGCTCACCTCCGCAACACTTTCCGGTACAGTGCAACTTACTCCCAAAGGCAAGTTGATCATTTTGATGAAAGATGGCCAAACCACCGGGGGATATCCCAGAATCTTGCAACTTTCGAAACGGGCGATTGCCATATTATCACAGAAGAAATCAAAGGACAAGATCGGCTTTAAACTACTTTAGATCTTGTGGTACACTGTTTCGAACGGCACCCTAAAGCGAGGCGTATAAATACCTTTTTCATCCTTTACACCACACCCGATAACCATATTTACTTCCGCTCCCCAAGGGAGGCCGAGAATCTTCTTTACCCTTCCGGTATCACTACCCTCCATAGGGCAAGTATCGTAGCCGATGGCCGCCATACTAATCATAAAGTTCTGAGCCGCTAATCCGGCACTTTTATGGGCGACCACCCGCATATCCGAAGAACGTACTTGTTTGTAAATAGGACGAAACAGGCCTATAAACTGAAATACTACAAAGCGCAGCCAACCGATGATACCAAAAACATCGAAGTAGATAGAAGGGATTACTTTTTGGTAATAGGCAAGGGCAAATTTCTCCCGCCGGTCGTATTCCGTTTTGGGTTTGTGACCGATCGTTTCTTTTAGAAATGCTACGTTGTCCTTGGCGCGTTGCCGCCACAAGTCTTTTCGAACTACGACCACGACCAATTGTTTGGCCGTTTTAGCAGCATTTTGACCCAAACATGCCCTCGTAAGTTTTTGCAAGGTCTTTGATTCCGTTACATGATAGAACTCCCAAAGCTGTAAGTTACTACTTGTTGGGGCCAACACTGCGTTTTTGATACAATCCCTTACCTTTTTATCTTCTAATTCGATGGCTTGTTTGAATACTCTAACTGAACGGCGATAGGCAATTGCTTCTGTAACGGTCTTTTCCATGAATTGTTTAATTGGTAACGGGCAAAGCTAGCTAAATATTCGATATTTATTTGGTCTGTAGGTTTTTTCGTTTACCTTTATCTCAATGAAAACAATAGCACTCATAGTCATTCTAAGTCTTGTGGTCCCATAATGGGATGATACAACGCTATTGACTTAAAAAGCCTGTATCAGATTTTATTTGATACAGGCTTTTTCTTTTGACAGGGGTTGAATATGATAAAATCAAATACTTATATATCTGAAATACAGATTATTATGTAAATAAATTGTGAATTGGATTTAACCAGAAGCGGAAAGCTTCACAAAAGGACTTTTTAAAAGCGGATATATTTGATTAACGAACCTAATAGCGTATAAAACCATCCTTTACATGGAATTGAATAAATACAGTAAAAATGTTACCCAAGACCCCACCCAGCCGGCAGCGCAGGCAATGCTATATGCCATTGGTCTCACGGAAGAAGAACTGGCGAAACCGCTAATTGGAATTGGTAGTACGGGATATGAGGGAAACCCTTGTAACATGCATTTAAACGATTTGGCAAAAGATGTTAAACGCGGCATAAACGAAGGGAATGCCGTTGGTTTGATTTTTAATACCATCGGCGTGAGTGACGGTATTTCGATGGGTACTTATGGTATGCGCTATTCATTGCCTTCAAGGGATATTATTGCCGATTCTATGGAAACCGTGGTACAGGCAATGAATTATGACGGTTTGGTAACCGTGGTAGGCTGTGATAAGAATATGCCCGGGGCCTTGATGGCGATGATCCGATTGAACAGACCTTCCGTGTTGGTCTATGGAGGAACTATTGCTTCGGGGTGCTTTAAGGATAAAAAACTGGATGTGGTATCTGCTTTCGAAGCTTGGGGAGAGAAAGTGGCAGGAACCTTGAATGAAGCCGATTATAAGAGTGTCATCCAAAATGCGTGTCCCGGTGCAGGTGCTTGTGGTGGAATGTATACAGCCAATACAATGGCCTCGGCAATTGAGGCCTTGGGAATGGCAATGCCCTATAACTCGTCAAACCCTGCTTTGGGCGATGGAAAAAAGGCAGATTGCTTTAACTCGGGAAGAGCCTTACAACATCTTTTGGAAAAGGATATTAAACCAAGTGATATTATTACCCGCAAATCGTTCGAAAATGCGGTGCGTCTGTTGACACTCCTTGGAGGATCCACCAACGCCGTATTACACTTTCTGGCGATTGCAAAGGCTGCAGATGTTGAATTCTCGTTGGATGATTTTCAAAAAATTAGCGATACCACGCCTTTTCTGGCAGATTTAAAACCGAGCGGTAAATTCCTGATGGAAGATTTGCACAGAGTGGGGGGTACGCCCGCCGTAATGAAGTTTATGCTCGAAAACGGGATGTTGCATGGAGATTGCCTTACCGTTACCGGCAAAACGGTTGCCGAAAACTTGGCGACGATACCGGGCCTCTCAGAAGGGCAACAAGTAATAAAACCCTTAAACGCACCGATCAAGGAAACGGGACACCTGCGCATCTTGTATGGCAATTTGGCCCAAGAAGGATCAGTGGCGAAAATTACGGGCAAGGAAGGTTTTCACTTTACAGGTACCGCGAAAGTATATGATGATGAGTTTTCGGCCAACGCAGGTATTGGGCGCGGGGAAGTAAAGAAAGGGGATGTTGTGGTAATCAGATACGAGGGCCCCAAAGGAGGACCGGGCATGCCCGAAATGTTAAAACCAACGGCCGCCATTATGGGAGCGGGCCTTGGAAAAGATGTTGCTTTGATCACCGATGGTCGCTTTTCAGGAGGTACCCATGGTTTTGTGGTCGGTCATGTATGCCCTGAGGCGCAAGAGGGCGGAACCATCGCCTTATTGAAAGATGGAGATGTAATTACCATTGATGCCGAGAAAAATACCATTAGCGTGGCATTAAGCGAGACGGAATTGGCAGAAAGAAAAGCGAATTGGGTACAACCTCCGCTGAAAGTAAAAAGAGGAAGCCTTTATAAATATGCCAAGACAGTCGCTTCTGCCTCACGGGGATGTGTAACCGATGAATTCTAGGAAAATAACCATCAAGTATCATGGCATTTAACGCTTGAAATTGAGTTTTAGAAATGGAAACAGTGAAAGAAAAAGAAAACAGCCCACAGAAGTCAACAGCGCTTAAGATTACTGGAGCAGAGGCGATTATTCATTGCTTGTTGGCAGAAGGGGTCGATTTGTTATATGGGTACCCTGGAGGTGCCATTATGCCGGTATATGACGAGCTTTATAAGTTTCAGGACAAGCTCACACACATCTTAACAAGGCATGAACAGGGAGCTACGCATGCTGCGCAAGGGTATGCCCGGGTGACCGGGAAGGTCGGGGTCGCGATGGCTACCTCCGGACCGGGAGCTACCAATTTGGTCACAGGGCTAGCCGATGCTCAAATAGATTCAACTCCCATGGTCTGTATTACGGGACAAGTTCCGCGACATCTATTGGGTTCAGATGCTTTTCAGGAAACCGATATCATCGGTATTTCCACCCCTGTCACGAAATGGAATTACCAGATTACCAAAGCTTCTGAAATAGCCGAAATTATGGCAAAAGCTTTCTATATAGCGAAGGCCGGCCGACCAGGGCCGGTGCTGATCGATATCACCAAAAATGCCCAGTTCGAGGAGTTTGAGTTTTCATATGAACCTTGTAAAGGCGTACGGAGTTATAATCCTGTCCCAAAGCCAGATACCAAGACTATTGCCGCTGCGGCCGAATTGATCAATAGTGCTAAAAGACCCTATATTATTTGGGGTCAAGGGGTTATATTGGGCAAGGCGGAAACGCAGTTAAAGGCGTTTGTAGAGAAAACCGGAATCCCTGCGGCATGGACCATATTGGGGGCCTCGGCCTTGGATACAGATCATCCATTAAATGTAGGTATGGTCGGCATGCATGGCAACTACGGGCCCAATGTACTGACCAATGAATGCGATTTGCTTATTGCCATCGGTATGCGTTTCGATGATCGGGTCACAGGGAACCTTGATACCTATGCGAAACAGGCCAAAATAATCCATTTGGAGATTGATCCGGCTGAAATCAACAAAAATGTAAAAGTAGACCTTGCGGTTTTAGGAGACTCCAAGGAAACGCTCGGCTTGTTATTGCCATTGGTAAACGAAAATACCCATGTGGCTTGGCACAATGAATTTAAGAAAAAATACAAAGAAGAATTTGAACAAGTAATCAAAAATGATATTCACCCGACCAAGAAGGGCTTGACAATGGGAGAGGTGATAGAAGAGATTAATTTGGCCTCCAAGAACAAAGCGGTCATTGTAACCGATGTTGGACAACATCAAATGATTGCGTGCCGCTATGCCAAATTCAAACAATCAAAAAGTAACATTACCTCGGGCGGGTTGGGAACAATGGGTTTTGCCTTACCTGCTGCCATTGGTGCCAAGATGGGGGCTATGGAGAGAGAGGTGGTAGCGGTGATCGGTGATGGCGGGTACCAAATGACAATTCAAGAATTAGGCGTTATTTTTCAACACCAGATTCCGGTGAAAATAGTAGTGCTGAACAATGATCATTTGGGCATGGTACGGCAATGGCAAGAACTGTTTTTTGACAAACGATACGCGTCCACCGTAATGGTGAATCCCGATTTTGTGAAGATTGCGGAAGGCTATCATATTGAGGCCAAAAGAGTGAGCGAACGAAAAGATTTGAAAGCGAGGGTGCAAGAAATGATCGCGTCGGACAAACCCTATTTTCTTGAGGTCAAGGTCGAGAAGGAAGACAATGTGTTCCCAATGATACCTTCAGGGGCTTCGGTTTCTGACATCCGACTAAAATAGTACCAAAACCATGTCAATTTTTATTGAATTCGATACCTATAGAATCAAAATTTCCTCATGAACCATACACACATCATAGACAAGCCTAAGCTTCATGAAGAAATAATGCTGAAATCGGCAGAGATCGGTTTCACCATGCCTTCAGATTTGTACATCGGTACGATGTTGAAGACCTTGGTGGCGTCCAAACCCAGTGCCAATGTCCTAGAGCTAGGAACGGGTATAGGGCTTAGTCTTTCTTGGATGATTGATGGCATGGATCAGGATTCAAGTTTAACGACCGTAGACAATGACCCAAAACTCATTGCCATTGCGAAGCGCTATTTTGGGGACGACCAAAGAGTGCAAATCGTTTGCGCAGATGGCACAGATTGGATCCGTGCATATGAAGGAGATTCTTTCGATTTGATTTTTGCTGACGCTTGGCCAGGAAAATACAGTGAAATTACCGAAACGTTGGAGATGATTGCCGTTGGCGGATTTTACATAATCGATGACATGACACCGCAACCCAATTGGCCAGAAGGGCATCAGGAGCATGTGGATAGCTTGGTCGTCTATTTAGAAGAACGTGACGATTTCACTTTGACCAAATTGAATTGGTCTACAGGGGTGTTGATTGCCGTTAGAAATACATAGCAGTAGGGAATATGCAACAGATTGTCCATCAGTGGAATGCCGAACTATACAACGAAAAACATTCGTTTGTATACGACTATGGTGCTTCTTTGGTTGATTTACTGAATCCAAAACCGTCAGAACGAATATTGGATCTAGGATGTGGCTCGGGTGAGTTGACCGCGGCAATTGCGGCGGTATGCAACGAAGTTGTCGGAATGGATTTTTCACCCGCTATGATAGAAAAAGCAAAGGGTCGGTTTCCTGAACTTATCTTTCAAAGGGGGAATGCCAGTGATTTTAAAGCAATACCTAGGTTTGACGCTATTTTTTCGAATGCCACCCTACATTGGGTCTCTGATTACAAAGCGGCGGCAACCTGTATGTATGCCAATTTAGTCGAAGGCGGGCGCATAGTAGTTGAATTCGGAGGTAAGCGGAACGTTCAGGCGATTACAAGTACGCTGCGCGATGCACTAAAATCAAGAGGTTACGACAAACAAGCGGCACTTGATTTATGGTACTTTCCTTCAATTGGTGAATATACCACGGTTCTAGAATCTGTTGGGTTCAACGTAACCTTTGCCCAATGGTATGACCGTCCTACCGAATTGGCAGACGAAAGGGAAGGGGTTTTAGATTGGTTGTCAATGTTCGCAAAACCCTTTTTCATGGAGGTGGCCAAGGAGGATGTGAAAGAAATAAAAAGAGAAGTACAGGAACACCTTGCCCCACAATTGTTCCGTGGTGGCAAGTGGTATGCAGATTATAAAAGAATACGGGTTGTCGCCTATAAATAGCGATATATAAATAGTATAGCGGTCCTAAAAAGAACATATTAAGAATTGTAAAAATGGAAAAGCAATGGTTTACCATTTCGGTATACTCTGAAAACAATGTTGGGTTACTGAACAGAATATCCGGGATATTTTTAAAAAGGCATATAAATATCGAAAGTTTAAATGTGTCCAAGTCCGAAATTGACGAAGTTTCAAAGTTTACGATCGTGGTGTATACGACGGAAACTTGGGTACATAACATCGTAGGACAAATTGAAAAGCAAATTGAGGTAATCAGGGCTTTTTATCACACAGATGAGGAAACGATCTATCAGGAATCGGCCTTGTTTAAGATTGCATCGAATCTCTTGTTCGATGAACGGCAAATTCAAAATATTATTAAGGATCACAATTCCCAGATCGTTACGGTGGCAAGAGAATTTTTTGTTTTGGCCAAGACCGGGAGAAGAAATGAGATCAATGAAATGTATGAACAACTCAAACCTTTTGGAATCATGCAATTCGTTCGGTCGGGACGTATCTCGGTATCAAAAGAAGTAATGCAGATCACGGCACTTTTAAATGAATTTCAAGAACAATAAGCATAACTAAATAAACAGATTTCCATTCATTCGGAAATAAAATCAAAGAGAATAAAAATGGCAAATTACTTTAATACCCTATCGTTAAGAGATCAATTGACCCAATTGGGAAAATGTAGATTTATGGAATCGAACGAATTCTCCGATGGCGTATCCGCTTTAAAAGGAAAAAAGATAGTGATCGTGGGTTGTGGGGCCCAAGGTTTGAATCAAGGATTGAATATGCGCGATTCGGGCCTGGATATTTCCTATACCCTTCGTGCAGCTGCAATTAAAGAAAAAAGACAATCATTTTTGAACGCTTCCGAGAATGGATTCACCGTGGGTACCTATGAAGAATTGGTTCCCAATGCAGATGTCGTAATTAATTTAACACCGGACAAACAGCATACCAATGTGGTCACAGCGATCATGCCCTTAATGAAGCAAGGAGCCACCTTGTCCTATTCACATGGTTTTAATATTGTGGAGGAAGGCATGCAGGTGCGCGAGGATCTGACCGTTATCATGGTTGCGCCCAAATGTCCGGGATCTGAAGTGCGTGAAGAATACAAAAGAGGATTTGGAGTGCCTACTTTAATAGCGGTACATCCCGATAATGACCCGCAAGGCAAAGGTTTGGAGCAGGCAAAGGCGTATGCCGTTGGAACGGGAGGTCATCGGGCAGGAGTATTGGAATCTTCCTTTGTAGCAGAGGTCAAGTCTGATTTGATGGGCGAACAGACGATCTTATGTGGTTTGCTGCAAACGGGTTCGATCCTTTGTTTTGATAAAATGATCGAAAAAGGAATCGATCCGGGATTTGCCTCCAAATTAATCCAATACGGGTGGGAAACCATTACGGAAGGCATGAAATATGGAGGCATTACAAATATGATGGATCGCTTGTCGAACCCTGCAAAAATCAAAGCTTTCGAACTTTCCGAGGAATTGAAAACCATCATGCGCCCCTTGTTTCATAAGCACATGGACGATATCATGACCGGACATTTTTCAAAAACCATGATGGAAGATTGGGCCAATGATGACAAAAACTTATTGACTTGGAGAGCGGCTACTGGGGACACCGCTTTCGAGAAAACGCCCGCCGGGAACGATACGATTTCCGAGCAAGATTACTATGACCATGGAGTCCTGATGGTGGCAATGGTGCGAGCAGGGGTTGAATTGGCCTTTGAGTCGATGACGGAATCCGGTATCATAGATGAGTCTGCCTATTACGAATCACTGCATGAGACACCGCTCATTGCCAACACCATAGCCAGAAAGAAGTTGTTTGAAATGAATCGGGTAATTTCCGATACCGCCGAATACGGTTGTTATTTATTCGATCACGCCTGCAAACCGTTGTTGGCCGATTTTATGACGAAAATAGACACCGATGTAATCGGAAAGGCATTTGGTGCGGGGCAGCCACTACAAGTAGATAACGCCAAGTTGATATTGGTTAATAAAACACTCAGAGAGCACCCTGTAGAAATCGTAGGTGCCAGATTAAGGGCATCGATGACTGCAATGAAACCGATTGTTTAACGACTAAATCCCTGAGGAATCAGGGATTTTTTTATCCCCCGTTTTAATAAATCAAAATTGAACCTATGAGTACCGAAAAGACGATCATACCGGCTGATTTTCAAATGAAGGAGCCTATACATCAAAACACCTATTTGGTGAATGGAACGCTAAAAGAATGGAATGGGAATACTACCGAGGTGTTTTCCACCATTTCAGAAGGAGAAATATACAAACCAACCTTGTTGGGCAGTATACCGGATATGGGGGAACCCGAGGCAATAGAAGCCTTGAACGCTGCCTTGGAGGCCTATGACAAAGGAAAAGGAGTGTGGCCTACCATGCATGTAAAAGACCGTATCGAAAGCATGCAGAAGTTTGTAAAACAAATGGAAACTAAGCGGGAACAAATTGTAAAATTATTGATGTGGGAAATTGGAAAGTCCTTACCCGATTCTCGAAAAGAATTTGATCGAACGGTAGAATACATTTATGATACCATTGAGGATTACAAGCAACTAGACCGTGATTCTGCGAAATTTCAAAAGAATCAGGGAGTATATGCCCACGTAAAGCGAGGGCCTTTGGGAGTTGTACTCTGTCTAGGGCCTTATAACTACCCGCTCAATGAAACCTTTGCCTTATTGATTCCAGCTATTATTATGGGCAATACGGCTATTTTTAAACCCGCAAAACATGGTGTTTTATTGATTACACCTTTGTTGGAGGCTTTTCAAAACAGTTTCCCTAAAGGAGTGATCAATGTGTTGTTTGGCCGTGGTAGGGCCGTGGCCGCACCGATTATGCAAACAGGTAAAATAGACGTACTGGCCCTGATCGGCAATAGTAAATCGGCCAACGCCCTGCAAAACCAACACCCAAAAAGCAACCGATTGCGGTTGGTTTTAGGATTGGAAGCCAAGAACCCCGCAATTGTGCTACCCGATGCCGATTTGGATTTGACCATTGATGAAGTGGTCGCAGGAACCACCTCTTTCAATGGGCAACGTTGTACGGCCTTAAAGGTGGTCTATGTGCATGACGCAATTCAGCAACGTTTCTTAAAACAATTTGCGGAAAAAATTGACGGGCTTTCCTTTGGCAACCCATGGGAGGAAGGTGTTAAACTCACTCCTTTGCCCGAACCGGGGAAACCTGCTTACATTCAGGAGTTGATCGATGATGCCCTTGCAAAAGGAGCGAAGATCATCAATAAAAAAGGAGGACAGCATTTTGATAATTACATCTGGCCAGCAATACTCTACCCGGTAACCCGTGATATGCGGGTATATCAAGAAGAGCAGTTTGGCCCTGTAATTCCGGTACTTTCTTTTGACGATATCGAACAACCCCTAGATGATATGGCCGAAAGCAATTATGGGCAGCAAGTGAGTCTTTTCGGCAAGGACGTATATACGCTTTCCCCATTAATTGACACCTTGGTAAACTTGGTTTGTCGTGTTAACTTGAATAGCTCTTGCCAACGTGGCCCGGATGTGTATCCTTTTACCGGAAGAAAAGATTCGGCACAGGCTACCCTAAGTGTACACGATGCACTGCGATCGTTTTCTATTCGGACCTTTGTCGCCTTTAAGGACAATGAACTAAACAATGAAACCGTTCAGCAATTGTTAGAGGCCAAACTTTCTAATTTTGTAAGTACCGACTATATTTTATAACAATTCGCATCTTAGCGTTTAAAAACCTTGAAAGTTCCGTTTGTTTTAAACAGACGGGACTTTTGTATTTCCTATCTTCATATCCAAAATTAGTAGAATGGGGTTCCGTAGTGGTTTAGGTAGTATAATTCGGCTAAATCATCATGAACGTGTGGCTGTTTCAAGGTTTTTGGTAATCAGTTTCCTGCTTGTTTCTTATGGCAGCTTTGCGCAGAATGAACTTGAAACCGCCGTGATTACAGATGTGTTGGATAGTACGGTACATGCGGTACCGGAACAAAGCGCGGTCCAACAAATGGCGAATACCAAAGAAACTGGGCATTCCGATCTGGCCTATCCCAACTTTGTGGCCCCTTCCTACGAGCATGGTATTTCCACTTATACAATAGAGAGAGTGCCGAGCCCTAGAGGTAATGGAATTTTTGGGTATGTTTCCGATCCATGGGATTACATTTCGCATGACGATGAGCTACGGATAAATCAACTGCTGTACGGTTTGGAAAAGAAGGCTACCGCAGAGGTGGCAATTGTAATGCTCCCAAGCATAGGTACGGAAGTACCCAAAGATTTTGCCGTAGGTCTTTTTAGGGAATGGGGCATTGGCAAGTCGGATACAAATAATGGCTTGTTGATTTTAACGGTAATGGATCAGCGCCGTACCGAATTTGAAACGGGATATGGTCTGGAGCCTGTTTTGACCGATGTGATATGTTATCGTATTGGGACCCAAGAGATGGTTCCCAATTTTAGACAAGGCGATTATGGAGCGGGGATGGTTGCCGCAGTAGAGCGTATAAAGCAATTTTTGGAACATCCCGATTCGGTAGCGGAAATTTATTCAAACGAAGTACAGTTCGAATCGAACGCCGATACGAACTTTTTAGGGGTCGTGATAGGGGTGTTTTTATTGGTTTACGGTCTTATATGCTTGATTACCGGTATTTTACAATACAGTCGACTGCAGGGTATTGAACATTCGAAAGATGATTTTTACGACAAATACCACCGGCTAGACAAAGTTAGCTTTGGGTGCCTGCTACTTTTTCTTTTACCACTCCCTTTCGTATGGTTGAATAGATTGGCGAAAAAAAGATTAAAGAAGTATCGGTATGCACCAAGGTATAGCAAAGTAAACGGCATGCCAATGACCTTGAAAGACGAGTGGGCGGAAAACGCTTATTTGGAGGTGGCACAAGTTTTAGAAGAAAAGTTAAACTCGGTCCGCTACGATGTGTGGGTCACGGATGATCAAAGCGATGTAATGGTTTTGGAGTATGAAGGTCCTAATGGCCGTAAGTATGATGATTGCGTAGCGTGTGGTTACCGAACTTTTGGGAAGAAGAGCTCTACTGTCACAAAAGCCCCGTCATACGACTATGGCGGTGAACGGGTAGATTACTATGAATGTCGTAACTGTAACTTTCAAGAATCGAAAACTGTGGAATTAGACACGATTCCAAGACCCACAAGTAGTTCTTCCTCGAGTTCATCGGGGAGTTCGTATTCCGCTTCGAGCAGTGGTAGTAGTTCCTCTTCCAGTTTTGGAGGTGGAAGTTCAGGAGGTGGGGGAGCAGGGGTAAGTTGGTAGTCAAGATTTTCTAAACAGTACAAAATACCGCCAAGCGGCAATTCCGCCTATGAATGAAAACAAAGCGAGCATCCAGAATACGTGCCGGTGCCCAGTAACACCCGGAGCACTGTCCAAGAGATAGCCTATGGCCGGCCCGGCAAAGATATCAGGGGTATAACCTACCAAAGAGATCAAACCCACCGCGGTTCCTGTAAGCACTAATGGTACCTTCCCTTGTTGCATTACGGCAAAATAGAGCGAACGGGCCGCATATACCCCTGTGGCAACAACTAAGACCGATAGGAAGAACAAAAAGGTTTCTGAGCTTGAAATGATACCTACTGCAAAAAGCAAAGCCCCAATAAAAGAGATTATAAAACTAATCAACAACCAGAAGGTAATTTGTGTTCTATCCCCGATAAACCCTATAAAAACGCCTATTACAGGGCGTATAAATAGTAAAAATGTACCCACTTGCGCAGATTGTACTTGATCATACAACATTACGTCTTGAGCATAGAGGGAAAAAACATCTGTTATTTTGTAGCCAACATAAGCGCAAAGAATAATGACCATTAGCAGTTGAACAGCCGGCAAACGAGCCACCTCTTTTACTTGTGACGGGGTAATTTTGTCGATGTTGATTTCTTTTTCCGATTCGCGATCAAGTTTCATAAAAAACCACACGAGGATGCCCACCAACGCCACGATGGTCGATGATACCAGAATCACTTGTTCAAACGCTACCCTTCGTTCTAGAAGACTTGCATCGGCTACTTCCGAAGGAATAAAAAGGGAAAAAATGAATACTCCCATGACTCCAAATGATGCACCGACCAACCCACGACCACCATCTAAAAAACCAAATGCCTTTCCTTGGGCCCTCTTTCCTCCCCAGACACGGGCCGCTTTGATCATTGGCGCCCAAAACAGGAAAATAGTGGTAAACCCCCAGTACCCGTAAAGCCATTTCAGTTGTTCAAACCTAGGAAACGTAGCATAGAACACCCCCCCGAACGCCGTCATCCAAAGGGCTACCGCAATCAACTTTCGTGGAGGAAATTTGTCCGCAATCGGTCCACCAAAAAGATAGGATACCACCAATGCTACGATGCCATAAACCGAAAAACATAGTCCAAGCTGCACATTGTCCAAAGCAAATGCATCTAAAACAGTAGGTCTAAAAACACGTGATAGTACAAATGGAAGTATAAAAACAGATTCTCCTGCCAAAATAAGTACTACGAGGAAGTACCATGGCGTTTTTTTTTGATTCATAGCGCGCTGTTCCTCAAATATAACGAATCCTCTATATAGAAGGGACCATTTTCAGGAAATGGACAGCATTAAAATGGCCCTTGAAAAAGCGCAAGGACCATTGAATGAAGTACTAAACTTAAAAAAACTATAGGTTCGCCGCCAGCCAATCGCCTACTTCACTTGTCTTGTAGGCCTTTGCGTCTTCGGCAAGATCTTCGGTTACAATTCCTTCAGCCAACGATTTATTGACGACCGCTCTAATGGCCGCCGCTTCTTCGTTCAAGTTGAAATCTTCGAACAACATAGCCGCGGAGAGTACAGTTGCCAGTGGATTGGCAATATCTTTCCCTGCCGCTTGTGGATATGAACCGTGGATGGGTTCGTACAAAGAAACCTCGCTTCCTACCGAAGAAGAAGGCATCAATCCCATGGATCCGGAAATGACAGAAGCTTCATCGGTAAGGATATCTCCAAAAAGGTTCGCAGTGATCATCACATCATACGCTTTTGGCCATTGTACCAACCGCATGGCTACTGCATCGACAAATTCGTAGGATACCGCTACTTCGGGATATTCTTTTTCCATGGCCTGCACAGTTTCGCGCCACAGTCGAGACGATTCCAAAACGTTGGCTTTGTCTACACAACATAATTTTTTTGAACGTTTCTTTGCCATTTCAAAGCCTTTTCTGGCAAGGCGCTCGATTTCAAAACGTTCGTACGTCATCGTATCAAAAGCGGTATTGCCATCATCTTTTCGATTTCGCTCTCCAAAATAGATGCCCCCGGTCAACTCTCTAAGAATAATCAAATCCGTGCCTTCGATACGTTCTTTTTTCAAAGGGGATTTCTCGATCAAGGAAGGAAATGTAAAGGTGGGCCGCACGTTTGCGAACAAGCCTAACTTCTGGCGCATCTTAAGCAGCCCTTGCTCTGGTCGTACCGTTGCCGACGGATCGTTGTCAAAACGTGGATGCCCTATGGCACCGAACAGCACGGCATCGGAGTTGGCGCAAATAGCATGCGTTTCATCCGGATAGGGTTCTCCTACCGCATCAATTGCTGCTGCGCCGGTTAGGGCAGGTTTCCAGTTAATTTCATGATGGTACTTTGCCGCAACGGCATTACTTACCTTAACGGCTTGATCAATGACTTCTGGTCCTATTCCGTCTCCGGCTAAAAGGGCAATGTTTAATTTCATGTTTTTTGTTTTGCTTACGAGTGTTTCGCTTATGGTACTATGATTATTAATTCTATTTGGTATTTGACACTTCCTGAACCGAATTAAATGATATTTAGCATTTTTTCGGTCGCTTTGATGGCCGAAACAGTTTGATCGGAATCCAGCCCACGCGTGGTAAATTCCTTTTCTGCCGTTTCCCAAGTGATAATGGTTTCACAAAGAGCGTCCGAGTTGCTTCCGGGGGGAATCCGCACAGCATAATCGATCAATTTTGGCAATGCCATTTTTTTGGATTTATATACCTTTTCCAGGGCATTCATAAATGCATCATACTGCCCATCCCCTGAAGCGTTTTCTTCATATAACGTACCATCTATTTCCACCGCTAGGGTAGTAGAGGGTCTTAAGCCTTTCGAATGGGTGAGTACATACGATTGTACAAAGACTTTTTGCTGAAAAGTATCGCTGTCCAATACATCAGAAATGATATAGGGGAGGTCCTCTTTCGTCACCTTTTCTTTTTTGTCGCCGAGCTCAATGATACGCGCCGTAACTTTCTTGATTTCCTCGTCGTTCAAGGTAAGCCCCAATTCCTGTAGGTTTTTTTGGATATTGGCCTTCCCGGACATTTTTCCCAAGGCGTATTTTCGTTTACGCCCAAAGCGTTCGGGCATCAGGTCACTAAAATACAGGTTCATTTTACTGTCACCATCTGCATGAATGCCAGCTGTTTGCGTAAAAACATTGTCGCCAACAATAGGCTTGTTCGAGGGGATGCCTACACCTGTAAAAGCGGAAACCAATTTGCTGACCTTATAGAGTGCTTTCTCATTAACATTGATCGCTACTTCTGGCAGAAAGTCTTTGATCACCGCTATCGCGCTGGCCATCGGAGCATTCCCGGCCCTTTCCCCCATTCCGTTTACGGTCAGATGCAATCCGTTACATCCGGCCTTAACGGCTTCCATTACATTGGCAACTCCTAAATCATAGTCATTATGCCCATGAAAATCAATGTGCAATGTCGAGAATCGCATTCTAATTTCGGAAAGAAAATCAAACGTTTCCTGATAGGTTAAAACTCCAAGGGTATCTGGCAACAACACCCTTTTGACCGGTTGTGTTGTTAGAAAATCAAGAAAATCGAAAACGTACTTTTTGGAGTTGCGCATGCCATTGCTCCAATCCTCAAGATATACGTTGTTGATAATTCCTTTTTGTTGTGCTTTATCAAAGGTCGCGGCTATTTCCCCAAAATGTTGTTCGGGTGTTTTCTTTAATTGGTGCTTTAAATGATTTAGGGACCCTTTTGTCAAAAGGTTCTGTGATTTTGCCCCGGCCTTTTCCATCCATTGGAGCGACACACCATCGTCGACAAAGGTCAGTACCTCAATGCGATCTAAACAATCCTTCGTGGCTGCCCATTCGGTAATTTGTTGTACTGCCTGTAACTCGCCTTCCGATACACGTGCCGAGGCAACCTCGATACGGTCAACTTTCAACTCGTCCAACAATAATTTGGCAAGGGTCAATTTTTCCCCTGCGGAAAAGGATACACCGGATGTTTGTTCACCATCCCGCAGTGTGGTATCCATTATTTCCAGCTGTCTTTTCATGCTGAAGGGTTTCGGTATTTGTAATTCACTAAAGCGGTCGGTCTGCGGCAAATTGTCGGATGTCGTCCTTTATGTTCAATAAGTAATCGATATCATCGAATCCGTTCAACATATTCGACTTTTTGTAATCATTAATTTCAAAACTTTCTTGTTCTCCGGAACCGAGAATCGTTATAGATTGTTCGGGAAGATCTACCTTGATCGTTGCTTTTGGATCTGCCTCGATGGCCCGTAGTATTTTTTCAAGGAACTCGGCACTTACCTGAACCGGAAGCACCCCTACATTTAAGCAGTTGTTCCTAAAAATATCGGCAAAAAAACTAGATATCACACATCGAAACCCATAATCGTATACGGCCCAAGCGGCATGCTCTCGAGAAGAACCGGAACCAAAATTTTTTCCACCTACCAAAATTTGACCTGAGTAAATTGGATTGTTAAGCACAAAATTTTCTTTTGGAGTATTGTCGGCATTGTAGCGCCAATCCCTAAAAAGATTATCTCCAAACCCTTTGCGTTCAATCGCTTTCAAAAAACGCGCGGGAATTATTTGGTCTGTATCCACATTCTCTATGGGAAGTGGTACTGCGGTAGAGGTTAGAATGTTGAATTTGTCGTAAGCCATTTCTAAGTCGTTATGCGTTGTTCGTATTATTTTTTAAGCTATCGGCGCAGTTAGTTCACCATTGCTTCCTCCATTAACTCCCGGGGATCTGTAACCTTACCGGTCACTGCTGCAGCTGCGGCAACCAAAGGGCTGGCCAGTAACGTACGTGCTCCAGGACCTTGACGCCCTTCGAAATTTCTGTTGGAGGTACTCACCGCGTATTTACCGGCCGGAATCTTATCCTCGTTCATTGCGAGACAAGCGGAACAGCCTGGTTCCCTTAATTCAAAACCAGCGTCTTGGAGTATGGTGAGCAGCCCTTCCTCTTTGATTGCGGCCTCTACCTTATGAGATCCCGGTACAAGCCATGCCGTTACATTGGCTGCTTTTTGTCGTCCTTTTACAATGGAGGCAAATGCCCTGAAATCTTCGATTCGTCCATTCGTGCAACTTCCTAAAAAGACAAAATCTATTTCCTTTCCTTTCATACTATCCCCCTCATTAAAGTTCATGTACTGAAGTGATTTGCGATAGGTCGCCACACCACCTTCAACTACTTCGGCCATCGGTATGCCATTGCTAATACCGATTCCCATTCCCGGGTTGGTACCGTAAGTAATCATGGGTTCAATATCAGCTGCATTAAAAGTAATTTCCTTGTCAAACTGCGCGTCCTCTTCGGTATATAGGGTGTCCCAATATGTTTTGGCATTATCCCAAGCGACTTCTTTGGGTGCAAATTCCCGTCCTTTCACATAGGCAATGGTTTTTTCGTCCGGTGCGATCATACCGCCTCGGGCGCCCATTTCAATGCTTAGATTGCATACGGTCATACGACCTTCCATACTCATATCACGAAATACTTTTCCGGCATATTCTACAAAATACCCGGTGGCCCCTGAGGTTGTTAGCTGCGAAATAATGTACAAGGCCACATCTTTTGGCGTAACTCCAAAGTTTAATTGCCCTTCTACGTTGATCCGCATACTCTTAGGTTTGGCCTGCATGATACATTGAGATGCCAAGACCATTTCTACTTCCGAAGTACCGATTCCAAAAGCGATGGCACCAAAGGCCCCATGCGTAGAAGTGTGAGAATCACCACATACGATCGTGGCCCCGGGAAGTGTAATCCCATATTCCGGACCAACAACATGAACAATTCCATTTTTTTCGTGTCCAAGTCCCCAATACGAAATACCATATTCATTGGCATTTTCCTCTAGCATTTCCAATTGCTTGGCCGAGAGCGGGTCTTCAACAGGCAAATGTTGATTCATCGTAGGGGTGTTATGATCTGCCGTGGCAAAGGTTTTTTCGGGATACATGACCCGAATTCCTCTCGTCTTAATTCCTAAAAATGCCACAGGACTTGTAACCTCGTGTACCATGTGACGGTCTATAAACAATACATCGGGTCCGTTTTCAATACGTTGCACCACGTGGGAATCCCAAACTTTATCGAACAGTGTCTTTTTCATACTCTTTAGCTGTAAATTCTAAGCAGACAAAACTAATGAAACTGGGTATTTTAAGAAATTATTTGTGTGGAAAATTACGATGTTCAAAATGCCCAAAAGGGCATAGATTGGTTTGAAATCAGTTATCTTTATAAAAAAAAGCTATGTCAAGTATATCGAAGACCTTGGTCCTCTGTTTTCTTATGGCATTATTTGGTTGTGCCAAAGACGACGATTCGCAACCTCCTCTAGATTCTGAAATACCACCGATTGTGCTTCCTGCCCTTACAGTATTGGGTGATACCGATTTAATTGAGTACCAAACGGACGTTGACGAAACACTGCAAGAAATTACCACCGTAAATCTTAATGAGGAAATCGGGTTTGGACAACAACTGTATTTGCTCGACTCTTCCGACCAATTAATAACTTTTGTAACCAGATTTGAGGGCCAGACGACCGCTTGGCAACGGAATATTAGTACGGGCGACGTGTATCGAAAGCAAGATTTTTGTCCGCAAAAAGGTGCTTTTAGTGTCACCACGGCAACCGGTTCGGAGCGCTACTTGACCTATTTGTTTGACGATCTTGAGGATATCGAAGACCGTTATTTCTTGGAGGTTTATGACAAAGATACCGATGCTTGTAAACGCTATGACCTAGGTCTTGGGCGTCCGGCGGCGGTACGTCAATACGGACCAATTTATATGGTGTATAAGGTGCCTTCCATTGATGCTAAAGAAATACTGATCGTAAACTTGAACGAGGAATCGATACCAACTGTATTATCCTTGGAAGATGACTTTAATTTTGCAACGGTCAACAATCAGGAGCTCTACTTGTTTTTTATTGATGGAAGCTATGAAATTTATGATATTAATTCCTTAGCGCTTATTCAGGAAGGGAGTAACCCAGTATTGTCCAAGACAAGTGAAATAGGCTTTTTATCCACCAATTTCAAGGAAGGGAAAATGCGATACTATGAGTTTTTTCCGCAACCAAGTACAATTTTGTTTTCACCGAGAGTCTACGACTTTTCGACCGATAGCGAGGTAGCGTTGGGAGTGGATTTATTGACACTCAAAACCGAGTTGGAAAACCAATTGGCAACCACTATTTCGTTCCAGGATATTGAAATAGATTTTGATAGGAACCTGTTATACATTGGTTATTCAGAAATACGGCCCTCGGTAAAAGGAGGTATTGCATATACCAATTTTGAGGGAGATTTAATCAATACAATTTCATTACCGCATTATCCAAGACAGATTTTGATAAAGAAATAACCGCCCTACCGTAGGGATGCTAGGATTTCGTGTACTAAAAATAAATTTACTCCTTTGTCTGTTTTGCGTAACCCTTCCGCAGTCTGTAAAAACTGAACACTACGCCCGCAAATAGGAACAAATACAAACCGTTCTTTTCTATAAAAGAGGCCGCAGGTGTTTTGGCCAATAACGGTTTTTCGGGGTGATACAATATACGAACTTGATCACCTACCGATTTAATTGTTCCGTAAAACGGTATGGCAAAGATTTCTACCTGTGTTTGGTATTCTTTTCCATCCTTGGCGGTAAAGGAGACCATTGCAAAGGCGCGCGTGCTTTTAGCTTTGATTTTATTATGGACCTTTACGATTGTTGCCTCCGTCGCTACCCATTCCGTCACTTCGTTAGCTTGGGTGATGGGTGCAAACAAAGCCCATAGGAATACGATGGGGATAACAAACTTCATTGAATACGGGTTTAAAAAGTTTTAACCTTGAAAGAGCTCATGTTATTCGTTTTTCAGTAGTAAAATCAAAAACTTCAGTTCGATTTATTGTCTTAGTTCTTTTCCATCATATATCAATTGTCTTCTCAAATCATTGCCTATTTCTTGTTCTGAATATATGCTGACTTTTTCATTTTCATATATAAAAGATATTTTTCTTTCTGGTAAAACGTTCGTTACAACTTCGTAAAAACCATTCCTAACTATACATTCTAATTTACCTTCTTTATTATATTTAAGTAAATCAACCATCAAAGTTTCTTCTTCGGCATCTTTATCGAATAAATAGAATATTTTTTTTGTGATTCTATTATTTTGATGGTAGGCTAATTTTAATTGTTGTAACATCATTTCGTCATCATAGTTTTCAACAAATAGAAGCCACAAATCGTAATTGTTTTGGTAATCAATGAAAATACTGCCCCAATTTTGGTTTTTAGTCTTATAACTATACACTAATTTATCCTCAAAAAAGTGGTTTTTAATTGAATCTGGCTTTTCATTTTTGAATATTTTCGCCACCTCAAGCTGATTTATAATCGCGTCATAGGGAGTAAAACTTAAATATGAATCGCTCCAGTTTATTTTGGAAAATGCGACAACCTCTATTTTTTGTTTCCTATCACTGAAGGATTTCTCATGTTGTTGAAAAATCTCAACAATCTTTTTGTGTTCATCTTGAATAATCATCGGCAAGCTTTTCCAAGTTTTTTAGGAGTTGCGGTATCCCATGTCCTACCAGCTTTTAACTCTCTCTTTATTTTATTCAGTTCTTTATTAAAGTCTTTTTTATTCTTACCATCCAACCTATCGAAAAGCTCGTCTTTGTATGCCTTTCCATGCAGTCCATCTTGTTTATGGGAGGTATTTGGGGAAATCCCAGGGACTTTATCTGCATCTGTTCTAGCTAGCCAAATTCCGTTTTGTCTGCCGTCTGGATCAATCCCGTGGCTTTCCATTTGCTTAACTAATGAGTTCATTTTGGGATCTTGTGTACCCGTCATTACTATATGATGGGCATCATGATTAACACCGGGGGATTGACCCAAAGCTTCTCCTAATTTTTTCGAGTTTGAGCTAAGACCATATATATCCACAAATTTACTTGTATCGGGTACATAAGCATAAAAGTTAGCTTGTTCAGATTGTAGTCCTATCGGATCCTGGGAAATATAAACCCCTTCGCTCGGCGAATAATACCGAAACCGGTTATAGTACAGACCTGTTTCCATATCCTCATACTGCCCTTGGTAGCGGAACGGGCAATCGCTTTCCGAACCGGTTAATAGTTTACGCACCTTTCCATAAATATCATATTCAACCGCCCACGTACGTTCCCCCTTACTATTATACATTTCTACCGGAGTCCCTAGATAATCGGTTATGATCGAGAACTGTTCCCCATCTACTATTTTAGCTGCCGGTTTAAATGTCGCCTCATCAAAGACCCATGTAACTACGTCATCTAGAGGTTCTTCCTTATCTTTACTAAGCATTCCCCACTCATCGACCACCCACTCAGGACGCTCTTTTAGCGAATACTTCCATTCATGTAGCGGAACATTCCCATCCCAAACAAAACGGGTGAGCGAACTTTTAGACTTGGCTCTTGCCGGTAACACGACTTTGGCTGTTCGCCTGCCCAAGGCGTCGTACTCGAATTCCACTTTTTCTTGATTGGCTTTGGTAACAGATTTAAGCATGCCATTGCCATACCAATTATACGTTTCGATTCCCTTAGGCATTTGTTTTTCGATCAGATTCCCTTCTTCATCATATTTGAAGATGGTTTTTCCATCTCTTATCAACTGTCCCCCAGACCCGTACTCCCGATCGCTTTTCGCCTTCGTTCTGTATAAGTTGCCCACTTCGTCAGGGAACTTATAGTCCATATCATGGTTTTCGTATTTCGCAGAGGCCAAATTGCCAAATTGATCATGGGAATAGGTAACCTGCCCTTTTGATAGTTCGTCTACCATACGGGTCAAACGATCATTGGCGCTCCAATTGTAGGTGCGATGGCGTAATTCGCTTCGGTTGCGACTCACTTTATGTTGTATGGGTCTACCTGCTTCATCATACTTCATTTGCGCAACGACCCCTCCTGGTAGCGAGCGCTCTATTTCCATTCCAATACTGTTGTAGACAAAATTAGTTGACCAGGTTGCCGCTTTTTTGGACGGCGTCTGGTTCTCTCCATTCACTTGATTTACATGGGCGTTCATCGTTTCAATCTGCCCGATTTTATTTCGTAACAGGTCGATATTGGCTCCTAAACTGCTTTGGATTTGAATACGATTACCGAGTTTATCGAAAGTACTTTGTACCACATGGCCGTCCTGAATTTCAGAAATGACCCTTCCTGCCTTGTCTCGAATCAATTGAACGGTGCTATGTTCATTTACCGCTTCGATTAAATTACCATTGCGATCATAACTATAGGTTTCCCAGCTACCGTCGCTGTGTTCCGCTCTGGTAATACGACCATTGGAATCATATTCATATTCGGTAAATTTCCCTCCGGGGCGATTGATCCTCATCACTTTTCCCGCACGGTCCCGTTGATACATACGTGTAAGTCCGTCAAAACCGGTTTCGGTAATGATATCGCCCTTCGAATTTCGTTTGAACAAGTAGCGTTCTCCCTGTTCATTGTCGATGTAACGCAGTTGTTCTTCGGTATCGTAGTTAAAGAAAACCTTTCTACCGCGTTCTTCTCTCATTTTAAGGCTACCCATGGGAGTATATTCGAATTTGACCTTCCCATTTTTTTGATGTAGTTCCAATACCTCGTCATAGGCATTGTACTTTAACTGTACGGCATTATTATCCGCTTCAACCACCTGCCGAACGCGGTCTAACTCATCATAAACGAAACTTTGTTCATGGCCGGCAGCATTCTTATTTTGGTAGCACCGTCCCCAAACATCGTATTTCCAGGTAGCGATCGCTTTGTTGGGTAGGCGCATAGTGGCCAGGTTATGATCACTATCATAGCTCAAAAGGGAAAGGTTTCCTGCATTGTCGCGAATTTCATTGATCAAGCCTTGCTCATTGTAGCCAAAGGAAGTAACACCTCCATCTTGCCCAATAACCGCATGCAAACGGTCTTCTTTGAAGGTGCGTATCACAGATCCGCCCACTGGATACTTCGTAAGGACCAACCGATCCTTATCGTCGTATACAAAAGTGGTCAGTGCACCGTCCGGTAAATGTAGCCCTACCAGATTTCCACGTTTATCATAGCTATAGCCCGTGGCGTTGCCCTCTTCATCTATGTCGCGATAGGGTTCCATAAAGGAGGTGTACTCATGAAATATATGCCCGCCCATGGCATCCGTCACTTGGGTGCATAGGTTTAGTTCGTTAAAATAGTAGATAGTTTGCTCCCCCAACGAGTTGGTGATGACATTGTATCCTTTTTTATATTCAAGTGTACCGGATAGTATGTCCCCATCACCTCTGGTAGCAATACACTTAGCACCGGTATCGTTGCCATCATACTCCCAATAGAACGCCTGGCCATTTCGATCTGTTTTTTTGACCATAAGGTGATTTTCATACTCCATGAGCGTATGTTGATCAAGTGCATCGCTAATGCGAATTAGATCTCCTTCTTTGTTATACCCGTAAGAAACCAACTTTCGCGTCTTTCCTTTGTGCGAAGCCGAGATTTCGGTAATACGGTTTTTAGAATCGAGTCGTAAATCAATTTGTCTTCCAACGCTATCAACGATTTCGTTGAGTGCATTTGCCGAGTTGTATGATAGCTGCAATGTAAAACCCTCGGGATTCCGCACTTCAACAGGTTTAAAGAGGGTAGGGGTCTTTTTGCCATAGGTATAGACCAATTGTTCGTTATGGTCCTCCAACTCAAATGTATTCCGGTCGATATAGGTGATTGTCAACTTTTCAGTGCGATCATAATGTTGCTCACCGGGAGTGGTCAATAAGGGGAATGCCGTGACCCTTCCATCCGATAAACGAAGTGCCATGGCATCTTCTATAAAATCAACATGAAGCGCTACATCGTAGTTGCAGGAAAAACCATGCCCCATGAGACCTTCATAGGCTGAATCTGAATACCAGTTTCGTTCCCATATCAATGGAATGGGACCGGAAAGTCTAAAATCTTCCCCCTCATACACCATTCTTCCTGTAATAAGGTCAACCGGTTCAAAGCCCATTTTACAAAGCTTTTTTCCGAGACCTTGCGTTTTCGGGTGTTTCTTAAGTACCTTGTTGTTAAGTTTTTTAAGACCTTTTCCCAACCCCTTTCCAAGGCCTTTCAAAACAGCTCCAAAAGCGTACGACATGGCTAGGCCAGTAAGGACACCTGCCCAATCGGGCGCATACGGTCCGCCTACAAAAACGGGTTTCCCCATTGGGAGGGGAACCGACATCGATGTTGGCAAGTACAGGCTTGGTATCGGTTTCATTTTCTTTCCCGGTGACAGTGTCAAAGGCATGCCGATATCGTTACAGGTCATCACCATATAGCCGGCGGGAGAAAAGAAGTTATCTTGGGCATTCACCTTGGTACTACCAAAAAAGTTAACGGAATCATGCCCTATCATGGGTGCCAATAAAAAAGGGCCACCCATTGGAATATGAAATAGGGTGGCAAGTATTCCCGAGGTTTGGCTATTCCCTTTTGGAACATTGTTTACGTTCACCGTGGAGCCAATAAAAGGAATATAATCCATTACGTCCATTACCATGCCGATATAAGGATGTGGCATCGGTATTGGCGCCCCTAGAATGATTACAATATGTATATCTATTCCAAGAACGGGAGTAAAGTGCTTATTGGCCAATAACATACACGTACATTTTTAGGTTAACGAAATACCAGCCTTTAGGGCCTGTTCCTGAGATGCGATTTTTTCTTTCCACGCCTTGCCTTCCAATTCTTTCATAAACACATCAATTTTCTTTTGAATGTCGGTTTCGGTAGCATTATAATAGTCCCACGCGACTTGCAACATAGCACTTGAACGCAAGGTCTCAAGTGGCAGCCCTTTCCCATAGGTATAGGCCCTCTTCAGTACTTCATTATACCGATCCGGATTCTTTTTTTGAATGAGCGTATAGGCCGTGCAATAAATGGAAAGCGCTTGTTGTCCCATACGGAATGCCGCAGCCATTTCTGCTTGTTCACAAAATAAATCGGTCGCCTTGTCAATGTCTTTTTGATGATGGGCACTGGCCGCCATATATCCCTGTATTTGCAAAAGAATTGCGTTTACGGTCTCGTCCCCGGCCTGTTTTGCTTGTTTCGCAATGGTACACCCGCGCTGCAATAGCCTATCGATGGTATCGTATTCTTTAAATTGAAATAACATTCCGGCATACACGGCATGGGCAGTGGCAAAAGCGGTTTTATTTCCGCTTTTTTGCGTCACCTCTAGCCCCTTTTCACCCCACAGGTGTAGTCGTTTTCGATTGTTTTTTGCGGCACTATTACCCATTTCAAGCATACACTGTCGAAACTGTACTTCCGGGTCATTAGGATCTCCCGAACGGGCAAGTTTCTGCATAGCACCGTCCAAGTCCAAAGAAACCGAGAGTGATTTTGCAAGGGTCTTGTACTTTGTTTGCAGGGGTTCAAAATAATTCTGTTCCACTTGGTCGAATACCATCAATCGTGTTTTTTCTGGCAAACCAAGGCCTAACAAGGTATCCATCCAATTTTGATAAACTGCCACGGATTGTATGGTGTAAGGAAAAAGACAGAGTACCAGATGTCGTTTTGCATCTGGCATCGCTTTTTGAAAATTTTTCAAAAGTTCCAAAAGCAGTTGGTCAAAATCAGCACTATCGTCATTTAATTTTTCTTTGAAATAGGACAGGTTCCAATCGTTTGTAAGCGCGTTGCTCGCGAGTCGCTCCTGCGTATTCTGGTCTTTTTCGTAACTTGAAATCCAATCTTGTATAAGCGCTTTGCTGTGGTACTTGCTATCTTCGAATGGGGTCAATAGTACCACCGGGATGTCGGGTATTGAACCATGCTCAGTAGATTCTAACTTCAAGAAACCCTCGTATAAACGTGCCTGCTCGGGCTTTATAACCCAACGCACCCACCTAATTTGTGGCTCGGGTACGACCTGCTGTTGCCAAGCATTTTGTAATTGCCCAACCAAGAGGGCTACGGGGTTGTGCTCACTGTTCATGTCTATTACCCGCAATTTAGGTTTAGAAGTCCTCCTTTTACATTGGTCATGGTAGTGCCGTCCGCATCTAAAATACCATCACTGTTCAGTTTCAACTCAGCAGTACCTTCGACCTGCGTGCTAGGCGCGGTAACTTCAATTTTCGCGGCACTGGTCACCGTTACTTTTGAACTACCATCGTTCATGATTTCTTTTGAGGTGACATTTACATTGTTCGTGCCGTCCATGTTAACAACCTCCGAGGCAAGAATATTTATTTCTTTTGAATTCAGTGTAAGTACATTGGGCGCGGTAATGGTTATTTCCCCATCTCCGTTCATCACCACCATATTACCGCTCGGGTCTTGAATGGTGATACTACCATCTTCATCGTTCATAATCAACTCATTGCCACTACGTGTTTTAATAGCTTTGATATTGTTATCGGGATCGGCATAATCACTCTTCGCCTTGCTATTGAAACCGGCACTAAGAATAAATGGTTTTTCAGGATTATTACCCTCGAAACCTACCAATACTTCCTCCTCTTTTTCGGGAATAAAATAAAACCCCTTGCCTGCTCCTGAATAGGGAGTGATCATTTTGATCCACGGGGTACTGGTACCTTTTGCTTTTTGCCACGGAAACTGCACTTTGATTCTCCCCAAGCCGTCAGGATCTGCATTGTCAAACACCCAGCCGCGCTGTGCGCCCGCGGTCGGAATTTTAAAACTATTTGAATTGGGTAAGTGCTCGGTACCTTCCGGAACACCTTCAAATTCATTTCTATAATGACCACTATGGTTAAAACGATGTACTATTTTGGTAATGTCATAGGACCCATAGGGGTCTTTTTTCTTCGGGTCCGAAAAGTTCAGACCTTCCAATGTAAGGGTATCTCCGATTCGAAGTCCTACGAGTTCTGAAGTTCCGGTTGCAATGATCATTCCTGCTGCACGTCCCAAGGTATTTACCTTAGTGGCAGTGTCGACTCCCCCTTGTGCACTGAATTCGTGTTGCCCGATGCTCCAATCATAGCTTCCTTTTTTTGCAAAGACAGACTCCGATTCTCCCTTGATTTGATCAAGATAAGGGTGAGAGGAACTCGGAGTATGAGAGGAAGATTCTGATTCCAACGGCGTTTCATTTACCCAGTCATGCGCTTTGATACCGAAAGACTGTTCCCTTAGCGAAGTGGAAAGGTTGAAACTCAGCACGTCTACACCGCTGACCCCTTGCAATTGTTTATCACCGGTGCGTCCTACACAAAAATCTGTTCCATTGTGATAGAGCCATACGCCATAGCGGCTGCATAACCGTTGCAGGAATGCAAGATCACTTTCATTGTATTGTACCGTATATGGAAGGGACACATCACTTCCTTCGCCAATGGCAGTTTTTAGATGTTCCGTTGAATGCCCTGCCAGCGTATCATTTGCAATTTGCGATAGGGAAGTACCCTCATCATAACTAAAACACTGCGAGGAGTTGGCAAGTAAAATGGCCGGGCCATGTCCAGAAAGTACAATAGTTCCTGCAGCACCGATTCCTTTTTGAAGGTCTACGGAGGTGACAATGCCACTAAATTCCAATTCATTGCCATTTAAGCCAATGGATGCTTTTTTGCCAACGAACCCCAAAGCATTATCCATCAATGCACCTGAATACCCTTCGGTGGCACTTGCGGGAAAAGAAATTCTGAAGGAGCTTCGTCCGCCTATTGACTGTTCTATTGAAATACTATAACCCGATTTGGGCAAGAACTCCTCGCCACCGACGATGAGCTTAATTTGAACGATTTTGGACATGTGGGATGATTTATACGTTTAAAATAGGAATTAACGCGGCTATTGACAAAAAAAATAGCCGGTTTTCGTTGTACAACAGTTTCGCTGGTACCTATTCTAGTTATTCAGGTGGTTTATTGAAACCTATTAACTGTGAATTCACGTCGCGGACCTTGCTTTTGTGCAAAGAAGAAGGCGGTTTTTAATGATAAAAAACGCGGTATGGCAACACATTTGCCGAACGGGTCTCAATGCCGATCAGCAATTCTTTTTTCAGGTGTTCCCAATCGGTCTCCGAATAATCCGTTCCCGGTTTTTGGGTGATAAATATGTCGGTCGTAGGGGTGTAGCCCACCGCGCTACTTTGAGAAACCATGACGCCTTTTTCTACCTTGACATGGGTAATACTGCCCTTAAAGACCGCGTAGCAATGATGAATAATATCTTGCCGGGTGATAATTCTTCCCCTCGAAAGGGTATGTGCCCGGTATGCATAAATCTTTTCGCTAGGTGAAGGTTCGTCTTGCCCTCCTATGCTGCCGGTGATAAGGGTAAGACTATTGGGTTTGAAGGCCGTTCCCGAATATTGAAACAACTTGCTATACGGGTTGATTTTGTTTCCTTTTTCACCCGTAGTGGTCCAGTAATCGGCATATACGATTTTGTCCCTGTTCTTATTTGCGCCATGTTTATTGACGATTAGATAGGGGATTTTGTTCTTATGAAAGCCACGTAACTCTATTTGTTGTTCGATTCTTGAAACGATTTGTTTTAAATCTTTCAAGTTCGAGTTGATGAAATCGTCGCCCATGGCGGAGAAGGCCACACTATCTTCTTTTAAAAGGTCTAAGGTATAATGCAATAGCTCTGAAGCATCGCGTTCATCAAAGCGGCTTACTCCCCCATATCGCAGATAGGCCTCGGGACGGTTTCCGTCTTTTTTATCCCTGTTTTTAACATAATAGCTATCGCCGCTATCGCCAAGTACACTTTGTACGTCCAAGAAAAAGTCGTTTTCTGCCTCCAAGGGAATAATATTAAAATAGGGTTGCAATCGCTTGCTAACACTATGACTTTTTTTGTTCATTACCGGAAAGCAGTTGACATGGCAATGCAGGTTTTCAAGCATCGGGGCCGAAACAACTGTGGAGAAAGCGATTTTGACCCACACCAACGGTTCCTCAAAATTCTCCAAATCGTTATTGGATAAAAACTCCTTGAAAACTTCTGGATAGTGACGAGCGGTTTCCGTTACATTGATGGTATCGGCAATGGTATAAAAATGATCCTCATAGAAGCGTCTCACATACTCCTCATAAAACTGCACCTTGCTTTGTATGCTTTCGTTGATATATGCGCTATAATCGTCTTTTACCTGCCCATGTTGTGGGTACCCTTTATGAACGGAAAGTTCTTCCCCGTTTATAGACCAGTTTGCGATGCCAAGATGATGAATCATCAATTCCTTGTTGGCAAAATTTAAAAGGTCAAAATAACACGATAGTGATGAAATCGTCTTTACGCCTTTTTCCGCTTTGATTCCCAGGTAGATGCAGGAAGCTTCCGGAGCACCCGTAAATTCATTTTTTGAAATAAAACTGGCATTTCTATGGTTTCTATATGAGACCATTTTATCGGGATAAGCGATGTATTTGATATGGCAGTTGTTCAGGGTGAAATCCCCGGCCGGACAAAAGAAAAAATCCTTGAAATTTTCCTTCTTGCGTTCTTGGAACAACGGCATTCGTTTTCTGTGATAAAACGAACTTCTTTCGTTAATAGCAATATCGTTGTCTATGGGTAGTGCGTGCATTACGGCATGAGCGGGCTTGGCAGCAACAGAGACTTCCGGAGTTAACAGGTCTACCAAGCGTTCCGTAATTTTTGCGCGACTTGTTTTTAAAGTGTCGGAAATCCGCTCGAACTCGTGTGCACAAGCGTCGAACAAAATGCCTACAATAGGATCGAAAGAGTACTCGATCTCCATCTCATCTACTCCCCAGGTGTCTGCCGCCCTTCGTATGAGCCGATCTTTTATTTCTTCTTTGGTAAGACTCTTCATTTTTTTGTTTTATCGATACGACAAGGGCGCTAAAAAATAATCGCCGGTAAACGCAAATGTTTCATCTGTTTTCACGATGGTTCCGCGAATCGTAATGTATAGATATTTCTTTAAGCGAACCTTTTTGGTTTTTTCAGAGAGACTCTCCATCAATTCAACGTTTAAGTCAATGTTGACCAACCTTTTTTCATAGGTTTTAATCTGTTCCGTCAAAGACTTTTTTATGCGTTCTCTAAGCACATTCGCATTCACCAACAAATCAAAATCGGTTTCCCATATCTCGCTGCCAAATTTCTCATCGAAGGTATATTCCTCAAAATAAGTAGTGATGATGACACTGATGAACTGCGAAATAGAATCCCGCATCGATAATTTTTTGAGCTCTTTCTTCTCAAAAAACCGTTTAAAATCGAAAGGTGCTTGATAATAAGGTTTCGCCATGAAATAGTTTAATATGCTTCAATATGTTATGGGGACTCCGACCTACGATTGGAGTATGCCTTTTTTAGGGGTATCTTTCAATTAACAACGGTAAACACTACCTCATTATTTTTCATTCCGATTTTTACTTTCTGCGGCGCCTTCAATTTTCCCGAGACGATCATTTTTGAAAGCGGTCTTTTCAACTTGTTCCGTATAACTGCTTTTAAGGGACGAACACCATAGGTGGGGGAGAAGCCATCCAATGATAAGTGTTCCTTGGTCGCAGTATCGATCTCTAGCGTAATACCCAAGCGTTCGGTAAGCGTCAGTAATTCTTTTTTAAGATGCAAGCTGAATATAAAGGGTACGTTCTTTTCTGCGATTGGAGCAAAGGGAACTATTTCGGTAATACGACCCAGGAACTCGGGCCTGAAATAGGACGCCATAATTTCCAACAACTCATCTGATTTGGGCGTTTTCCCTTTTTCGATCGATTTGCTGATGAAATCCGAACCTATATTGGAAGTAAACAGTATGACCGCATTTGAAAAATCCCCCGTCTTGCCCAGTCGGTCATTTAACTTTCCTTCATCCAGTATTTGTAAGAAAACATCAAAAACGGATTGGTGTGCTTTTTCGATTTCATCAAACAAAACGATTGCATAGGGTTTCTGTCGTATCTTGTTGACAAGTACGCCGCCTTCTTCATAGCCTACGTAACCGGGAGGTGCCCCATATAGCAATGCGGCAGAATGCTCTTCTTTAAACTCTGACATGTCAAATCTGATAATGGCAGATTCGTCATTGAAAAGAAACTCGGCAAGCGACTTTGCAAGTTCTGTTTTACCGGTTCCCGTGGGACCTGAAAAGAAAAAAGAACCGATCGGTTGCCCGGCCTTTGAAAGCCCCGAGCGAGATTCTATGATGGCCTCCGAAACTGTTTGAATGGCATTGTCCTGACCAATTACCCTTTTTTTAAGGATGGTTTCCATTTCTAGGAGTCGTTCTCGTTCCTGGCTTTGTACCTTTCCCGCCGGTATACCCGTAATGCTTGCGACCATGGCGGCCAAATCTTCCTCGGTAATGGTGGTGGGCGTTTTTACCGCCTCCTTTTCAATGTCTGCGAGCAATTTTTTAATATAGCCTTTCTTTTTAGTGTATTCCGGAAATTGTAAAGCATCTTCCGTATCGAACTTCCCCAACACGATAGGGCTAAGCCTATTTTTAATAGCACTGTAAACCCAATCTATCTCCTGCATGGTTGCAGCCTCCGATTTTTCTTTGGAAACACCTTCTACTTCCATCAATTTCGCATTCAGTTCTTCCAGATCCGCAGGGAGCGATTGCGCCGATACATTAACGGCGGCCATGGTCCTGTCGATTAAATCCAAGGCAGAATCCGGTAAGCTTTTTTCTTTGAGATAACGTTTTGAAAGCCGTATCGATTCCCGCAAAGCAGTTTCATCTACGTCTAGATGGTGGTGGTCGGTATAGGTTTGGCCAACACTCTGTAGAATTCGGAAAGCCGTTTCATCGTCGGGTTCGTTTAGGGTGACCGATTCGAACCTTCTGTTCAGGGCCTCATCCGAGGCAATATGTTTTCGAAAACTATCCGAGGAAGTGGCCCCGATTAAGATCAGTTCTCCTTTGTTCAGTTCCGATTTAATGACATTTAAAATACCCTGACTGGCAGAAGCGTCTTGTAAAAGCACATGAAAATCATCTATAAAAAGTAAGGTTTTACCCAGTTGCTTAGCCTCGTTAAAGATACTTTGAAGCCGGTCTTCGACCTCTCCTTTATACGAAGCTCTTGAAAGCAAAATAGCCGTATCTATTTCTAACAACAGGGCCTTTTGCAGGTTGCCCACAATTGTTCCCTGGTGTATTTTAAATGCTAGGCTTTGGGCCAATACGGTTTTTCCAACACCCGATTCGCCTTGTATCATAACATTGGGCTTGGCTTTACGGCTGATTATTTCAATGATCTGCTTTAATTCCCGATCCCTATTAACAATATGGTCGTACGCCCCTTCGCGCGCCTCGACCAAAAGGTCATTGGTATATTTTTTAAGGACATCCCCAGTTACGGTCGCCGGCGTATGCGCCGAGTTCCCCTCTTTTTTGGTGCCAACCGAGCGATTCGAAATTAATCCATCTAAAAGCTGGGTACTGCTAACGGGCAATGATTTTAGCTGGTCAAAGTTAAAACCGACCCCAGGCGTAACGCAAGCAATGAAAAGACAGATAAGATCTACTGCCGATTTGTTTAATTGTGTATGCACTTCCTCAGCTTCGACAAAAACCATTTTCGCCTCGGAACTGGCTTTGATCTTCAGCGTTCTACTGGTGCGTTTTGGGTAGTTTTCTATATGAACTTCGGCCCATTCTTCCACGAAATAGACATCAATTCCCTTATCGTGCAAGAAGCGCAATAATGACAGGTCTCGGTTCAAGGAGGCCTTTACCAAATGCGCCGGCCCAAAACTTTCGTGCTGGTGTTCTTCTGCCAACTGGGTGGCAATATGTATTGCTTTTTCTAGCTCCGAATTCATCGCAAGGTTAGTTTCTATTAAGCCGTTGTGAAAGGTCTAGGGCCGTACTCAGTTTGCTTATTTCCTTTTCGTATTCTGTAATCTGTTCTTTTAGATCTTGGATTTCTTGTCGGGCGTTTTCTACCTGTTTTAAATCCCTTTTTGCATCGACCAATTTTTTATAGGTAAGAATAAGATTTTCGTACATACTCCGATCTTCAAGAGAGTCCTTGGGAATATCACTTTTTAAATCAATAAGATCAGCGTTGATCGATTGTTCTAGGAAAAAGTACCCTTCACGGGTTTTGTCAAGAGAGTCGATCTGCTTGTCCACCCCCTCCAAGGCTTTGATAAATTTCTTTTGGTACAGGAATTCGTATCGGATTTTTTGGTTCTCTGCCCGCAACACTTCATTTTCTTTCCAAGGTAGCTTGTAACTAAAGAAAAAGGCAGTGAACAAGATACCTACCGTTATAGCGAACATCAAAAGAAATAGTAAGAACGAAGAAGTGCGTTCTTTTTTATTTAATACTTCCATGGTTGTGTTTTTATTCGGCTAAAAAGGAGCTGCCCCCAGATTTGCCTGACTTTTCTTTTACAATATTCTCATTCACAAAAATACCCATATCCCTGCGTTTGCCAATGTAATCGATTTGGGTCAACACACTAAACAACTTATCGATTATTTGCATGAAACCGGAAGCGTGGAGTACATTTTGATTGATATCATGATGATTGTATTGCATATTAATGATATCAGTGAATATTTTTTCGTAATCCCCTCCTTTTAAATCCGTCCATTCACCAAAATAATTGAACAATTGTTCTTTGTTTTCCGGGGCGGAGATATCTACCGAACCTTTAAAAATCCGTGCCAAACTGACAATGATTTCTAAGAGTTCTTTCGGATGCATGTCATGTTCTTCCCATTTTACCTTGGTAATCTGTTGCGCCAGATAAACGTATATTTTATCTACGACCAGGTGCATGGCATCCGCTATGGGATTATCGCTTTGTTTTGAAATAATTTTTTGAACGATCAGAATGGCGTTGCGCTCCGTTAATTTTAAGAAATTCTCTGCTTCATTATAAAAATCGATTAAACTTTCATGCGCTCCCAGGGTAAGGCAGGGAGGAATATAGTCTGTGGCGGTTGAAAGGCTTTTTCCTTCTTTTTCAATTTTGGCGATAGGCAATTGATTCCCAGAGAGGCCCGATTTCGCCAACTCTGAAGCACTCATAAAAGTAAAAAAATGCCCATTGGTTAAAAACGGATGTCTCGGTGGTATTTCCTTAGGGTCTTGTTCCCCGAAAGCTACAGGGTTCTCCGTATCCAAATTGATCAACAGAAAGCCTTCCTCCAATTTTTTGTCCGATAGCTCATCGATCACCACTTCTTGCTTTACACTAGGTGTGTTCTCGGTAATCTCGATGCGATTCCCGTTGGGGCTTATGGCCCGCATTTTTTTTATGGTAACCTTAAGGCTTTTGTGAATGTCAAGATTAATGGCATACTCATTCTGATCTCCTTGGTACGCTGCGAGCAAACCATGACCATAGCGACCTTTTCGTACTACATAGGCATCTTTGATACTGTTCTCTGCAAAGTTTTGAAGACTTTGAAAATGCTCCTTCGAGATTTTCATGCCATCTACCCAATTGATCTTAAAATTCTTGATATCTTCTATCATATATGAAGTCTTAGATGCGTTGGCATACGACTACGTCGCCATCGCTTAAATTATTTTGTTCCACCGTCAGTTCAGAATCGATGTGTTTTGATGCCCCATACCATTTGGGTTTGCTGTAAAAATACCAGCCATAGGGATCCCCGGCATTATCGGTAAGCTCAATTTTGGTGGTGGTTTTTTTGTCATTATAATCGTTTATAAAGAAAAAGAAAAGACGTCCAAACGCCATGTCTTTTGGGGCTTTTGCCTTAAAGCTGGTCATGTTGGTCGCGGTAGTACTCTTATAGAACATAAAGTTCAGGACAATCATATTCTTTAGTTCGTAGTGTTTGGGGGTCTCATATTTCTTACCTAGGGGATAGTACCATTTTGAGTACAATTTCACCGGAATCGAAACGGAATATTTGTACAGGACGAAAAAGCTTGTAGGTAAGGTGAAGGCAGCGACCACCAGGAAATAATAGGGCAAATACTTAAGATCATTGAAATGCGTGGCGATCATAAGAATAGGCACCACAAGCACAAAAGAGGTAATCAATGAAAAAAGAAGTTCCTTTAGGTTTTGAGCCGAATCAAATTTATTAAAACTATACCGGTAGATAAAAACATGTATGGCTCCCAAAACAAAGGCGAACCCCAGCATGGAAAAATACCGTAAGAGCAGCGCAGATTGTTTTAGGTTGTACAGGATTGCTACGAAAATCGCCATTACTGCTACCAAGCTCAAAAGATAGTAATAGTACTTTTTGCGTCTCCTTTTGAACCCAGGCGTTTTTGACCCTAAAAAACGAAGCGCAAGAATTAGAACAACCATGATGATCATAAAAGGCATCAAGGCTTCAAAGCTTATTAGTTTTTTTAAGTAGCTTTTAATCATATAGGTCTATATTGTTGCAGATATTCCTAATCTGCCTGCGTAAACGGCCTCATTTATTACAAAGTCCCTTTTGGGTTTACTTACTGTAAAGTTAATCTCAAAATCGCATTCCATGGGCAAAGTGTGTTCTAAAAAAAAGCGAACAACCGATTCAATTTTACCACTCGGAAGATATTCCTGAATTTCCTCCGGTTTTCGAATATCGGTAATGGTCACTATATATTTAGGCAGAAACGTCTTTAATCCCCCGGCGGTTGCCATGTTTACGCCAAGTTGCCAAGGCTCTTCGGGCGTGTTTGTACTTAATGAGGCGAATTCGTGGGTGATGTGCAATTGTTCTTCGATGATGTTTTCTAAAATTACCTTTAACAACGGTAAATCTCCGGCAATCTTATAGATGAACGGCATCGTTTTTAAAATTTTGGCCGCCATGCGTTTTGGTATGTTCCGGTCAATATTCCATAGGTCCATTAAAAAATGCACCAATTCAGGGCTTCCCATCGACTTAAAGGTGTGGTCTTCCTGTTTTTCAACGGCTACCCGTTGAAGAAAGAATTCGGTTTCAAGGGGCTTAAAAAATTTACGGGCATGCGCTTCCTCCAAAACCCTACTTTTATAGTCGGCCACCATGGTGGGTACGAAAGAGGTACTTGCGTAGGTACTATGGAAAAAACGCTCTGGAAATATGTTATAAAAACCGCGCCGGCTTAGATGTACATCCAGTGTATTTTCCTTTTCCAAACTTTCCCTTATCTCCGTAATATCCTTGCTAAAACGCCTTTTGAAAAAATCGTTCAGGCTTATGTCCAATGATGTTTGATGGTCATTAAGGTAGGAGATAAAGGTCTCCGCTTTGAGATCAAAGTCGAGCTCAAATATTTCTTGCCGAATTGTCTTAGTAGTGGCTTGTTTCATTTAAGGGGTGTTTAGAAGTCTGGCGCAGGCAACATACTTATCTTGCCAGTAGTCGGCGTTTAAATCCGCAATTTGTACCCCGTGAGGGGAGTTTGACCCCGTAAACTTTCCATTTTGGAGATAGACCCCTACATGTGAAACTACCTTGTCTTGATGTCGTAATCGAAAGAATATCAGATCCCCTTCTTTTAAATATTCTTGATTTCTAAAATGCGATTTGGTATCAAGATAAAACTGTTCCAAGGAAGTTCTGGGAAGAGCTTGCCCGTATACTTTCTGATAGAGTTGTTGCACGTATGAAGAGCAATCAACGCCCTTTTTGGTAGTACCTCCCCAATCGTAGGGAGTTCCCAGCCACTCTTCGATAACGGCATACAGTCGTTCGTTTTTGATTTCCTTTTCCGGCACCTCTAAGAGGGTGGAGAACTTTTTTCGTTCTTCCGCGCTTAAATAACGCGGTGTTTTGTTTATCGGATGTGAAGGTTCCTGAAGCGTGTTGTTTTTTTTGTCCGCTTCTTTTTGAAGCAGTTCTTGTCGTTTTGACTTTTCTATTTCACTTTTGTAATACGAATAGTCATTCCCCTTAAGCGTTTTTCTGGAACAGGCTGTAAGTAACACAATAACTAGGACAAACGACAGTTTTATTTTCATGAAAAGTATTGTACTTTTAAATAGCGCTTTTTAGCTTCGAAAAATAGGCATTAATTATGAACAATAAAAGTATTAAAACCCACTTTGACATTAACGTCTTTATTACTTTTTTAGTATTGCTTCTTTGCGGATTGGGTCTTTTCGCTTTTCGAATCAACAGCGAGGTAGACTGTACCACGGTCGACTTTGATGTGATCGCAAATTCGTACACTACGGAAGACCTTATAGAGTTTAAAAGCACGGACGTTTCCGGGGTTGAATGGGTATGGGATTTTGGCGATGACGCACCCAAAATGTACCGTTCAAATGTAGTGCATCAATTTCGGAAGGAAGGGGCTTTTGAAGTGCGTCTGCAAATGAACGGAAAATGTGTGGCCTCCAAAAAAATAGTAATCGCCAAGAGAAAGAAATTAATAGACCCCGAATTGATTCCAAATATTACCCTTCCGAAGTATGTGAGGGTAGGGCAGGAAGTGGAGTTTTCGAACGATTCCGATTTTGCAAAGTCCTGGCAATGGAGTTTTGGGGAGACCATGGCCATTGACGGGAATGACCGTAAGGAAAAGTACACCTACACCAAACCGGGGGAGAAAACCATTTTATTGGTGGTAAACAACGATCGGCGCCATGAGGCCAAACAACGCATTACCGTGCTGCCCGCAATCAAAGAGCGCACTACCCGCGCCAGCGTAAGCCGCGTAGATCCCATTGAAACTGTCTTACAAGAACAAATAGGGGATAGGCCGGCCGCTGAAATCGTCGAGGAGAACCAGGCCGCGGTCGAAAAGGCCGCCGAAGAAGAAAGACGCATTAAAATCACCAAAGACGATATGCTACAACTTTTGATGGGTTATTCTAGTCGCAGTGTGGATGATATTGCCATTCGCAACTATTTTTGTTACAGTAATATCCCCGTCTTCAACAAAACGGGAGAGCGTTTTACGGTCAGTCAATTTTTCAAGGAAATCCGGGATGTCAATAAGATTGAGATCAAGGAAATTAAAATGATCAAAGACCAAAAAACAGGTTGTATTAAGAGTATGACCATTGGTATGCGGACTAAAAAGGGCCTTTTTTGGAAGAATTTTTAAAATCCGTTCCTAGTACTTCCCTTTGCTTCCCTATACGGACAAGTCTGTAGGTATTGATTGCTTTTCAAATTATTTATTTTCGTACAAATCATTTTTAATCATTTGATTTTCAGCTTTAAAAAAGTAGGAGTACCGCCCCTATAACTAGATTCAAAACGTGCATTTCATCGAATAAATTTGTGTTAAAGTGTAGTCTTTGATAGATTAGAGGTGTCCTTTAGTGACGTTATTTAATTTAATCAGGTATTATTTACCACAAAACAATTTATTATGTCTTTTAAAGCAAAATTAAAAGTAGCTGGGAAAGAGCACAACATTCTGCATTGCTCTTATGATTTAAACCAGGAAGTAGATCCAACGGGAAGACCATCTTCTGTGACCAGAGGTGGAAGAATCAATTTAACGGTTGAATCAAACGGAGAAACTGGTTTCTTCGAATGGATGACCAATAACTTCGAGCGAAAAGATGGCTCGATCGTATTTGTCAAGAGAGATACCGATGCTACGCTTAAGGAAGTAACCTTCACCGAAGGGTATTTGATCAAGTACAAAGAGAATTTTGATTCTTCAGGTCAAAACCCGCTTACCGAAAGTTTTGTAATCTCTGCCAAGGCAATTGCCTCGGGTAGTGGAGAGCACATTAATGAGTGGGTATAGTCTAAAAATCATACAATTGAAAATAAGGGGACAACTTTCTGTCCCCTTTTTACGTTTAATGATAACTGCATATCTAGTTTTTATGTAATTTTCATTAAATTTAAAAAATAAAAAAAGTAATACATGGCTAATAACAACCTAGGTATTGGTGGTAATGAGGTAAAAGGCGATGCCAACGAAGCATTGAACGATATTCCACAAAACAGAACATTAATTGCGGGGAAACTTACACCCAACGCACCGGTAAAGCCAGAAGTGGTAGAAGGTTTGCGAACAGTGGAAGATGTTTTCGAAAACTACGAACCGGTTATCAAAATTCCTTTTGAAGATAAGGATGGAGGCACTGTAAACGAGGAACTTAACTTTAGGAATCTGGGTGATTTTGGTAAAAAGGGAATCGTAAATAACAGTGTGTTTCTGAAGGAGCTAGAAATCGAAAGCGATCAATACAAAAAGATCATAAAACAATTGAAGACCAACAAAATTTTAAAGGCGGCCTTGGAAGATGAAAGTGCAAAACAATCGTTGGTCAATACGATTGATGCCCTGATCGAAGAAATTAAAAACGCCAAATAACTATATTCCAAAACTAATATGTCCAATACGCCCAATAAGCAGAAGCAGTCCCAACTTAGTGACAAACCTTATATAGAGCAAGTTAAAGAAAACTCCGATGGTCTCGCCAAATACGGAGGCTACGATTTGCTAGAATCTGCAATTGACGATGTGCAGAACCTGAATCCCGAACGGAAAGCGCGTCGAAAGATGTTCTTGACCGAAAGCAACAAAAAAGGAGAACGAGAAGACCTTCTAAAGATTTTAACCCTTTGGTCGGATACCTTAAAGTCCGGCGATGATATCATTTCATTGGTGCAATCTGCAGATGATAAGGCAAAACAGTCGCAGGCCGTGTTGACCAAAAATCTTAAAACCGCGTTGGAAGAAACGAGGGAACTTGAAACTTCTTATCGTTCGGTAGCCTTGTTTTTTAGGAATACGGATATGGCTTCCCTAAAAAACATCTCGGTAATCAATGCGGAGTTAGACCAATTAACAGATTTGGATAACACCCGCTTTTTTGATCATATTCGAGAAGAGCTGGTTTCAAAATACGATCGTTTAGATCTTCGTGACAATTATTCTTTGATGGTGCTCCCTGGGTACTTAGGATCAAAATCAGTGGTTGATAAATGGGCGAAATTGGCGCATGAGAACAAGGTTACCCTGGTAACGGACTTCGCACATTTGGATGAGCCGGATGATGTTATGGAAATGTTCGAGAGTGCGAATTTGGCCAGTGGCGATATGTACCTTTCCAATACGATTATGACCTGTAATTGGTTGGTAGGACGCGGAAAACATGATGAAGTAGGGGAACAGGAAGATGTTCATGTTCCACCATCCGGGGCATTGGCTGGTAAAATATACAAAACGTTGATGTCTCAAGTAACCGCCGGTAAGAAACATGGTGGATTAAGCGAGGTAGATGGGGTGCGTTTTGAACTTCGTAAAAGCGAAATAGCCAATTTAGAAAACTTGGGATTGGTACCCATGGTAAACGAATATGGAAAGGTGATGGCATTTTCCGCGAAAACACTTTTCAATGGGGATAACCTTGGATTACAGACCTATTCGGTTGTTCGAGTGTTTGATTATGTAACAAAAGTATTGATGGATTTTCTGAACAGAAGAGCGTTCGAAAACTTTAATGCTAAGACGCGAAAAGAAATTCAAAATCAGATTGTTCGCTTTTTGGATGGAATTTCGGGGCCCGATAAGCTTATCGAAAATTTTGAAATCCGAAGATTTGAGCAAGATATCAATCAAAAGGACCGAATTTATTTGGATGTACGATTGAAGCCGTATTTTCCGGCCAAGAACTTTTTGATTAAGATGGACGGACAGAAAGGAGACGAAGGCGCCGAATGGGATACAGACTACGAACAAAGTTAAGATCCGCCCATAGCGCTCTCTAAGTACTAAAACACACATAAACCCCACACCTATGTCTTTTTTAGCGAAGCTTACTATTGATGGCAATGAATATAATGTGCTGCATTGTACCTATAATTTTGAGCAGCCTATGGATGCTACTGGAAAACCTTCCGGAAAACCATTGGGCGGTCAAATTATGATTACGATTGAATCCCAAGGTAAGTTTGACCTTTTTCATTGGATGGCCTCTCCCGACCAAACAAAAGATGGTAGCCTGGTTTTTTATAAAAGGGATGCCATGTCTCAATTGCAAAAAGTAGACTTCACCAAAGCTTTCTGTGTTAGTTTGGAAGAAGAATTCGATGCCGTGGATGATATTCCCATGCAAAAACGCATCGTTATTTCTGCACAGACCATACAAATAGGGGATATGACGTTTGAGAATACTTGGGGGGCTTAAAAAACGATTTTAATCGGGAGTATGAATTTGAATCGAGCCAGAAATCTACAAGATTATAAAAGTGTTCTACGAATACAGAAATCGACTACTGGCAAAACGGAAAGTGATACGGATAAATCCGATACCGACCCCAAAAAAGAACTAAGCGCCAAAGCCCGCAGACGGCTTAAGAATATCAAAGAGAAAGAGCGGCTGCGACGGCTCAGGACAGTGGCTATCGATAATACCCGGGTCCGAGTACGACAGCTTCGAATTCCAACCGAAACCCTTGAAAATTACGAAGAGGAGAACGGCCTTAGCGGCACCGATTTAATGAGTGGCGCCATTTTGTTATACAGCCTTTCGGAAGGCGCTACAGGGACCATAAAGGATTTTGATAAAATACTGGAGGCCTTAAAAAACGATACCTTTCTTTCCAGGGATTTTAATCCCAAAGGAGAACTCAGACCCTACAAACTAGATAAAAACGGCATGCCCAAGTACAAAGGTGGAGGCCGGGGAAATGTAAAGGCAGAAGACGTTGCGAAAGCCGCCAAAAAGTTTAAGCTGAATGCCAATGTTATCAAAACGATCAAAGCGCTAGGGCAGGGAGCGAATGTCTTGGGGCTAATTCTGACCACCATGCAGGCATACGAAGATGGTGAGATTTCGGTTTTTGAATGTATGGACATTATCATGGGGTTGGTGGCCTTTGTACCAGGATATGGTTGGGTCATTTCAGGAGCTTGGACCATAATGCGCCTTACCATACCAGAGGATGTGGAATTTGGGATTGAAATGGACAATGGTATTCGTAGATTTGGAGAGTGGTAAGGATTTATGCACCTATTCGATACGATTTATTACAAGGTTTTTAAGGCCTACAAGGATAGGTTCAAGAGTGATATTCCCGAGATGTTTGCCATTTCGTATCTGGTTCTAATGGTCTCCATGCACCTTTTGGCACTACTAAAGTTATTACACCTTTTCGGAATGCCTATTCACCTCGGCGAACTATCCAAAATACAGAAAATTGGGGCAATTGTTGCTTTGTACGTCATTTTTGCTATTCGGTATTACTTCTTTTTTAGTCAGGTTGTTTTTGAGAAAAAAAATGGGGCATTGTGCAACTATCGGCCAATTGTACTATACAGTTTGGTTTTTTTTATCCTGTTTTTCGTGTTGATACTCAATTTCTAATTTTTCTTTAAGATGGCAACTGCCAATTCTCGCAAACGCAAATGGTTGGTTTTACAATCCTATGAATAATCGCATTCCATATGGAATTTCTCTGTTGTTTCACAAACTTAAATCCGTTAAAAAGCTCCTTTTAGCGATAAATTGAAGTTATGTTCGATGATATTAATATTTTTGTCATCCCAACTGAATAATTTACCTACAAAAAGCTCGTTTAAACAATAACCTAGCGTTAAGCCCCGATAATGAAGTTTTTTTCTGCCTTGTTCTGTTTGTTGTTGTGCTCGTTGTTCTCTGGCAATGGCACTATGTTGGCACAAACTCCTATAGCTGTGAAGGCCAACGACCATGTAACGGCAACATTCTTTTTTCCATCGAACATCGTAAAAGTAGTCCCGCCGGCGGTAAACTATAAATTTGAGTATGAGGAACAAACCAGCATGGGACTCCTAAAGGCGCGAAAGGGCAACCCGAGTAATCTTACGGTAATCACGGAAGAAGGAAATATTTATTCCTTTGCGGTTTCGTTTGCAGAAGAAATATCCAATTTCACCTACATCTTGGAAGCTTCCCAAGCCATTGGGAAAACAACGCCTGCTACAACCATCCAAAGGCCGACACAAAATGATGGACTAACTGTAGGGACCCTTCCTACAGCTACCAAAGATGAAACCGTCAACACAACCGCTACGACGGCTGGGGAAATACCGACAGCAACGGAAAAAGAAGTTGTAGAACCGAGTGTTGAAGAACCCGTTTTACAAGTAAAACAAACAGAGGATTCCTTGGATAGTGATAGGGCTTACAATGCTGGCATGAAAGAGGAGGCTGATTTATATGATGAGGATAAACAGGAATATTATCGCATCTTTTGTGAAAATAACTACTTGCAAAAAACAATATTCAAAAGAAGCTTTCGCCAAAACAAGCGAGTGGTTCTTAAATTAAACAATATTCTAGTAGATAGGGAAGAGATTTACTTTGTGCTGCAAATAGAGAATAACTCCAATAGGGAATACAAAGTAAACGGATTAAGTTTTTTTAAAAAGGCCTCTGTGGGCAAGCTACAAAAAATACTAACTCCCAGATACAAGTTCAACCTCCAGGAGGTTATTGATCCCGAAAGTATCAACGAGGTAGTATATGTGTTTAAGAAGTTCAAGATTACAAGCAAAGAACGTATTCACGTGGTACTTGATGAGCAAGAAAATGGACGGATGGTGATGCTGCCATTGGACAATAAACAAGTTAATTCCCCATCTAATTGAATTTTCGCATTCTAGTATACCTTTTTGCTTTGGGCCTGCCTTTTTTGGGTGCCTCTCAAAGCTATACGAACACTTTTACCGCCAGCGGAGGTTTTTTTGGAGATGGCTATGGAGGGGAACTAACATATAACACAAATTTAAGTGAAACTACCTTTACCCAAATTGCGCTGAATGTTACCCTGACCAATTTCGAATCGGGGAGCACCCAAGTACCCTATTCTAGCTATACGGCAAGTTACTCCTACTTCTTAACCCTATATAGTAGGAATCGAAGAATGCAGGCCTTATCGGTAGGAGGTGGGCTCTTGGCCGGATATGAGGCAGTGAACGGTGGGAATTCTGAAATTACCAACGTTGTTTCGGTAGTAGGGGACAGTAAGTTTATCTATGGCGGCGTGGTATCGGCTGACATCGATATAATTCTAAGTGAACATTTTTCCCTGGTATTGAAGACTTCACAGTTTTATCATCTTAACAGTGATTTTGGTAAATTCACCAACTATTCTGGGCTGGGATTACGGTATTATTTCAATCTGTAAACTTCGAAAAGGCACTTTCGTTGTGAAAATCCATGTTGAAAACAGCACCGTTTGGCTTCCATTACATCCCTGATTCTTCATTGATCAAAATTTTTTAAAAACCGCTCAATGCTTGAGGCCTTCTTTTATGGGCTTTTTCGAGGTGAATCTTTCGGCTGAATGCCCTTTATCGATGATTTTGTTTTTTTGGCGGAATTGTTAAAATGTTCGGGCAAATTCTCTTTTGGTTGTGCCGATGAATCACTACCTTGAATTCTTATTCATCTTGAAATTCAAAAAAACGTAGGCCCTATTTTGTCATACGGTTTTTGGTTGCTATGATTTCCAAGGAATATATGAGAACCCTACACAAATATATTTGGTATACGCTGATTTTATTGGCGGTGCTATTGGCATGTACCAAGGAGGTAAGCTTGTATACCGAGGTGGAATTCGAGCTGTTGGAAACCCATGAATCAGAAGGGTTTGTGAATCAAGGATTGGCCACAGAAATTACGATCGTACCCGAAGCGGAACTGGAAGGCTATGAATATTCCATTACATACGAAGTGACACAAGGGGTAGGTCATTTTGAGGACGTTGATGGGACCAGGGTTGAGGCGGGTAAGGGAATGCTGCTATCACCGTATTCTACTGCACTCGTCTACATTGGCGAGGAAAAAGGAGTACATTCGGTTAAAATTACCGGAGCTGACAATTTTGGCATCACCGAAGAAACCGAGATTTCCTATACTTTAAAGGACGTGCCCGTCACTTGGACATCCGAAAGTAAGGTACAACAGATAGAACTAGGAGAGGTCACAGGCATTACTTTAACCCTTGGCACTCCCAATAATGGCATCGAAACAACCTATGAAGCGAACTATGAACTCGTCTCGGGAACCGGCAGTATTTTTGCAGTGGCGCCCAACCCATTGGAGTTGACTACAGACTATGCGGCCATTATTCCTGGTACATATCTCTTGAATTTGCAGGCAGAGGAACTAGGTCCCTTGGAAATTATTTTTAATCTGAGAGATGGAAATGGACAAGAATTAAAGACGGGCCTACGTTTCGAAGTCGTTCAAACGATAGATGTCATTGCTATTGATCTAGGCCCTCATGATGAAATTGATATGGTCTTGGGAGATACGCTTGAGTGTCCGGCTACCTTTGACCCTCCCAATGCTTCAGATCAAGGGGTTGATATTGTTTCTAGCGACCCTGATGTGGTATTGATTGATGAAAATAACGTATGTATTGCGGTGTCGTTAGGCACTGCGGTTGTCACAGCCACTTCCACCTCCAATCCGGAGGCCCAAGACAGTGTTACGATTACCGTCGTTCCACCGGCAAGAATACCTGTTACTGAAATTCAGGTGACTCAGGAAAATCCAGATTCTGAAGCAGCGGTAAGACAATTGATCGCAACTGTGCTCCCTGATGACGCGACGGATGCAAGTGTTCTTTGGTCCTCTGCCGATGAGGCAATTGCTAAAGTAGACGAAATCGGTCTATTGACCGGATTAACGGCCGGAACCGTTCTTATTACTGCAACATCGGTATCCGATCCAGATATAAAAGGAACCATAGAGATCGAAATTACAGAAGCTTCCGTATTAAACGGTACGGACGTTTTGGCTTTCGAACTTCCCGGTCAGAACGAGGCCGTAATCGATTTGGTGAACCATATAGTAACGGTCAATGTAGCCGATGGGACCGAATTGAACGTTGCCCCGACTTTAGTGACTATTTCCCCAGGGGCAACGCTGACCCCTAGCGCGGAAAGAGTGCGAGATTTTAATGCCGCGGTCGATTATACCATTCGCGCGGGCAATGGCGATGAACAGGTATGGACGGTCAATGTGACCGTATCTCCTCCCGATAGTAGTACTGAAAATGACATCGTTGTTTTTCGACTTGCGGGACAGCTCGGGGCAAGTACGATCGATACCCAACAAGCAACCGTTGCGGTAACAGTGCCCGACGGAACACCTTTAAATGTCGCTCCGGAACAAATACAGGTGTCAGAGAACGCTTCTATAAGTCCTTTGGGCACTACTGTAAGAAATTTTAATCAACCCGTTCGTTATACCGTAACTGCCGAAAATGGAGCGGAAAGGGAATGGACGATCACTACGACCATTTTACCGCCTACTGGAAGCACTGCGAACGATATTACCGCTTTTGCATTACCCATTCAAAATAGCTCTTCGATAGATGTAGACGCACATGTGGTAACCATAAATGTGGCCGATGGTACTAACTTGAACACCGCTCCTCAGTTGTTGGAGGTTTCAACCAATGCAATGGTGTCTCCGGCCGTAAGTACTGTTCAAGACTTTTCTACACCTGTCTTGTACACCGTTACCGCTGAAAATGGGGACGAACAGCTATGGACGGTAAATGTAACTGTTTCTCCACCAAGCGGTAGCGGCGAAAATGATATTGTGGCGTTTGAATTACCAAATCAAAATACGAGCACGATCAACGTAAGCGGACATACGGTTAGCATCAATGTAGCTGCAGGTACCTCCTTGAACGTTGCCCCTGGTATCTTTCAAATATCCGCTGGAGCAACTGTTCAACCGGATATCACGGCAGTGCAAGATTTTTCCGGTATCGTTACCTATACCATTACTGCTGAAAACGGCATTGCCCAAGATTGGCAAGTTCAAGTAACGGTTAGCCCTGATAATACGGTTCCCGTTATTACACTGGTGGGATCAAATCCCCAAGACTTAACGGTCGGCGGCACTTATGTAGAACTTGGTGCTATTGCCGCCGATAATGTTGATGGCGATATTTCAAGTAATGTTATAATCGATGCCAGCGATGTTGATATGAATACCCCGGGCGATTACCGAGTTACCTACAACGTAAGCGATGCGGCTGGCAACCCTGCTTTGGAAGTGGTTCGAACCGTTAGGGTAAGTGCTGCACCCGATACGACAGCCCCTGTGATCTCCTTAACAGGAGGTGATGTTGATCTTATTGTGGGCGAGGCATATAACGATCAAGGAGCCACTGCTACAGATAATGTTGATGCGGATATTACCACAGAGATTGTAATAGTCTCTACGGTAGACACTAATAACGTGGGTGTTTATAGTGTTTCGTACAACGTAAGTGATTCCGCAGGAAATGCCGCAATCGAGGTAGTAAGAACGGTTCGGGTGAATGCAGCTCCGGATACTACGCCCCCTGTAATTTCTTTGATTGGCGGAAATGTGGTCCTAACCGTAGGAGCTACTTATAACGATCAAGGAGCCACGGCAATAGACAATGTAGATGGTGATATTACGGGGAACATTCAAGTCGATTTTAGTGGAGTAGATACAAATACTATTGGAATATATAATGTTACTTACAACGTAAGTGATGCCGCAGGGAATGCTGCAGTAGAAGTAATCCGAACGGTGCGGGTGAATGCAGCGCCCGATACGACCCCTCCCGTAATCACCTTGACCGGGGCCAATCCGCAGGATTTGACCGTAGGAGGCACGTATACCGAGTTGGGTGCTACCGCAACCGATAATGTAGATGGTAACTTGACACTTGACATTATTACGGACGCGAGTGCCGTAAATATGGGGGTAATAGGGACCTATCAAGTGACTTACAACGTAAGTGATGCCGCAGGGAACCCTGCGGTAGAGGTCATTAGAACGGTGCGGGTGAATGCAGCGCCCGATACGACCCCTCCCGTAATCACCTTGACCGGGGCCAATCCGCAGGATTTGACCGTAGGAGGCACGTATACCGAGTTGGGTGCTACCGCAACCGATAATGTAGATGGTATTATCACAGCCGCCATTGTGATAGATGATAGCGCGGTAAATATGGGGGTTATTGGGACCTACCAAGTGACTTACAATGTAAGTGATGCCGCAGGGAACCCCGCGGTAGAGGTCATTAGAACGGTGGAGGTGAATGCAGCGCCCGATACGACGCCTCCCGTAATCACCTTGACCGGGGCCAATCCGCAGGATTTGACCGTAGGAGGCACGTATACCGAGCTGGGCGCTACCGCCACCGACAATGTGGATGGTATTATCACAGCCGCCATTGTGATAGATGATAGCGCCGTAAATATGGGGGTAATAGGAACCTATCAAGTGACCTATAATGTAAGCGATGCCGCAGGGAACCCCGCGATAGAGGTCATTAGAACGGTGCAGGTGAATGCTCCGGCCAATTCCCCTCCGGTGGCACAAGATGATGCATTTACGGTGGCTGAAAATGGTACATTGAATCGTTCGGTACTATTGGACAATGGGAGCGGCCCTGATATCGATTTGGAGGATGATGATTTGATAGTAGATCGCGTGAACGGTAGTTCGGCAAATGTAGGCATCGCCGTAGGAGGAAGCAACGGAGGCTTGTTTACCATAAGTGCCGGGGGAAATCTGTTGTTCGACCCGAACGGTGAGTTCGATACCTTAAAACAAGGGGATAGTGAGCAAACCACTGTAGTATATCGCATTAATGATGGCAATGGCGGTTCGGATAGCGCCACGGTAACCGTTACGGTTACTGGGGTTGATGACCCGAATCAGGCGCCTTTGGTCAATGCGGGTGCTGACCAAACAATTACCCTACCAATAAGCTCTGTTACGCTTTCAGGAAATGCGAGTGATGACGGTACTATCAGTACCTATCAATGGAGTAAGGATAGTGGGGGTGCGGCCTCGATTACAAGTCCGTCAGCTGCTGCTACCATGATTACTGGTTTGGTGGAAGGTACTTATGTTTTCAGATTGACTGCCACGGATGATGAGGGTGCTACTGGTTTCGATACTGTAACTGTGACTGTGAATGCCGATAATAGAAGTGGTGAAAATAACATTCTGGCTTTTCAATTTCCGGGCTTAATTGGTACTGCTACAATCAATACAACCTCGCATACGGTTACAGGAGATGTTACTTTTGGAACCAATTTGGTTGCTTCGCCCATTGCGTTAACAGTATCAACGGGGGCAACGTTAAGCCCTTCAGTCAACACGGTTCGTGATTTTTCATCCGAAGTCCAGTATACCGTAACAGCTGAAAATGGTGATGAGCAGGTCTGGACCATCACATTGACCGAGGAAACCCCCTTGCGATACCACCGTTTTGATAATTTAGGTACAGACTTATCCCAGGCGAATACAAATTTTTGCAATGGCACAAATGTAGGCACACCAAAACTTAACATTCGAATTGCTTCTAAATTGATAGTGGGAGAAGTATACCAGCTTTCCGATCCAGAATACACCGGGTATTATAAGGTTATAATTGCGGAAGATACCCCCAACGGGGATGCCGATGAAGATATTGACGGTAGCAGTGTATCCGGTCCGGTAACCGTTAGCTGTGCTCCCAACACGCCTCCGGTAGCAGTAGGAACTGCATTCCCCGCCGCAGGGGGCGCACCGCTAATAGTAGCATTCAAAAACCCAGGCTCTACCGATTCAGATGGAACTATTGTCAGTACCGAATATGATTTTGGGGATGGTTCGCCTGTTGTGTCCGGAGAGTTCCCATTTGAGACCAGCCATGAGTACACTGCGGTGGGCGATTATACCGCTACGATGACGGTAACAGACAATGACGGTGCCTCTTCTTCATTAACTTTTGACATTGAGGTAACCGATCCTCCAAGTTTTACCTTTACTATTGATCCAGTTCCAAGTCCAACCAACGATCCAGTGATTATTCGATTCCGAATATCGCGGAACCAGGCCGCTATGGATGCTGGTATTCAGTTTGAAATGTCTTTCAATCAATTTAACCCTGGTGATGAAACCCCACTATCTACGTTTACTTATGACGGAGCAGGTTATTTCAATGCAGAATGGTTTAATGTTAATCCGGGCAACACAGCAGGACTATTAAGCGGATTTGCTGGTGCCAATGGGGAACCTTACAGTTTTGAATTCACGGTAAGAAGTACCAATCTTACTGGCCTCCCTCCGCAGACAAGAACTGTCAGTTTCGAATATTCGGATGGCGGACCTCCAGATTAAAATCTATTTGAGACAAATTTTATAAACATTCTGACCAGACTGCTTTTATCAACTAATATAATTCCAGATATTCTTGTGTTTTACCAATTGGGAATAGGCGTGTCGTACAATAAGATTTTCAGGTTTTTCCAAGCGAGGATCTTCTTTTAAGAGCTTAATTGCGTAATGCCGAGCGGTTTGTAGAATGTCATTATCTTTTACCAGGTCTGCAATTTTCATGTTCAAAATACCGCTCTGTTGGGTGCCCATGATATCCCCGGGGCCACGCAACCGCAAGTCTACCTCTGCGATTTCAAAACCATCGTTGGTCGCTACCATGGTTTCCAAACGGGTTTTGGCTTCTGTCGATAGTTTATGGCTCGTCATCAGGATGCAAAAGCTTTGATCGGCTCCACGGCCTACGCGCCCGCGCAGTTGATGTAGTTGCGATAACCCAAAACGCTCCGCACTTTCAATGATCATCACGGAGGCATTTGGTACATTCACGCCTACTTCGATAACCGTAGTAGCGACCATGATCTGTGTTTCGCCCTTTACAAAACGCTCCATTTCATAGTCTTTGTCCGCAGGCTTCATTTTCCCATGAACAATCGAAATTTGAAAATCCGGTAACGGAAAATCTCTTGCGATACTTTCATACCCATCCATCAAATCCTTATAATCCAATGCCTCGGATTCTTGAATGAGCGGGTATACTACATAGATCTGTCGTCCTTTTTTGATTTCATCCCTGATAAAACGAAATACCTTTAGACGATTACTATCAAATCGATGTACAGTTTTGATGGGTTTTCGACCAGGAGGGAGTTCATCAATGACCGAAATATCAAGATCCCCATATAAACTCATAGCCAGGGTACGGGGAATGGGAGTGGCGGTCATTACCAGTATGTGTGGGGGGATCTCATTCTTATGCCATAATTTGGAGCGCTGTGCAACGCCAAAACGGTGCTGTTCATCAACAATGGCCAGCCCCAGGTTTTCAAAGCGCACTTTGTCTTCTAACAAGGCATGGGTTCCTATTAAAATTTGAAGCGTTCCATTTTCCAAGTTTTCATGAATGGGTTTCCGTGCCGATTGTTTTACAGAACCGGTAAGCAAGGCGCATTGAACGCTCGTATTTTTGAGTAACTCTTTGATGCCTTGATAATGTTGGTTCGCCAGAATCTCGGTGGGGGCCATTAAGCAGGCTTGAAATCCATTATCAATTGCCAACAGCATGATCATAACGGCCACAATCGTTTTTCCCGACCCTACATCGCCCTGTAACAGGCGGTTCATTTGCGCATTACTCCCCAAATCGGCCCTGATTTCCTTGATTACCCTTTTCTGCGCTCCCGTTAGTTCAAAAGGAAGGTGATGTGCAAAAAAATCATTGAACATGGTACCGACCTGATCAAAGTTATACCCCTTTATTTTTTGTTTTCGAAGTAATTTTTTTGAAATTAACTGCATTTGAATGTAAAACAGCTCTTCGAATTTTAGGCGAAATTGGGCCTTGGCCAAGAGTTCCGAATTTTTCGGAAAATGAATATTGAACATGGCCTCATGTTTAGAAAGTAATTTAAGTTCCTGCATGTGAACAGGAGCCAGGGATTCCGAAAACCGACCCTTGGTTTCTGTGAAAAGTTGTTGAATCAGTTTGCTTATGACCCGATTTGTGATACCCTTATTGCCCAGTTTTTCGGTGGAGGGATACACTGGTTGCATATGCACTTTTACGCCTTGTTGATGCTCGGTCAGCAATTCCATTTCAGGGTGGGGCATTGAGAAGGCACCATTGTACCAATTACAACGCCCAAAAATCACATAAGCAACATTTAGTTTTAGGTTCTCCCGTATCCATTTTTGGCCTCGAAACCAAACGAGTTCCATTTGGCCCGTCTCATCTAGAAAAGTGGCTACCAAGCGTTTTCCTCTTTTTTGTTCAATGGTTTTGATGTTTACAATTTTCCCGACAATTTGTACATCGGCACTGTTTCGTTGTAGTGTGTTTATTTTATAGTAACGGGTTTTATCAATATATCGATTGGGGAACAGGTTCAATAAGTCTTGATAGGTTGCGATACCCAGTTCTGAACGCAAGGTATCGGCTCGGTTTGGACCCACACCTTTTAAATACGCGATAGGTGTTTGTAGTAGATTGGCGTTCATTCTACTAAATTAGGACTTCGCACATACAAGTGCAACAAACTAAAATGGTAAATTTGGCTCGAAGTTTGGTTGCATACTACTTATGAGAATAGTACTTATTATTGGTTTTTTGATCTTTTGCTCGCAAATGTACCCACAGCATCAGGATAAGGTAGATTTTGTCCGGGCTGAAGTGTTGATAGAACCCGTGCCTGTTCAAAAAAGCATCATAGGCACCGTTACATACGAATTTGAGGTATTACAGTCCGTTGATTCGGTTTTTTTGAATGCATACAATATGGAGTATTCAGCGGTGTTGCTTGACCTCCAAAAAGTGCCTTATGATATAACTCAAAATACCATCATTATCCGCCATGGATTTAAAAAAGGAGCTACGCACTCCTTGACGCTAACATACAAGGCCCAACCAAAACAGACTGTTTATTTTTTAGGCTGGGATGATGAGCAAGTGGGAAATGAACAAATATGGACACAAGGGCAGGGTAAATACACCAGCCACTGGCTCCCCAGTTTTGATGACATGAATGAAAAAGTTGAATTCGACATGCATATTACGGCCGATGCCGGGGCAACGGTCGTTTCAAACGGAAAGTTTCTCGGTAAAAGTGAAGCCGCCAAAGAGGGGAAGGTTACGGTTCATTACGATATGCAAAAACCAATGAGCAGTTACTTGCTGGCTTTTGTAATGGGAACCTATGATAAGGAAACCTTGGCTTCAGAAAATGGAACCCCCATCTATAATTATTACTACCCTAAAGACAGTGCAAGGGTAGCACCGACTTTTCGATATACCAAACGTATTTTCGATTTCTTGGAAACGGAGATAGGAATAGCTTATCCATGGCAGAATTACAAACAAGTGCCCGTACATGATTTTTTGTATGCGGGAATGGAAAATACCGGCACGACTGTATTTGCAGATGGGTATGTAATCGATTCTACCGCTTTTGTTGATAAGAATTATGTGAACGTAAATGCGCACGAAATGGCGCATCAATGGTTTGGGAATTTAGTAACGGAAGAAAATGGTTCACATCATTGGTTGCATGAAGGTTTTGCGACCTATTATGCTTATTTAGCCGAGCGCTCAATTTTTGGGGAAGATCATTACTATTGGAAGTTGTACCGTTCATGGCAACAATTAGAGAACGCGGTGCAAAAAGGAAACGGGCAAAGCCTTTTAGACCCAAAGGCGAGTAGTCTGGTTTTTTATGAAAAAGGGGCGTTGGCATTACATATGCTGCGAGCGGAGGTAGGAGATGCCGCTTTCCGGTTGGGAATCAAAAATTATTTGGAGAAACATCGTTTCGGCAATGTACAAGTAGATGATTTTCTTACTGAAATGGCGAATGCCAGCGCTGTAGATATGCAAGATTTTAACGCTTCTTGGCTACAAGGCACCGGGCTTCCCTCAGAAAAGATAAAGGCAAATTTTTCCGAACATAACCGGGCATTGGCCACACTTTTTGAGATGGAGAAGGATTTTAATTCGGGGAATGCCGCTACTATTGACTATGACCATTATTGGAAGGCGACCCACTCGGTTCATTTGAAAAGTCATCTGATTCGTGAGTATGCAGATCGTCTTCCCACGACAATAATCGATACTGCTTTTGCAACAGACACGATTCCCATTCGCCAAGCCTTGTCCATGGTAGGGAATGTAAAACAGTTTCCAAAACAACAGTTCGAGTCCTTGTTGAACGATGCAAGTTATGTAACCATTGAGAATGCGTTGCTACAGTTATGGCTAAGTTACCCACAGGACCGGGCCTCCTATCTAAACAAAACAAAAGGTGTAATGGGCTTTCCAAACAAGAACATTCGCCAATTATGGCTTACACTTGCGGTATTGACCAATGGTTATGACGCTGCTGCTACCAAACAACATTTTGACGAGCTCAGTGCGTATACCGCTCCCATATATTCTTCTGAGGTTCGGAGAATTAGTTTTGAATATCTGAAGGAAGCATTTGGTTTTACTGACAAAAACTTGCTAGATTTGATTGATGCTACGGGGCATCATTCTTGGCAGTTTAAAAAATTTGCCCGTGGGTTGTTAAATGATTTGATAAAGGATACCACCTATAAGGAACGAATAGCGGGCCTTATGCATAAGTTGAAACCAAATCAAAAAAAGTATGTCACAAGTAAACTGGTTTCGGAAGAACCCTAAAGGTGCGCCCTAAAAAGGTGACATTTAATGAAAATATCGTAAAGTATAAACCAACTTCGTTGAGTAAAACATAGTAATTATGCGTGCATTGGTCATTTCTGGAGGAGGTAGCAAGGGTTCATTTGCGGGCGGGGTAGCGCAATATTTAATGGAAGAACTAGGACATCGATATGACTTGTTCATAGGCACTTCTACCGGTAGTTTGTTGATTTCGCATTTGGCCCTGGAAAAGATAGAGAAGATTAAAAAGGTCTACACTTCGGTAAATCAAAAAAGTATTTTTAGCAATTGTCCCTTTACTGTGGAACGAAAACACGGGGTTGACAACATCGGAATGAACCATTGGAACATTTTGAAGAACTTTTACCGTGGAAAAAAAACGTTTGGAGAGAGCAGAAACCTGTTAGCGTTAATCCGTGATTGTTTTACGGAGGAAGAATTTGATATTCTAAAGAACGGTCCCAAAGAAATTGTGGTCACCGTCTCGAACCTATCCCTCAACCAGGTCGAGTATAAGTGTATCAACGATTTTTCATACGAAGAGTTCTGCGAGTGGATTTGGATTTCCTGTAACTATGCTCCTTTTATGAGTTTAGTGCGTAAAAATGGTTGTGAATATGCGGATGGTGGATTGGGAAATATGGTCCCAATCGAGGAAGCAGTAAAAAGAGGCGCCACAGAAATTGATGTAATTATCCTTCAAACGGAGGTAAACCACTTAAACCGAATGCCTTCGAAGAACCCTTTCTCTCTTTTAACTACTATTTTCGAGTTTATACTAGACCGTATCGAGTATCAGAACATTCGAATAGGGAAGTTGGTCGCCGGCCATAATGAAGCAATTATCAACTTTTACTATACCCCCACGGTATTAACCACCAATTCTTTGGTGTTTGATAAAGAAAAAATGACCAAGTGGTGGCAGAGTGGCTACAACTATGCGAAGCACAAAAACGTGGAACTGAATCAGATAGAACCCGAAACAGTAGAGTAAGCTTTTTTTAACGAGCTATGCAAAACGCTTTTTTAAAGAGAGACCGTGCTTACCACAAATCGCCAATTTCCTTCTTTACAAACGAAAGGGCCGTAGTGGAAGGGGAGGTCTTGTCCATGGTTTCGGTAAGGACATCTTCCCGTAGTTTATCGGCAGAATCCGTTTCGCTCATGGCGGCCTTACGAATCATTTGAATCGTAGCACTTTTGGCAGCCTTGATTACATTCCAACATTCGTCTGTCATATAGATTTGCTGGGAAAGATTATGGTCAAACTCCGTTTCTATGCTCTTGATCAATAAGTTTTCATAATCGTTTTTGCTGGTAGATTTTGGAGCCACGCGCACCACAAGGCTGGGAATTGCGATACGTTCCAAGAAGAGTGCCATTCGCTCGTAGGCCTGTAATCGAATGGGTAATGTGTTTTTCTGAGTGTCTTTATGTAATAGAAAACGCCTTCTGCCATCCTCATTTTTGGTATGCATCTTAAAGAAATAAAATGCTACTACCCCAGTGACAACAGCGGGTAATAAGAATCCGAACATTTGTAGAATTTGTTCTCCTTTCATTTTGGTGGTTTTAGTTTCCGACAACAGCGGTCGTACTCGTTTGGTTACTGGATTTAGAACGAACTATTTCACCAAAAATTATGCTCTCGGTCAAAAATGGCTTCCCAAGAGGATGCCCCACACAAAAAATTCCCAATTTTGAAGAACGGTGCTGGTTTTAATTTTTCACATTCCCCTTGACCATTGCATAAAATTCATTGTACTTGGGGTGAATTTTGAAATTGATACCCTCTTTGAAATTGCCATCCTTTCCCTGCACCATAATACGGCCTGCATCAATTTCAAATTTTGATTGTATGAGCGAAGCGATAGCGGCAGCTTGTTGTGTGGCCAAACCCAACTCCCCGGTCATACTGAGCCCTTCCACTGTTAGCGACATACTGGGGTTTACCTTCAATAGCTGTGCAACTTTCCCTATCCATGGTTCGGCAGTGGGATTAACGGTCGTATTTGCGCTTCCGCCAAAGAGCATATCGAGGCTTTCAGAAATGACCAATGCCCCATTGGCAACCCCAACTTTGGCATTCTCCCCTAAGGTCTGTTTGGCATTCGTTAGGGCAACGATTGCGGTTGAATCATTACTGGCAATCGCATCATTGATGCCTTTTAACTGAGATTCTTTCTCTTCCAGGCTTGCGAGTACATTATTAATATTCTCGGAGTTCTTATTTGAAACCTCGGCAAAACTGGTTAAATTTTTCAGCAGGGTGGCGTTGGCATCCTGCAATTCAATCACCTGGCCTTCAAATGATTCTGCACGGGCCGTGCTTACTTTTTCATTTTTTCTCGCGGTAGTAACCAAACCGTTCACAGAATCCAGTTCTGATTTTAACGCTTCGATTTGAGCAAATAATTCGCTTTTTTTCTGGGCTTGAACCGTAGAATAGGTAACTAAGAACAGTGTTAATAGAAGTAAAGTTCGCTTCATTGGGGTCTATTTTGCAATTTCTAAATGAATGTTTGGCACAAAAATAGGGTATTAAGAAGTTTTTTGGAAATCCTTTCCCCCAAGGTGTACGCACTCATAGAGTTTTGTAACCGATTCGAAGGAAACCGGTGTTTTTTCATAACCGTAGCAGGTCTTCAGATCCCTATTGAAATCAACATCGTCAACGTTCACCTGTATATCTTTCATCGTAAATTGGCACGGATGTTCGTAACCGGCGGCATGGGTGATTTCTAAAAACTCTTTTCGGAACGTTTTAAAGTACTGTGACAAACGATCCGATTTTAACGGAATGCTAATCCCTTTTTGCCGCCATTTGTTTTGGGTTGCGATGCCAGCCGGACATTTGTTCGTATGACACACCTGCGCTTGTATACATCCAATACTCATCATTGCCTCCCGCGCAACATTGATACAATCCACCCCCATGGCAAATGCCATTGCCGCCTTAGCAGGAAACCCTAGTTTACCACTGCCAATAAAAACAATGCGCTCTGTAAGTTTGCGTCGTTGAAAGACCTTGTAGAGATTGGAGAAGCCATAAATCCATGGCAACGAAACATGATCGGCGAATGATGGGGGAGCAGCCCCAGTACCACCTTCGCCGCCATCTACGGCAATAAAGTCCGGTCCTTTCCCACTAGCCACCATTTTATCCGCTAACTCTTCCCATTGATCTAATTTCCCGATTGCACCCTTGATGCCTACTGGTAATCCGGTTTCATCCGCAATGGCCTCTATGAGTTCCAAAAGTTCTGAAACAGTGCTAAATGCTTTGTGAGTCGCAGGTGAAAGTACATCTTTACCGACTTCTACGCCTCTGATTTCTGCAATCTCCGGAGTGATTTTAGCGCCGGGCAATACGCCGCCTTTTCCTGGTTTTGCCCCTTGCGATAATTTTATTTCGATGGCTTTGATACAAGGGTTTTCAGCAACCAACTTTTTCATTTTTTCCATCGAGAAATTACCGTCACCGGTGCGTACGCCGAAATAACCTGTTCCAAAGTGAAAAACGACATCGCCTCCTTGTTTGTGATAAGGTGAAAGGCCTCCTTCGCCCGTATTGTGATATGCTTGCGACTTAGCGACTCCTTTATTCAAAGACTCCACCGCAGCAGCTGACAACGAGCCAAAACTCATGGCGGATACATTGATGACCGAGGCAGGACGATACGGCTTTTTACGTTTGTTATAGGCCCCGATGACCTTGGCACAGGGAAGGAAAGAAGTATCAGTTTTGTTTGGATGTTCATCAGACAACTGATACCCCATCATCTGATTTTTAATAAAAATATGCTGGTGGGCATAAATATCGCGGTCGGTGCCAAAACCTTCATAGTTATTCTCTTTTTTGGCAGAGGCGTAAATCCACCCCCTTTCGATGCGATTAAATGGAAGTTCCTCTCTATTATTTGCTACAAAATACTGTCGCATTTCCGGACCAATACTTTCCAGCCAATACCGTAAATGTCCAACAATAGGGTAGTTGTGCGAAATTGTATGCGATTTTTGAAAGAAGACATCGCGAATTGCCACGAGTACTAAAACTACCAAAATCCATGCCCACCAGGGCACCATAGAAAGGAGGGAAAGAAAGTGATCCATTGCTTTTTCTATATGGGTTACTATAAAAAGTGTCTAAAAGATGCAGTATGACTTACATCCCGCAACTATTAGGTGCCAATATTGCACTTATTGGTTTAAATAGTCCAAGCTCATCTCGGTAAGTGTTTTTACGCCTAATAAGAGGCCGCTATCATCAATTTTAAAATCCGGGGTATGATGCGGAAAAGATTCCGTTGTCCCGGGCGTCATCCCTCCTAAAAAGAAGAAAAAACCGGGAGCTTCTTTTTGAAAATAGGAAAAGTCTTCAGCGCCGGTAATCGCTTTTTGTGTTTTTACATTTGCCGCGCCCGCAACCCGCTGTATGGTCGGCAACATTTGGTCTACCAAAGCCGGTTCGTTATAGGTGATTTCAGTGGCCTCACGAATTTCACAGGTAGCCTCGCCCCCATATGCTTTTGCGATATCGGCGACCATTTCGACCATTCGTTTATTAATATGGTCTTTCATATCATAATCCAACGTACGGATAGTACCGATCATTTCTGCACTTTCCGGGATAATATTAAAACGTACGCCGCTTTTTATCTTACCTACCGTGATCACCGCTGCCTCATTGGTAAGATTTGCTTCTCGACTGATAATCGTCTGCAGTCCATCGATGATTTTGGCACTTATCAAAATAGGATCAACACCCGACCACGGTTGTGATCCATGACTTTGTTTGCCCTTTACCTTGATGGTAAAGCTTTGGGCAGCCGCCATGGTACCGCCAGATTTGTAACGAATGACCCCGACCGGCGTTTGCGAATTAATGTGAAGACCAAAAATAGCATCCACTTTCGGGTTTTCCATCACGCCTTCCTTCACCATCAACAAGGCTCCGCCTTCTTCTCCAGGTGGCGGTCCTTCTTCCGCCGGTTGAAATATGAATTTAACGGTGCCTTTGATCTTATCCTTATTTTTGGATAGTACTTCGGCCACACCCATCAAAATGGCAGTGTGGGTATCATGACCACAGGCATGCATCACGCCAACTTTTTCTCCAAGGAATTCAGAGGTAACGGTCGATTTAAATGGCAAGTCATTCCGTTCCGTAACCGGAAGTGCATCAATATCGGCTCGTAAAGCTACGACCTTCCCCGGCATTGCGCCCTTCAATAAGCCCACAACGCCTGTATGGGCAACACCCGTCTGCACTTCAATGCCCAATGATTTTAAATGTTTGGCAATCTTTTCGGCCGTTTTGAATTCTCGATTCCCCAATTCGGGGTTTTGGTGTATTTCCCTGCGCCACTCAATTACTTTATTTTCAACCGCGCCATAGTCTTTTTCTAAATTGGGTCCCTGCGCTTGAACAGCGAAGACAAAACATAGTAGGGTCGGTATTAACAGATACTTCATAGGTATTAATTTAAAACTTGATTAATCTATAATTTTCATCTTGAAAGTGAATCAAAGCGGTCATTGCGGATAAGGACAATTGTACCCCTTCAATCATCATTTCTTTGGGAATCTCCCTTGCATGGGAAGATTGTCCGCAGAAAACGATTTCAACACCTGCCGCCATAAGCGCCTGTATCAATTCCTGATTGGGGTTATCGGTGCCATATCTTTTTTGATAAGCGGTATTGTTCATGACATCTTTAGAGGCCTTATTGTGAACCACCAAGGCTACTTTTAGCCTTGCAGCAGGAACACCACGCTGTGCGTGCATATTTAAGAAGCGCGCAGCGGTTTCAATGGTGCGATTTAAAGCGTCGTGGGACTCCGGGGAATTCATTATATCAAAAACAGCTTTGTATTCTTTATCGGCATCCACTTTCAAATCGGCGTTCTCTACCCGATATACTTTCCCAAAATCGGGAATGATGGGCCCTGCAGCCTTGTCCTGCGCGGCAGCAACGCACGGAAGAAGCGAGAGTCCTAAAATCACAAAAAAGCGCAGCATTATACCCATTTGATCGGTTTGATCCCTAAATATATCCAAAATCAAGAGAACCACCAGTTATTGTTTATAATTATGCTTCGCATCATTTCACTAAGCCCGCAATTATCGCTAATTTCACAAGTTAGAAGAAGGAAGGATGTAGAATTTGAAAAAACACAGTTGAACCTATAATTCGATTTTAAAATTCCTTTGCCCGATATCGATAATACCTAATACAATACGATTTGAGTAGCTTTATAGATGGATTGAATGATGCCCAAAAGGCACCTGTATTACATAAAGATGGTCCGCTTATGGTCATTGCCGGGGCGGGTTCCGGTAAAACACGTGTACTAACCTTTCGAATAGCCCATTTAATGGCGCAAGGGGTAGACTCGTTCAATATTTTAGCATTGACCTTTACGAATAAGGCAGCACGTGAGATGAAGAAACGTATTGCAGATATTGTGGGGGTTTCAGAGACGAAAAACCTTTGGATGGGCACATTTCACTCGGTTTTTGCAAAGCTGCTGCGGTATGATGGGGACAAGTTAGGGTTTCCGAGCAATTTTACTATTTACGATACACAGGATTCCCAGCGGTTGATTGCTTCGATTATCAAAGAAATGGGGTTGGATAAGGATATCTACAAATACAAACAGGTACAGAACCGAATCTCGTCCTATAAAAATAGTCTCATTACCGTAAAAGCCTATTTTAACAATCCAGAACTGGTCGAGGCCGATGCGATGGCAAAGCGTCCCAGAATGGGGGATATTTACCAAAATTACGTAGACCGTTGTTTCAAGGCCGGCGCGATGGATTTTGATGATCTATTATTGCGAACCAATGAACTTTTGAACAGGTTTCCTGAAGTACTGATGAAATATCAAGACCGTTTTCGATATATATTGGTCGATGAGTATCAGGATACCAATCATTCGCAATATTTGATCGTAAAAGCACTCGCAGATCGTTATCATAATATTTGTGTAGTAGGGGACGATGCGCAGAGTATTTATTCGTTCCGCGGGGCGAATATTAGTAACATCCTCAATTTTCAGCGCGATTACGAGAATGTGGGTATGTACCGCTTGGAACAGAACTATCGATCGACCAAGAACATTGTAAATGCTGCCAACTCGATTATTGCAAAGAATAAAAACCAATTGGAGAAAGTGGTTTGGACCGCGAATGATGATGGTCCGCTCATAAAAGTACATCGCAGCCCCACGGATGCGGAGGAGGGTAGGTACGTCGCCAACTCTATCTGGGAAAATCGCATGCAGCATCAAATGGCCAATGGCCAGTTTGCGGTTTTATACCGAACCAATTCACAATCTAGATCTATAGAAGATGCATTGCGCAAAAGAGATATTCCGTATCGCATTTATGGCGGACTTTCTTTTTATCAGCGTAAGGAGATCAAAGATGTTTTGAGTTATCTGCGATTGGTCATCAACTCCAAAGATGAGGAGGCGTTAAAAAGAATTATCAATTTCCCGGCAAGGGGTATCGGCCAGACGACTATCGATAAGTTGGTCGTAGCCGCCAACCACTATGGCAGGTCGATCTTTGAAGTGATCGAAAATTTGGATCGAATTGAATTAAATATCAATTCTGGCACCAAGAACAAACTACGGGACTTTGTAACCATGATCAAGAGTTTTCAAATCATGAACGAAGGGGCCGACGCCTTTGCCTTGGCCGAACATGTTGCTAAAAAAACCGGGATTTTACTGGAATTTAAAAAAGACGGCACTCCAGAGGGAATCGCTCGCATGGAGAATATCGAAGAACTATTGAACGGCATCAAAGACTTCGTGGAGGGGCAGAAAGAATTGGCGGACGCCAAGGGTGATATCGGGGAGTTTTTGGAAGATGTGGCATTGGCAACGGACCTTGATAAAGACACGGGAGATGATGATCGTGTGGCGCTTATGACCATTCATTTGGCCAAAGGGCTCGAATTTCCCCATGTGTATATTGTGGGAATGGAAGAAGATCTTTTTCCTTCAGGAATGAGCATGAACACCCGCAGTGAATTGGAAGAAGAACGTAGGTTGTTTTATGTAGCACTGACCAGGGCCGAAAAACAAGCGTATCTTACGTATACCCAAAACCGCTATCGATGGGGGAAGTTGATCGATGCCGAACCCAGTAGGTTCTTGGAAGAAATTGATGAAAAATATGTGGAAAACCTTACTCCTTTAGACGCGGGATATCGTTACAAACCGCTTATAGATTCCGATATTTTTGGAGAAGTCGACAAGAGTAAACTACGCCAGACGAAACCTGTAAAAGGCACCCCGCCAAGTGTGTTGAAACCAAGTGAAACACAACTACGGAAGCTGCGTAAACTAAAGCCCGAACTTTCGAAACCAGTCGGCAATACGAATGTTGTGGATTCCAATTTGGAGGAAGGCTCCTTGGTAAATCATACGCGTTTTGGCCGGGGCAAAGTGTTGAAAATAGAAGGCGTTGGAAATGACAAAAAAGCAGAAATTCAGTTTGAAAAAGGAGATATAAAAAAACTATTGTTGCGCTTCGCGAAACTAGAAGTACTGTAAATAGCTCTCAATAAGCATCTTAATTGCGCCTTTCGGCTATTCTGGCTATCTTTATAAACAAACGAAGTTGTATGATACCCTCTAAACTATACCTTTTAAGCGTTCTTGTGATTACCTTAAACTCCTGCGGAGGATCTGATAGTGGCAATCCGGAAGTTGTTGCGGAAGAAAAGCCGACTCCCGATCCATTACCGGACGTTTTTGCAGAGGATTATTGGGATAAGGCCACCCTGGTATGGAGCGATGAGTTTGATGGAGATGCGGTTTCCACGGAAAATTGGCTTTTTGAAACTGGGGCAAACGGTTGGGGAAACAATGAACTGCAAAACTATGTAGACGGAGATAATGTGGTTGTAAGTGATGGTACGCTGAAAATCATTGCCCGAAATGAGAAAAGCAATGGAGCAAACTATTCTTCTACGAGGATGAATAGCAAAAAATCGTTTCGAAAGGGACGTATGGAAATACGGGCGAAGATGCCAGAGCACAAAGGCAACGGCATTTGGCCCGCAATATGGATGTTAGGCAATGACATACAATCGGTAGGATGGCCTGCCTGTGGGGAAATCGACATCATGGAATATGTAAGTTTCGAACCGAATCAGATGCATTTTTCAATACATAGCACGGCAAACAATCATATGAATGGTACCCAAATAACCTCGGGACCATTGCCCTTGGAAACCATTGAAGAAGAATTTCATAACTATGGGGTGTTATGGACCGAAAAGTATTTGAAGTTCTATATCGATGATATTAAAAACGTGCAACTTTCATTCTTACGGCCCAATACGTTTAATGAAGACAATTGGCCCTTCGCCAAAGAGTTTTACTTTTTGATGAATATTGCCGTGGGAGGTAATTGGGGCGGTATTAAAGGGGTTGATAATTCTATTTTCCCAGCAACCATGGAGGTGGATTATGTACGGGTGTATCAGGTAAAATAAATGCGAACCGAAAATACCCCGTATTTTCAATTCGCATTCACCATTTTTTTGATATTCTTAGTTAATTTTTAGGTCTGCTGGAGTAGATGCGCGGGGCTTTTTCCTTTATTCCGGTAACCTTTACATATTTGGTTTTTCCATCTTCGGCGGTATACGCTATAATGGCTTCGGTTCCCTTTACTTCAAAAGTGTCCAGCATTTTTTGTACATCCTTGCCAAGGCCTGCCTTTGATCCATCTTCTAATTTAAAAGAAGAGACGAGTGCGGTATTTTCTTCGCCCTTCATTAGTTTACAATTCATGGCACGCCCCCTGAAGTAGACCTTTTCAAAAGTGATGGCCTCTTCTGGTAGTTCGGACATTGAAATATTCAGTTCTCCGCCAGCACCGCTTTCCTCCCTGCCACCGGTCCACTCCTGAAAACTACTACTCCCAACTTTAAAAGGAATATTGGTTGTCTCAAGCGTATTTTGAGAAGCACAGCTTGCCAAACCGATTACCATTGCAACTATGACTATTCTTTTCATTTTAATTAACCGTTTGATACCCAGACGAGGTCAAAAAAGACCGCGATGCGCAATTAGCTACTTACTTTAAATTCAAATATTTCCGATTGAGAGGTATTCCCTTGGCTATCGGTACTCACCACACGCCAGTAGTAGGTAGTATCTGCCATCACCGTTGCATCAAAGGTCGTTTCCGTAGCGGTTCCAATAGAAGCTGCAGGATTTGGATCCGTACCAAAAAACACTTCGTATTCCGTAATATCATCATCGATATCACTTCCGGTCCATTCTAAGGTAATCATCCCCGAAGTGCTGCTTACCGTGGCACCTCTAGCGGGACTGACTGCCTCTGCAGGGAAAGGGGCATAGTTTGTAATTCCCGGGCCTTGGTTGTAAAATTTGAATTTGGCGCTCTCCGCGGTAACGTTGGTACCCATGGCGGTGGATACCACATACCATTCGTAAGGGGTACCTCTATCAATTTGAATTTCAACCTCTGTTCCCGGAACGCGTGAAGTACTGGTATTGTTCGTATTCAAATTGCGCACATTGACCTCATAATTATCGGTATCATCCGCCTGGTTCCAACGAAAAGTTACCCTGCTTCTGGTGTCATCTACAACCACGCCCTCGTTGCACTCTGTATTGTTTTCAGGAAATACCAAGGTAGTGGCCTTGGGATCCGCAACGGGGTCGGGCGGAGTAGGTGGGGGGGAGTCGTCACCGCCTCCACCGCAAGATATCATTACACTTAACGTTATAATTCCTGTTATATATGCTACTTTCATTTTCTTACAATTTTTTGGGTTAACAAGGTCTTGTCGGTCTTTACATTTAAAATGTAAATGCCTTTTGACAAGACGTCTACGTTGAACTGAACGGTACCGGCATTAATGGCAAAAGGTTTCGTAAATACCGTTGCGCCATTAATACTATACAAGGATAACGTAGCTTCTTTGCTGGAAGTATTTCCTAGGAAAACGGTCAAATTACCACTTTCTATAGGGTTGGGATAAATAAACAATTCATTGCTGAGTACGATGGTTTCCTTATACACGCCTTGACAGTCCTTGTCCGTTTTTATGGACACAGCATTCTCAACTTGATTGAGCGGAAGTGTAATTTGTTTTTCGGTAGTAGTGAACACCTCATTGTTCAAGGTGATAAAGTAGCGGTCCCCACCAGATAGATCGAAGGTTACCTCTCCTTTTAAACTACTTACTTTTGATGCTACCGATAAGGGTTCTGGTTCGGAAATAATTAAGTCGAAACAGTTTTCATAACCCGCTTCTCCGTCCACCGTGATGCATACTTGATAGGATCCCGCCTCCAAGTCGGCAAAAGTGGTCGTATCCGTAAACGTATTTTCGATCGGAGTGCCAGTACCCGTCAGGGTTGCCGTATAGTTGAGTGCTTCAACAACCTCGACGATAATACTACCGTTATTGCTACTAATACAGGACTCTCCGTTGGTGAGTATCCTAAAGTTATTGGCAGGTAATGAAAATATAGCACATCCAGTAACGTCGATTACCGCTCCAACGGGTGTCTCAGGACAAGTATCTTGCGCATTTGGCACCCCATCATTATCAATATCATCGTCACAAACATCACCAATACCATCACCATCAAAATCGGCTTGATCGGCATTGGGTGTTAATGGACAATTATCATCTAGGTCTAAAATACCGTCATTGTCATCATCCATATCGCAGGAATCGCCCTCGTCATCCCCATCCGTATTCGTCTGATCAGCGTTGGCGACTAACGGACAGTTATCGTCCACATCCAATACGCCATCGTTGTCATCGTCCTCATCATCTATAAACCCACTAACAATAAAATCATCGACAATAGCGCCTTCTTGTGTAACAGCCGGGTCGGATTGGAAAACGATTCTAAAAAGGATGTTCGTTTCTGTAGTCAAATCGACTTCTCCAAGGGCCGCATTGGCCACAAAGTCATAGGTATACTCGGTCATGGTAGCATTGGTGCCGGTCCATTGGGCCCCGGGGCAGTTTTGACAATCATCAGCCTCCCCTGAAATGGCATTTGTTCTATCGCTATTGTACCAATTGGGCTGGCTATCTATACTACCAAGGACCTCCCAAGCAGTTCCACCGTTTGTTGAATATTCTACATATACAACATCCCAATTCTCTTCGAGATCATAGGCCATATCAAAGCTCAGCTTTGGTGCCAAAAGGTTCGATAGGTCGTAACACTTACTTAGTAAAAAACCTTTGGTTTGGTCCGGGTGATTTCCATCCAATACCGTTCCCATTACCTGGGTACCAGAACTTGCGGTATTCAACAACGTGCCAGTGGGCACCCCTCGTTCCCATACCGATCCAGTACCTCCCTCATTGAAAGCGAACAATGCTTCACTCTCACTTTCGAAAGTGAAGAGGGTATTTTGGGGAGTAGATTCGTTTAATATAAAGTCCGTACTAAGGCTGTTGTTATCCGAATAGGCGTCATCGGTGATAGATATACTAACGTTTAAAGCCACAATGCCCACAAACCCAGTTAAAAAAGAAGGAAATGGAATGGTCTCCTGTCCCCCTACAGGAATGGTACCTGTCCAGTTAAAACTTTCACTACTTCCGCCATTCACATCATAGGTGACATCTACAGAGGTAATGGAGTTGGCTCCTTTGTTTTCAACCACTATTTCGGGAACTACGTCATCACAGAAAACGGCGCTATTGCCAGGTGTTACACTTAACAACCGCGCATCATTGTCGGGTGCTTGCACAGGAATCGGCGATTGCCAGATACCCCGCCCGTAGGTTGCAGCGGTAATAATCGCGTCATCGACCGATATTTCCAAGTCCCCTACTGCCGTATTCGGAAAACCGGTGAAATAGTCTTCCCATTCTGTCAACGTATCATCCAAGCGATATACGCCAAGGTTGGTGCCCACAAAAATAGGGTTGGTAGCGTCTCTACCTTGATGTGCGATGGATAGGAAAGCTTGATCTGTAGGAAGATTTAAGGTGATTTCTTCCTCCGTCGCATTTGATCCGTTAATGGTGAGTTTAAAAACCCCTCGTTGATTGGGTTGCCCACTTTGCGACGTTCCAACTCGGTTGGAAGTGGTCACATATAGGACGTTTGGGTCTGTGCTATTCAACGCAATATCCGAAATATTGGAATCAAATTCGTTCAAGATGGTAAAGGTAGTTCCACCGTTTGTACTTCTGAACAAGGTAGCATTTTCAGCCACATAGATGTTATCGGAATTCGTCTGGTCAATCTCGACATCATCCAACGGGCCAGAACCTACCCCGGACAGCTTTGTCCAAGAATTGCCCTCTAACTTATAGAGCCCATCAAAACCGGAAAATACCTCTCCTTCACTATTAATGGCCAATGGGGTAATCCAATTGCCGCGGATGGAGTTGTTATCACCATCCGTAGGAGGGAAAACACGTCCTATAGACTGTCCCGAATTGGTAGAGACCCATAGGTTCCCGCCAAATTGGCTAAACCCATAAACAAGACTACTGTTGGTGGGGTCTATTTCATAGTCCATTCCGTCACCGCCCGTATAGACGTTCCAGCTCCCATTATTCCGTACAAAACCAGAGTTATCCTGAAGTCCCCCTGCCATCTTACCAGAGTCGCTCTTCGCTACGGACAAACGATAGAACTGGCTAATAGCAATTCCTGCGGTATAGTCGGTAAAAGTTGTTCCGTTGTCCTCGGAGACATACACCCCGCCATCACTCCCGCAGAAAAGGTTTCCATTAAAAAATTTCAAGGTATGGATATCGGCATGTGTATAAGAAGGTGTAGCATCGAACCACTGATTTAGTTGTGTAAAATCATCCCCGCCATTGGTACTTTTCCAAATATTTAAACAACCAATGTACACTTCATTGGCATTGGTCGGGGAGACCTCAATAGCCAGATCAAACCACGCTTGGTTCGATTCAAAAATATTAACGGTATTGGCCGTCTCGGTAAAAGATTGCCCGCTATCGGTAGATTTAAAAAGTCCTTGAAAGGCAAAATCGTTCGCACCACGGTCGGCACTCAACAGATACACCATATTGGGGTTGGCCGGGGTCACTGCTAAGGCCAGTCTTCCAGAGTTGGTCGGTAAATTTGTCGTTACCTCGGTAAAGCTATCCCCCCCGTTTACCGATACATAATAGGAATTGGTATCTACGGCATAGATTACTTGACTATTTCCGGGCTTTAACTTAAAATCGGAGATATTCCCGTTTTGTTTCACCTCCCAGGTATCCCCGCCGTCTACTGATTTTTGCAGACCTGCATTGGTCCCTACCCATATAACATTGGAGTTGGTCGGGTCTATCGTAATTTCATTCATCAAAAAACCGGTACCTCCACTAGAAGGATTTAAGCCTGTTTCATTCCAGGTAGCACCGCCATCCAATGATTTAAAAACCCCTACGCTAAAGGAATCGGCTGCGTCGTCATCACCTGTGGCGATATAAACGATATCAGAATTGTTCGGGTCGATGGCAATACCTGAAACCCCAATTTGGGGAAAATCGTCGAACAAGGTGGCCCAAGTGGTCCCTGCATTGGTCGATTTCCAAATACCTCCTGCGGGCGCACCCACATACCACGTATTTGGGTCATTCGGATCTACGGCCACTGCATTCACACGGCCTTGTCCCGGTAAAGCTCCTGAAAACCTACCATGCTCAAAGGGTCCGATAGAGCTCCAATCACTGGTTGGATTGACCGGTTTGCCTGCATTGTTCTGTTTGTTTTTAAAACTCTGCCAGTACTCGGCCGGGCTGGGTAGGGAACCATCGGCATTGGCCATTTGTTCCCAATAGTTTTTCCACCGCATGAAGGGTTTGTAACCACTTCCTTTTTTATCAGGGTCTTTGTCTTTCCAATACGCTTCAAAGGAATCTGAAATTTCGTAAATGGTAAAAGAATCATTTCCATTTTTGGAAACAGTAGCGGATTGTTTTTTTTCCAATGCTACCATCCAGGGGGCACTTTTATTGTACTGCCCGGATACTATCGTGGCAGTAAATAAAATGAATAGAAGTAACAGGTTTCTCATATTATTTTTTTTACAAAAATGAGGTAAATAAGCGTTTGACACAAATCATCCGTTAAAAAAAAGTTAAACGGCCTATTACTACTGCCTGTGGTAGGATTTTCCTGTAAAGAACTAGGGAAGATTTTCGTTTTTTGTGTCCATTTTAGGAAAATTATGGGAAATCATTGTTTTGGCCTAGGCGAATTTACCCGCGAATATGGCCTAATAGCGCGAAACTATTTCATTGTATGAGTTTTCCATATCATGATTGCAGGCCCAGGAAAAAGTGTTATCTAAGAACAATTTGCGAAGCACAGTTGATTAACTTGCAATAGAACCGTCATTGGACTTAGCATCCTTTTTCAAGAATATATTCCGATAATGGACCTTTTAAATAACCTACAAAACAAATAGGCCCTGATTATTGAATCATAACCAAGGCCTTGAAAATTAATTGAATAAAAAAGGCGCTTCCTTATAAAAAGTGGTATCCGTAAGCTGCGAGATCAGAAAATCTGCCAAATCTCCGGCATTGATATGATCGCCTTCACAGTCATTAAGTCTTGTTTTGACCACCATGCGTTCCTCGGTTAAGGTAATGACGGGCAAACGTACCAAGGTCCAATCGCATTGACTTGCTACCAGCAACTCGTACTCATCCTGTCGGTCTTTTGTCGACTTCGGGAAGTTTTGATACATCCAATCCGTTGCAAATTGGGTTTTAGGACTTTTTTGGTCCTGGACGGTATTTACATTCAATCCCGTTGCCACTACATAGCGCTTTAACCCAAATTCCTGCATTACTGAAAGAACGTTTTGCGTTCCGGTACTAAAAATAGTTGGTTTGCTGGGAGGTATTCCACTTCCAAGCAGACTAATGACAGCATTACAGCCACTTAATAAATTCCGTACCGTATCGATATTGGATACATCGCCGCGAACGATTTCTGCAAACGGGCTCCCTATAGTACCATTTTTTGGGTTTCTCACGAGCATTTTGAAATACACCTTGCGTGTTATCAGCTGCCTTATCAAGTATTGGCCAGATTTTCCCGTACCACCAATGATGGCAATCTTTGTATTTTGAATCATGATTTCTCTTTGTATTTAGTGAATTGAAGATGTGCCATCGACGGTTGTTGATGGCTTTTAAGTTCGATGTTGGATACATCGACGCCTAGTATGTTTACAAAGAGACTTTAATAGGTCAAAAGTACAAATAATATCGTGTTAAACGGTATTATTTTGATATCCTTAACTTCGTAGTTATTAACTATGATCAATGGCTGCGTTTATTAAGATATATGAGGACAATCCGAACCCTAAGGAAATAGAGAGGGTAGTGGAAGTACTTCGAAAAGGGGGACTCGTAATTTATCCTACCGATACTGTGTATGGGCTTGGTTGTGATATTACGAATACAAGGGCCTTGGAACGTATTGCCCGCATAAAGGGTATAAAATTGGCCAAAGCACAATGGTCGTTTATCTGTGCAGATTTAAGCAACCTTTCCGATTATGTTCGTCAAATAGATACCGCTACTTTCAAGATACTGAAGCGTGCCTTGCCGGGTGCCTACACGTTTATCTTGCCGGGCAACAATAACCTCCCCAAAGATTTTAAAAGGAAAAAGACCGTAGGAATACGGGTTCCCGACAACCGTATTGCCAATGCATTGGTCGTTGGTTTGGGGAATCCTATTGTATCGACGTCCATCCGTGATGAGGATGAGTTACTCGAATATACTACAGATCCCGAGTTGATTTATGAAAAATGGGGTAATCTTGTTGATTTGGTAATCGATGGTGGTTACGGCGACAATGTGGCCTCTACCATTATCGATCTTTCTGATGGCAGTCCGTATGTTGTGCGTGAGGGCAAAGGAAATCCCGATATTTTTTAGGTGCAAAGCGTCTCTATAGCTCCAACTTTAAATAACAAAAGTGCGCCGTAAAGCGCACTTTTATATGTTCGATAAAAAAGCTATTAGTTATTGATCGCAGGATCTTTCATTCCTTCTTCAATCATGCTATAGAACTGATCAATCTTAGGCAACACTACGATTCTCGTTCTTCTGTTCTTTGATTTCTCCGTCTGTGATACAGGAACAAACTCCGCTCTACCGGCCGCTGTCATACGTTTAGGATCTACACCGTAGTCATTCTGGAGGATGCGAACCACAGCAGTAGCACGTTTCACACTCAAATCCCAGTTATCTCTTAATACACCGCCACCGCCGTTGTAGGGGACATCATCAGTATGGCCTTCTACCATGAATTCGAAATCAGGTTTGTTGTTTACCACTTTGGCTACTTTACCCAACACTTCTTTGGCCCGGCTTGTAACATTGTAGCTACCACTGCTGAACAATAGTTTGTCAGAGATGGAAACGAATACCACTCCTTTTTCTACACTAATTTCAATATCCTCATCATCCAAGTTTCCTAGAACTCCTTTAAGACTTTGAACCAATGAAAGGTTTACTGAATCACGTCTTGTAATCGCATCGTTTAACTTTCGAATGGTCAAATCCTTTTCTTTCAGACTTTCTAAAGACTTTTCAAGGTTCTCGGCACCTTTGGTGGTCAAGGTGGTCAGGTTCCCCATATTATTGATCAATTCTTGATTGTTCGCTTTTAAAAACGCATTTTGATCCTCCAAGGTCTTCATTTTTGAAGTTGCCGTAGCTTTCTCCTCCAAGCAATCGTTTAATTTAACGGTTGCAGAATTCAGCAGGTCTTGCGTTTCTTTGTGTTTTGTTTCGAGGTCGGCGTATTTCTTTTGTGAAACACAAGAAGACAGTAGTAAGGTAATTCCCAAACAGCCTAAGATGATTTTTTTCATAATAATGATACTAATATTAAAATTTGTTATTTGTTCAAGGTTTGTGTTTACAAGATGCAAAATTATCGATAAGCACTTTTTCGCTTTATCAAAATTAGTTAATCTTTTACTAAAACATTGAACTTTTCTTTTTGATGTACGAAATGTAACCACACTATGGATTTAACAATGTAGTACTTTAATACAAATTTGGCTTTTTCCCTTTTCTTGTACATTTTTCCAAACTGCCTATAAAAACTGAGATGAGCGCGTAAAATGGCCATGCAATGATTTAATTTTCCTTGCATGATAAACCGGAAAGCCGCCACGCCATCTAACAGCAAACGCAGAAAAATTATGGTGAATGCTTTTCGTCTAGGAAGGTTTTTTGTAATCGAAAAGAGTGAATTTCTAAAATTCAAATATGTTTTTTTTGGATTCATATTACTTAAAGTAGATCCTCCTAGATGAAATACTTCGGATGCACCTACATAGAAAACCCGATGTCCGTGGTTTTTTGCCCGCCAACAGAGATCCACTTCTTCTTGGTGTGCAAAATAGTCTTCATCAAAGCCATTTAAGTCATTAAAAATATTCTTTCGGATGAACATACAAGCTCCCGTGGCCCAAAAAATTTCATGCACGTCGTTGTATTGCCCCTCGTCCTTTTCAAGTGCCTGAAAAATACGTCCTCTACAGAAGGGGTACCCGAGCTGATCTAAGAACCCGCCACCGGCTCCGGCATATTCAAAATGATCCTTTTTCATAAGGTCGAGAATCTTAGGTTGAACAATGCCAATCGTAGGTTCGTCGGCCAAGAGACGTGTTATGGGAGTCAACCAATGTTCCGTTACCTCAACATCTGAATTTAAAAGACAAAAAACGTCTGCTTGCACCTCCTTTAAGGCATCATTGTACCCTTTTGCGAAACCGCCATTTTGGGAGTTTTGAATGATCTTTACGTTGGGATAGTTTTTTTGTACAAAGCGCACCGATCCATCTGTGGAGGCATTGTCAGCTACATAGATATCGGCTTGCGGCGAATATTGAACAACCGATGGAAGGTAACTTTCCAGCAGCAGTTCTCCGTTCCAATTCAGTATGACGATGGCAATTTTCAAAACGTTCGCAAATTAACGGCTAAAATCGGGAATAGCAGGCAAAAACGAGTACTTTTCTTCCTGGTAATCCATTTCACAATAAAAATGCCTTAAACCATTGGTAACCATTAAATAAGTGGCATTTAAATTCATATTGTATTGGGCTATTTGATCAAATACATCTTGATTGATCACCACAGAGGGGGCTTTACATTCTACCAATAAATGAATCGTACCATCTGAATTGAATATGACGGCATCGTATCTTTTCTTTCGACCATTTAAGGTCAATTGCTTCTCTACATTGATAAGACTCAGAGGGAACTTTTTGATTTTCAAAAGATAGTGCACTACATGCTGGCGCACCCATTCTTCTGGTTGTAGAACCACAAATTTTTTGCGTACCACATCAAAAATATGGACTTTATTTTCGCTACTTTTGAAGCGAAAGTCGAAGGCCGGAAATTGCAGGGGTTTCATGGTGCAAATTTGATGATTTTTTTTGGATGGATGAAGTAAAACAACTGGTCGCCGCCATTCAAGGCGGTGATATTAAGCCCATTTATTTTTTATTCGGGGAGGAAGCCTATTATATCGACCGTATTTCGGAATACATCGAAAACAATGTACTTCGTGAAGAGGAGAAAGGTTTCAACCAAATTGTACTATACGGAAGGGATGCGAGTGTTGATGAAATCGTTTCCAATGCCAAGCGCTATCCAATGATGGCCGACAGGCAGGTACTTATCGTCAAGGAGGCACAGCACTTATCCCGAACCATAGAAAACTTAACGCCCTATGTAGAAAATCCGCAGCCTACAACGGTTTTGGTCTTGTGTTATAAGTATAAAAAACTTGACAAACGTAAAAAATTATACAAGGCGGTCCAAAAAAGCGGCGTTTTGTTCGAAAGCAAAAAACTGTACGAAAATCAGGTTTCCGATTGGATTCGACGTACTTTGGCCGGAAAAAAATATAGCATTTCGCACAAAGCGGCCATCTTACTGGTAGAGTATTTGGGAACAGACCTTTCAAGGATTCACAACGAGCTCGAAAAATTGAAATTAGTACTTCCCCAAGAGACCGAAATTACCCCGGCCCATATAGAGCAACATATTGGCATCAGTAAGGACTACAACAATTTTGAACTAAAAAAAGCGATTGGGGAGCGCGATGTTGTGAAAGCCACCCGTATTATCAATTACTTTGCGCAAAACCCGAAAGACAATCCCTTTGTACTAACGGTAACGCTTTTGCACACTTTTTTCTCCCAGTTGCTTAAATATCATGGTTTACAAGACCATTCGCCAAAGCGGGTCGCCAGTGCGCTGCGAATCAACCCCTATTTCGTTGGTGAATTTCAAACCGCTGCGCGAAACTACCCAATGAAAAAGGTAAGTCAAGTAATATCTTACTTACGGGAAATGGACTTGAAAGGCAAGGGAGTAGGGGCCAATGCGTTGGCACAAACCGATTTACTTAAAGAATTGTTGGTGAAAATTCTATAACTTACTTTCTGTCAATGCTAAACTTACCGGGTCCCAAAAGGCTCACGGCAACAAAGACTATCAGATAGATCAATGCAAGTTCTTTCTTTTGTAAAGGGTCGGCACCATGCACAATAAAGGCTGCCACGGCCATAGTAATCGCCGCGGGTATAGCTGCCCAACGTGTTTTGAAACCTACAATCATTAACAGGGGGCATACTACTTCTGCGATAACGGTAAGAAATAGAGATGGGGCCATCCCAATTCCTATCGGGTCGGCAAATTGAATTTCTTCCCCGCTAATTAAACTTTGAAATTTCGGAATACCGTGTGATAACATTAGGGCAGATGGGGCAATACGTAATAGGGCAAGGCCTATATGCTTTCGGAGGTCATTTTGCATATTGTTCTTAAGATTTGAATCGGGTAAAAATATTCATTTTTTTAATAGCTCCGACATGAGCGAGCTAATTCTAGCAACTAAGATTTCACAATCACCCTTAGTAAAAGACAGGGGCGGCTTTATTTTTAGAACACTATCGAACGGCCCGTCGGTGCCGATCAAGATATGATTCTCCCTAAGCCCATTTTTTATTTTAGAGGCCAGTTTTTTATTTGGATCCCCTCCCTTATTCACCATTTCAACGCCTAAAAACAATCCCGTACCCCGTACATCCGCTATTTCAACAAAGTCCTTTTTTAAATCGTTTAAACGTTTTTGAAGGTAACTACCCGTTTCTTTGGCGTGTAGTTGTAGGCCTTCTTCTTCAATAACCTCCATTACCGCCGAACCGATGGCGCAAGAAACGGGGTTTCCCCCAAAAGAGCTAAAGAACTCCAGCCCATTGTTGAAACTGGCTGCTATTTCATCGGTAGTGACTACGGCTGCTACGGGATGCCCATTGCCCATCGGTTTTCCCAAAATTACCATATCGGGTATTACATCGTGCATTTCAAAACCCCAAAACCAATCGCCCAAACGCCCAAAGCCCACTTGTACTTCATCGCTGATACAGAGCGCGCCCTTCGCTCTTATGATCGGATATACGTTCTTTAAATATTCTTTGGCCAAAGGTACTTGTCCACCACAGCCGACAATAGGCTCAGCGATAAATGCCGCAATATCATTACTTTCCTGCGTTAGCTGTGTTTTCAAAGATTCCGCAAAATACCTTCCCGCCTCCCCATCGTCTTTCATTCCCGAACCAAATGCCTTGGGCATACGTGTTTGCAGGATATCATCTTTCTTTCCACTACCGCCTTTGTGATCGTACTTATAGTGACTTATATCTATGCCCATCCGCGTATTTCCATGATACCCGTGTTCAAGTACTACGATTTTTTGTTTTTGTGTATGGGTTTGAGCAAGTCTAATTGCCAAGTCGCTTGCGGCGCTTCCAGAGTTTACAAAAAAAACTTTGTTCAAAGAAGCGGGGAATTTGGAAAGCAATTTCTGACTGTAGGTCAACAAACTTTCATAGAGGTATCGTGTATTTGTATTCAACTGCGCCATGGCCCGTTGACCCGCTCTTACTACCGTAGGGTGTGCATGACCTGCCAACATTATATTATTGTAGGCATCTAATATAGTATTCCCTTCCGCGTCATACATATATTGAAAAGCGGCTCTTTCCATTTGAAATGGGCGTTCATAACTAAGCGAAAGGGCCTCACTAATATGTTTTCTTCTATGTTCGATTTGATTTTGAACATGGTTGTGTGGAATTGAGCGGTAACCAGCGGCTTTTCTAAATTCATTCTCAGCTTTTATCGGACTGATCGTAAACCACTTTTCTAGCAGGTTCCAAGCAGGCTTTTCGCTGATAGTGATATAGTCAGAAGCTGGTTTAAGCAGCTTGGTGCGAGCCGAGTTGCAAACGCTGGTGCATAAACGGGCGGCAACCAGATAGTAAAGTATACGAAGTTCAATTTCTTCGAGTGGCATCAGGGCATGGTAGGCTGTAATTACAGGAATGGCAGTGTCTAAAGGCCGCTCTTTTTCCATCATCACATAGGTAATGGCAATGGCCAGTTCATTTATGAGCCATGAATGGCACATATCCCCAAAATCGATGATACCGGATATCGTGCCATTTTCGGTGAGAACATTCCAATGATTGGCGTCATTGTGAATGATTCCTTTTCTTAAGCGATAGGCATTCGGTACCACCAACTCCGAGAATTGCAAAAAGAAATAATCGACCCTATTTCGCAGTTTAGGGTCTTTGATGTATGTTAGGAATTCGTAGTTTTTGTAAAAATGTTGCAAATCCCAAACAGTTTCCTTTGAATTGATCGTCGGTTCATAGATACGGGAGCTTATCCGGTCGATGGTTCCAAGAAACGTTCCAAAAGAACGTAATAAAGTAAGGTCATGCATAACGTCCCCTAAAAATGCCCCCTCTACAAATGACAGTAGTCGATAGATGGCATTTTCTGCTACAACAAGTAAATCGCCCGTTTTGGAGGGAATCGCTTTGGGGAAATGATAGGCCGATTGTGTACGCAACTCCTGTAAAACGCGATTTTCCGAGACCAGTAGGTCATAGGTTGCTTGTGAAAACTGATATTGTTTTAGCACGAAAGTACCTTCGGAACTAAGTACTTTAACATTGATACTGTCATATCCTTCCAGGGTTACCAATCTGGAAGGTTCAATATTATAGAATGTTCGTAAAACGGTAGCGTTCTCCATACACGAAGGCAATTCAATTCATAAATAAACTTACCACAATTTTTCAATTTGTCACGAACTATTTATTTGAAAAATAAACCCTTTTCCGTTCCTTATTTTTGAAGAATGCCGATGGGGAACAATTCATTCGATATTTAAAATGACGGTAAAAGGTCGATTTGGAGCAAAAGCCTGCTTCCATAGCGACACCGGTTATGGTCAACGTTTTGGAATCTTTTGTTTTTAAGACGTGTAATACCTCCTGTAAGCGATAGTCGTTGACATAGGTAGTAACCGATTTGCCTAAGTGACCATTGATCAATTTGGAGAGCTTTCCTTTGGAAACACCAAGCATGTGGCTCAACAGGGATACATCTAAAGTAGGGTTGTGGTACAGGAATTCCTCTTCCATTAGGAATCGTAGCTTTTCTACAAGTTTCGCATACTCCTTTTGTTTAGCTTTTGATTTCATAGGCGCTGTTATTATTAAAGTGGATGAACAGGGTCGTTCGTGCGAAGACATTTTGAATAGTTGTATATATTCTATTGGCTAAAAAGCGGAAGTGTGGTGTTTTCATCTTTTGCATCGATCTTTACCAGTAACTTTTTTAGTCCCCAAGGACTAACTTTATAAACGCGGGTACCAATAGTCCATTTCTCTTTCCGAGTGCTACCGGGCATCATGGGAAAACCGTAGCTGAAATTTTTCCCATCCGGCTTAGGGCCAATGACATAGAAGTTATGTCGGTTACGAGAGTTGTTCTTGATTTTAAAAGTGATAAAGCGAATTTCCTTTTTATCCATAGGTTTGTTTTTACCAAGGACTTTTCGAACATTTCCCCTTATTTTTTTTGGTTTCGTGATAAGGGAAACCGTTGCTTCATTGCTCAGTTTTGCATTTAACAAATCTGTCGCATTTACCAATGCTTTCCCAGGCCCCCAGATATTTAAAAACACTTCTTTCGCTGCCGCTTTGCTTGCGTCAACTGTTCCATTTTCAGCTCCAATTCCTAGGTTTTGTATTTTTCCGATCAGCAAAATTGTGCCATTTAAGGCCATTGCACTAAAACTTGTTTGGGATAGGTTTATCACCTTCACGACGTCATTTGTTCCCTGTTCCACCTGCGTTAGTTTTGGGGCTCCGATACGTATTTTTATGCGTTGGGAGGGAGCAATCCATTTTTTTTGTTGCAATTTTAAAATGCCATCAACAACCTCCGTATCAATAAGCTCGAAGAGGTTACTATCGGTGGTGATTACCAAACCCTCTTCTGCTTCCGCGTCGACAGTGATATCGGCATACAAACCTATTTGTATGTGATTCAATTGGGGGGCTGGGAAACGGCGTGTTTCTATTTCTTTGTTCCCCTGCACTTGGGCGGCCCCCATCGCACCTACCATTAAAAGTAGCAATACACACTTTTTCATAGTTCTTACTTTGATGTTTGTTTGCCGTCGGGCTTATCAAATTCTGCTTCGTACACCAATGTTTCGGGACGATATTGAAAATGAAGTATCCGATTGTCTTTATCTTCTAATTCGTAGGTGCCATCTGTGGTCACGAATTTGAACTCCATTTCCCTCACGGCTGTTTTATCCGTTATTGTAATTTCGTAAATACCATCTGCATTTACATCTTTAAGGGGGATTGCCGTACTCCAAGGGGGAGAGCTGAACTCACCGGCAATTGCCACACCTGCTATTGCCGCCGTCCCGTTGGTGTTTACTTTAAAAGTTACTTTTTTTTCGTGTTGTTCTTGAACGCAGCCGAAAAGTATCGTGGTCAGGAATAGGATACTAATCGCAGCGATTGATTTTTGTGGTTTCATGTTACAATTTTAAATTTTAGTATAATGATATCTGTTGCGAACAAAGGATTCTCCTGTGTCCTTGTACGAGACTTTTTTTGTAATAATAAAGGTGTTCGAGCTAATTTGATAGGTTCGGAGGAACTCTGCTGCCCGATTATTGTCGGTGCCTTCGGAATAGGTGATTATGGTGAGGTCGCCATTGGGTTCAAGTTGTTTTTCTATGATTTTTTCTTTTCCAAACCGACTGCCGTCCTTGCTTAGTACAAGAGTGTTTTTTTCGTTCTTGGATGATTCGTTGGTGTATTGGGTATGTAGGGTTACTTTCCTCTCTACCACCTTGATTTGCAAGGTTGTCGGGATTTTTACTTCTCTGTTATCCGAGTAATTCAAATACATCAACTCACCTTCCCAAGCGGTGGCATTTAACCGTTCAAGATCTGAAACGGTCAGTACCTCTTGCGCTATTAAAAAGTTGATGTTCATTAAGGCTATTAGTACTAAAATGGTTTTCATTTTTTATGTTTTTAAAGGTTTATTTTCTTAACAAGGAGATAATCCAATCCAAAACGACCAGACCCTAGGTACAGATTGTAAACGGCAATCCATAGAAAGCTCATGGCGGGTAGTATTCCCCAGGTACCCTGACCCCATTTTTGACAAAAAATGGCCACCAGCATCGTGCACATTATTAAAAAGGAAGCGACCCGGGTTTTAAGGCCTATTGCAAGAAAAATACCGCCAACGGCTTCGCTGAAAGCACCCATCCAGGCAAAAAACACTGGGGCAATGGCAAACACCCCTCCATAGGAGGCCACATCCTGCGGAAACCAAGCCGATACTTCGAAGAGCTGTAAATTTTGCCCTGCCGGAGTCCAAGGAACCCCGAATTTTCCAGATCCAAAATCAAGGGATAGGATGATACCACCTAGAATACGTATAATGGCAAATACCAGATCGGCAAGCCAATGTTTTTGATTTATGGGAGTTAGGATAGTTTTTAGGATTTTTTTCATGGGTATCGATTTTTAAAAGTTGAACAGGTCAAAATTGCAAATCGATGGGAATCTGGGCGCTTCAAATGGTACGGGAAGGTCTCAAATACGATTTGAGACGTCTCATTAGAGAATCAAACGAGGAAGTTAGTTTTGATTGAGAAAGCCGGTTGGGGACGTACCGTTCAGTTTTTTGAATACGCGATTAAAGGTGGCTTTGCTATTGAAGCCGCAATCAAAGGCAATCCCCAAAAGTGATAGTTTGTGCTGCTTCCCTTGTTTGAGCATTTGTTTTACCGCTGCGATACGGTATTCATTGACAAAATCATTGAAGTTTTTTTGAAATCCGGTATTGATTACTTCCGACAGTTGGGAGCGGGTCATGCTCAATTGTTCCGATAGTTGCTTTAAGTTCAGTTCGGGATCTAAATGTGGTTTTTCCACCTCCATATGGGTTAGCAACCTTTTTTTATCCTCATTAAAAGCGGTAGTTTGTTTAGAATCTTTTAAAACTGTAACGGTGGGCTCAGCCGTATCCTGTTGTAATGCCTCTTGGGGCAAATCGAATTGTAAGCCGGCAAGTGTAGAAGTATCGGTAAAGTAACCTTTAATGCCGATATAGATAACCGCAAGGGCAGAAAATAGCTGATACCACCACCGTTGGATCCAACTGAGATCCACGATGGTCAATGAAATCAGCTGTTGGATTATCATATACACGAACAGGAACGTATAGATGTACAGGAAATTTCGAATCCAGTTGAGTTCCATACGATACGTATTCGAAAAAAAGTTCTGAAGATTTTTTCGATAGTTCCAATACAATTGCAAAGCAAATGCCAGATACAAAAGTTGTTGAATAATACCAAAGGCCTCTATGAAAATGGTGGTCGCGCCCATTTCCAGGGCAGACATTAGGACGCCATTTTGTGTGTCGTCAAACCCCTCTTGATTGGCATCATATGCAAAAATAAAAGAGCGATATAAAAAGTATACCGCCGCTGGCAAAAAGTGTATCAGGTAGTTTCGCCGAAACTTAAAGTTCGTATTGGTTACCGACTTCACATAAAAGTATATTAACGGCCCGATAGCTAATCCTAGATTGATCAACCAATAATTGATTTTTGTGTTACGATAGGTATCATACCAATCCATAAAACCAATAGTATAGGTCGTACGATGGTAACAAGTGATCAGCACTAAAAGGGATAGAAATAGATACGGGGTTTCTTTTTTTTGTTGGAATTTCTGCAACAACAGCAACCCAAAAACAATACCCTGACTCACCAGCACCAACAACGGGGTCGAGAAAAGATTAAAACTTGGGAAACTTAGAAACATGAGCGTTCTGTTTGGTAGCTTAAATATAAAAAAAACTACAGGTCCAAAGTAAAAATGCAATAATATGGGACACTTTTTGAGGCTGTGTTGCAGTTCATCGAAAAAAATATAAGAAAAATGAGAAGTGCTCGTTTGTACACTTAGAGTTTGTCCGATTCATTTCTCTCCTACACCCGATTTGGCATGAGACTCTAAAACCATTCTTTTAACTTTAACTGATTGCTATGAAAAAAGTACTACTCTTTTCATTGGTCCTATTCGTAGGATTTTTTCTGGGTGTGAATGTATCGGCACAAACCACCAACTGGTCCGACCCAAATACCTGGGGTGGTAGCCTACCTGTAAGTGGGCAAAACCTGATGATCCCTATGGGACAGACCGTGGTACTAGACGTTTCTCCTCCTCCTTTAGGAGAAGTGATGATCATGGGAACCCTTAGATTCGAAGACAAGGACCTCGCGTTTACTGCAGAATCTATAATGATCGATGGTGGTACCATGGAAATTGGCACCGAGGACGATCTGTTCGAGAGCAAGGCCATTATTACCCTTACTGGTGCCGTAGGGAATGAATTTGATGCCAACGGCAGGTTTATAATGCCCATGCAGGGAGGTACGATCGAGTTCCATGGCATTAGTGCCACTTACCTAGATTGGTCACAGATTACCAAAACGGTTGCTCCAGGGGAAACAAGCATCGATCTAAAGGATGTTCCTACCGGGTGGAAACCAGGTGATCAAATAGTATTGGCCGCTAGTTCTTTTGACCCTAATGAAGCAGAACAATTGACGATTACTCAAATAGATGGGAACACAGTTCGTTTTTCCCCAGCATTGAAATATGCACACTATGGGGAAGTACAGGAATACGGTGGGATGATTTTGGATGAGCGTGCAGAAGTAGGTCTTTTGACCAGGAACATTCTGATCAAAGGAGGGGATGATAGCGCAGAAACCAGGACAGGAGGGCATATTATGATTCTCTCCGATTGTGATGCCCGCTTAGAAGGGGTAGAGCTGTACCATATGGGCCAAACCGGCAGAGAGGCAAGATACCCGTTGCACTGGCATTTTACAGGAGATAAACCAGACAATTATGCCAGGCATAACAGCATTCATCACAGCTTTCATCGTGGAATTGTAGTGCATCAAACCCATAATATGTTGGTGGAGCGTAATGTTGCCTACGATATTATGTCACATACCTATGTACCTGCAGAAGACGGGGTAGAAACAGGGAATAAGTTCTACTACAACCTTGGAATCCTAACGAGGAGACTTGACCGGGAAGATTTCGCTTTTCCTCGGGAAGACAACAATAGATCCACACAAAGTGAGCATAGACCTGGTACGTTTTGGTATAAGAACCCGTTGAATGAGCTGATCGGAAACCATGCTGCCGGTGCAGACGGAATGGGTTTTTTTCTTGACCGGAGGCATACGAGTCATGAAATAGGGAAAATTTTGAATGCAATTGAAGACCCGATGATCTTTCGGGATAATGTGGCACACTCCAATTTTGGTCCTACCGGGGGGAACGACGTATACGGACCGCTAACAAGGGGCTATGGCATTTTTAGTGATTTTAGAACAGAAGGAGAGCGTATCTTTCAAGACTTCACCACCTATAAAAATTCGCTATCGGGAACATGGATCGAAGGACCGAACATCATTATCAGGAATTCAATTTCAGCGGATAACAATACGGGACATATGCTAATGCAGTCAACCTTGGAAAATTCCGTTATTGTGGGACAAAGTGCCAACATGCTGGGTGGAGAAGCCCCTACACAAGGTGTATATCGTGTGAGTGGTGCTATTCAATTAATAGGACATGGAGGCCCAAAGCAACCACAGATCAACAACATTCAAATTATCGATCAACGAGATGGTGCAATTGTCGGGGCGGATAAAAATACCATGGCAAACTCCTTTATACGGAACTTGAGTCAGGTAAATGTGGACCAACCCTTTTGGTATCGGTATGAGTACGTGGGAGGTGCCTTCGAAGATCGGGACGGTTCCTTGGCCGGTTACGGTCCGTCGATTATCGTTTCTCTTGAATCCGATCTAAAGACGATGGATTGTATTCACAAGCCAGACTGGCGAGCATATGTTTGTCCGTATGACACCTATAACATTATTTACTTTGCAAAATTTGATAGAAACGAGCCTGAATTTCCAAATCTGGCACTTACCAGTCCTCGTGGTAACGTTGACCTTGTGGGAGGCCGTGCCGGTTTTGGTTCTCAGGGAGGAAATAGGTTTAACTATATTTTCAAAAACACAAAGTTCGAAACATTCAATGACCTTGCTTGGCCTAGTGAGTTCGAAGTAGGAATGGAATTGAAACCGGGCACTTGGGACATCGTGACCTTAGATGCGATCGGAACCGATGTTGTGGTCCGGTACGGTGAATATGATATGGAGAATAAAACAGCACTTCCTGAACAAGCGTCCTTAACTGCTTTGGAAGGTGCCCAAGTAACTTCCTATTTTTATGACAAGTCTGCGAAGAAACTCCATTTGAAATATGTTTATGAGGCTTCTGAAATTTACCAGGCTGTAAATGTACAGCACAGTGGGGGAGTAGCCCCTACTGACGGAGTGGCCATTATTCCCATCGGAATCTATCCAAACCCAGTTATAGAGGGCACGATACGCTTTACGATTGCAGCCCCAATAACGGATAAAATGGTGTGGGCCTTGTTCGACGCCTCCGGGAGCTTGGTAAAGAATGGTAGTTTGGCAGAAGACCAATCAGAATTGAATTTAGGAAACAACGCAACCGGTTTCTATGTATTGCAATTTTTGGACACTGCTGGAGTAGTGGCACAATCAAAGTTGCTAATAGAGTAATTGTTTAGCGTAATTGCGGATACTCTTCCGGCAAGGCTTCGTGCATAATTGCGTATACTTTTTCAAAAACATCTTCGGCGTTTGGCTTGGAAAAATAATCCCCATCTGTTCCATAGGCAGGTCTGTGGGCCTTGGCGCTTAAGGTTTGGGGAGCACTATCAAGAAATTGATAGGCGCCTTGGTTTTCAAGTATTTCATTTAAAATATACGCGGAACAGCCACCGGGAACATCTTCGTCTATGACCAACAAACGATTGGTTTTTTTAATACTTTCTACCGTATGATGTTTAATATCGAATGGCAAGAGTGTTTGCGCATCTATTACCTCCGCATCAATACCGACCTCTTTGAGTTCGTTTGCCACTTGCAATACGATCCGCAAGGTAGACCCATAGGAAACCAAGGTAATGTCATTACCGTTTTTTAAGGTCTCTACAACCCCTATCGGGGTGCACAGCTCCCCAAGATTTGTTGGTAACTTCTCTTTTAAGCGGTATCCGTTGAGGCTTTCGATTACCAACGCCGGTTCATCACTTTTCATTAAGGTGTTGTAAAAGCCGGCCGCCTGGGTCATATTTCTTGGAGAGAGTATGTACATGCCCCGCAATACATGTATGAGGCCGCCCATATGCGAACCTGAATGCCAAATGCCTTCGAGGCGATGACCACGTGTTCGAACGATCAATGGTGCTTTTTGTTTCCCGGAAGTACGGTATCGCAGGCACGCTAAATCATCGGTAAGGGTAGGTAAAGCGTAAAAAATATAATCTAAATACTGAATTTCGGCAATAGGTCTTAACCCTCGTAATGCCATCCCGATCCCTTGCCCAATAATGGTTGTTTCACGAATACCGGTGTCGGCCACCCGAGTTTCTCCATATTTCTGTTGCAAACCTTCCAATCCTTGATTTACGTCACCTATGGCGCCGCTATCCTCTCCAAATACCAAAGCTTCGGGATACTTTTCGAACAATTTGTCAAAGTTGTCCCTTAAGATCACGCGTCCGTCTACCGCTTCCGGCTGGTCCCCATAGGTCGGGGCAACGGGTGCAATATTGGTTGCCCTAGAGGGAAGTTCGCTGTAAAGGTTATTACTGTATTTGGGTTGTGCTTCTGCCAAGAAATCATCGACCCAATCTTTAAGCTGTTTTTTGGCAGCCGATTCATTGCCCAATAAATAGCGCATACTTCGTCGTCCTGCAACGGCCAAATCTTTTTTAATGGGTTCTTCAATGGCTATCAGGTCATTTTTTATCTTTTTAAGAAATACCCTGTTGGGACTGCTTTCCGAAGCATTTTCTATAAGATTTACCAGGTGTTTTTTTAGCTCTTTATGTTCGGCCAAATATTCTGCCCAAGCCTCTTTTCTTGCTTGGCGGACATCATTTTTGATTCTCTTTTCAATGGCCTGAAGCTCTTCTTCCGTGGCAATACCGGATTCCAAGATCCATTCACGAAAACGTTTGTTGCAATCGTTTTCTGCCTCCCACTCCAAACGCTCCGTGCTTTTATAACGTTCATGGGAACCTGAAGATGAGTGGCCCTGTGGCTGCGTAAGCTCCGTTACGTGAATTATAACAGGCACATGTTCTTCCCTGGCAATATCTGAAGCATTTTCATATGCATGCATCAAAGCGGTATAGTCCCAACCTTTAACCTGTAACAATTCAAACCCGGGAAGGGTTTCTTCGCGTTGAAAACCGCTCAGGATTTTGGAAATATCTTCTTTGACCGTATGAAATTTGGCGGGCACAGAAATACCATAATCATCATCCCAAACACTGATGACCATCGGCACTTGTAAGACCCCGGCCGCATTGATGGTCTCAAAAAACATACCTTCACTGGTACTTGCGTTCCCGATGGTACCCCAGGCAACCTCATTTCCTTTGTTGGAGAATTTAGCGCTATCAATTTCTTCTAGATCCCGATATACTTTTGAAGCTTGGGCCAGACCTAACAAACGTGGCATTTGACCTGCCGTGCAAGATATATCGGCACTGCTGTTCATTTGCTTGGTAAGATCTCGCCAACTACCATCTTCATGAAGACTATAGGTAAGAAAATGACCGCCCATTTGCTTTCCTGCACTCATGGGTTCCTTTTCAATATCGGTAGTAGCGTATAAAGCATGAAAAAAATCCTTCGGCCGTAAGAGCCCCAAGGCCATCATGAAGGTTTGGTCTCGGTAATAGCCGCTGCGAAAATCCCCATTGCGAAAAGAACGGGCCATGGCCAGCTGGGGCAACTCTTTACCATCCCCGAAAATACCGAACTTGGCCTTCCCGGTCAGTACCTCTTTTCTCCCAATCAAACTGCAGGTTCTACTCAATACCGCAATTTCATAATCAAAAAACAACTGTTTTTTGAAGTCTTCAAATGAAATATCGCTGCTGGTCTTGGAAGATAGTTTCATACGGGCTTAGTTTTCTGCAAAATTATCAAATTACATCTGTTTTTGCAATGCTGCACATGAGGTAATTATTAAAAAATAATCATAAAAAACCACTAAAACTTATGAATTTGTTAAATTGAAACAGGTCGAGGGCTTTCTTTTTGGGAATCCATCAAGAAATCAGAACCACTTTCGCGTCAACAACCGAACCAATGTCTTGGGGCTAACGGTCACAATAAAACGTATTTTTTCGCCGTAATTGGGTTGTGCAATTTCCCAACCGTTATTGGAATGTACCGGAAAATATAGTTCAAAATAATCGGTAACCAAATTAAGACGTACACCGGAGTCGTATACAAACTTTCCGGCAAGGCCTCTGTTTTTCACATATCCTGCATCCCCGTACAGCTCAATCCATTTCCATAGGTTCACACTGGTATTGACCGTAGTAATAAAATCGTTGGAAAAGCGATACTGCTCATCCAAGATAGATTTAAAACCACCTTCGGCAATAATTATTTGTTGGCTGTAGATTCCCGATTCCTCAGATCTCCCAAGATAATTATAATCGAAAAGGTAATCTTTGGGACGGTCTAAGGCAAAATTGAAGAAATCTACTTCGGGGTCTATGTTGTTCCATAAAAATTTACCGGCATAAAAGCGCAGATTGAATTGGGTATTGTTTTCAAACAATTTCCGGTATTCGAACTCGAATGCCAATTTGGTAAACTTATCGGCTTGTTGAAAATCCAAAAACCACGAATTGTAATCAAGAATATTGTTATCCACGTTGATATAGCGGGCATTGAAAACGCTATAATCGGGAGTATCGGGGGCGTTTCCATCGGAGGATTGTTCATCCAAATCCCTGAAAATATTGATATACCTGAGCGAGAGTGCCTGCCTCTTGTTAGACCGAAGATCGTCTGGACGCCAACCAAGACTCACGGAAGGGGTAAATGTGGAATACCGGGAGTTTATATTAAAGTGGGAGGTAGACCCCCTAAGTCCGTAGTTGGCCACATAAAGGCCACTTTTATTGATATACTGTCGGTACGAAAATTTGCCGTAGCCAACCAAAGCACCCTCCCTAAACGAGTATTGCGGAGCGATATCATAGACAAAGGGTCGCTCTAAAAGTGTTTTGTTATAAAGCCGTAATCCAGGGGTCCATCCGTCGTAGATATTAAAATTCACGATCGGCACATAAAAAATTTGATTGTAATAGGGGTTTTCAGAATCCCTGAAAAAAGTAAACTTGAGCTTTTTATTGCCTGATAAAAAGCCTTTTAAGGACTTCCAGTTATCGCGTTGGTTAAACTCGGGTATTTTTTGGTCATAATTAAGTACCAAACGTTCTTCCCCGTTTCTGGGAATTGTAAATGTTGCCTGTTCCGCGATATTCTTAAACCAATATTTGGAGATGACCGAATCGTTTTGAAGCCCAAAAAGGGATATCGGAACATTTGTTCCCTGTTTGTTCCTAAGCGTAATTTTTAAAGAATCGGGCGTTTTCTCTACTTTCTTGATCTTAAAGTCAATCTTTCTATCGGTGGAAACATAATCCGCAAAAAACCAATCGATATCGACGTCGGTAGATCGTTTCAGTATCGATTCAAAATCGATGGTTTTTACCTTATTCTGTTTATAGAATTGATAAAATGTCTTAATACTAGTGTCTACCTTCTCTTTCCCGATGTAGCTCGATAGGTAGGCGAGCCCCAAACCGGCCTTATACTTGTTGGCAATCTGTTGGTTGAATTTGATCAGCGAATCTTTCGGAGTGGATAAGGGCTGGTCTAAATTTCGTCTGGCAGTGAGCATGTATAGAAATGGATATTGTTCGTTAAAATCCATTTTCGCAAGATTAAAACTTCGAATGCCCCATATTTTAGAAAGTTTCCCCAACAATTTTTGGTTTGGATAGTGTTGCTCCACATAGGCGATCATGAGGTAGTTCGCAATCGCATCGTTCAACCATTGCTCTTTGCGAGGGTCGAGATATATTGATTCGCTAAGCATCGTGCGGAGTGCTGTTTTCAAAAATTTCATTTCAAACTGAAAACTTTCACGATAGGGACGAATAAAGCGCGGTAGTTGATTCAAACCATACAAAGGGCTTTTGTTATACTCCAATTCACTTACCAATAGCTGTGGGTGGGGATAGTACCCCAAATTGGCATAAATAAACTCAGTAACCTTCAATATGGAAACCCCACGGGCAACCTCATTGTATTTTTTTGATTCAATATCGGTAACCACGCTCATCTGATTGGTTACATGGGTCACAAAACGGTTTTCAGGTGAAAGTATTATTTCACAACTTTTTCTCCTTATACCTTGTAATTGCGTATGTTGTCCTTCGGGGAATTGGGTATCCCCTCTAGAACTATAATTAGATGCTAAAAATAATTTCTCCGGGTAGATGAAATTAATGGTCGTATTCGTAATACCGGTATACAGATCATCCAAATTTTTATTTGAATACAGATGCCATTCACCATCAAATACCGCAGGTGTGAGGTACCAGTCTTTTAAGTAGTAGCCATTTTTATTACTATAGCCATAGGGAGTGTACTTATTGGGCGGTAATTTTACCGAATAGGTAATAAAAACTGTGGCAGAATCACCGGGCGCTAAAGGGGTGTTCAGGTGTATTTTTAAAATGTCCCGGTCGTTGGTTCGTGACAATTGTAAACCCTGATAATTTTCGTCGACCGCACTTAATATAGTAGTTCGGCCTCTTTCGCTATCTTTTGCTAAATGAAGACTCCTTTTGAATTCATCTGCAAAACGTTTGGCCAAACCGGAGTTCTTATTGGAATAAGAGTGGGCCCAGTCATTGAAATGCAAGGCCCCCAGTGTGGTTTTTGAATTGTTTTGATAGGTGAATTCTTGCTTTACTTTGATTTCTTTGGTTTCCCCATTTAAATTTGCAGTAATTAAATTGGTGTGTTGCCCAGCTATTTGCTGGGTTTTGCAAAAAACCAACAACATAAGGGGAACTGCATATATGGGAAAAATTCTTTTCAAACAGGAAAGGGTTAGAAATTAGGACTTAACATATGACCTTTGTAAAAAGCATCGATAATTTCTACCACCTCTTCTTTGGTGTCTACAATATGTATTAAATCCAAGTCTTCCGGACTGATATTGCCTGCCGTTAGCATCGTATTTTTAACCCAGTCCATAAGCCCGGTCCAGAAAGAAGTACCAACCAAAATAATGGGGAATTTTTCAATCTTATTGGTTTGGATCAAGGTAATGGCCTCAAAAAGTTCATCCAGTGTTCCAAATCCGCCCGGCATGACGACAAACCCTTGAGAGTACTTTACAAACATCACTTTACGCACGAAAAAATAATCAAAATCAAGGCTTTTGTCCGCGTCTATGTAGGGATTGTCATGTTGCTCAAAAGGAAGGTCGATGTTCAAACCTACAGAAGTGCCCCCTGCCAAGTTCGCACCTCGGTTACCCGCTTCCATAATACCGGGTCCTCCTCCTGTTATTACGCCGTAACCGGCCTCCGCAATGCTTTGCGCAATGTCAACGGCAAGTTGATAATAGGGAGCATCTTCCTTGGTACGCGCCGATCCGAAAATAGATACGCAGGGCCCTATCGTACTCATGCGCTCAAAGCCATTGACAAACTCGCCCATGATTTTAAAAATGGCCCAAGAGTCATTGGTTTTCATTTCATTCCATCCTTTGTGATGCTTTTCGCTCCTCATTTTAAAAGTGTTATTAAATGAATATTATGTGTTCGACAGTCAAAATGCAGCCGTTGTTGTAAATACTATTTTGTTATCCTTTAAAGACGTTATGGCTCCAAAACGACTTACTTTTGTCAATGCTATAATTCCCTTTTCAAAAATTTCGCGGTATAACTTTTTTTGTCTTTTGCTACAACCTCGGGAATTCCTTTCGCAACAACCATGCCGCCTCCACGACCTCCTTCATATCCGATATCGATAATATAATCGACCATTTTAATGACATCCATATTATGCTCAATGACCAGAATCGTGTTTCCTTTGTCTACTAATCTGTTCAAAACTTCCATTAAAACACGAATATCTTCAAAATGAAGTCCCGTTGTGGGTTCATCCAAGATATAAAAAGTATTACCGGTATCCCTTTTTGAAAGTTCTGTAGCCAGCTTTATTCGTTGTGCTTCCCCGCCCGAAAGTGTGGTCGATTGCTGTCCTAATGAAATATAGCCCAACCCTACATCTTGAATGGTTTTTAGTTTTCGATGAATTTTGGGAATATTTTCAAAAAAAGAGACCGCTTCGTTGATGGTCATTTCAAGTACATCTGCAATAGATTTTCCTTTGTAACGAATCTCTAGTGTTTCACGGTTGAAACGCTTTCCATGGCACGTTTCACATTCTACATACACGTCCGGTAAAAAATTCATTTCAATCACCCGCAGTCCGCCACCTTGACAGGTTTCGCACCTGCCCCCCTTCACATTGAAACTGAACCTACCCGGTTTATATCCGCGAATGGAAGCTTCTTGGGTTTTGGTAAAGAGGCTTCGTATTTCGCTGAAAACCCCTGTATAAGTAGCTGGATTGGAACGCGGTGTTCGACCAATAGGAGATTGGTTTATATCTATGACCTTGTCAATATGTTCGAGCCCTTTAATTTTTTTATAGGGCATTGGCTTTTTGACTCCATTGAAATAATGGGCATTCATAATAGGGTAGAGCGTCTCATTGATCAATGTAGACTTACCACTTCCCGAAACACCGGTCACCCCGATCATCTGTCCCAAAGGAAAATCTACCGAGATGTTTTTCAGATTATTCCCGGTACAACCGGAAAGCGTAATCTTTTTTCCATTGCCAGTGCGTCGTTTTTTGGGGACTTCGATTTGCTTTACGCCGGTAATGTAATCAGCCGTGAGCGTCTGATGCTTCTTTAGGCCTTCCGGACTCCCTTCGGAAATAATCTCTCCACCATGACGTCCTGCCTTCGGGCCAATGTCAATAACATGGTCGGCGCGTTCTATCATATCCCGGTCATGTTCCACTACGATAACAGAGTTGCCAATATCCCTAAGGGATTCGAGTGATTTAATCAAGCGATCATTATCGCGTTGGTGTAATCCAATACTGGGTTCGTCAAGTATATAGAGCACGCCGACAAGTTGTGAGCCTATTTGCGTAGCCAACCGAATGCGCTGCGCCTCACCCCCAGAAAGTGACTTTGAACTTCGATTAAGGGAAAGATAATCGAGACCCACATCTAGTAAAAAAAGAATCCGGGTACGAATTTCCTTGATAATTTCCGAGGCAATCTTAAATTGATTACCTTTCAGTGTTCGTTCCAAACCACTAAAAAATTCCGACAAATCGGCAATATCCATATGCGCAAGTTCCGCAATGTTCTTTTCGCTTATTTTAAAATTCAGTGATTCTTTTCGTAGCCGTGAACCTTCACAGTTTGGACAAACAATACGGTCCATATACTCTTTGGCCCACCTTTTAATAGAAGTAGATTCGGCTTGCTCAAACTGGTTCGTAATAAAGTTCGATATGCCCTCATAATCTATTTTATAACTGCGCTTTACGCCTAATGTCTTAGAATTTACTTCAAATGTTTCATGCCCGCCTCTCAACAACACTTCCAAAGCTGCTTCCGGTACTTTTTCAATGGGATCGGTTAATTCAAACCCATAGCGTTGGGCGATCGTTTCAATTTGTTTGAAAGCCCACGATTTTTTGTATTCCCCGAGCGGTGCGATTCCGCCCCCTTTTATAGAAAGTTTTTTATTAGGGAAAATTTTCAATTCATTTACCTCATATACATGACCTAGGCCATTGCATTTAGGGCACATACCCTTGGGAGAGTTGAAAGAAAAAGTGTTGGGCTCCGGTGAGGGATACGAAATACCTGTACTGGGACACATGAGATCCCTGCTAAAATAACGCGGAACGGTTTCGCCCTCTTCCAAAATCATTAATACGTTGTTACCGCTGTACATGGCCGTATTAATGGTTTCTGTAAGACGTTTGTCCAAGTCATCGGTTGTAGAAACCTTTAGGCGGTCAATAACGATTTCAATGTCATGTGTCTTGTAGCGATCCACCTTCATTCCCTTGGTAATATCCAAGATTTCCCCATCTACACGTACTTTTACAAAACCTTGTTTGGCAATTTGTTCAAAAAGCTCCCTGTAATGCCCTTTTCTGGATTTAATGACCGGTGCCAGTACATTAATTTTTTTTCCTTGATACGATTCAATGATCAACTCCTTTATTTGAGCATCGCTATAACTGACCATTTTCTCGCCCGTATTATAACTATAGGCGTCTCCTGCCCGGGCGAAAAGTAAACGAAGAAAATCATAAATTTCGGTAATGGTGCCAACGGTAGAACGCGGGGACTTCGAAGTAGTCTTCTGCTCGATGGCGATTACGGGTGATAAGCCATCTATTTTATCCACATCAGGACGTTCCATTCCTCCCAAAAATTGTCTGGCGTAAGCTGAGAAAGTCTCGATATACCTTCTTTGCCCTTCTGCATAAATCGTATCAAAGGCCAAAGAAGATTTACCACTTCCCGAAAGTCCGGTAATGACAACCAATTTTTCCCTTGGAATGGTAACATCAATATCTTTTAAGTTGTGTACCCTAGCGCCCTTTACCTCAATGTTTTCTTCGTAGTCAATCATTTTTTAAGCAAAGTGGCGAAGGTACGATTTTGAGGGGTAAAAATTAAATGAAGTCCACTTATATCTTTGTTAATTGCGGGCTTCCATTTAAATTAGTGGCAGGAAATAAAAATTAACTTTATGCAATTATTAGGAATCGGTTCCAGAATAGAACACAATGAATTTGGAAAAGGGGTCGTCACAAACGTAACTTCAAAGCATTATTGGGTGACTTTTATGGAAAACGGCTTGGAAACCATTGAATTGGATAGTGGTTTTGACATTATCGAAGCCGTGGAAGACGAAGTGGATACCATCAGTTTTTCAGAAGTAGAACAGTCATTGATTTCAATTTTAAGACGATGGAGTGATGCCAGTACACTAATACCAATTGCGGACAAATGGAAAGGGGGAAGTCTGATTTTGGCTCCAGGGGACCTTAATTTATCGAAAAAGGAGATTCCAATCAATACTTTTTTTCATAAAATAGTAATGGTTCGAGATCGAATTCGGGTAATGGAACAAAAAATCAATGCGAGTAAAAACCTTGATGATCAGGAGAAAGTAGATTTACAACAATATATTACCCGTATTTATGGAAGCCTAACGACCTTTAATGTACTCTTCAAAAGTCAAGGAGACCAGTTTGTGGGTGAACGAACCAAATAATAAGAGATAAAAGAATGAAAAGTGTAAACAGCAATAGCTTAAAACGAGCGCTTCTAATTATGTTTTGCGGCCTGCAAATGGTATTTGCGCAGGAAAAAACCAAGGTGCTTTTAGATGCGGATACGGCCAACGAAGTGGACGATAGTTTTGCGCTTGCACGCATTTTAATGGAACCTAGTATTGAAGTAACTGCTTTGAATGCGACCCAATGGCAGACCGCGCATTGGTCAACCCCCAGTACCATGGAAGACAGTTACCGTTTAAATGCCTATCTGTTAGGAATGATGAATATTTCAATACCAACATTTAAAGGCGGGGCCGCTAGAATGTTTGATTGGGGCGATCGCGCGCAACATTCAGCAGCTGCCTATGAAATTATAGAACAAGTAGAGGCCTTAAAGAAAGGAGAAAAGCTGACCGTGATTGCTTTGGGGGCGCTAACAAATGTTGCTTCGGCCGTCTTTATCAAACCTGCTATTTCGGAGCACCTTCGCCTGTACTGGTTGGGAAGTACCTATGATTTTGAAAAAGGAGTGCTCTTAAAAAACGATTTCAATTGTGCGATGGACCAGTACGCTGTGCATCACTTGTTATTTTCAGCGGTAGAGATGCATATAATGCCGGTAAACGTTGCTTCCAAAATGACATTCGTTTATGACGAGACCTATGCAAATTTGAACGGTCATTTTCTAGGCGATTATTTATTGAAAGTATGGGATGATCATATTGATGGGGGACGAAACAGTCGTACTATTTGGGATTTGACCATTATAGATGCGGTCATCAATAGCGAATGGGCAGAGGAAGTCCCGATCATTACTTCCAAAGACAACGGCAATAGAACCGTGTACTACTACAAGGATTTTGATGCGGACCAAATGCGTAAAGACTTTTATCAGAAAATAGTTTCTTATAAACGACCATAGATCAAACGGCCTGTTTCTTCTCCGAAAGGTATTTCCAATACCGTTTTGGAACGTGTTGTGTATGTAATTTGGGATTGATACGGGATTTGATATTGGTACTCTTAAAATAATCGTTCCACAAGTGTTGGTAGGCATATTCAGTGCTCGAAAAAACATCTTTTTTCAACATACTGTTGCTATAAACCTCCTTCAGATCTAGGGAAATGATTTCAACCGATTCCAAATTATAGTGCAGACCATATTTACGCTTCACGTCGTAAATGATCCATTCTTGATCGGCATAACGAGAACGAAAATGTTTGGAAATAAGGGGTAATACGTCAAAATCAGGCTCAATATTCGCAAAATAGATACCGTCCTGGGTTTGTTGAAAACGCACAAAAGCTTCCATACGATGTTTTTCACGTCGCACGTTATCGGCCAATTGACTAATTTTTAAAATCAATGTATCGGAGAAATCGTTGACCGCAATTCCTGCTTGGCCAAACAATTTTTTAATATAGCGATATAGAATCAATTCGATACCCTTTTGACCACTTAGATAGGCGAAGTAGACATTTTTAATGGCCGTGTTGCTTTTGGCTTGAATACCGTTCCACACCCTTTTCGCCTTATCCATCTGCGTAAATACCGTTTCGGTTTCAGAAAAGAGTCCGTTTTGGCATAGCCCATTACTTTGGATATCCGAAATGGGCAATTTCTCTTCAAATGCCTTGAAAACGGTCGTCAAAAAACCATTAAAACTTCCGTCATAGATTAAAATTTTAGCTGTTTCCATACCTAATTGAATAAACATAATTGTGAACTGTACTTATTTCGAAACTTTCCTTTCGAATTTTGCAATATGAGCCCCTTAATGGTTGCAGGGTCTAAATCTTTTTGTTGCCAATATCGAGAACTGCAGATCATGAAATAGTGGGCCCTATTCAGTGCAACGCCCATTCTTTTTAAATGTTCCCAGTTTAATTTTCGATACTGCCGCGCTTTCAAAATACGGTTGACCGATTGCATACCTATTCCGGGAATACGCGCCAAAAGGCGTTTATCGGCTGTATTGATATCTATGGGGAAAAGGTGCATGTTTCGCAAGGCCCAACTCAACTTGGGGTCTATATCAATATCCAAGTTGGGATAGTCATTGTTCAAGATTTCGCGTACATCAAAACCGTAAAACCGAAGCAACCAATCGGTTTGGTATAACCGATTTTCTCGCAGCATCGGTACCTGTGACCCAATTACTGGCAAGCGGCTGTCTTCAGCTACGGGTACGTACCCTGAATAATACACCCGTTTCATGCGATAGGTACGGTAATAATGCGTGGCCGAATACATAATATCTTTATCGGACTCTCCCGTAGCTCCGATAATCATTTGAGTACTTTGCCCGGCAGGCGCATAGATAGGCGTGTTTTTGAGGTGTTTTTTTTCCGAACGGTACCGGAGGATCTCGTTCTTTACCTTTCGCATGGGTTTGGTAAAATCTTCATGTTTCTTATCGGGTGCAAGCAATTTAAGGCCGGACACCGTGGGGATTTCAATATTTACGGATAGCCTGTCCGCATAGAGCCCGGCCTCATACATTAACTCATCACTGGCACCAGGAATGGATTTCAAGTGAATGTATCCATTAAAATTTTCCTCCAGTCGTAATTTCTTGGCAACAGAGACCAACCGTTCCATGGTATAATCCGCATTTTTGAAAATGCCCGAACTTAAAAAAAGCCCTTCAATATAATTACGACGGTAAAAGTTGATTGTGAGGTCTACGACTTCCTGAATTTTAAAAGCCGCTCTTTTTATATCGTTGCTCTTTCTGGTAACACAGTAAGCGCAATCAAAAATGCAATGATTGGTCAATAATATCTTCAAAAGAGAAATGCAACGCCCATCTTCCGCATAACTATGGCAAATACCCATGCCGGTGCTATTTCCCAATCCTTTGTTCTTGTTGGTCCGTGTGCTGCCGCTACTAGCACAAGACACATCATATTTGGCTGCATCGGCCAGAATGTTCAACTTTTCCCTTACTCGTTCAAAAGACATAGCGTTTCTGTAATGAATCCAAAAATATGGAATAATTCCTAATTATGGAAATAATCCATAAAAATATTTGGAAATAATCCATAATTCGTATATTTGAATGGTTTCGATATAAGAATAGACACGATGGAAAACGAATTAACACTCAAACGCTTTATTGATTTAAGAAGGGATTTAGGCCATACGCAAGCAGAATTCGCCAAGCTTTTGGGCATCTCAAGTACGACGGCCGATATTGAACGTGGCCGCACAAAACTTTCAGGAAAGGTAGTGGCGGAGTTACTGAAACAGTTTAAAGTAAACCCTTTATGGCTGTTTGGGGAGAGTGAAGAAAAATATTTGCAGCCATCAAATGTGAGTGTCATTCCTAAAGTAGTTACCGTAGATTCATCAGATAATGAAAATATGGTGCTGGTCAATGTAAAGGCTGCGGCCGGGTACCCCCAGAACATACAAGATACCAGTTGGTACCGTCAATTGCCCGCATTTGATCTTCCTATACCCGAGTTTCGAAATGCAACCTATAGGGGATTTCAAGTGGAAGGGGATAGCATGTATCCAAACTTGAAGCCAGGCGACTGGGTTTTGGCACGGGCGGTAGAGCATATAGATGCCGTAAATGCCAACAAAATGTATGTGGTCGTGTTGGAAGATGCCGTGTTGGTAAAAAAAATTGAGCGCCGACCCAATTCAAACAATGTATCCCTCATCTCCTTGAACGAGAACTATCCCCCCTATGAAATAAAGCCTTTTCAGATCCAAGAACTATGGGAAGTGAATAGCAAAATTACCTTCGGCCTAGACGCCACGACCGATAAGGGCTTGTTACGACAATTACAAGAATCAATGGACGAATTGAAAAGTCAATTTAAACATGTAAAGAAAGTATAGCAGGGTTTAAAGTTACAATCGAAGATTGTAGATACCACTTTGTTTAAGTTGAAAACCTAGACTTTGATAGAGGTTGATCGCCGCCTTTCGATGATGGCCGCTAAAAAGTAAGATTTCGTTGAGTTTTCGACTTTCCCCTTCCGTCAGTAAGGCCTCCATCATTTTTCGTCCGATACCCTTTCCTCGACATGCCTCGTCAACCACCACATCCTCTATCATTCCCTTGGCTCCGGAAATCACGGAATAAAGGGCCATAGTAGCCATACCTACAACCCTACCTTCTATACTGCAATAAACGAAAACCAGACCTTCGTTTCGTTCAAAAATAGTTTCCAAGGGCAGCTGTTCAATCGTGGTGCTTAGTTGTAAAAATAGTTTTTGTATTTCTTCTTGCAGGGGAGTGGTCAACTCCGGTTTCGTAAGTATTTTGATAGTCATACACTCGTTTTCAACACTTTTATGATTTGTTTTCATTGGTGAATGTAGAAAAGATTTTTGATACCCCTTCGCTGGTAATGCGATTTTACTGCCTTTGAAATATTGTATATTTAAGACATCTACCAACCCATTGTATATGATTCGCTTTATTTTTCTTTTCACCACATGCTTCCTTACCCAATTGTCATTTTCCCAAGCGGAAAACGATACCTTGCTTGTAGGGTATACTACGGCACCGCCATTTATCGTTCAGAACAACACCGGCTTGGAAGGAATTAATATATGGCTTTGGAAAAGGGTTGCCAAAGACCTTGATTTAAAGTATCGGATGGTACCCATGTCGTTTACCCCTATGCTCGATTCGTTAAAAGCGGGTGCCATTGATGTAAGTATTAACCCGCTCACCATTACAAGCGAACGTAGTAAGGAAATGGAATTCACGCATTCTTTTTATGCCTCAAACGCTACGATTGCGGTGGCAGAGTTATCTTCTTTTCAAAAATTGCTTCGCTTTCTTAGTGCTTTTTTTAGTGTAAACTTTTTACGCGGACTGTTAGTATTAATGGCAATTATTTTACTTTTTGGTTTGATTGGGTGGTCTTTTGAACGAAAAGCGAATCCTGAACACTTTAGAGGTGGATGGAAAGGAATCTGGGATGGTCTTTGGTGGTCGGCCGTTACCTTGACCACGGTTGGGTATGGCGATAAAAGTCCCAAAAGCGGTTTTGGTAAATTAGTGGCCTTGGTGTTAATGTTTACGGGACTTTTGTTTATTTCCGGACTTACTGCCAGTATTGCCTCTAGCTTAACCGTAAATCAATTGAACAGCAATCCCGATAGTTTCAATGAATTTAAAGAAAGGCCGGTCGGTTCTATACGTAATACAGGAAGTATGGAGTTTTTAAAAACCCATTTTTTCAAAGATGTACGGGAGTTTTCGAATGTTGCCAGTGGATTAAAGGAGCTTAAAAACCATGAAATAGAAGCTTTTGTATATGACGAACCGATCTTGAAATACCGGATTCAAAAAGACTCTTCATTAAACGAACTTTCTATTTTACCTATCAAATTTGATGTACAGTTTTATGCTTTCGGTATCGCAAAGGATAAAACAACCTTAGAGCAGGCTATTTCCCAACGAATTCTTGAAATTATCGAAACGGCCGAATGGCAGATTGTGTTGAACGAATTTGGCCTTACCGAAATCTAGGTATTTACTAGTCGTATGCTTTTACCGTTCCCATCGATAAGGTGATAGGGCCTAAGGTATGGGAAGCAGGCAGAAAGAGCCCGTTTTCCATTATTTTCCAGTCGTCCCAACCCGCTTCGAGACCTCCTATGGGAATAATCTTGACCCACATTCGGTAACTTATGGGAAAACCATTGACCCCAAGTTTCCACAGGTAACTATCACCGGGGGTGGTGCCCCCAGAAGTATAGTGGACCAACAGGGCCTCAGAGCCATCTTCTAATAGTACCATACTGCGTTCGACCCCTTCATCAAAAACTTTGAACGGTGCTACCAACCAAAAAGAGTCATTATTAAAATAAGAAAGGGCTTTTGAAACAAGGGAAGCTTTGACAGCTCCTATAATGACCGTTCCATTTTCCAAGACCATACTTTTTTCAGGGCTCCTCAAATTCAACTGTACCACATAATCGTCCCACTCTACACGTACTTCACCCTTTTCCTTATCCCATTTGTAAGTATGTGCGCCACCTGCGTAAGACCATTCTAGAAAACGGGTATCAAGAAATTGTTGGTAATTGACCGCCTTTAGCATTTTCCGGGCAAGGGCATCTGCCTGCGCACCCTGCGTTCCTTTCGGAAGGTCTTGATCGTACACCATATAAAGTACTCCAAAAAGGATTCCGAAAACCAAAAGCAATCCAAGGAGAAGCTTGCTTATTTTTAGAACGATTCTTTTCATTATTATCCAGAGTTGCGAAAAATTATAGCTCAATAGCCCACCGCGGCATCATCACCCCGTTTGTCAGCGCCCCCTTCCAAGCTACCATCTGGCAGTATGCGAATAGCATCTACTTTTCCGATGATCGGTGTCCTTTCCTCATTGATGATGTATCCCTTACCTTTTAATTCAGTTTTTAAGGCCTCCGGAAAACCATCTGGCTCAAAAACCACCATGTCTGGCAACCATTGGTGGTGAAATCGGGGCGCATTCACCGCTTCCTGCATACTCATGTTAAATTCATATCTATTTAAAATAGTTTGCGCCACCGCCGTAATAATGGTGGAACCGCCAGGAGTGCCTACCACCATATACAACGCTCCTTCTTTTTCAACGATTGTAGGGGTCATGCTACTCAACATTCTTTTTTCGGGCGCAATACTATTGGCATCTGCACCTATTAGTCCGAACATATTCGGTACCCCCGGTTTGGCGCTGAAGTCGTCCATTTCGTTGTTCAAAAAGAAACCCAATTCGTCACAATAGAGTTTCGACCCATAGGCACCGTTCAAAGTAGTCGTGACCGAGACTGCATTTCCCTCGGCATCTACAATAGAGTAGTGGGTGGTTTCCATACTTTCGACAACGGCTATATTGCCCCTTTCCACTTCGGAAGACTTGGTTGCCTTCTCGAATGAAAAACCATCCATACGTTCTTTTAGATAGGAGTCGCTCAAAAGAATATCCAAAGGGATATCCACAAAATCGGGATCTCCCAAGTAATAATTTCGGTCCGCGTAAGCTCGGCGCGCAACTTCGGTAAATAGTTGTACGGTTTTGGCGGAATTATGCCCGAATTCGCTCAAATCATATGGTTCCATCATCTTGAACATCTGATTCATGGTTACCCCGCCACTACTGGGGGGGCTCATTGAAATAATCTTAAGGTCCTTGTAATTGAAAGCAACGGGTTCGCGCCATTTTGCTTGGTAACGAGACAAGTCTTCTTCGGTGACATAGCCCCCATTCTCTTGAATAAAGGCCGCAAGGGTTTTCGCGGTTTCTCCCTTGTAAAAACCGTCGCGCCCATTGACCGCTATCCTTTTCATGGTATTTGCCAAGGCAGGAAATTTAATGGTATCGCCCGCTTTACAGTCCAAGGGAAAGGTTGTAACCCCACCGTTAACCTCCAAGACCACATCCCGTACATATGCAAAACGCTTTGCTTGGTTTTCCGTAACCACGATACCTTCTTCCGCCAGGGCAATTACCGGGGCCATGATATCCGCTAAGGGCAGGGAACCAAATTTCTTGTGTACCTCGATGACCCCTGCCACGGCACCCGGTACCCCCACGGCCGTGGCCCCTTTGGTACTCATATCCGGGATTACATTACCCAAGGAGTCTAGATACATATCCTTATGCGCAGCCAGCGGCGCTTTTTCCCGATAGTCGATTCCACCCGTTTCCCCATTCTGTTTGCGGTATACCATAAAGCCGCCGCCGCCGAGATTTCCGGCAAAAGGGTAAGCGACTACCAAGGCCATTTCCGTGGCCACCATGGCGTCAAAGGCATTTCCACCTTTTTTTAGAATTTCTACTCCAATTTTAGAGGCCTCTTCCCGTGCCGAAACCACCATGGCGTTTTCCGTAACAACACCGGTTGGTGGTGTCGGCGGTTCGGCACACTGGGTTAGGACAAGCAAACTGAAAAGTGGTAAGGTTAGTTTTAATAGCTTCATTGTGGTTCGTTTGATTTTGGTTCTATGTTCTTTTTTTCGATAACACATCTTACTATAATGACATGAATTTCTGTTTTGCAAACACCTGTAATTCTTCAAAAAAATCGGTGAATTCACTTTCGAAAGCTTGGTAGTGTTCTTCCAGATCTACAATTGCAAAATTCATTTTGGAACGATTCTTTGTACGCCGGTTCATACCTTTTAAGACGCGGGCAATACCATCCATTTTGGCATAATTAAAAATCCAATTATCAGAAATCATATAGGGCATCATACGTTTGACCCCATCCGGCAGTATAGTGTAGTGCTCCTCCAAGAGGTCGTAAAAATCATCCACAAAAGAGGCCAGCGGTACAGTGGAATACATTTTCCAATTCTTTGCCAAAAAATGATCGTAAAAAATATCGACGATCACCCGACTATAATGGCTATAGTGGCGATGCAGACGTTTGCTGCTAATCTTTGGGATGGCATGCGTATCTGTAAAAGTATCGATATGCCTATGTAAAAGAATGCCTTTTTGAACGCGTTCCGGCAAGTGCTTGAATTTATTTCCCCGAATGCTATCGGCAATGAAGTTTCCGATGGTAATTTCGTCGTCATTGAAGGATAAGTAGATATGGGCCAAAAAATTCATGGGCTATTCAAAAACTTGCTTGGGTCGAATTTACGAATTAACCCTCTTTGATTAACAGCAACCTTCTATATTTGCAAAAAACTTTTTAGCATAGTATGACACTGATCAAATCTATTTCGGGAATTCGAGGAACTATTGGAGGTACTCCAGGAGATAATTTAACGCCTATCGATGCGGTAAAATTTGCAGCAGCCTATGGTGTTTGGTTAAAGGAATATAGTCAAAAGGATACACTTAAGGTGGTGATCGGGAGAGATGCCCGACTCTCGGGAGAAATGATTCAGAATTTGGTGGTGTCGACCTTGGTGGGCTTAGGCGTTGATGTGGTGGACCTAGATCTCTCCACGACGCCTACCGTTGAAATAGCCGTACCGTTGGAAAAAGCCGATGGCGGAATTATCCTTACTGCGAGCCACAATCCAAAACAATGGAATGCATTGAAGTTGTTAAATGAAAAAGGTGAGTTTTTAGACGCTGCACAGGGGGCGAAAATTCTTGAAATTGCAGAAAAGGAAAATTTTTCGTTCTGTGAGGTCGACGATCTTGGTAGTATTACGCGCAATGACGCCTACATCGATATTCATATTGATGAAGTGCTTAACCTTTCCCTTGTAGATGCGGAGGTCATTAAGGCAGCCAATTTTAAAGTAGTGGTAGATGGTGTAAACTCTACGGGAGGTATCGCTATTCCAAAATTGTTGGAAGCGTTGGGAGTTGAAGTGGTAAAATTGTATTGCGAACCTACTGGACATTTTCCACATAATCCCGAACCTTTAAAGGAGCACCTGGGGGCAATTTGTGAATTAGTGGTTAAGGAACAGGCCGATTTTGGAATCGTGGTAGATCCAGATGTAGATCGGTTGGCGTTCATTAGCAATGAAGGTGAAATGTTCGGGGAAGAATACACCTTGGTCGCCTGTGCCGACTATGTACTTGGAAAAACAAAAGGAAATACCGTGTCGAACCTATCCTCTTCGCGGGCGTTAAGGGATATTACCCAAAAACATGGCGGCACCTATGAGGCCGCAGCGGTCGGGGAGGTAAACGTGGTTACCAAAATGAAGGCGAACAAGGCCGTCATTGGGGGTGAAGGTAATGGTGGGATCATTTATCCGGAAAGTCATTATGGGCGCGATTCCTTGGTGGGAACCGCTTTGTTTTTGATGTTAATGGCTGAAAAAGGAGGGACTGTTGCCGCATTACGTGCAAGCTACCCTTCCTATTTTATGAGTAAAAAGAAAATTCAACTAACCCCCGGATTAGATGTAGATGGTATTTTAAAATCGATGGCCAAAAAATATGAAGAGGAAGAAATGTCTACCATAGACGGGGTGAAAATTGATTTTGCAGCGAACTGGGTACATTTGCGTAAATCGAATACAGAGCCGATCATTCGCATCTATACGGAAGCGAAATCACAATCGGAAGCGGATGGTCTAGCGGATCGTATCATCACCGAGATCAAAGAAGTCGCAGGACTATAACAGCTGGTTAGTTAGTTTTGCCCCCTGCTTACTGAAAAGCTTCTGGCACTTTATCTCGATGTTTCCACCGCCTATGGGTCCATAAGTAATGCTCGGGCTTTTCGTAGATTTGCGCCTCTGCCATTCTCAAAAAGGCATCGGTAATTTCATTTTTCTCAGTGGCCTTGCCATCTCTGGCGATGGTTGTAAATTTCGCTTTGTAATGACCTCTCTTTAGTTTACTTACTTTGAGAAATACCACTGCGAGGTCCATTTTCCTGGCCATGGTTTCCGCCCCGTTAATGACCGGTACTTTAATGCCCATGAACTCCGTCCAATACTGTGCCCTATGGGCTTGAGGCGACTGGTCGCTCACCATTCCGAAAATACCGGTAATATTGTTTTTTTTGTTTAAAACGACCGTTTTCACTGTTTCCTTCTGGTTGATCAAGGTAGTATTCCACCGGGCACGTACTTTTTTGGCCCATTGGTCAAAATATGTATTCGTGATTTTCTGGTACACCGCATATCCTTTTGACTGTACATAATCGTTCATGCTCATATTCCATTCCCAGCAGGCATAGTGGGAGCAAACAACTAGAATACTCTTTTCTTTTTCGATCTCTTGGATTAGATCGATATTCTCGATTTGATATCTTTTGGCAATCTCTTTTTTAGACACGCTCATGGTTTTTACCATTTCCAAAAAAGAATCACAGAGGTGTTTAAAAAATGCTTTTTCGATTTGCTTTATCTCAACGATGGTTTTTTGGGGAAATACCAAACGCAGGTTGGCGCGTACTACCTTTTTGCGGTATCCGATTACCCGATACACAACAAAAAAAATAAAATCGGAAAAAAGGTACAATAGCCGAAACGGAAGGATGGAAATACCCCACATAAAGGGGTAGGCCAGTATAAAGACAAATAATTGCATCTACAGAAAATCTAGGCAAATATAGCTATATTTGGCCTGTATCTTAAAACGCTTACATGTACGATATTCATATCGCCACGATCGTAATAATCGCCGCCAATGTATTGGTCTCTTTGAAAGGTTTCGACGATCGTTATTTCTTTGAAAAATACAAGTTTGGAATTGCTCCGATACGGGCTGGGGAGAAGGAGCGGATGCTTACTTCGGGGTTTCTTCATGTAGATTGGCCCCATTTAATTTTCAATATGTTGACCCTCTATTTCTTCGCCGATGTTGTTATCGGTTTAATGGGGCCGGGAAAATTCATCGGGATCTATTTTATTAGTTTACTGGCCGGGAGTTTGTTGGCGCTCTTTTTCCATAAAGACGAACCCTATTATAGCGCTGTTGGGGCAAGCGGTGCGGTGACCGGTATTTTGTATGCGGCCATTCTTCTAAGGCCTACAATGAACTTATACTTGTTTTTTTCAATTCCGATTCCCGCATATGTCTTTGGAATAGGGTATTTGTTGTATTCTATTTACGGGATGAAAAACCGCTCCGACAACATCGGCCATACAGCACATTTTGGTGGGGCCATGGGCGGCTATTTAACCACGCTACTTTTTGTTCCGGATCTGTTGTTTACCGAAACCATCATGGTGGTGCTTTTGGCGATACCCATTGTAGTGCTTTTTATCCTTGCCAAGCTGGGGAAAATATAGACCTTCTTGATTTTCAATTGGTTATTTTAAGCTCATTGTGTGGGAAAACGTGCGTTTTGTCGAAAAAAATGTAAGATTTTATACGAGACTACCTACATTTACGTTTGAATTAGAACCCAAATCTAATTTGTAACCTACTTAAACTATGAAAAATGTTTCCCTAGCGGCTATTGCCGTTCTTGCCCTTGTGGTGTCCTGTAGCGACGAAACCACCATTTACAGCGATCCAAAAGATGATGTGGCACTAGAAGAAAACCAGTCTGTGCTCGACAACAGTATCAACTTCGATAACTCGGGGGTACTTGATATTTTTGAATTGGACAAGTCTACTGGTAAAGTTTCTAAAAACAATAACGACGGCGAAGCCGGTGACTATCCCTTAACCTTGGTAGCACAGGTAAATTCACCTACCTACAGAGGTACCCTTTTAACGGCTTCTCATGTAGATGTAGAGGGTGATTACGCCTATGTTTCCTATAACACGGCCGGTGCCACCTATTTAGGGGGTATTGACGCCGTGAATATCAGCGACCCTAATAATCCTAGAGTAACCTCGCGTCTGTACTATACGAATGCAGATATCAACGCTGTTAAATATGATAATGGCTATTTATATGTGGCCGGCGGTTTTGATTCTGAGAAATCGGCCACCATCGATTTCAATTCCTTTGTTGGAAAAGTTACGGTGGCGAACGGTCGTTTCAGTGTTAGTGGCATTACCTATGGTTTCCAAGAGGGGTTTAACGCTACCGATGTAAAAATTATTGGCGATAAACTGTTTGTTACCAGTGGTAAAGACGGATATATTCGTGAATACGACAAAAACAACTTAGAAGCCGGACAAGAAGCTGCCTTTGCAGATTTGCGCGCCATGGCAATACAAGATAATACCATCGCAATTTTGGATGGTAGTCAAGGGGTAAGCATATTGGATAATACCTTGTCGGTCACCAAGGATATTGCGATCAGTTCCGATTTTGGAGACTTTTCAAAGCGTACACTTGATTTTTATGAGGATAAAATTATCGTATCGGAAGGTTCAAAAGGAGCTGGTGTTTATGAGTTGAGCTCTGGAAATTTAACGGAGCATATTCCTATTTTGATAGACCCCGATGGCGTCGCAACTTCTGATATTGTCACCAATGCGGTAGCCACCAATGAAGGGGTGGTTCTGATGGCCAATGGCGGGGCAGGACTGTGTCTTTCGGAAGATAATGGCAATAATACCGATCTAGTAGGGATTATTGAACTCAATGGTTCTATCAACTATGTAGAATCTAAAGAGGATTATGTATTTGCCGCATCTGGTAAAGCAGGTTTGCAGATCATAAAAATGAACAAGCCCAGTGCTAGTCTGGTCGCACAATGCGAATCGAGCCCTACTTACAGCGGTTCTAACAATTTGAACGTCAATACAGGTGAAGAACTGGCTTATAAAGGCTCTAAGCGATTTAGAACATTAAACATTAATGGGTCATTGTTGTTATGTGGTTCCTGGACGGTAAGAGATGGCATTGCCATCAATGACAACGGTGTTTTTGAAATGAACGGCACTTTGGTCGTTGCGCGAAATAACAACAGAAGAAACGTGACGGTAGGTGCCGGAGCTAACTTTAGAGTAGAAGGTAATCTGACTATTTACGGCGATTTGATCCTAAATGACGGGGCCTCCCTTGAGTTCTTGGGAGAAGATTCGGTCGTGAATGTTTTCGGTACAGTGATTAAGAACGGAAGCGCTACCGTAAGTGGAACGTTCCGAGATGTTCAGAACAAATTCTAACCAAAAACAAAACATATATAAACAAAAGGTCCTACCCATGACGGGTAGGACCTTTTTACATTATAATCGTATGGTGCCTAGTTCAAAAGCTCGGCCACTTTATTTTCTAAGGCGGCTCCTCGCAAGTTCTTAGCAACAATCACCCCATTCTCGTCCAACAAAAAGGCCGCCGGTATGGCATCCACATTATATAGCTTGGCAATTTCATCATTAAAATAGGCCAGATTGGAAACGTGGTTCCATACCAGGCCGTCATCTGTAATGGCTTTTTTCCAATCTTCTTCTTTACGATCCAACGAAACGCCCAGTACGTTGAGGCCTTTCTCATGATATTTTTCATAGACCTTTACAATGTTGGGGTTTTCCGCACGACACGGTCGGCACCAGGCCGCCCAAAAGTCTACCAAGGTTAATTTGCCCTTTACACTATTTAAACTCAACTGTGCCCCACTTGGATCTGGTGCACTAAAATCAGGAGCGGTAGCACCAATGTCGGTACTCTTGGCATTTTCTTCCTTCTTTCGAAGCTCTTCTAATTTTTCCGATACTTTTTTGGCGGCGTTTGTTTCCTTTATTTCCGGAGTCAACGAATCATACATAGCCTTCGCTTCCTCAAAAGTAGCCGTTCTTGTCGCCATGGTTCGTTCGATCAACAGTGCGGAAATGAGCCCGTTCGGATTTTCTTTGATAAAATCGGTCTCAAAGCTTTGATACTCTTCGCGCAGTTCGTTCATCTCTTCCCTAAGGGCGGTAATGGTCGCTTCGTCGCGAGTGGTACTAGCATTTTTCATGTCTTCTTGAATAGACATGGCCCGCTCATTAATGTCTTTTGATTTCTTGGTGAAATTGGTGAAAATAGTATTCTGCAACGGTCCTTTTACTTCGGCAAATGGCAAACTATCTTTTTGGGCAGAAAGTGTAATTTCCCCATTTTCGAGCACTAACGGGGTGTAGCCCGGAAGTTGATCCACAAAAATATAGTGCAATTGGGGAATGGGCGCCGCCCCCTCAAATTTAAACTTTCCATTTTCAACGGTTGTGGTGTCAACATCGGTGGGTTGATTGTTTTCCCCGTTTGTCTTTAGATATACAGCGGTACCATTTTCGACTTCACCTCTTAGATCACCGGTAATCGTGTATCCCTCAGGTGTTGAATTACAAGCAATCACGCTTAAAACAATACCTGCGACCAATAGAAACTTTTTCATTTTTTTGTTTTTATAAAGGGCAAATGTAGTGATATACCCGCGATAAAAAAAGCCCCTTGCGCGTTTGCAAAAGGGGCTTTTTGTTCGTTTGTAATTGTTTAAAATTGATAGCGAACCCCAAGGGCAATATCAAAATCGATACTATCATCAAAATCCCCATATCCTACCAAACCAAGCTCTGGCCTAAAATCCAAAGAAAGTAATAACGGGAAGTCAAAATTATATTCGATACCGATATCTCCGGCGGCAAATACGAAAACGCCTCCATCAGGTCTAAAAGGGGCATTGTCCCTTGTGGTAAGGGCAAAACTTGCATCGCCAAATCCACCACCAAAGCCGTAATACCAATTAAGACCGCCATCAATAGGGCGTACCCATTGGTATAGCAAGGAAAGTTTAAAGGCGTCATACTCTCGACTATCACGCCACCCTAGATTGATTTCGCCCCTGTTATACCTTCCAATGGATTTTTGATAGGATACCTCGGCACCAAAGCCGTCACTGTCGCCCAGTCGAAGCCCAATGGCATGATTTGAGATTTCTTGTGCACTCAAGCTGGTTACGCAAAAAAAGAGGAGTAACCTTACTACATGTAACATTTTCATTTGTTCTTGTTTTGATTTTTACCTAAAAAAGGGCATCGTTCTATACCCGCTTCTTTCAATAAAAACTTAATTTTGAGGGCAAAATTGTTTTCGTTGGATAAAATTTTACTAAATGAGTTGGAAGGCACCCTTGAAGGTGAACTCATGGACGATGTCCTCTCCAAGACACTGTACGCGACCGATGCCTCCGTTTACAGAAAGGTGCCATTGGCCGTTGCCTTCCCTAAAAACGTTTCTGACATCCAAATACTTATACATTTTGCCCGGCAAAACAGGGTGGGCCTAATTCCGAGAACAGCTGGTACATCACTTGCAGGTCAATGTGTAGGCGAGGGTATTATTGTAGATGTGTCCAAACATTTCACCAAAATTGTTCGTTTGGATGAAGTAAAAAAACAAGTGGTTGTGCAACCTGGGGTGATTCGAGATGAGTTGAATAGTTATTTACAACCATACGGACTGTTTTTTGGCCCGAACACCTCTACTGCCAATCGATGTATGATCGGTGGCATGGTGGGCAATAATTCCTCTGGAACCACTTCCATAAAATATGGAGTTACACGAGATAAGGTCATTGCCATGAAAACGGTTCTTTCCGACGGTAGCGAGGCAACCTTCGAATCCATTTCAAAAAGTGACTTTGAACGAAAAACCAAGGAAGATACCCATGAAGGAAAAATATACTTTAATATAAGTAAAGAGCTATCTAACAGTCAAGTACAAGAAGAGATAAAGGCTGAATTTCCAAAACCGGAAATTCATCGAAGAAATACGGGCTACGCGGTGGATGAGCTGTTGAAAAGTAACGTTTTTGATGATTTTCACGAGGAATTTAACATGTGTAAACTCCTTGCTGGGAGCGAAGGAACTCTAGCGTTTACGACCGAGATTACCTTACAATTGGATACACTTCCGCCAGCTCTTTCGGCAATGGTCGTTACACATTATAATACCCTCGAAGCCTGCTTAACGGATGTAGCGCCTTTAATGCAGCATGGGTTGCATACGTGTGAGATGATGGATAAGGTCATCCTAGATTGTACTAAGAATAACAGGGAACAACTAAAAAATAGATTTTTTGTTGAGGGAGACCCTGCAGCTTTATTGATGTTGGAGGTAAAAGGGGATTCTGAAACAGCCTTGGACAGCCAACTTGAAAATCTCCTTCGTGCTATTCAACAAACAGGCGGTAGTTATGCAAGCCCTGTTTTAAAGGACGGTGATATTCAAAAGGCCTTGGAACTTCGAAAAGCGGGGCTTGGCTTGCTCGGAAATATCGTCGGGGACAGAAAGGCAGTGGCCTGTATCGAGGACACCGCCGTGGCGCTCGAAGATTTGAAAGATTTTATCGGTGAGTTCTCTGAAATTATGAAAGGGTATGAGCAAGAAGCCGTTTACTACGCACATGCGGGGGCGGGAGAATTGCATCTACGCCCCATTCTCAACCTCAAAAAATCGGAAGATGTATCGCTCTTTAGGGCTATAACCACCGATGTCGCCAAACTCACGAAAAAGTATAGGGGCTCTTTTAGCGGAGAGCATGGAGACGGCATTGTTCGGGCCGAGTTTATTCCTTTGATGATCGGAGAAACGAATTATGCGCTACTAAAAAGAATAAAGTACTATTTTGATTCAGAAGGCATATTCAATCCGGGGAAAATCGTGGATGCTTATCCTATGGATGTTTCGCTTCGTTATGAAATTGATCGGGAGGAGCCCTACGTAAAAACCTTGATGGATTTCTCCGATAGCGAAGGTATCCTCAAAGCTGCCGAAAAATGCAATGGCAGCGGGGACTGTCGTAAAACACATGAGATGAAAGGCGGCATGTGTCCCAGTTACCACGCGACCAAAAACGAAAAAGATACCACTAGGGGCCGAGCCAATGCCTTGCGTGAATTCCTGACGGTGTCCGACAAAAAGAACAAATTTGATCAAAAAGAACTCAAAGAGGTATTTGACCTCTGTTTAAGCTGCAAAGCCTGCGCCAGCGAATGCCCTAGCAATGTGGATGTCGCGGCCTTAAAGGCCGAATTCCTATACCAATACCAAGAAACCAACGGCTATCCCTTAAGAAGTAAACTCTTTGCACATAATACTAGGCTAAACCGGTTGGGCAGTAAGGTTTCCGGCCTGACCAACGCCGTATACGGTTCTAACTTCCTAAGTGGTCTACTTAAAAAAACAGCCGGCGTTGCCGTAGAACGCAGTTTCCCTAAAGTCTCAAATGTTAATTTTGATGCGTTTCTGCAATCCTACAAAACGAAGCACGCTGCCTCGAAAAAACAGGTGGTACTGTATATTGATGAATTCACTCGGTTTATGGATGTAGACTTGGGAAAAGATGCAATTGAACTGCTTACTCGGTTAGGGTACGATGTACAACTTTTTTATGGCGAGAGCGGCCGCACTTATCTTTCAAAGGGTTTTCTAAAACAAGCTAAAAAGTTAGCTGGGAAAAATTCTAAAAAATTAAAAGTCTTCGCAGAACAGGGTATCCCGGTAATTGGTCTGGAGCCTTCTGCGATTCTTACTTTTAGGGATGAGTACAAACGCCTTGGTATTGCATCGGAAATTGCTACCGCGATTGCTGAAAATGCTTTCTTGACCGAAGAGTTTTTAGCGAACGAAATCGCAAAGGGCGAAATAGGCAAGGAACTGTTTACCAAAAGGGCAAAAACCGTGAAAATACATAGTCACTGCCATCAAAAAGCGTTGAGTAATCAAAAAGTAACTTTTGACACGTTGAACGTTGTTGAAAATTACACCGTATCGATCATCACTTCCGGTTGCTGCGGTATGGCCGGTTCTTTCGGTTATGAAAAAGAGCACTATGCAACCAGCATGCAAGTTGGGGAACTAAAATTGTTTCCCGCCATACGGAAAACGACCGAAGAAGTATTGATTGCCGCGAACGGAACTAGCTGCAGACATCAAATATACGACGGTACGAAAAGGCAGGCGCAGCACCCCATATCCATTTTGAAGCAGGCATTACGTTAAAGGGTCGCCCCCTGCTTTTTGGATGTTTGCGGCCGTCGCTGTCGTGATAGAGGCTACTAGCTCGTGCATATCCATCTGTTTGATCTCTTCATCCGCAAAAAAGGGAGACAGTTTATCGTGATTGTATCTGTAGATTTTCCATCGTTTAAAAGAATACTCCAAAGCGGTCAAGTTTTCCATCCAATCGCCCGAATTCAGGTAGGTACATTGTCCTTTTTTGGTAACGACCCTCTCTTTTTCGGGCTGATGAGTATGTCCGCATACTACATAATCACAGCCCTTTTTAATGGCCAAATCAGTTGCCCAAGTTTTAAAGTGGGAAGCAAGGTTTATGGTGTCGTTTGGTCCCTCCTTGATCTGCTTGGATGCCAACTGTTTGTCGCGCCCTAATTTGCTTGTTGCTCTTTTTCCTATTCGATTCACCAGCGTGAATAGTTTGTATCCAAAACTGCCAAGTTCGCCAAACCAATTGGGATTGTAGCCACTTACATCATAGGCGCCGCCATGAAAAAACCAGACCTTTTTACCATCCAGTATAAGAACCAACTTATGCTGAACATGAAGGTTTCCCATAGACATGTCACCAAACTTTCGCAGCCTTTCATCATGGTTTCCCGTGATATAGTATACTTCAGTGCCTTTAGAGGCCATTCCGATGATTTTGCGAAGTACCTTCATGTGGGTCGGTGGAAAATACTGTTTCCTTTCGTGTCGAATATCTACAATATCCCCGTTTAAGACTAACCTTTTGGGTTGTATGCTGTTTAAGTAAATTAGTAACTCCTCTGCATGACAGCCAAAGGTGCCCAAATGCACATCCGATAGAACGGCGGTATCGATTTTGCGTTTTTTCAATACAGAAATTTTTTACAAAGTTCGGATACGAGTTTCATGTCACGATGAATTCCCCATCAAGTGTAAATTGTCATTCGGTTAAAAAAAGTTTACGAACAGGCTCGCATTGTTAAGAAAACATTAGCCGCTGTCCTATTTTGACGGGATGCATTTAACATTTACCTTTGTTGGCTTCATTACGGTTTGTTGCCAAGTTTTTGTTTACCCTTGGCATGAATCAATTACGATATACGATATGGCTGGAAATACGTTTGGAAACCTTTTTAAAGTTATGACCTTCGGAGAATCACATGGTGTGGCCATCGGAGGCGTTTTGGAAGGGTGTCCTTCGGGGATAGAACTTGATTTGAACGCTATACAAAATGAGCTAGACCGTCGAAAACCAGGACAATCCGCAATCGTTACACAACGCAAGGAACCCGATAGCGTAGAATTCTTTTCGGGTATTTTCGAAGGTAAGACCACTGGTACTCCCATTGGCTTTGCGATACGAAATACCAACCAGAAATCGCATGATTACTCCCATATAAAAGATTCGTACCGTCCGTCCCATGCCGACTATGTTTATGATAAAAAATATGGCTTTAGGGATTATCGCGGAGGGGGCAGAAGCTCCGCCCGTGAAACGGCCAGTAGGGTAGTGGCAGGGGCTATTGCCAAACAGTTTTTGAAGGGGGTTACCATCAATGCCTTTGTAACACAGGTGGGCTCCCTAAAGATGGAAAAAACATATCGAGAAATTGACTTTTCACTTACTGAAACCAATCCGGTTCGCTGCCCTGACCCCGAAACGGCAACGAAAATGGAAGCCTATATCAAGGAGGTACGCAAAGAGGGTGATACCATTGGAGGTATTATTAGCTGTGTTGTTCAAAATGTTCCCATTGGTCTTGGGGAGCCGGTATTTGATAAGTTACACGCTGAATTGGGAAAGGCAATGTTGTCTATCAATGCGGTAAAAGGCTTTGAGTATGGGAGTGGATTTGAAGGGGTGGCAATGAAAGGCAGTGCCCACAACGACCAATTCAATACGGATGGTAGTACGAAAACCAATTATAGCGGTGGTGTACAAGGGGGCATTTCAAATGGTATGGACATTTATTTCAACGTTGCCTTTAAGCCCGTTGCGACCGTAATACAGGGGTACGAAACCATTGATAAAGAAGGCAATATAGTGCAAACCCAAGGAAAAGGCAGGCACGACCCCTGTGTGGTGCCAAGGGCGGTGCCGATCGTTGAGGCGATGGCCGCTTTGGTTTTGGCAGACTTTACGTTGCTGAATCGCACTATTAAGAAAGGCTAAATAGTTTGAATCGTCCGCTACACAACTTGCCCTGAATAGGTCGCGGGCCTTTTCTATTTTGTCTTTTCTTCTTCCATTCAAAAATAGTATCTTTCCTACCTAAACAGACTCTTATATGCGAAAGCTGGAATTGCATTGGCAAATTCTTATCGGAATGGTCGTCGGGCTTATTTTTGGATATCTCATGTTGCAAATAGGGTGGGGGAAGCAATTTGTGCTCGACTGGATCAAGCCGCTGGGAACCATCTTTGTGAAGTTATTAAAGTTAATTGCCATTCCACTGATTCTTGCCTCCCTGATAAAAGGAATTTCGGATCTCAAGGATATCTCAAAATTTCGGGATATCGGCCTTAAAACGATCGCTATTTATGTAGGTACTACGGTGATGGCCATTTCCATAGGTCTCATTTTGGTAAACATTATGAAACCTGGTAACGGTATCTCGGAGGAGACCATTACAAAGCTTACGAATACCTACGCCAATGATAGTGGGGTCACCTCTAAGCTGGAAGAGGCTTCCCGCCAACAAGATAGCGGGCCCTTGCAGTTTTTGGAAGACATGGTACCGGACAACGCCTTCTCTGCCTTATCGGACAACAGCCTGATGCTTCAGGTAATCTTTTTTACGATCATATTCGGTATTTCAATGCTATTGATAGGAGAGGAAAAGGCAAGACCTATGAAGGGTTTTTTCGATTCTTTGAATGATATCGTACTAAAAATGGTGGATTTGATCATGTTGACCGCCCCTGTAGCCGTTTTTGCCTTACTTGCCAATGTAGTGGTATCCTCAAGCGATCCAGACCTGCTCGTCGCGCTCTTGAAATATGCGGGCGTGGTGGTCCTCGGTTTGGCCTTGATGATCGTATTTTACTGTCTTATTGTGTCCGCTTATACCAAAAAGAATCCCTTTTGGTTCTTAAAGCAAATGAGTCCGGCTCAATTACTGGCGTTCTCTACCAGCTCTAGTGCGGCAACCCTTCCGGTTACCATGGAAAGGGTCGAGGAACATATCGGGGTGGATAAGGAAGTTTCCAGTTTTGTGTTACCGGTGGGTGCAACGATCAATATGGATGGCACCAGTCTGTATCAAGGAGTGGCAGCCGTGTTTATTTCTCAAGCGCTGGGATTTGACCTCTCCCTGGGCGACCAGTTAACGATTGTCCTTACCGCCCTATTGGCATCGATTGGATCTGCGGCCGTACCCGGGGCGGGAATGGTAATGCTTGTGATCGTTTTGGAGGCCATTGGTTTTCCGGCCGACAAACTGGCCATTGGGCTTGCGCTGATTTTTGCCGTGGATCGCCCCTTGGATATGTGCCGTACCGTGGTAAACGTCACCGGCGATGCAACCGTATCTATGATAGTTGCCAAATCAGTCGGCAAACTGGGAAAACCAAACCCGAAAGAATGGGACGATCATTTGGAAGAAGTTAAATAAGCTGGCAAAGAAAGGCATTTCGATTACTTAAAGCGCTGGCATAAATCAATACACCTAAACAAACCAAGGAAAATATGAACATTTGTTTTTTAATGTATCCCTGGGAAGAAATTGATCCAGAAAACGATACAAGTCTAGCGTTGATCCACGAATGTGTAAAAAGAAAACATGGGGTAGCATTGTGCACCCCGGCCAATTTGACGATTCGTAATAGTGTCACCAATGCCTTCTGCACGGTTATTGGAAGAATGGAAAAAGTGCCCGGGAGTCTCAAAACGTTCTATAAACAGGCCGCCCCGCGAGAGGAAATGTTACCCCTGGCCGGTTTTGATGTAATCTTTATGCGCGGTAATCCCCCCTTGGATCCGATTATGCTCAATTTCCTGGACTCTGTCAAAGACGACGTGTTTATTATGAACTCCTTGCAAGGCATTCGGGAGGCCAATAACAAACTTTATACAGCGGCTTTTGGAGATTCGCATAGTAATATCATCCCGACCACCCATGTCTCGAAAAATAAGAAATACTTGCTCAGACAAATCAAGGAGTCCAAGTCGGACAAGATGATTTTAAAACCCTTGAACGGATTTGGGGGTTCTGGGGTCATTCTAATTGAAAAATCAGCAATGAGCAGTATAACTTCCTTGCTTGATTTTTATGTAACCAACTCTGATGGAACCTCTAACTATGTAATACTTCAAGAATACATTCAAGGAGCAGACCAAGGGGATATTCGTATTCTCTTGTTAAATGGTGAGCCCATAGGCGCCATGAAAAGGGTTCCCGGATCGGACGACCATCGCAGCAATGTATCCGCCGGAGGTACCGTCGCAAAACACAGTCTTACAAAAGAGGAAAAGGCGCTTTGCAAACAAATCGGTCCCAAATTGGTCAAAGACGGACTCTTATTCGTAGGGATTGATGTTATTGGTGGCAAACTGGTCGAAGTAAATGTGATGTCACCTGGAGGAATCACCTACATGAACAAGGTGTACAAGACCAAATTACAATGCAAGGTCATCGACTTTGTCGAAAGTAGGGTGTTAGATAAGCTGCAAGCCTTTCAGCGCAGAACAAGGCTTCGTGATGAAGTGGAAAATGCATAGACTTTCAATCGCAAATATCATTTCCAATATCAAATCCGAGGTACCTTTCGAGGCGGTTTCAGAGGATTATTCATTTACCTTAAAAGTCACCGACTACGCCCCTTATATCTGTGCAGCGGTGCATGATGGGCATCAATTTAGAAAATCGCTCTGGGAAAATTGCCTGCATACCGAATATGAACGTTGGTATGAAGAAGACCCCTGTACCAAGCAAATGGTGCAATCGCATCCCATTGTATTGGCCGGTTGCGACAGTCGGTTCGAATATGATTTAAACCGTGCTCCGGAAACGGCCATTTATACCGATGCCTGGGGGAAACAACTTTGGAAAAATCCGCTACCGGAGGAAGAAAAAATACAGAGTCTTCGAAAACACGCATCTTTTTATAAGGTAGTGGATGCGTTGGTCGACCAGATCGAGTCGAAATATGGAAAAGCGATCGTATTCGATATGCACAGTTATAATTGGAAACGCTGGGACCGCCCCGTTCCGGTTTGGAACCTTGGCACGGCAAACATCAACAACGAACGTTTTGGTGCCCTGGCCTCGATTTGGAGCCGAAAATTAGCAGGTATGATGCTTCCTAATGGGATTGTGCCGGTTTCCAAAATAAACGACACCTTTCAAGGCAATGGTTATTTTTTAAAGCATATCAGCAAAGCATTTTCAGACACCTTGGTTCTTGCGACCGAAATCTCAAAAATATATTGTGATGAATATTCCGGAATCGTTTATCCGGAAGTGGTACGGGCCGTAGAAACACAATTAAAAGAATTAATACCTTTGCAAGTGAAAGAATTTCAGCAAACTGCATGATCCAAGAACAGCCCCGGTCTACCTTACAGAACGCCCATACCGATTTATTCGAGATTGATCACAATCTAAACCGTTTGGTAAAGAAGATCGAATTGCTAGGATACGTAAATCCATTGAATACAGAGAAGGCGAAGCAACGCTTTTTCGCGTCAAAGTACAAGGAGAATCCTGTTTTTAGATATCCAAAGCTAAAATTCAACCCCTATAAACTACATCGTCTGTTCTTTTCACAACGATTGGAACGTATAGAGAACGAGACCATTCGCACGCTGTATCAGGATATTATTTACTATTATTCCAATATGGTACAATGCATAGAGACCATCGGGGAAGACAAGAAGTTCTACTACAATTCCCTGCGTATCTATGGAACCCCTACTGAAAAGGATGTGCAAAACGCACGATTTATATTGCATTACCCCGATGAGCCGGCCTCCCAAGATATGGAGAAGGTCTTTAGTGCCTTGGAAGCAAAAGCGTATTTTGATGCGTTTTCAAAACAATATGATTTTCCGTTAAATGTGAAATTTTCGACCCATATGGCGGCAGATGCCATGGTGAGTAATGTATCCCAGACATTGTTGATCAAGAAGAATACCAAGTTTAGCAAGAATCAATTGCTTACCCTTGCGCATCATGAAATTGGGGTGCATCTGGTGACTACATACAATGGTATGCTACAACCATTAAAGATTTTTTCCAACGGATTTCCTAAAAATGTGGAGACCCAGGAAGGATTGGCCGTATTTAGCGAGTACATGAGCGGAGCACTGACCCTAAAAAGACTTAAAGAATTATCTTACAGGGTGTTGGCCTCAGATAGTTTAATTAAAGGTTATAGCTTTTCCGACACGTTTGATTTGATACACAACCAATACAAGCTTAATCGGCACGATGCTTTTTCGATAACCTTGCGGGCGCATAGGGGAGGTGGCTTTACCAAAGACCGCCTTTATTTGAGTGGCCTGCGAAAAGTGTATAAACGCTACCAAGCAGAGACCTCGATGGACAATTTATTGACCGGAAAAGTTTCCCTGGCGTATGAAGAGGCTATAAAAATGCTTTACAGCATGGGATTGGCACAAAAAATTACGCACCACAATTTGGCGTATCAAGAAAACTACAACGAGAATAAGACGCTAGATTTTATATTGAACAATTTAAAGTAATACTGGTACTACAACTGTGGCCTATGAAAAAAGCAAAGCGGTTTTTAAAAGTTTTACTGTCCATAATGCTATTTGTAATCGTCATGTTTTACTTTTTTCAAGAGAAATTAATTTTCTATAGCAGTACGTTGCCGCAATCATATGAGTATCCATTTGAGGGTAGTTTTGCAGAACTGTTTTTGAGAGCGGAAGATGGTGCCGTCCTCAATGGTCTGCACTTTAAGGCCGCCAATCCCAAAGGGATTATTCTGTATTGCCACGGCAATGCCGGGGAGTTGGATTCTTGGGGGCATTGGGGCCAAGACCTTGCCAATCGTTATTCATATGACGTGGTGGTTTGGGATTATCGGGGATACGGTAAGAGTACGGGCAAAAGAAGACAAAATCTGATGCTAGATGACGGTTTTTTGTTCTATGAATATTGCAAAACCTTGTTTTCCGAGGAGTTGATTACAGTATATGGGCGGTCTTTAGGTGGTTTCTTTGCTACACATATCACCAAGGCAAACAGCCCAAAACAATTGGTTTTAGAGTCGACCCCCACAAGTTTGTTGGAAGTTGCCAACGAATCGTATCCCTTTCTCCCCGCAAAATGGTTGTTGAAATTTCGATTCCAAAATGTGCAAAATATGACTGTAATTCAGACGCCCACTTACATTATTCATGGCACGGAAGATGGTTTAATTCCTTTTGAACATGGGCAACGCCTGTTTGGTCTTTCCAAGGCGGCAAAGAAAGAGTTTTATGCCATAGAAGGGGGCGACCATAATGACCTTACTACTTTTGCAACTCCTTTTTTTGGAGCTTTGGATACTATTTTTAAATAAACAACTATTTTCAAAGGCACCGATCAACTGGTTTCATTTTTCAAAGGCTGCTCGAAATAACTCCCGTCATACAACTTGGTAACGGTATGTTTGTTTGACACGGCCACGGAAATACTAATATGCAATTGAAACGGTTCGGAGTAGTGGTAGCTCCTTATTTTACGGCTGTATCGAATAACCGCATCCAAACTTTTTAGTTGATCGATCAAGCGATAAACCATTCGCTCGCTGATTCGCATTTTTTGGGATATCTCAAGCGGGCTTCCCGTGCTTGCCGCCTTAATGAGCTTATGTAGTTGTTGTAGCCGTTCCAAGTTTTTGATGGTCTTCATTTACGATGCGGTATTTGGCTGTAATATAGTTGGTTTACAGAATTTTTTGGTTGAAACTGTAGGAATGGGGCTAGTACAAATACTACAAATTCTGTTCCAAATCGGTTGTTTAATAGTAGAAAAAGTACATTTGAATTTGCCTTTTCATAAACAATCAATATCCGACTGTATTATGTCATTTATAGAGGCGGGGGCTTCCGTTTGCATAGCAAAAAAGGTCTTCATTCGGGGCAATCACCGGAGTAAAGACCGCTCTCAGCCGGCTGCATTAAATGGAGATGTATTTGTACTTCGGGTACTTTACTTGAAAGGAAAACTGCTTTTTGGTCGTTTCCCTCGCTTTCAGTTGTAGTTTCCAGGTCAGTAACCCTTTGGCCTTTTCATATGCAGCATCGTTCGTGATAATATCGTCTAGTTTTATTTCTTTGTTTTGGGAGATGGGGATACGATCCATCAACTTTAGATCCACTGCAACGGTTTTATTGTTCTTCACCTCTATATCGTAGGTTCTATCCAAGATTCGATTTCCTCCGACAAACGATTTGCTTTTGAAATTTTTCTGTTGCTTCCGGGTGACGGTGATGTTGGGGTCTATCCCAAGCGAGACCACCATTTCCTTTTGAGTGGTATACGGGTCTATAGTTGTTTTACCTGCATACCCCCCTTTGAAATAGACACTTGCTTCGCCAGGGAGCAATTGGTATTGTTCCCAATCACTAAAAGTCGTGGTCAAAAAAACATTTTCGTTTACCAATGGCGCCGCAAAGTATTCATAGGCTGCTTGCAAGGTAAAGGTATTGATCTCGATAGCGGTTATATCGCTATCTGAGGCAACGCTATAGGGTTTTTTAATCACGAATTGGGTATTGGTCGCATCTTCCTTGGCGATGCTTTTTTTGGTGGTAATTACAACCACACCATTGTGACCGTTACTGCCGTATAAAGCAACTGCATCCACTCCCTTTAACACGTCTATAGATTGTATTTCACCCTCGTCCAAATCGCCCGCTATGAAATCGGCTACCGGCACACCATCAATAATATACAATGGTGGTTTCGGGGAGACTTTCGGGGATTTCCAACGCGGGGAAGAAACACCTCGGATTTTAACCCCGCTAGCGCGCCCTTGCAACCTTTCACCGGCAACGGTGCTAACCGCATACCCGACAGCGTGTTTCTCTTTCCGAATCCCTTGTGCAGTAACCACTACTTCATCCAAGGTTTGTACATCCTCTTCCATACGTACGTTCATGACCGAGGAGTAAATCGGGATGGTCTCCGCATGAAACCCTAGATACGAAAAAGAGAGTTCGTTACCGTCTCTTACTTGAATGGAGAAATATCCATCAAAATCGGTTTGCGTACCATTGTTGGAGCCCTTGACCACCACATTGGTCCCTGGCAATGGAAGGCCGGATCCATCGGTCACTACCCCTGTAATTTTTTTGACCGCCGGGTTGTACACGTATTTGCGCTTTTGAATAGCCGTTTTGCGCTTCTTTGGTTGATACCCATTCGTGAAATTCAGATACTTGCTGCCCAAATGAGGTTTTGCAACGTTAATAGTGGGATTACCCGTCGATAGGGTAATTTTTATATTTTCCCAATCATTCCCTGTCTTTTGGTATACGTGCGCCTTGTATGATAGCTGTAATGGTGCGTTCATATCGTTGGATTTAATATCATAATTCGGAATCCACCCAGCATCTTGCACTTGATAAGAGAGTTGCAGTGCTATACTGGTCGCCACGGGCGCATCGAATTTAATCGTAAGCTCTCCTTGTTCCAAGTCAGGAAGGTTATTGAGTTCTCCAAGTTGTTTTTGAACCGTTCGCGTGTCTTCGTTCAGTTTGTTTATTTCCGTGTTGGCCGCAAAGATGGCGTTCTTGATTGCCGTTATACGCTTCCGGTAGTAGGTGCTTATTTCTTTTACTTTCTCCAGGGATAGGTTTTGCAAACGATTGCTTACGGTTCTATTGGCATAGATGACCTGTTCTTCCTCCTCTAGCCCCGAAATGGTATTTTTTAAAAGCGCGATATTGGTTTCATTTTCCGTAATCCGCAATTCCAAGGGAGCTACTTCTTCTGGATTTTCGGTAGCGGGCAAATAATTGATATCGTAATCCATGGAAAGTATGGATACCGCTTTCAAACCAGCCAATTGAATACTGTTTTCATCTATTTTGGTAGATAAGCCCCCCAATGTAATTTCCGAGGTACCTGCTTTCAGGTTGCAAACCGCCGTGCGAGTTATTTGTGCCCCGCTCAAAAATACGGTTACTGCCGTTATTTTTGAAGGCAATCGAGGGTCATTGTTGCCGAGCAAGAGCATCGGGAACAGTAGTAGAAGGAGTAGTACTTTTTTCATAGTTGTTGTTTTAAAGTTTGCATAAACCTACCTTCGCATCTACAAAGGTGCAATGGGCATTGTTTGAAAGCTACTTTTCAATGAGCAATCGCACACTTTTGATAAGTTTCTGATGTTTGTGAGGCTTACATACCATTACAGAATACCACCAACCTATAATGTTGCAACCGATACGCATTGTTTTTTTTCTTCTTTTAGGCCCATTCCTTTTAGCCCAAACCAGCCCGGTGAAGGGGAGTGCCGATAGTCATTCTTTTTTTGTAAACCAACTTACCAATGCAAAGGATTCAAACTTTATCCAGATCCTTGCAGATTACGACGCTTTCATCCGTCGACACCCAAATAATATTATCGCTCAAATAGAACGATGTAAGTTTATTGGCAACGCATATTGGGATGCCTATGAGGATTACAACCTAAAGTATGAGGAAACCGAGGCGTGTATCGAGGCGCTGTATGAAAAATACCCCCTTCACCCAGGAGTACTTATTTATAGGGCAGAGCAGCTATATGGGGAGGAACGGATGGAAGTACTGTTAAAAGCCGAGGAAACCATCAATGCGAATCACGATATATGGTCGAACACCCAATTGGCGGTAATCTATAAGATGCTGGGCGATGCGCAAGAGGACGATGATGACTTTGCCCTTGCTTATTACCTAAAGGCACAGAAAGCAAATGACACCTTAGACCTTTCGTTGGCGCTGGCGAAAATTTATCGACGCCAAGAGCAACCTACCCTTGCCAAAGAAGTATTGATGAGAGGGTTGGCCAAGGACACGGCCAAGTGGATATTGAATCAAAAGGCAAATCTCCTGCTAAAACTCGAAGAACCCCAAGAGGCGTTGAAGTTGTTTAATAGCATTGCCGAAAAGGATTCTACCTTTATTGACAAGAATGAAATGGCCACCGTTATGACTGGCCTTAAGAAGTATGGCATGGCCAGGGATTTTTTAGTGCAAGACACTGTGCAGGAGTGGAATAAAACCGAGAAGCTACAAGAACTGTTTAAACACGATTTTGAATATTCAAAACCGGAAATAGCCTTGCAGACGTACCGCAGCTTGCAGGCGTTGGATAGTAATGATGATTTTTTTGGGATTAAAAGAATAAAGATTGCACTGAAGGCCCCCTTACTGCGCTGGAATGCCAGCGAATTGATTCACTTTTCCTATTTCATCCTTTCCATTGTGCTGCTCTTTTTTATCCCCTACCTCTGGGTGCTGCCCTTGCATAGCTTAGGGGTACTTCTGCGAAGAACCACGGTAAAGATTATACCGCAATTGAATTTTAATTGGAGTACCAAGCACTTTTGGCTGATTAGTTTCCTATACCTTTTTGCCCAGTATATCACCCTGATCGTTTTTGAATATGAATCAACGATCAATTACTTTTTTGAAATAGGGAATTCGTTTCTGTTAGAAGAAGGCGAAGATTCCAAAAAAATAGCGGCTACCATGTTGTTTTATGTGATCGTTATGAGCATGGCAACGCTAATGCTGCTTAAAAGGAATGTGCTGCAACACCTATATAAATCGAACCTAAGCCTACTTCGCATGCTTTCCTTGGGAATCGGCTTTGTGATTTTCAATGGAATTCTGTTGCGCGTATTAGGTACTTTCATTGATTTGAGCGAAGGGAACGGCATTGGGACGCTGTTAAGTGCCAAAAGGGAAATTATGGCCATTCTTTCTGGTTATGGGTTTATCATCGCGGCCTCATCAATGGCGGTCATAGTTCCCATCTATGAAGAGATTATTTTTAGGGGTATTGTATTGGGGTCTGTTGAGAAGCAGGTGGGTTTTGTGGCTGCGAACATCTTTCAGGCGACGCTATTTGCGTTGATTCACTTTGATTTGACACTATTCGTGTTCTATTTTTTCTTTGGTGTTGTAACCGGCCACTTGGCGAAGCGCAGTGGGGGACTACTCACGGGTATTATACTCCATGCTGTCAACAATTTTTGTGTGGTACTGGTGCTGTACTACACCATGGGGTATCTGCGCTGATCAGGATAGGAATTTGGCCGTAAGTTCGGGAGTAGGAATCATACAATGGTCTTTTTTACCATACCAGCGGTACCGATTACGCGCCACAAAATCGTATACGATATTACGTAAACCTTTGGGAATCAGATTCAAAAATTTAGAAATGGTTCGATACCCTTTTAAATTTCCCCCTATTTGCAAGGCAGCATCCGATTTGATGTAGAAGGCGACTCCCGGTTCGATCAATATAATGGAATCAACATTATTTGTGTCGATATTTCGCTCCGATAACAGTTGTTGGCCCACGTCGCTTTGCAGGGCCGCATAGCGGAATAAATCTTCACGGTCGTGTCTGATAACGAACTGAATGGAGCTATTGCAAAGGTTGCACACCCCGTCAAACAAGATTATTTTTTTTCCTTTTTCCACAATACAAAGATACGTCAGGGTAAAATCAAGACCTAAACTTTATAATGTATTTAAGAAACCGGTCAAATCGGTCTCTTTGTCCAGACTCAATTTCTTTTTTAATCGATACTTGGATTTGAGGATGCTATCGGGTAGTACATTTAAGGTGGCGGCAATTTCTTTGGTGGTAAGGTTCATACGTAAAAAGGCGGCCAAACGAATTTCCTTTTCGGAAATATCGGCATACAGGGTGCGCAGCTTCTGGTCAAAATCGTTGTGCACATCGGCGAAATAGGTCTTGAATACCTCCCAATCCTTGTCTGAAGCGTTCTCTTTTTTCAATAGCATGACGATTCTTCGGAATTCTACTTTGAACTTCTCAGGGGAGTTTTTAATTTTCTCCAGATTTTCCATCAGTTCCTGTATAAAGGTGTTCTTCTGCACCAAATGCAGGGTTTGGCTGGCGAGTTCCTTCTGTTTATGTGCGATTTCTTGCCGATAGATTTCTTCTTGTTTTTCCCTAGCGATGCGATTCTTTTTAATCCGTTGTCGAAATCCAAAGAACAACAGCCCCGATATGGCGACAAAAGAGGCCATTCCCCCGGCGTAGAGGCCTTTGGTCAATTTGTCGGCTCTCGCCTTTTCATTCAGGGTCTTGATTTCCTCCTCTTGCAAGGCGATGGCCGCTTCCATTTTTTCGGTTTCGTAGATGGTTGTTAGTTCTTCGATTTGCTGTAATTTTTTTTCACTGTAAATAGAATCATTGATGGAAATTAAGTTTTCCTTATCACTACTGGCCAATTTGTAATTCCCCAGTTTTGTATAGCCCTCAGCTCTGAATCCATAGCCTGCTTTAAGCTGTTCCTTTGCACCTATGCTATCTGCCATTGCGATGGATCGGTTAAAGTACTGAATGGCCTCTTCATTGTTTTCCTTCAGTAAGTTCACTTCACCCTGGTGGTTGACAACTTCTATGATTTTAATTTTTAAATTCAATTTAGTAGCGATTAACAGACTTTCATCAAATAACCTTTCAGCTTCATCATATTGTTTTTGAGCGACCCTTACTTTACCCAGCCCAGCTTTTGAAGTACATTCTATCCACTCTGCGGCTGCCTCTATCGAAAGTTCAACAGCCTTTTTGAGGTTTTCATCAGCTTTCTCTAAGTTGTTTAAATAATAATAGTTGTTCCCAATATCATTATATGCCTGGGCTGCCCACCAAGTTTCATTTTTAGAAAGATATATCTCTAAGGCTCGTTGATTATAGTCTATGCTCTTTTGATAGTTTTTGTTAAAAAATTCAGCATAGCCCATGTTATATAATGCATTTGCATGATAAAAAGCATCATCCCCTTTTTCTAGGATTCGAAGGCAGCTTAAAGCGTTCTGCAAAGCAAGTTTGTAATTTCCCTTGGCAATGTAAACCTTGCTCTTTGTTTCATGGGAAATAGCTAAACCGATGGAATCGTTCAATTTGTTACTAAATAAATCGATACTGTTGTCAAGAATTTTTAATGCTTTGTCATAATTTCCATTTTCATATTCAATTATAGAGTAATTCCGGTAAGCGGTTGCCCTTAAAAAATGAGCGTCAATTTTAGTGAAGATGGCAAGAGCGTTATCAAATCGTATTCTTGTAGAATCCATCTTGTCAAGAAAGTAATAGGCCATACCAATGTGCAAATGACCTTTTCCTATCCCTTCTTGGTAATCGATTCTTTTGGCTAATTCGAATTCTTTTTGCGCATATGTCAACGCGATATCCCAATCTTTATACATGTACTCATCAAACACTAAATTCAGTGTTTTCACCTTTAAGGTATCTTCCTGGTGATTTTCGTACACCTTTAACAAGCTATCTATTTTTTCTTGATTTTGTCCGAACAGCATTGTTATGGGAAATAGGAACATGGGTACAAAGTGACGTATTGATTTCATATCGGTTGGGTTTGATGAAGTTAAAATACGGCAATTATAGAACTCTTGAAAGTGCTTTGAATAGCAGAAAAAGCCCCTGGTCCATACAATGTCCATCCGAAATAGCCTTTTCCAAAAAGTCAATAATTCGCTTAGACGCTTATTTTAAAGGGATTATCAAGGATTGATGCTTTTTTGCCAAAGAGCGATGTCCATGCTGTTTAAAGGGGGGTATGGGCAATGCTGTCCATACTTTGTCCATGGACAAAATTAGGCAGCACCTTGATTTGCAGATAGTTTTGACCCGTTGAATCTTTTAAACCAAAAAAATTATGAAAGCAAAACAAGTAACACCCAAACGATTGGCCAGTTTGTTCTTAAGCATCCTAGTATTGATTTTTGTAAGCTCCTGTAGTAAGGGAGACCCGGACCCGGGCGTAGATCCCGGGACAGACCCGGTGTCCGGACCAATTGAAAACCCGGAAGCGGAGGACATTAACAGTATTATCGCCAATCTTTCATACAACCCTGAAGACCTTCTAAATGTACAGGATACCGGAGGCGCCCCTTCTGTGAAGACGAAAACGGACGAACGCAACAATACGACCGGTCCGGTACAGGGCATCATTTCCACTTGCAAGACCGAGGATTACAACATGGAATCGAACTTTGATGACGTCGCCATTCTGCGCCCCACCAACGGTATCGTATATCCCGGAGCCCTGGTAGTTGGGAACCAGGGCATGTTGGACGGGGCGCCCGACCCATTGAACCTAGATCGTTCCCCGGCCACTTTACGAGTAGATTTACCGGGAATAGGGGAGCAGGGAACCATCGTCGTGCAAGACCCTTCCAAAAATTCCGAAGTACAAACGGGCATTGACAATTCATTGGAGTGGTGGAATGCCAATGCCTACCAAGACGGGTATGTAAATGCGTCCAACTCGACCTACCAGGTGGCGAACTCTTATAGTTCAAAACAACTGAGCTTGGATGTAGGGTTGAATTTGGAATGGGCGACCGGTTCCGTGGCCTCCCAATTTGAGTACGAAAGCACCACCGTACGACGTGTGGCTACCATCGCCTTTAAGCAGGTGTTTTATACCGTGACCATGGATACGCCAAAAACCAATGACCCGGCCAGTGTATTTGGTCCGGATGTAACGGCGGCCCAGGTATCCGCGGCCGTTTCTTCGGAGGCCCCCCCAGCATACATACAATCCGTTTCCTATGGGCGCATTATCATGATGCGGATGGAGTCGACCAATACCGATACCTCTATTTCGTTGGATGCCGTGATGGAGTATGCCAGTGGCGCTTCAGGAACCGGAACAGTCAATTCCCAATACGACGCGGTCCTTAAAAATTCCAGCATTACCATCGTGACCATAGGGGGCAACGCAGAGGTGGCTTCCGAGGCCATTAATTCGGCAAACATCGAAGAAGGCCCCGGCTCCCTAAATTATATATTGACGGGCGAAAACGCGGTATACAGCCGTAATAATCCGGGAGTTCCCATTGCCTATACCATTCGTTATCTAAAAGATAATTCCTTGGCAAAAATGGGGTACACCACCGATTATCGTGTCGAAAACTGTGGGAGTTTTAACTTCGACCATGAAAATGCCGTTGTGGAAAACAATTCGGTCTACGATATCCGTTATCGCTTTATTTACAAAAGTGCCGGTACCAATAATAGTGTAAACGGAGGTTTTACGGAGGTCAGTCAAAACAAGAGGTCGATCAAAAGCCCTCCAAATGGGGCGCATGATGTGGAAATCGAATTCGAATTTCAAGATGCCTTTGTATGGAGAAGGCTCGGAGAGTTCAATGTTGGGTATTATACCTCGGAGCGCTGTTATGAGGCGGACGGGGTGTTCAAGATAACCGTTGCCACGGTGAACTGCAATTAAAATCCAGTAGGTTAATTCATAACGCAGTCGGTATCCAAGGTTGTAGATTCAACAACCTGATGCCGGCTGTTGTTTATAAAATTCTTTTCCATTCATTCCCGCGAAGGCGGGAATCCCTTTGAGTATCCCAAAGCAAGCAAGTGTTCACATCGGCCGGAATTCCAGTAAGTGTCGTCAATAGGACTTGTGTTTCCCGAGCGTTCGATTTGGAGTATGCCTTGCTATCTTTGATTAAAAAAAGGCAGTTTGAAACCTGAATTAGAGGAACATAATGTGTATAAAATCGTATACGATAAATCTTAAACATTTGATAATCAAATAGTATAGAAACGTTATTTCTTTTTTTCATCCAATTCAAGTTGATCGACACTTACTTGCGTGGTAAACATGCCATAATTCACAACTGCCTTGCCTTTTTCAAGCGCATCAATACTGCCCACGGCCTTTCCGTCTTGCAAGCGTACACGATCTCCCACCTTAAAAACGGGTCTTGGTTTGTTGCGTTCGGCAATGACCGCCTTCTTTTTGGCAACCTTCTTTTTCTCCCGTATTACCTTGACCTCTTTTTGAACCTCCTGTGCCACCTGTGCCTTCTTGGCCCGGTCTGCCTTGGCCTGGTTGGCCGTTTTCTTTTTACGTTTGCTATTTTCAGTTTCTACGATACGTAAAAGTTCTGAAACCAGTTGCCGTTTCTTTTTATCCTGAAAATACTTGTCGGCCGCTTTGTTTACTTTGTTTCCCAACAAAATCATACGCTGGTCATGGTCGTATAATTCCTGGTAGTTTTCGAGTTTGGTCTTGATCTTGGCGTTCAGTTTCTCGAGCTTTGCAGTTTCTTCTCGTGCTTTTGATTCCTCTTCTTGCAGTCTAGAGCCCGTTTGAGCCATTTTACTGCGTTCTTTCTGCAATTTGGCTATCGTTGCATCAAAACGCACTTTGCCGCGCTCTATCTTCTTCTTAGCCTTGTTTATGAGGGAGTAGGGGATGCCATTCTTCTGGGCTACCTCAAATGTAAAGGAACTGCCCGCTTCCCCCAATACCAATTGAAAGGTGGGTTCAAGGGTTTTTCCGTTAAAAAGCATATTGGCATTGGTGGTATGGGGCAATTCATCGGCCAAGGCTTTTAAATTGGCATAGTGGGTGGTAATAACCCCAAAAGCACCACGTTCGTAAAAGACTTCCAAAAATGCCTCTGCCAATGCCCCGCCCAGTTCAGGGTCGCTCCCGGTTCCGAATTCATCGATCAAGAAGAGTGTATTGACATTGCACTTCTTTAGGAATCGGTTCATGTTCTTCAAGCGATAACTGTAGGTACTCAAATGATTTTCAATGGATTGGTTGTCACCAATATCTGTAAGCACCTGGTCAAAAAGGCATACGGAACTTCGTTCATGGACTGGAATCAGTAGCCCGCTCTGCAGCATTATCTGCAACAAGCCAATGGTCTTCAAGGTAATACTCTTGCCACCGGCATTGGGTCCGGAAATCACGATAATCCGGTTGTCGGGGCTCAGTTCAATGGTCTGGGGGTAGGTTTTCTCATCCCGCAGACGATTGCTTAAAAATAATAACGGATGGAAGGCATCCCTTAAAAAAAGCCGTTGCTCCTCGTTTACTTTGGGCATCAAAGCGTTCATTTCCGAGGCGTATTTGGCTTTGGCCGCCGTAACGTCCATTTTAGTGAGAAACACTTGGTAATCGTCTAACAAGGGCCTATAGGGGCGTATGTATCCTGTAAGTTGATTTAAAATGCGCTGTACCTCTTCCTGTTCGTCGAACTCTAAATTGCTGAGTTCCCGACTGTATTTCAAAGCTGCTTCGGGTTCAATGTATACAATACTCCCTGTTTTGGAAGACCCCATCACTGTGCCCTTTACCTTTCGTCGGTACATAGCTTTTACCGCCAGTACACGGCGATTTTCCACGACCGACTCTCGAATATCGTCCAAGTAATCAGACCCATGATAAAGATTCAAAGCGGCCGAAAAACTCTGTCCGATCTTCCCGCGTACTTGATTGATTTGACGTCGAATGTCGAAAAGTTTATCCGAAGCCCGATCTTTGACCTCTCCAAAACGGTCGATGACCGCATCGATCTGCATGGGGATGTCCTTATTGGCCACTACGTTTTCGGTCATCGCAAAGAGCAGCGGGTAATATTCCTTGAACTTTTTAAAGAATTTTTTATGGGTTGCTACCGTAGTGCAAATTGCGCTCAAGCGTCTAAATCCCGATATTTCCAAGGTAGTGTTCTCAATTTTCAGCAATTGAAGTTCCCCGTTAATCGTTTCAAAACCGTGGTTCGGAATGCGATTTTCACTAATGAGTGATGATACATATTCAGAAGTTTGTCCTAACGCCTCCAGAACGGAAGCGCGTTCCTGTAGTGGGGCGATGGCCAATGCGGCTTCTTTCCCAAGAACTGTATTACAACGGTCGGAAAGCTGTTGTAACACCGTTGGAAATTCTAAATCCTGCAGGGTTTTCTTTTGAATGGAACGCATCGTTTTCTAAAATCGATCGCAAAGGTATGGATTAGAGGCGATATGGGAGCTATGGGTTCTTACCGAAAACGGCGAATCCACAAAGTGAGTTCATCCCAGGCAGGACGTGCCTGTCCATTGTTTTGATTCAATAGGCCTATGGTGCCCAAAGATTCAACAAAGGCTTCCAGTAAACCAGGAGGAAAGCTTTCGGTATCGAATGATTCCGTATAAATATCCAAGGTCTCGGGTGACCAATCGACCAATTGAAAGGCAAAAGCGGCTTCTAATTGGGCTTCCACCTGCATTTGTTCAAAAAATGTTTGGTAGAACTGGCGTTGTATTTCAGGTGATGAATCAAGTCCGATATGCATCCCCAGTTCTTGAATGACCACTTTTTGGGTATTGGAAAGCTTGAGTAGCGCATCAAGGGAACTGTATATTTCCGGGACCGACTTGGTCGTATAGGTGTTGTTTTCCGCGTCGAGATACGAACCGTAAAAATTCCAACACGCAACATCACATTCCGCCAATATCCTTCTAATAGCATCACTATGGACCGCCAGGTTGCCCGCAGCGAACGTGACCGTTACGGCCAGTTCCGGAGAAATGGTGTGTACGTAGTCCCGAACAGTCCCTGTAAACGATGCCATGTCGGCTGCTAGGGTAGGGATTTCTCCAAACGAATTATCGGGTTCGTTCGAAATGGAGATTGCCCAGCCGCCATTCTCGACCAGCATGGGGACAACCCATTCCAGCAATGCTTTAAATCGGTTCACCAAACGCTCATCGTTCATGCGGGTTCCGTCCAAGTCGAACGGAACGGTTGTCCCATCGCTGTCATAGGCACTTATTAATAACAAGGGTTGTAGGTCCTGCGCCTTCAAATCTTCCAGACGGCCTTGTAAGGCGGTTTTATCATAGCTGCCAGGAGTCGTTTCGAGTTCCGACCAATCGAGTTGCACCCGCCCTACGGTCATTCCCGCACTTTTGGCCTCAGACCATCTCACGGCCATGGAGTCTATGGTCGCTGATGGATTCGAAATATTAAAGCCTTCGATCATCCCGATACGATTGGTACCGGAAAGCAAGGGCAATTCACCTGCTTCTACGGTAGGGATTTCCACCTCCAGACCGCCCGCATCGTCCGTTTGGCAGGCACCCGAGCAAAATACCAAGGTTATCAAAGTGGTTTTTAGGCCTATCCGAATCCCGTATGTTTGGAAGATTCCCATATCATAAGAGCGCAGGGAATCCCGATTTATTGTTTCTCCAAAAGTGGTTTTTAAAAATGGACGTTCGCTTGGTAACGCTTATTTTTACCAACACACAACGCAAATCCATTTTATGAAGGTCCAAATACATCCCAGTTGGCAGCATCCACTTTCTGAAGAGTTCAACAAGCCTTATTTCGCCTCCTTGATCAGTTTTGTAAAGCAGGAGTATGCAACCCATACATGCTATCCCCCGGGCAAGGAAATCTTTGCCGCTTTTGATCGCTGCCCCTTCGAAAAGGTACAAGTGGTCATTATAGGCCAGGACCCGTACCACGGTCCGAAACAGGCAAACGGACTCTGTTTTTCGGTAGCGGACGAGATTCCCCATCCGCCCTCACTGATCAACATTTTCAAGGAAATTGAAACAGATTTGGGGAAACCATATCCTAAAAGCGGCAACCTGCAACCATGGGCAGACCAAGGTGTTTTACTCCTCAATGCCACCCTTACGGTACGTGCCCATTCAGCGGGAAGCCACCAAAAAAAAGGTTGGGAAGTGTTTACCGATGCAGTGATCCGCAAGCTATCCGATGAGCGTGAAGGGTTGATTTTCCTATTATGGGGCGGTTTTGCCAAAAAGAAATCTAGCCTCATCGACACCAGTAGACATACGATTCTACAAACAGGGCATCCGTCCCCCCTAAGTGCCAATCGGGGGTATTGGTTCGGGAATAGGCATTTTAGCAGTGTAAATCAAATTCTTAACAAAAGAGGGAAAAAGATAATAAATTGGTAATATATAGTGCTTTTGGGAAGATTTATGCCAATAATCTAAGAAAAGTATTACTTTAGTAGTAGTATTCACTGCTAAACCAGACCATTTGAACACTACCAAACCTAAACTAAGGTCGATTCTCCTAGTAGATGACGACCACTCTAACAATTTCATAAGCAAGATTTTCATTGGGCAACTGAACATGCAATTGAAAGTAAACATTGCGTTGAACGGGTTGGAGGCACTGACGTATTTAAGAGATTCCTTTGAAGGGCCTTGCTTGATTATCCTGGACATTTTCATGCCTGTCATGGATGGATGGGAATTCTTGGAAGATTACGATAAAACCATACCAAAAGAAATTAAAGATCAGGTGGTCATTGTTATGATTACCATGAGCAGTGATCAAAACAATGTAGTACTAGCCCGCAAGAACCCCTATGTAGCCCAGTATTTGCAAAAACCACTGTCCGATCTAAAGTTCAAAAAGTTGATTAAAAAGTACTTTTAGCGCAATTGTGGCTACCATGATATTAACAGTGCTTCCTTTTCTAGTTGGTGCTCAATAAGCTCCAATTCCAGCAGCTGTTTTTGAACACTGAGTAGCATTTCTTCGGACAAGGGGTCTTGGCTCCATTGGGTCATTCCCAACCAGTCTTGAATATCCTTTAACTGTTGTCCGTATCGGTTCGCCAATGTGCGATCAATGCTTGGAATGCTCTTAAATTCTACGGTATACCCATTAATGACTTCCAAAACATGCCGAAGTGTGCCCGCCTCATGTTGTATAAAATGATCCGTAGCGGCAATGACGAAGCAAGGCCAGGGGGTAGGGCAGTCTCCCAAACGCCTGAAAACACCTTCATCTACGATTGGTTTGGTGGTGAAATGCTCCCAAAGAAAATAGTCGGCCGTTCCTTCGGTGAGGGCCTTTACAGCACCTTCCAAGGTATTGATCTGTTCAAACTTGAGCGCAGTGGTATCCCAGCCGTTGTTTTGCGCATGCACATAGGCCATGAGGTGGCTACCGCTACCTAGGCGGCTTATGGCGGCCGTTTGGTTTTGTAGTTCCGAAACCCGGGTAAAGCGGCTTTTAGCGCCAACGTGTATGCCCCATTGCAAGGGAGTTCCAATATATTGCTGTACGATTTTCGTTTTGTTGCCTGCCGTGATACTCTTAATAATGCCCTCGGTAAGGATAATGGCCAAGTCGGTCTCTTCGTTTTGCAGCATTTGGCACATTTTACCCGTGCCTTCGGGCACTTCTTGCCAAACCAAATCAATGCCCCGTTCTTCGAAAGCACCCTCGGCGATGGCTAAATGCCATGGCAGGTTAAAATGCTCAGGTACCCCTACAATAGTAACTTTTTTCATTTTTGCGGTATATAAATTTTTCAAAAAACTCCTTTGTAAAAACAAGATGTGCGTGTCTGCTCTATAGTAACCGTAATCCTTTTGTTCCCCCAAAGGGAAAATGTTTTTTTTTACAAGGGCATTTAAGTCATTGCGTACTTCAAACCATATAAGGGCTCAATTCGTAAGTCTTTCAAGCACATATTCGATTAGGCTGTCAACCGCAAATTCGGGATTTTGGGAAAATGTACCATTGCTACGATTGGCCAAAATACAATTCATGGATACTGCACGGTGTCCCAGGAGTTTTGCCAACAAATAAATCCCCGACGTCTCCATTTCCAGGTTGGTGATACTACGACCTTCGAAGTAAAAAGCGGCAATTTTTGAAGCCAAATCCTTGTCTGGCAAAGGCAGTCGCAAACTTCTATTTTGGGGTCCGTAAAAACCTGTATTCGTGATAGTTAATCCTAATCGTATACGATTTGAAAGCAATCGGGAGGTCAATTCCGGGTCAGCTGCTACCACATAGGGGTAGGCTTTTTGGGGATTCCACCCGGTTTGTTTTACAAAAGACTTGGCCATTTCCGAAGATTCGGCTCCCTTATTTGAATAAAAGTGCAGTAAGCCGTCAAAACCCATGGCGAATTCGCTTAATAGAAACGAATCAACCGGAATAGCGGGTTGCAGGGCACCTGAGGTTCCGATACGAACAATCTCTAAAGAAACGGTGGCGGGTTTGACCGTGCGCGTGGTAAAATCAATGTTCACCAAGGCGTCCAACTCGTTTAATACGATGTCAATATTGTCCGTTCCAATGCCGGTGGAAAGTACCGTAAGTCTTTTACCCTTTAAATATCCCGTATGCGCATGAAACTCCCTTTTTCCTTTTCTTATTTCAATACTATCAAAATGTTTGGAAACTTGGGCCACACGCTCAGGATCGCCCACGGTAATGATCGTCTGTGCAATGTCTTTTGGTAAAAGGTTCAGATGATAAATACTGCCATCCGCATTAAGGATAAGCTCTGATGGGCTAAGGGCCATGCTATAATTTGAGTATTCTGTCGGTAGAGGTGTTGTAAAGGAAATTGTATTTCATTGCCCCGCCCAAATACACTTCGGTATCCTGAATAGCGGCATAATAATTGGTTTGGCGCTCCAATATTTTTTTTCCTTTTCTGGATAGTTTAACCGGACTAAGAGAGGTGAACAAGGGTTTCAAACGACTTAAGGCACGTTCGTATTGGGTGTCGCCAAAACCGAGCATTCCCTGATTGCGCAGAATAGCTCTTAAAAAGGCATGTTTGCTTTCAGGTTTCTCGTTGTGGGCAATATTTAAAAGACCGTTTTCCATTTCGTTCAGCCCATTTCGGATGGAAGGGAAGCGTTTTAAATGGGTGCGTACCGCTTCTCCTAAGTAATCATACTGGTATTGGTTAAAATCAGTAAGATTTTCAAGTCGCATCGGGTTGTCGCTACAATACAACTGCCACACATAGTCGGCATATTCAATGTCATCTTGCGACAATACTTTTTTCTGCTCGTACAATTGCAATAATCGCTCTTTTGAAAGTTGGTTGAGCCCTAACAACGCATCACTTCCTTCTTCCTTCCCACTGCACACCAAGGATATTTGAGCATACTTTCGATGGGTTTTAAGCCAACTGAGTACCGCTAGCATGTTGATCTGACAAAAAAGATCGTACTCAAACCAGAGTACGATCTCATCTTGCTGTTTATGATTACAAAGGGATCGGTATTCCTTTAAAGTTTTTTCAATAAAGGAAGATTTGGAAACCTTGTAGTTCTTATGAAGAAAATCAAAACGCGTTTTCCAGAAATTTTCACTTCCCACGTTGGTCAGTGTCTTGCCTTCACAAAGCATTTCACGCCAAGTAATAATGTCTCCTTTGAGTTTTAAAGACTTTAAGGTCCCGGTAAAGGCATCACCGTTGGTAATATGCAAAAGAGAACTCATGGGAGGAGCGGTTTAGGTTTTGTGGATTAAAAGTAACATATAATCGAAAAAAACAAAATAAAATTAACACAAACTAACAGGAAATTTTCTAGCAAAAAACAGGAAGCCCGTTGAGTACTGCCCTTAGAAGGGAATTTATCCCCCTACACGTTTCACCTTAAAGCCTTTCGCCACCAACATTTCCATTATTTTATCCCGATAATCTCCTTGAATGATGATTTTTCCATCTTTAAAACTGCCACCAACACTTAATTTTGTCTTCAAATCTTTGGCAAGCTTTTTAAAATCATCGTCTGCACCCCTGTAGCCTTCTAAAATGGTTATTGGTTTGCCTTTGCGTTTCTCATATTTACAAATAATCGGTTCCTCTTGCAACCAAATAGTACTTTTTGCAGGTTTCACAGCTTCTTTTTCAGGGATATGATCCGGAAAAAGGTTCTTTAATTGGTCTTCTAGACTCATTGGATTAGGGTATTTGTTAACAATATTTGAGTGGGAGCAACCGTCAGCGAAATCACATCCCCGTATTGCAAATCGGCTATCTTTGGAAGGATCAGCTCCAGTGTCGTTGGTGGCTGTAGATGCTCTTCCTTGGTTTCCGGGTCGGGCATATACACGAGGCCCTCATAGGTTTTTGTGAGATATTCCAACGAAACATCAAAGAAGTAAAAATTTTCAGGGGAGATAAATTCAGACCAAGCCACTTGTTTGAAAAAGTGCTTTGGAGTACCGATTTCAAAGGAATAAGGGGAAATATCGATATTCAGGGTGCCCGGGTAATATACGCTCAAATCGAGTCCCAATGCTTGAAAGTAAGGGGTTTGCAGGCCTATGGTGCCTCTAGGGTAGCGATGGTCTTGGTTTTTTCCAGAAGCGGCACCGTAACCTGGAACAATGGTGGCGGGTATGGTCATCAGCTGATCCTTACTTTTTAATAAGACCAAGATCGATCAAGCGTTCGTGTAAAAACGCTCCGGCACTGATATCCTCAAATAGTTTTGGGTGTTCCGCGTCTACGCAATCTTCCAAGCAATCAAGGGGCATTTCACTGATAGGGTGCATAAAAAAGGGAATGGAATAACGGGAAGTGCCCCATAGTTCCCGAGGTGGGTTTACCACTCTGTGAATGGTCGACTTCAATTTATTATTCGTTAAACGTGAAAGCATGTCGCCTACATTGATCATCAACTGATCAGGACGAGCAATGGCATCGATCCATTCCCCTTCGTGATTTTGTACTTGAAGCCCTTTTCCGTGGGCTCCCATCAATAATGTAATTAGATTAATGTCGCCATGGGCGGCCGCTCTTTCCGCATTCTTGGGTTCTTGGGTGATGGGCGGATAATGGATGGGTCTCAAAATAGAATTCCCATTCTTAATATACCCGTCAAAATAGGTTTCTTTCAAATCCAAATGCAGTGCAAGCGCACGAAGCACATACTTTGCAGTCTTTTCTAGCATCTTAAAGGTTTCCTTGCCTACCGTGTTGAAAGCTTGTAACTCTTCTACCTGAACATTCTCGGGGTACTCCGAGGCCAACTTCGGATTGTCCTCTACATATTGCCCAAAATGCCAAAATTCTTTTAAGTCTCCTTCTTTTCGTCCCTTGGCATGCTCTTTCCCAAAGGAAGTATATCCCCGTTGCCCACCTATACCGGCTATTTCATACCGGTCTTTCACCTCCTGGGGCAGTTCAAAAAACTGTTTGATTTCACGGTACAAATTTCCAACCAGTTCTTCCGAAAGAAAATGTCCGCTCAGGGCCACAAATCCGATATCTCCGAAGGCTGCGCCGATTTCTTTGATGAATTTATCTTTCCGAACAGCATCGTCAGAAATAAAATCTTGTAAGTCTACATTAGGAATACCACTCATACCTTGATTTTAAAGGTTTACACAAAGTTAGTAAATATTGCAGGGAAAAGCATCGCTCGGGATTGCCGATTTTCGCTCCTTTTTTTGTTACATTTATCAAGTTTTTAGACCAAAAACCTAAGAATTATCACATGCGATACCAAAATAAGGGCATTACGGAAGAAGTACTACGCTCACTTTATGAGAAAATGCTAAAACCTCGAATGATCGAGGAGAAAATGCTCATTTTACTACGACAAGGAAAGATTTCCAAGTGGTTCAGCGGTATTGGCCAAGAAGCGATCTCAGTGGGTGTCACCGCTGCTCTGCGGCCAGACGAATATATCCTGCCCATGCATCGTAATTTGGGGGTTTTCACTAGTCGTGACATCCCTTTGCAGCGTTTATTTTCTCAATGGCAAGGAAAGGCGGGCGGTTTTACCAAAGGGCGCGACCGAAGTTTTCATTTTGGCAGCCAGGAATACAAAATCGTTGGGATGATTTCGCATTTAGGTCCCCAGCTGGGCGTGGCAGACGGAATCGCCCTTGCAGATGTGATTTCAAAAAGGAAGAGGGTAACCGCAGTTTTTACAGGAGAAGGCGGAACTAGTGAGGGAGACTTTCATGAAGCCTTGAATATCGCCTCTGTGTGGAATCTGCCGGTGGTTTTTTGTATCGAAAATAACGGTTATGGGCTATCTACGCCTACTTCCGAGCAATACAATTGCAAACATCTGGTAGATCGAGGAGTCGGGTACGGAATGGAGTCGTACATTATTGATGGGAATAATATTCTGGAAGTGTACTCCATGGTCCGTAAACTCGCGAATAGCATGCGACAACGACCACGGCCGGTTTTACTGGAATTCAAGACCTTTCGTATGCGCGGGCATGAAGAGGCCAGCGGTACGAAGTACGTACCCGAAGAACTGATGAAAAAATGGGGCGAAAAAGACCCCATTAGCAACTACGAAGCTTTTCTGTTGGAACAAGGGATCCTTACATCTGAAGTGATCAACGGGGTACGAAATGAAATAAGCCAGGAAATCGATGCGCATTTGCGATCGGCCTCCGCTGAAGATGCGGTCGAATCTACTATAAGTAATGAGTACGATGATGTTTTTAAAGATTTTGATTATCAAGATATTGCAGAAAATGAAACAAAGGAAAGTATTCGTTTGGTCGATGCCATTTCCCAGGGCTTGAAACAAGCCATGGAACGGCACGATTCCCTTGTTCTTATGGGACAGGATATTGCGGATTATGGCGGGGTCTTTAAAATTACCGATGGTTTCGTAGAAGCCTTTGGGAAAGACCGCGTGCGTAATACCCCTATTTGTGAATCTGCCGTGGTCTCCGCTGCCATGGGGCTCTCGATCAACGGTCTAAAAGCAGTGGTAGAGATGCAATTTGCCGATTTTGTGAGTACCGGCTTTAATCCTATTGTAAATTATTTGGCAAAAAGTCATTACCGATGGGCCGAGAATGCCGACGTGGTAATACGCATGCCCTGTGGGGGCGATGTGGGGGCCGGCCCTTTTCACTCGCAGACCAATGAAGCATGGTTTACCAAGACCCCTGGGCTAAAGGTGGTATACCCAGCGTTTCCCTATGATGCCAAAGGGTTGTTGGCCACTGCGATTAATGATCCGAATCCTGTGCTGTTTTTTGAGCACAAGGCCCTATACCGCAGTGTGTACCAAGAGGTACCTACCGCGTATTACACACTTCCGCTAGGGAAAGCGGCCCTTCTACGACAAGGGGAGACCATCACCATTGTCACCTACGGGGCAGGGGTTCATTGGGCATTGAATACGCTGGGGGAACTCCCGAATATATCGGCAGACTTGATCGATTTGAGATGCCTGATGCCCTTAGACGTAGCTACTATTTACGAATCGGTGGGCAAGACCGGGAAATTGATCATTCTACAGGAAGACAGTATGTTTGGCGGGGTTGCAAGTGACATTTCCGCTTTGGTAATGGAAAATTGCTTCGAAAAATTAGATGGCCCGATCAAACGGGTGGCAAGTCTTGAAACACCCATTCCTTTTGCAAAGAATCTAGAGGATAATTACCTGCCCAAAGAACGCTTTAAAACTGCCCTGCTTGAATTGTTGGCGTATTAAAGAGCGGTAGTTCGTCGAAATCTGCCTCTAATTTATGCAGGATTAACAAGATTTAACGTTCCTCTAAGATCAGGAATGTTTTTCCGTGCGTATATACAGCAACCCAAAAATTTAAAATGATGAACAAACCTTTCTTATTCCTCATCGCTTTCGCGATGGTGGTTACTTCTTGTTCTGTGTCGAAAGGGGCGCGGGACCAACGCAATCTGTTGAGTGGCAGTTGGACACTTACCAATATCTCCTACGAGAACGCCAGTGGCAATTTTCAATCCGTCCTGTTTAACGATGCCAAAGACATCTGTTTTGAAGGGAGCGATTGGTTTTTTCGAGACAATAATAGCACCGGGCGCTATACCATCGCCCCCTCGTCCCTATGCAATGCAGGGGACCGGTATATTCGTTGGTCGGTGGTCGATGGCAGTCCCAATCAATTACAGTTTAAACCCATTGATGAAAAGAACAAGGATATCTCGGGCGGTTTAGGGTATCGTTTGAATATTTCTTTTTTGACCGCCGCCAGTATGACCCTCAAATCCAATGCCACCGTCGGAGCGGATCGTGTGACGATTGTATATGAATTCACCAAAAAACAAATAAAATAAGATGAGAAAATTAGTTATAAAATCAATGTACGTGGTCATGGCCGCCTCGGTGGTCTTGAGTTGTAATGCCGTTAAAAATGCAAACAATACGCAAAAAGGCGGGGTCATAGGTGCCACCGGCGGCGCCGTAATCGGTGGGGTAATCGGAAACAACGTTGGAAAAGGAAATACGGCCCTTGGTGCCATTATTGGTGCCGTGGTCGGGGGAGCTGCCGGGGGGTATATCGGAAACCGCATGGATCGCCAGGCCGAACGCATCGAAGAAGAAATTCCCGGGGCGGAAGTAAGTCGGGTAGGCGAAGGAATCAACGTCACCTTTACCGAAGATGCCGGAGTTTATTTTGATACGAACAAATCAACGGTCAAAGGCACCTCTGCAACTACCCTGGACAAGCTTGCCGGTATTTTTAAAGAGTATCCCGATTCGTATATCTTGGTAGAAGGCCATACCGATAGTGCCGGACCCGACGAATACAACTTAAACCTCTCCAAACAGCGCGCTGAGTCCGTTACCAACTATTTGGTTACCCACGGTATTTCCAAAGGTCGGTTTACGACAAAATGGTACGGGGAAAGTCAGCCCAAAGGCGACAATACTACCAAAGAAGGCAAGGCGCAAAATAGGCGTGTTGAACTTGCCATTGTGGCCAGTGAAGAACTAAAACAAGAAGCTAAGGAAAAAACCGGAGGGCGCTAAGGAGCTGAAAGACATACGACTAGCGTACGAACACAGGAACTTCGTAAGCCGATGGTAAAAACCCCGACTCAGTAGTCGGGGTTTTTATTTCTTAAAGAACTCCGAATAGACTTTCGTTTGCCTATAAAAGTCTGTATTTTAGGTTTCGAACTATGCTGTACAACCGAATGTTATTAGCTTCGTTATAAATGATTCATTTTGAGGTAATTATTGTGGGTGGTGGTCTTGCGGGGCTCACTGCGGCAATTCATTTGTCCTTGCAGGGGCGATCGGTCTGCCTGTTTGAAAAGGAGGTCTATCCGCATCACAAGGTATGCGGGGAGTATATTTCAAATGAAATAATTCCGTATTTGGAACAATTGGGGGTTTCGTTGGCTGAAAACGGGGCAAAAACCATCAATACCCTTGAATTGAGTACCGTAAAAGGCAACTCGGTGCGGCTAACACTGCCATTGGGAGGTAAGGGAATCAGCCGATATGCCCTCGACCATCTATTGTATGAACGGGCAAAAGGGTTGGGAGTCACTTTTAACTTTCAGGCAGTTCGTTCCGTTGCTTACGAGGAAGGGCTGTTTCAACTAAGCGGTACCGACCAAACCCGCTACACGGCACAAGCCGTCATCGGGGCTTATGGAAAACGGGATTTGCTCGACAAACAACTAGAACGGGCGTTTATTCAAAAGAAATCCACTTGGTTAGGGGTAAAATGTCATTATTCCTATGACGATTTTCCCGAAGACGAGGTGGCCCTACATAATTTTGATGGGGGATATGGCGGACTCTCCAAGACCGAGAGCAATGCGGTCAATTTTTGTTATTTGGCCTCGTACGACACCTTCAAACAGTATAAAAATATTGATCAGTTTAACGAAAAGGTAGTTTCCAAAAATCCTTTTTTAGGAGCTTTTTTGGAAAAAGCACGGCCCGTTTTTGATGCGCCTATGACCATTGCCCAAATTTCTTTTGACAACAAAGAGGTGGTCGAAGACCATTTGCTAATGTGTGGGGATGCAGCTGGGCTCATACATCCGCTTTGCGGAAACGGAATGGCCATGGCGATCCACAGTGCCAAAATAGCCTCAGAGCTGCTTGTGCGTTATTTTCAAGAGGATGACTTTGGTCGGCACCAATTGGAACAAGACTACCTCAGGCAATGGAATGCAGCCTTTGCCCATCGGTTACGAACGGGAAAGTACTTGCAAGCGCTCTTGTTAAACGAGTCGTTTTCAAGAATCGCCATGTCGACCATGGCCAAATCCTCATGGTTGCTTCAGAAACTGATAGCACAAACCCATGGTAAACCGATTGTATGCTAGCAGCCCTTCGTATTCGTAGCAATGACCCGGAACTAATGGATAATTTCCAGGGAGATGCGGCAGCCCTGCAACGCGTGTTGGACGATATTAACAATGTGAATAAAATTCTTGGGGGCAATGCTATTACGGTTAGCATGGTAGCCCGTTTGATGGAGCAAAATCCGCAAGAACATTATACGATTATGGATGTTGGTTGTGCCGATGGGACCATGCTGCGCGCAATGGCCGATTATTGTAGAAAAAAGGCGATCAAAGCAGCCTTTATCGGAATCGATTTAAACACGAAGGCCTTGACGCTCGCCAAGAACGCTTCTACCGATTATCCCGAAATCCGTTATTTGGAGCAGGATGTGTTAAAATTGGAGCAGGTAGATTTGAATTGTGATATTCTCACGACCACCCTTATGACCCACCATTTTACAGATAGCCAATTGGAAGTGTTACTGGCCCAATTTGCCCTACTCGTGAATACAGGTGTGGTCATCAATGACCTTCACAGAAGTCCCACCGCCTTTGTCTTGTTCAAATTGTTCAGTTTGTTTTTTATACGGACGGAAACCGCAAAAATTGATGGCTTGATATCAATTCGTAAGGGATTTAGAAAGAAAGATTTAGCACGTTTCGCCATACAATTACCACAGATGTCACATACTATTAAATGGAAATGGGCATTTCGATATGTATGGATAATGCAACCAAAGCGACCCATTAGTATATGAATGAAATACATATTGTAGCAGCTGCCAAGCAATTACCGAAGTACAGCCGGGAAACCAAGGATATCATCCCTTTTGTATCGCTATGGCTTGCGGATCAAGATGAACGCTTTCAGCGAAAAGTCGTTAAAATATTCGAGGGAGCCGCAGTTGACAAACGCTACAGCATCATGGACCCTGCGGCAGTTTTTACCGCTACTTCTTTTGAAGACAAAAACCGTATTTATGCTCGGGAAGTAAAGGAGCTGGGCACCAAAGTGCTGCAAAATGCCCTCTCCAAATCGCATTGGGACGAACGTTCCATTGACTTTCTAATTACGGTTAGTTGCACGGGCATCATGATTCCCTCTTTAGATGCTTATTTGATCAATTCGATGGGATTGCGACAGGATGTGGTGCGCCTACCGGTGACCGAAATGGGGTGTGCCGCCGGGATATCGGGTTTGATATATGCCCAAAACTTTCTAAAGGCCCACCCAGGAAAGCGAGCCGCGGTCGTAGCCGTTGAGAGTCCGACCGCGACCTTTCAATTAAACGACTATTCCATGGCGAACATGGTGAGCGCTGCAATTTTTGGGGACGGGGCCGCATGCGTGCTGTTGTCCTCAGAGGAAAATGCGAAGGGACCCAAGGTCGTAGGGAGTGAAATGTACCACTTTACCGATACCACGCATTTAATGGGTTTTGATTTGACCGATTTTGGACTCAAGATGATCTTGGACCCTGATGTTCCCCAAGCAATTTCAGCGCATTTTCCCGATATTGTACATCCCTTCCTGGAAAAACACGGAACCGACATTGGCAAAGTGGATCATTTGGTGTTCCACCCGGGAGGGAAAAAAATTGTACAGACCGTAGAGGATCTGTTCGGTAAATTGGGCAAGAACATAGATGATACACGCGAAATATTACGCTTGTACGGTAATATGAGCAGTGCCACGGTCTTGTATGTGCTGGAACGTTTTCTGGAAAAAGACATCGCGACCGGGGAGCAAGGGCTATTATTAAGTTTTGGACCAGGGTTCTCGGCCCAACGGGTTTTGTTGGAATGGTGAGCTAGATCAGGTATCAAGTGTAAGAGTCAAGTGCAAGAATCAAGTACAAGTACAAGTTCAAGAATCAAGTGCAAATCCAAATTGTAGCACATACCGCGTAGCCAATTAAAAATGGGAGTAAATAGGAACACAGCAATGATATTGGGAGGCAGTAGTGGGCTTGGCCTGGCCACGGCCAAAAAACTGGCACAACAGGGGTACGACCTGCTTATTGTTCACAGAGACCGAAGAATCGACGGAGCACGAATCGAAAAAGATTTTGACGAAATGAGGACATTGGGCGTTGCTGTACATTCCTATAACATAGATGCCACCAACGCTGCAAAACGAGCGGCGCTCCTCGCGGAATTGCCGAGAATCTTGGCGACCGACACCAACATCAATGTATTGGTGCATAGTTTGGCCAAGGGAAGCTTAAAACCCATGAATAATGACAAAGTACAGGAGCTGGGGCAGGCAGATTTTCAAATTACGATAGATGCCATGGCGGTTAGCCTGTTTGAATGGACCAAAGCATTGGTTGCGGCCGATCTCTTTGCGACGGACACTCGTATCATTGCTTTTACCAGCGAAGGCAATACAAAAACGTGGAAAAACTATGCCGCCGTATCCGCTGCCAAGGCCGCGCTAGAGGCCATTAGTAGAAACATTGCCTTGGAGTTTGCCCCCCTGGGAATTAAATGCAATTGCTTGCAAGCAGGCATTACCGATACGGCCTCCTTTCGAAGAATACCCGGTCATGAACTACTGAAGCAGAACGCACTGAAACGAAATCCGAACGGCAGGCTCACAATGCCCGAGGACGTAGCAAATGCGGCATACCTGCTTACATTGCCTGAGGCAAAATGGATTACGGGAACAGTTCTGAAAGTGGACGGAGGAGAGAGTTTGCAGTGAATAGTTAATAGTGAACAGTAATCAGTAATTAGTAATCAGTAGTCAGTAGTCAGTAGTCAGTAGTCAGTAATTAGTAGTTAGTGAACAGTGCGAAGTAAACAGTTAAGAATAAGGCAAATTGGAGGTTTAAATGAATCCAATCTTTGAATTTGAACGTGCGCTTTGTTCTTGCGCTTGAAGGTACCATATGAACTATCACCATATCATAGCACAATTGCCCTATAGCAAACCTTTTTTGTTCGTAGATACCTTGCAGTCGGTAAGCGCAGATGGGGTAGAGGGGAGCTTTACTTTTTCCCGGGAACTGGGTTTCTACCAAGGGCATTTCAAAGGAAATCCCGTAACTCCCGGGGTACTGTTAACAGAATGTTGTGCACAGATTGGGCTGGTGTGTCTCGGAATTCACCTCTTGGCGAAAGCTGATTTAAGCCAGTTGCAAATTGGGCTCAGCAGTTCCGAAATGGAATTCCTATTGCCTGTATATCCCGGAGAAACCGTGACGGTACGCTCCGAGAAGCTTTATTTTCGTTTTCACAAGCTAAAGTGTAAGGTGCGGCTCTACAATGCCGAGGGGGCCTTAGCGTGCAAAGGCGTATTATCGGGAATGTTTAAAACGCGGGAAGATGTCACATAGGGTCGTTATTACAGGGCTGGGGGTCTGCGCCCCAAATGGTGTAGGATTGCAAGATTTTACACATTCCCTTCAGCACGGAATTAGCGGTATCCGCTTTCAACCACGTTTAAAGCAACTACAGTTTTCCTGTCAAATAGCCGGGGAACCGCTGATCAAAGATAATGTGCTCCAACAGTACTTTACGCCGTTGCAGTTGCGCGGACTCAACGCCAGTGGGCTCGTTTACGGCGTGATTGCCGGAATGGATGCATGGAAAGACGCTAATTTACCGCTGGCGCCCAAAGAAACACCCGATTGGGATAGTGGCATTGTGTTCGGTACGGGCATATTGGGAGCGGATAAATTTAGAGAATCCATATACGCCATCGATCAAGGGAACACCCGGCGTTTGGGCAGCACCTCTGTCATGCAGGTGATGGCCAGTGGCATCAGTGCTTATTTGGGGGGAATGCTGGGAGCCGGAAATCAGGTGACCACAAATTCATCTGCTTGCACTACCGGGACCGAGGGAATCTTAATGGCGTATGAACGCATCAAGTCAGGAAGGGCAACACGCATGTTAACAGGAAGTTGTAGCGATAGCGGACCTTATCTTTGGGCCGGCTTTGATAGCATGCGAATACTGCCTCGAAACTACAATGAAACCCCTGAAAAGGCCAGCCGGCCGATGAGCGCTACCGCAGCCGGTTTTGTCCCTGGTAGCGGGGCAGGGGCCTTGGTGTTGGAATCGTTGGAAAGCGCTTTGAATCGCGGTGCGACCATCTACGCGGAAGTATTGGGCGGCGCGGTCAACAGCGGCGGGCAGCGGGGATCGGGAAGTATGACGGCCCCGAACAGCGAAGCGGTGGTGCGTTGTATCGAAGAAGCGGTGCAGGCATCGGGCATCCATTCCGCTGATATCGATACCGTGAATGGGCATTTGACCGCCACTAGCAAAGATGCACTGGAAATAAGCAATTGGAGCCAAGCTTTAAAGGGTGTTGGTACTGACTTCCCATATATCAATAGTTTTAAGGGATTGTTCGGGCATTGTCTGGCGGCGGCCGGGAGCATTGAATGTGTGGCATCGGTATTGCAAATCGAAAAAGGCCAGGTGTTTGGCAACGTAAATTGTGAGGATCTGAATCCGGCGATCCTAACACTCGTCGACCCGATAAAAATTCCCAGAAAAACCATTTTACATCAACCAAAAATAATGGCGAAAGCAAGTTTTGGCTTTGGAGATGTAAATGCTTGTGTTATTTTTAGTGCGTTTAACGACTGAAGGATACATGACAACGGGCAAAAAATCCCCCTAGAATTTATGATATGACCGAAGCAGCACGCTACCAAAAGCTCAAAGAAATTGTTACGATATACCTTCCCGAAGATGTTGCGGTAGACATGATTACGGAGGAAAGCCATTTTATCAATGAACTGAATATTAATTCGGCCAATTTGGTCGATATCGTTCTCGATGTGGAAGACGCCTTTGATATCCTCTTGGAAAATGAGGATATGGACCAAATGCAAACGGTCAAAGACGCCTTGGCCATTATCGACACGAAGCTTACCAAAACATCATGAAATACAACCCACTGCGCAGAAAATGGTGGTTCCTTGGCGGAACCGGGGCTTCCTTGTTCGGTTTTGGCATTTGCTGTGTGGTAGAAAGCGGGTTTTTAAAACATGGCGGAGCGCCTGTTTGGAAATGGGTACTACTGGGTACCCTGTCCTTGATAATCCTTATTACCGGAGTGGTGCTGTTGATCAAGGCGGGTTTTGTAGGGGAACAACAAATACATACGAAACAGACCAATGACTGAATTTATCAAATGGGCCAAGGCCCAATTACGAGTAGATACAAAATTGATTCTCACTTACTGCATCGTTTATTTTTCGTGGGGCATGGTGATGGATTGGTTCGGGACCCAGGTAGAAATTGCACGGTTTACGTACTGGTGGCAGGTCATTAGTTGTTATATTTTATACATGGTGCCGATTTCCTTGCTCTTGCGCAAATTGCCGTTTCATGCGCAATATGCGTACGGACTGGTCGCTATGGGTTTCTTGGAATTTGGTGGCTACGCCCTGCAATCGTCCTACGCATACCCCGACAACCTTCTAGATCAGTTTTTCAACATTCGAAATTTTAGCTTGGGAATGGCATTGTTCTTCGCCCTATACTTCCCGTTGGGCAATTGGGGGGTCGGGAAGATCTATAGAGCACTTTTTAGGGGATGACCAGAATTAAAGGTCAAGTTCAAGTGCCAATTTCAAGTTCAAGTTCAAAATATCAGCTATTTGTTATGCAAAGAAAAACAGGCCAATCCTTTACGTGGCAACCGGATTACGGCCCACTGACCACCGCGAACCGATTACTCCTTTTCTTTGATGGCCAGCGAAGCCACCACCCCGGCAATGAGGGAGACAGAAATGACGGCCAGCGATACCCATTCCGGCAATTCGATTTGGTGTGAAAATAGCATTTTGAGTCCCACAAAGGCAAGAATAACGACCAAACTGTAATTGATATAGCGAAATTTTTCAAGCATCCGAGATACTAGAAAATACATGGAACGAAGGCCCAGAATGGCCAAGATATTGGAGCTAAATACGATGAAGGGATCCGCGGTAATCGCAAGAATGGCCGGAATACTGTCCAGTGCAAAAAGTATATCGGTCAGTTCAATGATCACCAATGCGATGAACAGGGGAGTCGCCGCCTTGATGCCCATTCGTTTTACAAAAAACTGATTCCCATATATCGTGCCCGTAATAGGGTATATCTTTTTTACTTGCCGAAATACGAACGATTTTTTAGGGTCGAAATCATCGTCCTCTCCCTGTAACATTTTAAAGGCGGTCCATAATAAGAATACCCCGAAAACATAAATGATCCAATCAAATTTATTGATCAAGGCGACCCCGAACAGAATGGTAAGTCCACGAAATACTATGGCCCCTAGAATGCCCCAAAAAAGAACCCTATGTTGGTACAAAGCCGGAATTTTGAAGGAAGAAAAGATGACGGCAATCACGAACACATTATCGATACTCAATGAAAGCTCGATCAAATAGCCGGTAATATACTTTAGTACTGCATTGTTTGGGGTGAGTCCGGTAGGATTGTCTACGATACCATTGGCGAACAACCAATAGATGACGCCACTGAAGGAGAGGGCGACACTTACCCAAACGGCCGTCCATATACTGGCTTCCTTTGTTTTGATAACGTGTTCTTCCTTATTGAACACCCCTAAATCGAGTGCTAGGAAAACAAGAACAAGGCTAATAAAAAGAATCCACACCCACATACGATGTATTTTTAGGGAGCGAAGGTACTACTAAATGCAGATTCTTAAAGCGGACCGAAGCATTATTTTAACACAAAGACCATTTTGACCCGCACTTTATTGTCTTCTTTTTTCTTTTTTACATTGATTCCGAAATCGGAAGAATAGAGCGTCGCAGCCCCTGTTAATTGCTTTCCATTTTTGGTAAAATCAATGGTAAAGGGTTTGGTGGTTGCTTTTATGGTGAGCTCGCCCTTGACGATAAAACCGCTCCCGTTGGCCATGACCGAAGTACTCTCAAAACGAATTTTCGGATAGTTATCGGCATCAAAATATTTCCCGCGCCGCAGGGACCAATCCCGAATGGAATTCCCTGTTTTTAGGCTTTTCACACTTACAGATCCTTTGAATTTTGATTGGGTCAGATCCTCAAGATCAATCGTTGCATCCGATTCAAAACCAGCAATACTCCCATCCACATCATTGGAGACATATACAAAAGTCACCGTAGCGGATTGTATGGCCGTTTGGTTTTGTCCTATCACAAATAGGGGAGTGGTGCTGACTAAAAATAGGAGCAGATATCTTTTCATACTATTTTTTTTGCTGTCTGTCGATGCATTATAATGACGCTGATTCGATTCAAAGGTATCGATTTATTTTTATCGATAAAGTGTTAAAAAAAGAAGATATAAGGGAACGGCTTTCCCTGATTTGTTGTACAGATCAGATTTTTTTTTACATTGTAGCCGAGACACTATACCGAAAAATGAAAAAGTTACCCATTCTACTAAGCTGTTTGGCTTTTGTGGTCTTCACATCTGTGAAAGCACAAACGCAAACGGTCCCCAAAAAAACCAAGGAATCTACCGCTGTAAAACCAGCACTGGAAGAGGAAGAAGAAGGTCCGGCTCTTTTAAAGTTCGAACCTGACTTTATGAATTCTGTTGCGGAACGTCGGGAATACATTCGTCGAACCCGCGCCATCTTGGATACCTTGGACATCCCCGAACGACGTCGCAGAAAATTACTGCGTGACCTACACAAAAACGGACTCACCAAACGACTTTCAAAGGCGTTGGTGGCCGAAACCGAATTTGAAGACGAAATAGAGGAATAAACAATGAGAAGGTACAGCGTTCCAATATGAGAACCATTGGAGCACTTTTTGGGAGCAAAAGAGCCTATTTTGGTCACCCAAACTTCAAAATTGTAGCGATACTAAAGAGAAACTATATGAATACCGTAATGAGAAAACAGACTATTTTGGCAGCATGCCAATGTGTACTTTTTATGGGAGTTACCCAATTGAGTGCCCAAGACACCCCAAAGGAAGAGGTTAAAGTGACCAAGGTGCAAAAGCATACCATCATGGAAAAATTTGCACCGGATATCTCCCTGACGGTCGAAGAACGACAGCAAAAGCGTATGGACCGTGCCGCGGAAATCCGTTTCCGTAAAAGTGTTTTGGACACCTTGGATATTTCCGAACGGAGACGGCAAAAATTATTATCGGATTTGATTAAAAACCCATTTTCAGACCGGCTGAACAAGACCATGGCAGAGGTGAAGTTTGAAGACGAGGACGTAGTCATTGACGATCAGGACCAGTAGGGTCCCAACAATATCCAGGTCAGTACGTGTATCCACCTGTTTGTTTGTATCGATACCTACCGACTTACCAACCTTTCCGAGTGCTAAAAGGCGTTACCTTACCGTAACGCCTTTTTTTAGTTCCTTACAAAATACCACACCGACAATAACTTGGAACGTTTTCGGTCTTCCCGATGGGTTTCAAGGAAAAACACGTTTGGATACTTCTGAATCGTACCATACTAAATGGATACTGGTCGCTGCCCTAGTTTTCGAACGATAAGAGTATAAAGATCTCTGTATCAAATATATAAAAGTGTTAAAATACTTTGGCTTTTGGGGGATATCGGCCCTTTTCCAAACATACAATGAAAATAAATAGGTTCCTTATGACAACGGCAGATCGCTTTCACGAAAAAATGGTGGCTATTATTACCAGCAGCTATCGAAGTCTTCCAATCGAAGTTGGAAGTCAGGAGGGAAACAACCCAAAGCTTGAACGTTTGAACACCGCGCTTCGTATGTGGCGACGGGGCGTCGCACCATGGCCAGAAAAATTATATGAAGACGGTGCCCCAACACCGGAATATAAGGATTTGCTGACTGAAAGAATCAAAGAAACCCTTACTGCGATTCGAAATTTTGTTGCCGATAGCGCTATTTTTTCGGAAGCGGAAAAGCACCAAGAAGATGGTAGGTACCAAAGCATAATGGCCGTATTGAAGACTCCTGAAAACCCTGAGGCCATACACGAGGAATCGGTCCAAGCGGGTTTGTACTATCGGGATTTGGTGCACAATTGGCGGTATTGGGAAACCCCTGGTGCGCATATACAATTGATGCATGACCTGTCAAATGTTATGGCTTCTGTAGTAAAAATAGCGAATCGTACGGGCCTAGAAACACAGCGGGAGCATGCACAACAGGCCTTAACGACACTCTTCCCAACAGAATTGAGCGCATACGGGGTCTGTCCGGGTGGGCATACCGATAAAATAAAGGAAGCAAAAAATCAGTTGGGGATATCCCCCAAAGATGCATTTCTATCCTACTGGAATACGCATGTCAAAAGCTTATTGCTTGAAATTCCGCCCCATCCTTATGACATCCCCATTCTTAATGCGGTACCACCAATAGCGCAAGTACACATGCCGGCCGCCATTGATTATATCGCCGGGGCTGCAGATGTGGTCATTCAACAAAAGGATTCTTTCATGGCCTACGGTTTTAACTGTTTAACCAGGGGGCATCTTCAATTCCTGACCGATAAGGTCTTTGATTTTCCCAAGTATTTGGCCAATACCCTTGAAGCAGATATCGAGGAACAGATGAAGGGGTTTGATGAAGCCACGGAACCTGAAAAAAATGAAATGGTCAACGAACTCAACGATCGGCTTCTAAGACCATTTACACTAGGTGGCATGGAGAGTGAATTCATGCATACGCTCATTTCAGCATCAGGAACGTACCATGATGCAGCCACAGTCAAGAACAGCGTGAAGCAACAGTTTGGTTCGCTTTTAGGCGATATGCTGGGGATAGAGCAGCTCAATTGGCAAACGCTTCGTCATCTTGAGGTTTCGGTTGCCAAGCGTATCGAAAGTATTCCACAGGAAGCAACCTTGGTGGAGGCCTTAGTTTCAAACTATGCATTGAAAGGGGATAAGAATGCGATGCATATGGTAGTGAACGCCTGTCCTGCAAAGCAAAAAGAGAAGTTATTCACGAACACAATGCAGGAATGTGCCTTGCGCGGTGTCAATAATGCCTTCGCTCTGGTGGCAGAAGCCTGTCCGGAAAACCTAAAAGGAACGGTTTTCGTAGATGCCATGTTGCATTGTGCAAAGCGGGGTAAAAAAGCCGCCATCACTATTATTAAGGATGCCTTCCCCGAGCATTTAAAAACCGCCTTTTTTACGGCAACCATACTCAATTGCGCTGTGCAAGGTGAGGAAAGCGCCCTCCAAATGGTGCAGGATGCCTGCCCGGAAAATATACAAATAAAGGTCATCACCGAGGCGCTAATGAATGGTGCAAGCAAGGGGGCGGAAAGTGCGCTCAAAATAGTGGGAAAGGCCTGCCCGGAAGATTTAAAAATAAGAGCATTCACCGACGCGCTATTGAATTCTGCCAACACGAACCATACCGAAGCGTGCTCCAAAATCGTGGATGCCTGTCCTGATCGCTTAAAAGCATCACTTTTCGTGAAAGTGCTACGTACGGGCATAGACCGATCTACGGACCAAAATGCCTTGGATGTAATAGGCAATGCTTTCCTTAAAAATCTGGAAATAGAAATGTTCGGTCAAGCCATTGACCTTTGCGAACAAAAAGGATTCGGGGAGGTGCTACAAACGATACGGAGCCTAAAGAATAAAGAACTCAAGGGCCTAGAAACACCGTTAAATAGAAGGCGAAGAGGAGGGAGTATCGTAGACGTAGCCAATAGACAACAACCACAACTAAGGCGCGGAATCAGCCTCTAGAGGAGTATTTCCCATACTGATTTTTTGAACTTGAATCCTAGAGAGGTACCTTGGAACAAAGCCAAAAAAAACATCCGTCGCCCCACGCTACGGATGTTTTCCATAAAAGTCCTCGATGGACTTCAGCAATTTCTTGCCCCTTCTATGTAGTCTTCAACACCTTTTTGCATGCTGTTGAATTCAAGGAACTGGTTTTTAATACGTTCTACATAATTGTTCATGGTACGGGTATGACTTTTAACATTGGCAATGATGGTCGCATTGTCCGATCGCAGTTTTTCAAGTTCCCATTTGAGCACTTCCATGCGTTCGTACAGACTATAGGTTTTAGGTTCGCAGATATAGGAGTTCAGTTTATTTTGTAATTGCTGTAGCGCTCTTTGGTGTCGCTCTAGTTTTAATATCAAGGTATTTTCATCAACTTCTTGTTGGGTGGAAGGGGTCGAAAGGTGTAATTTGTTCATAGAAAATGGCATTTAGGGTTGTAGATAACATTGTAGGCTGCATTAAGTTACAAAATTTTCCTACACCAAGGTAGCGGTAAGCGCTAAGAATAAGCACTTTAACGTTTTCTTCATTGTTAATTAAGATTTGGAAGGGCATTTTTATTTGGTAGTCCCAATCCTACGACTTAATTTAAAGCATGTTAACAACAACTTTCCCTTATGAACATTAACTTCGAATACGATGGTGTAAAGGCCAGCAACCGCCTTGAAATATTAGCGGCCAAAAAAATTGAAAAACTCTTCGATAAATATGACTGGATCGTACGTGCCGATGTTTTTTTTAAGACCGAAAATACTTCGGAAGCAGCTACTGGAATGATCTGCAACATACGCCTTAGCGCCCCCGGGCCAAGGCTGTTTGCAGAAGCAAGTTTTGCCTCCTTTGAAGCGGCCATCGCCAAATCGGTCGATGATTTGGAGCGTCAATTGCAAAAGCGTAAGGCAAAAATGCGGGCAAGGACCTAAATAGCGAATCGTTTGGTATTGCTTGGAATTTGCCTTTCCCTTGGGAGTGCTTACCTTTGCAACACAACCGTGTGCAAGCGCTCATTTTACCTAACGAATTGTCTAGAATCCCATAACCCTCCAAACCATCGCTCATTTCATGGAAAGCCTTTTTACCCTCGATAACCTGATTACCCTTTGTATGTTGACTTTGTTGCAGGCCGTTTTGGGCCTTGACAACCTACTGTATATCTCCCTTGAATCGAAACGCGCCCCTGAAGCCGAACAAAAGCGGGTACGTACCCTAGGTATCGGCATGGCCATTGTACTGCGGATCGTATTGCTTTTTGTCCTGATCCGGGTCATCGCCTATTTTCAAGAACCCTGGTTCGGCTTTCACTTTACCGACGTACTCGAGGGGAGCTTTAATGTGCATAGCCTTATTGTGTTGGCGGGAGGGGTCTTCATCATGTATACCGCTGTAAAGGAGATTTGGCATATGTTAAGACTTGAAGAGGAACATGCCGATACGGAAGTGAAGAAAAAGAGTATCAACATGATCATCTTTTCCATTGTAATTATGAACATCGTCTTTTCCTTTGACTCCATTTTAAGTGCAATGGCCTTGACCAATGTATTTTGGGTCATGGCGACCGCCATCGTTATTGGGGGATTGTTGATGATCTGGCTTTCGGGCCGGGTGACCGAGTTCTTAAAAAAGAACCGTATGTACGAGGTCTTGGGATTGTTTATCCTCTTTATCGTTGGGATCATGTTGCTTTCTGAAGGCGGACATTTGGCCCACTTAAAGCTCTTTGGAAACGAAGTGACCCCCATGAGCAAGACCACGTTTTACTTTGTCATCGTAGTACTGGTGGTCATCGATATCATTCAGAGTAAATACCAAAAGAAACTCTCCGGACAATAAGTGTATACCTAGCACATCGGGAATAACGCGGGGCTCCGCTAATACCGTTCGTACTTCCAACGCTTTGAGCGACCGCCTGTTTTAAATTTTTTAACAGGCTGTAAATTGGGGGCAAAAGCGGTTTTGACCGACGTACTACTATGAAAAAAATAGCAGTCGTTGGTTTTAGTTTTGGCATTTTAGCCAGTTTTTTCGGAGTGTTTACGGGAGTAGCGGTGAAATGGGTGGGGCATGAAATCCCAACGGTACAGCTCCTGTTCATTCGTTTTTTGTTCGGTTTCGTATTTCTATTGCCGATCGTGCTTAAAAAAGAAGGGGGACTGCAACTGTCTACCTCCCCCTGGTCCAAACATCTCCTTAGAACGGTATTGGGTTTAACGGCCATGGTTTCTTGCTATTATGCGATTGCCGAGGTAAGCTTTATCGACTATGTCGTTTTGGGGCGTTTGTATCCATTCATTATCCTTGGCTGTAGCTTATTGCTGTTAAAAGAAAAAGCAAGCGCAAACAAAATACTGGCGGCTGTGCTCGCGGTAGTTGGGTCGGCACTCGCGGTGAAACCAGATTTGAGTTCCCCGCCACTGTATATACTAATGATCGTTTTCGGGGTCTTTGTGTCCGCGCTGGGCGATGTGGTCGTGAAGCAATTGACCCGGTCAGAATCTTGTGAAAAAATCATCCTTTGTTTTTTTGGAATCGGGGCGGTACTGCTAGCCTTCCTTATGCCATTTTTTTGGGTGACTCCGACCACCAGTTCGCTGGTATGGCCTCTGCTTGTTGTGGGTGTTTCAGGAACACTATCGCAGTATTTTGTTACCAAGGCCTATACGCTTTTAAATGCCGGGACGGTCGGTGTAATCAGTTCGAGTCAGTTGATTTGGGCCGTAGCTTTTGGTGCAGGTATATGGCATGAAACAATGGACTATCAGGCATGGTTGGGACTGTTCGTGATTGTCTTAAGCACATTTTTAGGCATCCTCAACTTTTCGATCTTTAAGAAACCGAAAGTCCATGGCAATCGCTTGTCATCCTTGCAAACGCCCATTAATATTAACCAGCAACTTACCCTACGGAAGTTTTCAAACCTGTATTAAGGGGAGGCTACGGGAAGCAGCCACTTGAAACCAACCTGCTCAAACCCCTCGGAACCCTTTGCCCTAGTAAAGCATTCACAAAGGGCAACGCAAGCCCCGAATCGCATTTCCTGTATAAGTCCATTCCAATACACTTTTTTAACAAACAATTGATAGGGGAAAAACCCCTATCGCAATACGTAAAATTATGAGAAATAAAATACTCGGTTTCGGTTTTGGCCTGTTAGCCAATTTTTTCATGGTATTTACCGGGGTAGTGGTCAAATGGGTCGACCAAGAGATTCCCACGGCACAGCTACTCTTTATTCGCTTTTTGGTAGGTTTTTTGATTATGTTACCCATTGTAATCAAAAAAGAAGGCGGTTTGAAGTGGACCACGACACCATGGAGAAAACACTTGCTTAGAGCGGTGTTGGGCCTTGTTGCCATCTTTTCTTTTTACTATGCCATCCCCAAGGTAAATTTTGTAGACTATGTGGTTTTAGGTCGTTTGTATCCGTTTTTAATGATTGTTTTTGGTTATATGTTCCTTAAAGAAAAAGCGGGTCCTACCAAAGTGGTGGCCGCGCTGCTTGCCATTGTGGGCGCGTTGATCATGGTGCGTCCCGATTTAAATTCCGAGGGATTGTTCCTTCTTATGATCGTTTTGGGGATTGCCATTGCCGCCGTTAGCGATATTGTCGTCAAGAAGTTAACGGCTACCGAATCATGTGAAAAAATCATCCTATGTTTTTTTGGAATGGCTGCGATTATCTTGGGTTGCTTTATGCCTTTCCTTTGGAAAACGCCGGCAAGCGGTTCGTTGCTACTATCGCTCTTGATCATTGCAGGGACAGGATTGCTGACGCAATTTTTTATGACCAAAGCATATGCGGTATTGAATGCCGGAACCGTTGGCCTGGTAAGCTCCACCCAATTAATTTGGGCCGTCTGTTTCGGGGCCGGCCTTTGGAGCGAGACCATGGGCCTTCATACATGGGTTGGGATCGGGGTTATTTTTATAAGTAGTTTCTTAGGGATGTTCCGTTTCAGCGGCCGTAAGAAATCAAAGGTCCGCGGTCTGCCTTTGCCCATTTCGTCTTCTTCCCTTCCTATGTGGCGTAGTATGCGCAAATAGTATGATGGCATATCTACAGGTGCTATAATGGCACAAAGTTTTTTTTGAAATCGAAGTCGCTTGATCCTAAAGAGGAGACGTACGGGCGCCAAGCATTTTGTAACAACCCTCCTTTTTTGTCGTCTTATAGAAAACCACGATTAAAATGCTTTTCACCCCAGGGAATACGGCCGGCTTACAAAAAAACATCGACCATTACTGGGTGGTCAAGGATGGGGCCGTTTTGTTCGACAAGGGACAAAATTTAGTGGCCTTTCCCGGGATTACCCCCGATTTGATTCTGGTGCTCGATGGGCATTACCATGCCACCTATCAAGGCAAACGACAAAAAATTGAACGCAGCTTTCTCTACAGCTTTATCCATTCGCGGGTAGAAGTAGATTTAAGTGGTATCAATTCGTTCGTATTGGTGAAGTTCAAACCCAAGGGATTGTCATCGCTTTTACCCTTCGTTACGACCAAGGCAGAAGCATTGATCCGCAATTCGGTGCTCCCGGCCAGCGCAGTATTCGGTGAGGACATCGATAGGCTGGCACGGTATATACGGCCACTTCCCGGCCCGGAGATTGCAACCGCCTTGGATGAGTGGTTGCAGCAGCGATACGCCAGCCACCGTGAAGGGTTTATGGTCGATCTGGCCGAAACGGTGAGTCCCACCTTCGATTTAAGGGAAATACGCCGGCATACCAACTATTCCTATTCCACCTTGGAACGATATTTTAAAAAAGATACGGGTTTGAGCCCCAAGCGCTTCCAATCCCTTAGACGGTGCAAGCGCGCCGTTCAGGAAATCTGTCTAAGCCGTTCGACCGATTGGCTGCAATATGTATCTGAATACGGGTATTTTGATCAGCCCCATTTTATCAAAGAAATCAAAAAATACACAGGGGTTACCCCGGCACAACTCTTGGAAGTCCCGTCTTTTGTCGGTTTTCGTCCCCATTCATAATATGGTGAATTTTTACAATGGCCCCATTTGCAAAAGCGGCATCTTTGTAAAAAAAATACCGATGCATATTATCAAAACACTTCTTTTTTCCTTGCTGATGGCAGGGAGTATATCCGCCCAACGACTCCCCAACCAGGCGGAGGTATCCATTGCTTTTCAAACAATTTTAGAAGAAGTGGTCTCCGATGATAGTTTGGCACTCGCCGGCGTGTCTATGGCCGTCATTGCGCCTGATTTGGGTATTTCGTGGACGGGGGCTTCCGGTTATGACAGCACCACCAAAGACCAGGTGTTGCAGGCCGACCAACCCTTTCGTATCGCGAGTATCACCAAATCGTTTGTAGCTACTACCATATTACGGCTGCAGGAACAGGGGAAACTATCGGTCAAAGACCCCATTTCCAACTATATATCAACGGAATACCAGCAGATGTTAAGGGCAGATCGTTATGACCCCGATGTCATTACCATTGAACAGTGTTTGTGGCACCGCAGCAGTTTGTTCGACTATGCCATGGGCTCTGAGGATTATATCGAAGAAGCAAAAAAAGACCCGCATAAGCGGTGGACGCGTACGGAGCAATTGCAATTTGCAATGGACCATGGGAAGCCGTTGGGAAAGCCGGGCAAAGTGTACGGCTATAGCGATACCGGGTATATTTTATTGGGGGCCATTATTGAAAAAGTAACTGAACAACCACTGGCAATAGCCATGCGTACCGTATTAGATTACAAAGGCTTAGCACTTGACCATACTTGGCTGGAAAGCCTGGAAGAACGTCCGGAAGGCATCCCTGGCTCGGTACGGCGGTATATGGGCGAAATCGATGCCACGGACTGGGACAATTCGGTAGATCTCTACGGCGGGGGAGGCCTTTCTTCCACCACGATGGACCTCACCGTCTTTTTCAACGCATTGTTCAATGGTGGTATTTATGCACAAGAAGGTACCTTGGAGACAATGCTGAAAGATGCCGGCCCCTTAAAAAAGAACAAAGAGGAGGGGAGGGCCTACCGAATGGGCCTTTGGGAAATTCCCGTATTTGACGGAATCGGATATATGCACAATGGTTTTTGGGGCACTGCCTGGGTGTATTCCCCGGAATACAATACCACCATTGCCGTTAATTATACCAACGATACCAACGGTGCCGGTATTTTCTCCAAAACCATGCGCAAGGTGCGGGAATGGGCCGAAGCAAGCCGCTAGTACCATCCTAATAGCAAAGGTCCCTGGCAACCGCAATGGTGAGGGACCTTTTTCAGCAACCATGAGTAAAAATATACTAGGGATTTTTCTTAAAAACGTATCGGGTAATAAAGATGCCTTTTCCGTCACCGTCACCGGCATCACTTTCAACGGAACTGGTCACAAAGGCCAGTTCCCAGCCTTCTTCGGCCATATCGTTCATCATAGAGCTGAGGAGCGCATCGTTGGCCGCAATGTTTTGAAAGCGAATACCGGCAATGTTGTAGAAATTAAGGAGCTTGGTTTCTTCGAAATCCTTGACCCGAATGTCCTTTCGCTTCGATTTGTTACGGGTATTGTCTTCCTCGGTTTGAACACTGGTATACTCCTTATGATCTTTTTCCTCTTGGGCGTTGATAATCCGAGAACGTCCCAAACCGCTGGGAACGATCGATTCTACACTGGTGATTACCTTGTACTCTTGGGCTTGGAGTCCGACAACGGAAAATGCGGCCACCGCGGCCGTTACAACTAGTTTTTTTATTTGTATCATTTCTATTTGATTTTTAAAGTTATCCTAAAGACAAACGGGAGGCGTAAGGGTTGCATCCAGCATGAAAAAACGTTTAAAAGCGCATTCCGTTCGCCGAGCGGTAAGAGCGCCGATCAGTTTTAGGAAAAGATTACCATTTTTAGCATACGAAACTGTTGGATATACGGTTATGTTGAGTAGTACTATGAAAAAACACCGCAACTTCCTCGTTTTCTACAGCCTTTGGTTAGGGGGGATTATTACCCTATTGACAGTTTTTGATGATACTAAAAACCATGCCTTAAACGACCATGGGAATTCTATTTGCATGACGATCAACAGCAGTGAATGTGCAAAACTTAGTACAGATTGCCGCAAATCGCGTATAAGCCATAAAAAGCCCTAAGCATCCTTTTACCCATTTAGTTCGTACATATGATGTAGTACCCCAATACTGCAAATCGTATATCTAAAACTTAACCTTGAACTCATTTAGACTTTTTTATTTTGAATTTTCTCAAGGCCAAGACTATGAATGACAGGTAGTTGAAACCTTTCCA
>CANMSA010000014.1 GCA_947500385.1 uncultured Flavobacteriaceae bacterium | reverse complement strand
AAGTGACGATCAAACCATGAATAAAACTGCCAAAGGTCACCGGTTCCCCCGAAGCGTCGGGGCGGTATTCTCCACCATGTAAATAAGGGCCCTGACAGTATCGTCAGGGCTTTTTTATTTCAAAGTGACGATCAAACCATGAATAAAACTGCCAAAGGTCACCGGTTCCCCCGAAGCGTCGGGGCGGTATTCTCCACCAAGTATTATAAGGCTTCAAGAGATTTTTACTTTTGAAGCTTTTTTCATTTGCACTAAAATCTTGTTTTGAATTAAGCTTGGTATTATTTGATCCATTTCAATACTTCTTTACTCTTTATTGAAGGTTTTTTTGAAAAAGTATCATAGCTATTGGGTGCTTCAACCTCCATATTGGATTTAGGAACCTAAGTCCCATAAAAGGTGAACATAAAGTCCCGTAAGAATACCTACGAGACTTTTACTCTTTAATCATTACGATTGGTTTCAATATCGTGTACTTCAATTCATCAATCGAATACCATGTCACTTATATGGAGTAGCATCGTCATTGAATTATCAATTAATTATCCAAGGGCCGTCAACCATACTTGGGCTATTCTGCTCTAGCTTTAATTCATCGCCATCGATGTTTACACTTAGATATTGAAGGGTTGTACCTCCCCCAAAGGTAACATAACATGCAGCTCCTACTTTTTCGAACCAAGGACTAGCTGAAGTTTCAGTCCAACTACCAGAACTGGTTAAATAAAAAGCAAATGACCCTCCACCATTTCCAAAAAATCCATGTTGGCTAGCAGTGATTGAAAATGTTAGCGCTGCTGTAAAGTCGCCACCCGTAAATGGATAGGCATCTTGGTCTCCATATATCTCTACAGTAGAATAGGTGATACCATCAAAATTACCGATGGGTGAGGTAGGCGCGTCAATATCTCCCGACCAATTTTCGATCTCATAACGCAAGACTGCCGTTATACTACCGGTTTCGCTAAAAAAATATAGGCTTCGGGTATTGCCCTGAATGGCGGCCCCTACTTTATCAAGTGGTACAACACCAAGGGGTGAATTTGGTTCGGCAATACTAAAAATACCTTTTACATCGCCGCTGCTTGCATGGAACCAAGCATATTTATCACCCATTTTATTGAAAACAAGAATATTACTGGCCGATACATTTACCATGGCACCAATACCACCACCATCGGAATCATCTTCAAAGAGGTCTACCAAAGCTTGCAATCTCGTAGGTGGAAGTACGCCTTTAAGTTCACAATCCACCACGTTGTATTCCGTGGCTAGTTCAGTACCTACAATCAGGTCCGGACGTTTAACGCTGCGCACTACATAAGACAATGGTAAACCAGCTCTTACATCAGTGCTTTCTGCTATTTTATTGGCAATTTCTGAAATACTGGTTTCACCGGCCAATTGAAACGTTCCTGCGGTATCACCGCCATACGCAATTACCTTTATTTTAAGATTGTCAAGACTATCTAGAAAGTTCGTTTCCAATTCACCCTCAACCGATGCGACAAGTCCGTCGTACGCGAAATCGATATTGGCTTCCATCTCGGTTCTACTCGAGGTAGATTCAATAAGCATATAGAAAATTCGACCATAGGTTACCGATGAAATAAAAGTTGCTGGATTATCGGCCTGTACAAAAGTAGCAAGGTCTTCAGGGCTAACACTTGTGTCGAATATCTCCTCAGGGCTGGTAGGAAGGTCAAAACTCATAGTATAGTACGATTGCTGTAGTTTTACCAAGGTTCTATTGTAGGATAGATCTTGACTAAATGACATATCGCTTGATACTTTAGTCGTAAAGGTTTCTACATCAATTCCCATCTCCAAGGCCATTTGACTTTCAGATTCAATCTGCACAATGTCCAATTGAAAATTAGCCGGCACAACCTCTCCAGAGTTGGCAATGATACTGTTCATAGCATCTTGAATACTGCTCTTGCGCACCTCTTCAACGGTAAAACTTGAATTGAGGTTTCCATTATTAAGGTTATAAGAAATTGTTCCGCTCGCCCTTTTGACCACAATGGGGGCGGGAGTTGCATTGACCAAGCTTTTCCCTTGAAGTAGGTTGCCAGGATAAATGACATCTGCATTACTATCAAAAAGGGGAAACTGCCCATTACCATCAAGTACACTAACTCTTTTGGTAGTGCATATGAATCGCTCAGTAATGGGGTCACCATCGTCATCCAAAGTAGGATAATCTTCATCCACAGGCTCAGATTCAGTGAGAACCTCTTCGGTCCGAGACATGGGAAAAGCTTTGGGATTTGCCCCTAAATTGATTACTTCATCAAAGGTTAAACCCTCTTCGGTAGTTGGGCATCCTTGATTACTGCTAGGGCCTATTTGTTTCGGGCAATCATCATTGGCATCAACTACTCCATCACCGTCGGTATCTATTGCTTGCGGATCACTGCTTTCTTCAGAACTGCAGGAAATGATCGTTGTGAGGACACCGACCAAAATCAGTACTATCCAATAGCTGTAATTCTTTGTTTTCATCTTTTAAAATTTTTGTGGTTCAACTTGATTTTGTTTTCAGTGGCCTGAACGGTGAAGGTCTGCAGCCCTATACCGAGCAGGAAACCACATAAAACGGTCGTTGCCTTTGACAACACCACAAACCTAGAGGCAGAGCCCTTAGGAATAAAAAAAAGAGGGGAGACAAATGGTATACTCGCCATAAAAACATGGCGGTAGCATTGTATTTACTGGGATAAAACTAGATGCTCAAAACGGCGTTTTCTAACGAATCACCCGTTGAAAGGTTCATTTTTTTGCGCAAACGTTGCCTTGCTTTTTTGATTCCCGGCATGGAAATGTTCAAAATATTGGCAATTTCTTTAGAAGAAAGGTTCATTTTTAACAACGCTATCAAGCGAAGTTCATTTGGGGTGACCTCTGGGTATTTTTTGGCTACATTACTATTAAAGTCTTTATGGACCTCTTCGAAATAGCGTGCAAAATTTTCCCAATTATTGTCGTTTTGGAGGTCAAAATTAATCGAGGTAATCAATTGTTGATAGCCGTTGTTAGAAGCCTCTTTCTCTTTGAGCTCTTTTGCTTTTTGTTTTAGGTTTTCGAGCGTTTCATTTTTTTTGGCCAGATGAAGGGCTTGAGTGGTCAATTCTTTCTTCTTGAAGGCCAATTCGGCGGCTACTTTTTCGCGCTCCAATTTATTGCGCTTCATTTTTTGTTGGATACCGTAAAAACCAAATCCAAAAACCAATAGGGACAGTCCCAAACCAGAACCCAACAACCACTTTTGAAGAGAACTCACTTTATTCCGTTCTTCCAATAGCGCTATCTCGGTCGATTGCTGAGCAATTTGCTGTTCTTTCTTTTCAGTATCGTATATCGTTTTTAACTCTTGAGTCGCTTTGGAATACTCAATAGAGAAAATAGAATCGTTTATAATTTTGTTTTGCTTGAAGGATGTAAGGGATTCTTCATACTCACCTAGTTTTTCGAGAGCCAATGATTTTTCAAAATAGGCCGCCTCAAGGGTTTCATTGTTTTGTGCATAGATTGCCCTTTCAATACTTCTATCAAAAAAGTCCAATGATTTCCTTACCCTATTTTCGCTCGAATGTGACCGCCCAATATTTAGAAGAACCTCTGCTTCGTTGTTTGGGACATTTATTTTTACCCAAAGGTCATATGCCTTTGTTAAAAACGCTATAGCTTCATTATAGTTTTTTCGCCCTAATTCAAGTTTCCCCAAGTTTTGATATACCCTGGCAACATTGGCCGTATAATCGAGCTTTTCGGATATGGACAATGATTCTTCCAGATTGGTTTCCGCTTCTTTAAAGTTCTCCATTTCGATTTGTGAAAATGAAATGTAATTAAGGGCTTGTGCGGTTAATTGTAGGCTTGCAGCTTTTTCAAAGTATGAAATGGATTCTTTTAGAATTTCAATGGCTTTTGCATGGTCTGATGTATTTTGATGAATTAGGCCAATTTGGAACAGTGATTCTCCAATTCTCAGATCGTCCTTCAGCTTTCTATGAATTTTTAAACCATTATATGACTCCGTAAGGCCAATTTTATTGAAACCGCTGGCAAGGGCAATAGTTCCTTTAATCAAATAAGCGTTGGCCAAATGTAAACTGTCATCATATTTTTTAAAGACTTGTATATTTTCGTCCATAACCTGGGATGCACTTTCCAAATTGCCCTGATAGTTATCCAGAATACCAACATTATGCCTTATTATAGCCGCCTGCAAGGTGTCTCCTATCTTTAAAGAGGTGCTGACCGAATTCACCAAATTAATCCGCGCAGAATCAATTTCCCCAAGACGGTAAAAGTAATTTGCCTTTTGAGCAAAAAGTTTGGCAATTCCGTTCTGATTTGGTGATTTTTGATAAATGGCATCCGCTTTTTCAATGTATTCCAGGGTCATTTTTTGGTCATTATACATTGTAAGCTCAGAGAGCTGTAAATAACTCCGTGCTTTTACAGTGTCTACTGATGTCGTTTTAATAATTTTTAAAATACTGTCAATCTTTTCTTCCAGTTCTTGGGACTGGATTGATTGGATAAAGAATAAGTATAGAAAAAATAAGGTTAGAAGGTGTCTCATAGCGGGTGATTGGTGTATTAAAAGTAAGGAATTAAACCGAGCGTCTGATATCAAAGAGTTTATATGTTTTAAACAGGGTATTCCCTAAAAAGAAGGTTTTTTGAGACAGTACTTTCAAATGAAATACCGATCTTTCCTAACATGGTTACACGAAATCAAACCGTTTTGATATCGCTTAAATATAATAATCTGCCTATTTTAAAGTCCTTATTTTCTAATTCCTTCAGTTTTGATTGTTGATAACCCACAATTTTCCACCAATTCACAGATTAGACTCTTATTTAGAATGGTGTCATTTAGTATCAACAGGAAACATTCTGCACTCCAAACCCGATAGAAAATTGATTTTTTTTGAAAGGAAGAAAATCGTTCGTAGGCTGCTGCAGAACGAACGAAAACCCATACAGGAAATCGAAACATTAGCGGAGCCTGTTCGATAAATAAAAGTAGGCGATACATTTCCGGATTATTAATCAGCTTACTGCTACATCTTAGGAATCCCATTAGTGGTTAAAACGGCATGATATAAAAACAGTACCGTACTTACGGGGCGGTATTCTCCACCAAACAAAGAGCAGTTTTGACCGTAGCGTCAAGCATTTTTTGGTTGGTGTATGGGTTTCGTTTACACCCGTATTTTAGAACTTCCTTTGATTGTAAAAATACTTGTCTTACAAAACGAATCTTTATCCCCCTATTTATGTAATTTGTATGCCAAATCGCATGCGTGGAAGAGCAAAAATTCATTGAAGCTTTACGGGAAGGAATCAATGAGGCCTATGCCCGATTGCTCGATGAATACCAACAAAAGGTGTTTAGTACCTGTATTTCATTCGTTCCCAATAAAGAAGATGCAGAAGATATTGCGCAAGAGGTGTTCGTAGAGGTCTTTAATTCCATCTCAAAATTTAAGGGAAATTCCAAACTATCAACCTGGATATATCGCATATGCGTTAACAAGAGTTTGGAATTTATTCGAAAAAAGAACACACGAAAGCGTTTTGGATTTCGGCAATCCTTAATGGGGAATGCTATCCCTATAGACAAAAGCACTTATTTCACGGAGTTCAACCACCCGGGAATACAGCTAGAAAATAAAGAGAAAAACGAAATTCTCTTCGTCGCGATCAATAGGTTGCCAGAGGCACAGCGCATTGTATATACCCTAAACAAAATAGAAGATTTGAGTCATCAAGAAATATCCGAGATTACCAAAAAAAGTGTCTCTTCTATCGAGTCTTTGATATTCAGGGCAAAAAAGAATTTACAAAAACTATTACATGATCACTATAAAAAAGACCGACTGTAGCACAAGGTTTTTTTGTTAATGACATCTTAAAAGAACGTATGTAAACCAAATCGATGAAAAATAAAAGCAAAATTGACCGCTTGGTGGAAGAGACACTGAACAGTGTTTCAGAAATTGAGAACAGTGCCCCTCCTCCTTTTTTCAAGGACATGGTGCTCAAAAAAATGGCCCGGAAGGAGACGGAAAAAGAGCATGGTGTATACTATTCCAACTGGCTTACCATCAGTTATCAGGCAGCGATCCTTGTTGCGCTCGTTGTTTTGAACCTCCTGGCGTTGTTATCGAATACGACGGATGACAAATATGTGGAAAATGTTAAGAACTTTGCAACGGTATACGGACTGTCAGAAATGGATAAGGACGCGTACCCTTACGAAAATTAAACCGCATGAAGAAGAATCTACTCTTATACATCATTCTGGCGTTCTTACTCGTTATGAACGGTTTTTTCTTGTTCAGGCATTTTAGCCCCGCAGCCATGGAAAGGCCTCCAAGGCATCATCAGGCCCATTTTATTGCCGATCAGCTAGCGTTTGATGCAGCACAATTACAAAAATTTGAGGCGCTTGAAAGGGTCCATCGTGAAAAACTACATTCCATTCGCAATGCCGTTAGAACTTCAAAGAATATGCTGTTTGAGAACGTATCCGATGCAACCGTCAATGATTCTGAAATAGAGGCCATTGCCGCGGATATTGCGAATATGGAGAAGGCAAAAGCACTAGAGACCTTTCGGTTTTTCAGTTCGGTCGGCGAACTATGCGACGAAAATCAAAAAGAACGTTTTAAGACATTGCTAAAAGAGGGGTTGCAACAGCAAGGCCCAATGGGTGGTAATAGACCCCCAAACGGACCAGGCCGGGAACACAGACCACCACCCCCATCAAAAAATCGAGATTGACCAAAAGCCTCGGGCCCTATTGATTGTAGGGTCTTTTTTTGTGCTTTTTTTAACAACGTTCGGCACAAGTTTCTACAAGCGACCTCATCTAAACCATCAAATACGTAAAATTAAAACTATGAACATCAACAAGCTTACAACAACGCTAACCGCTTTCGGAATAGCTGTGTTTTTTTCTACAAGTGCCTTTGCACAATCTCAAGACCGACAAGAACGAAGAGAACCTCCCACTTTTGAGGAGCTGCTTGAAAAGATGGATACCGATGAAGACGGCAAATTGTCTAAAAATGAAGCCAAAGGGCGTTTAAAAAAGGCCTTTGAAAAAATCGACGCCGATGAAGACGGGTTCATCACTGAAGAAGAATTTAAAAAAGCCCCGAGACCGGAAAGAAGGCCGAAACGACAATAGTGCATGTACATCTATATCATGCCTTTTAAAGGTTGGCCACCCTAAAAGAAGTGGAGGTGCTTGTTTTATACCACCCCTTACAAAATAGTTGCAAATTGGTTTGGCAATTGGTTGATGAAAAAGGCCTCGCAAGCGATTGTGAGGCTTTTTTAACCAGAGAGGTCGCTAAAAAAAGAGTTGTAAGATAGGCCTATGCGCCGGCTATCGTTTTTTATACCGAACCTTCTCGGCATCCAGACCATAACAAAGTGTTGCTTTTTTCATTCCAAAAATTCTGCCCGCCCGCGCTTCATAATTGGCATACAAAGCACCGTTTTTTCGAAATGCCTGTTGTAGCCCTTCCTCCTTTCCTCTGACCAAGTTCAGCTTTTTATACAGCTCCCCCGTTGGATACCACTTCTTCTGTTCTCCATGGGCCTTGCCGGTATCATACTGGTATTGCGCAATTAATATATGCTCCGGGCCACCGGACCATAGTCTTTTTTCACCGTGTAATTTACCCTTGTCATAATGAGAAACATTTTTCAAATGCCCGTCGGGGTACCATTGCATGTTTTGGCCTTGCTTTTTACCATTCAACATCCCAAACTTTTCCTTCATGGTACAATCATCATAATAGCTGACTACAAATCCAGAATAAGGTTCATGGTTCAACGTCCACAGGGTTTTTTTAGGGTCGTACTCTACCGCTGATTTTAAAACTATATTTTCAGGCACTTCCCGCAACACAGTATCTTTCAGCAATACTGTTTCATAAGGCGCCACTGATGGTTTTTCTTGCTGTTCGGAACATCCTATACAAAGCAAGCTTAACAACAAAAACGAGCGGATTTTTATGTACATTTTCAATGAATTTTGGGAGTATTGAACGAACTCGCATTGGGAACCTACCAATGGTATTCAAAAGAAGCCACTTCCAATAGCGGCAGCTATGAAAAATGATTCCCTTTAAATGTAGTATCCTCTATTTTCTTACATAATACTATTGGGAGTACCCTTCAAATCAACAGCAAAGAGTGCGATGATGGATCCCAAATAAAATTCATTTATGATATGATAATGATACACTTCCACTCCGTTGCTGTGTGGTGTTACGCCAAAATGACCGCCCGATTCATCTAGGTCTGTAGGGTAGGTGCCGTCCATTTCCCTTCTTCCGTAAATTAAAAAACCATCGGCCATAATACCCACCAATTTATCATCATCGTGGGAAAGCACGGTATTTTCAGGCACATCGGAAGATTCTACATGATAGTGATAGCCCGAGGGGCCATTGTGCGCTCCGGCATAATCAAAGGTTTCCACAATTTGTTCTTCCAGGGGTATATTGGGTCCTTCGGTATCGTTAAAAATGGGAACTCCCGTAACGGAAATACCAATGGGTCCCAAGCCGGTGGCACTGCTGGTAGCAGCAATTTCCGGTGCGGCCGGAACAGTTACGGTAAAACTGCGATCCCCACCAATACGTCCTGGAGTTAAGCGCGTCGCCACTACGGGTTCTATATAAAGTGCTTCGGTCTCTTCCCAATACGGAGAACTATGGTTGGGCAGCCCGTTTGAATCAATGGTAATTTCATCCCCGTCGAATGAAATGGTGACCGCCTCAGGATTGAACTCATCAAAGGCAGATAAAGGAGTGCTGACCGCATCGGGCGTATCGGGGGTGTCATCGGTAGTATCGGTACCTTCCGAATCGCTGCTACAAGATACCATACAAGCCCCCAAAAGAAGAAAAAGAGCAAATTTTAAGTGTTTCATTTTTATATTGTTTTAATTAAAAAAGAGTATTCTGTAGCATTAGATGCTTTTACGATCCATTTCTTGCGGGTAATCCTTTGTTTTTTTACTATAGTAAGTTGAAATGCAAAAAACCCCCAATTGCTTCTTGTGTTTTTGTACCAAATTCTGATGTTTTTTACGCTGTTTGGGTTTCAAATGGTGCTCTATGTATTCCAATCAAGAGGCGCAATTTCCAACTAAAATGCGGTGTGGTATTGAAGAATTCACTGTTTTTGAGGTCTTTACCACGATTAGACGAGGTCAATGTTAACGGTTGTGTATTTCAAATCTTCTCTATCCTTTTTTATCAGCAAGACAAACCGCCCAAACCAAAAAATATATTGATTTAATGGTCTAAAAAAAAGAATTTAACACCCACTCTATCGAAAAATTTTCGATTTCCATCAGTCAAGGAATCGCAATTTGATGGAAAAAAATTGGAGAAGTTTTCATTGTGATGCAACTAACAGTTATCTCAATTCTTGAGTTTCGACCCTAGATTTAAGAAATTCTAGTTCTAATAAGGCTGTTTTTCAAATACCACTGATCATCCGGTTAGATTCCAATTTCATCGGTATTTTTTGGTGTTTTTTGGTAATTTTACTTTCTTCCCATTTAGATTTTTTCAATCAAGGATGAAAAAAGTAATACTGGTTATTTTTACCTTATTAGAACTACTCCATTTTATAGAAAGTAGAGGTCAAGACATCACCATCCCAAAAAGCGCCTCCTTTAGAGAAATTCATGATTTAATCAAACCCGTTTATCTAGACACCCTACTTTCTCTTCGCTATATTGAGGCGTATAAGAAGAAAGCACTTAAAGAAAAAAATGCGCTTCAACTTGGAAAAGCCCTTACTTGGCAATCTTACTATGAGCCTGATGAAATCAAAAAAATAAAATTACTTGATAGTGCTATTAATCTAACCAAAGGACTAAATTCAAAGAACTATCCTATCTTATCCTATACCTCCAAAGGTGGGCATTTCCTCATTACTGGTCAATATGACAAAGCTCTGAAGACCTATTTGAAAACCTTAGAGTTGGCAAAAGATAAGGGAAATACATACTACGAGTATGCTATAAAACATAATATTGCTATTATAAAGGGGGAAATCGGGAGAAATGAAGAGGCCCTTGAAATATTTGAAGAATGTTTAGCATATGAACGTATAGTCAGCAAAGAAAAAAACAGTATCGAGTATGTTGAATCTTTACTGAAAACTGGGGAATATTTCCTAAAAACCAATCAACCAAATTCAGCAAAACCCTTACTTGACGAAGGTCTGCTAAAATCAAACTCTAAATACCCAATACTGAACTCTCAAACCAGGTTACAACTGGGTATCTACGAATTAAAGAGAGGAAAATTAATACTAGCTGAGGACATTTTGAATTCTGGTCTTTCAAAACTGAATAAAAGTCATCCAGATTTAATAAAAACACATATACTCTACTTATTTTATTTAGGTAAAATTAAAGAAAACACCGGCAATCTCACCGATGCCTTGTACTATTTCAAAAAAATGGATTCTGTCAGCAAATTACAGGCTATTAGGGCGATTGAAACTAGGGCTGCTTATTACACATTAATCTCCCATTACCAAGAAGCAAATGACCTAAAAAATCAGCTACTATTCACAAATAGGCTACTTGAGTTTGATAGCATAAATAATTCAAATGGAATTAGTTTGTCCAAAACACTAAAAGAAGGATTTGATACCCCTATCTTACTGGAACAAAGGGATAACATTATATACAGGCTTGAAAAAGATAAAGAAAAGGCAAGTTTTCTTTCAATATCATTTTTTGTTTTGGCGCTGGTTCTAATTGGAGTGCTTATGTTGATGATAAGAAGAAAAAATATCTTAGAAAGTAGGTTTCAGATTCTTTTATCATCAAGTTCTGAGAACACAAAAAAAATCTTTAAGGTGACTCCGGAAGAGGACAAAAAAATCTCTGAAAACGTAATTCAAAACATTTTGGTTGGATTAGAAAAATTTGAGAAAGAATTAGAGTTTCTAAACAATGATTTAAAATCTGATAAGTTGGCAAAATCTTTAAAAACAAATTCAAAATATCTTTCGGTTGTTTTGAACCGTTACAAAAAAACCTCCTATTCAAACTACATTAAAGATTTAAGAATAGATTATGCTATTAAGGAGTTACAAACAAATTTGAGTTTACGAAATAAATATACCATAGATGCAATATCTAAAGAAGTAGGATTTAATAATGCCGAATCCTTTTCGCTGGCTTTTAAAAAGAAAACTGGCCTAAACCCATCCTATTTTATCAAAAAGCTAAATCAAAAACAAGTCTAAATTCATGAAACTGGAGTCGAATTTCTTTTTCTCAATCATTCATTTTACTAAATTTCTTGCAAACAAAAATATTTAAATATGAAAGTCAAGAAAAAGTTATCTTTAAAAAAATTTAAGATTGCCAAATTGAATAACCCCCAAAATATATTTGGTGGAGAAACCGTTCAAGACTGTGGAGGGGGTACTAAATCAGAGCCTGCCGCTCTGTGTAATGATGATACCAATGGGAATGGCTAATATTAATTAGGAATGAATATAGGCCATCGACTTTTGAAAAGGCTAGAAGTCGATGGTTTAATTTATCCCAATGGTATTATTAAGACTGTTAATAAGAAATTGTGACTATGTTAAAAAGATTGTTAGTTTTATTTGTGATTGTGTCATGCAACGGTCAACAATTAAAACCAGAAATTAATTATCCTTCCATCGAAAATGGTGACTTCAGTGAAACAATCCATGGACAACAAATTCTAGACCCTTATAAAAACCTGGAGGATTTAGCAGACTCTAAAGTCCTGGATTGGTTTAATGAACAAAACATTTTAGCTGAATCATGGTTAGACAAACTACCAAGAACTAGGTTCCTCAACAAGTTTCTAAAATATGAAAACGTTCAAGATAAGGTTGTTCGCAAGTTGAGGTTTAAAGAAAATGGAAGCTATTTCTACCTCTCTAAGGACAAAGAGGATGGGGTTCAAAAACTCTACTACAAAAAACATCTTGATTCAAATGAAACTTTGCTTTTCGACCCAAATTCTTATAATAAAGAACATATAATAAGCTATTTTAAGGTAAGCTGGGATAATCAAAAAATTGCCATAAACCTTGTAAAAAAAGGAGAAAAAAATGGTCAGTTGTACCTTTACGATATGAAAACTAAAAATGTAGAGGCTTGTGATATTTCAGGGTTAAGTCCTGGTTTTGTGGGAAATGTTTCATGGCTGCGGGACAATTCAGGTTTCTTTTATACTCATATTCCACATTTTAGGTATGAGGATCCAACTTATCTGTTAAACACGGTAGGTACCTTTTACAAAATTGGCAGTAAAGGCCAGTCAAATTTTCCACTTTTCTCAAAGGCGCACAATAAACATATTCCCTTTCAGACAGGAGATGTTCCAATAATTTCAATTGCTGATTGTAAGTCATCTTATATTACGGGGGCACTAGTTAATACCGATAACTATAGCGATACTTACTACAGTTCAATTTTTCAAGAATTTAATGTCCAAAAGATAAATTGGCAACTACTTTTTTCTAAAAAAGAAAAAATTTCTCAGTACTATATTGTAAATGATTACTTGATATATCGAACTGCTAAAAACTCCCCTAACTTTAAAATCTGCAGGACTCCTTTGAAATCTCCAAACTTTAACAATCCGGAAGTTTTAGTGCCAGAATATAAAGATGAGGTAATATCTGATTTTGAATACTTAAATGAAAATGTTTATTATACCACAAAAAAAAATGGAGTTGAGGCTAAAATGTTTGTTCTTTCCAAAAACCACACTAAAGAGTTAGAATTACCGTTTAAAGCGGGTTCCTCAAGTTTGTTTTCAAGGGGAGAAAAATTGTTTGTTACAATCAGCGGTTGGACGGCTCCCATCTCCTATTTCAAATACGATTTAGAGTCTGAACTATTTGAAAACGTTGGTCTAAGTAATACTAATCATAAAGATTTTGAAAAAATCAAAATTGAGGAGATAGAAATTGAATCTTGGGACGGAACTAAGGTGCCAGTTTCTATATTATTTGGTGAGAATTTGAAAAAGAATGGAATGAATAGAACCTTGATTTATACTTATGGGGCTTATGGAGTTTCCTTTTCACCGAGATTTTTCATTCCTTTTCTAAGTTGGGTCAACGAGGGAGGTATTGTTGTATTTCCTCACGTTAGAGGAGGGGGAGAGAAAGGGAATCATTGGTACGAAGACGGAAAGAAAACTAAAAAAGCGAATACTTGGAAAGATTTGATAGCCTGTGCTGAATATCTAATTAAAAAAAAATACACTTCCCAGCAATATTTAGTTAACTATGGTCTAAGCGCAGGAGGCATAGCCGTGGGCAAATCATTGACTGAAAGACCAGACCTATTCAAGGTCGGCATTATGGATTCGCCAGCTTTGAATATGTTACGGTATGAATTTCAGCCTAATGGTAAAAACAACATGCCTGAGTTCGGGACTGTTAATGATTCCATTGAATTTCAAGCATTGAAAGAAATGGACTCCTATCATAGTCTTAAAGTTGAGAAAGAATATCCTGCAATTATGATTAAGGTGGGAATGAATGATGGTAGTGTAACTCCTTGGGACCCTGCCAAATTCATTGCACGTGCTCAGAACATGACAAAAAGTGTTAACCCACTTTTACTTTCTGTAGATTTTGATGGTGGACATGGTGGAGATGGAACTTACGAAGGGCTATACAGAAATATGTCGGACTTTTTCGCTTTCGCCCTTTGGCAAACGGGACATCCAGAATTTCAGCCACAATAATCACACTATCCGTATGCTTCAAAGACCGATATAAATGATGGTTAAAACCGGCTTAGAGAAAAAGCTATTTGATATAAGCACCATCCTTCAGCAGCATTATGATAAAGAAAAGAAGCTAGGTCTTTTATCCGGTAAAACGGGTGTAGCTTATTTTTTTATCCTCTATGGCGAATTCTTAAACGACGATTCCATTTCAGAAAGGGGACATAAAATACTTGCGGAAACAATTGAGGAAATCAATCAAGGCTTTAACTTTCCAACGTTTTGCTCTGGTATTGCAGGCATAGGATGGGTCTTAGAAATGATTTGTGAAGAGGGTTTTCTCGAGATTAATTCTAAAGAAATATTTTCGGAGATTGATATTTTTCTGGACAAAATCATGGCTTCCAATTTTGAACAAGATAACTATGATTTTTTGCATGGGTATCTTGGTGAAGCTATGTATTTCTTAAAACGTTATCAAAATGCTAACTCTATAAAAAATAGAAACAAGTACAAAGTAATACTGATTAAAGTAATTTCAGTGTTGCAAAAAACTGCCCTTGAAAATAAAGAGTTAGTCTATTGGGAATCTTATGTACAAGCTAAAAACGAAATTAAGGTTATCAATTTGGGGCTGGCCCATGGTATGTCTAGTATAATAAATTTTTTAGCCCGGTTAGTAATTTATCAAGATTTCGAACCCTTGGTAAGTCCTTTACTAATAAAAGCGACTCGTTTTATTCTTAGTGTAAAAAGTGACGCCCCCTCCAGTAAGTCCTTGTTTCCCAGTTGGATAAATCAAAAACAGAAAACAGTCGAATATTCTAGGTTGGCCTGGTGTTACGGAGATTTAGGAATTGGCCTTTCCCTTTGGCATGCTGCCGAAGTGCTTAACGATAAAATACTTTATAAAGAAGCGATGGCAATACTTAAACATTCAGCACTCAGAAAAAGTTTGGAAACAACTATGGTAAAAGACGCAGGGCTATGTCACGGTGCATTTGGTATAATGCTAATTTTTGATTATTTGTATAAAAGCACTGCAGTCATTGATTTCAAAAATACTGCGGACTATTGGCTTCTTGAAGGACTAAAAATGGCAAATCATGAAAATGGCTATGCGGGGTACATGAAATGGCAACCAAAAGAAATAGGTTCTTGGCAAAAAGAAGATTGTCTACTAGATGGGGTTGCCGGGATTGGTTTAGCAATTTTATCCTATTTATCTCCAACTCCCTTAAAATGGAGCCAATGTTTGATGATTAGTTGATTTCTTGTGAAAGGAACAAGAGTCCACCTACTTATTTCAACCGTAATTCGTATTTTTAACTATGACCAAAGCCAAATTTAAAAAAATAGCCCTCCGCGGAGCAATCTTGACTTCTTTGTTGTTTTTTTGTTCTTTCTGGTTCTTGGATAAGCCACTGAAAATAACATCCATCACGGAACATTTGAACGATCCGATGTTATATCTCTGTATGTTGATTTCGATTCTAGGGGGGTATCTTGCCAACGTAGTGCCCTATCGAAAGAATTGGAAAAACTAATCCTTAAGGGTTGCATATCAATATGCAATGGGTGTTAATTTGCCCGCTATCCCAGTCCATTAAACCCTGTTGAACCAGCATTGAAGGAAACTCCTATATAATTAGAATTATGGATTTTGGCATTACACTTGGCTTATGGCGTATCATAAGTAGTATAGTAAGTGTAGCAATCATCCACTTGATTGTACCATTTTCATACCATTATGGCAAACAAGATGGCCGTTAATCCATAGGTTGCCAGCATGTTTGTTCGATCATATTATCTCCTGTCCCAAAACAGGGAAGCCTTCAACAATATAAGCACCAAAATAAATATTTATGGCCAAAACCAAATTCCAAATAACAGCCCTCATAGGGATAATTGTGACTTCTTTGTTCTTGTTTTGGTCGTTCTGGTTTTCGGTCAAACCACTGAAAATGACATCGATTACCGATTATTTTAACCATCCGCTGCTGTATCTGTGTGTATTGATTTCGTTTGTCGGGGGCTTTCTTATATCGGTAGTTCCTTTTCGACATAACCGAAAGGAATGAGCTAAAACCGATAGCGACCTTACTACCTTTTCAAGGCTCGTATTAAAATTCCCTCATTCGCCCTATTCACTAATCAGTCCCCACAAAATTGGGGTTTGGCACTGGCATCTTAGCTTTTAATCGCTTTAGTTCAGCGTGTAGCTTTTGTTTCATTTCTTCCAATTTCTCTATATTGGAAATTGCCAAATCCCTTGTTTCGCCAAGGTCTTCTTGTAAATTAAACAGTTCGTAGCGGTCATCTTCGTAATGGTGAATTATTTTCCAATCGCCCTCTCGATAGGCCGACGCCGGTTTCCCGTGTTGTGGGCTGTAATGCGGTAAATGCCATAACAAGCCTCGTTCCGGGGGCGTTTCCCCCTTTAAAATGGGCAGTAGGCTAACGCTCCCCGCTACCCTGGTATCGGAATTGCTCACCTCGGCAAACGTATTGAACAGGTCTTGGGCAATTACAGGTGAACTGCTGGTACCGGGGGCAATGGTCAAGGGCCACTTCACCAAAAACGGCTCTCGGATACCGCCTTCGTACACATATCCCTTGCCATCGCGAAGCGGCCCATTGTCGGTCGGGGGGGTATGCTTAGCAAAAAAGGGTACTTCCTCCACGGATAGTCCGCCGTTATCGGAGGTAAAAATAACCAGGGTATTCTTTTCCAGGCCCAACTGCTGGATCAGTTCCAGTAGTCTCCCCACATTTTGATCAATGCTTTCGATCATGGCCGCATAATGAATATTGGGAAGGACCGTATCTTTGGTAACCCCCCTTTTTTTACGATACTTTTCTACCAAGTCTTCCTTGCCCTCAATAGGTACATGGGGCGAATAATAATTAAGGCTTAGAAAAAAAACACTATCCTTTTGAGCGGTTATAAAATCGGCCGCCTTATCGGTAAGCACATCCGTCAAGTAATCCCCTTCTTCGGAACTATCTTGGATTTCCGGCTTTTCGCCTTTAGGAAAAAACGGGTAGAAAAAACTTTTCGGCAGGCCGTTCCAGGCCCCCGCAATGTTTACATCGAACCCTTGCTTTTCCGGAAGGAAGTCCCCGCCGCCCAAATGCCACTTTCCGATATGAGCGGTACGGTACCCTTGCGCTTTAAGGAGCTCCGCGGTGGTTTGAAATTCGAGGTCTAACTGTTGGCTTACCGGTGGAGTCTTTAGGCGTTGGTGCGGACCGGCCGGGGGATTCCCATGAATATGTTCTGTGATATTCACCTGTATGGGATGTAAACCGGTAAGCAAACTAGCGCGCGACGGGCTGCATAGCGGTGCCGCGGCATACCCATCGGTGAATCGGATGCCCTCTTTTGCAAGCCTATCCAAATGTGGGGTTTCTATAAAGTCGTTCCCATAGCAGCCTAGGTCGTTGTAGCCCATATCATCTGCCACGATCAGCACAATATTGGGGGGTGCATTTTCAAGCACCTCGGTCGCAACCGCTTTGGCATTTTCTTTACATCCAATAGCGAAAACCGGCAGCATGACCAAACAAGACTTAAAAAACATATTCATGGTTCATTGGCAATTAACAGATGCGTTCCTGGCGGAACAATGATCTCCTGGTTTGTATTTCCTTCTTCCGATACCATTTTTTTGCCGTTCAGAAATAGTTGGGTATAGCGCGAGGGTACCACTACCTTAGCCCTGGTGTCGGGAGGCACTTCCAACGCTACCTTATAGGACTCCCCCACCGTAATGGCAACCCTAATAATTCCTTTTATGGAAGGCACTTCAGCCTTCACCCGTTTTAAAAATCCTAGTCGGGGCCGTATTTCGAAGGTCGCATACCCTGCCGAAGTAGGAGCTACTCCCGCAACGTATTGAGACAGCAGGGTAAGTCCCCCACCGCTCCAAGCGTGGTTAACGGTGCCTCCTCCATAGCCTGCGGCACCGATACCCCAACCTTCCCACAGGGTAGTAAGGGTAGGATGGTCTACCATGGTTTGGAAACGCAGGCGCATGCGTTCAAGAGCAAAGTCGGCATACCCCATTTGAAAAAGCGCTTCCAGTATATATTTTTCCATATAGGGACTCGCATGCCGTTCCACTTTGAGTACCTCGTAAATTGCCGGAAACTTCTCTGGATCGGCAAGACCGGCCACTACGGCCAACCCCTGCGACCGGTCGTCCGTTTTACCTTTATAATCCTTGGAGCGGTAGGCCTTCCCATTCCAAAAAGTACGATTGAACGCGCTTTTGAACTGCCGCATCCTTGCTTTGATGCTCACTACCTCTTCAGTTTCTCCCAATAACTCGGACATTCGGCGATAGCTGTCCAAAGCCATATAATATTGGGTCTGAAAAAGTAAGGGCATGTCCTTGTTTTCGCCCCAGTCCCCCCAGGTCCAACCACCTTTACGCAGTTGTACAAGTCCCTCTTCGTTCAACTTCCAAACCGAGAGATAGTCGCGCACCGCACTATAAACAGTAGCGATGGTCTTTTTATCACCGGTATTCCAGTAATAGTTCCAAAACCCATAAGTGCCGATACTGCTAAGCATTTGCGTTGGCAGTTCCTTGTCCCAATTGCCCGCGGGAACAGGTGAAAAAATAGTGCTGTCCTGCTTTTGCCAATTCATGAGCTCCAACATTCCCTTGCGAACCAGGGCATGGCTACTGGGCGATAGAGCGTAAAATGCCTCCCCGCTTTCCAACACCTCATCGCCCCACCATTGTGCACGTTCCCTGTCGGGGCAGTCCATATAGGTGTCCCGCATCGTTACATACAGGGTACGCAGGGATTTTTGCCAAAGGCGATTGTAAAATTCATCGTCACATTCAAAACTACCGGTAAACTCCGTGTCGTATCCCGTTTCCCGATACGCAAGATCCAATACCTGTATGCCTTCAGGAATATGGTAGTGTACCTCATGGCCATTCATCCAGCCAAGGCTTTCGTAGGTTTGAACACCACTCCTACTCGTATATTCCGCCCGTACATTGGGCGTGCCTCCGCCATAATAGTGATCGGTGCGAATATCCAGCTTTTGACCCCCGGTAGCCCTAATTTTGAAAAAAGGGGTTATCTGGGCATTATAGGGCAATCGTACTTTTATGGTGTCGCCTGTTGCCACAAACGGAAATGAAGGCGCCTCCAGATAGGGCTTTAACCCATAATCTTTCCATTGGGGTATCGGGCGTTTTTCTAGTTTGTTCCAAGGGGGGGCACCTGCTTGTCCCAGGACGGTGGCACCGGGGCGTTCGGCATCGTCATATTCTTTTTCAAGAAAGGCCATGTCTCCTTTTTGTGCATTGAACCCAATGTTGGATTCGGGCAGGCGAAAATTGGGATGGGGCGGCCCCGTTTCTTCAAAGGCCGGGTGTTGCCAAGCTTTCCAGCTTGCATCGGAAAAAATTTGCAGATCGCCTCCCTTGGCTTGAAACAACAATCCCGCCCGACCACTACTATTGTGCGAAAACCCATTTTTCCCAAAGTACCATACCAATACGGCGAGGGTGTTCTCTCCCTTGGTCAAATACTTGGAGACATCTACTTCATCATAGTAGGTGTCATCGGGGTTGGGTCCTCTTTTAAGTCCGCCCTCAAAAACCACCAAGCGTTCATTGATCCAAAGCCAGTATTTAGAATCTACCGCAATTCGGGCCCAAACAGGCGTCTCGGGTTTTTTCTGAAGCCGCTGTATTGTTCTAAAAACGGTCCAGGTATTTATGGTGTCTTGGATCTCTGAGGCCGCAATCCATTTTGCTTTCCAAGGAATCGGCCGAGTAGGGATTTTTGCAGGACTTTCACGCGATACCGCATGTTTTTGCGCACAGCAAAGCAGCGTGCACAGTACACTGGAAATCATTAAAGCTCGAATGAATACGGACCGATTTATCATTGAATAGTACGACTTAACTTCCTGGCAAACTAGCGGGCGGTTTGTTCAAACGACTGTTATAGAACAAGAATAGATTTTTATGACAAGCCTTGGCGAAATGCACCATAGGAATACAGGGTTGGATTTCGATTATCGAGTAAAATACAAAATTGTGGGCCGCACTTATCAAACTAACTCAATTGTTTTGAGAACGTCTCGATAGATACGACCCACAAATACCTAATTTTACAATTAGGCGTTAAATTATTGACCCTAAGTTGCTCTTGGCTTAGTGTCTGTTCCTGACTACATAAGATACCTGACCCGAGGGTATTCCCAATACAGCATATGGGGTTCCTTAAGCGTTTACAAATTCTAATAGTTTTCAGGGGTAACATCATCATAGCGATACCCTAAGTAAATATCATCGACTTTTGCCGTAGTACTCCCTCCACTAAATTTAAAACCAACGCCCTGCCAACCACCGTTCAGTTCGGGGGCGGCAAATGAAACGGCCTCTGTTCCGTTTATTGGTTGGGTACCTGGGGTAGGATTAACGAACACCCGAACCAAATCGGGTTCGGCGGTTCCATTGGTTTCGATCTTGGCGACCACCCAAAGCGGGCCATCTGCTACTGACACATCTGTTGCATCTACGTTATTGAATGGGCCAAAGGTCATGATACCAAGAGGAGCGCCTGCGGAAATGGTTTTACCAATACCCAAGAATTGGCCATTTCCTCCACCTCCGCCAAAGGATTCCGCATCGTTGTCAACGAGCATCACCACCAATTCACCGGTGTCGTCGGTCGCACCTTCAAATGCTGCTTGAAAGGCAAACCAGTAGGTTCGGCCATCATCTACAAAGGCTTCTGATAAGCTGCGTTTATAGCGGCTAGAACCCACGCTTGCATCCATTATTAGTGCATTTCCTGTGGTCGTTATTGATAGTTCGCTATTTTCGATTCCTCCAGCAACGACGTTCACATCACCTCCAGATAGTTTTGTCCATGGGCTCGACCAACCATTGGTAGTATCCCCTTGGCCTTCTATGGTAGTATCAACAGTATACGGATCAAAGTTGTCGAAGACTGCTGGCGGAAGATCTAAATAACTGGAAGGTGTGATATCCGCATAGGTATTTCCTATGTAGATGTCATCAATTTTCACCATGGAGGCATTTCCCCCACCATATTTAAAGCCGACTCCCTGCCAACCGCCATTCAGTTCCGGGACCGCAAAGCTTACCGTCTCAGTACCTTCGGCAGGTTCAGCACCTGGAGTAGGGTTAACGAACAAGCGAACGATATCGGGATCCTCGGTCCCATTTGTTTCTATCTTGGCTACGAGCCACAGCGGACCATCTGCCATGACCGTTGTTGCCTCTACATTATTAAAAGGACCAAAGGTCATGATCCCCAACGCTCCTGGAGTAATCGTTTTTCCAAACCCCAAAAATTGGCCGTCTCCTCCGCCTCCTCCAAAAAGCTCGCCATTGTTGTCAACAAGCATTACCTGTACTTCACCACCATCGAGGTCGGTGTTGGCAAACTCCGCTTGGAAAGCGAACCAGTACGTATTTCCATTATCCAAGTAGGGCGTTGAGAAATTGCGCTTGTAACGGGTATTCGTACCACTTGCATCCAGCAATAACGAATTTCCCGATGTTATTGCTGCAATAGTGTTATTTATGATCCCCTCCGACACCACATTTACATCATCTCCGCCTAATTTCGTCCATGCCCCTGCCCATCCGTCCATTGCCGTACCCTGTCCTTCTACCGAAGCATCGGCGGTATAACTATCAAATGATTCAAAAACTACGGGTGGTAGCGGTTCTTCGGGTTCGGTAACGGTAACTACCCTTTCAAATTTACTTTCTCCTGAACTATTGCTGGTGGTTAAAATAACCGTGTAGGTACCACCTTCGGCATAGGTGTGCGTCGGGCTTTCTTCGGTGGACGTTTGCCCATCGCCAAAATCCCAGTTGTAACTCGTGGGATTATCAACTGATTCATTGCTAAAAGCAACGGTAAGGTCGGCCATCTCAAACGTAAATAACGCATATGGGCCCTCCATCGTTGGGTCATCTTCTTTACATCCACCCAAAATTACCATGGATAGTATCGTAAGAAGCATTAGTGCTGCATTAAACCTAGTCTTCATATCGCATTGTTTTGTATCTAATTAATAAGTATGGTTCGGTAAACAATCGTAACTACCAGCCTTCGTTTTGCGTAAAATCAAATTCCTCAACCTGCCCCAATGGAATACCTAATATGGTTCTTATGTTGGTATACGCCTCGGCGGGCACCGTAGGTTTTTGTGCTTTCTGAGCTGCCCCATGCGCGGTCATTACTTCAACGGCCTTGCCCGTACGAAGTAAATCGAACCAGCGGTGGTTTTCAAAGGCAAGTTCTCGGCGACGTTCATCGGCAATGGTTTGGCCTAGATCGGACGTTTCCGCCGCACTAAGACTAGGATCTGGCATGGATCGGCCCCGTACCTGCAACAATAAGGGTTGTGGATCGCCGCCGCCCGTTTCGTTATAACACTCGGCCAACATCAACAGTGCATCCGCGTAGCGGAACATTGGAAAATTAACGTCCTGTAATCCCTGATCCTCAAATCCATAATTGAATTTGCTCATCCATGGTTCTATGGTCGTACCATTGTCATAAAAAGAGATATTGTGCGAAAAGCGGGCGTCGTCCGCATCATAAAGATCGATAAGGTTTTGGGTCGGTTGGTTTTGTCCGGCCCGTGATCCTGCGGGACCGCTATCCCCAAGAATGTCTACACCACTATTAAAGGGCACAAATCTCGAAACGAAATTGGAGGCCTGCCCCAATGCGAATGAATATTGTATTTCAAACACCATTTCGTTGTTGTTTTTGTTATCGGGAGCGAAAATACTTGCGTAGTCGGCCTGCAATGCGTAGCCCTGACCCTGCAATTGTTGCAACAATGCCTCCGCAGCTTGAAACTCTTGCAAGGCCATGTGCATTTTCGCCTTTAGCATGAGCGCAGCGCCTTGTGTGGCCCTTCCACTTTCTGTATTCCCAAGGGTGGGCAAAGAACCAATGGCTTCTTGGAGATCTGCCATGATATTCGCATAGACTTGGCCTACGGGAATCCTTGCCAGAAACTCATCGGATAAGATTTCATCTGGCGTGTCTCCAGCCGAGGTCACATAGGGGACATCGCCAAAAAGTTGTACAAGATTGAAGTAGAACCAGCTGCGCAAAAACAATATCTCACCCCTTCTCGCTTGTTTTACAGCGTTATCGTTGAAGGTCACATTAGCAATGTTCTCCAATGCGAAATTGGACCTAGAGATGCCCGAGTAACTGGCATTCCAGTAGTCGCGTAGGTTGGGATTGGCCGATAACATCAAAAAAAGATCCACTTCTTCATTGTTAATCCCACCTCTATCGGCAGGATTGAATTGAAAACTGGTGTTATCCGAACGGTTTTCACCAAAACGCCAATGGGCACCGTTCATTAACCCTCGGTTGGTATTATAAATTCCCGCTATTGCCTCATTGATTTGATCTTCGGTTTCAAAAAAGTTCTGAGGGGTTCGAAAGGTTTCAGGAGCCTCATCAAGAAAACTATCACAGCCCACAAGGACAAGCACGGCGGTACATATTAGAATTGAAAATATCTTGTTGTTCTTCATCACACAAATTTTAAAAAGTAACATTTACGCCCAGGGTATAAACTCTCGAAATCGGATAGGCCCCATAGTTCACATTTCTGACCAAGGCCGTATCACCGGAACGGTTGATTTCAGGATTACCATTCTCGTATTCAGTGAACAAAAAAGGATTTTGAATGCTGGTGTATATCCTTGCATTTTTGAAGACATTTCCAATATCGGCTCCGTTGATGTTATACCCAAGGGTAATGTTTCGAACCCACAAATAGCTAGCATCATCTACGGAAAGTGAGTTTGGCAAACGAAAGCGTTGTCGACTGAGATCACTTCCTGTGCCCGGTATGGTCCTGTTGGTGGGATCGTCGCCAGGTCGCCAACGTTCCAATTGCCTTCTATCTAAATTAAAAACCCCGTCTTGGTTACCATTGTACTGATTGGTGCCATTAAAGATCTGTTGACCGACCGCACCTGTAAAAATGACACTCAAATCCAAATTTTTGTATCGAAGATTATGTACCATGCCATAGGTAAAATCGGCATTCGGATTGCCTATGATCACAAAATCCTCTTCGTCGCCCAGCACCCCATCGCCATTACCATCTTCATATTTTAACGAACCTTCTACCGCACCGGGATATTTGGGCACATTGGGATCATCGATTTCAGCCTGCGTGAATAGTCCGGTGACATTGAAACCCCGATAGAGCCCTACCTCCTCGCCAACAGCAGTTTCGGTAAACTGTCTTGCGATAGCACCGCGTCTGATGAATCCGGATTCAGCGGCAAGATCGAGTACCTTACTTCGGTTTCGTGTGAAATTAAAATTGGCATCCCATTGAAAGTCCTTCCCATTGAACACATTGTTAAGCTGAAGTTCTACTTCAAAGCCCTTATTTTCAATACTCCCTAAATTGGTCAGAATACTGCTAAAGCCCGATGTAGTGGGTAATGGAAGTCCTGAAAGAAAACCTTCTGTTTCGATATCATAGTAATCAACTCCCAAGAAAACTTTGTTATTAAAAAGGCCTAGGTCAACACCCAAATTGAGTTCTTTGGCTTCCTCCCATGTCAATAGGGAATTGGGCAACCCAGAAACGGCACTGCCGGGTGCAAGACTACCTCCAAAAACGTAGTCCGGTCCACCGGTAATGGTTCCCTGTGCTTGAAAGTTACCAATATTGGCATTGCTACCACTGATACCATAGCCTCCTTCGAGCTTAAATTCCGAAACCGTGTTTTTAATGTTTTCCCAAAAGGGTTCATTGGATATACGCCATGCTCCGGCAACCGAGGGAAAATTTCCATAGCGGGTATTCGCGCCGAATCGTGAAGAGCCATCCCTTCGGATGGTTCCGGTAACATAGTATCTGTTTTTATAGGCATAATCCAATCGCGCGATAAGTGAAATCAGGCTATTTTCGCCAGCCTCCCCACGCCCGGTAAAGTTGTTGATATTTTCAGGGTCTGTATTGTTTGAATTCGGTATTACAATAGATTCGTCAATAATATTTACCGCATTGATAATGGTATTGTCGAATCGCCTGTTTTCCATGGTAAATCCGGCCAAGACATCAATCCTATGCGCATCGGCGATAGTCGTGGAATAGTTGAGTGTGTTCTCCCAAATCCAATTGAAATTGGTTTGCTCCGAAATACCGGCCCTTGCCTGTCGGGTACCCAGAACGTTGGGGGTCAAGGCTCCATCGCCTGGAAAATCAGAGGGTTCAAAGGAAGAATTTCGTCTATCAATGTATTGTATGGAGCCAAAAGTTCTAGCGGTCAATCCTTTTAAAATATCCACCTCTAGAAATGACCCTGCCAATAATTGGTTGGTACGCCGATTACTTTCTCTACCTTTCAGCAAATAAACAGGATTCACATTATAAAAGGGAATGAGACTTCCCAAACCAACATTGGTGAGTTCGCCATTTTCATCAAAAACGGGTGCCGATGGGTCTGTCCATCTTGAAAGGGGTACAGCGGAGAAAATGTTAAAGTTATTGCTTCCCGCATCTGTTCTGCCCCCATTGGCAATAGTTTGTGTAGGCGCCAAGTTAATACCAAATCGCATATTATCGGTTATATCAACGTCCAAGTTTGCCCTGATGCTATATCTTTTGAATTTTGTACCGATTAAGGTACCATCTTGATTGGTATAATTTGTTGAAACGTTGTAGCGAACCTTTTCCGTACCCCCATTAATGCCAACATTGTATTCAAAAATGGGTGCGCTTCTGGTAATTTCGTCAAACCAATTGGTCCCTTCTCCCAAATCGCCTAAATTAATCAGGCGGTCCAACTCCGCTATCTCGCCTTGCCCTAGCGCTCCTAGCGCAACACGCCGGTCTTGAAAATATTCTATCCTGAATCGTCTTAGCTCTTCCGCATCCATAACATTGGGTTGCTCAAACTCCGGAATGGTCTGAAACCCGGCGGAAGTGCCAAAGGTGATGGTCGGCTTGCCTAGCTTGCCACGTTTAGTAGTAATCACCACAACGCCATTTGAGGCCCTTGAACCATAAATGGCCTTCGCAGAGGCATCCTTTAATACGCTTATGGATTCAATGCTGTTAGGGTCAATAGCACTGAGAATAAAATTATCGCGTTGGCTGTTTACATTGCCCAAGGGAATTCCGTCGACAACATACAAGGGTGCATTATTGCTTCCGGTAGAAGCCACACCTCTTACCAAAAGTTCGGGCCCACCGCCGGGAGCTCCATTTTGTCGTAGCTGCACTCCCGACACCTGCCCTGACAGGGCTTGTTCAAAGGTGGTAATGGGCTGTTCCGCTATCCCCTTGGCCTGAATTGCCGATACGGCGCCTATTAGGTCTTCCCTATCCCTGGTTCCGTATCCAATAACCACGGTTTCGTCCAGTGCGACTGCACTTTCCTGAAGCTCAACGTTAATTGTAGTCTGGTCACCAATAGTAATTTCCTGAGGGGAAAAACCAATATATGAGAAAACCAAGGTGGTTACCCCTTCTGGAACATCTATGGTATAGATGCCATCAAAATCTGCAGAGACCCCGATAGTGGTCCCTTTGGCAATCACATTAACCCCTGGCAAAGGTGCTCCGTTTTCCGAGCTAACTGTTCCCGAAATGATCTTACCCTGGGCCTGTATCGAGAAGCCCGATAGCAAGAGGCCCAGAAAGATCAACGCAAAACAGAATCCCCCGAAACTGGCTTGTACGTGTCCTCGTTTTTTCATTTTCCAATTTTTTGTTCTTGATATCTTCTGTCGTCTAGTCAGACATTTGGAGTACCCTTACCGATTTCTATGATTCCATTGGTGAAAGCATCTCCAAACTTCGAACAATAATATGCTGTAGAATTATAGCATCCATCCTGTACTGTACTGTGCGGTATGGGTCTGCTGAATTATAAAACGAGACTTCGATTTTATATATCCGAATAAACTATAACGTGCTTAAGCTATACGGAATGGCGGTCGATGAAGTTAAAGTCGTTTTTCTGTGCAGTGCGGTTATCCTCCAAAATCATTCGGGCGGCTTCGGCTCCCATTTTTTTAAAATCGGTGCTGATGACCGTAATTCCCAAAAGCTCTTTTAAAGGGGTATCATTATAGGAAATAATTCCAATATCCTCTCCCAGTTTATAATGACTGTCGCGGACCTGCTTGACCAAATTCACCAGGTCGGTTTCTTCGATGGTTATGAACAAATCCTTCATTTGTAGTTCCATACCGTCATAGATCTCATCTAAAATCTCAAAGTCAAATTCGTGTTTGATGCAAAATTTTTTGAACCCGGTAATGATACCTTTAGGGTAAGGGTAGACCGCTTTACTAGGATAGACCAAAATAATTTTCCGGTAGTTTTTAACCTTTTCTACCCCCGCGGAAAGCGCATTGAATATATCGTCATTAAAATCTTGATAAATGCGCCCAACTTTCATGGAAAGGCTCAAAAGGTTTCGGTCCATGATAATAAGCTTTTCCTCGGGAATTTGCTTTATTACTTCAAGAATGTCTTCCGTGCATCCCATGTGCTGCATCTTTTCATTTTTAAAATGGGGCATAATCACAAACTGATCATACTGCTGTAGTTTTTGTGCTAGAATATTGATAAATACAGAGGGCTCACAATGATAGATATCCAGATCCACGGTCCCTTTGGTTCCAAGGACTCCTACGAACGAATTGAAGATGCGCATCTTGTATGCGCTTAGCTTGTTGATCAGGAACAGCACACGTATCTTGGAAGATAGGTCGCAACGGGTCACATAGTACCCTTTGCCCTTTACGGACTCTATGATATTCCGGGCCTTGAGGAGACTATATGCTTTTTCCACTGTATCGCGCGACAAAAGACAGGTTTCACTCACCTCGTTGATCGAGGGAATTTTATCGCCCATCTGCATATTTCCACGGCCGATAGCTTCCACAATAGCGTCGACGATTTGCTTGTATTTTGGCATTCTGGAATCAACGTCGACCTGGATGTATTGAATATTTGATGCCTCCATAGCTTAGGTGAGTATAAATGCGCTAGTTCTCGATAGATGATTCAAAATTATCAAATTAAAAACATATTGGTACTTTTTGGTTATCTTGACCTAACAGTATAGTACAGGATGCCCAAACTTAATTCTTCACCTACTTTCGTCTGTAGAACAGCATAAAGACCAAAAACCCTATGCAGACAAGGACATTTGAATATGTGGATTATTTGTGGGACGATGCCAAAGTGGCATCGCTAAAAGGTGATGAAGTGGGCTTATTTCTATATCGGTCCAACATCTTAGGCTCCGATTTACGGATTACCAACTATGGCGGTGGCAATACCAGTTGCAAAACATTTGAAAAAGACCCCTTGACCAACGAAGAGGTCGAGGTCATGTGGATCAAAGGATCCGGTGGGGATATTGGTACCCTTACCAAAGCAGGCATCGCCGGCCTCTACACGGAACGACTCAGAAATCTTAAAAACGTATATCAAGGGCTTTCCGATGAAGATCGTATGGTAGGTCTGTTCAATCATTGTATCTACGATTTGGAAAGCAGGGCGCCCTCCATAGACACCCCCTTACACGGGCTTTTGCCTTTTAAACACATAGATCACCTGCATCCCGATGCATTGATCGCCATTGCCGCCGCTAAAGACGGGGAGGCCATTACCAAAGAGATTTGGGGCGATACCATGGGCTGGGTACCTTGGCAACGTCCCGGTTTTGATTTGGGCTTGCAGCTGGAAAAATGCTTGGAAAAGAACCCTGGCATTCGGGGAATTGTTTTGGGAAGCCACGGCCTTTTTACCTGGGGCGATACCTCATACGAATGCTATATGAACAGTTTAGAGGTCATCGAAATGGCCTCGGACTATATTCAACAGAAAATAACGGCCAATGGCACCGTATTTGGAGGCCCAAAAATAGAATCGCTCCCCAAAGAAAAACGTTTGAAAAAGGCGGGCCGGTTGATGCCCCTACTTCGTGGTCTCTGCTCTTCTGATAATAGAATGATCGGGCACTTTACCGATGCGCCCGAAGTACTTCAGTTTAGCAATAGCCATGATTTGGAACGTTTGGCCCCGATGGGAACCTCCTGCCCTGATCACTTCTTACGTACCAAAATACAGCCCTTGGTCATTAATCCGGAAGATATACAAGATTTGACGGCCCCTGAGGAAGTCCTCAAAAAATTAAATCCCGCTTTTGAAGCCTATCGGCAAGCGTATGCCGACTACTATGAAAACTGCAAACGTGCGAACAGTCCGGCCATGCGGGACCCCAATCCTGTTATTATTCTGTATCCAGGTGTGGGGATGTTCAGTTTTGCCAAAAATAAACAGACCGCGCGTGTCGCCAGTGAGTTTTATATCAACGCCATGAATGTTATGCGGGGCGCCGAGGCCATTTCCGAATATACGGCCCTCCCCAGACAGGAAGCATTCGATATAGAATATTGGCTGTTGGAAGAAGCCAAGCTACAGCGAATGCCTGCCGAAAAACCCCTTTCTAGAAGGGTGGCCTTGATCACCGGGGGTGCCGGGGGCATCGGAAAAGCCATTGCCGATAAATTAATCGCGGAGGGAGCCAATGTAGTGGTGACCGACTTAAAGGAGACCGATATCGAAACAGCGCTGTCCGATTATCAAAAAGATAAGGCGGCCGGGGTCATCTGCAACGTGACCCAGGCCACTTCGGTAGCAATGGCCTTTGAACAAGCGTGTCTTGCCTTTGGCGGGGTAGATATTGTGGTGCATTCTGCCGGTTTGGCCATTTCCAAACCCCTTTCCGAAACGACCGAGGAAGATTGGAGCTTACTTCAGGAAGTACTTGTCAAGGGGCAATTCTTACTGACCAAAACGGGAGCGGAAATCATGAAAAAACAGGGTTTCGGTGGTGATATGATTCATATTGCCAGTAAAAATGGCCTAGTTTCGGGACCTAATAATATCGCCTATGGCACTGCCAAGGCCGCCCAACAGCACATGACCCGTTTGGCCGCGGCCGAATTGGGGAACGCCGGCATTCGCGTAAATACCGTAAATCCCGATGGAGTGATCGTCGGCAGTAAAATTTGGGAAGGCAAATGGGCCGAAGGGCGGGCCAAGGCCTACGGAATTTCGGTAGAAGAGCTTCCTGCCCATTACGCCAAAAGAAACCTGCTCAATGAAATTATCCTGCCGGCCGATATCGCCAATGGCGTTTTTGCCCTGGTAGGGATATTGGATAAGAGTACCGGAAATACGATTAATGTAGATGGGGGCATGGCCAATGCCTTTGTACGCTAATTTGAATAGATATACCGTGAAGGGAACAAAACAACAGATCGAAGACAGCAACAGAACACGCTTACAACAACAAGATGTGGATTTTGATGCATTGTCGCAACGATTAAGCCGACAGGGCCTGCCGATACACGAAATAATCGACCAACTTTCGGCTTTTCAAGTCGCTATTCCCAGTTGGGCCTTGGGAGCGGGCGGCACCCGTTTTGGGCGGTTTTCTTATGGGGGTGAACCTGCGACCTTAGAACAGAAAATCGCCGATATTGGGATCATTCATGCGCTTACGCAGTCGGCCGGGGCCGTATCGCTGCATATTCCATGGGATATTCCCTCCGATTACAAGGCCATTAAAGAACTGGCACAGCTGCACAACATTGCCTTCGATGCCGTGAACTCCAATACGTTTCAGGACCCCGCAAATGCTAAGGAAAGTTATAAGTACGGATCGCTGAGCAATACGTCAAAAGCCGTTCGGGAGCAAGCGATCGCCCACAACAAAGAGGTTATTGAAATCGGGGCACAATTGGGCTCTAAATGCATCACCATCTGGCTTGCGGACGGTTCCAATTTTCCCGGACAAACCAATTTTAAAAAGGCCTTGGAGCATACCACCGACAGTCTGAAAGAGATTTATGGCGCATTGCCCGCTGATTGGAAAATGCTGATCGAGTACAAACCCTATGAACCCAACTTTTACAGTACGGTGATCCAAGATTGGGGTACTTCCTTTCTATTGGCCAATACCTGTGGAGAAAATGCCTTTTCCCTAGTAGATCTGGGCCATCATTTGCCCAATAGCAATATTGAGCAAATCGTAGCGACCTTGTTACTCAAAAACAAACTGGGCGGATTCCATTTTAATGATAGTAAATATGGGGATGACGATCTTACCGTAGGATCTATAAAACCCTATGCCCTATTCCTCATTTTTAACGAATTGGTACAGGGTATGCAAGATGACCCAAAAAATAAAGACTTGGCATGGATGATCGATGCCAGCCACAATATAAAAGACCCGTTAGAAGACCTCATCCAGTCGCTTGATGCCATCTCGATAGCCTATGCCCAGGCGTTGCTTATTGATCAGGAAGCATTGGCAGAAGCCCAATTACAGCACGACGTTGTACGCTGCCAAGAACTTTTGCAAGACGCGTATCGTACCGATGTACGTCCCCTGGTAAAGGAAGCAAGAAGAATTAACGGCGGTGCCATTGATCCCATTGCCACATACCGAACCTTGGGAATTCGAAAACAATTGATTGCGGAACGAGGTACGAAAACCGTCGCAACCGGACTATAAAAAAACCCAAATGGCACGGCAAAAAGTGACCGCTATTTTTGACATCGGAAAAACCAACAAAAAGTTTTTTCTGTTTGATAGCGCCTACCAAGTCGTTTACAAAGAATACAAGTATTTTGAAGAGATCAAAGATGCATCGGGATTTCCTACGGAAAACCTGAAATCCCTGGAAGAATGGCTCAAAACCACCCTAAAATCGGTACTTACCTCTCCAAAATATGAACTAACCAAGGTTAATTTTTCTACCTACGGTGCCAGTTTCGTACACCTCGATAAAGCGGGAAATGTATTAACGCCCCTCTACAATTACCTAAAACCGATACCAGCAGCTGTTTTGGAAGCGTTTTATAAGACCTACGGCCCGAAAGAAACACTGGAAGAAAGCACAGGGGCACCCATCAGTGGTAACTTATTAAACTCCGGATTACAGTTGTATTGGTTGAAAAAAACCCACCCCAAGGTGTTTTCGAAGATTGCGCGATCGGTACACTTTCCCCAATACCTAAGCTATCTTTTTACAGGTGTAGCATTTAGCGAGTTTACAAGCATTGGTTGTCATACAGCCCTTTGGGATTTTGATAAAGGTACGTATCACGATTGGGTCCAAAAAGAGGGTTTCGAAACGATGTTGCCCCCCTTGCTAGCAGCAAATAGCACTATGGTAGGGCAGTTTGAAGGAACAACGATGACTTTCGGAATAGGGATTCACGATAGCTCCGCTACCTTATTGCCATATTACCTCAATGAAAAAAAGCCATTTGTTCTGGTATCTACCGGCACGTGGAGCATTGCCTTGAACCCTTTTTACAACAAACTGTTGACCGAAAAAGACCTACAGCACAATGTCCTGAATTACATGATGTACGATGGTCGACCTGTACGGGCCGCACGTCTCTTTCTAGGAGGTATTTATAAAAAACAAGTAGCCTTGTTAACGGCCTTTTTTAAAAAACCCAAAACATATCATATAAGTGTTTCTTTCCAGGAAGACCTATACAGGCAACTTTTGTCGACTCCAAGACCTTCGCTCATTCAAGAAGTCGAAATAGGCACGGGCATGCAAGCAAAGACCACCGACCTAACACCCTTTGCATCCTTCGAGGAAGCCTATCACCAGCTGATGATAGAATTGGTAGCACAGCAAGAAAACGCACTACGAACCGCCATTGGGGATAGTCCCGTTCAGAAAGTGTATATTGATGGAGGTTTTGTAGATAATGAGCTGTTTACAACACTATTGGCATTGCGATTTCCGGATTTAAAAATACGAACAACCATATCTCCTTTAGGGTCGGCCTTGGGAGCTGCCATGGTTCTCTCCGAAGATGGCTTGCCGAATAAGTTCTTAAAACGTGCCTATCAAATGAAAAAGCTCAAACCCCAAAAACGAATGTCCTAACAACGCTTGTATGGCCCTATCCTATAATCCGAACTACCCCTCTATTGAAGACCTTCGCAAGAAGGCCAAAAAACGAGTACCCAAATTCGCCTTTGAATACCTCGATGGGGGCTGCAATGAAGATGTAAACCTCCATAGAAATACGGCCGATATTCGAAAAGTAGCCCTTCGCCCGCAATACCTGAGAAAGCACCAAGGGTCTAGCATGAAAACCGAACTCTTTGGGCATACCTATGATGCCCCCTTTGGAATCGCGCCCGTTGGCTTGCAAGGGCTCATGTGGCCAAATGCTGGGGAAATCCTTGCCCATTCGGCATTCAAACATAACATTCCCTTTATCCTGAGCACAGTAACGACCACTAGCATTGAACGTGCCGGCGAACTTACCGAGGGCAACTTTTGGTTTCAGTTATACCACCCTGCGGAGGATCGGTTACGCGACGATATTTTGGCACGTGCACAGGCGGCTAATTGCGATGTATTGGTATTGCTCTGCGATGTCCCAACCTTTGGTTTTCGACCGCGCGATATCCGAAACGGCCTTTCGATGCCCCCAAGGATGACGCTAAACAATATTTTACAAATTCTGGCCAGACCCAACTGGGCCCTGCAAACCCTAAGATACGGACAACCCAATTTTGCCACCCTAAAACCCTATATGCCCAAAGGGTTGGATATGAGCAAACTTGGGCAATTTATGGACAACACATTTTCGGGTAGGTTAAACGAACAAAAAATAAAACCGATCCGTGACCAATGGAAAGGGAAGATAGTATTGAAAGGTGTGGCCAGTGAAGAAGATGCAGAAAGGGCCGTTCAACTGGGACTCGACGGCATCATTGTTTCCAACCACGGAGGGCGGCAACTCGATGCCGGTACCTCGACCATTGAACCCTTGGTTCCCATCGCCCAAAAATATGGTAACAAATTGAAAGTAATGATGGACAGCGGCATGCGTTCAGGGCCCGATATCGCCCGAGTCATGGCCAGCGGTGCCGCCTTTACCTTTATGGGCAGATCTTTTATGTACGGGGTATCGGCCTTGGGTGCCCAAGGTGGTGATCACACCATTGGGCTGCTAAAAACCCAGTTGCAACAGGTAATGGAACAGCTTTGCTGTGAACGAACAAAGGACTTTCCCAACCACTTGGTATAAAATAACGATGATGACCGAAAAATCGATGGATGCTAGGATGGAACCCGACCAAAGTGGGGAATTCGAACGAATGGCGGTACCCCGTTCGAAATGGAAAGGATGGAAGAGTTTTCTGGGGATGTACGCCGGAGAGCATGCCGCAGGTACCGAATTTATGATCGGGCCCTTATTTCTAACCGCCGGCGTAAGCGCTTTTGATCTAATCGTAGGCTTATTGATAGGAAACCTTCTGGCCGTACTTAGTTGGCGTTTTTTAACCGCCGAAATTGCCGTTAACTATCGCTATACCCTCTATTACCATTTAGAGAAAATCGCGGGGAAAAAATTGGTGACCGGCTACAACTTGGCCAATGGGATTTTGTTTTGTTTCCTGGCAGGGTCCATGATCACCGTATCGGCCACTGCGGTAGGAATCCCGTTTCAAATAGAAATGCCAAAACTTTCGGATACCATGCCCAATGGAATCACCTGGGTGCTGATCGTTGTTGCCATTGGCACGGTGATATCCCTTATCGCCGCAAAAGGATACGATACGGTTTCAAAAGCGGCAAATTGGATGTCCCCGATCATAGTACTCGCGTTTTTGGCTTGCGGATTAGTAGCGTTAAATCAATTAGAAATTAAAGGTTTCAGTGATTTTTGGAACCTTTGGGGGGAAGGTTCCGAGCCCTTTCCGGGGCAAACAAAGTACACCCTTTGGCATGTAGTGCTATGGTCGTGGTTCGCCAACGCCGCCATGCACATAGGAATGTCCGACCTTTCCGTATTTCGCTTTGCAAAAAGTGCTTCCTCGGGTTGGACCACCGCTGCAGGCATGTACGTAGGGCACTATATGGCATGGATCGCAGCGGCACTACTCTATGCCGTATACCTAAAAACTCCTGAAGCACAAGCTTTTCTTACAAATGGAGAGGCACCGCCCGTATCACCTGGGCCCCTTGCTTATAATGCTATTGGGACTTTTGGGCTTGTGGCTGTGTTGCTTGCCGGCTGGACCACTGCAAACCCAACTATATATAGGGCCGGACTCGCATTTCAAGCTATTATTCCGCGAGTAAGCACTTTTTGGGTCACCATTATTGCGGGTGCCATTGCCACTTTTGCAGGTATTTTTCCCGCTTTTGCCATGAAACTCTTGGGGTTTGTAGCGCTATATGGGTTTATACTAGCTCCCTTCGGAGCCATTATCGTGTTCGAGCACTTCTTTGGAAAGCGGTTTTCCCTACTTCCGTTTTATGCGGCCGAAAAGAACCTTGATTTTAATTACGCCGTACCCCTGGCATGGGGAATTAGTTTTGGTATATGCTATTTCCTATCCTTTAGATACGATATTTTTCTATCGTTCCTTACCTTACCCTCATGGATACTATGCGGGACGCTTTTTTTGATTTTTAGCCACCTCTTTCAGAAAAGATGACCAAAATAAACGACAGGGAAACCTTCAATCTTTCTTCACACTTAATACCAATACCGGTATCGTAGCGTAAAATTCTGCTTTCAACACGGTATTCTTTTCCCATAGACTCTTGAAGAAGCCACGCTTTCTACGAAACACGCAAAGCAAGTCGGGACGCTGGGATTGAAAGTGTTCCAACACGCCAAGGTAGGTGGTGGGGTTTTCGGTAATCGTTAATTGTGCGCTGATATCCATTAAGGCAGTATCGACCTTCAAATCATCATCTGTATAACCAGGTGTTTTTACCAGCAATAAATTTACGGCCGCATCGAACTTATTTTTGAAGGCCATGAGCGGATCTAAAATACGCTTGCGCTTCAGCACCCCCGATTTAAAGGAAGTCAAAATCGTTTTTAAGGGCTGTAAAGTAGTTCCTTTTGGGACAATCAAGGTAGGAATATCGGTGCGCTTGATAATCTTCCCCGTGGTATTCCCCAAGTACAGTTCTTCCTGAATATCGTTGCTATAAGGAGCCAGTATAATAAGGTCAATACCAAGTTCCTTGTCAATATCCTTTAACCCATCAACAATATCTCCATTGTAGGTCGCTATCTTTATTTCTACGGCTTTTGAATCGATTTTTTCGATGACCTCCTTCACATGCTCCTTGCTGTTCTGCGCAACCTTCTCGCCAATATTCGATAATCCGCCTGCCTTGGAGCTTACGCTAAATACTTCCATTACGAATATTTTGGCACCGAATACCGCAGCGAAATCTACGGCATACTGCAAAGTGGCATCTGAATCAGGGTTGGTGCCGATAGGAACAAGAATGTTTTTCATAACCTTCTATTGATAAATTATACTCTAAATTTACAACTTAATTGAACCTGTTTATGATTCGCACCGCAAAGATATCGGAAATCCCCGATATTATGAACTTAACCAAGGATTGTAGCGCCCATATGATCAAAAATGGCATCAATCAATGGAATGAGCACTACCCCTCCCAGGCTGCTTTCGAAAAAGACCTTGAAAGAAACGAATTGTTCGTCCTTGAAATGAATGGGAAACTGTGTGGTACCTTGGTGATTTCTACCTTGATGGACGAGGAGTACCGGCCAGTAGTATGGCGTACCCCCACCGGAAACAATGTATACATTCATCGGCTCGCCGTGCATCCTAGTCAACAGGGAAAGGGGTATGCCCAAAAATTGATGGATTTTGCCGAACTACGTGCACAAAAACAAGGGTTCGTTTCGGTTCGTCTCGATACTTTCAGCCAGAACAAACGGAATCAAAAATTTTACGAAACCCGAGGTTATCAAAAATTGGGAGATGTATTCTTTCCCGATCAAAGTGAGCATCCCTTCCATTGCTACGAATTGGTATTTTAATAAACCCGAACTATGGGAATCGCCATCAATTTTAAGAACATCAACAAATTGGCCATTCCGGCTACGATTGCTGGGATCGCCGAACCCTTGTTGTCGATTACCGATACGGCCATTGTGGGCAACATTCCCGTTGACGGTCTCGAATCATTGGCCGCCGCGGGTATTGTGGGATCGTTTCTTTCGACACTTATTTGGGTGTTGGGTCAGACCCGCAGTGCAGTTTCCGCCATTATATCCCAGTACCTGGGCGCCGGTAAAATTACAGCGGTAAGCACCCTTCCCGCACAAGCAATTTTTTTAAATATTTCCTTGAGTATTCTGGTATTGCTGTCTACCGTTTTTGTCATCGAAGAAATTTTTCAACTGCTGAACGCTTCGGGTAAAATTCTCACCTACTGCGTGAGCTACTATTCCATTCGTGTCTGGGGCTTTCCGTTGACGCTCTTTGTATTTGCCGTAATGGGTATTTTTCGCGGTTTGCAAAATACCTTTTGGCCCATGATAATCGCCCTAGTGGGGGCTGTATTGAACGTGTTGCTCGATTTTATGTTGGTGTACGGCATTGAGGGATTTATAGCACCTATGTATCTAGAGGGCGCCGCTTGGGCCAGTTTGATCGCGCAAGGGATCATGGCCGTGATGGCCTTTGTACTCCTGATTACCAAGACCGATATTAGTTTGCGGATACAAGGCCCTTGGCATCCCGAACTGAAGCGATTGATCGGGATGAGCCTGAATCTTTTTGTACGCGCCCTGGCATTGAATACCGCTTTGATCCTAGCGGTACGGGAGGCCACCGCCTTGGGGGACCGGTTTATTGGAGCGCATACCATTGCAATAAATATTTGGCTTTTTGCGGCCTTTTTTATCGACGGTTATGGTGCAGCGGGCAATATTATGGGAGGACGACTACTGGGTGCCAGGGACTATGGCAGTCTATGGAAACTCGCTAAGAAAATTATAGTGTACGGGGTCTGTGTCAGCGGTATTTTGGTAATCATCGGATTTGTTTTCTACAATCCTATCGGGCGCATATTTTCAAACGAAACAGTGGTTTTAGAAACCTTCTATAGCATCTTTTTTATTCTGATCTTAGGACTTCCTATGAACACCATAGCCTTTGTTTTTGATGGTTTGTTCAAAGGGTTGGGAGAAATGAAATACCTGCGAAACACGCTATTGGCAGCCACATTTTTAGGGTTTATACCCACCCTTTTGCTTGCGAAATATCTGGATTGGGGCCTTACCGGTATTTGGATCGCGTTTGTTGTATGGATGGCCGTTCGAGGGGGCGCTTTGATCTGGAAGTTTCGCAGAAAATTTCGGCCCTTGTTACAAAACACCTAATTTTGAAATCGAAGTAATGTAAACGTCCTTTTTAATAAAACCCTATGGGCACTGACAGACAGAACGGAAGTCTTTATACAAGCATCACCAACAAAGTAGCCACGGTAGAATTTGGCCATCCGGCGGGAAACTCCTTTGTCGCCGAATTATTGGATAGACTCATCGCCGAAATAAAGACCCTATCCGAAAATCCGGAGATTACCGTGATCGTTTTAAAATCGGAAGGGGATCGTGCCTTCTGCGGGGGCGCTTCCTTTTCAGAATTGATGGCTATCGAAAACTTGGAAGAAGGCAAGGTCTTTTTTAGCGGTTTTGCCCACCTGATCAATGCCATGCGAACGTGTAAGAAAGTCGTTGTGGGCCGCATTCAGGGCAAGACCGTGGGAGGAGGCGTAGGAATTGCGGCCGCCTGTGACTATACCTTTGCATCGGTCGAAGCAGCCGTGCGCCTATCGGAACTTACAATCGGTATTGCACCCTTGGTCATTGCCCCGGCGGTAGAGCGAAAAATCGGGAAAGCCGCCCTTTGCGAATTATCGCTCGCTCCTACTGAATGGAAAAATGCCTATTGGGCAAAAGAAAAAGGACTTTTTTCAAAAGTGTTCGAAAGCCTTAAAGAGCTAGACAAGGAAATTGAGTTCTTTGCCGAAAAACTCTCGGTATACAACCCGGACGGGCTAGAAGAATGGAAAAAGGTCTTGTGGGAAGGTACCGAACACTGGGACCAGTTGTTGGTAGACCGCGCAGGCATTACCGGCACCTTGGTACTATCAGAATTCACTAGAAACGCACTTTCTAAATTCAAGAAATAATATTCCCCTAAACAAGTCGTTGTACAGATACTACCACCTTAAAAACTGGATATATGGACATTTTGAACTTTCTAAACGGCGACCTTATTTTCCCCATCCTCGCACTGTTGGTATTGGTTATATATTTTGTGAACCGGGTGCGAACAAGAAGAAAATTCAAGCGTTGAAAACGCCATTGCTAGAAGCGTTGGTACGCAACCTTTTGGGTATATGCTATCTAATTGATAGGCAAACACCCCAATAATCATGAAAAAAGTATTCTTTTATGGCCTTTTGTACGTCTTCTTGGCGGGCTGCAATGGTACTGATGATCAGCTGTCTATCAATTGCGATCAAATTGCCTGTACAGAGATTTTTATTTCCTTCTCGGTAACCGTTAAAGATGTGAGCGGTGTCGCCATTCCGTTAGATAGCTATGAGGTCATCGATCAAGATAGCAAGGAAGACCTAACACCCGACCTCAGCGCCGAAGAAATTCAACTAGGGCGTCAAAACGGGACCTATTTGCTCTATTCGGACCTTACGGATACGAATACCCCCGGAATCAGCAGAAACATCGTTTTCAAGGGGTACATCGATGCGGTCGAAGTAATCAGTGCTTCCTATCAAGTAGGGAGAGACTGCTGTCATGCGGCCCTGGGCAAAGGGGAACTCGATCTTGTATTGATGAATTAGGGAATTAATTGGTGGACAAAAGGGCCCAATACCGATTCGTTAAAGGACAAAAGACTAGGAATTCGTATATGCCTTTGCTACAAAATAAGTAGCAGCACTATCCTTTTTTGGTAACCACCACGCTATGTACCAGCCATTTCTTTAGACGATCAAGTTCTTTTCCCATTCCCTAAAATCCGTACCTTTGCCATCCAATTTACAGGTTATGGCCAACATTCGAATCACGAAACAGTTTACTTTTGAAACGGGGCACGCCCTTTTCGGTTATGACGGAAAATGTAGAAACGTACACGGCCATAGCTACAAACTGTCGGTAACCGTGATCGGTACGCCTATTACGGATACCGCGCATGTAAAACTAGGAATGGTCATCGACTTCGGAGATTTAAAAAAAATCGTAAAGGAAGAAATCGTTGATAGATTTGATCATGCTACGGTTTTTAATAGAAATACCCCCCATGTAGAACTGGCCAAAGAACTTAGTGATCGGGGTCACCAGGTAATTCTGGCCGACTACCAACCAACCAGCGAAAATATGGTCATCGATTTTGCCGCCAAGATCAAAGCTCGACTTCCCGAAAACATTGCGTTGCATTCTTTAAGGTTGCAAGAGACCCGCACCTCGTTCGCCGAGTGGCACGCTTCCGATAACTAGAAGAAAAGCCAAAATTGGTTCTGTTGGTTATGTATACTTCCCTGTTGCTTTTTCCTATATTTACAATGTAATGACGACCATCAACATTCCTACGGGCAAAAAGGTATATTTTGCCAGTGACAATCACTTAGGGGCGCCGACTATGGAACAAAGCCGTGTTCGCGAGCGTAAATTCGTAGCATGGTTAGAAAGGATCAAAGACGATGTCGAAGTCCTTTTTCTGTTAGGAGATCTCTTTGATTTTTGGATGGAATACAAAATGGTGGTCCCAAAAGGCTTTACACGAACCCTAGGGAAATTGGCAGAGCTGTCGGATGCCGGTATTCAAATCTACTTTTTTGTGGGCAATCATGACTTATGGATGAACGGCTATTTTGAGGAAGAATTAAATATTCCCGTTTTTCATAAACCCCAGCAGTATACTATCAACGGAGTGTCGTTCTTTATAGGACATGGAGACGGTCTTGGACCGGATGACAAGGGATACAAGCGCATGAAAAAAGTATTTACGAACCCATTTTCAAAATGGTTGTACCGCTGGTTACACCCCGATTGGGGAGTGCGTTTGGCCCAGTATTTCTCGGTAAAAAATAAACTGATTTCGGGAGATGAGGATGCCCAATTCCTTGGGGAGGATAAGGAGTGGTTGGTGCAGTACGCTAAAAGAAAGCTTGAAACACGGCACTATGATCATTTTATTTTCGGCCATCGGCACCTGCCATTAGAAATAGACTTGAACGGAACATCACGTTATACCAATTTGGGTGACTGGATCCACTATTACACCTATGCGGTGTTCGATGGGACCCAACTTTCCCTGGAAAAATTTCCACACGAAGCTATAGATTAAACCCAAAGCGCAGGTGAATGTTAAATGCGTAGAAAAGTTTTGATTCCGTTTCTTGATTACCACCATTAAAATAAGCGTCCCACCCTTTTTGAAAGTATTCGACTCCCAATCCGAAACCCAATTCATAATTTAAATGCGCCCCGATGTTCTTGCGTGAACCAATGGTTGGGATAAAAGCGATACTCGGGTTTTTTTGTGTACGATAGGTATCTACGGGAACATTGAAAAGATCCGGTCGAAAGCGGGTTTTGAGCCCAAAGAAGCTGCTACTGTTCCTATCGATTCGCTTTCCTTTGGCCAAGCGTTTTTTAAGCTTAAAATACAAACGAGGTTCTACGGTCAGCACCGGTTCCAAATTCAACCCCTCTACCAATCCTAGATAATCGAACAGTCCTACTTCGCTGCGCAGGGCCCATTCGGGGCTTAATTTTGTTTCGTTGTAGCCCCAGACACCCCAAAACCCTGTTTGAATACCATAAATCGATTTTTCAACACTTGCTTCTTGCGCTCGTAGGCCGATCGAAAGTAAAAGAACAAAGAGCAACAAGCAGTGTGAACGTATCATATGGGTTATTTAGAATGATTATAGTCGCCTTCTAAACACCTACGGTCGCAGATACCCTACTTTTTATCTTCTACGGGTATCTCATCCGCTTCGTGGGCTTCTACGTCTTTTTCAAGATCCAAATTCCGAAAACTCGGGGATACGATGGCCGTGAGCCCTACGGTAAGCATAGTCATGGTACCACCGAATACCACTGCGGTTACCGTACCCATCCATTTCGCAGTGAGTCCGCTTTCAAAGGCTCCCAATTCATTGGAAGACCCCACGAACATGGAATTCACCGAAGCCACCCGGCCCCGCATATGGTCGGGGGTCTTTAATTGGAGAATCGTTTGGCGTACTACCATCGAAATACCATCTAGGGCACCGCTTAAAAAGAGCGCAACGACCGAGATCCAAAACCAGGAAGAAAGTCCGAAAACGACCATGCACACCCCAAAGCCAAACACGGCCAATAATAATTTTTTCCCGGCAGCCTTATGTAACGGGAAACGGGTTGAGGCCACCATCATCAAGGCGGCACCTACCGCCGGTGCGGCCCTAAGCACGCCAAAACCCTCTGCGCCTACCTTCAAAATATCTTGGGCGAATACCGGTAAAAGAGCCACTGCACCTCCAAATAACACGGCAATCATATCCAAGGTAAGCGCTCCAAAAATGGCTTTGCTATTGAATACGAATCGTAGCCCTTCCCGTAGGCTCTGTAAAACAGGCTCCCCGATTTTAGGGTTTAGTATGGGTTTTCTGGAAATGCGAAAGAGATTGATCAGCGCAACCAAGCTACAGCCGAGAATACCGCACATAGACCAGTGCACCCCGATCCAACTAATACTGAAACCCGCCAGGGCAGGACCCAGTACTGCTGCCATTTGCCAAGTGGTACTGCTCCAAGTAGCAGCATTGGGGTATACTTTTTTAGGAACGATCAAGGCGATCAGGGAAAAAATAGTAGGGCCCAGAAAGGCCCGTACGATTCCTCCTAAAAAAACCAAAAAGTAGATGCTGTAAAGCACTGAATTCTTCCCTATCCGATCTTCCATACCCGGGTAACTCAGTACAAACAATCCCAAGCTTAAAATGGAAAACCCCACGATGCACTTGACCAGCAAATTGCGTTTTTCCGTTTGATCCACCACGTGCCCCGCAAACAAAGCCATCGATACGGCGGGGATGACTTCCATTAGGCCAATGATACCCAAGGACAAGGGGTCTTTTGTCATAGAATATACCTGCCATTCGATAACGATGAACTGCATGGACCACGCAAAAACCATGGCAAAACGCACTCCCAAAAATATCCGAAACTCTTTAAATCGTAAGGCTGCGTATGGATCCATGCGACACTGGGCTAGAGAAATCTATCGTAAAGATATCACTATTGCAACTGCTAAGATCATCAGATGGGCCAAAACAAATCGATTATGGGAAAACCGTATTATTTTAAGAAACAAACCAACAAGTTGAAAAAGAAAATCGAAAAATCTTATTGATAATTCCCGGGACTACTACGCAATGAAAAAACGAACCGGTTGCAAGAGAAAGCCTTGCGTTTCATTTATAAACCGCCGCCAAGGCAATCGACGGGTGTGCATGATGGTTTTTCCATCATTTTAAGTCTTTTAACTTCAATTGCAGGCTTTTTACGCCTTGCCATTCATTCTCTTCGATACCGAACACAGCACTAAATCTTTTTTTATTGACTACCAGCGGAAGCTTGTCTCCCAGGTTGAATCCAATACCGTTAATGGGTGTACATCCGTGTTGTTTGGCGGCCAATTTCAAGTGTTTTTCACCTTCTCCAACGCCCTTGGCATAGCCGGCATCTTGCAACTCTTCCGCCATAAAAACCGGGCTCATATTCCCCGGTCCGAAAGGAGCGAACTGTTGAATAATGCGCAGTAATTTGGGCGTGATCTCTTTGAATTCGATCAAGGCATCCACGGTTACTTCGGGTACGAGCAGTGCAGGGTCGATGGTCTCTGATACTACCTTTTCGAATTGCGCTTTAAAAGGCGCGTACTGCTCCTTTGCCAGGGTGAGGCCTGCTGCATATTTATGCCCCCCGAATTGTGTAATAAACTCGGAACAGCCTTGGAGTGCGTTGTACACATCAAAGCCTTTTACCGACCGGGCAGAGGCGGCCAACGCGTCGCCGCTTTTGGTAAAAACCAAGGTAGGGCGATAGTACGTCTCGGTCAAACGCGAAGCTACGATACCGATTACACCCTTATGCCAATCGGGATCATATACGACCGAGGTAAAACGCTCTTCCTCTTCGTTTGCCCTAATTTGTAGCAGGGCTTGTTCCGTAATCTCTTGGTCAAGGCCCTTTCTATCCGTATTAAATTGCTCTATTTCTTTTGCAAACGCTTGTGCCTTTTCGAGATCGGTCTCCGTAAGCAGGTTCACTGCATGCTGCCCATGCTTCATTCTCCCGGCGGCATTGATCCTGGGTGCGATGATAAAGACCACATCGGTAATCGTTAAGCTACTTTTATTCAATTGATCAATAATGGCCTTGAACCCGATTCTAGGATCTTGATTGATTACTTGAAGGCCATGGTAGGCCAAGACACGGTTTTCTCCGGTAATCGGAACAATGTCGGCCCCGATGGCCGTCGCCACCAAATCTAAATAAGGAAGCAAGTCATCAATGGTCTCCCCACGACGGCTTCCCAGCGCTTGGATCAATTTAAAGCCTACTCCACAACCACAGAGTTCATCATATGGGTAGTTACAATCAGTCCTTTTAGGGTCTAAAATCGCCACTGCCTTCGGCAATTCCGGTCCCGGGCGGTGGTGGTCGCAGATGATGAAGTCGATTCCCTTTTCCGCTGCATACGCTACTTTTTCTATGGCCTTTACCCCACAATCAAGGGCAATGATCAATGTAAACCCGTTGTCTTCCGCAAAATCGATTCCTTGGTAAGATACGCCATACCCTTCCCCATATCTATCAGGAATATAGGTAGCGATATTGGGATAGTACGCCAAGAGATACGAGGCCACCAAGGCAACCGAACTGGTCCCGTCTACATCGTAATCCCCATATACCAAAATATTCTCCCCAGCGGCAATCGCTTGTTCGATGCGGGTTACGGCACGATCCATGTCTTGCATTAAAAATGGATCGTGAAGGTCGCTCAAGTTGGGCCTAAAAAAGCTTTTGGCCTCGTCATATGTTCGAATACCCCTTTGCAATAAGAGTTGGGCTACCAATGCGTCTACCCTTAGTACCTTCGCCAATTGGTCGATTTGGTCTTGTTCCGGTCTTGGTTTAATGGTCCAACGCATTCTTTTAAAACTCAAATACAAATATCAAATACAAACTCAAATGAATGGTTACTTTTTGTTCTTGATAATTGTAGCCATTATTTTAATTAATTGTTCAACTTCATCCAATAATACTCTTCTTTTCTCTCGTTCACCATAGCTCACTTTGCTTAGTATTTTTAGATTTAGTCTCGATTCTTTTAATTCCTTTAATGAGATGGAGGCCTTATTTTTAAAATCTTTATCCGTTTGTGCTCCTTGCATTTCTCCAAAGTTTAACGCGGCACTGCCCGCGGAACGAAGCAGTTGATTCCCATAATACTGGCCAGGCATATCATTCGGCAAATCTTGACAAAAGAAAACAGCCGTTGCCCCGAAGTCAACAAACCGCTCCTCCAAGTCAAATTTTCCCTTTCGCATCTTTTGAATTTGTATTTGATATTTGTGTTTGTGTTTATTTCCCGTGAAACACCGTTTTGATCTCTAGGGTGGCAAACCGACGGAACATCTCCATGACCCCGCAATATTTTTCGATGGAAAGGTCCACTGCCTTTTGCAACTTGTCTTCCTTCAGGTTCCCTCCATGAAAGTGGTATTCTATGATTACAGCGTCGTAATACTTGGGGTGTTCATCTGTAAGATTCGCGATGGTTTCGATATGAAATTCATCGACTTCCAATTTCATTTTTTTCATTAAGGAAGCCACATCAAGTCCGGAGCAACCTGCCAAGGAAGACAACATAAGTGCCTTGGGCCGAAATCCGCTACCGTCGCCCCCATCTTCTTTCGCGATATCGATTTTCAATAAGTGCCCGGAAGGGTTGTTGCTTTCAAAGGCCATATTCCCTAGCCATTTGGTACTGATATGATTTGTTGTAGCCATAATTTTTCGTTTCTTCGTGAACACCAAAAGTAATATAATACACCGTAAAAAACTTGCAGTATGGCATTAGTCTCACCCCTTGATCCCAATCATGATATTGAAACCAAAAAACTGGCTGAATTCTTTAATGAGACCCTAGGGTTTTGTCCGAATTCAGTGCTTACCATGCAGCATCGCCCTGCAATCTCAAAGGCCTTTATCAACCTCAATAAGGCGGTAATGGCCAATGAAGGGCGGGTTACCTCTGCCTTGAAACGAATGATTGCCTGGGTGAGCAGCAACGCCACCGGATGCCGGTATTGCCAAGCGCACGCCATACGAGCTGCGGAACGTTACGGGGCGGAACAAGAGCAACTCGATAATATTTGGGAGTATCGTACCCACCCTGCTTTTTCAGAGGCCGAACGCGCTGCGCTCGACTTTTCATTGCAAGCCTCACAAGTGCCGAATGCGGTAGATGCCGAAATAAAAGCCCGTTTATATGAACATTGGAACGAGGGGGAAATCGTAGAAATGCTGGGGGTTATATCCCTTTTTGGCTACCTGAATCGATGGAACGACAGTATGGGCACCTCGATTGAAGATGGGGCCGTTGAAAGTGCCGATCAGTATTTGGGAAAAACAGGTTGGGAGAAAGGGAAACACGACGGTTCACGGTATTGACTACTGCCGGTCTTTACCTGTAAAATACAATTATAATCTTTGAAATATGGCCAATGATTGTCCGGCCGCGCCGGCAGACAAAAAGAAATATATACGGGAGTTAGGGAATATACTGCTCAAAGAACACGGGAAAAAGAAACACTATACACCGACCCAAGTGAAAAGAGCACACCAAAGTAGTACTTGGGCATCGATCGACTTTATTTGCTGGGCGATGAGTACCTTTTGTTCACAAGAATCTTTTGAAGCGTATCATGTGGCCATCAATGAAACTTGCGATTATGTGCAAATGAAAATGGAAATGCTGCAAGGACTTTCAAATTCCGCAAATACGGCGCAGGTCGATATTCCAATAGCGGATATGGATGCCTCGTGGATCGACTTCGGCGTTGTATTCGAAGGGCTTTTCGAGGGTATCGGAGAATTTATAAGTGGAATATTTGATGGCCTGTAGCCGATCTTAATCCTAAAAAAAAACGGTTATGGTAAGATAAGCCCAACCCTCTCCTTCAAATTAGGAAGTACCTCTTGTTCAAACCAAGGGTTCTTGTGCAACCAAAAACGATTTCTCGGAGAGGGATGTGGCAAAGGGAAATATCGGGGCACATAGTTTCGATAGGCCCGCACCGTTTCCGTGAGGTTCTTTTCGGCCTTTTTTGCCAAGTATTGTCTTTGTGAATAGGTGCCGATTAAAATAATCAATTCTATTTTGGGCATTTTTTCCCATAACCTGTCATGCCACAAAGGGGCACACTCCGGTCGCGGTGGCAGATCGCCCCCTTTTCCTTTTCCGGGATAACAAAAACCCATCGGTACCAATGCCACTTTCGTCTCATCATAAAAGTCGGCATCCGAAATTCCCAGCCATTTCCGTAATTGCTTTCCACTAGGGTCGTCCCAAGGAACTCCCGTAGCATGCACTTTGGTTCCCGGTGCCTGGCCAATGATAATGATCTTCGCATCGGGATGCCCGGTGACGATCGGCCTCGGCCCTAAGGGCAAATGCGCTTTGCATACTTCGCACTTTCGAATCTCTTTCAGTAATTGTTTCAACTGATCTATACTGGTTTTTATTCTCCTCTAAAATACGCAAACACAACTGCATTTCTTGATACACATCAACATTTCCTTTTTTAAAAAATCAGAATTTTGACATGTTCATCCCTTAAAAACAAACTTCATGGCAGCCTTATTCATCAGTGCGGAAAACCAAATTCAACGCTTAAACTTCCTCATGGAAAAAATAGGTTCCTTGCAATCGCTTCCCATAGATATGTTGACAAGTGCTCCAAATACACAAGCTTGGAGCATTTTAGAAATAATAGAGCACCTCAACATTGCATACGGTCATTACGTTGATAAAGTATCCGATGCCTTAAACCGGGCAAAGCCAATTGAGAACGATAAAGAACCGTTTAAGGCACGTATCTGGCAAGGTTTTATTATCAATGGCCAACGCCCAAAAGGGCAAACCAGAAAATGGAAAATGAAAACGATGAAACGGTTCGAGCCCGAAGCTATTGACACTACGCATGGAAAAGACCATCTAGGACCTACTTTTGAACAGTTTCAACACCTGCACGGCCACCTAAAAGAAGCCATCCTCATGGGAAGGCATAAAAATCTACGTCATATGAAAATCCCTTCGGCCATTGGTAGTATCGTTAATTTCTACCTCCCCGAGGCTTTTGAATTCATACTTTGTCATGCAGAGCGCCATCTTGTTCAAATTGAAGAAACAAAAGAAATCCTATCAAAAAAAGAACTTTAGCCCCTATTTAGGTTCAGAAAAACCCTTTTTTTGTAGTTCAAATGGTCGCCTATGAATGATGATGCTTTTGAACAGCTGTGCAGTTTTTTCTCTGAAATTCCCTTTACGGATGCTCAAAAAGTCGGGTTTCGCGCACTGTGGTCCACAACGGAGGTGCCGAAAGGAACCCTTATTACGGAGGCAGGGAAAATTGAACGCTATTTTTACTTCGTATTGGAAGGGGTACAGGTACTTTATATACTAGACCAAAAAGGCGAAAAGGTAGTTCTTGGTTTTTCCTATGCCGGAGGACCTTCCGGCGTTTTCGATTCTTTTATTGCACAGCAGGCATCCCCTACATTCTTAGAAGCGTTGAAACCCTCCAAATTATTGAAAATTAATTTGGACGCCTACCAATCACTTTTCGAACAGTTCCCGGAATTTCATAAGTGGGGGCACCATTTTTTTAGGGAGGTACTTTTCGGAAGATTGTTTCGGGAAGTAGAAATCCTCACCATGTCCGCAGAGGAACGGTATATTGCTTTTATGCAAAGATGCCCGGACGCTTTAAAGGTAATACCGCAAAAATATCTCGCATCATACCTCAATATGAAACCGGAAACTTTTAGCAGACTGCGATCAAGTACGACCTATTAATTTGGACAAAGTTTCTAAATTTCTTTGCTCGTTTTGAACAACAACGAGCTACTTCTTCCTACATTTAAGTTGTGAAAAAGACTGTTTACACCATTCATTTGGAGCGTTTTTCGAACCCTACACAAATATCAAATTATGATATGTTCCAAAATAGTGGCGTGCGCACTATGGAAAAACCATCATTCTCTTGCAGTAAGCGAAAAAAACAGGGTTAACAAAGAACACTATTCAAAGGTTCGCAGAAATTTAAGATATATTTTTAGCACAAAATGACAATTTCATATCACTTTTTTACGTTCTTACAACAAAAATTCGTATTTGTATATTAAAACTTGACTTTCATAGTTATGTAAGAATAAATGCACATAAATATAAACCTTCCCCCAAATGAAAAAGACTGTTTTCTATCTGTCCCTATTTTCCCTTACCCATTTTTGTTTCCAAAGTACGTATTCGCAGGAGGCCCTTAAAAAAGCAAACCCCCATGCACAAGCGAGCATCCATTTTGAGGAAAACGTTCAAAATAAGCCTAAAATAGCTTCCCAATCGAACGAATTAAACGGCCTTCGTAAAGACTTTTACGTAGCCCAACAATTAAAAGACGCTGACCGTTATGTTTTTAAAATGCGCTATCAAGAGGCAGCGGCCCTGTACGAAGGGGTTTTAGAAGACGAATATGCACAACCTACCTTTGGGTTACTACAACGTATCGGAAATGCACACTACTATGCCACTCGTATGGATAAATCATTTCAGTGGTTCGATGCGCTTTACCAAAAGCACAGAGATCACATGAGCGCTGATGATCTATACAAGTACTCAAAAGCCTTGCAAGGAGTTGGTAAATACAATAAAGCCGCCCATATGTTGGCCTTGTCCAAAAAAAGAGCCAAAAAAGAAAAAGGTATTCCTTCGAAACCTATGACGCAAGGAGGTAGCCATTTGTTTTCTACAAGCGCCGTTCGCATCCAAAATCTTGATTTCAATACCGCTTATGCCGATTTCTCCCCTGTTTTGAACACAGAAGGCGATTTGGTATTTGCTTCGGCAGAAGACCCCCAAATGAAGGTCAACTGGTTTACCAAGAACAACGCACAGCATTCCGATCTGTATTCCATCAACGCTGCAACGCAACGAGTACCCGTCAAACTATCGGCGCAAATCAATACGCGCTATAACGAGACCTCATCGGCCTATACCACCGACGGTAAAACCTGTTACTTCACCCGCAGCAGTCCTTCGAACGCAATGATCGAGAATGGGGAAAAACTATCTAAAATTTACAAGACCATTAAAGTAGGGGATACTTGGTCCGATCCCCTTCCCCTATCTTTTACAAGCAACACCTATACCACAGAGGAACCTGCTGTAAGTCCCGATGGTACAAAACTTTATTTTGTTTCGAACATGCCGGGAAGTATTGGAGGCAACGACATTTTCGTAGTGGATATCTACGAAGATGGCACCTTCTCACCACCAAAAAATGTAGGCCCTGCAATCAACACTCCTGCCAATGAAAGCTCACCCTTTAGTACGCATCAAACTCTTTATTTTTCATCGAACGGGCATCCCGGATATGGCGGTTCGGATATCTATGAGGTATCTATGAATGAAAATCGTCTTTTTGGCAAGGTCAACAACCTAGGAAGTTCTATTAATAGCGCTGGTAATGATTTCTCGTTCAGTATAGATGAAACGTCCCTATCGGGCTACTTTGCAAGCGACCGGCCGGGAGGCAAGGGCGCCAGTGATATCTATTCTTTTTCACCCTGTGAGGAAACAAAACTTATTTTTGAAAGGCGGTAATAAAACCTTCACGATCTTATAAACGACCTCAGAAAGCGCCCTTTTGTATTTCTGGGGTTTTTTGATTTATTTCTTTCCCCCGACCACAATGACCAGTTCTCCCTTCGGAGGTTTCTGCGTATAATGTGCCAACACCTCCGCTGCGGTTCCTCGAATGGTTTCTTCGTACATCTTGGTCAATTCCCTAGAAACCGAAACCGGGCGATCTGCTCCAAAATAAGTGACCAACTGCGTAAGTGTTTTTAATAGCTTGTGGGGAGATTCATAGAAGATAAGCGTACGCGTTTCTTCCGCCAAGAGTGTTAAGCGTGTCTGGCGTCCTTTCTTAATAGGCAAAAACCCTTCAAAAACAAACTTATCGTTTGGGAGGCCACTATTTACCAATGCCGGAACAAAGGCAGTGGCGCCCGGCAAGCAATCGACTTCAATTTCGTTCTCGACGCATGCCCGGGTCAGCAAAAAGCCGGGGTCTGAAATGGCCGGGGTACCCGCGTCAGAAATCAACGCCATGGTTTCCCCTCCTTTGAGCCGTTCGATCAAAAAATTTACCGTCTTGTGTTCATTGTGCATATGATGACTCTGCATTGGTGTCTTCACCTCAAAATGCTGTAGTAATTTACCACTGGTACGCGTATCTTCGGCCAATATCACATCTACCGTTTTCAAAACCTTGACGGCGCGAAAGGTCATGTCTTCCAAATTTCCGATAGGAGTTGGTACCAAGTATAGCTTGCCCATTGATTCAAATTTTATCAAAAATAGCCTTTTTGTTTTGATAGCGACCCTTGCACCTAAGCCCTCGTATTCGATAGCTTCCCTTTAGGAAAAAGATGAATTCCGGACCTTCTTTTCAAAGAAGTAGGAAACCAGGGTAGCCGTTAAGGCCGCTAAGGCAAAGCTATAGCCGTTGCCGTCGGTAAGGTAGTGGGCAAAAAAGGCCAATAGCGTGTCGAAAAAGAAACCGGCATAGGCCCATTCTTTTAACCAGTTCGAAAAATTTCCCCATACCGCGACCAGTCCTAAAATTTTTGCCATGGCAAGGGGGTATACCAAGTAGGTAGGGTAGTTGAAATGTTCGAAAAAGCCAGCGATCATCTCATATTTTGTGACGTAATTGAACACTGAAAAAAGCATGATAACAGTCAGGATTCCCGTAGCCGTGTAAAACACAATCTTATTTGTTTTCATAGGAGTGCTCTCTTTTGTAATAGGTGTAAAAGTAGGTCCAAACCAAAAACCCTGACGATACCGTCAGGGTTTATATTGTTTTGTTTTACGATTTTACGAAAATTTACGTTCAATAATGTCCATAAACCGTTCTTCATATTCTTCTTTCCCTTGCCAATTGTTATGATCGGGCTTTACCATATTTTCAATGAATGAGATGGAACGCTCATGGCTATCGATCGTTTTTAGCTGAGACAGCACCCGATTGTAGTCTTCGGTGCTCCCATCGAACAAGTGTTTTACAAATGCCAACCGATTGTTCAGGTCTATTTTGATTTCCTTATTGCTTAATTTATCATTCAGCGACTTCGGTGCCTCGGGCGTTTTGATTTCCTGTGCCTCTTCCTTGGAAGGCATAAAAAGTTCCTTGTCGTTCTTTAGATAATCGGGCTGTCCCAAAAACTCGGCCAGCACCTCATCTACCGGAGTATCACTGGGCATTTCCGAGACCATATCCTTGATCGTATCCATCCCGGGAATCATAATATCTTCTTGATGGGGATTGCTTTCGGGTACCGAAGTATTTTCACTGAGCACGGCATTGGCCATTTTTTCGAATTTTTCGGCTATAATGTTCTTGGATACATCTATTTCAATATCCTGTAATTTCTCTTCAATGAACTTGAGTACCGCAAGCTTCTCATATAAGGTCTTCGCCACTTCATAAAGGTCCGAAATCTCGTTCAAGTCTCTCGCCGTAATAATGTCGGTCGATAATTTCCGAAGTTCTTCCTTTAATTTTTTCTTCATCAGTTTTTATTTTGACCTACATCAAAAGGTGTGCCTTTTTACGTAATTTTGGCATTCTTATAAATAGAACGAAAAAACATTCTATTTTCGTCTAAAATTACGAAATGTTTCTCGAAAATACGGTTAACCATAAAGAACAATTCGGGTGGATAGAGGTCATCTGTGGCTCTATGTTCTCTGGAAAGACCGAGGAACTGATTCGCAGGCTTAAAAGAGCACAATTTGCCAAGCAAAAGGTGGAGATTTTTAAACCGATGGTCGATACCCGATACCACGATGATATGGTGGTTTCCCACGATTCGAACGAGATAAGGTCTACCCCGGTACCGGCCGCTGCCAACATACGTCTGTTGGCCGATGGCTGCCAGGTAGTAGGAATAGATGAAGCCCAATTCTTCGATGATGAAATTGTAACGGTCTGTAACGATTTAGCGAACAAAGGCGTTCGCGTGGTGGTGGCAGGGCTCGATATGGACTTTAAAGGGAATCCCTTTGGGCCAATGCCGGCATTGATGGCGACCGCGGAATATGTAACCAAAGTACATGCTATTTGCACGCGTACGGGAAATTTGGCCAATTATAGCTTTCGAAAATCGAGTAACGACAAACTGGTCATGCTCGGGGAAACGGAAGCATACGAACCCCTGAGTCGGGCAGCTTTCTATAAGGCCATGCTAAAGGAAAAGGTAAGTCAAATGAACGTTGAGGCCGAACAAATCAACCCCAATCAAAGAAAAGCAAATGGCTAAGGCCCAAGAAACCGTTCTTGAAATCGATTTGGATGCACTTGCCCATAACTATCGATATCTACGAAGCAAGGTGGCACCCGAAACCAAGTTCATGGCAGTCGTAAAAGCGTTCGCATACGGAAGCGATGCCACGAAAATCGCATTCAAATTGGAAACCTTAGGTGTCGACTATTTTTCCGTGGCCTATGTGAAAGAAGGTGTAGCGCTCCGCGAGGCTGGTATTTCAAGACCTATATTGGTACTGCAGCCGCAACCAACGAACTTCGAGGCAATGATCGAAAGCTGCTTGGAGCCAAGCATTTACTCCCCTCGCATTTTGCGGTTGTTCTTGGCGGCGGCCCAAAAATTAGATCAAAAAAAATATCCTGTTCATTTGAAGTTCAATACCGGCTTAAACCGTTTGGGCTTTTGTGAAAACGATGTAGCGCATATTATGGAATGCCTGAGCGATAGGGACGAGATAAAGGTAGAAGCCATTTTTTCGCACTTGGCCGCCTCGGACGATTTGGACGAGGCGAGGTTTACCGAGGGGCAAATATCCTCCTTTGAAAAAATTACCACGGCGTTTCATCCCAAATTGGGCTACCGCCCATTGCAACATCTTCTAAATACTTCCGGAATCCTTAACTATCCAGCCGCGCAATACGATATGGTCCGGAGCGGAATAGGACTCTACGGGTTTGGAAACGAAGCTAAATTCGATCAAGAATTAAAACCGGTCGCCACCTTAAAGACTATAATTTCACAAATACATCGCATAGAACCCGGTGAAAGCGTTGGTTACAACAGAGCGTTTAAGGCCAATGGCCATCAAGTAATAGCCACTTTGCCCATAGGGCATGCCGATGGCATTGGGAGGCAGTATGGAAATGGCGCAACTTATGTATTTGTACATGATAAAAAGGCAATGATTATCGGCAATGTTTGTATGGACATGATCATGATAGACATTACCGATATAGAATGCAAGGAGGGTGACGAAGTTCTTCTTTTCGGCAAAGGCGCAAGCGCCGAAAATTTCGCCGCCACTGCCAATACCATCTCTTATGAGTTGTTGACAGGTATTTCACAACGAGTAAAGCGCGTATTCATAGGCCACTAAAAGTGTATTAACATTTTGTTATGATTCTTTTTTTTCATTAAATTGCGGTACTATTAACCAATTAAAAACACTATAATGTTAAAAGAGTTTAAGGATTTCATCATGACTGGTAACGTAATTGATTTTGCGGTTGCAGTTATCATGGCCGGAGCACTCGGTGCTGTTATTACCGGGTTTGTAAACAATATCGCAATGCCTTTCGTAGGCTATTTTGCTGGAGGAATGGACTTTGCCGATCTTCACTTTGCGATGGATGGAAAAGAGTACGATACCCTTGCAGCCGCTCAAGAAGCTGGTGGGGCAGTGATTGCTTACGGAGCTTGGATCAATACCATTATAAACTTATTGATTGTTGGTTTTGTAATGTTCCTAATTGTGAAAGCCTATAACAAAACAAAAACACCCCCAGAGCCAGAAGCACCTGCAGGACCGACCGCGGAAGAGTTGTTGGCCGAAATTAGAGATAGCCTAAAAAAGTAGTACCCTAATTGCTCCTAAGAGCAACGATGGTAACCGCTACACTATAATAACCAACTAAAAGCCCTACCCCGAGATGTAAAAATCGAACAGGTAGGGTTTTTTCTTTTACAAAACCGATTGTGATATTTATAACATTTTGTTATAAATTAAATTATTCCTTTCTATTCCTTGTTCACTATCGGTTCTTACCCTACTTTTGTAGTCTAAATAGAAAGTAATGAAAGTAGCTGTAGTCGGGGCCACCGGAATGGTGGGTGAGGTAATGCTGAAAGTGCTGGCAGAACGTAATTTTCCCATATCGGAATTATTGCTGGTCGCTTCGGAACGATCCATAGGTAAAACCCTTGAATTCAATGGAGAAGAATATTCAATTATTGGCCTATCCGATGCGCTTGCGGCGAGACCGCAATTGGCCATTTTTTCAGCTGGCGGGGACACCTCTTTGGAATGGGCGCCCAAATTCGCAGAAGTTGGGACCACCGTGGTAGATAATTCCTCTGCTTGGCGTATGGACCCCACCAAAAAACTGATTGTCCCCGAAATAAATGCGGAAGAGCTGACAACCGAAGATAAAATTATTGCCAATCCCAATTGTTCTACCATACAAATGGTGATGGCACTCGCACCCTTGCATAAAAAATATCAAATGAAACGGGTCGTGGTCTCTACCTACCAATCGGTCTCCGGTACTGGAATAAAGGCAGTTCGCCAGTTAGAGAATGAAATTGCCGGTGTGGAAGGCGAAATGGCCTACCCTTATCCCATTGGCAGGAATGCGCTGCCCCATTGCGATGTTTTTTTAGAAAACGGGTATACCAAGGAAGAAATGAAACTCGCCAGGGAACCGCAAAAGATTTTGAACGACCGTACTTTTTCGGTTTCGGCCACAGCGGTACGCATTCCTACCGCAGGAGGGCATTCCGAATCGGTCAACGTAGAATTCGAAAATGATTTTGAACTGAATGAAGTTCGCCGCCTTTTGAACGATACCCCTGGGGTTACGGTACAGGACAACCCGGACACCAATACCTATCCGATGCCTATATACGCCCATAATAAGGACGAGGTTTTTGTGGGAAGAATTCGAAGGGACGAAACCCAGCGAAATACACTGAATATGTGGATTGTTTCCGATAATCTTCGAAAAGGGGCGGCTACTAATGCGGTGCAAATAGCAGAATACTTGGTTGCGCATGAACTGCTCGTAAAAAACCTCTCCTATGATAGCTAGGATCTGGCATGGGAGAACACGCCTGGAACACTATGATAGGTACAGCGATTTTCTGGTAAAGATTGCAGTGCCTGATTATCAAAAAACCGTCGGATACGTGAACCATTCGTTCTTACGGCATGTTCACGAGAACGAAGGGCATTTTACGTTGATTACCTATTGGCAAAATATGGATGTTATTCACAATTTTGCGGGGGCCCAACCAGACAAGGCCAAGTACTACCCCGAAGACGATGACTTTTTATTGGAGTTTGAAGAAAAAGTACAGCATTATGAGGTTTTTGCGGCCTAGTACTTCGAAGAAGTTCCAAAATATCCGAAAATATGTTAAAACCTGCTGAAACGCTGCTTCCAGCAGGTTTTTTATGCTATTTTTAGCCACTTCTTTTTTACATCCTATGATATGAAAACAACACTATTGACATGCTTGCTGCTCTGCTTCAGTATTGCATTGCAAGCTCAATCTGAAAAACAACAACCTGTGAAATACCCGAGTACCCTCTATAATATGGGCTTTAAACAACTTCCTTACCAAGCAGTTTTTAAAGAATTTAAAGATTAACTATCAATAATTTTGATTAAAATCCGTTTCTCTAATTGAAACGGATTTTTTCGTATCCCCCAGAACAGAACTAGACTATATGCTTCAAGTTGACCACGTGTCCTTTGCCTACGACGAAACACCCGTACTAGAAGATATTAATCTAAAAGTACACAAGGGAGAACATGTCGCCATAATTGGTGAAAGTGGTTGTGGTAAAAGTACCCTCCTAAAAATAATTTACGGCCTTTTACATATCAGAATCGGAGAGGTCTATTGGGATGAAACCCAGATTCTGGGACCCCTATATAATTTGGTGCCGGGAGAATCGTATATGAAGTACCTATCGCAAGACTTTGACTTAATGCCGTATACGACGGTAGCCGAAAATGTAAGTCAATACTTGTCCGTTTTCGAGCCGGAAGAAATGCAGCGCAGAACCGACGAGCTGCTAGAAATGATCGAAATGACCGATTTTGCCAAGACAAAGGTCAAATACCTTAGCGGAGGGCAACAACAACGTGTGGCCCTAGCACGCGTCCTGGCCCAAGAACCGGCAGTTTTGTTGTTAGACGAGCCCTTTAGCCACATTGATAACTTTCGCAAGAATAGTTTGCGGAGAAATTTGTTCGCTTATCTTCGAAACAAGGGAATTACGGTACTTACAGCGACCCATGACCATAATGACGTACTTCCTTTTGCAGATCGTGTGATTGTGCTTAAAGACCAACGGATCATTGCCAAAAACACCCCGAAAAATCTTTATTCCCAACCCAAAGACCTCTATATCGCCTCCTTGTTCGGTGAAGCGAACAAAATTCCCATTAACATTGTAAAAACCTATGCCGATACCAAACGCCGTATTATCGTATATGCACACGAATTCAAAGTTTCTGAAAAATCGGGCTTGGAAGTGGTGGTAAAAGGTTCTTATTATATGGGTGGTCATTATATGATCGTTGGAACCTATGAAGATCAAAACATCTACTTTAATCACCATAAGGTCATTGATGATGAAAAGGTAGTTTTTCTAAATGTGTCGCTAGACGTTATCAATCAGCGAATGGCAGGGTTATGACGGTCTTAAATGCCCCTTTTTGAATTCTTGCGCCCATTTATCGAAAATAGCTCTAACGGTATAATTTGACGGCATCTACCGCGTTTAAAGAATACCCAACAATCTTAATCTTGCTATGAAAAAGAATGCTTTCGTATGCGGCTTACTCGTGCTGTTAGTATCGGTTGTGCCATTGGCCTGTGACGATACAGACGATGCCCTTGATTCCCAACAAGAAAGTTCAGATCCCAAAGGTGACGATGTAAAGGAGGACGATCCCGAAAATGATTCCGAAAATGAGATCTTGGTTTCGCTTACGGCAAATGCCGACTATCTTACCAACGATGGGGCCGGGGACCAAGCCTGGGGCGATGATATCATTATGAATGCCTACAAAATAGATGGCAGCGCCGGGCGTGTACTTTTTGAAACCCAGTTCAAAGATGATGGTTTCGGGGTGGCCGGAGGCAGATGGAAACAGATAGATTACTACTACGAATACCAAGGCAAAGTGGTACAGGCCAGTGAGCAGCTCGTTTTGCGATTTAGAAGCCCTGTGACCAATGTACTACTTCAGGTGGGGCAAATGGACCCCGATGAGGGCCGACAGGCAAAAGAAGGAAAAAGCTGTAGCGATGGTGGTTTGTTACGGGTCGATGAGTCCGGTAAATGGACGGCGTTCGATAGCAACGACACAGAAATTGCCAGCGGTATTTTGTTAGATGAATTCTCACTGGAAGGGCATTTACCGGATTCTATGGGTTCCTATCGATTTTTGCTCAATACCGAGAACAAAAAGATTTCAAAAATTGTAATCGAAGCGACACAATGGGGCGGGGAGGAAAGAGGTTGCCCCACGTCAAGGGCTAGCTATGCAAACGAACCCTTGAACGATAGCGGAAATACCGAGAACAACTCAGAATTCAATATTATGGCCATCTCCTACAAGAAGTAAGGAAACATGCGCTTTTGGCTACCTTTGTCCAAAAACCATCTCTTGGACAAAGAAACCATTCTACAGGAACTGCAATGTAAGGCGGTAAGGAGCAGTGGCCCTGGCGGTCAGCATGTAAACAAGGTTTCTACCAAGGTAGTGTTGGCATTCGATATTGAAGGTTCGAAGTCACTATCACGTCCCCAAAAAGAGCGAATTCTTCAAAAATTAGCCAATCGCATCAACAAAGATCGGCAATTGGTATTGCAATGCGATGAACGTAGAAGTCAACTGAAGAACAAGGAATTGGTGATTACGCGCTTTTTTCAACTTCTAGAGGAGGCCTTGACGGTACCCAAAAAGCGAAAAAAAACCAAGCCTTCCAAAACGGCGACCGAAAAACGTTTGAAAGCAAAAAAGAAAGCCTCACAGAAAAAATTGGACCGTCGTAAATTGGACTTTGAGTAGTTTACAGAATTTCGGTAATGATACTGGTAGTTCCATTAAAGACTAGCGCCTCGCCCTTCGACTTTCCCAAAAGCGATTGCGCAATAGGGGTTGCCATCGAAACACAATAAGTCGTTTCGCCCGTATTCGTATAGGCACCGGCCGATATGGCCAAATAATAATGGTCTTTTGAAGTTTTTACCCAGCTTCCCAAGCCAGCCTTTTCGGAGCCTTGTTCCCGTACTACCTTTTGCAATACTTGTTGCATTTTTTCAGCCTCCGCCAACTGCTTGCCTAGTTTCTCTCGTTCGAGTTGTACCATTGCCCTTCCTGTTTCATGTTTATCTCCGGCACTGCTCTTGGTCTCTGAACCTAGGGATTCTTGCAATCCCAGAATATGAGCGTTTAGTCGGGCAATTCGGTCTTCAACATAGGTCTTGCAAAAACTGAAAAGTATATTCTTGGTTACCGTTTTCATTCCATTGCATAGTCTTCCCGGTGATACAAATCTGCCAACCGATAAATTAAAAATCGAATAAGGGCATCATCCGCTTTCCCTTGTTCATACATTTTATGCACGTCTCCAATATTCTCTCTTTTAAAGAAATCTAGATCGGCAGTTCTATTTTCATTAAAAACATTCCAGGAACGCAAACCTTCCAGCATAGTTTTATGAGCCAGATACCGTTGTTCTCTTAGATCGCGCTCTTTTGAACTATGCGCATTTTCTGTTTTTTCCAAAGATATCCCCTTTTTAAAAAAGGCGTATTCCTGTTCTAGGCGGCTATTCATCCGTTCGGCTTGCGTAATGACCTTAAAATAGGATCTCAACACCAAAGAGTGATATTTTTTTCGAAAATCTCTGGAGTATTCCCTTCCCAAAACATCTTCTTCCCCTCCAATCTCCACATCAGTGGCAATCACATAAAACCCGGCATTTTTAATAGGTTTGGTGTCCACACTGGCAGTAAACGAGTTCTGCCATTCTTGCGATTGCATGATCTCTTTCCATCCTTTATCGTATTTCTTTTCGAGTGCCGTGCGTGGCGAACCGCAGCTTCCCATACCCAGAAAGATTGGTACAAGTACATAGCCCACCCATGTACCTTTTGGTAGTTGTTTTGTCATTTCGAATTTGGTTTGGTCCCCAGTACCTTACTTCGGGAGTTTTTTACCGGTATAGGAGTGGGCGGCAAAGGGAACTCTTACAAAGGTGCTGTTCTACGAAGAGGTTAAAGCTGCCTATGTGTAGGCCTCTAATAAACAGTTCATGTATACAGTTAAGGTTTCAAGGGATTACAAGATAACAAGAAATGGCAATATCCGCTATGTCGAAAGCGTAAAATTCTAATAATGAACCTATAAAAGTAGTTTCCACTAATATACAATCACTTCAATGAAGGTCTCTATCTACGATACTCCCGGAGCCTCCCACTAAAAAATCAAGGTCGGCTCCCTTATCCGCTTGTTCTACATGATCAATATACATTTTTGCATATCCTCGTAACGCTACTGGCTCAGGTGATTCCCAGTTCGCTTTTCGCCGGGACAACTCTTCCTCGGAGACCAAGAGTGCCAGGCTTCTATTCTTTACATCGAGTGCTATCAAATCTCCATTTTGCACCAAAGCCAAGGTACCTCCTACGGTAGATTCCGGCGAAATATGCAAAACAACGGTTCCTGCCGCCGTACCGCTCATACGGCCATCAGAAATGCGGACCATATCGGTGATTCCTTCCAAAAGCAGCTTTTCGGGCAAATCTACGTTTCCTACCTCTGGCATGCCGGGGTATCCCTTGGGACCCACCCCCTTTAAAACTATAACGCTGTCTTTATCGATTGCCAAATGAGGATCATCTATTCGTTCATGGTAATCTTCCATACTTTCGAAAACGACCGCCTTTCCTGTATGTTTCATTAGGTGTTCCGATGCCGCCGAAGGTTTGATAACAGCCCCGTTTTTGCATAAATTCCCCTTTAAAACGGCAATCCCGGCGGCTGGTTGTAACGGTTTTTCAAAGGGGTAGATTACATCGCAATCATAACAGACCGCTTCGTTGTAATTATCGGTGATATTTCTTCCATTGACCGTTTTGGTATCGCGTAGCAATGGTGTGAGTTCTTTTAATACCACTGGCAGCCCCCCAGCATAGAAAAAGTCTTCCATCAAGTGTTCGCCCGAAGGCTTTAAATTAACTAATAAGGGAATCTTGCTTCCAATTACATCGAAGTCTTCCAGTTTTAAAGCGACCCCTATACGACCTGCAATAGCGGTCAAATGAATGATTAGATTGGTGGATCCCCCCACGGCGGCATTCGTTACTATCGCATTTTCAAAAGCGGCCCTTGTAAGAACTTTTGAAAGCCTTAGGTCTTCCTTTACCATTTCAACGATTCGTCTGCCAGACAATTGGGCGAACAATTTTTTACGTGCGTCGGCAGCCGGAATTGACGAAAATCCTGGTAAGCAAAGCCCTAACGATTCCGTCATGGTCGCCATGGTGCTGGCAGTTCCCATGGTATTGCAGTGTCCGATACTACGCGCTACGCAAACCTCGGCTTCGGTAAAATCTTCATCGGTATAACCGTCTTTTTTCTGTTTTTCCTTGATCATCCAATTCATGGAACCAGACCCCATCTTTTCCCCTCTAAAGCGTCCGCTCAACATAGGCCCGCCGGGAACCACAATGGTGGGCAGGTCTACGCTACAAGCGCCCATAATAGTGCTGGGCGTGGTTTTATCACAACCCGTCAATAGTACGATTCCGTCCAAAGGGTTTGCCCGAATGGATTCTTCGGTGTCCATACTGGCAAGATTCCGAAATAGCATGGTCGTAGGCCGCATCAAGGTTTCGCCCAGTGACATGACGGGAAACTCCAGAGGCACACCACCCGCTTCGAGCACACCGCGTTTCACCACCTCCGCAAAATCACGTAAATGGCCATTGCAAGGTGTTAATTCTGACCAGGTATTGCAAATTCCAATTACGGGTCTGCCCTTAAAATAATCGTCGGGATATCCTTGGTTTCGCAACCAGGACCGGTGAACAAAACCCATTTTATCCTTCCCACCAAACCATTCACTACTGCGAAGCACTTTCTTTTTTGCCATGTACCTGTATTAAGGAAAGTTTAAAGTAGCCATTATTGGTAAAAACAACAAGCGTTCATACCAAGGATGCGAGCTCGTTCCCCACAAGGCTGCCAATCGCCACTCCCATGCCTCCCAAGCGCACCCCGCAGTATACATTTTCGCTCACTGGCCTTACAATGGGCTTTTTTTGCCTTCCGATTCCCATAATGCCACTCCAGCGATGCGCAATAGCAAACGGGGTATTGGGTAAAACAACGGTTTGCAAAAGCGTTTCCAATTTGTCCTGAATTTGTTCCGTTTCGCCAAATTCACTGGTCTCTTCTCCTTTAATGTCAAGATTTCTACCCCCTCCCAATAGTATTCGATTCTCGATATTACGAAAGTAATAATACCCCTCATCTAGGTGAAAGGTTCCCTTGATCGGGAGATCTTGAATGGGTTCGGTAATAAGTACTTGAGCCCTCGCGGGCCGCACTTTTTCTTGTAACAATTGCTCGGTAAATCCGTTTGTTGCTATCAATAGTTTTTGTGTTCGGTATTCAAAGTGATTGGTTTGCACCTGTACGTTGGTCCCATGTTCCGAGAAGGTTTCCACTTGAACGCCATTGAGAATCAATACCCCGCTCTTCTGGACCAATTGTAGTAATCTGGCCATCATTTTTCCAGTATCCAATTGCCCTTCTTGTGTATGGGTAATATACTGTTCTTTCACATTGTCGAAGCCAAACCGATTGTTCGTGGTTTTGAATGCTTCTTTTCCAAAAACAGGTCGTAGTAGGGTATTTACGTCCCGAAGTTGATCGAGGCAGTTTGTATATAATGCTTCTTGGGAATGTAAAAAAAGTTCATGTCCTCTGAAGTGTTCAAAACAGATTTCGGCATCTCCCAAGGTCTTGCGAAGTAATTGGATTCCGTCCCATCGCTTTTGAACGAGTTCTTGCACTTCGGTTTCGCTATGGGTCTTTAAATCTGAAAGAATCTCTGAAATACTCCCAAAACAGGCAAAACCGGCATTCTTGGTACTTGCGCCTTGGGGCAACATCCCTTTTTCAAGCACCAACACTTTGGCATTGGGAAACCGGGTCTTCAGGTTTAAGGCACAATTTAGACCTACCAATCCGCTACCGACAATTGTATAATCGATATTGGACAGCCAGGTTTTATACTCCCAATAGCTCAGGTTCATTTCACTAAAATACGAACAATATGCCTGCACCTGAAAAGAAGAACTCCCAGACCTCCCGCAAAAGGCGTCCGAAAGTGTTCGTTTTTGCTACTCGCTTTTGAATTGAAAGCATGAAAAGTACAAACCGACGGCTTGGTCGGTTTTATAGGGTTCCTATTTGCTCCTAAGCAATACATACAACTGTTAACCGGTGGCAATTCATCGATAAGCCGTCTAAAAGACCGGCACCTAGGTTACATCTAGGAGGCATACAAACCAAGCGGTCGCTTTTTGCCGGTGGTTTCTTGAAGGAATTAGTCCGTTTTAACAGGGCCTTTGGTTTGAAAGAGTAGTTGAGACAGGATGTTTACCTCTTGTTGTTGTCCTACAAGGCTCCCCATAAGACGTATATTGTTGCCTTCTTTTTGGCCCGCCCTTATTCTAAAATCTTTGAGTACTGCGGTGTATCGCTTCAATTGGGGGATTCCCATATCTGCCGCTAATTGTTGAAAGTTGATTTTGCAATCAAAAAAATTGGAATTGCTATATTCTTGAAACTGCCCTCTTCCTTTAAACGTGTCAAAAGCGGTATACATGCTCCCATCTTTAACATAAAGTTGGTATAAGGGAAAAGGTTCAAAAACCTTTTGGTTCGTAACGGCACCCCTTTCTTGCAAATAGCTTTGAAGACTTTCGTTTGCCGCCCCTATATTCAGGTGTAATTTGGGAACAATTTTTTCTTGTGCCGTCTTCTTGGCGATTTTTTCAAAGTTATCATCGTATTCGTATGTTACAACAGTATCGGTCTGCACGGTGGTGCCTTTCACGGCAAGGCTAAAAAAGCCGTTGGTACGATCAAGTATTTCGGAAACATCCAAGTTGTTTTTCTCAAAAAAAGAAAAACTACCCAGTAGTTGTTGTACATCCTTTTTATTGGCTTGCTCTTGAAAATTGGCATCAAAATGAACTTGAAATGACGCTTCGTCCATAGCCTCTACTGTCACCTCTGGAGAGAATCGGTTGGTATGCCGTGTTAAAATGTTTCCGTCAATTAGGGCTTCCCCATCTTCAAAATTGATGTTTATTCGACTGTCGCCCGCAATCAAAGCAATGTGATCATCGATATCTGAAAGTGTTTGGACAAGAGGATGGGAAGTGTCCTGAATCGTCTTATCATCCGTAAGGATATCCTTGAATATAACGGCCAGGTTCTCTTGTATAATTTCCGGGCTCATCGCTATTATCAGTTTGGCCTGGTTCCAAGCTAGGACGGTTTTCTGCTTTTTGGCAACCGCCCAACGATATCCGTGTTCGGCATTGTGTTCAATTGGAATATTCCTGGATGCCAGTTCCCTCCCAATAAAAATTTCAAAATCTTCGGAGGCATCTATTTCGAATGTACCGAAAGCGGTATTTTTTACGGTAGGCACGGTATACAGTACCAGGTTAAAAGGCGTAAAATCGATTCCATTGTCGGCAAGGCTGTCTTTCTCCTCTTCTCCACTTGAAAACGAAATTTGATCATAGTAAAAACCAGGGGAGGTGAGGGCGTCCAACACCACCGTTTCTTTGATAGTATGTACGTTTATTTTGAGTACCCAATCCGCATCTGTATGAATCTTTCCTACCAACGACCGGGTGTTCTTCCCTTTTTTGTACCCCCAGTACCCAAGAACCGAAAGCCCTATCAATACCAGTAAAAACCGTACAAATTTTTTCATTTAGGCGCTGTGGAAAGTAATTTAATCCATCAATGAATCTATCATGTTAAGGAAGTATTCAAAGCTATTTCTGCTCCCTTCCCCCGGGGTGCTCCAAATCATCTTCCCTTTCATGGTATTTCCCTTGATTTTCTCAAAATTCAAGTGCACATCCCCAGTACTACTGGTAAGCATTTGCACCTTATCTCTTAAATCACGAGGGTATGAATCCACAGGAATTTCTGAAACGATTTTTCCACCGTTCGCGTAGAGGCTGGTAACGTTCTTTTTAATGTTTCGTCTAAGCTCACTTGAGAGTTTTGGCACAAAAGTACCACGGTTGATGGCCATCATATCATTCTTTGAACTTCCCAAGAAAACCGTATTATCCTTGAACATGACATACAAATCAAAAGGAGAAGACTTGCCGAGGCCGGTAATCTGATGCATGCCGTTAATCGCAGTCAATTCTTTTTCCTTAACGCCAATGCGTATTAGACGATCGAACAAAGGCTTTTGCTCGGAAGAGAACATGAACAGAAAATCTGGAATCGCCTCCATTTTGGTTTTTTCTACCTTTTTATAATTGTAGTCCTCATCATATTCATAGTCGGTATAGGTTACTTCGCGTTCTTGCAAATCATTCAACAACAACAGCATATCACCGCGTACAATTTCTGCAGCCCCTTCCTCGTCGATTAACAACGAGAATAAATGTGTTCCCAGGGCAACCGCATCGCCATACGATTGATCACCGGTGTCCTTAAAAACCGTATCGATCAAATCGGGGTACGCCTTTAGCATCCCCTCAGTACTCATATTCAGTGACATATATCCCAATAAGCGGTCTTCATTGACATACTTGGTAAAGTTACTGTTGAACTTGCCTTCATACATTGGTTTGTAAATCCGGGCCATTTCATCGCTCATTGAATATACCGTATTGATGGCAACGTGATCCTCTGCAAAGTCTAATTTGGCAGAAGCGGATATACCACCGTAAATGCGGTCGATATCCATAAAGCTATACGGATTCATCATGCCACCGTACAAATTGGCGGGGAGTGCCTCTTTATAGATTTGTCCGAAATCATCGACCCAAGCGCTGGCTTCTTCTTTCCCTGTTCCTATGCTTTTAAGGTAATTGGGGTTCTTTAAAATCGTTCCTTGACTATAGTTCCCTGCCATGATTCGCTTGGCCTTGGTTAGGGTGGTCTCGACCAGTTCTTTTCTTCTGGCGGCTCTTTTGGCATCCTGTTCCTTACGCCGCTTTTCACGGGCCGCTTCTTGTTGCTTGTACTCTTCACTATTGTAATAATCGTTGTAGTACGGGTCTTCGATTGCTTCTTCTACCTCCGCGGCTTCTATCACGACCTCTTCGATGACCTCCTCTTCTATTTCAACAGCTTCTTCTACGACCTCCTCGGCGACTTCCACAGGTGCAATGGCCTCAATCGGTGCTTCTTCAACTTCCGCTACTTGTGCTTCTTCTATTGCGATAGAGGGACTCTCATAAAAGTCGTCATAATAGCTATAATCTAGTTTTTGATCTTTGGCAAGGATGAGCAGTAGGGTATTTTCATTCCATAACGTTACGGTACCGTCGTAATCGTCTTGAAAATAGGAGATCCTATTTTCCGTAACGATTCGTTCCTTTTCGCTTTCTGACAACATATTTAAAAAGCCCTTCGGATTCTTCAACGGAATCAAAAAACAGTTGTTAAAAACACCGTCATTTACTTCTAGGAAATAATAAAAATTTCTTTGTAGATCAATTCCTAGATCCTCAAGGTTCATCACTTTTTCTTTGGATTCCCTGGCCAATTGCTTGTTGAGCATCTGCCCCAGTTTGGAGTTTGAAAAGTCCTTTACCGAAACCAAATCGGTCATTCGTTTTCCCTTGATAGTAACCACCGCACTAGCGTTAGCGGGTATTTTGGAGATAAGGTCCTGCCCACTGGCAACCAGTACGCAGCAAAAGGCGGACATTGAAAGTAATAACTTTTTCATCTGTTGATCTTTATTTGGTCAATTGTATTTTGTTTGCAACATTTTGTTCTCCCATAATAAAACCCATGGCATCTACCCTTAGCATGACCGCTTTTTTATTCGGGGCGATCTTCGCGTTCGGATTTGAAACACTCTTGACGGGATTTTTAAATCTATATATGGAGGTGAGGCTGGCATCTTCAAAAACCTTACGGTCTTCCTTATTGAGATGATAGAATGATTTTTTGATGCTGACATCGTACTTAAAATGTCTTTGAAACGTATTGGTAGCCGGCTCAAAAGAGAAGTTTTTGGTGCTAAAGGCCGTTTGCCCGTTTTTATTTTGTTTTTGTATCAACTCTTTAAAAATACCGTTGATACTTTCCACATTCTCAAACCGGCATGAAATTGTGAAGATATAGTTTTCGAAATCTTTTGTTTTTTGAATATCGCTAATACCCGCTGTTTTCTCCAAATGGGCCACCACGTCTTTCAGGGCTTCGTTGATATCATCTTCGGAAGGTACTTTGTACCCGTTGATACTATCGAGCATCATGATAGAGGCCAATTTGGTCTTGCTCTTACTCATGTTAAAGGTCACCAACATACTGCCGCTCCCATCGCTGTTCATATTAATTTCCTCAAGAATTTCAAAACAACTGGTGCAGCACAGTAGGCAAACCAGAACAAAAGGGTATAACAAAAATCTTTTTAGCATTGTTTTCTGCATGGATGGTTATTGCTTAACTATTTTTTTAAGCGAAAATTGTATCACTGCCCTATTACATTATATTTCGAGGTAAAAGTAGTCTTGCTTTCCTAAAAAAAGGTACTGGCAAACCGTGAAATAACACCCCTGTTTTCGGGGGTATCAAAAAAAACCCTGACACGATCGGTCAGGGTATGGATTAATCTTCTTCTTGCGGCTGCATCTCAAAGTCTTCCATAAACTTAGTTGTGTAGTTCCCCGCAAGGTAATCGGGATGTTCCATCAACTGCCTATGAAATGGGATAGTAGTCTTTACCCCTTCGATTACAAACTCATCTAGTGCCCGCTTCATTTTATTGATAGCCTCTTCACGGGTTTGCGCAGTCGTAATCAACTTTGCGATCATTGAATCGTAATTCGGAGGAATCACATACCCGCTATATACATGGGTATCCATTCGAATACCATGACCTCCCGGAATATGCAGGGTGGTTATTTTTCCTGGAGAAGGCCGAAAATTATTATGGGGATCTTCAGCATTGATACGGCATTCGATCGAATGCAGTTTCGGGATGTAATTTTTACCGGAGATCGGCACACCACCGGCCACTAATATTTGCTCCCGTATCAAATCATAATCGATTACCTGCTCCGTAATGGGATGTTCTACCTGTATACGGGTGTTCATTTCCATAAAATAGAAATTTCGGTGTTTGTCTACCAAAAACTCTACAGTTCCCGCACCCTCATACTTTATATATTCAGCGGCTTTCACAGCGGCTTTTCCCATATCTTCCCTTAGTTTATCGGTCATGAAAGGGGATGGGGTCTCTTCGGTCAATTTTTGATGCCGCCGTTGCACCGAACAATCACGCTCTGATAAATGACAGGCCTTCCCATATTGATCTCCTACGACCTGTATCTCGATATGGCGAGGTTCCTCGATCAGTTTCTCCATATACATACCTCCATTTCCAAAAGATGCAGTCGCCTCTTGTACCGCGCTTTCAAAATGGCCTTCCATCTCCTCTTCGCTCCACACGGCACGCATTCCTTTACCACCACCACCTGCGGTTGCCTTGATCATCACGGGATATCCCATTTTCTTGGCCTGCTTTTTGGCATCGGCAATATCTTTTAGAAGCCCGTCAGATCCGGGCACACAGGGTACCCCCGCCGCTTTCATGGTCGCTTTTGCGGTAGCCTTGTCTCCCATCTTATCAATATGTTCCCCGGAAGCGCCAATGAACTTTATATCGTGTTCGGCACAAATCTTGGAGAATTTTGAATTTTCAGAAAGAAATCCGTACCCTGGGTGAATGGCGTCTGCATTGGTAATTTCGGCCGCTGCGATGATATTGGGTATCTTAAGATATGATTCCGGGCTTGGTGCCGGACCAATGCAAACAGCCTCATCGGCAAAACGCACATGCAGGCTCTCTTCATCGGCCTTTGAATACACCGCTACGGTTTTTATACCCATTTCTTTACAGGTACGTATCACACGCAACGCGATCTCACCTCTATTTGCAATCAATATTTTTTTAAACATAACTATTTTAAATTGCAGGCTTCAAAATTAGATTTTTAGCTTAGGACGGGTCTACCAAGAATAAGGGTTGATCAAACTCTACAGGGGAGGAATCATCGACCAAAATCTTTACGATTTTACCGGATACTTCTGATTCAATGTCATTAAAAAGCTTCATAGCCTCGATCACACATAGCACATCGCCTTTCCCGATCGTACTTCCAACTTCAACAAACGATGGCTTGTCAGGGGACGGTTTTCTATAAAAAGTACCGATAATGGGTGATTTTATGGTAATGTAATTTGTGTTTTCCTCGGTCGCTTCTGTCTTCACGGGTTCTGCCTTAACAGGTGCGGCCTCCACTTGTGTTGCCGGTGCCGCAACCGGTGATTGTGCAACAGGTATCTGTTGTACGAAGGTGGTTTCCGAACCACCTCCTATAGGCCCCGTTCGAATAGTGATCTTCACATCGTCCATCTCCAACTTTACCTCGGTGGCTCCTGACTTTGCCACAAATTTGATCAGGTTTTGAATCTCTTTAATATCCATGGAATTTGATTTTAATAGCTTGAATTAATTATAGGCCCATTTTAAGTAAATGGAACCCCATGTGAACCCGCCGCCGAACGCTGCGAACACTAAATTATCTCCTTTTTTAAGTTGATCTTCGTAATCTGCCAACAACAATGGCAAAGTAGCCGAAGTGGTATTGCCATAGCGTTGAATATTCATCATTACTTTGCCATGGTCCAGGCGCATCCGATTTGCCGTCGCATCGATAATACGTTTATTCGCCTGGTGCGGTACCAACCAGGCCACATCTTCATGGGTTAAGCTATTGCGCTCCATGATGGTAGCGGCCGCATCGGCCATGTTGCTAACAGCGAACTTAAATACAGATTTGCCGTCTTGATAGATGTAGTGTTTTCTATCTTTCACGGTTTCTTCCGAAGCTGGCATCATTGATCCCCCGGCGTCCATACTTAAAAAGTTTCGACCCACCCCATCGGAACGCAAGTATTCATCTTGCAATCCTAAACCCTCTTCATTCGGTTCAAATAACGCAGCACCGGCACCATCCCCAAAAATAATACAGGTAGTTCTATCGGTATAGTCCACAATAGTAGACATGGTATCCGCCCCGATTAACAGTACCTTTTTATAACGCCCAGAAGCAACTTGGCTTGCGGCAGTCGACATTCCGTATAGAAAGCTCGAGCATGCCGCCAACATATCGTATGCAAACGCATTTACCGCTCCGATCTCTGAGGCAACATAAGCGGCAGTGGATGCTACTAAGGTATCGGGAGTCGCTGTAGCGACAATTACCAAATCAATTTCTTTGGGATCAAGGTCTTTTTTTTGAAGTAGTTCTTGGGCCGCCTTGATGGCCATAAAAGAAGTTCCCACCCCTTCCTCAGGTTTTAAAATTCTTCTTTCTTTGATTCCGGTTCTGGTGGTAATCCATTCATCGTTGGTCTCCACCATTTCTTCCAACATTTTGTTGGTCAGTACAAATTTTGGAACAAATGCCCCTACAGCGGTAATAGCTGCCGATAGTTTACCCATCTTAACGAATTGATTTATCAGAAAAAAGTCTCAAAATTCAAGCAAAACTCGTGAAAATTAGTGATTTTCCAATACTTTTTATCGAAAAATGGCTTTTTTTGGAAAGATTGCCGCGAAGCGTATTTTTGAAGCCATTTGTTTAAAAAGGAAGTCCTTATTTTCTAAGTCCGCCCCTAAACCCATCCTCATTGGTTTAAAGCGATTAAAACAATTAAACAAAAGTGCTTTCTGAATGGTATGACAATGCTTTTGGTCCATAAAAAAACTCCCGAACATTTCGCTGGGAGTTTATCTTATTTAAACCACTAATGCTTATGCATCGGCTGTTTCAGTTTTATCAATCAATACCTGACCTTTGTAGTATAGTTTACCTTCGTGCCAGTGTGCTCTGTGGAAAAGGTGAATCTCCCCGGTTGTAGGGTCTGTGGCCAAGGTTGGTGCCACTGCTTTGTAATGGGTTCTTCTTTTATCCCTTCTGGTTCTCGATATTTTTCTCTTAGGATGTGCCATTGATCACTTATTTATCCGTTATTAACTTTTTTAAAGCATCCCATCTGGGATCGTTTTTGTCTGTATTGTCCTTTACTTCTTTTGGTCGCAATGCATTCAGCCTGTCAAGTGCCGGGGATTGCAAACTGCCATCCGCTATTCCGGGATGTACCCTTTTCTGGGGTACGGCCAACACCAGCATTTCGTATATATACTGTGCAACGTTTATTTGATGTTCCCCATGAGGAAGAATTAAAATCTCTTCATTCTCATCGTTATATGTATCCCCAAACTTTACCACTAAATCGAGCATCGATTCGATAGCAAGGTCAAAGGGTTCACTCGTAACATCACAAGCAACATTTACAGTACCATCAGCTTTGAACTCCAATTCCAACATGGTGCTGGTTTTGTTCATAACAATCTCTACCGATATTTGGGTTGCATTGTACTCCTCGTAACCAAAAGACTCAAAGAACGTATTCTCAATAAGGTACTTAAAATCGTGTTTTCCTTGCTTCAATCCTGAGAAAGGAATGTTGTATTCCTTATGCTTCATCCTGTATACACTGTTTCAACCTCACAACCCGTCTAATTGACGGGGTGCAAAGATACTATTATTTTAATAAATACCAACGGTAACGATCGAAATATAAGAGCCTTGTAAGAATGGTGTGTTTTGCGGTACTGTAGATAGTGGTTCGGAACCGGCACAAAAGAATTCGGAACAATTCGGTTGTCAGGCCCTTACTAGAACATACACATGCGCAAATCACTTACGCCGTGGCTTCTGTTTTTGCAAAGGATTTTTGGTCAATTCGGCATACTCACTTCTATTTCTGAACACCTGGATCGCCGAGAAAACGGCTTCTTTAAAGGAGCTATGATCGGCCTTCCCCTTTCCTGCAATCTCATATGCGGTCCCATGATCAGGGGAGGTACGCACTTTTGAAAGGCCGGCCGTATAATTAACGCCTTTCCCAAAAGATAGCGTCTTGAAAGGGATCAGCCCTTGGTCATGATAGGCCGCCAGTATCGCATCGAAATTCGAATAGGCGTCAGAGCCAAAAAAACTGTCGGCCGAATAAGGACCGAAGACAAGGTGCCCTGCATTCGACATTTCTTGAATAACCGGTTTCAGCACAGCGTCGTCCTCTTCTCCAATGACCCCATTATCGCCACTATGCGGGTTAATTCCCAATAACGCTATCTTGGGTCGTCGAACCCCAAAATCCATCATCAAAGACTTTTCGATTGTGCGCACTTTGGTACGAATCAAAATTGGATTAATGGCTGCGGGAGCGTCTTTAACGGCAACGTGATCGGTAAGCAAACCGATTTTAAGACTTTCAGTAATCATAAACATGAGGCTCTCACCTTCCAATTCCTCCGCCAAATAATCCGTATGCCCCGGAAATTTGAAGTCCTCACTTTGGATATTGTTTTTATTGATGGGGGCCGTTACCAAGGCGTCAATGGCATCTTCTTTGAGTGCGGCGACCGCAGCCCTCAAGGAAAGCAAAGCATATTTCCCCGATTCTTCAGTGGCTTCCCCAAATTGCACTGTTGGTATCTCCTTCCAAACATTCACTACATTGATTTTCCCGGGCAGTGCCTTATTGGCATCTTGTACCCCATGGTAATTCACCTCGATCTTCAGTTCGTTCTTTTGATACGAAATGGTTTTATTGGAAGCGAAAATAATCGGTGTACAAAAATCTAACATCCTCGTATCGGCAAAGGTTTTTAATATCACTTCACATCCGATACCATTTAAATCGCCAATAGAAATACCAAGTCTTATTTTCCTGTTTTCATCCATGATAATCTGTACCTTTGCTCCTTATTTCGGGGAATTCGTGATGAACTCCGGCTAGCAAAACTACTTAAATTATACGGAAGATGTTTACAGGTATCATCGAAACTTTAGGCACGGTAACCGAATTGAGGAAAGAGGGGAGTAACCTACATATCAGTATTGAATCGACCCTCACCAATGCCCTTAAAATAGACCAAAGCGTTGCCCACAATGGGGTATGTCTCACGGTGGTGGCGATCAATGGAGCGATCTATACGGTCACTGCAATTGAAGAAACCCTCTTGAAAACCAATTTAGCAGCGCTCAATGTCGGTGACCGGGTAAACTTGGAACGCGCCATGATCTTAGGTGCACGTTTAGATGGGCATATTGTACAGGGGCATGTAGACCAAATCGGTAGGTGTACCGGTATTGCACAAAAAGATGGAAGTTGGATCTTTTCATTTACGTATGATGCGGACAAAGGCAACCCAACCATTGAAAAAGGATCTATTACCATTGACGGCACCAGCTTAACCGTTGTTGATTCGGGCGAGCATTCTTTTAGTGTTGCTATTATTCCCTATACCTACGAACATACCCGTTTCAGCACATATGAGGAGGGAACCGTTGTAAATCTGGAGTTTGATGTAATTGGCAAGTATGTAGCCAAATTGATGGCCGCACGATCATCGTAAGAAACGTTTAGGCCGCATGCGTCAATAGGAGCTCTTTCGAAACATATTCCAATGCCTTTTCATGGGTGCTTTCCAATAGAATTTTGGGAGCTTTCCCTACCTGAACAGCTTCTAGCCAACGGCGAACACATAAACACCATTTGTCCCCCGCTTTTAGGCCCGGAAAACGCCAATAGGGATTTGGAGAACTCAAATCGTTGCCTTTCGATTTTGTATATTCTAAAAATTCTGTAGTAATCAAGGCACATACAACGTGCGTACCGATATCGCTTGTTCCCGTATTGCAATAGCCGTCTCGATAAAACCCTGTTAGCGGGTCGATACAACAAGCTTCTAACGGGCTTCCCAATACATTCTTGGCAGTTGTTTCCATTTTTATCCGGGGTATTTGGTAGCGAGCATTGGGTCACTATACTTTAATGAAAATCCTTCTTTGATATAGAACGTATGCCAAGAAGACATAAAAGGCGACCACTGTTAAACCATACAGCAGAGATGACAATTGCATCGACATAAACTCGTGTACGTACATAGTGTCAAAAAGCCACCCATGTAAGGAGTTTTCTTCACCTATCTTTATCATTCCCAGTATCTTACTGATAAAACTTGATAAAAAATAAAGAACGATCGCATTGGCACCCGCATACCTAAAAAGACTCCCGAACTGAACTCCTTTTATGTCGGTCAAATAATAGATAAGCGCCAATATCAAATTGGCCCACCCGGCGGTCACCAAAACAAAACTACTCGTCCACAACGCCTTATTGATGGGAAAAACAATATCCCAAAGGTGCCCAATAATTAAAAGGGCACCGCCAATGCCCACCAAAATCCTTACTTTTTTAGGTTGTTCTGAGGTTAGCAACAAACCGGTAAAGATTCCCAGTAACGAACTCACAATAGAGGGAATTGTGCTTAAGAGTCCTTCCGGGTCATAGTCGGCCTTATAATTATGAGTTCCAAAAATTTTGACGTCCAGGTAATTTGCGAAATTGTTGGGTGCACGTTCCAAGGTAGATTCCACCCCATTTACCGGGATTAATTCCATAAGTCCCCAATAACCGACCAAAAGCAGTACCGACAGGCCGACAAGGGTTTTCCAATGGAAGTTTAGAAACAGAATGGAAGCAAAGAAAAATACGACTCCTATACGCTGCAGTACTCCTGGAAATCGGATGTTCGCGAAATCTTTCACAAACGGGAAACTTAAGGTAAACGCTCCTAAAAAGAGGCCCAAACCAATGAGTTTCAGGGTACGAATCGTAATTTTTTTATAGGTGGCCGGCGTACCCGTTTTACCGCTGTACGAAAAGGCTATTGAAGTACCCACAATGAACAAAAAGAAAGGGAATACCAAATCGGTAGGGGTATACCCGTGCCATTTGGCATGTAGGAAAGGAGCGTATACACTCGACCATGTTCCGGGTGTGTTGACCAAGATCATCAAGACGATGGTCATGCCACGGAAAATATCTACGGAAAGAAGTCTTTTTTTCATGTATACTCTTTTTAGGTTGGGTGGTTTTTGATTATCTATTTTTGAGCCGATAGGTAAATTTCAGTCCGGACCAATCGGCATCAATGGCCGCTACTTTTATGTCAACCAAGCCCGTGGTATCCAATAACAAGCTCCGAATACGTTCACGATTAAGGTCTGTCTCGATTTTTGAAGTCCCTTTTGGCCAACTTACCCAAAGAGCACCGCCTTTTTTCAAGGCACTCAGGTACGTGGCGAGCGCCTTTTTAAGTTGCACCATCTCGGTACAGAACAGATGCATAAAATCGACGCTTTCAGGTGAAAGATCTTCTTGTACTTCCATCCCATCCGGCCAAAAATGTAGTATATCAAAATAATGCTTTGGGGTATTGTAAAGCGCAATTTTGTATCCTTCTTTAAAACCAAGTTTTTTACCCAAGGGTCTTTTTGAATAGCCTTCGTTCATACACTTAGATTTAGAAATAGGATATACTCCTATAAAATATGGTCTTTCATACGAGCCCATACCTTTGAAAGTAGCAGCCCAGATACCACTGCTACCCCACTAAGAATCAATGCGCTCATGGTATTGCCGTAAATCCAATAGCCCGTAGCGAACATGATGGAATAAATCAAGATACAACCCAAAAGCATCGCCGAAATTCCAGACGGTACGCTCCACTTTTCATTCGTATCCACTATCTCGACATTGTCTGCCTCCGCCTTTTCCAGTACCGTGGACCAACCGGGCCCGCCCGGTTGTATTTTTTTATAAAAAGCTCTAAGGGTTTTATCTGACTCCGGCGGGGTCAGTAGGGTAACGACCATCCAAATAGCAGTTGTCACTATCACAACAAAAGGGTAGTTCGCCCATTCGGGGAAAACACCTGTTTCGGCTTCAAAAAGATAATCGCCCAAAGGAGTCTTTACCAACAAAATCGAAATGATCCCGGATACGAACATGGCGGTTATTTCGCTCCAAGAATTAATTCGCCACCAAAACCAGCGCAGTATAAAAACAAGGCCGGTTCCCGCTCCAAAAGTCACCAGTAGATCAAACACTTCGAAGGCGTTCTGTAGGGTAAGGGCCAATAGGGCACTTAAGACCATTAGCACCACCGTAGAAATTCTACCCACGGCAACCATCTGCTTTTCGGTGGCATTTGGATTGATCTGTTGTTTGTAAAAATCGAAGACGATGTACGAAGAGCCCCAATTCAATTGGGTCGAAATGGTACTCATGTATGCGGCGACCAAAGAGGCCAATACAACCCCCAGGAGGCCGCTTGGTAATTTCGTTAACATTGCGGAATAGGCAAGGTCATGACCTAACTTGCTTTCGGCCACATTAGGAAATGCCTCGTGTATGCTTGCAATATCGGGATACACCACCAAAGACGCCAAGGCGACCAAGATCCAAGGCCAAGGACGTAGCGCATAGTGCATAATATTGAAGAAAAAAGTAGCACCAATGGCATGGTTTTCATTTTTTGCCGCCAGCATACGCTGGGCAATATAGCCGCCGCCGCCCGGTTCCGCGCCAGGATACCATGAACTCCACCATTGCACGGCAATCGGAATGATAAACAAGGTAACCAGTACTTCGGTATTGTCAAAATCGGGTAGAATATTCAATTTTCCCGAAACATGCTCGTTCGCCATCAATGCTTCCAACCCGCCTACTTCAGGAATGTTTACCAAATAATAGGCCGCCCCGACCGCCCCGGCCATGGCAACAAAAAACAGTAAAAAATCAGTATAAACCACTCCCTTAAAGCCTCCCAAAGCACTAAAGACCACGGTTATAAGTCCTGCGCCGACCACGGTTTCCCAAGGTTCGAGCCCCAACATAATTCCGCCAATCTTTATCGCGGCCAAGGTTACCGAGGCCATGGTAATGATGTTGAACAACGCCCCCAAATAAATAGATCGGAACTTCCTGAGAAAACTTGCGGGCTTACCACCATAACGCATTTCATAAAACTCAAGATCCGTATTTACATTCGATTTACGCCATAGTTTTGCGTACACAAAAACGGTAAGCATTCCTGTCAGCAAAAAACACCACCATACCCAATTTCCGGATACTCCTGTAGTACGCACAATATCGGTAACCAAATTGGGCGTGTCGGTCGAGAAGGTAGTAGCGACCATCGACAGTCCCAGCAACCACCATGGCATGGTTCTTCCCGATAGAAAAAACTCGGTCGAGTCTTTTCCCGATTTTTTGGAAACATAAATACCGATTCCGAGGACAATCGAGAAGAATATGATTATGAAGCCATAATCGAGTCCGCTTAATTCCATAAGGTTGGTTGTTTGGTTATCAGTTAAAGATAAAATAATTTGGGATACATTTGTTCTTTGTAGACTAAACTTCCATTGTGTTCTTAGCCCCTCTTTCCGAAATATCCATGACCTCATGGAGCCTTGCCTTTATCGGGGCGTTGATTGTGGGAATTTCAAAATCGGGAATCAAGGGAATCGCGATCATTATTGTAACACTCATGGCTCTGGCGTTCGGAGCAAAGGAATCTACCGGTTTGATCGTTCCCTTATTGATATTGGGCGATATTTTTGCCGTAGTGTATTACAATCGCCATACCCAATGGCGCTATATTTTTCGGTTCTTGCCATGGATGATGGCAGGGGTTGGTATCGGAGCATTTATTGGAAAAGATCTGGACGAGAGCACTTTCAAAACAGGGATGGCCTTTATTATCCTTGGCAGTGTGGTGATGATGTATTGGTGGGACCGAAAAAAGTCAAAAACCGTTCCTTCTCATTGGGCTTTCGCCGGCTTTATGGGTCTTATGGCCGGTATCACTACCATGATCGGCAACCTTGCCGGTGCCTTTTCGAATATTTTCTTTTTGGCGATGCGTCTTCCAAAAAACGAGTTTATCGGCACGGCTGCCTGGCTTTTTCTAATCATCAATATTTTTAAGCTTCCATTTCATATATGGTGGTGGGGAACCATTACTCCCGATACCGTATTGATTAATCTCCCGTTGGTGCCTGGCGTTATTGTGGGGCTCTTTCTCGGGGTACGCTTGGTTAAAATAATCAAAGATGGTTTTTATAGAAAAATGATTTTAGCCCTGACCGCTATTGGGGCCTTATTGATTTTGTTGCGATAGAAAAATGCACTAGTCCGACAGGGTTCCGCAGCCCTTACCCATCTGTATTTTGAGTAAATAATTGTATCTTACAAACCTTATGTATGATATCGTTTCAACCAAAGTCAGGGTTTGAACGTATATGCAACAGTAGACTTACTTTTTCCAAGGGTTCTACTTAAAAATACTTGACCGACCCAGCCCAATACTAAACTTTTAATTGAAACGTTCGCTATATATGACACGTTATATCGGCTGTATGGTCTTGCTTTTGGTGCTCACTTCTTGTGGGGCACTCGGTTTGGGAGGGAAAGCCGACAAAAATGAATCTTCAGACGCTCAAGCGCTTCATAAAACGAAAACCTACGATCGCTTCATCACCAAAGAGGCAACAACGCAAAAGGGCCTCTTCGATGTACATCAAGTGGGTGACAAACATTACTTTGAAATTCCGGATAGTCTTCTGAACAGGGAAATTCTGGTAGTAACCCGTTTTATAAAGACCCCGTCGGGAGCTGGTAATTATGGTGGTGAAAAGATTGCCGAAAACACCATTATTTTCGAAAAAGGACCGAGTGACAATTTATTCCTTCGCATCGCTACGCTGGTAAGTGCGGCCAATGAAGAGGATGCGATTTCAAAAGCGGTCAACAATGCAAACATTACTCCTATCCTAGAGGCCTTTGATATTAAGGCCAACAATGAAAAAAAGGCTTCTTACTTGATAGAGGTCACTGATTTTGTCAATAGTGAAAACCCCTTGTTAACACTTAGCAGTAGGCAAAAAGGATCCTATAAACTTTCCGGTTTGGAAAAAGACAAATCCTATATCAAAGAAATCAATTCATTTCCCCTGAACACCGAGATTCGCTCGGTAAAGACCTATAAGGCACTTAGCAGTAAAGAGCGACGCAGAAAACAACTCCCTGCGGCCGTTTTAGCGGGAGTGGTGACCTTGGAAATCAACAACTCTTTCGTATTGTTGCCAAAAGTGCCCATGCGAAAGCGGTTTTACGATACCCGGGTAGGGTATTTTGCGAGTTCTTATTTGGAATATGGGGACGACCAACAGCAGGTAGACCGCAATACCTATATACATCGATGGCGGTTGGAGCCAAAATCGGTGGATATTGAAAAATGGAAAAGGGGAGAATTGGTAGAGCCAAAAAAACCGATTGTTTATTATATTGATCCCGCAACCCCAAAAAAATGGCGGCCCTATCTGATTCAGGGAATCAATGATTGGCAAAGTGCCTTTGAACAAGCAGGGTTCAAAAATGCGATCGTGGGCAAAGAGTGGCCCGAGAACGATCCTACAATGAGCTTGGAGGATTCTAGATTTTCGGTTCTACGGTATTTTGCCTCCCCCTCTAAAAATGCCTATGGCCCGAACATCGTAGATCCAAGAAGTGGGGAAATTTTAGAAAGCCATATCGGCTGGTATCACAACCTCATGAGTCTTTTGCACAATTGGTATATGGTGCAAGCAGGCGCGGTCGATCCGCGTGCACAACAGATGCAATTTGACACGGAACTGATGGGAAACTTGATTCGCTTCGTATCTTCTCATGAAGTAGGACATACATTAGGACTGCGCCACAATATGGGAGCGAGCAATGCGACGCCCGTAGATAAGTTAAGGGATGCCGAATGGCTGAAGAAATATGGCCATACCAGCTCAATTATGGACTATGCACGCTTCAATTATGTGGCGCAACCCGAAGACAATATCCCTGCTGAAGATCTGATGCCCAGAATTGGGGATTATGACCGATGGGCCATCCAATGGGGCTACGCCCGTTATCCCGATCAGTTGCCGGTGAACGAAGAAAGAGAGGTTTTAGCACAAATGGTGGTAGACAGCGTTTCGAACAACCCACGCCTCTGGTTTGGAGGGGAAGGGCGTGACTTTGACCCGCGCTCCCAAACCGAAGACTTAGGAGACGATGCCATGATCGCAAGTACCTACGGGATTATGAACTTACAGCGTATTGCGCCCTGTTTAAGGGATTGGGTGAAGGGCAAGAACAGTGACGATTATTCCAATTTGGATGACATTTATAAAACCTTGGTCAACCAATACAGCGACTATATTTTTCATGTTACCAAGAACATTGGCGGCATCTACGTAACCCCAAAGACTATGGGGGAAGCCGGTGAAATATACCAATTGGTTCCTAAGGAAGTGCAAAAGCAGGCACTCGCTTTTTTAAACAGTCATATATTTCAAGAACCCAAATGGTTGCTCCGTAACGATATCTTAAATGCCATACAATCCCCACAATCCAAAGAATCGGTTACCAAGACCATGGAAAGCGTAATGGTGAATTTATTAGGGGGTAGTAGATTAAGCAGAATGACATTTATCGCGGAACGTTATGAGGATGAGGATCCCTACCGCCCCGAGGAATATATCGATGACCTCAACCATTTGATCTGGGGTGATATGAATGTGTTTTATCAAACCAATGCCTATCGCAGAAAGCTGCAAAAATCGTATGTGGCGAATATGATAGCACTATACAAACCGGAGGAGGCCGAAGGGATCGTAGAAGGTATTTTAGCCAAATTGTCGGAAGGGTATACGGCCAATACCGACGTTCGTTCGTTGGCATTGGATCATCTTATTACCCTACAAGGAAAGATTAAAAGAACCTTACCGGTCATGACGGACCGCCTTACCATTGCCCATCTCAATTACCTCAAAAGAGAAATCGAAGAGGTAGTTGGTGAAACGAAGGATGTAGACCCCATTTTCACCCCTTTCAACCGGGATATGTCGATTAAACGAGATGGGCAAGAATGATAGTTCACTCTCTACTTTTAAATAGTGGTTGTCCTAGAATGCTTTGGAAAAACTACCTCAACGGCCTCCGGTTTTACGGTTCGCCTCTATGATAGTACCGGAAACCCAATTGACGGGGATTGGTTTTTTAGTGTTATCGATTTTTAAGAATCTAAGGCTATAATTACTCAATGCTATTCTTAGCTCGTCGAAGAAGGTCCTCGCAAAGCTATTAGTTTAGCATGCTATATTTACAGGAAGTTTAATCATATTGAATTTCTGAAAAACCAGACAATGCAATGAGCAGTACCCAGTATTTGTGTGTTTGAATTTGAATTTGACGTTTATGTTTGTATTTGATTCCCAAAAACAGGTCCTCGACAGGCTCGGACGGACAAGATAGCGGTCATTTGGAAAAAGGGGAAAAGGGAACGTCTCGATTCCGTTCGTCTATACATTCCAGCCCTCTTCGTCAAAAAACAAGACCCAATGTCATCCCGAGCTTGTCGAGGGACGTTCTTAAATGGCCTTTCCTTAAAAGGTTTCGACTGCCTGCCCAACTTTGGCGTTCAAGCAGGCGCTCAACCTGGACAAGTCAGTGAAAAGTGGGCAGTATTGGTTTGAACTTGATACTTGCGCTTGAACTTGTTACATCTTTCGGCGCAGCTGTCCTTTGTCATTTTTCAATTCACAATGAGCAAAGAGGAAGGAGTAAGGAGTAAGGAGTAAGGAGAAAAGACTAGGAAGTTATTGAAAAATTAAAACTTGCTGAAATAGTGAAATCTCCGTTATCCAAAAACAGCGCTTCTTTTGAACTTGATACTTGCGCTTGAACTTGAACTTGTTACATTCTTCAGCGCAGCGGTCCTTTGTCTTTTTTCAATTCACAATGAGCAAAGAGGAAGGAATAAAGAGAAAAGACCAAGAAGTTATTGAAAAAGTGAAATCTCCGTTATCCAAAAACAGCGCTTCTTTTGAACTTGAACTTGACACTTGCGCTTGAACTTGTTACATTCTTCAGCGCAGCGGTCCTGTGTCATTTTTCAATTCACAATGAACAAAGAGGAAGGAATAAAGAGAAAAGACCAAGAAGTTATTGAAAAATTAAAACTTGCTGAAATAGTGAAATCTCCGTTATCAAAAACAGCGCTTCTTTTAAACTTGATACTTGCGCTTGAACTTGTTACATTCTTCAGCTCAGCGGTCCTTTGTCTTTTTTCAATTCACAATGAGCAAAGAGGAAGGAATAAAGAGAAAAGAGTAGGAAGTTATTGAAAAAGTAAAGTTTCCACTATTCCGAAACAGCGTTCATCTTGAATTTGAATTTGACGTTTGTGTTTGCCCCCTTACATACTAGGTCACGGCGCATACCGCTCCATCGTCTGCAATTCGGGTTCGCCCCCACGATTGCCACAACCGGAAGCTACAAAGAGTGCATTGTTCCAAACGACCATTCCAGTACCATGTCTGCCTTCTAACAAGGAAGCCAAAGAGTGCCATTTATGGGTCGTTAAATTCAGTGCTTCTACCTCGGCATGGGCCTTTTCTTGGGAAGAAGATTCCCCTCCAACGACCATCAGCTCACCATTGAATAGCAGCGCCGCATTCCCGGCACGTTGGGTGGGAATACCGTTTGGCAAGGTTTCCCAACGATTGGTGGCTATATCATACACATCGGTTTCGCTGATCGTTCCGCCAAAAGGGTCTTCTGGGTCAATTCCGGTATTTCTACCCGCGGCAGCGTAGATTTTTCCGTCAGCGACCACCGCTTGAAAATGGTCACGAGGCCGCGGGGCATCTGCCAATACCTCCCATTTTCCGGTTGTCAGGTTATATCGGTCCATCCACTTTTTATGATCTCCGATATGACCGTTTTTGATTCCACAGGCTATATAAGCCATATTGTTATGAAGTACCACCCCCGATGCCCCGCGCCGACGGTCTTCCGGGATTTCATCACCTTGCGACCAGACATCCGAAGAGGGGTCGTATACATACACATGGGTAGTAGGGGTCTCATTGGGCCACCCTCCTGTCAAGGCAGCGATAACAACTATTTTACCTTCAAAAACAACCGGCTGAAAATGATGCAGTTCCAAAGGTGGCGGTGCTCCCTGCGACCAACTTGCTGTTTCCGTATCATAGATACTAATAGGTCGAATGTCCCTGCCACCCATTAAATAAAACTTAGCGCCCACCTGAACAAAAGCCGCTTCATGCCGCGCCACGGGTTTACTACTATCTTCTGAATCAACCTGTTGCCATTGTAGCTGTACTACGGCCGTTTCCAGCACTTCCGGAGCAAGCTTTTCGGCTACTTTTCCCCTACAGGAGAGCAATAAGGCAAATACGGATAGGACGAACAAACATCTGGTCATATATTCACAATTTCAAACTGGTTACTAGCGAACATTTTTTGACCTATTGAAAATCGTCAAAAAATATAAATGATTTATTACTGGGATACTAAGGTATGGCAAAATTAACAACTGTTTCCTAACCGTTTTCATCCAACCCAAGCATCCGATACCACTTCGACCGCCGATGGGCCTTTTCTTGGATTTTTGTTTTGGCCATCAAAAGTCGAATAGTTGCCCTGAGTGTCATAGGTTTGGAAAAAAATTGCATGGGAACCCAACAGCCCTATGGAAAAAAGGAATACGGCACATGCGATTTAAAAACACCCCTCAGCTGCGCCTCGCTTAAAACACTCTTTTGACCATAACTTCGTACAATCAATATCATACAAGTAAGGCGTGTGATGCTAAACTACGGCAACAATGATGGGTTTTCCATCAAAATGATGGGGAAATTGCGTATTTAACAGTAAGTTAATTAAATTCCCCTCGCCATTAACATTGAGGTATTTATTACTGTATATTAATTCCTACAGATTCTAAGTGTGTTATTGGGTAGAACGGTTTTAAGCAAGCACCAGCGCGTAGCCAGAGACACTTATACAACGTGAACAAAAAGACAAAGTTATTGATCGTAGATGATCACCCCATGACCGTTCGGGGCTATGTGATGGTGCTTGAAAATGCCGATGCGGCTCAAGAATTCAGTATTGATGTAGCCTATGATAGTGATCAGGTTCTTGAAAAAATAGAAGCCCAAAAAAGACCCTACGATATTGTGCTTCTTGATATTAATTTGCCTGCTTCAAATTGTAAAACCGTGGTGAGCGGTGAGGATTTTGGCAACCACTTCAAAAAGGTCAACCCAAACGTAAAGATCATCGTGCATACCTCCTTAAATGATCAGCAGCGTATTTCCAACATTTTCAACACCTTGAACCCGGAAGGATTTTTAATAAAGAACGATATCGACGCCGATGTGCTTTTAGAGGCGGTCAATGCAGTTTTAAACGGGAATACCTATTATAGCGAGCGCACCAACAAACTCATTGGGACCCATACAAGTGGCACCATGCATTTAGACGCCTACGACCGTAAAATACTGTACCATCTATCAATTGGGGAAAAAATGAAAAACATGCCACATTATATTCCACTCTCAATGCCTACTATTGAACGTCGCAAAAAAAATCTAAAAGCACTTTTCGGGGTGACCGAGGGGGGTGACCTGCAGCTCTTGCAGGTTGCAAAGAAAAAGGGATTTATTTAGCACGTACCGCTATTTTTCCCGAATCACCACCAATACTACCCATTTTTTGGTCCCATCTACCACTTTCCAGTATTTTTTGTGCTTTTTTGCCATCTATTTGAAGGACTGTTAAAATAAGTCTGTTAAGACAGCGTTTATATAGTAGCCCAAACGTCTTACTACACCGACCCAAGCGAACTTACCTTACCGCGACTGGTATTTATCATCGATCAATCAATACCTCAAACGTTGTCAATGGGGCACAGACCAACATACCACCCAAGCTGGGATACTGTTTTCGATTACCTAAAGGATTCAGGCGATTATCAAAAGCATCTTGCTTTTTATTCGCTGGTAGCACCGCTTATAAAGCATTGGTTGCTACGATTCGGTTTTTCCTCAAATTTGGAATCCCATGCCAAAAGCATTTTCGCCGATTTATACCTAAAGGAACGCCAACGCTACTGTTCCGGCAAACTAGTCCCCGACAGATGCACCGCTAAGGCCACCACTTATTATTATCCTGTGGTGAAGAATATGTGTATTGATTATCAAAGCCTGTTAGAAGGTAAAATACCGATTACCGGTTCCCTTGAACATACCGAAGCGGTTCAGGTACCGGGAATATTCGAGACGCTTTGGGGCGATTACAAAAAAACCGTATTGCAAGAAATGCGGCGTTGTATCAGGGATTGGATAGAGTTTTCAGGTTTTGACCATGCCAAAAAGGAATTTTTGCGCCAACGTTTTCTAAAAGGGTTTCGATTTCTAGAAATCTTAAAAGGGTTTGATAAAACCGAATTTGAAACACTACGAAAATGGATCTGTCGCCAAGGTAAAAAAATAGCCGCTACCATCGCAAAAAAGGCACTCCCAGCAATTATTGATTGCTATCAATTACCAATAAGTAAAAAAATAGATCCAAAACTCATCGAGAAACACCTGTTGGGGTCTAAAATAAACGCCCCCGCTTAGCCCGAATAATCTAATAGCAGATGGGCCATTTCTTTGTACTCCCCAAAAATGTTTTCTTTGGAAGTGGTTCCTTGTACCGCAGTCTCGGAGATTTCTAAAGGGAAAAGCACGTCTTTCGCCTGTTCCCAATCGCTCACAATGGTATCCGATCTTTTTTTGAGTATGTCGAACTGGGTCTGTTCAATTTTTAGCCGGAACCCTTCATCCAACTGCACCATGCGCCAAACGCCCATCTTAAGTGCCGGTTCAAGCGCTGTTTCCGCACGAAGGTATGCTTGGTACAATAGCAACAGATAGGTTTGCAATTTTCGATAGTGCAAGGGCGTTTCCACGCCTGCCGCCTCCCTAGGTCGAGCATTGCTCCCTTCCTGGATGTTTTTTAAAATTGCTTCCCGTTCTTTTGAAAGATCGTTCATTGCTTTTTCACGCGATAATCGAGGTTTTAACCCGACACTAGTCTGGCAGGTTGCCCCAAGGTTGCTTACTATTTTCGACTCAATTCCCTTTATATACGGGAATTGAAATTAATTAGCTCTCAGAAAATCATAAAAATACATTTTACAAGGAAACCCTTTCAAAGAATTCCATTTGTGCCATTCTATTGAAAGCGCATCAAAGGTTTGATCAAAAAAGGGTCAACAGCCACGCATACCAAATGGCGGCTATTTCAATGGTGGGAGGGGTAAAATAGATAGGTCAACAATAACATCGCCACCTATCGTGGCACTATTTCTTGAACCCTTACCGGGTAGCATGTAATTTTTGATCGGATAGCGTTTTTTTATTCCACTAAAATTAACCAAAAAAAATTAGTTGTACAATTTGGAGTAGGCCATTGCGGCGAGTATTCCTGCAGAACCGCCCCCAGATTTGCTGGGGACAGGCGGGGCTCCCTTTCGGGTAATCATTCCATTTTCAGTCTGCATATACCCCGCCCAAACCACAAGCAGTTTCTTACCATCACTTAAAACCGTCCAACCGTCCTTTGCCTTCCCGGTCGTCCCGGTTTTGCCATAGTACTGTCTTCCTTCTGGAAGCCATTGAAGCAGTCTATGACAAGTGCCCCCTTTTTCGAAGGGCGCCGGGAGCAAGGCTTTGATCGCATTGGCGGAATCGGATCTATATCGTTTTTTTGTTTTCTTTGATTCGCGACTGAACAGCGTGTCCTGTAAATGAGGGTTAATGATATATTTCCATGGGCTCAGAGGAACCATAGTGCCCTCATTAAGGAGCATTTGGTAAGCCTGTGCCACCTCCCAAGGGGTCATCGTTTTTGTTCCTAGGATATAGGATGCGCCCCAGGGATAGTCTGTATCGGAAGCGATATTCATTTTTGAAAAACTCGTTTCTACTTGTTTGGCCACGTCCGAAGGATCGGCATGTACCCGATAGTTGACAGCGGCCTTATTAAGGCTGTATTTCAAAACGTCCCGAACGGGAACTTCTTTGTTCAGCAATGTATTCTTGACATTGCTGGGATTGTAGGCATATTGTTTTAAGTCGCCATTGAAAAGCATTGTCTCGCCGTTAAAGCCATTATGTTCAAAAAGTTCTAGGAATACCAGCGGCTTCAATACCGAACCACATTGAAAACCGGCACCATAATCGCTCAAATCGGCCATACTGCCCTTGTTCTGCCGATTGCCCAAAACGGCTTCGATGGCACCACTTTCAATATCAATGGCCATCAAAGAAACCTGCAATTCATGGCCACGCACCAGTAATTGTCTTTGAAACCGCTTTTTATATTGAGTAAGTACTTCTTGTAATTGGTCTTGACGCTCCTTGGTAATCGAGGAAATATATTGCACGGCAAAGTGATCGACCTCATCGCCCCGATACCGGTCAAAAAAATTCGTGAGCGCGGTCGTACCGCGAAGGCCGCTTCGTTTCGAAAATCCCAAATCCAATTTTTTCATCTTGGCCAACCGTTGTTCATCGGCTTCCGAGCCATCGGAAATCAACTCAAAATATCCGAGTACCTGATCCTTGATTTCCTTCTTGTTCGCAAAGCGGTCACTACACAGTTTTTTGAGTCCGTTAGCCCCTTTCAAGGTCTTGACCGTTAGCATCATCTCCAGATCGTTCAATTCATGCGGAGGGCGATTAAAAATAGTATAGGAGGCCAAAATAAGTCCGGAGAAATCGCGCTCGTACCAAAAGTTCCCCGAATAATTGGTATAGGCCAATAGAATCTCCTCCCGACTTGCAGATTTCATCATTTGAAAGGCAGCCAGTTGTTCCCCGTATTTCCGGGAAAGGTATATGGTGCCTAGACCGTCTTTTTTATGAATGGCGTTTTTAAGGAGTTGCTGGGGTATATTCGAACCTCCATCGGCTTTTCCCTTTAGCAAGCGGGCAACACCTGACAGGGAAAAACCATAGAGGTTGTCTTTTCCAATATTGAAAAAACTCTTGTTCTCGATTTTGGTCAAAAAGTACACATAGCTTTCCGGCAGTTCATCGTATGAAAGCACGGGAACAATAGGAAACTTGTTCAGCTCGCCACTAGCATTCAGCGCTGTCAGGTCTTCCTGTGTCAATTGATTGTTCAAGATGGTTTTTTCACCAAACAATGCCAAAACATGATGATTCTCGTCTCGTACCGCAGAAATAAAATGGGCATTCGGCTCCATTTTCATCTTAGAGGGCCAAATGATATGAAATAGGACCAATGCCAAGAACACCCCTCCTATCATTCGTATCGCCTTTACCCAATCTTTCATTTGCATTTGTTTAGTGGTCCTAGATGGTTCTATATCTTCCTTGGGTTTATATCGTTTTTCGTTTTTCAAAATCAGTAATAAAACGCATCACCTGTATCATCGCCGGAGTAACCCAACGCCAAAAAACAAACAAGAGGCTACCATTGAATAGCAATGAAAGTACGAGGCCCGTATTTGCGGGAGCATAGGATCTTAAATACGCCGGTAGTAAGAATAGCATTCCCAAACCCAAGAAAAACAGCATCGTGTTTCTGGTGGTCGAAAAAACATTTGCAAGCCAATGTGAACGTATGGAGAGTACTTTTGAATCCAAGGCAATTTTTACCCATGGTGCATGAAACTGCATCCATGCCGCAATAAAAAGACAAACCGTGAAATGCAGTCGCGCAATGAATACCGCGAAGAAATTATGAAAGACACGCCAGCCGTTATCGAAGGTCTGAAAGGGGTACGATACATAGAGCAGTGTCTCAAAAAATAAGAACAGCCCCAAGCACATAAATTGCAGTTTTAAACGGTCATGCGCCAAATTGTACTTCGAGGTAATGTTCAACTTACTAAGGCAGTACAGCACCGCATACAAGCCTGCGAAATACGACAAGGTATGTAGTCCAAAATAGGAAAGCGGGTATTTGAGGGTCCGAAAAGGCGATACCAATTCGGCCCCTATCCAATATACATTGTTCATTAAAATATTGTACTCGATAATGCTAGCCGCAATACTCAAGCAAAAGGCCGAAAACAAAAGCTTGCTGAATACAAAGCAACCTAGGCTGGTGCCCATTCCTATGAGAAGCACCATTAGGGTGCCGCGCCCTTCTTCTTTCGCTACTTGGGTATTGAACCACTTTTTACGCGGAATATAGAAAAGCACGCAGGCGACTACCGCTAGCATGATCAACAATAAATAAACAACGACCGCCGGCATGATCAGAGGGTTGAGATTCCGTCTGCAAAACGCACCTGCAGCCCCATATGTTCTTCTAGCGCATACCTCCAAAACGCGCGTGCCTTGTGCACTACGGCCGAATTTTTGGGTTCTGACATGACAATGAACAGCACTTCTCTTTCGTCGCTCTTTCTAACAGCCTCGGGTAAGTAGTACGCCTCCATTTTCTGAAAGGCCTTTTCCATTTGTTCCGGTGTGGTCGGCGGATCTTTGTAGAAGTTGACCGCCGGATTGTTCTCTATGAGATCGCTTACCACCACAATGACCCCATCTGTTTTACCGATGGCCTTCATTAAAGTTGGGAAGAGGGAGGTGTTCTCCATATTGCCCAGCGAATCAAGGCTCTTTAGATTTTCTTCATGGGCGCTGTAAAAGCTTCGCCATCCCAGCACCTGTTTGTTCTTGGCCTCACCCCAATTGGTCTGCGATAACTGGGTGGAGGTCGGGTTGTAATAACTGTGCGTAGAGATATAACCAAAATCGTAGTTGACGGTAAAGCAACTGGGTTGTTCCTCCAGGCCGAGTTTCTGATTTACTAATTCCTGAAAATTTTCTTTGCGCAGTTCGTACTGCGCCTTATCGACCAATAGGGAGTCGGTTGCATCTACCAAAATGGTTATGTTTCGGGTAGTGACCGTTTCACACTCCGTATTGCATGCTGTCAAAAATGAGGTGATAATGCCCCATATGACAATGGTGATCCATTTTTTCATCTACTGTGCTTTTAGTATCTGTTAAATTCGGCTGAAGTCATACCCTTTCCATTGAATGGGGCGCCTGCCGTTGCTGTAGTTTTCAAAGTGCTCTCGGTACTTCCCCAATTCTTCCCTCGAGTTCGTTTCCAAGGTGTCCAATTCCTTCGAAAAAGATCCGATTTGGGCCGACAATTCCTCGGTTTTGCTTTCCAATACGGAAACATCCCCGAGGATACGTTTGAACTCGTCTTTACCGGCCTCCTGCGAGTTAGTTAGCTTTTCCTCTAGTTTTCGAAGTTTTTTATAGGAGCCTTTTAAGGCCAACAACTTCAGGTCGAGATCTCCTTGTTGGGGTGTTTTTTCGTTAGGCTCCGGAAGGGGTTCAGGCTGCCTCTTTTTGTCCTTTTTACGATTTTTCCGCTCTTGGTGGTTGTAAATACTTTTAACGGCATTGGTGAGAAATAGCGCTAAGGTAACCATCATCAAAGCGCCTAATATAAGGAAGCCGTTTTTGATAAAGAAGGCCGAAAAAGTGAGGGTTTCATCTAAGGCCTGTGATTCCAGGAACCATTCGAATACCGTAAAACCGAGAATCGCATAGACTCCGGAAATGAGCATGATAGGAAGCCACACCCAACGAAGGGATATCTTTCTTGATGTTAAAAAACTAGCGGCAAAAACAATGGGGATAAAAAAGATACTGCGCAAAATAATAACAGGCAGATCATGGGTCTCCATTAAAATATTATAAAACAAGATCCCCTCTCCGAAAATAAATAGCACTTCCACCAAGTAGAGCGCCCAAAAGGGAATTCTTTTGGGGCCTTTTTTTACTTCTGGAAGAGGAGTTTCTTGTTTTGGCTCAAAATCTTCAATGGTAGCAATTTCATCCATATTGTAAGGACAATCGAGCGTGTCCCCATTTAACTGGCACCTACGGATATGTTCTTTGATACCCGTTTTCTGCTGCTGTATCTGTCCTTTTAACGCATCTATCTCTTCCTGGATAATCTCCGAACTTTGCCGGGCGCGGGTTACGACCTCTTTTGAAAGTTTCCCCCGAATAATTTCCATCTTACGGATATTGTCCGCCAATGATTCTCCGAGCACCCCTATCTGCTCGTTCAAAGAGTACTTTTTTGATTTATACCCGTTCAGAATCTTCTTTTCGTCCAAAATGTAATCCGCACGCGGTTCGATACCAAGATGCACCGACCGATAGGCCATGCTTTTTAATTCCTGATCTGAAAATACCATAACGACCTATTTCGAGTGGAGCATTAAATACAACTCGGTTTCCAAGGAGATATCGCACGGCTTGCTTGGTAGAAATGTTGGAAGTTCTTGGGTGTTTTCAGCTGTAGGGATTTCTGAAAATACCTGATTCATTCGCTCTGGATCATAGGCAATAAGTGGTTTCCCCCATATTGGCTGATCCTTTTTAAAAAGGTGTTGCCCCAGTTTCATATGTTCTCTTTATTTGATTCATACTTCACATACCAAGTACGTCAACCTCAAACTCTTTAAAAGGAGCGCAGGAAATCAGTACTTTTTATGTGTTCGTTGCTCATGTGTGTTCCCATATATCCGAACCTCTTTTTTTTGGGGACATTTTTTTTTGAATTTTTTTTTTTGATTTCGTTAAAACCCTCCGTATGGGACGCCCTAAAAGAAAAATTGTACCTTTCAAATAGCTTTCCCAAGAAGTGTGAAATCAAAAAATGGAAAACCATGAAAAACGCATTCTACCCCTTGTTTTTGGTCATTTTTGTGTTCGTAACCGCAGGCACGGTTCATGCACAGCGAACCGCCAATACCCCGAACAACATCTACGAAAACTTCTCAAAGGCCTATCTTGAACTAGATGCCGGGATTCTTGAACAATTGTATGTAAAAGATGCCGTGCTCCTGAATTTGTACGATCAATCGAATCCCAATTCAATTCACGGGAACCAAACCATCCAAAACTACTTTTCCAAGTTTTTTAAGCAGGTTGAAAAGAACGGGCAAACGATGCGGCTTGTTTTTAAAATTACCAATAGAGAAGATCTTGGTGAAAAAATTCTAGACAATGGGTTTTACGAGTTGACATATTTTCAACCGGATGGCTCGGAAACCAAAACCCATGGCAAGCTCTCTACCATTCTCAAGATGGAGGATGCACTTTGGAAATTCATGGTCGATGCCAATACGAATACGGAGGAAGTGGAATATCGGAACGCAGACACCAATGGGGTGACGCAGCCGAAATAATTGGGCCACTTTGATCAAGAACATCTATTTTTGCCTTGTACGATCAAGTGCCAATATGTAAAATGACTCCAAAATCTTTGCCGATTTTTGTAAAAAAGCCGGGGATACATATTCCCAATGAATACCTTATTCTACTGGTCTTAGGTGCAATTGCCCTGTTCTTGACGTTTCTAGAACACGCCTTCGGCTACGATTTGTATACATTTAGCATCCTGTTTTGGTTTCTTTTTATCGGCTGCTTCGCGGTACTAGGAATAGCTAATTTTTTCCGTACTGAAAAAGCAATTGGAGAATTTAAGGGTGCCTTGATCTTTGAACAGACCCATATCGCCATTGAAGATACGGTGTATTCGTTATCACAAATTCAGAAAATAGTGTTGGACGGCTTTGATATCAAAGGCAGTTTTATGAACTCTTCTTCATCTTTTTTAACTCCTATGAAATCTAGCGGATTGAATAATACGTTATCATTGGCGCTGTTCAATGGCAGTACGGTAAGCTGTCATTTTTTGCAGACGGAAACAAATCGTCTGAGTCACTTTAGGGAGCTCTTCATCCACTATTATAAAAAAGGCAAACTAGGGTGGCTGCCTTTGTTGGATATTTTGGAAATAGCACGTTATGAGGACATACAACGGTTTAAAAAAGAGATTCGTTGAAAGCGATTTGGCTATTTTGACCCGATAGAAGGAAACTACTTGCTTCTACAAAAAAAGCGGTAGGTCCCCCCCTACCGCTTTTAACCTTAAAACTGCAAACTACATGAATTAAACCTTCCTGTTCAGGAAGGTTACTTCCATGTTCTTTTTGGTTCCCAACTTCACTGCTTTTCGAGGGAACGGTTGCCCCTTTGTCTTAGGTTTCCCGGCCTTTGAATTGATTCGGAACATATCCAATAAATCGTCTTTCCTGGCGGTTGGCACTACTTTGTCCAGCTCCGCCACAAAGGCTTCTGCATTGTTAAATATGGTTCCTTGGAATAGTTCAAACTTCTTTAGGATTCCCAAGAGTCCTTTTACGAAATTGATTACTTGTCTAAAAAATCCGGCCTTCCGGTTTCTTTCAAAGAAAATCACATTCACCGTTTCAATATCGAAATCGCTCCATTTTGCCAATGTGACACCATTTTTTCTATTAATGCCTCCCACTGGAAAGTTGTACACGTTTTCGGCCTTGATGTATTTTAGCGGAACGTTTATGGCCATCGCCTTTTGGTTGTCGTCGACCCCCGTAATTACGGCATATACTTCAGGCCTTCTATTTCCGCCTCTTAATTTTTTTGCTTTTACCTTTCCGATACTAAGGATATCTGCCGTATTTTTTTCTGCAGTTCTACCCATTTCTGCCTTTAAACTGGCCTCTATCTGGTCTTCCGTCATGTCTTGCCAAGCCTTCACCTTTGCATACACTTCTGTATCCAACGCTCCTTCGGAAACATAGGCCTTGTTGATGGCATCCATCTCATTTAAGTAACTGTGCCATCCGTAACGATCAAAAAACAGTACTGATTTTTCTGTTTCAGTCTCCTGTACCCCGAGTCGATTCCCATTAATATCATAGGCAATATACGGGTCCTCGTCGCCCACGGGCAAAAATGCAAACAGCATATTTTCAATATCAATTTCCCCGGAAGCGCCTAGATCGAACAGTACATCGGTACGCTCCATCCCATTTGTTTCCTTGGTCAATTCTTCATTAAATAGCGCCAAGCGATTCATTTTGCTTGACGTTCCCGATTCCTTGCCCAATACGTCCAAAATATGATCTAGTAACAACGGTTCATCAGCGGCACCTATTTCGGTCAATAATTCCTCTTGTCTTGAGAATACTCCAAAAACATTTACGAAATTTTGAACGAATTCTTCTTCCCGTTGCTGTTGAAAATCTAAGGTGGTATCGGTCACCAATGCCTCTTCACTGGAGTTTAGCTCGTTCTCCTTCTGACAGGAAAAAATCGTAAAAGCCACGACGGCACAGATAAAAGAAGCTCTTTTAAAGCCCCGGCGGTTTTCTTTTTGTTTAAGATTTGATTTCTTTGTTTTCATAATGTAAGATTTTTGTTTCTGCCTCAAATCTATTTTTTAAACAAGTTGCGCGCTATTTGATTTGTAGTCCTGTCTATTGAATATGCGTTTTTTGATAAAAAAACCTGGTTATAATCCTATAAATCAAAACATTGTACCACAAATCGGGAGCTTAAACCATCCATACACATGAAAACGTTTTTAGTCCTCTTCGCAATCACCATCGTTTCTACTTTGTTCTGTACATCTAAGAACAAGACTACCCTTCAAAATGATTACCAAATCAACTGCTCGGAAAACGGTTGCGAAGGCACCTATAAAGGGCCCGAATTTGTTGACGGTGCCGATATAGCCCATCAATTTTCAAACAAAATGGCTGGCAGGGTCGGGGACAAGTTAAAGGAGTTATATGACCAAGAACACTATTGTAAAGTAGCTTTTTCGAACATTAGCATGTCTACAGCGGGTATGGGCTCGGGAAAAGTAGTTTACTCCCTTGAAATCCCCTTCGTCGAGGTCGATGAAAAGTGCCAAGCTTATACTTCTTTTGATCATGTGGGTGGGTGGAATCATGCCCCCGCCTTAATAAGAAGAAAAGCTGAGCTACGTGCTTTATTAATGAAAGGGCATTCGCTGGATATCAGCGCACTTAAAACCACTCCCGAAGGCCTGCAAGAGTACTGGATTCAATGGAAAAATAAACGTACGCAAGCTGTTTGCGAGTAGCGGTAAACTCCCAATAATGGTCAAAGAAACCCTGAGTTAGTCATAACCCCAGGCCTTTAAATGCCCCGTACGCCCTATTCCTAAATGCGGTAAGAATTGCCAGGGAAAGAAATACTCTTAATATGTAGTGGAATGCTATTTTCGGTGTTCAGTAGATTTTAAAAAGCGGGGTCTTGCCTTCCCTTTAGGCGTTTCTCGATTTTCTTTTTCTTTACGGTCAATCGTTTCATAATATCCATAAGACTTGCGTCTTTGGACTGCTTGTATAATTCGTTCAATGCTAATATGAGGCGTTTTGCTTCTCTTGAAGCAACTACCCTGTCGCTTGTTGACATATTGCTCATTTTTGCCTTCTCAAATGCCAATGCTTCATTAATGATATCCATAATCTGTAATTGTATAATAAAAAGAAATCTAAGAAAATAAAGTGTCTTTTTCAACCAAATGCCATTGATTATTATAATTTTATCATTGACTGTCTTGATACTTTGATCTAATATGCCTCGAATTCCTTATTAGGACCATGTATGAATCAGGACCCCAGCTCCTTTTTTTGGTATACTGCTGCCGTGCTTCATAAGGGCCGAATCCCCATTTAAAGCCCGCAAATTATTACCTTTTAGCAGTAACTTACAATTGGATTGGCTGGGAAAAGGCCCCCATTTATAGCACGTTCGGCGTAAAAAGCAAAGGGATCACATTTAAGAGTTTATTGATTTTAAAAAAGGCAGTAAGTTATCTTTGTAGTTGTTTCCGATGGGTATTTCCATCCGCCCGATTTCCACATCATTTTTCGTGTAGGCGGTAATTTTTTGACTGTTTATAATATAGGATCGGTGCAAGCGAACAAACCGATCATCTAAGCGTTTTTCAAAAACAGAAATACCCTCTTTTACCAGTAACGGCTCCCCTTCTTTCAAATGTATTTTAATATAATCTTTTAGGCTTTCAACATATAGTATTGAGTCCAAGACCACCTTGATCTGTTTCTTCGATTTGTTCACAAAAAGGTAATCATCTTTAGTAGTGGCCATTTCGTTGAAGTACGGTCTCTCAGCTTTCTGTATTTGTTTTAAAAACTTCTGTATTGCTTGGAAAAAGCGTTCAAAAAAAATAGGCTTTAACAGATAATCGAGCGCATTCAATTCAAAGCCATCTACCGCATAATCGCGGTAAGCAGTCGTAAAAATCACCTCGGGTTTGCGCACTAGGTTTTTAAAGAAATCGGTGCCTTTTAGAACAGGCATTTCAATATCTAAAAACAATAGATCTATACGCTCCGAACTCATTAACGCCATAGCCTCCATGGCACTTGAGCAGGAGTTCACCAGCTCAAAATTGGGTATTTTTTGCAAGTAGGTCTCCAACAACTCCCTTGCCAAGGGTTCATCATCGATAATAAGGCACTTATAACTCATAGCATATCTAATTTAAGGTTTGCCGAAAACGAGTTGGCGTTATTTTCTATGATCAAATCATACGCCTTGGGATACAATAGCTCTAATTGCTGTTTTATATTGGTGAGTCCTATCGATGGTTTCTTTTCTTTTCTTACCGTGGTTGTTGGTTTGCTATTCTCCACGACAAAAAGCAGTTGCGCCCCTTTTTTGGTGATTTGGATGTTTATGTTCGCCTGGTTCATTTCATTTGCAACCCCATGTTTAAATGCATTCTCAACAAAAGTAAGTAACAGCAAAGGCGCAATTTTCTCATGCCCCGTTACATTTTTGCTAAAGGCGATCTTTACCCTATCTTCATATCTTATTTTTTCCAAGGACAGGTAATTTTCTATGAGTTCAATTTCCTTGTTAAGGGAAACAAATTCCTCATTGCACCGATATAAAATATAGTCTAGAATTTCCGAAAGTTTTTGAATCACCTTTGGGGTATCATCCGATTTTTTGATCGCAAGAGCATACAGATTATTCAAGGTGTTGAAGAGAAAATGCGGATTCAACTGGTTTTTCAATGCCACCAATTCGGCTGTTTTCTTTTGCTCGTTCAGTCGTAACAATCGTTGCTTTTCAATATATAATTTCAATACAAGTAACAGCAATGTGGGGTACAAGAGGTAGAGCGATTTTGAAATAAATTCACTGATATTCGTCAGCCTGCCCAAGAAAGAAGCATCTGTAAATCGTTTGACATAATTTGTGTAAGTAGTAGGAAAGGTAGGTTCTAAATAGTAAATGAAAATAAGGTTACAAACCACATAAAAGGCCAATAACGTAAGGGTCATGGCAAGGGCAAAAGTCCTGGGCTTTCCCCTATTAAGCAAATAGGTCAATAGGTACTCGATAATGATATAAGCAAGTACCATTTGTAATAGCACGCGAATACCAAAAGTGATAAAAAGCTCGGTGTAAGTGGCATAATACCAACTAGAGGCTGCTGCGGGAAATGCAAAAATGAGCACCCCAAAAATCAGGTACTTGAACCTTGATGCCTCTAAAAACCCCTGTAGGTGTTGCAACATTTACTGCTATTTTAGAATAAAGATACCTCTTTTATAAAGCTACCCTTTCCTGGTAGACGAATAGGCGTTAAACGATGACCAAAACGCCTTTTCCGAAGCCAATCTTCTTCGTCTTTGCCCACGCGGTTTTTGACACCTTTCATGCGGTTTCTGAACGCAGCGGCCCACGGGTGTTCCGTCTACGGCTAGCTTCGTCTCAAAACAGCAACGAATGAAAAACTATAGTTACCAACTACTTCTGTTATGCTTTGGTCTGCTAGCATCCCAAACATTGTATGCCCAAAGCCAGATTACGGGTACCGTTCTAGATCAAAACACCCAAGAACCCATTCCCTACGCCACCATTGTTATCAAAGCCGGCGATGCCATAACAACAGGCAGTATCACGAATGAGGCAGGTAAATTTTCTATTTCCAAAATAGCTTTCGGAAACTACACCTTCGAGGCACAATTTATAGGATACAAGACCGTGGTAAAAGAGATACAGCTGAACAAAAGTGTTAGAACACTGGCTTTAGGTATGGTACATATGTCCGAAGATGCAGTGGTTTTGAATGCGGTTGAAGTAACTACCGAACGTTCTACCATTGAGCAAAAAATCGACAGAAAAGTCATAAATGTTGGGAAAGATCTTACTACTGCAGGGGCTTCTGCAAGCGACATTATAGGAAACATCCCGTCGGTGAGTATTACCCAAGACGGGGATTTATCATTACGGGGCAATGAAAATGTACGGGTATTGGTAGATGGTAAACCTACAAATATGAGCTCTAGGGAGCTGTTACAACAAATACCCGCTACCTCCATAAAAACCATTGAGCTGATTACCAACCCCTCGGCAAAATACAACCCAGAAGGCATGAGCGGCATCATCAATATCACCTTGAAAAAAAATACCGGCTTGGGTTTTAATACCACTATTAATATGGGGCTTACCCACGGGGAACGCACACGGTACAATAACTCCCTAAGTTTAAATTATGGAAATGGGAAAACCAATTTCTATGGCAGCTATGGCAATAGATTGGGGAAAGGAGTTACAAATGGTTTTATCAACAGAACCGTGGAGCAAACAGGGCAAGCGATCTTAAGTATTGCCGACCGTACTTCCCAACTGTTCAAATTTGGAGTAGATTATGAGATCGATGACCAAAATACCCTTTCGATATATACCAATCAAAACATCCTTGATGCGGCTTTCGATGCACATCGAAACATTACATTTTCCAATGCTCCGGAGGCCAATTTTAATCAGTTTGATTTGACCTATAGGGACCATACGAATGCATCGTATAATGTAGATTTTAAACATGTCTTTTCAAAAGAAGGGCATTTCATCGAACTGGAAGCAGATTACAACACCCTAAAAAGTGACACCGCGAATGATTTTGTTTTTAATGGAAACACCCCCTTGGCAAATTATGATGAGCGCATTGATGATTCGCGTACTAATACGACCCTGAATCTAGATTACGTTTATCCATTTTCAGATAATGCCACCTTGTAAATAGGTCTGGAAACGCGGCTGCGCCGAACCAAAAATATCTATGTTACCAATCGATCAGATTTCAATAATTCTAATTTTAGATATGACCGCGATATCCACTCGTTGTATACTACATTCAGCCAAAATCGGGCGAAATGGCAATACAACCTTGGTATACGGTTAGAGAATTACAAGGTAGATACGCAATTCACCGAAGCTGCGGCGGCACCCTTCGTCTTTACTGACAAACTCTTTAATATTTACCCGTCCGGATTTTTGAAATACCGTCCTCGGCAAGAGGGCAAAAATTCTTATCAGCTGAGTTTTAGCAGAAGAATAGACAGGCCTTCATTAAATCAAATTAATCCGATACGACAATTAAGCACGCCGCAAGTGATACTAACGGGAAACCCCAGTTTAGTGCCGCAATTCACCAATTCGATAGAAATCAACTACAGTAGAACATTGAACAAAGGAACCCTAACTTTTGGCAGTTTCTATAGAAGAATAAGGGATGAAATCAATAGAAGAGGTTTTTTTGATGCGAACAACCCAACGGTACTGATCATTGATTATGAAAATTTTGACAGCAACGATGCCTACGGGATAGAATTGTCCGTCAGTTACCGTCCTACCGAATGGTGGAGCCTAAATGGAAGCTATGATGTGTATTCACGAACTCAAAAAGGCTTTATAGAAGGTGAACGCGTATCGGTAAGCAATACCTTAATGAATGCCAAGCTGAACAACAGTTTTAAAGCATTAAAAGGCCTTACATTTCAACTCTTTACGTTTTACAGTGGTCGGCAACGAATTTTGCAGTACGATATCAAGGACAACTTCTTTATGAATGCTGGTGCGCGGTATAATTTTGCCAAGGGCAGGGGAACACTTAGCCTTAACTTTAATGATATTTTTAGAACGCAGCGATTCGCCTTTGAAACCTTTAGAACGATTATTCAAGAAGGGCAGTTTAAAACAGATTCACGCGCAGTATACGCAGGTTTGGCATACCGTTTTGGAAGTGGAAAAAGTAACAGCGCAAAGCGTAAAAAGAGAGATAAAAATGAGAAAGCAGACAAGATTCTGTGACGGCATCCCCGTATTAAAATTTTGAATTGGTCATTCAATTTGCTCCCTCTAAGCAGGGTTATCCTCTGTGTGAGGGAGTTTTACCTCTTTTAGAGCCCCTCTGATTGAATGTGATCAAACAGCATTTATAGGCACTTCGAGGCGTTTTAGCAATTAGAAGCAAAACCGACCTTTGGAGAAATCAACATTGACCATACCGTTTTTCCCAAGATTCATGACTTATATAAACACGTCGTCGCCTGTGGTCATTCTACGGTCAGTGCAATATTTTCCATGGTAAACCCATTGTTGAATTTTATGTTGGTAAGTGTTTGGGTGATGCTCGGATCGGCACTATAACCGCCATCGGAATTTGGTAAGAAATAATTGCGCTTTACAGCTATTTTTTGGTCCGCTACCGACTCATATTGGTAGGTTGCGATGATTACGGGATCATTTATTCCCAAGAAGGGAAGTGAGAAGTAAAACCGGTCTATCATTTTCGTATCCTGGTTGATATAGAGGATGTAAATGTCATTTTTCTCTTTACCCGTTATAGCCGCATCATAGGTGATTTCTAGCTTGTCATAGGCCGTGCCCTTATAAATTTCTGCTCCAAGATACCTGGCGATTGTTCCGGGGTCATTTAATTTGTAGGGCATGACAAACCAAAAATAGTTGGCCCGCCGAACGAATTGGGCGGTCGAAATGGTTTTTTCATTTTCCAAGACGTTTTCATTCAGCGTGATGGTCGTTTTTTCTCCGTCAAAAAGATGGGTTACCACTCCTTTCTCCTTTGGCATTGTGTTTATTTCGTGGCGGGTGTAATGACCAAAAGAGATTTCATCGTCAAACATGTATCGCTCGGTGGAGAGATCGGCTTTTCCTTGTGGTACGGTATACGCGTAATGGTATTCCACATCCCTTTTTCCACGTAAATTGTTCCATCCGCCATAGGCTTGCTCCATAGCGGCGAGTATTCGGCCCGGGTCGGAGTTCACCATGAGGGTGTCCGGCTTTTCTTGGTCTTTTGATTGCTTTTGATCGTTTTCCTTACAAGCAAATACGGTTGCTAATAAGCCAATGGCTACTACAAATAGTATTCTCAAAATAATTGGATTAAAGTTCGAATTGAAAATAAAGGAATTTGCGAATCGCATTCTATCGAGTGGTCATTCACCACAAAAGCGTGGATAGAAAGGCACTATTCGTAGATGAATCTCAAAAAAGCCTATCTTCTTTCGCGCCTCCAAGAAATCTTATTCGTACGTTTTCAATATAGGAAGCTTCCCTGCTTTTACAAAAGCCGTACCCTCTTATTTAGTATGGAAGTATCACTATAGCTAATTGGCACGCCATTCCGACATACGATCAAACACAACTTCTTTGACCGCTTCACGAAGTAATTGCTCATCGGCGGTATCCAGTTCAGTGCGATGGTAGGTGGTCTCCGTAGGATCTGCCTCAAAAATCATGGTATAAAATGATAAGGCCACTGCATAACTGCCCAGTATACTGGGATGAATGCCATCTGACGCATACAACTCCAGTTCAGGATGCCGATCACGGATAACACTCCACAGTTCCGCACAAGGGCTTACTTGACCATCGCTGAGCTCCATTACCTGAAGATAGCGGTCTTTTATAAGACCATTCATGCCCTCGAATGTGCAGGTTTCCGGAATAGGATCACAGAGGCCCGGTGCACCGTCCTTGTAGCCCCAACTCATATAGAACAGTGGTATGCTCGCGGCATTGTTATCCTTAACTTTATCCACAAGCAATTGAATATTGGGGTAGATGGAGGTGTTCAGACTCGACTCCGTAACGGCCAACTCCGAGCTTTGTCCCTGAATGGATACCAAATTCCATTTACGGGAAGCTATTTTAGAATCCAACTCTCCAGAGCCTGCATGATCTGCTATACGCGCGCCACCTGGAGCATGTTGTTCATATAGGAGGGCCCGCTCGGTAGTGGCCGCCATTCTACGTGCCATCTCGGCCATACTGTTATTGTTGGTGAGACTATTGCCCACAAATAACACTGCCTTTGTATCTTCAGGATTTTGAATGAGGGGCAAGCCCCCTTCCGAACCTGAAGAATTACTGCAGGATCCCAGCAACAATCCAAAAAAGCATATTATTAAACAAATATACCTTGCACGAAAATTAGTACAAACCATCACATCATTTCCCATAGCATCTTTTTTACTCTAATATAATGATTTTGTTTTTCATTTATTGTTAAAGGAAGCGCGCGAACCTTATTGAAGGTAGATATGCTAACCAATTCATACATCAATAGGCAGCAACGATATTGAAAAAAGACTTAATGGGACAAACAAAAAAAACCTTCCAAGAACAAAATCTCGAAAGGCTTTAGGATACTCGTGGTCCCACCTGGGACTGAACTATTATTTTATTGACCTCATTTTTAGGTGTTTATGAATCAATAAATCTGTTTACTCACCGAAAAACTCACCAAAACTACGTCGGATTTTAAATGAACTTATTTAAGTTTAAATATAGCCATAATTTATTCTAAAGGTCTCCTAAGACAGGTTATGGTTTGTCAAAATCAATATCAGTAATATTATATTTTTTGAGCAAAAACTTTTCTAGTGACTTTTTATTCTTATAGCCCATTATTTTTCTCTTTTCTGCTTGAGTGAATTCTGGGAGACTAAAGTTTTTTATATAATTCTTGGCCAGGGCAAAATAGCCATTCGCATAAGGTTTGCTGGTATGTTTAATGTAATACCAGAAGATCCGAGTTAACAATATCTTTTGAATGAATAGCAAATCTTGTTCAGAATCTGATACTAGGGCATAACCATTGTAAAAAAGTAAATCCTCATCATCGGTATACACAAAATAAGGCTTGTCCGAAATGTATGGAAACAGTAGCTTTTTTCCTTTAACATAAAGGGCCTGACTGCGACCAAAGGCAAACCAAGTGTCGTACTCACGCTTACCTTTATCTCTTTTTGCCAATTCTGTCTTTTCAGTTTCCAAATACTTGTATGAGTAAGGAAATCCTTCTTTAAAAGTTCGTTCGTCTATTACCTCTACATACTTATTCGTTTTTTCCTCAAATAAATTGGCATTGCGCTCTTCTAGGTAGGTATATGGAAAAATCAATTTCTCCTTGAGTCTTGGAATGTCACTTTCGGTTTTAAGAATATTGGGCTTTATCGCTTCTTTACAAACCGTTTTCTCTACTTTAAACTCTTTTCCTTTTTTCTCAAAATAGTAGAACTCTGCGTCTTCTCTCAGAGGACCAATCAAATAAATTTTATTTCTAAGTGTAGCAAATCCATTTCTAATTGAGAATAGTTCACCAAGCCTTTCACCTGCATTTTCCATGCGAGATATATTGAGTTGCGTGTTTACATCATCTAAATGCCAGCCATCAAAATCATTTAGTTTCTCATATTCAAGAGGAATAAAATCAGATTCCGCAAGTGATTGAATACTTGATGGTACAGAGCTTGAGTAATGTACTTTCCCTTCCTTTTTTGTAATTAGACATATGCAAGTGTATGTAAGCCGGGACTTAAAAACCTGTGCGCCTCCAAAATCGATAAGCTTAAATTGTAAAGTGCTTTCTGAAAAGAACTTTCTTAAAGCCCTGCCATTTAAGCTCCGATAAAAATTGTTTACGGTAATGTAACCAAGAATCCCATCTTCTTTAAGCCATTTTAGACCAATTTCAAAAAAAGGGATATATAAATCTAATTTCCCAGTTGATGATACTGACCAATTGCCCATTAACTTTTTAGTATCCTCATCCAAGTTAGATGATCCAACGTAAGGCGGATTGCTAAATATGTAATCAAATCCGCTATCTTCTTTTATCTTTCCTGAGTGAGTAAACCAATCAAATTCAAGGGAGTCCCCTTTAAACAAATTGAAGTTAAGTTCGGCCTTATCTTCATCTTTTGAAATTGCTAAAAGTGATAATAATATCTTTGTCCGTTCAATACTATACTCCGTAATGTCGATACCAAATAAATTGCCTTCGATAATATCGACAATTGATTTACCTATGGTTTTATGCAGTAACAAAGCGTATTCATATAAAAAACCACCACAACCACACGCTACATCACATGCAGTATAGTCCTTGCCTGTACGTTTCTGGTCAAGAGCTTTAGCAACTATGTACTCCCTTATATATTTTGGTGTGTAAACCGCGCCATTAACTATTTTATCGTTAGGTGATATGACAAACTCAAATAACTCAATAAGGCACTCAAAATCAAAGATTTGTTTGGTATCGTCAAAAAGTTGGCAAAAACTCTCCAGGGCTGTCTTCTCCGCCTCGTTCTCTGAATTAATTAAAAGGTTGGATATTAGTTTGTTTTGAATATTCAAAAATGAATTTTTTCTACAGAAAGCCGATGTAATTAGACGGTTTATTGCCTTCGTATCGTAAGAATAATTTTTTAAGAATAAAAGTATGGATTTGTCTATGCTCATCTATCATTATATGATTTGCGGACAAATAGAAACTGGATTCCAATTGATTTGCTCCCCATTCAAAACCCTTCTATCCCAGTGACTTGCAAAATTCATTGCATAAGGTTTCAAAAAAAGTCTCTGATACTTTTCTACTAGAGCATTATATTCATCATTATTTTGGGTTAAATTATTCCAGTTTTGAGGTAAAAAATTTGATAGTAAAAAGTCGATTCCTAAAATCAAATCCATCGGATAATGTGATATTCTAGGCGGGTTTAAAAAAAGAACATTTCCTGAATCAATAAATCTTCCATGTTCGTCAATCATTTTTTTCCCTCCGAATTGAAAATGATAAGTAGGATGAGCTTCATGCGAATCATTATCACCTTCTTTATGTAAATGCTTATCTAAGTGGTATGAGGTCAACAGTTTTTTTTCTTGATGCTCAGCTTTGATAATTATGTCGAGCGCCAAACTCTCCAACGGGTCGTTAAACGTTTGTAAATTCTCTGTCTTGCCTCTAATTTGTATGGTAAATAATAGCTCAACCTTCTTAAGAGGGTGTGGTTTTGATTTTTTTGGAGTACTCGGAAACCTGAAGAGCAAGTTAGGTGCGTCATAACCCCAAACATCCGGATCAGTCTGCTTTTCATAAACTTGTGGGATGTAGTTTTGATTGTTTAAATCGGTAATTGCCGACTCAATACCCGAAAAATTACTGTTAGGCAATTCAACATATATCAATTGAATAAAATTGCTCAAATCTTTAGCAAGTTCTCTTCTCCTTTTAATGACTTTTTGAGAAATTTTCATATTTAAAACCCCTCTTTGAGTTCGTTCACCCTTGCTATTTCTGATGGATGAATAATAATTTTTTTTCCTTTATAGTCTCGCTCCAAAATGGATTCTAAAGATATGTAGCGTTTATCATGCCAAGGTTCAGGGTCCAGTGTCTCTATAAGTATTCCATCTCTAACGTCTAAAGGCCTATTGTACACCTTACATACGGTCCAAAACTTACTTCCTGAAGCTTTTTCTATTGGTGTTGCTGGGGATAGTTTTTCTAAGTTGTAATGTGCTTTTAGCATATCAACTCTTTCGATTGCCTTTAAGCTTATCAGTGGAGGAGATGTCGGAAAAACCTCCCTCCAAAACTGGACAAGTTTATGACTCCACCATCTGCGCCAAACCTTTGAATAAATACCTGTATATCCTAAGCTTTTCAATATTTCTTTTAGTTCATCCCAACTCTCTGATAATTCAATATTGATTCCTAATCTGGAGGCTAAAACTTCTTCAGGGATTAAAATCCCTTGCTTTAAAACAACTTTCTTCAAAATAAATTTCGATAAATCATATATCGACACCGAATCGGGTTCATAAAACTTTGAAGGAAAGTTTATGTTTACAAGTTCATCCAAATCAATTTCTAAAATTGAATCGAGTTTTTTGTTCTCTTTTTTTATTATTTCGTATGCCTCTAGTATTGAAATTATTTTTTGTGGATAATTATTCGCCTCTCCAAGTTTTTGTTTAAAAAAGAGAAAATCAAATAAATCGTGACTTGTTAAATCGTACTTGTAATATTTTTCCAAATTGTCCTGTGAGGTCAACAAAAAAATTGGAAACTCTTTTCTAAAATTATTCTCAACAATCTTAGATCTTATTGCGGTGGCTAAGCTAGGGGCCGTGTAGTTAGCTGTATTTTTATCATTTTTTACTCCATCCAACTTTAAATCTAGAATAACTCCGTCATGCTCTTGATTGTTCATCACGATATCGCGTGTTTCCCCCAATTCTGATGGTGAGCAAGTTTTTATTTCTAAATTTGAGTTGTCTGTTAGACTGTCGGCGAAAGCATCTCTCTTACCTTCCTCATCATCTATGTATATTAGTTTATAAGCCATATTCGTTAATTTCTTCTTCGGTTGCCAATGGTAATTCTAAAATAAAATTTGTCACATAACCTTCAAGCTCGTTTCCAAGAGATATATCCCCATTATAACTCCCAAGGATATCACTTAAAATCTTTAGTCCTAAACCTGTACCTGATAGTTCATTTTTGATATTTGTTTTATGCCCCTTTGGCGATGAAGTTGTAAAGAATGCATCAAAAATCTTATCTCGATTTTCGGATAGTATACCGTCACCGTTATCATGAAATTCCAAATACACTTTTTCTTGGTCCTTATATGCCTTAATAAGAATCTTTCCATCCCTGTTAGACCTTTTAATTGCCTTCTTCGCATTGCTGTATAGGTTGAATAGGATTGAACTCCATTCTGAAACATGCATTTTACAGGTAAATAAGTCGTACCCTTTATAATCAGTTACAAGAGAAATATTATTTCTTTCTAAATCTGGTCCAATTGACTTGACAAAAGGTTTAATTACATCTCTTAATTCTATAGGTTTGAGTTCTCTATTCACATTTTGTGATATGGTTTCATCAAAATACGAGGCGTAAACTTCGAAAGAAGAAAATGTTTTTTTAAGGCGAACTGCTCTTTTGTATTCTTCTGTTGATTCTTTTAGGTTATCGAGCAAAAACTTAGAATCTATTTTAAATGCCGAGAGGTATTGCATTATTTCATGTGTGAATTCCCCTATAATTAAACCAAGACCAGCTAAAACCCTAAGCATGTTAAATTCTTCAATGCTTTCGACAGCATCTCTTATGCTTTTAGCTTTGTCTCTTATTTTTTTCGCTTTCTCCTTTTGCTTTGCAGTATCTTCATCTCCTTTATTGTCTGTATTATCAGGTTCACTATTGGAGTCCTCTTTACTATTGGCCAACTGCTCCAAATCATCTGCCAATTGTTCCAAATCATCTGCCGTGTCCAAAAGTGTTTCTTTTGGATTCCTAGAGTATTTGGCATCCCAATCTTTTTGGTCCGTGGTGATTTTAACTCCTCTCTCTCTGCCTACCCGTATAATTGCTGCAATTAGTACCTTATATGCGAAATCAATCAATTCATCATAGGCCTCGTTTCGAAATAAACCTTCTCGACTCGAAAGTTCTTGAAAATTCCTGTTTTTGTCTTCAATTTGTATGAAACCAAAAAAGTTATTGTTTCCGTGAACAGGAAGAACTTTTCTTTTTCTTACAGACTCATCTAAACCAAGCCAATCATTTTGTTTTTCTCCATACGGCAATACTCTAAAGCCATTTCTATAAAGTCTAATCCCTCCTTGCTCATCTGTAGCACTTCTTATATAGCTCTCAATTTGTTTTGGTATTAAATTCACATTAAAAACAAAATAGAATGCTTTGAGTTGAACCCCTTTTAAATACACATATTTTTGAGCATGATTATTGTCCTCATCGAATATAATCTGAGGCTTTTCCGTAATTACATCATCTAGTTTACTATTGTTTATCTCCCAGAAGGCATGGCCATTTTCATCTACATATCCATAAATATCTGCTAAAGCATGTTCAAAGAACATGGACTTTTCATTTGCGATTACAATTTTATTCTTTTTACAAATTATTTTAAATCCAGAATCTGCTATTCTATTATCTACAATTTTCTTCTTCGAAATTGGAAACGGCTGAATGACATCAAGAGCATATCGGTATACTCTTTTTATCATAGCTTCAGACCACCAATCCCTTAAATTCTCAATTATCAAAGTAGTACCACTAACTAAGTCTTTGTTCTTAGGGATTTCAACCACTGTATTCTGTATTAAGAACAAATCCTCATCCATGGCGTATTTATCCCAGTCAATGACAACTTTGAGTGCATATTTATAATTGGAGGTTTGGGTAATTATGGTCAATTTATTCCCCAATCTTTGGGCTGAAAAGCGACCAATTCCTTTCTTTCCCGCTCTCTTACGCTTATATACAGGTGAAACGGGTTCATGTATTTTATCAGAAGAAGAAATACGCATAAAACCATTTACAAGCTGATTCCGAGTCATTCCATTGCCGTTATCTTCAATGATTAGAGTTCCGCCAACGTTGTCAACATTTTCGAAATTTAATATCGCAACTGTAGCGTCTGCATCATATGAGTTTTTAATTAATTCAGATACAGCTGTTTCGTGCCTTGCCACTAATTCCCTTCCCAGGCGGTCTATAACACCTGCATCAACCGAAAAACGTACATTCTCCTTATCCAAGCTTGCCAATTGATTTGTTAGCTTAAGAATTTTGTTGATATTATTAGGCTCCTCTGAAACTGCTCTTTTAAGTAGTAACTGTATTTCTTCTTTAGTGCTCATAATAATTTACTCCTCATGTTAAGCAATGGTTCTAAAATTTGCTGTTTGTTCATTTTAGCGAGTTCTTTGTCCAAACCAGTATATTTATAGTGAGTCAAATAAGATATGTTCTCATTAAGAACCTTAAGTATTAATGATAGTTCACCACTATCATACCCCCTGAAAGGAATATCTTCATTAAGCTTTGACTGAATACTTAATACCGGGTCACTGGATGAAAAATTACCCTCCCTCCCGCGATAGTACTTTACAGCATTATTAAACGATTTAGTGTCTATATATGTAAAAGTCGGTTGGCTTCTATGATATGCCTGTACCGTCTTATGCCAATAAAAGAAAGCTTCAGGATTGCTCTTTTTTAGCTTGTTCAATTTGTTATAAGGTGCAGTTTCTATAAGCCAATCCTTCACATCCATAGGGTCATTGTACCTCTCAATAGATTGCCCTTCCCTTTTAAGCATTTCAGATAGATAGGCAACTTTAGCCGCGGCAATGATCGCTTCATCAATATTGAACCTGACCAAGGTAAAATTGGTAAAATTGTGGATTCCTGTTTGTAAATGATTGAAAGCCTCTGATTTATCGCGGGTGGATAACGTAAAACAAGCTTGTTGGGTGTCTTCCAATACTTGTATCGACCCAATATTTAGTTTCCTAAAACCTATTTCCTCGCTGACCACTTCCATATAGCTTTTCCTTACTAGCGATAGGTTTTTTAGGTTGTCCATCAAAAAAGCAACATCAAATAGCTGTTTTATTATTTCTACTGGTCTATTCTTTTCATATAGGATACCAGTGGTTTGTGGTGCAAAGGCTGTTAGCTTATCTCCCAAGATTGAATCAAATGTTGGCATGTCAACGAACATTGTTTCTCCTTCAGTCTCTATCCAATTATGACTTATGGGTACTTTCATCAATTCGGGATAAGGGTTTTTTGCATATAAAATATCAAGAAGGATGGGCTCGTTTTTTCTATCAATAGCGCTGTTATAGTACATTTTATAATGACCTATGGGAGCATCTGGAGTATGCTTTCGGTCATTGTCATCTTCCCAGTGGGTAAATGTTTCTCCTTTAGCAATTTTTTCCAAGATGCCTTCAATAGCATTCTGATTTTCTTCTGTTATAATGTCAATATCTATTGAGAATCGTTTAGGTTCTTCCGTGGCAAGCAATAGTGCCGTACCTCCTTTAAAGATAAAATCCAGCTTATTGATTTTAAGCTGCTCCAAAAACGTGAGGGCATAGACTACCTTTTCTATAAGTTTTGGGTCATATTTTTTTCCAAGTCTGTGCCTGACTTCAAAAATCCAATCGGGATAATATGTAGATAGTTTAATCATATAATTAAATATTGGCAAAAATTTACTTTTTTGCCAAAGTTAAATCTACTAGGTTTTCAACTTCTTGTTCTCTATTTCTGCGGTATGCATAGCGTTTCATCTTATTTCTGTTCACCTCATATCTTTTAAAGGCATTTTCATAGATAAATCTAATTTCACCTTGTTGAGCCGCATACAATGCTTTATCAATAGTCATGTCCACAAGGAGCTTTTCAAGAGTGGGTGTATTTACCTTGCCTATCATTTTTATAGGAGATTCTGAAACTAATTGTTTTACAATTAAGGCTTCTGAGCTATTGGATATATAAAGTTGAAAAGTTTCCGAGTCAGGCTCAAGAAAGACCTGTTTTGCTTGTGTGCTAAGAAAATGAAATACAGATTCAGCAACATCTTTCTCAACTTCCAACACAGTGTGGAACTTAAAAGGTTGATGCCTCATAAACTCGTTCAACCACTTGGTACTCCATACGCAGAGTTCTGCAAATGGAAATTCCTTTTTTACTTTATTAAATAGCTTTTTGAGCTTCACATCCACATTTGGCCTGTACTCCTCTTTAGCCCTTAGTCTATATAATCCCCGTGAAGGGTTTTTTATAACGCCCTCCTTTTTGAGTTTTGACAGGTACACATTTATAGAGCCTTTTTTTAGTTCTGGGAATTCTTCCCATATATAATCTAAAAGCATTTCTTTGGAAACCGCTTGTTTGGTATCCAAAAAAGACTTGACTCTATCAACAAACTCAGCATTCAAATCGTTTAGTTTAAACTTTGGCAAATTACATTTTTTTTGCCAAAGTTTAATATAGTTTCTAGTTTTTTCCAATTAAATAAAAGAGTGCGAGCGAAACTAGGTTTCGCGCTGCAAGCGTCCCAAATACTTACACAAACTAATACTACTGAGCGAGGCAAAATTATTCAGTAATCTTTTCTCATTCTTTTTTTAAGAAGACCCATTTCAGTAGCGTTGGTATCAATTGTCCAATACGAATTCCCAAACCTCGGCTTAACCAATTTAACTTTTGAAAGGAACTGTAAAACCTCTTCTTTTTCTCCTTTATATTTTTCCTCCAATTGACTTAATCGTTCTTTTGGAATCATTCCCTCCAACTTGTTCCACTCCTCTTTTGTCATCTTTTGAAACTTCTTTTCAACCCTTTTGGGCTCCCTTCTTTTCTTTACAATTTCATGTTGGCCAAAAAGTGCTAAAAGCATTGTGTTAGTGGGCAATGTCTGTGTCTTTTCAATATCCTTTATAATAGCAATTAGGGCATTGATTCGTTTGCGGGTCTTCTCACCATCTTTATCAATTCGTCTTGGGAACTTGCTTGATGGTGATATTCCATGCCACTCGAAAAAGTCAATAACCGATTCCAAAGTTTCGGAATAAGACTTTGTTATTTTCCTTGAAAATCGCCTAAACCTTTTAATGGTTTTGTGATGTAATCGTATTGTCCCAAATCCATCCATTTTCTTCATTTTTATCGTTCAATTGTTACAATCTAAAGCCCTGTTTATAAAGGCTGTAGGCTCAATTGTTACAATTTTAAATTTTTCTCTTCTTTTTATCATTTTTATAAAATATTGATAATCAATATTTTATAGTCTATTTTCGAAACGTAGCATCGCTTTAGCGTGCTACCCTCTTGCTATTCAAATCAGGTCTACTACGTATCCTAATTTTGAATACGGCAAACCCGCCTTAAATTCCAAAAAGTAAGTTGCACCCTATGAAATTTTCCCTTAACGTTTTTCTTCCCGAACACTGGAAAAATTCCACAGGAACCTCGTGCAAAAGTCAAGGGTAAGATTTGGGATAAAATCATAACTAATATTTTCCTGCTACCATTTCCATGTCCTTGCTCAACTTATGGTCAAGCACCTTGGCGTAAATCTGAGTAGTCCGCATGGACTGATGTCCTAGCATTTTGCTCACGGATTCGATAGGTACACCATTGGACAAAGTGACCGTAGTAGCAAATGTGTGACGGGACAAATGAAATGTCATTCGCTTATTGATACCGCACGTTTCGGATATTTCTTTTAAATACTGGTTCATCTTCTGATTGCTTAAGACAGGTAGCAATCGTTCCCCCACTTGCCCAATTCCTGACATTATGTATTTATCAAGGATTGCTTCCGCTATGGGCAAAAGAGGAATAGTACTTTGTACTTTCGTTTTAGTTCTCAGAATTCTTATCCATTTTTTATTCCCTATACTATGGATGTTCTCTACACCCAAATTTTTCACGTCGATATAGGCCAACCCGGTAAAGCAGCAAAAGACAAAAACATCCCTTGTCCGTTCCAATCGAACTAACTTGAATTCCTTCTCAATTAACAATCGTAACTCAATCTCTGTCAACACCTCCCGATATGTTTTCTTCCATCTTGCTTTCCAGTGATAGAAAGGGTCTGTTTTCATCCAGCTATTGGCAAGGGCTATCCGAACTATTTTCTTGAAATTGGTGACGTACTTGACAATCGTATTATGACTCCCTGCTTTGTTTAGTTTCAAGTAATGCTCAAACCCAGTAACAAACTTTAAATCCACATTGGTGATAAATAGGTCTTTCCCACCATATGCCTGAAAAATGAATTTTTCCAAGTGGTTTCGGGTTCTTACATGTCTTCTATAAGTGCTATAGGTATACTCAACTCCTAAAAGGGATTCCATTTGGTCATTATGCTCATCGTAAATCGAAAGCACCGTTTTGATTTTGCTTCCCTTGTTCAAAAGCTTATTCTTGATGGTAACCGCTGAATACGGTTGTCCTTGCGAAACATGCTCTGCTTGTATTCGGCGGATGCGAACCTTTAGGTCGTCTAAATGATAATTGATTTCTTCTATGTGCTGCCCGTTTCCGATAACCTTGTTGGAAATCGGACACCAATTCGCGGGGTTGATTTTCCTTTTTAGACTGAGTTCGGCCCTCTTAGAATCAACAGTGATTCGAAGGAAAAGAGGGGACATTCCCTGCTTATCGGAATCACTGGTTTTTGGGTAAAAAAGAATGGAAAATGTGTTTTTAGCCTCCATAACTGTGCTTTTTGGATTATTAATATCACTTGCAAATCCGAACAAAGAATTGAATGTCAATTCTTTAACATAGTTTGGGTAGCATTTTTACGAATAATAAAGTACTCACCGAATCACTCACCAGAACGGTTGATTTCATATGATTTTATATGAAATCAATAAAAATGAAAAAGCCTGAAAACAGTTCATTTTCAGGCTTTTAGGGAATATTTAAAATTTCCCAGTGGTCCCACCTGGGCTCGAACCAGGGACCCTCTGATTATGAGTCAGATGCTCTAACCAACTGAGCTATAGGACCAAAAATGGGATTGCAATATTACCATTTATTTTTAAAGGCTGCAACGTATTTTTAAAGCGATTCGGGTATTTCCTGACAAAGCTCTACCAAGACCCCGTTCGTTGTTTTGGGATGTAAAAAGGCGACCAGTTTATTATCGGCACCTTTTTTAGGTTCTTTGTTCAATACCGTAAAGCCTTCCGATGTTAAACGCGCTATTTCCGAAACGATATCATCTACCGCGAATGCGATGTGATGAACCCCCTCTCCCTTTTTATCCAAAAACTTGGCAATAGGGCCGTCTTCGTTTAACGCTTCCAACAATTCTATCTTGTTGGGGCCAGCCTGAAAAAAAGAGGTGCGCACCCCTTCGGAAGCCACTTCTTCAATTTTATAATGAGGCGCTCCCAGCAATTTTTCAAAAAGGGAGTTAGAGGCATTTAGGTCCCTTACAGCAATTCCGATATGTTCTATTTTGTTCACTATCTTCTTTTAAACCACTAAAGTACACAATAATGTGTGTATTTTTGCCCCATGGAAACACAACGACAGAAGAAGATCGGCGGGGTAATTCAAAAAGATATCGTTGATATTTTACAACGTGCGGCAATTGATGGCGGGATGCGCGGTACCATTATTTCGGTCTCAAAAGTAACGGTTACGACCGACCTTTCAATCGCCAAGGTATACCTGAGTATTTTTCCGACCAAGGAAGCCCCGAAATTAATGGAGGGAATCAAATCAAACCAGCCCTTGATCAAACACGAACTCGCACAACGTACCAAAAACCAACTACGACGCGTTCCTGAATTGTTGTTTTTCCTAGATGATTCCCTGGAATACATCGAAGGCATCGAACAATCGCTCAAAGGAGAAGAAAACCCCATCGAAAATCGCGATTTGCTTCCCAAAAGAAAAAAGTCATAAGCTTGAATTTTCCCTTTTACATCGCGAAGCGATACCTGCGTTCTAAAAGCAGCCAAAATGCGGTGAATATTATCAATGCCATTACATTTTTAGTCATCGTAATCGGTTCTGCGGCCCTGTTTATTGTATTATCAGGCTTCGCCGGTCTCAAAACCTTTAGTCTTTCCTTTAGCAATACGTTTGATCCCGACTTAAAGGCGGTCCCTGCCATAGGAAAGTTTTTTTCGGTAAGTCCGGAACAGGAGGAAGCGCTAGGGGCCATTTTTGAGATTACCGCATTTTCCAAAGAGCTGGAAGAAAAAGTAGTACTGACCAATAGGGAGTTATATGAAATTGCGGTCGTAAAGGGTGTAGATTCTAACTATAACCGTGTGACCGGGGTAGACAGTACTATTTATTACGGCAATTGGTCGATCAACGAGCTGCAAGGGGTAGCCGGTATCGGCATTGCCAATGCCCTTAATACCTCAACGAACCAGTTTCGAAGCCCTATCACCATCACCGCCCTAAAGCCCGGAAAAGGCTTTATTTCTCCACAATCAAAAAAGAAAGTGTACAACGAGGCCCCTTTGGTGCTAAGCGGCATTTACGGTGTGGAAGAAAGCTTGGACAAGAAGTATGTTTTTGCCGAATTGGGACTTGTTCGTGCGTTACTCGAAAAAGATAGTACCCAGCTTTCGGGAATCAATTTTAAACTGCGTTCGGCCGAGGATATTCCCAGTACCAAAACCAAGATTGAACAAATTTTTGGAGATAAGGTACTCCTAAAAGACCGCAAAGAACAGAACAGTACTCTTTACAAGATGCTCAATACCGAGAATTTGGCCACCTATCTCATTTTTACATTGGTTTTGGTCATCGCCTTGTTCAATGTCGTAGGAGCCATTACCATGATGATCCTGGACAAGCAACAAAATTCGAAAACCTTGTACAGTCTGGGAACCACCTTAAGAGAATTGCGTAGCATTTATTTTGTGCAAGGCATACTGGTTACAAGCTTAGGCGGCCTAATAGGGGTCATCTTGGGATCCTTGCTCATCGGTTCTCAATTGTTGTTCGGGTGGCTAAAAATTACCCCCTCTTTGGCCTACCCGGTGGAATACCAATTTATAAACGTCCTTATTGTCTTGGCTACCATCATTGTCTTGGGGGTCATCGCTTCAAAAATTGCCAGTAGTCGCATCAACGCAAAGTTGATTGCATCCTAGTAAAAATCTCGCAAAGAAAATTATAGGTGTTTTTATAGACTGAACTCGTAGTTCCCGAAGACTTCCAAGGCCTCGTCAAAGGCTGCGAACACATCGGCCGAATCATCGCTCGTCACCATCTTCATGCGGTACTCTTTAAAATTGGGAATGCCCTTAAAATAGTTTGTATAGTGGCGCCTGGTTTCAAAAACCCCGAGTTTTTCACCCTTCCAATCAATCGCCATTTGCAAATGGCGCCTGGCCGCCGTCACACGCTCTTGCATGGTGGGGGGTGCCAAATGCGTCCCTGTTTCAAAAAAGTGTTTTACCTCTTTAAAAAACCACGGATAGCCAATACTAGCCCGCCCGATCATCGCCCCGTCAAGGCCATATTCATCCCGCATTTTCATAGCAGCTTCCGGGCTATTTACATCCCCATTTCCAAAAACGGGAATGTGCATCCTAGAATTGTTCTTGACCTCGGCAATCGGTTTCCAATCGGCCTCTCCCTTGTACATCTGGGCCCTGGTACGCCCGTGAATGGCAATTGATTTGCAGCCCACATCTTGCAGGCGTTCGGCAACTTCTACTATTTTGATGGAGTCATGATCCCAGCCCAATCGGGTCTTCACCGTAACGGGCAGTTTCGTGTGTTCGACCATCGCTTTCGTTAGGGAGACCATTAGATCAATATCTTTCAATATACCTGCTCCTGCCCCTTTGCTGACCACTTTTTTTACCGGGCAACCAAAGTTGATATCGATAATATCCGGGTTTGATTTTTCAACGATTTCAACCGATCGTAGCATGGAATCTAAATTGGCTCCAAAAATCTGTATTCCCACGGGCCGTTCCTTCTCATAAATATCAAGCTTCATCACACTCTTGGCGGCATCGCGGATCAAGCCTTCAGAAGAGATGAATTCGGTATACACCACATCGGCTCCCTGTTCCTTGCACAAAGCGCGAAAGGGAGGGTCGCTCACATCCTCCATCGGAGCTAGTAAGAGCGGAAAATCTGGCAATTGAATGTCTCCTATCTTGGGCATCTTTTTTCCTTCTTTGGGAGGGCAAATTTACGTAAAAATTAAAAGCGGATTTCCACTGTAATCTTTTCCCCATTCCTATCGGCAACCACCTTGGTTCCATCCCCTTCCGAGAAAACAGACAGGGCGCGCATATAGCTCATCATATCTACCACGACACTATCCCCTAACTGAATCACAACATCTCCTTTTTGAAGTCCCGCAACCGCCGCCGGCCTTTCTTCCGTAATCCCATCAATACGCATGCCTTTTCCGTCAAAAAGATAATCGGGCATCACGCCCAAAGCGACCTTAAATCTAGGTACATCCTCGCTTTCGTTTTTCGTTTTTCTAAAGGAGAGTTTTGGTTGATCATCGAGCGCTCCGATAATGGATAGAATATAATCTGAAATCATCTCCATGCCTTCATAGTTTAATTTTTCGGCGTCATCGGAAGGTTTGTGGTAATCGGCATGTTGTCCAGTAAAAAAGTGTAAGACAGGAATGTCTTGTAGATAAAAAGAAGTATGGTCCGAGGGTCCCATCCCCGATTCGCTCAATACCAATTTGAATCCTGGGTTCATAGTGTTCAGAATCTGTGCCCATATCGGCGTTGTTCCGGTACCGCTTATAGAAAGGGTCTTATCTTCCCGTAGGCGGCCTACCATATCCATATTGATCATAAAGGAGGCCTTCGTAAAATCTATCGTAGGGTTCTTGGTAAAGTAATTGCTTCCCAGCAAACCCATTTCCTCCCCTGAAAAAGCAATAAAAAGGTAATTGCTCGTTCGTAGGGTATCTTTTAAAGCTTCGGCCAAACGAAGCAATACACTTACCCCGCTTGCGTTGTCGTCGGCGCCATTATGTATCGCGGCTCCTTCCGAATGCAAGGACCCGGCACCACCCATGCCCAAATGATCATAATGAGCTCCGATGATGGCCGTTTTTTTGGCTTTATTGTCTATATATCCGATCACATTGGTGCCTGTAATGGTATTTTCCCCCTCAACAAATTGCGCTTCCGAATGTGGGTCTGTCTTGGGTTTGAAGGTAAAGGTTTGATAATAGGTTCCGGCATTCCCCTTAGGACGCAACCCAATCGTTTTCATGCGATTTTGAAGGTATTGAGCAGCCACTAATTCCATGGATGTCCCTGTTTCACGACCTTTCAAACTATCACTCGCTAAAAAGGCAACATCTTCTTGTAAGCTAATCGCCTTTGGTTTTTCGGGCTTACAAGCGAGAAGGAATACAAAAAAAATTGGTATAATCAACTGTTTCAATTGCATTGCGGTTATTTTTACATAAAAATACGCATCCCATGAGAATTTTTGGTGCCATTGTCTTCTTGGTGTTTTTAAACAGCTGTAAAAATGAGGTCAAACAAACGGTTCAACCCGCTACAGAAAGCGAAAAATCGCTAATGGCCGGGAACGATACACTGATCTATCCCGAAGAAAAATATTTCAAGAGTATTCGGCAAATTACTTTTGGCGGCGACAATGCAGAAGCGTATTGGAATTGGGACGATTCGCAGCTGGTGTTTCAATCGAACAACAAGGCATGGGGAATGCATTGCGATCAAATGTTCCTAATGAACACAGAGGAAAATTTCAAAGATACCATTCCACCCATGATAAGTACAGGAAGGGGCCGTACTACCTGTGCTTATTTCCTGCCGGATAACGAACATTTTGTCTACGGATCTACGCACTTGGCGGATAAGGAGTGTCCAGAGGTACCTTTGCGAAAAAATGGAAACTATGTATGGCCCGTATATGACACTTTTGATATTTTTGTGGCCGATCTGAAAGGGAACATTACTGCCCAATTAACCCATGAGCCCGGATACGATGCGGAGGCCACGGTTTCTCCTAAAGGCGATAAGATCGTCTTTACCTCTACCCGAAGTGGTGATTTAGAACTCTATACCATGAATTTGGATGGCAGCAATGTACAGCAGATAACAAACGAGCTAGGTTATGACGGCGGGGCCTTTTTCTCGCCAGATGGCAGTAAACTCATTTTTAGGGCTTCGCGCCCGAAAACGGAGGCAGCAATAAAAAAGTACAAAGATCTCCTGGCCGAAGGTTTGGTAGAACCCACCGATATGGAGCTTTTTATCTGCAACGCGGACGGTAGCGACCTAAAACAATTAACATTTTTAGGCAACGCCAATTGGAGTCCGTTTTTTCATCCATCCGGCAAAAAAGTATTGTTTTCAAGCAATTTCGAGGCCGAAAAGGGCTTTCCTTTCAATCTATATTTTATTGATATCGATGGCAAAAACCTAGAGCGGGTAACACATGGCGAAACCTTCGATGCTTTCCCTGTATTTTCAAATGATGGGAAGTATCTGGCGTTTTCCAGCAACCGAAATAACGGAGGTACGAGAGATACCAATCTCTTTATCGCCGAATGGCAAGAAACTTCACTGGAAACCGCTAAATAGGTAGTAGCCAATGACTCTGCCCTTTGAACCCATACTGTTCGGTATAAAAGTAAACATGCACCTTGTACTCGAATATGCGGCATTTTTTATTGCCTTTCGCTACTATGTGGTTTTACGGAAAAGAACGCATGATGTAATTTCTTCGGACAACCGATTATCCATAATTCTAGGGGCTATTTTTGGGGCGCTGTTCTTATCCCGTATCGTCGCTTTTCTAGAAGATCCCACCTTGCACGCCCAACAAGGTTGGATCGTACTGTTCAACAACAAAACCATCATGGGCGGACTGTTTGGAGGGCTTTTGGGAGTTGAACTCGCAAAAAAAATAATAGGGGAAAAAGAATCTTCCGGCGATCTCTTTACCCTGCCCATTATTCTAGGAATCATCATTGGTCGAATCGGTTGTTTTTTTGCAGGTGTCAAAGAATTTACTTTTGGGAAGGAAACCACTTCCTTTTTAGGGATGAATCTGGGTGATGGACTGGAACGCCATCCTTTGGCCTTATATGAGATTCTATTTTTAAGCTTCTTATTCTTCGTTGTTTACAGAATGCAAAAAAGACCTATGCAACTGCAAAGCGGCTCCTATTTTAAACTATTTATGGTCAGCTATTTCTGTTTTAGGTTCTGTATCGAATTCTTAAAACCAAATACCTTTTTTGTCTTAGGACTCAGTAGCATTCAATATTTATGCCTAATTTGTTTACTATATTACCTAAAAACAATCCGCAACGGAATCGCTTATGCCTACCAGAAATTACACCTATTATGATTTTACCTTAAGTCTTTGCCCGGAATGTTTGCGCAGGGTCGACGCTAAGATCATCTTTGAAAATGAAAAGGTGTACATGCTGAAAAATTGCAAAGAACACGGTAAGAGCAAGGTTTTGATAGCCGATGATATTGAATATTATAAGAACATTCGCAACTATAACAAGGTATCCGAATACCCTAAAACCTCCAACACAAAAACGCATTATGGCTGCCCTTATGATTGTGGGCTCTGCCCTGACCATGAACAGCATTCCTGTTTGACCGTTGTAGAAGTTACCGACCGTTGTAACCTTACATGCCCAACTTGTTACGCTTCCTCGTCTCCACATTATGGTAGACATCGTACGTTGGAGGAAATCAAAAAAATGCTGGATGTTATCGTCAAAAATGAGGGAGAGCCCGATGTGGTGCAAATTAGCGGGGGCGAGCCTACAATACATCCACAATTTTTTGAAATACTCGACTATGCCAAAAGCCTGCCCATTCGGCATTTAATGGTGAATACGAACGGTATTAAAATCGCCAAGGATTTTAAGTTTGCCGAACAGCTTGCTACCTACGCACCTGATTTTGAAATTTACCTTCAATTTGATTCGTTGGATAATGGGGTATTGCAAACACTCCGTGGAGCAGATCTTGCAGAAACCCGTTTGGGAGCATTGGAACATCTGAATCGTTTAAACCTATCAACTACCCTGGTCGTTACATTACAAAAAGGATTGAACGACCATGAAATGGGCCAAACGATCGACTTCGCCCTAAAGCAGAAATGCGTTCGTGGCGTTACGTTTCAACCCACTCAAATTGCAGGGCGTTTGGAAAATTTCGAAGTAGATGAAAATCGCATCACCCTTACCGAAGTACGTCGTACTATTTTGGAACAATCCCCTATTTTTGAACCGGATGACCTTCTGCCTGTTCCCTGCAATCCCGATGCGCTTGTCATGGCCTATGCCTTGAAAATAGGAGAGGAGGTAAGTCCTTTAACCCGTTATATTAATCCCGATGACTTATTGAACGAAGGGAAAAATACTATAATTTACGAGCAAGATCATGAATTGCATGGGAAAATGGTGGAGCTTTTTAGCACTGGAAATTCCGTTGAAAGAGCCTCTGAAAATTTAAAAAGCATTATGTGTTGTCTTCCGGAAATAGAGGCGCCTGAGTTAGGTTATGACAATCTGTTCCGAATCATTATCATGCAATTTATAGATGCACATAACTTTGATGTGAGGGCCATAAAAAAATCATGTGTTCACATTGTCAATAAAGACTATAAAATTATACCGTTCGAAACAATGAACCTTTTTTATAGGGATGAAAAAGTACAGTATTTGGAACAATTGAAAAAAGAGGAACAATGGTAATCATCATACTACTATTAGTAGGTCCCGCGATTGCGTTTTTAATCCTTGCCCTCGTAGGTTTGGCTAAAAAAGATAAAAAAATGGCCAAACTGTTTTTCATCCTTATGGGGGTATACCTTTTGATCAGTTTTGGAATTTGCGGTATCATGTTGGCAAATTTTTCTTTAGACACTAAATAAATAAAACCGTTTGAGATGTTCCCTTTAGAGATTCATTTGGATACTGTCGCTTGGCTTGGTTTTTTTATGTTCGCACCCACCATATTGTTTTTTTTGATTGGGTTGATCTTACTGTTAACAAAGCAAAAAAAGCCGGGCAAAGTGTTTATGATAATGGCTGGCTGCTGTCTGTTGATCGCTCTGGGGCTATGTGGTGTTGGTATTTACCAATAGTACAGCAACCCACTCAAGGCCTCATTTGGATATCGGTATCTTTCTTGATTTTTGGGAACTTTCGGTATTCTGCTATTTGAATAGCGAAGAACGATGGGCCAAACGGTTGCATCTTTTTCGAAAGTCGTCAATGAATGACCGCGTGGTAAAACAACACCGAATAAATGAAAACATCTTTTTTCTTGGAAGTAGGGAACTTAGGTGGCCTCGTTGTCATGTTGGTATTATTAATGCTCGGACCCCCTATTTTGCTTTTAATTGGTGGGTTGGTTGCTAGAAAGACCAACAAAAAAGTCGCAAAGGTGCTTTTTATCCTGGCGGGGGTATACCTCATCGTAGGCCTTGGTATCTGCGGGGGGGCTAATGGGTGGTTTTTAAATCCTGTTTCGTTCCTCTACCCGCTTCGATTTTTTATTGTTCTTTATCTTTTCATTTCCAAAGCGATAGCGCAAGTTGAATGAAAACATACGCGTTTCCAACCGTACATCCGTGGTACTTAGTTGCTGCTCAAATTCCCTTGTCAAAAAAGCATTGCTTTGATTAAAGATATCATCCAAACGCATTGAAATGCTCACCTTGCCTTCCCAAAACGTTTTTCTCATTGAAACCCCTAGATTGCTGATAGCACTTTGTACCTCATTGCCCAATGTTCTAGGAGATCGGTACATAAAACTCAAATCGGCCGACAAGGTTTTATCTCTGAGAAATTTAAAACTATGGGTATTTCTAAACAGCCAGGTCCACCGGCCATTTTCTATTTGAGCATTCGATTCTAAATCTTCGAATCGGTATTCATTATAATAAGAGTGTAAATTGGCATATATACTCCAAAAGGGCATTATTCTTTTGTCATAAGACAACTCGGTTCCATATGAGATTCTTTGATCTAAGCTGGTAGATATAAAGCGAATCAAGTTTGAATCATTATCTTGAAAAAGTAAGATTCGAAACGGGTTTTTTTCATTTCGATAGTAGAACTCCACGGTATAGGTTTGATTATAGGTATAATCCAAAGCCACATAATTCCTGGTCGCGGGCAACAATCCAGGGTTTCCTTCCTCTACGACATTGTTACTAAGAAACACTTGAAAAGGGTTGACCTTATTATAACGCGGTCTATTTATTCTTCTGTAATAGTTCAAAACCAAGTTGTTCTTTTTATTGGGAGCATAGCTAAATGAAAAAGAGGGAAACCATTCCAAATAATCATTATTCCTTGGTGCGCTGTCTTCCAAAACCCCTTGGGTTTCCGTAAATTCAGCTCTAAGACCAGATTTCATTGTCCAGCTACCCCATTTAGTTCCATACGCCAGATACGCTGCATAAATATCCTCTTCATAATCAAAATCCCCATTTTCAGTCGGGTCAATTCCCGGTTGGCTCCTGTCGAAGCCTTCTTGCTCCACATCACTCTTAGAGTCGATTCCGGCATACCGAAGACCCGTTTCGAAATTACCGGAAACCCCTAAAGTAGTTTGGAAGTCCAATTGGGCGTTGTATAAATCAACACGCTGCAAATTGATCGTGTTGAAATCATTTTCGCCAATCAAATTTCGATCAAAATCAAAAAAATCTGTTTGAAGAACCTGAAATCGGTCATAATCATAATAAGTATAGTGAGAACCAACGGATAGTTTAGCCTCTTTTTTGGTAAAACTATGTATATAGTCCAAATAATAAGATGTATTCAACTGATCCTGCTTTGAAATATTTTGAGTGGTAAAACTATTTTCGAGAACTCCAGATGAATCATTGATTCGAGTCTCAGAATCTACTTGTTTATCAAGTTTGGGTTGTATTGAAGTTATGGTTGAAAAGCTTAGTTTGTTTTTATCGTCAAAAATATAATCGAAAAAAGTATTCAAATTATGTCTTATTGAGTATCTGTAGAATGTCTGTTCCAATACCCATAAAGAGCTAAGGTCACTACCCTCGAAAAAATTAGTGTTGTCGGTATATCGATCGACCTGATTGTTATTGTTGAAACTATAATTAACCGAAAACGCTGCTTTTTTACCCTTGAAAAAATGATCTGTGCCTACAAGGTGCTTCGGCAAAACCGCTTGTTTATACCTATTGTACACAGCGCCGTTGTACCCAGAGATCAAGTTAGTCTTCATTTTGATGTTGATCAACATGCCTCCTTCCGCACTATATTTTGCAGGAGGATTTGTAATTACTTCTATCGCCTCCACATTGCTTGCCGAAGTACCCGATAACAGGTTGATAATATCGCCCTGAGGCAGGTTTACCAAACGTTCATTGATCATGATACCAACGTTGCCGGCACCCTTTATCGTAATTTTATCGTTTACAACAACCACAGAGGGGGTTCGTTTTAAAACCTCCCAAACATCCGCGTCGGCAATGGATGTATTCTCGACCGTAAATACCAATCGGTCTATTTTTCGCTCTAATCGTGGTTTCTCCGACAGGACTACCACTTCTTTCAGCTCTTTGGTTTTGTTCAATAGTATGTCGTCTAGCACCAAGTCTGCCTTTATTGCTATTGGAATGGGATCCGATTCGTTTTCAATGTAGCTTGCTTTCAAGTAGTAGTTGCCCGGGGGTATTCCAGTAATTTCATACTGGCCCGCTTCATTGGTAGAAGTACCATCGATCAAAGTAGTGTATTTCTCATCCAACAAAAAAACACTGGCAAGTGCCAAGGGTGTTCCCGCCGCATCCCTCACAGTACCACTAACAACGTAGTCTTGGGAAAAAAGCGGGGTACACAGTAGAATCCAGAAAAAAGAAAGAAGAAGGGCGTTCCTCACAGGGTTCTTTAATTAGCATATAAATCTACTACTATTTATCGGTTTAATCTTACTTTTCATGTGCGCTTTATCGAAATTTATTCGCCGTATTGATGTCTGTATAGAATTCTTTGACCCTAACCGAGCGCTCCATATTTTACAGTATCTTTGCAACCTTATTGAAGGCCATATAGGCCCGTGGAAAGCGAATTTATGAAGCACATTAGAAACTTCTGTATCATAGCACATATTGATCATGGTAAAAGCACCTTGGCCGATCGTTTGTTGGATTTTACCGGTGCGGTCACTGATCGGGAAAAAAAGGAACAGCTGCTCGATAGCATGGATTTGGAACGAGAGCGTGGTATCACCATTAAAAGTCATGCCATACAAATGGAGTATACCTACAAAGGGGAATCCTATGTACTCAATTTGATCGATACCCCTGGCCATGTTGATTTCTCGTATGAAGTTTCACGGTCTATTGCAGCTTGTGAAGGAGCACTGTTAGTGGTAGACGCTGCTCAAAGCATTCAAGCGCAGACAATCAGCAATTTGTATTTGGCCCTGGAAAACGATTTAGAGATTATTCCCGTATTGAACAAAGTTGATTTGCCCAGTGCGAATCCGGAAGAGGTAACAGATGATATCGTAGATCTCTTAGGATGTAAGCCCGAAGAAGTAATCCCTGCGAGTGCAAAAACAGGTATCGGTATCGAAGAAATCCTGGCTGCCATCATTGAACATATTCCTGCGCCCGAGGGTATTATAGACGAACCCTTACAGGCCTTGGTTTTTGACTCGGTATACAATCCATTCCGGGGGGTAGAAACCTATTTTAGGGTCATTAATGGTGAAATCAAAAAGGGTCAAAAAATAAAATTCGTAGCGACTGGCAAGAGCTACTTTGCCGATGAAGTAGGTACTTTAAAACTCACTCAACACCCCAAACAAAATATTCAAGCGGGCGACGTAGGCTATTTGATCACCGGCATCAAGGATGCGCGTGAGGTGAAGGTGGGCGACACCATTACCGACGCCGCCAAGCCCACACAAAATGCAATCGATGGTTTTGAAGATGTAAAGCCGATGGTGTTTGCCGGTATTTATCCGGTAGATACCGAAGATTTTGAAGAACTGCGTTCTTCCATGGAAAAGTTGCAGTTGAATGATGCCTCCCTTGTTTTTGCACCGGAAAGCAGTGCCGCCCTCGGATTTGGTTTTCGTTGTGGCTTTCTTGGAATGCTCCATATGGAAATAATTCAAGAGCGCCTGGAACGGGAATTTGATATGACCGTGATCACAACCGTTCCCAACGTAAGTTATCATGCCTATACCCGAAAAGACCCGGAGACCCCGTTAATCGTAAATAATCCTACAGATCTTCCCGACCCTTCTACCATCGATCGGGTCGAAGAGCCGTATATCAAGGCAACGATTATCACAAAGTCAGACTTTGTGGGGAACGTAATGTCGCTCTGCATCGATAAACGTGGTTTAATTACCAATCAAACCTACCTTACCACGGATCGTGTCGAATTAACGTTCGATATGCCATTGGCAGAAATAGTATTTGACTTTTATGATCGTCTTAAAACCGTTTCTAAAGGCTATGCTTCATTTGACTATACTCCCATAGGCATGCGTGCCTCAAAATTGGTTCGAGTCGATATCCTATTGAACAGCCAACCAGTGGATGCATTGTCTGCCTTGATACACTTTGATAATGCGGTGAACATCGGCAAAAAGATGTGTGAAAAGTTAAAAGAACTTATCCCCCGTCAACAGTTCGATATCCCTATTCAAGCAGCGATTGGTGCTAAGATTATTTCTCGAGAAACCATCAAAGCTTTGCGAAAAGATGTGACCGCCAAATGTTACGGAGGGGATATTTCCCGTAAAAGGAAGTTGCTTGAGAAGCAGAAAAAAGGAAAAAAACGAATGCGCCAAGTAGGCAATGTAGAAATTCCGCAACAGGCCTTTATGGCGGTTTTAAAACTAAACGATTAAATGCCTTACTACAGGATTGATGGTTTTGACAACAATAAAAATGGTTTTTCTTACAATCTATGTCTAATTAAACAATATCTTTAACACCACATAGTTCTATTTGATATCATAAAAGTTTCCCCGACTAATGACATTTTATATTGCACAATTCAAGGCCCATCACCGGGTAGTTCAGGTTGAACAGCACTCCATATTTATTTGGAAACAAGAAGGCGGTGATATTGATCCCGCACTGCTGGAGGACAAGATCAAAAGAGAATCTTCCGTCCATTTCTTTCAAATGCTTGCCGGTGAGCAGTATCCCATTTCCAAAGAAGACATCTCAATTGCTGTCAGCAAAACGGAGCCCTATTCAGGATAAATAGTGATTGCCCTATTTTATCTTTTTCCAAGCCATATTAATCCGATTCTATGTGTTGGCCGTAAGCATCATCCCTAGAATTAAAAAATTAGGTTAACTTTAGTACATCTCCTTTGAAGCGATTTGCCCAAGGGTGTAATAGTTATCTAAACCACACCTATATAGATGGAACTTGCCATACATAATTGGATGCGCGCCGAACCCTTGGAACAAACAGTAGAAAGAATTGCAAAACTGGGCTATACCAAACTCGAGATTCAGGGGGCACCCGAATTGTATGATACCCAAAAAGTAAAAAGCCTGTTGGATGCAAATGGTCTTGAATGTTGGGGTTCCGTAACCCTCATGCTTGAAGATCGCAACATGCTGGCGAAAGACCCAAAGCAAAGAGAAAAGTCGGTACAGTATGTGTTAGACCTTGCCAAAATGGTCAAGGAGCTAGGTGGTTCGGTCATTTCGTTGGTTCCTGCGACCGTAGGGAAAACAATTCCCGATGGTCGTCCCGAAGAAGAGTGGAAATGGGCTATCGAAGGCATTCAAAAAGTTTACGAGTATACAGAATCGGTAGGGCTTCGAATCGGCATAGAACCCATAAATAGATTCGAAACCTATTTTATTAACAGGGGAGAGCAAGCACTGGCACTTGCCGAAGCCGTAGGCCCGAATTGTGGGGTTTGCCTAGACACTTTTCATATGAATTTGGAAGAAGAGAACCTCTATGATGCCATTCGTAGCGCGAAGGGAAGATTGGTAAATTTTCATGTTGCCGACAATAATCGCATGGCACCGGGTATGGGAACCCTTGATTGGAAAAAAATAATCGACACCTTGCAAGAAATCGAATACGACTCCGTACTCTCGGTAGAATTCTGCGCCCCGATCGATAGAACACCTGCAAATCCGTATCCAAATTCAATAGATAACGCGGCTAAAGGACTTAGCGAAGAACAGCGAAAATTCTTAGAAGATCACGGTAGTGCAGCCGTTACTGAGGAATTTTATGAAATGCTGACCCGAAAATCGGTCCAAACCCTTAATCCCTTGTTGTAAACATGCGAATCAGTAATATAGAAGCCTTCTGGGTACGATGTCCTATCGAACGCGAAAAACAGCATCGTTCGGATTACGGTCTACTAACTCATTTCGATATGACCTTGATCGTTGTCACTACGGAGAGTGGTTTACAGGGCTTTGGAGAAGCCAAAGCCGCCGTTGGTTCTTCCGGCTCGTGCGCATCGATCGTAAGCTGTATCGAAAATGAAATCAAACCGCAACTCTTAGGAAAAGAAGCACATGAAATTACCCGTATATGGGAACATGTTTATAGTGGCACAAGAGATCACTATGCGCTATCAAAAGGCCGCAAGTTTCCAATTTTAGGAAGAAGGGGGCTTACTATTTCAGCTTTGAGTGGTGTTGACATGGCGTTGTGGGACTTAAAAGGAAAAGCGCTGAAGGTGCCTGTAACCCAGCTTCTAGGCGGGAGTTGTAGAGAAGAAATGCAGGTGTATGCTAGTGGTGGATGGGCCAATGTCGATGAAATTGGTGCACAATTAACGGGCTACGTTGCCAAGGGTTTTGAAGGGGTAAAAATGCGTGTTGGGGTAATGGATGCCAACGTTAAAGAAAGCATCAAAAGAGTACAAGCTGCCCGAAAAGTACTCCCGGATAATATTAAACTCATGGCCGACGCCCATGGTACGTTTAGCGTACCGGAAGCTAAAAAATTCTGCGAAGGGGTAGCCGACTGCGATCTGTATTGGCTCGAGGAGCCCATCAGCCCCGACAACCGGCACGGTACGGCAGAAGTACGTGCATCAACAAGTATTCCCATTGCCGCCGGAGAAAGTGAGTATACCGCTTTCGATATGCGTGATATGATTCAACTTAGGGCATTAGATGTGTTACAGCCAGATTGTGCCATTGTAGGTGGTATTACCGAAGCAATGCGGATTGCTCAACTAGCGCACACATACCAGCTCGAGCTAGCACCACATTGCTGGGGTTCGGCGTTTTCCTTTATGGCAGGCGTTTCTATCGCATTTGCCTCGCCCTCTGCCAATGTAATAGAGTTTTCCTTAGGGGGCAATCCTATGATGTACGATCTGGTGAATGAACAAATCGAAGTTACGAACGGGATGATAAGCGCCCCTAAAAAACCCGGTTTGGGTGTTACCCCCAATTGGGATTTTGTACGGGAGTATCAACGGTAAAGGGCCTTCAAAAGCCTAGATGGTACTTAACGGGAATTTTAATATTCAATGATCGATTAAAACAAACGATATGGCAAAGGCGACCAAAATAAATCATGTGGCTCTGGTAGTAAGCAATCTTGAAGAAGCCTGTGTCTTTTACGAAAACGAATTGGGCCTGGAACCCATTCCCGCATTTCTTTTTGATTACCCCACCGCCTTTTTCAAATTCAACGAAGAGCAACAATTACATTTGACAGAATGGGACGATGTTTATTCGTTTCGTGGACATATCTGCATGCAGGTTGACGATATCAATACCTTATTTTTTAGAATGAAAGCCTTGGGCGCCATCGATATTCGACCATGGGGCAATGTTCGTCAATTACCCGATGGGGCCATTCAACTATTTGTACGGGATCCCTCCGGAAACTTGGTGGAGCTTTCCTCCGTGCCCGGTGCCCCAATTGACCAAGCCATTTTTGAAGATGCACTTTACAAAGAGGGGATCTATGTCTCCGGACGCAACGATTTCAGAGGATACAAATCTAAAGATGCGACGCTTTACCATGGGGATTCTTAAAACGGATCTTTTTATTTTATGAGTTCATAATGAAAAATATTCTACTCTTAGAAACCATTGCCCCTGCCGCTATGAACCTCTTGTCAGAGGCCCAGAACGTGGTACTTTTTGAGGGGTTTTCCGAACAAACGAAAATGAAAATTGTTTCGGAAAACGATATTCATGTAATAATTACACGCGGTAAAGGTCAAGTAAACCCCGCTTTGTTAGAACAATGCCCCCATCTCAGTATCATTGCACGCTGTGGTGTAGGCTTAGATAATATAGCTGTTGCCGAAGCTACCAAACTTGGGATAGTAGTAATCAATGCCCCGAACTCCAACGCGGCTACCATTGCGGAACATACCATCGCGCTTCTACTTCTTTTACAGCGCAACCTGTATCCTGCGATCACCATGGTAAAAGAAGGGAATTGGCAAAGCAGAAATACGTACAGGGGGGACGAGATCAATGGAAAAACCTTGGGCATTTTAGGCCTGGGAAACATTGGCAAAAAAGTAGCGGCCATTGCAACAGCATTAGGAATGACCGTCTTGTACTGGAGTGCGAAAAAAGAGGACGTCCCCTACGATTTTGTTTCTTTTGAGGAGTTATTAAAACAGGCCAATTGTATTAGTGTTCACCTGCCCTTAACCTCAAAGACAACAAACCTACTGAACCATTCCGCCTTTGAAAAAATGGAAAAAAGACCCTTGCTGATCAACACGGCCCGCGGAAAGATCATACATCAAGAAGCTTTGTTGCAAGCACTGACTTTGGGAAGAATTTCAGGTTTCGCGGCAGATGTATTGGAAACGGAGCCTCCCGCAGAAAAAGATCCGCTGATCTCCCATCCAAAGACCCTAATAACACCGCACCTAGGGAGTCTTACAACCACAACATATCGCCAAATGTGTTTGCGAACCGTTAAAAACGTATTGGCAGTACTAGAAGGAAAACCCCACGATCCCAATTGCATTTTTAACCGAAAGCTGTTATAAAAACAAGCGTATGAAGGGTACTAAGAAACTACTTCTCTCATTAATTTTTCAAGGGATATTCCTTCTAGGGTGCATCTCGCTAAACGCCCAATCGTTCCCAAAAGTTCCGCAATGGACCACTTATGAAACGGTCCTAACATCCAATGTTAAGTACGATCGCCCTTATACCGACGTGGAGGTTTGGTTTCGCTTTCGGAATAATAAAGGCGATACGTTGGTAAGGCCTGCATTTTGGGATGGTGGGAATACTTGGAAAGTACGTTTTTGTCCGCCCGATTCGAACGGGCAGTGGAATTGGATTTCGTATGCAAGCAATACAAAAGATGAGGGGTTGCATAAACAATCGGGGGCCTTTGAAGCCGTCCCGTATTCAGGAAAAAATGGGTTGATCAAAAACGGATTACTTCGTATGTCGCAAGACCGCCGTAATGTAATGCAACATTCTGGAAAATCCTTTCTGGTAGTAGCCGATACGCCATGGGCCATTCCGTTTCGAGCAACAAAGGAGCAAGTAGTAACATATGCCAAAGACCGGAAACAAAAAGGGTTCAACACGGCCCTAATGATGACATTGCAGCCCGATGTAAACGCCAAAGGTCCCAACTTACGAAATGTAGACCAAGGTTTCAAAAGAGCCTTCTCTGATTTAGAAAACGGACATATCAACGAACTCGATGTTACCTATTTTCACTATTTTGACAGCTTGGTGGCAATTTTATTGGAACATGAAATTGTTCCTGTTTTTCAACCTGTTTTTCATGGTTTTGGCTGGAAAGGGCAACAAGTGCTCGGACCATTAATACAGCCAGAAGAATATGTTCGTTATACCAGATACCTACTGGCAAGATATGGCAGTAACCCAGCGCTATGGTTGATTTCAGCAGATCACGATGGCAATGATCCCGGTGTAAAAGAAAGCGGGGAAATGTTACAGAAATGGGATGCGTACGAACAACCCGTAGGGATTCATTACAACCCATGTGATGACTATGTCGCGGAATGGGCGCTGAACGACCCGACCAAAAAATGTATGCATTTCAATAAAACCCACCAAGAAAAGGAATGGCTCGATTTTCAATGGGCACAAACAGGGCATGGTACAGACCACCAGTATCACAAAGTGGAAAAAATGTACGACCACCTCCCTATAAAGGCAGTGGCCAATGGAGAAAGCACCTATGAAGGAATGAACGCGGGCAAAAACGGTTTGGGATGGTGGCAAGGCGAAGACGCCTGGATGCAACTCATGCATGGCGGTACCATGGGCGTCGTGTATGGTGCTGCGGGCCTATGGCAGTGGAAAATCTCCTCCGATGAAAAAGGCTGGACCTCCTGGGCCGACCAACCCTTATCTTGGGAAGGGGCCTTGCAACTTGAAGGAGCTACTTATGTAGGGTTGGTTGGTAAAATATTGAACAATTTTGACTTGATCGATGTTCAAAAAAAGTGGGGCCTTGCCAACGGTAAACCCTTGTTGGCAAAAGAAGGAATTCTATACATTTCGTATTTGAATGAAGGGGGGGAACTTACGATCAATGACCTTCCCAAAAATGGAAATTATCAATGGTACAATCCAAAAACCGGAAATATCAAACAATTCGGAAAAGTATCGGGGAACACGTTCAAAGCACCGGATGACAATCCTTGGGTGTTGGTAGTTTTCTTTGAACAGACCTCTATCTAATCTTCCTATCTGGGTGTCTGAGCAATACATCGTTCAAAAAAATCCTCGAAATATTCCCGGCTTACTTCGCTTGCTGAATTGGGGGTACGGCCTCTTCCTGATCAAAGACCTTTCCCAAGTATACCAACTTGGCACCCTCCGTAATCTCTTGGCCTAAATTCCCCGAGGAAGCGATGATTTTAAGAGCCCCTTCAGTCGTTTTAAGAAATAGGGGGATTATATTGTCATCGGCCATGGTTATTCCTATCAAATCCTTGTAGTGCTTACCGTCCTTCAGCAAAATTTCATTGATGGATGGGTATTTCCGAACCGTCTCCATGAGTTTTACAAAATCATCTGTATTGGAAAACAACCCTTCCTTGGGATTGTTGTCGGGATTGTTCATTTCCTCCGAACTAACCAGTCGAAAAGAACCGTTTTCTCCAAACTGATCTTTGAAGCGATTGATTGCAAACTGGTTTATATCCGGGTTTCCGGTCAAGGCCATCAAATACCCAACATCATTCAATTCAATATTATCGGAAAGGTTATCCGAATAGATATTTGCAGAGAGGGCTTCCAGACCTAGCTTTTGTGCTTTTTCAATATTGTTCCTATTGTTGTCTACCAATACTACGTTTCGATTGTTTTGATGCAAATAGGCCCCTATAAGGCGAGACAATTTGGAGGCGCCGATAATCAAAATACCATCAGACTTGCTAAGGAACACGCCTATGGCCTTTGCAAAAAAACGGGCCGTTGTGGCATTCAATAAAACCGTTCCCAAGACAATCATGAAGACCAAGGGGGTAATATACTCTGCGCCGGGTTCACCATTCGCAAGTAGTTTTGAACCGAACAGCGACGCGATTCCCGCAGCAACAATACCTCTTGGCCCCACCCAGCCGATAAACATTTTTTCGTTAAACTTTAAATTGGATCCAGCAGCACTTAGGAAAACCCCTAAGGGTCGAATAACAAAAACAATGATGGCAAAAAGACCGGCTGTTTCCCAATTGTAAATCAACTTCAAGTCCTCCATATTGATGTTGGCGGACAACAAAATAAATAGTATCGAAATCAGCAAAACGCTAAGGGATTCCTTAAAATAGAGCAGCTCCTTAATATTCGGTAGATCCGTATTTCCCATGACCATTCCCATAACGACCACCGCTAAAAGGCCCGATTCATGTGCAAAAACATCTGACATTACAAAAACCAAAAGCACCACCGATAACGAAGCTACATTGAGCAGATAATGCGGCACATAGTTCTTTTTTATAACAAAAGTAAGCGCATGGGCGAAGGTGAAACCAAAACTAAACCCAAAAAGTAAAATCTTTCCGAACTCTATCAGTGCCGTTTGCGTATACCCCTGCCCTTCCCCAACACTAATGAATTCAAAAACCAATACGGCCGCCAAAGCACCAATGGGGTCGATTAAGATTCCCTCCCATTTTAACACCGTCGACACATCTTTTTTTAATGGGATGTTTCTTAAAATAGGGGTAATCACCGTCGGCCCTGTTACGATAATCAAGGCAGAGAATAAAAAAGAAATCTGCCAACTAAGTCCGAAAATATAGTGTGCTGCCAAACCGGCACCAAAAAAGGTTACCACACTTCCCAGTGTAATTAGCTTAGTGATAACAGGGCCCACGTTTCGGATTTCGGATCGCTTTAGCGTTAGGCCCCCCTCAAAAAGAATAATGCTTATTGCCAAGGATACAAAATAATAAAGACCCTCTCCAGGGAAAAGTCCGGAAGTGCCGTTCCAAATGGGTTCAATTAGTTTATGACCATCATCGGTATACAAAGTTGCAATAGGGCCTACCAACAGACCGATTAAGATTAGCGGTAAGATTGCGGGTAACTTTAAACGCCAAGCGACCCATTGCGCAATAATTCCTAAGATGATGATTCCGGCTAGTTCGAGCATGCTTTTAATTTTAACCTAAAAATAGTAATTTCTATAGGAGTATGCAGGATCATAAATCCCTATTGGGAACCGCTCGGGAATTGTGGCAGTACATCAATCCCGCATGGTAAGCCGCAAAACAGAACATGCAGATTGCTCGGTGAAGCGATCTTTGCCCGTACCAAACAAAACGCTGATCCAATTGTCCTTTTGGGGAGTCCCCAGAATTAACAGGTCGTAGCTGGCCGACATTTTTGAAATCGTAGCGATAGGGTCATCGTTTCTTTCAATGATCACCTTGCCCTTTGTGGCTACCTTCTTCAATAATTCGTGCGAACGCGCTTCCATGGTACTTGTTGCTTCCGAATCCGTTTTTTCCGATACTACGTGCAACAATGTTAAGGTAGCATTATAAAAACGGCAGATACGATCGGCCACGGCAATGAAATTTTTTTCTTTTCTACCGGGCCTTAGGGGTAACAACACCTTTCCGATATGACGAACACCATCATCTTTGAATAGCGCAAAGTCTGAATTTATATGGGTCAACAACCACCCGATAGGGTTGCTTACAAGTATGCCGCTATGGGCCCTGCCATTCCAACCCATCACCAACCAATCGCAATGGGTCTGGTCGCTAAGTTCATGAATGGTATCCGACATTTCATGGGTCACAACCGACTCAAAATCGATGGTTACCTCGTTTGCCTTGGCAAGCCTTGAAATTCTGCGTTCCAACGAAACCATCTTCGGGTTTTCCTCGACCATGGCATCCAAGAATGTTTGGTTGGGCACTTCGGTTATGTTCACCACTTGAACCGTATCTCTTTTGTTAATGGCCGATGCTATTTCGACCAGCATTTCAGGAGAAGCTTCGTTCCCCAATAAGGGCACTGCTACGCCGGCATTTGACATAAGCTTTCCATCAAAATTCTTGGCTTCATTGTTTTGATTGCCTCTATACGAAATCTCGTTACGCCCATTCCTTTTATAGAAAAGATATAAGGCCGGTCTATGACCGTATTTCCTAAGAATACCAGTGCGAGTGGCATTTTTTCCAAACCGGAAATAAATAAGGGTGCCAATAGCCAAAATGGACAAAATAGTAATAAAAGGACCCATCCCTAAAAACACCAACAACGCTATTCCACTAAAAATGCCGAACAATTGCACAAAAGGGTATAAGGGCGAACGATATGGCGGACGGTACCATTGGGCAGACGTTTCCCGCAGTACAATAACACAGGCGTTGACGAAAATAAACATCATCACCATAAAAGCACTGGCAAGTTTTGCAATTTTTTCTACATCCAAGAATAGGATCACCAATGCCATCAAAAAACAGGTCATAACAATCGTCACGACCGGAGTTAGGTATTTTGAATGTATTTTTCCAATCCATTCAGGCAATAGTTTGTCGATGGCCATTGCAAAGGGAAAACGGGAAGCTGCCAGCACTCCCGAATTTGCCATAGAGATCAAGGTAATGACCCCAACCCCTGCTGCGATATAACCTATGTAGGTACCCCCCAATAAATTTGCAATGGTATAAATGGGTTTAATATCGGTAGCAAGCGACTCAAGTGGTATGTTTCCGACCAGAGCAAAAGCCACAGATACGTAGATACTGGTCATCAGCAATAGAGAAAGAATCATTGCCAAAGGAAGGTTCCTGCTTGGGTTTTTGATTTCACCTGCAATGGCGGCCACTTTGGTAACACCTGCATATGAGATATATACAAAAGCTACTGTGGAAAAAAGACCCATTTTACCTTTTAGCATAAAAGGATCCAACAGGGACGTAGAAACGGCAGGAAGTCCAAAAAGCAATAGTAATCCCAGGGTAATCAAACTGATTGTTACAATCACCATCTGTACCTTGCCTACCTTTTTGACCCCAAGAATGTTCAAGAACAATATAACGGCCAGAAAAAAGACCGCGATATACTTCGTCAGGCCCAGTTCAATATTGACCAATATAGACAAATAGGCTCCAAAGCCCACCAAGGCAAAGGCGCTTTTTAAAAGCAATGAAAGCCAAAGGCCAATACCTGCAATGGTTCCAAAAAGAGGACCAAAAGCACGTTCAATATAAACATAGGTACCTCCCGAAGAAGGCATTGCCGTAGCAAGTTCGGACTTTGAAAGGGCAGCAGGTAAAATACAAACGGCCGCCAGTAAATAAGCCAACCATACCGAAGAGCCTGTTTTGGCCGCTGCCAATCCCGGAAGGACAAAAATTCCACTTCCTAGCATTCCTCCTATGCTAATGGCGATTACGGCGGTCAACGATAAACTTCGTTCTAATTTTTTCAAGTAATTGGTAGGTTTTCCGCTAAAATAGAACTTTTAAAGCAAACCCTCTTTCAGAAAATAAGTGTTAAACGGATTCCCGGTTTACGACAGTTTTACTATTTTGCCCTTTATGCGACTGTATCCCATTGAAACAGGTAATTTTAAATTGGATGGCGGGGCCATGTTCGGTGTTGTTCCCAAAACTATTTGGCAAAGAACCAATCCGGCCGATGCGAACAATCAAATCGATATCGCTGCAAGAAGTCTGTTGATAGAAGATGGTGAACGACTCATATTGATCGATACCGGTATGGGAAATAAGCAATCGGATAAATTCTTTGGGTACTATGCACTATGGGGCGACCATACGATCGACCGTTCTTTGGCCACATTTGGTTTTCATAGAGATGACATTACCGATGTGTTCATGACCCATCTACATTTTGACCATTGCGGAGGAAGCGTACAATGGAATAAAAGCAGGACCGGCTTTGAACCGGCATTTAAAAATGCCCGTTTCTGGACGAACAAAGCGCATTGGGAATGGGCCACCGACCCAAACTACAGAGAAAAAGCGTCCTTTTTAAAGGAAAACCTTTTGCCAATGCAAGAAAGTGGTCAACTACATTTTATACATAGAACAAGCAACCCCTTCATAAAAAAATCCGAACTGGGGTTTGGCATCCATTTTGTAGATGGTCATACCGAAAAGCAGATGTTGCCGCAAATTCAATACAAAGGAAAAACCTTGGTGTTCGTGGCCGATTTAATCCCTACGGCAGGTCATATCCCCCTGCCCTATGTGATGGGCTATGATACCCGACCTTTGCTAACACTAAAAGAGAAAGCAGCTTTCTTGAACGAAGCTTTGGAAAAGGAGTACTACCTGTTTTTTGAACACGACGCCCACAACGAACTATGCAGCTTAAAAGCCACAGAAAAAGGGGCTCGGCTTAACGAAACGTATACATTTAATGAGTTATTCTAAAGGCATTCCAGTAAAAATACTCATTGGTTTATTTATTTGCTCGCTTGGCTGCTACTGTAAGGTACAAAAGGCCCAAAGCAGTGATTTTACACCCGTTTTTGGCTTCACCAAAGGTATCGAGGGACCTGCTGTAGATTCCCAGGGAAATTTGTATGCCGTAAATTTCGAAGAGGAAGGTACCATCGGCATTGTTGATACGGAAGGGAATGCACGAAGGTTTCTAAAACTGCCAGGAAAGAGTGTTGGTAATGGTATCCGTTTTGATACAGAGGGGCATATGTACATTGCAGATTATGTGGGCCATAACATCTATAAAGTCGAAAAGGGGAGTAATACTCCGATGCTTTGGGCGCATAATCCCAATATGAGTCAACCCAATGACCTTGCCATGGCACCCAACGGTACCATCTACCTCAGCGACCCCAATTGGGCAAAAGGTACAGGCCGTCTTTGGAAAGTTGGTGCAGACCAAAAAATCATGCTTCTAGAGGATAATATGGGTACCACCAACGGGGTGGAAGTGAGTCCCAATGGCAAATTCCTATATGTAAACGAATCCGTACAGCGAACGGTATGGCGCTATGCCATAAATGCTCAAAATGAGCTGTCTAACAAATCGCTGTTTATTTCCTTTTCCGACTTTGGCCTCGATGGGATGCGTTGTGACGCGAAGGGTAATCTATACATTACCCGTTACGACAAAGGCACAGTAGTTATTATATCACCTCAGGGAGATATATTAAAAGAAGTGCGGTTGTTAGGAAAAAAGCCTTCAAATATTACCTTTGGGGGGCCAAATGGCACCACTTGCTATGTAACAATGGCGGATCGTGGGTGCTTGGAACGCTTTGCGTCGCTACACCCCGGTGCTTATTATGATAAAATACACTAAACTATATTACGCTATGAATACACTTTCAAAATCGATTATTTTGCTCCTAACTTCTTTTCTTATGGGTTGTGGAGCAACTGCCTTGGTAAGTACCCCCATTGAGAATATTGATACCAATCCGCTAAAAATAGCAGACCTCACTAGGGCGGAGAAAGAAAATTGGGGCCATTTGGATTTGGTAAGCGATACCATCCCGGGAATGAGCGTTGATAAAGCCTATGCCGAAATTATCGGTAGCAAAAAAGGGCAGAAAGTAATTGTGGCCATTATAGATTCCGGAATGGATTTAAAACATGAAGATTTGAATGATGTTTTGTGGACCAATAAAGGGGAAAAACCCGGGAACGGCAAAGACGATGATGGCAATGGATATGTAGACGATATTCATGGATACGATTTTTTGGGGCCTTCCTATAACGAACAGTTAGAGGCCACCCGAATCCTGAAATTAAAATTAGGGGATGCGGCTACCCAGGCGGAGGCAAAAGCAAAAGTGGATGCCGACACGCAAAAATACCTTGGGTATAAAAACCAGTTAGATCAGATGTTCCCGGTCATTGAAAATGCCCACAAGGCCTTGACCGCGCATTTGGGAAAAGAAGACTATACCAAAAAAGAAGTAGCGGCCATTAAAACCGAAGACCAATCCCTTTTGCAGAGCAAGTCGATTGCTTCACAAATGTTCGAATATGGCGATTCTATGCCCGAAGTGCTGAAAAGCATCAATGATGATCGAAAAGGGTTGACAGATCGCTTGAACTACAACCTGAAAATAGATTTTGACGGTAGGAAAGTAGTGGGTGATAATCCCTATGATTTCAACGATCGGGGGTATGGTGATGGGAATCCTCAAAATGATTATGATGATGAAAGCCACGGAACGCATGTAGCGGGTATCGTTGCCGCAGAGCGCAACAATGGCAAAGGTGCCAATGGGGTCGCGAATAATGTAGCCTTAATGAGTATTCGTGCAGTGCCGAACGGCGATGAGTACGATAAGGATATTGCCTTGGGTATTCGTTACGCAGTAGACAACGGCGCCAAAATCATTAACGGAAGTTTTGGAAAGTCATTCTCCCCTAACGCCGAATGGGTATACGAGGCCATTAAATATGCCGCATCGAAAGATGTGCTTTTTGTGCACGCAGCAGGGAACGATGGGGCGAATATTGATAAGACCGACAATCCTAACTTTCCAAACGATCGCCCAAATAGATCCACAGAACTTGCGGACAATATGATCGAAGTAGGTGCCCTCGACCCTAAATATGGTTCCGAAATGGTAGCTAGTTTTTCTAACTATGGAAAAGAGAATGTAGATGTATTTGCTCCAGGGGGTGAAATCTATTCTACGGTCCCAGGTAACAAGTATGAATTTAATGGGGGAACTTCCATGGCCGCACCTGCTGTTGCGGGGGTCGCCGCATTGATACGTTCGCAATATCCAAAGTTGACCGCCCCGCAGGTGAAAAAAATAATTATGCAGTCAGGATTATCCCCAAAGGCAAAAGTAGTAGTCGGTGGCGATACCGCGAACACCGCGACCTTAGACGAAATTTCCAAGTCGGGTAAAATAGTCAACGCCTACAATGCCTTGATTATGGCAGAAGCCGTAAATTCAGGAAAAATTACACTCTAGAAATAAACAACCATTGCTCTCACAATGGGGCAATCACTACAATAAATACCATGCGATATAAAAATTCAAGCTTCTTGTTCTCCTTATTTTTCGTCTTAGGAATTTGCGCTCGTTTATGTGCCCAAAACATCACTGGCTACTGGCAGCAACATGTGGATTATACCATGGACGTTTATATGGATGTTGAAAGCTACCAATACACCGGTACTCAAAAACTTGTTTACACCAATAATTCGCAAGACGAACTAAAAAGGGTATACTATCACCTGTATTTCAATGCCTTTCAACCAGGCAGCGAAATGGATATGCGGCTACAAAACATTGCGGATCCTGATCCCCGTATGACCACAGAGGCCAAAACCAGTCGCATTGCTGCCCTAACCGAAAGTGAAATAGGTTATTTACATGCACTTTCATTAACACAAAATGGGAAAACAGTTACCTTCAATGAAGAGGGTACCGTACTCGTGGTAGATTTGGCAGAACCCATTCCTGCCGGTGGCAAGACTACTTTTGAAATGAAGTTCGAGGGGCAAGTACCCTTACAGATTAGGCGTTCGGGAAGAAACAATCAAGATGGGGTGGCACTTTCCATGAGCCAATGGTATCCAAAAATGGCCGAGTACGATTTTGAAGGGTGGCACGCGCACCCGTACATCGCCCGCGAATTTCACGGCGTATGGGGGAATTTTGATGTGAAGCTTACCCTTGATAAAAGGTATGTGGTAGGAGGTACCGGCTATCTTCAAAATCCACAAGAAATAGGCCATGGATACGAAGCCCCTGGCAGCCAGGTGAAAAAACAAAAAGGCAAAACCTTGACCTGGCATTTCAAAGCGCCAATGGTGCACGATTTTATGTGGGCCGCAGACCCAGAGTACATCCATGATACGCTGCCCATGGAAAAGGGTCCTACTCTGCACTTTTTTTATAAGAACGACGAAAAAGTGATAAAAAATTGGAAAGAAGTACAGCCCAGAACGGCTGCTGCAATGCGCTTCTTTAGTAAAAATATAGGCGAATATCCGTATGACCAATATTCTGTGATACAAGGGGGTGACGGAGGGATGGAATATGCCATGAGCACCTTGATTACCGGTGGGGAGCAATTGGCAGGCCTCTCTGGCACTATGGTTCATGAGCTGGCACATTCGTGGTTTCAACATATATTGGCTACCAATGAAGCAAAACACGAGTGGATGGATGAGGGCTTTACTACCTTTATTTCTGCCCTCTGCAACAACGAAATATTGCAACAAAACAAAACAAACCCCTTTGAAAATAGCTATGCGGGGTACTATTACCTTGCCAAGTCGGGAAAAGAACAACCGCAAACGACCCATGCGGATCGTTATGATTCAAACATGCCTTATGGCATTGCCGCCTACAGTAAAGGGGCCATCTTTCTTTCGCAACTAGGCTATATAATAGGCCAAGACAAGCTTATGGAGACCATTAGGGCCTACTATGAAAATTTTAAATTCAAACACCCCGTACCGAACGATATCAAAAGAACTGCTGAGAAAGTTTCAGGCATGGAGCTTGACTGGTATTTGACAGATTGGACCCAAACGACCAATACCATCGATTATAATGTACAATCGGTTACGGCCAACGAAAACAAGACGGCCATCCGCTTGGAACGCATAGGCCTCATGCCAATGCCAATAGATATTTTGGTAGTGTACAAAGATGGTACCCAGGAAACTTTTTATGCGCCGCTGCGTATGATGCGAGGTGAGAAGGAAAATCCGTATCCACAGTTAAAGCGCACTGTTTTAGCAGATTGGCCTTGGGCATCGACCACCTATGATTTTGTAATTGATAAACCTTTTGATAGCATTAAAGGCGTCATGATCGATCCTTCACAGTTAATGGCAGATATTGACCAAACCAACAATTTCTACGAGGCTTCGGGGGAATAGTCCGGTTTTACAATCTACATTGCTCCTTTTTAAAGATAAACCCCTTTCATGAACAAAGTTTTTGGTTATCCGAAAAGTGAAAAACTCAAAAACAAAAAGGTAATAGACCAATTGTTTTCAGAAGGTAAATCTGTTTCGAAATACCCGCTAAAATTAATTTACATAAAGAATACAACTTCTTCGAAAGCACAAATACAAGCAGGGGTTACGGTACCGAAAAGAAATTTCAAAAGCGCCGTTACCCGAAATCGGATCAAAAGATTGCTTCGGGAAGCATACCGTTTGAACAAACAACAGGTTTTTAACAATACCGAAGGCAGATTTGCGTTCCTATTTTTATACCTTGGTAAGGAAGTTCCGACCTTTAAACAAATTGAGAAAGGAATGAAGACGCTTCTACAGCGTTTTTATGAGGCCGAAATTGGGCCGAACCAGAATGAATAATAAAGAATTTACAGACCCATTTTCAAATCATACACGGGTTGGAAAGCGGTTTTCTATTTTTCTTCAAACAACGACATCGACATATGCGAAAAATGATAGGTAAAAAAGTAATGGTTCCTGCCTTTGCGGTAATCGTATTGGTTCTCGGCAGTAGTTTTGTAAAGAGCGATTTCTTCGAAATTGCAAAACAAATTGAAATATTCACAACCCTTTTCAAAGAGTTGAACATGAATTATGTGGACGAGACCAATCCTGCGGAATTAATGGATACCGCTATCAAAAACATGCTCGACGATTTGGACCCGTATACCAAATTTCTAAATGAACAGGATGTAGAGGCTTATCGCATCAATAATGCTGGGGAATATTCGGGAATCGGCGCCACCGTCCGCTCCTACCAGGATAAACTGGTTATTGTTGAGCCCCATAAAGATTATCCTGCTGATAAAGCCGGTCTTAAAGCAGGCGATGAAATCATTAAGATTGGGGATATCAAAGTAGCCGATTTTGATGACAACGCGAGTGAATTGCTCAAGGGGGCGAACAATACCTCCGTAAAAATAACTTTTAAGCGACAAGGGGAAACAAAAACGACCATGATTACCAGGGCCGCCGTTGAAGTGGATGCAGTGCCTTTTTACAAAATGGTCGACGCGAAAACGGGCTACATTGTTTTATCAAAATTCAACGCAAAGGCCTCTGGCGAAACCAAATCCGCATTAAAGGATTTAAAAGGCCAGGGAGCTGAGAAAATTATTCTTGATCTTCGTGGCAATCCAGGCGGACTCTTGTCAGAAGCGATCAACGTGACCAATCTTTTTGTCGATAAGGGAGAATTGATCGTCACGACCAAAAGCAAGGTTAAAAAGTTCAATCAGGAATACAAGACCAAAAACAAGCCCATAGATACCGAAATTCCTTTGGTAGTACTTGTAGATGGGAGCAGCGCTTCTGCAAGTGAGATTGTTTCCGGAAGCTTACAAGACCTGGACCGCGCCGTAGTCATGGGTGCCCGCAGTTTTGGAAAAGGATTGGTACAACGTCCAATGAAACTTACCTATGGAACCCAATTAAAAGTAACAATTAGCCGCTACTACACACCTTCCGGCCGATGCATTCAATCATTGGACTACTGGAACCGTGACGCGGATGGCAAGGCCGTGCGAACAAGTACTTTTAACGATTTTACCACTAGAAACGGGCGAAAGGTCCAAGATGGTGGTGGGGTACTTCCCGATATTGAGATCGCAGCGGTAAAGGCGAATGAATTAACCATTGCCCTCCTGAACAATCATGTAATATTCGACTACGCTACCGAGTATTACTATCAAAATGAAGAAAAGACGCTGGGCAGCTTCAAATTCTCCGATGCGGACTATCAAAATTTCAAAGATTTTGTTTCAAAAAGTGATTTTTCTTTCGAGACAAAAACCGAAAAAGCCCTAAAAGAGGCCATGTCTTCCAAAGAAGAAGTGTTGATCAATCATGAAATCGAGGGCGATTTTGAAGAACTGCTCGCAAGCATCGATAAAAATAAAATTACGGCCTTGGGAACCTACCAAAAGGAAATTCAGAAAAAGCTCGAAGATGAAATCGTAAAAAGGTACTTTTATAGAGATGGGCTTTATCAATATTATCTCGGCAATGACGAGGCCATTTTAGCTGCAACGGAATTGCTAGGGAATGAAGGAAAGTATGAAGGGATTTTAAAATAACGGCGTTTCCGGGAAATGCCCCTTCCCCGGCATTTTTGATATACTCCAATCTTGAGTGACAACTGCTTCCTAAGGTGCTAAATATCCGCAGCACTTCTGACAAAATACGACTTAGAATTTCCGTAACTTAGGTCTATATTGCTCTACATGAAAGGACCTGGAATCTTCTTGGCACAATTTGCGGACGACGCACCACCTTTCAATTCTATTGAGACGATGGCAAAGTGGGCTGCCGAACTTGGCTACAAAGGGCTACAAATACCCACTTGGGATTCTCGATTGTTTGATCTGGAGCAAGCCGCTACCTCTAAAACCTATTGCGATAACTACCTTGGAATTTTAGCCGAAAACGAATTGGAAGCCTGTGAATTGGCCTCCTATCTTCAAGGCCAAGTACTGGCAATGCACCCCGCTTATCAAAAGCTTTTTCAAGCTTTTTACCCTAAGGGGCTCAGTGCAAAAGAAGCCATGCATTGGGCTTCCGAGCAGCTTCAAAAGACCATCAAGGCTTCTGTTCACTTTGGGACCACCAATATTTCGGTCATGTCGGGAGGGCTTGCTTGGCCCTATATATATCCTTGGCCACAACGTTCCGCAGGGCTTATCGATGACGCATTTCAAGAACTTGCAAAACGGTGGCTTCCCATTTTAAACCTTGCAGAAGAAAACGGTATTACCTTTGGCTATGAACTACATCCTGGTTCCGATTTATATGACGGCGCTACCTACCAACGTTTTCTAGAAGAGACCAACGGGCACAAGGCCGCTTGTTTGACCTATGATGCAAGCCATTTTTTATTACAGCAATTAGACTATATCGACTTTATTAAACTATTCAAAGATCGTATTAAGGCATTTCATGTAAAGGATGCGGAGTTCCTCCCTGATGGGATGACCGGAGTGTATGGTGGCTATCAAGACTGGAAACGACGCGCAGGACGTTTTCGTTCTTTGGGAGATGGACAAATTGATTTTAAGCGAATTTTTACACTGCTCACCGATGCCGGTTTTGATGGGTGGGCCATCATGGAGTGGGAATGCTGCGTAAAAAGTTCCGAGCAAGGTGCCTTGGAAGGTGCACCCTTTATAGCTCAAAACATGATTCAAGCCTCTAAACGTTCTTTCGACGATTTCGCCAAAAGTGAGACCGATACATTATTGAACAAAGATATTCTTGGTATTTAAACTCCTATATCCCTAATGCTATGTGTATCACGTACCACCGGGCTAAAAGGAACTAAGATAATCGTCAGCAAAACGCACCCTTTTTAAAGTATGAAAAACCACATCAATATCGGAATCGTCGGAACGCAGTTCATGGGAAAAGCCCATAGCAACGGATACTTACGTGTTCCACATTTTTTTGAGGTACACGGAACCCCGGTATTGCATACTGCCTGTGGCAGAAATTCCCGGCAACTCAAATTGTTTTCGGAAAAGTATGGTTGGAAACACCACACCACCGACTGGAAACGCCTTGTAAGCAATGAAGAGATAGATTTAATCGATATCTGTACCCCAAACAACCTGCACCATCCAATAGTTCTCGAAGCCATTCGGAATGGAAAAAATGTGCTCTGCGAAAAGCCCATGGCCATGGATGTTCGGGAGGCACAAGAAATGTATGACCAGGCCGAGTCGGCAGGGATCATTCATATGATGATTTTCAATTACCGCTTTGTGCCTGCATTGGCGCTTGCAAAAAAAATGATCCAAAATGGAACATTGGGCAAAATTCATCATTTCAACGCGGTGTACTACCAAGATTGGCTAGTAGACCCACTATTCCCCATGGTTTGGCGCCACGATGTAAAAACTACGGGGTCGGGGGCCCATGGAGATATGAACGCCCATATAATCGACTTGGCGCGTTTCTTAGTTGGGGAGTTTGAAGCGGTTACCGGTATTCAAGAAGTGTTCGTAAAAGAACGGCCGCTCGTTTCGGGGGAAGGGACTGGAAAAGTGTCCGCGGACGATGCCACCCTTTTTATGGCGCAATTTCAAAATGGCGCCTTGGGATCTTTTAACGCCACTCGTGTTGCAAACGGGTATAAAAACCACCTGCGATTGGAAATATTTGGCAGCGAAGGCAGCCTCACGTTTAATCTAGAAAATCTCAATGAGTTGCGCTATTTTTCCTCCAAAGATCCAGAAGAATCACAAGGTTTTCGCTCCATTTTGGTCACCGAACAAACACATCCTTATATAGATGCCTGGTGGCCTCCAGGCCATATTATTGGTTGGGAACATACCTTCGTACATCAATTTTCCGAACTATTGAACGGTATGGTTAACAAGCGGCAAGTAACCCCCAACTTTTATGATGGCTTGCGTTGCCAGCAAGTATTGGACGCTGTTTCGGAATCGGCCATAAAAAAAGCCTGGGTTCAGATTCCAAGAGAATAATCAAAGTATCCTATTAGTATAAAAACCTATGAGTGAAATCAATAAGTACAGCAAACATGTTACCCAAAACGACGAACGCCCTGGAGCACAATCAATGCTACATGCCGCCGGTCTTAGCGATGCAGATCTCCAAAAAGCGCAAGTGGGAATCGTTAGTTGCGGCTGGGAGGGGAACCCATGTAACATGCATCTGAACGGACTTGCAAAAGAAATAAAGCAAAGTGTTGCCAAGAGCAATATGATCGGGCTGGTGTATCATACCTCTGGGGTTAGCGATGCCATTTCAATGGGCACCTCTGGCATGCGTTTTTCGCTGCCTTCAAGAGATATCATCGCCGACTCGGTTGAAATGGTGACCTCTGCCCAATGGTATGATGGCACCATTGCAGTCGTGGGTTGTGATAAGAACATGCCGGGAGCCCTTATGGGTATCAACCGGGTGAACAGACCCGGCATCATCCTTTATGGCGGTACTATTAAAAGCGGTTGCCACAACGATAAAAAACTGGACATTACCTCAGCATTTGAGGCAGTTGGTCAAAAAATGTCAGGACAAATTACCCCTGAGGAATTCAAGAACATTGTTCGAAATGCCTGTCCAGGACCTGGGGCTTGCGGGGGTATGTACACTGCCAATACTATGGCCTCTGCAATAGAAGCATTGGGCATGAGTATGCCTTTCAATTCGTCGTTCCCCGCAGTGAGCGAACAAAAGACAAACGAAACCCGCACCATCGGAGCGGCTATTCGCATACTACTTGAAAAAGATATTCGTCCTAAAGACATACAAACCCGGGCGGCTTTCGAAAACGCCCTACGACTAATCATTGTTTTGGGCGGTTCAACGAACGCTGTCATACATATGATCGCATTGGCCAAGTCAGTCGGGGTTCCGCTCACCATGAACGATTTTCAAGAAGCAAGCAATAAAACCCCTCTATTATCCGACCTGAAGCCCAGTGGACAATTTGTTATGGAGGAGTTAAACGATGTTGGCGGGGTACCAGGGGTCATGAAAATGATGCTCAAAGAAGGGCTTCTTCATGGGGATTGCATGACCGTGACGGGCAAAACACTGGCCGAAAACCTAGCGGACGTTTCAGATTTGGAACAAGGGCAGAAAGTAGTAATGCCCTTGGATGAACCCTTAAAAAAAGAAGGGCATCTTCAAATTCTTTATGGCAACCTCGCAAGCGAGGGAGCTGTTGCCAAAATTACGGGCAAAGAAGGAGAAGTCTTTGAAGGCAGGGCCAACATTTTTGATTCTGAAGACGACGCAAATGCCGCCATTTTAGCCGGCAAGGTTGCCGAAGGCGATGTAGTGGTTATTCGGTTTTGTGGGCCGAAAGGAGGACCCGGGATGCCAGAAATGCTAAAACCCACAGCTTCGATCATGGGAATGGGGCTTGGTAAAAAAGTTGCCTTGATTACCGATGGTCGATTCTCAGGGGCCACCCATGGATTTGTTGTGGGCCATATCACTCCGGAAGCACAAACCGGTGGTGCAATCGCTTTGATCCAGAACGGTGATACTATAAAAATCGATGGGGTCAATAATCGCTTGGAAGTGCAACTAAGCGATGCGGAACTACAGGAGCGTCGCAACAATTGGATTGCGCCCAAAATAAATGCGAATCATGGGCTCTTATTAAAATATGCCCATTTTGTTTCCACGGCCTCCGAAGGTTGTGTTACCGATACGTTAGACCCTCAGTTATAAACCAAATATTGTAAAAAACTCCATGCTTGACGAACAAAAACACAAAGAACTAAAAAACAAAGCCAGGGAAATACGTCGCGAAATTGTCTCGATGGTACACCGGGCCAACTCCGGCCATGTGGGCGGTAGTCTGGGAGCCGCAGATATCGTAACAGCGCTCTACTACCATGTGATGCAACACGATCCCAAAAACCCGCAATGGGAAGGCCGTGACCGCTTTGTACTTTCCAAAGGCCATTGTACACCCGTAATCTATGCCGCCCTAGCCGACTGCGGCTATTTTCCCAAAGAAGATCTATTAGAATTTCGAAGGCCAGGTTCGCACCTTCAAGGACATCCCTACCAGCCTAAAACACCAGGAATAGATGCCTGCACAGGCACCTTGGGAATCGGAATATCGACTGGCGTGGGAATGGCCTTGGGCGCCAAACTAAAAAAACAGGATCAGTACTATTACATTCTTTGCGGAGACGGGGAAATCCAGGAAGGCCAAGTTTGGGAAGCGGCCGCGTTCGCAAACAAATACAAACTAGATAATGTAATCGGTTTCGTAGACCGCAATTACCTTCAAACGGATGGCTACTCGGAAAAAGTAATGCCCATGGACCCCTTGGATGCTAAATGGGAAAGCTTTGGCTGGAAGGTGTTCACAATTGATGGCCATGATTTTGAAGAAATCATTGCGACCATTGAAAAGGCTAAAAAAGAAACGGTGCCGGTCATGATCATCGCGAACACCACAAAGGGAAAGGGAGTTTCTTTCATGGAAGGGGAAGCCCAATGGCATGGAAAACCTCCTGCAAAAGAAGATTTTGACAAAGCAATGCTAGAATTGAACTAACTATGGAATACAAAGCAACAAAACAAGGCTATGCCGATGCCCTTATAGAATTAGGCCATGAAAACGACAAGGTATTGGTAATGGATGCCGATGTAGCTAAAGCGACCTTAACCGAACAGTTTGAAGCCGTATTTCCCGAGCGCTTCTTTAATTGTGGCGTACAGGAACAGAACATGCTGTCCGCGGCGGCGGGCTTGGCCTTGGAAGGGTTTATTCCTTTCGCATCTACTTTTGGCGTTTTTGCGACCTGCAGGGCCGGAGATCAGATGCGCAGCAGCATCGCTTATCCCAAACTGAATGTAAAGATAGGCGTCACACACTGCGGGATCAGCGTGGGCGGCGATGGGGCCTCGCACCAGTCAAATGAAGATATTGGCATGGCGCGAACACTCCCGAATATGACCGTAATAGTGCCAGGGGATTACGAAGAATCGAGATTGGCAACGCATGCCGCGGCAAAAATGAACGGACCGGTATATTTGCGGTTCGGAAGGGACAAGTATCCCGTAGTTCCAGAGATTCATGGCACGTTCGAAATTGGAAAGGCCAAAACCATACGAGCGGGTTCGGATATAACGATTATAACGACTGGTGTTTTAGTGAATGAGGGGCTTTTGGCAGCAAAAACCTTGGAGGAACAAGGGTTTTCAGCCCGTGTAGTTCATATGCATACCATAAAACCTTTGGATGAAAAGGCAATTCTACTGGCCGCAAAAGAAACCAAAGGGATCGTTACGGTAGAGGAACATTCAATTTTGGCGGGATTAGGCGAAGCGGTGGCCGGTGTCGTTTCAGAGCATCATCCATGTCCGGTTCAAAGGGTTGGTGTGATGGACACCTTTGGAGAATCGGGTCAAAGCCAGGAATTGCTTGATCTTTATGGTCTTCGCGCGCCTGACGTAGTAAAAAAAGCGATGAAAATCCTAGGCTAATGGAAGCGTTGGTAAAATACGACAGAGGTCCTGGGAATGTTCGGCTTCAACAAATGCCAGATCCGCTTCTAAAAGACGGCACGGTCATTTTGGAAGTAAATTCCTGTGGCATATGTGGTACCGATTTACATGTTTTTCATGATACCTTTAAAAATTATCCTCCCGTAATTCTTGGCCATGAGTTTTCGGGGAAGGTAGTTGAAAAAGGTAAAAATACAGAGGGTATTGACATAGGTGCCCGTTACTCGGTACTTGGGGCACTAACCGTGATCTGCAATAACTGCGAATACTGCCACAGCGGGGAGTTTATGTTCTGCAAATCCAAAAGAGGTATGGGGCATGGGGTGAACGGTGCGTTTACCAAATACGTGGCCGCAAGGCCCGATCAGCTATATGCTACGGCAAGCCACGTAAGCGATGATGTTTCTGCGCTGGTAGAACCTTTTGCAGTAGCGGTTCATGCCGTCAGCGAAATCGCAAGCCTACAATTTGGAGACACTGTATTGCTTTCGGGCCCCGGGCCCATCGGCATGCTGCTGCTGAAACTATTATTGGCACAGGGTGTAAAAACCATCGTGGCAGGAACAAACGATGATACGGAAAAACTAAGAACGGCCAAAGAATGGGGCGCTCATGCAACGGTCATTGTAGATAAAGAAGACCTCCAAAGTGTAATAAAGCAAGAAACAAAGGGCAAAGGTGTGGATATTGCCTTTGAGACCGCCGGAGCCCAAGCTTCTGCACGCAACTGCCTGAAAGCTTTGCGCCCATTAGGGCAATACGTTCAAGTGGGCCATTTTGGAAAGGATATTAGCCTTCCGTTCGATTTATCGGCCTTTCGGCAATTAACGATCAAAGGATCGGTAGGCTATACACGAGCCACTTGGGATAGGGCCATTGCTATTATCGATCAGGGAGGTATCGATCTTGATGCGGTCATTTCCCATAGAATGTCATTGAAAGAATGGGAAAAAGGTTTCGACTTGATGCAACAAAAAAAATCACTAAAAGTACTACTCTACCCATCTTAACACGCCATGAAAACTACAAGTAAAAACAGCGCCGACCTGTTGTTGGATACCACATCTACCCTTGGGGAAGGACCCGTTTGGGATTGGAAAAACAAGCTGCTGTTTTGGGTCGATATCGAAGGGGGTTTGCTCCACTGTTATAACCCTATTGGTCAAGAACATCAAAAATGGACATTTGGGCAAATGCTGGGAGCCGTTGTCCCCACTGAAAATAGCACTCTTTTGCTTGCGCTGGAGACTGGTTTGGCCCTTTTCGAACCCAATACGGAAACCCTCACCAAACTCTCGGTTTTGGTCAACGACCTGCCCGAATTGCGTTACAATGATGGCAAAGTAGGTCCTAACGGAAATTTTTGGATTGGAAGCATGCACAAACAATTGGTTCCAAATTCAGGAAACCTTTATCGCGTGGATCATAATTTAAGTGTAACCCAGGTAATATCGCAAACGACCATTTCAAATGGAATGGCATGGACCGCGGATCATAAACAATTTTACTATATTGATACCGCTACCCAGCAGGTAGTACAGTTTCATTTTGATAAAAATACTAGTGAAATCGCCAACAGACAAGTTGTCATTACAATTCCCGAAAGTGCAGGTGCTCCAGATGGCATGGCCATTGATGAGGAGGGAATGTTATGGATCGCCCATTGGGGCGGTTTTGCTGTAAGGCGATGGAATCCCCATACCGGGGAGGTAATCGAAAAAATTCAACTTCCGGCACCAAATGTTACTTCTTGTTGTTTCGGGGGAGCGCATTTAGACACTTTGTATATTACCACCGCTAGGAGTGGTCTAAGTGAATCGCAGATAAAAGAGTTTCCTCAAAGCGGGGGGTTATTTGCTTTTCAATCAAAGGTGAAAGGAACTCGCATTCAATACTTTAAAAACCGTTAATGCAGTATTCGGGAATAAAAGACAAGGTCGCCATCGTTACGGGAGCCGCAGAGGGCATCGGTTATGCTATTGTTTCCTTATTGCTAAAAGCAGGTGCTAAGGTGGTCATGAATGATATCGACCCGCAAAAAGTACTGGAAACAACCGCTGAGCTCAGCGAAAAATATCCACAAAGGTGTAGCGCCCTGGCGGGCGACGCGGGCGATGTTGCGCATATAAATGCCCTTGTTGATTTTACCTTGGAACGCTATGGCCGAATAGATTTTATCGTCCCAAACGCCGGAATTACCCTATTTGGTGATTTTTTAGAGTTTACACCGGCCTCTTTTCAAAAAGTAGTACAGCTCAATCTACAGGGGGCCTTTTTTCTAGCACAACGGGCCGCTAAGGAAATTATAAAACAGGGTGGGGGTGGAAAAATGGTGCTCATGTCGTCACAAGTAGGGATTCGAGCATATAAGAACCTTACTACCTATGCAATGACCAAAGCAGCACTTCGCATGATGGCTGTAAACCTGGCGTATGAACTGGGCGTGCATCAAATTAATATCAATGTTATTGCCCCGGGGGCTACCCTCACTGCAAGGACCCAACAAGAGCAGCCCGATTACGAAGGTGTTTGGAGCAGGTTAAACCCAAACAATAGAGTGGGAACTCCTGAAGATATTGCCAAAACTTGTCTCTTTTTGCTGTCGGAGGATGCAGCCCATATCAATGGCCAAACCATTACCGTGGACGGAGGCTGGACCACAGCTGGGAAGTATCCCGAAGATTTATAAGATAATAAACTGCCTTTCCTAAAATACCTAAGAGCAAACATGCTCAGAGAATACCCATTTTTATACTTTTGCGTTGATGAAAGCAAAGAAAATCGGTTTATTGTTTTTGGTAGTTGGGATAGTCACCTTTACTGGATGCAATAAGAGTAAATTCCAAATTGTTCAAGTAGAAAACAATCCTAAAACAATCCTAAAACCCTCAGATAGTCTTCTTTTTTACTTTGATGGTGCCACTACCTCCGAATATGATTCACTATTACTTCAATATATAAACCCTCAAATGGACAAAAAATGGGGTAAACGATGGCGTACAGACAACACTTGGACCAAAACAACAAAACTACGTATATGGGCTAGGGAGTTTTTGGATAAGCGCGGTTGGGGGCCGGGAAATGCTTGGAGTGGTGATTATAAAAGGGAAATAACCACACTACAAGGCATATTAGAAAACCAAAGGAACGGCAAAGACGGCCTGTGCAGTTATTATGCCACCTTTTTTATGCACAGCTGTTTGGCGGTCGGAATTGTTAATCGTCGCGTCGGTTGGTGGAGGCCGAGTGGCGATCAATTAAATGAGATTTACATTCCTGAGTTACAGAAATGGGTCGTGGTATCCCCTCTTTATAATGCCTGGTTTTCTGATCTTAAGGGAAACCCCTTGAGCTTAATTGAGCTTCATCAACACATTCATAGAAAGGAGCTAGATCTGGTAATTACCCAAAGAGATTATCAAACGACCTATCCGGATCCTGAAATCAGAAAAAACTGGTTGGCAACGTATTCCTGGGATATTTATTTTTGGAGTAAGACAGGCAGTGAATTTACCAAAGGAGCACAAACCGCCTATCGCTATGAAAATCCCAACGATTGGCCATACAAACACTTAGAGACTAAGGCCATTGTGAATGCCACGCAAAATGAAAGTCTCCTTAATTTTGATATTTCGTCCATCAAGGCTATGGCAAAAATTACTGAGGATACGCTTCGTTTAAAGGTTGTTGATTACTCGATAGCAAATTTGAAGGAATTTGCATGGACTATGAAAAATACAAAAGGAGCCATTATAGCGAAAGAGAGCTTTACTGATACTATTCTAAAAATAGACCTAAAACCATTTCCTATAGAAAATTACAAGTTTTCCGTTTACGGAAGCAACCTAAGGGGGGGCAAAAGCAATACCGTGGTTTTTTATTTAGAAAAAGGTGAATAACTACTTAGTAGCGAATAAATGGCTAAACCCTAGGGCAAACCCTGAACCTTTAACCGGAATCGACCCGAGGGTCTAGGTATCAAACCAAGACCCCGATAAAAAATCGGGGTTAGTTCAACCATCTATTTTGTCGGTGCATTACATGCTTGACAAAATAGGGTTTCACTAATAAATTACACCTTAAAATACACCTTATATTTATCAAGAAAATAGGTGATATACCAAAAAATAAACAGTACTAGCAAGGAGTTTAGTACTGCAATTGCTTTTTCCGAAAGCCCGATAGGCCCAAGCAACCCATCGGTCCAGATCATTCCAAAATCGCGAAACCATTGATTCCCGACCGTTTCGGCAAAAAGGTAAATAAAGATTGAATTTGTCCCCACTACCGAAAAAATTCGCAGCCACTTGTTATGATTGTCCTTCACATCGATCGCCCAATAAAACAGGGTCAATGCCAATATTGCAATACCTCCCGAGGCCAACGCAAATGAGGACGTGGCTATACGTTTTACCATTGGGGTAATTCCGAACCAATCTAAGGCAAAACCCATAACAAGTGCCATTGATCCCCAAATCATGAATGATCTTATTTTTTGGCTTTCCGGTAGGTTCTGTAGCAACAATTGTCCACAAACCACGCCCCAGATCGTATGTGCTGCCGTAGGAACAAAGTTGATAAAAACCCAATACCCTTCGTTCACCTGCCCCATTACCAGTTGATCTATGAAGGAACCAAAACTATCATGCGCTTGCAAATAAGGTGCTTCAGGGTTGTAAAATCGATATGCTGTTTCCGTGACCAACAATAAAACAACAGAAATACCAATTTGTAGGCGATGCGGAAGACTCATTGCGGCATAGGCAATCAAAATCGTAAAGGCCAATTGCACTAGAACATTCCATAATTCCCATACCAGGGCATGACTGTAAACGCAATGCAGTAAGACCCCAAAACCAAAGAGTAAAAAGCAACGACGAAGAATATGTTTGGTAACTGATTTGCGGTTGCCACTGGCCAGCCGCTTGCGCAAAGAAAAGGGCATGGCAACCCCCACGATAAACATAAAAAAAGGCTGTATCAAATCCCAAAATCGAAGTCCGTTCCACGGATGGTGTTCCAACTGCAGTGCTATTCCGTGAAAAGCGGTGCCCTCTGTAAGGGCCACCACCCCGTGATGAAAGCCCGCCGCCTCGGCGATCAATAGAAACATGATCAGCCCCCGAAAAACATCTAGTGAAAATAGCCGTTTTGAGACATTTGAAACAGTGTGGGACATAAGGGTTTTCAAAAATTTCTTTAAGGTACACAAAAAACAGCCGAATGCTGGTAACCGAGTTTTGTCCGAAAAGCTCTAAATGATGTAGTTCCCCTACAGAAATTGACAAACATGAAGCGTTTCAATTCTATTTTGCACTAAAAAATGGACGTTTTTCCAGTACAAGCCTTGATCGCTATTCCTCTGTTGTTAGGAGCGTTACAAGGGTTCTTCCTCGCATTTACCCTTACCCGAATCTACAAAACGAACCCGAAGGCGGTAAAAGCGCTCGCTTCACTTCTTTTAATAGGGTCTCTTTCACTTGTTTTATATGTGTTTACCATAGTGTACACTATTTTTCCCCTTAGAAGCATCGTTTTCCTGGATTCACTGGCCTTTCTCTTTGCGCCCTTGACCTATCGCTACTTTTCTCGACTACTTTTCCCCACCAAAAAACCGGGTATTCCCGCCATTTATCTTTTTGCTCCGGCGACGGTTCATTTCTTCTATGGTATTTGGCTCTTCGGATATTCCGAAGAACATTTGGCTCAGATGGTGCAACTAGGTTTATTGGAATCTGAATGGTTATTCATCTTTAGCGTTTTAATTGGCTGGACGATTATTTTATGGGCGGCATCCCTACATTTGCTAAGGCGCTTTAGAAAAAACGCCCGGCGCATCGTTTCCTTTAAACCGAGGGTTCAATACCTGTCCCTGTTCTTGGCAGCCCTTCTCTTGGGTACCGCTATTTCTATTCTTTTCGCTTTGGACTTCTTTTTCCAGATTCAAGTTTTCTCCTTTACCGGTACCTATATCGGTTGGATTATCATTCCGTTTTTGATCTATGCAGTTACGTATGTATCTATAGGGCATCCTGAACTGGTAAGCGTACCCTATCACATCCCTAAAAAATCAATTGAAAAAAAACCCACTGAAGAATTGTGGGCGCTTAAGGCCCGTTTGGAATATACCATGCTGACAGAGCATTTGTATCGAATCCCAACACTATCGCTTCAAGAACTTGCCGAGAAGCTAAATGTTGGGCAAACGAAACTTTCACATGTTATTAATCAGTGTTACCAGTGCAATTTCTATGAATTCATAAATCGATATCGATTGGAAGATTTTGTAGCCAAGGTGGAACAGAATGCCCATAAAAAACATACCCTCTTGGCCATTGCCTATGAAGTAGGGTTCAATTCAAAAACCACTTTCAATAAATCGTTCAAACAACTTTTTAACATAACCCCGAGCCAATACATAAATCAATTAGGCCAATGATGAAATGGGTGCGCGTACATGCACACGTTCGATTTTTATGATGACGAGCAGTACTATTGTTTTTTATTCAACGCTAAAAATTTAAAACAATGAAACAGAAAAAGAAACTTGTAATGTCGTACACCCTTGTAATTGCGCTATTAATATTCAATTGCGGCTGTGTGAATGACTATCTCGGAGGAGGGCCATCCAAAAACGAAACCAAAGAAGCATTAAATCAAATTTTGGTTGATTTTGCCGTAACCGAAGAAGAGAAAAATGCTGAAGCACACGGGGCGCTTTATTTATCCGAAAATGCAATGGTAAATTTTGTATTGAAAAGTAACGGTAACCCATCCGTTGCCTCCTTGACCAGAGATCAATGGATCGGATTTTTCACCAGTTGGGACTATGAATACTTTCCGGTGTATTCCGATATTAATTTTAGTATCGAAAAAGGTTTGGCGGCCGACAGCCACCTTTTTCAGGGTTTTAGGGATGGCAATGAAGATTTGTTTGGCAATGACCTGTTTGTTTATGTAAATACTCCTGAGGGTTGGAAAATCGTAAGCCTCTCTTCCACTATTACCGCCCCAGACGATACTACCGATTACTCGGATTTAGAAATAGAGGCTTCGACCCATACCGTATTTGAAAATTTCAAAACAGCCTTTGATGCAAGATCGGAAACGGAGTTTACTTCCTTGTTTAGCACACCTACAGCACCTTGTTTTCGTTTTAAAAAGGTTTTTTCCGAAACCTACGATACCAATGCGCATACCGCTGGCGTGTTTTTAGACCAACTCAACGGATTGCCATCAACTATCAAAATTGATTTTCAACGACTAAAAATTGAAGTCAAAGACCAGTATACCGCCTTGGCAAGTGCCACATATACCATCTCAAAAAGAGCAAAAAAATTAGAAAAGGGACGTTTGTTGACCACCTTGGTAGGGACCCCAAGCGACGGTTGGAAAATTTCGGCTATGCTGTTTTCAATTAACAAAAGCAGTGCCTTGATCCAGTAGTATTCGGGGGAATATCTCAATAGCACTGTCAGCCAGGAACACCGGAATAAGACATTCCGGTGTTTTCTTTTAAAGCCCTTCCCAAAAACCGGAAAACAGGTAAAAAATTAATATCTTCCAATGGGCGAATAAACCGAAATTGTCGTGAGCGTATGAGCAAACAGCAGTCCTTGAGAATATAAAAAGGCTGTAAAACCTATGTCAAATGAAAAAAATTTGGTGTGTGATTGGAATGGTGTTTTTTGTAAACTGTAAGAGCAATACGGAAAAAGAACATTCGAGCAACAATTCCGAACGGCGACCCAGCCCTAAAAGGGTTTTCCTTACCATTCTGGGTACTGCTCAAGACGCGGGCTCCCCGCACATTGCCTGCAAAAAAGAGTGCTGCGCGAAGTTGTTCGAAAAACCCGACCCGTCGAGAAAGGTCGTCTCTTTAGGGCTTGTGGATAATGAAAACCAACAGACGTTTTTGTTTGAGGCAACGCCAAATATTACAGAACAGTTGAAGATGTTACAAAACAACGCATCATGGCCCGCAGCCCAAATACCCAACGGAATATTTCTTACACATGCCCATATCGGCCATTATACAGGTTTAATGTATCTGGGAAAAGAAGCAACCAACGCTTCTGAAGTGCCGGTATTCGCCATGCCAAAAATGCAACACTTTTTAAAAAACAATGGACCATGGAGTCAATTGATTACAGAAAAAAATATCATCGTTCGTTCCTTAAGGGATTCCACCGCAATTTCTTTGAATTCAAATAGCAGTGTGCGGCCCTTTACCGTTCCGCATCGCGACGAATTTTCGGAAACAGTCGGATATCAAATAACCGGACCCACTAAAAAAGCACTTTTTATACCGGACATTGATAAGTGGGAAAAATGGAATAAAAACATACTCAACGAAATAACAGCCGTAGATTATGCCTTTGTGGACGCTACCTTTTATGACGGAGAGGAAATCAATACCCGGGACATATCCCAAATTCCGCATCCGTTCGTAATAGAGAGTATGGCATTATTCGAAACACTCCCTGCAAGCGAAAAACGCAAGATATATTTTATCCATTTTAACCACACCAATCCCCTATTGAATGATGAAAGCCCTGAAGCCAAAAAAGTACGTAACAACGGTTTTGGAATTGCACATATTAATGACCGGTTTGCACTCTAAGTTATTTGGTTAGCTCAACATGGATAAGACGATTGTAGCACATCTTGAATACTTGCTCTGTATAAAAGTGCTTACGATAAAAACCTTGTCAGGAGGTGATATCTCCAAAGCGTATCTGCTGGAAACGGCTACTGAGCAATTCTTTTGTAAAATCAATCATACAGCCGATGCCCTCAAGATCTTTCAAGCTGAAAAGGACGGTCTGGACGCCATTTCACTTACAAAAACCATTGCAACACCAAAGACATTCTTCTGTGAAGCACTGGAAAAGGGTGCCTTGTTGGTTATGGAATACATAACGCCCAAAAAACCCGACTACAAGGATATGGACCTGTTCGGGCATCAACTTGCAGCGCTACACCAAGCAGCTACCATGCAGCGTTTTGGTTGGGAAGGCCCCAATTTTATTGGGAATCTACCACAAAGCAATACAAAAAATACCAATTGGTCTGCTTTTTATGTGTTCGAGAGGCTTCTACCCCAGCTTCGTAGGGCGGTAAACCATAAATTTCTTTCAGCGAAGGAGTTGCCAACGGAAGTACAGTTATCAAAGTGTTGCAATTCATTCATGTCAGCGGTTGAGCCCTCTCTAATACATGGAGATCTATGGAGCGGAAACTACCTCATTGCACAAAATGGCACTCCCTATCTCATAGATCCGGCAGTTTATTACGGTCACCACGAAGTAGATTTGGCAATGACCCGCCTTTTTGGTGGTTTTGACACCTCCTTTTACAATGCCTATCAAGAACATTTTCCCCATACCGGTGGGGCAGACGCCCGAAACGACCTATACCAATTGTATTACCTACTGGTACACCTAAATCTTTTTGGCACCTCCTATCGCCATGCCGTGGTGTCAATTCTCAAAAAATATTTTTCCTGATTTCTCAAGTATTCGCCCAATCAGTAGAAAATATATTGCATTCCTAAACTTCATTTTTTAATTTTAAATTATGCAATCTTTTGAAGCACAACTTACCGGCGGTCATCCAAATTCTCTTGGTAATACAGTTGCGGTCGTCGAAACAGTTTTGCAAAATCCGGAACGTTTCGAAGCACTTTTCAACTGCTATTTTAGTACCGATGAAGTAGTACGTTTACGAGTTTCAAACGCTATGAAGCGAATTTGCAAGGAGCGGCAAGATTTGTTGGTGCCGTACATAGGTCGCCTTTTAGACGAAATTAGCCGAATTGATCAGGCCTCTACACAATGGACACTTGCCCAACTGTTCCTATCGCTAGAAAATCATATGGATGAGGCCGCTATGCGTAGCGCCAAGGAATTGCTTATCCATAACCTGGAAAACCATACGGATTGGATCGTTCTAAATACGACTATGGAAACCTTGTCGCATTGGGCCCAATCAGACGAGAAACTTCGGAGGTGGCTAGTTCCGCAATTAGAGCACCTAAGCGCTGATTCGAGAAAATCAGTAGCTGGAAGAGCAAAAAAAATGCTAGCAAAAATTGCCTAGTTTTCCTTACTTTTAAAGGAAACTCCCATTATACCGTATGTTTTTAAAAACAAACTTCGTTCGGATACCCTTGTTACTTCTTTTTCTTTTCGTCTTTACGGGATGTGAGAGGGAAAACAACATAAATTCAACAAGGAGCCCCTATCGCACCTGGTCTTCCTATCTCGGAGATCCCGGACGAAGCCATTACTCTACCCTCTCGCAAATTACTCCAGAAAATCTCAGTAAACTCCAGATAGCTTGGTCATATAAAGCGGCCGATTGGGGGCAAATGCAAATGAATCCCATTATAGCGGATTCCTTACTCTTCGGGGTAACCGCGGCGATGCGCGTTGTGGCGCTAAACGCCGCCACTGGGAAAGAAGTATGGCAATTCGGAGACTCGGTAAAAGTATGGCATTCAACCAGTCGCGGAGTTTCTTACTGGGAAAAGGAAAACGATCGTAGAGTACTATGTACCCGCGGCCCGGATTTATATGCGCTTGATGCACTGACCGGGGAACCGATACCCACATTCGGAAACAATGGCAAAGTCGACATGCGTTCAGGCATGGCAGATTCGGCCAAAAATAACTTTGTAATTTCCAACACTCCGGGGGCTATCTATAAAGACTTGATTGTAATGCCCTTGCGCTTATCCGAAGGTCCTTCAGCACCTCCTGGGGATATTATTGCTTTTAATGTGATTACTGGCGCCGTAGCATGGGTTTTTCATACCATTCCTGCTGCAGATGAGCCAGGTGCCGATACATGGGGAGATTCGAACGTTCGAAATAGTGATATCGTAGGGGCCGCGAACAATTGGGCGGGGATGGCCGTAGATGAAAAGGAAGGGATTATCTATGTGCCAACAGGGTCCGCAGCACCCGACTTTTATGGGGGGGTCCGAAAAGGAAGTAATCTCTATTCAAATAGTCTGGTCGCCCTTGATGCCCATAACGGGAAATACCTCTGGCATTTTCAATTTACCCATCACGATATATGGGATCGCGATCCCCCCGCTCCTCCCAACTTATTAACGGTTGAAAAGGACGGAAAGAAGATTCCGGCAGTGGCGCAGGTAACCAAGCAAGGGTATGTGTATTTGTTCGATCGTAAAACGGGAACACCCTTATTTGATATTGAAGAAGTGCCCGTCCCCAATTCAACCTTGGCGGGTGAAGAAGCGTGGCCCACTCAACCTTTTCCAGTAAAACCTGCTCCTTTTGCACGGCAATCGAGCGATCTGACCGAAAATGACGTGAGCCCGTATGCCGAAAATCGCGCGGAACTTCTAGCGTATTTTAGAAAGGCCGACAAACGCATATATGCGCCTCCAGGGCTGGAACCGGTACTTTTGTTACCTGGATATGACGGGGCCGCGGAATGGGGAGGGGCCGCAGCAGATCCGGAAGAAGGTATTTTATATGTGAACAGTAATGAAATGCCCAGAAACCTGCTCATGGGAAAAGCCGATAGCACCGTTTCCCGTTTGCCAATGGGAGAGGGTGTTTACAACAATTACTGTGTAACCTGCCATCAGAAAAACAGGCAGGGGATGGAGGCCAGTGGTTTTCCTTCCTTGATCGATTTGCAATTGCGAAAAGAAAAGAAAGAAGTTTCGGAGATTATCACCCAAGGGAAGGGAATGATGACCGGTTTTCCACAGATTCCAAAGGAAGAAATGGAAGCGTTGCTTCGCTTCTTGTTCGATGAAGAAGTAAAACATACCGTAACGACCACTTCCGAAAAATCGACCGCGGAAAAAGTTCCCTTTGTGCATAAAGGCTATAATAAATGGTTGGATAACAATGGCCATCCGGCGATTTCCCCTCCTTGGGGAACCTTGCATGCCATCAACTTAAATACCGGTGAGTATATTTGGTCTATTCCCTTTGGGGAAACACCCGAACTCAAAGAAAAAGGATTTCCTACTACCGGAACAGAAAACTATGGCGGGCCAGTTGTCACAAGCAACGGACTACTTTTTATCGGTGCTACCAAAGATGGTTATTTTAGGATTTTTGACAAGCATACCGGAACATTGTTATGGGAGTATGAACTACCTGCGCCGGCTTTTGCAACCCCTGCGATGTATGAGGTAAATGGAAAACAGTTTATCGCTATTGCTTGCGGAGGTGAAAAATTGGGAACTAAAAAAGGAAATCAAATCATCGCTTTTGCCATTGCGGAATGAAAACTACCACCATAATCTTAAGTCTATTCCTTGTGTTTTTAGGGAACGCACAGCAACCCTTTGAAAAAGGTCGTGTCATTGATTCAATTCCCATCACGGCCGCTCCGGACGAAACGTTCGCACTCTACCTTCCCAAAACTTTTGATCCTGAGATACTAAGTTCGATCGTTTACATTTTCGAACCTGCCGGAAGAGGCGCCGTAGGGATTCGGCCATTTATAGCGGCATCCGAAGCCCATGGCCATATATTGGTTTGTTCCAATAGCATTCGAAACGGGTCCTACAATGATAATTTTGATAAGACCGACCGTTGGTTCAATCAAGTTTTCTCCACTTTTAAGATTGGAGATAATCAAGTGTATCTGGCAGGGTTTTCGGGAGGCGCACGCCTGGCGACAACCATTGCGGTATTGACCGACAAGATAGCGGGGGTCATTGCTTGTGGAGCAAGTTTTTCCCAAAACCAGGCACATACGCCCACCGATCAAAAATTCTCCTTTGTAGGTGTTTGCGGGAATAAGGACATGAACTTCAATGAAATGTTCCGCGCCCAAGAGTATCTAGACAAGACTGGGTTTACCAATACGTTGATAACCTACAGCGGAGATCATAGCTGGCCTCCATCAGAGGAATTGATCAACGCCTTCAATTGGCTTGCGGTACAAGCACATCACAAGGAGTATGTTACCAAAACAGACGCTGCCTTACTTGATGGCTACCATAAGAGTTATAGACACGCAATGCATACGAAACAACCTCTTTTAAGCAAGGAACGTCTTAGCCGTACCATCGCGAGTTATGGTTCTCTTTTTAAAACAGATAGTTTGCTTTCAAAGCTAGATTCACTTCAAACAAGCAAGCTTTATAGAACCGCCGTTAAGGCCAGAAATTCCGCTTTTGAAAAAGAATCAAAACTCACCAGCATGTTCCTGACGCGCTTTAACCAGGAATATCTAGATCCAAAAAAGGCAGATTTAAAATGGTGGAAAAGAGAAATACAAAAAATTGATAAGAAAAGTAGTGTTGGCCATACTGAAGTGGCTTATCTGACCGCTCGGATAAAGTTTAAAGTCTTTGCGGCCGCCTACGAGCGAACGCAATTCGCGATACCCAAAGCGACCCCCCAACAAATACAATACTGTAAGTCTTTGCGAACTGTGATCTATCCTCCAAAAAAACGATAACTACTTGCCTTCAGTACTATTTATACAGGGTATCTCTTTGAAAGAGCCACCTTTTTTAAGCAGCATTTTATACGTGCTGATTTCCTTTTGAAGGTCAAAATTTTCACGTTGATAGTCTGGCGTATATAAAACCTTGTCCCAATACTCGGTCCTGGGCTCCTGGGCTCTCAAATCCCCTGTTTTCAACATCCATTCTTGCAGTTCTTTTCGCATTTTGTTCAGCGTTTCACGGTACTTGGTGTTCGCTGCCACATTCGCAAGTTGGTACGGGTCTTCGGCCAAGACATACAGTTCTTCAAGCGGTCTTTTTCCAAAGGACAACTGAAAATAATCGAGCGCTGTAGGTTTGTTTTCCTTATTCAGAATAAGGTATTTGGTAATTGAATTATCTACATCCCCATACTGTCCCACCGATTGATGTACGGTTGCCTCACCGGCCGGCCATCGTTCAGGCTCAAAATTCTTGATGTATAAAAAATCGTTGGTCCGAAGCCCCCTGGAAGGATAGCTTAAATCTCCTTTTCGAACATTGGCATGTCGTTCTCGTTCAAAAAATACCCGCGTACGGTCCTTTTTTCCTGCTTTCGTGTTCCCAAAAAGTGGTAACAAACTCTCCCCGCTAAAGCCTGAGGGAATTTCAATGCCCGCCGCGGCCAAAAAAGTAGGTGCAAAATCAACAAAGTTCATGAATTCTGAGATTCTTTGACCTCCTTTAATTTTACCTTTCCAATACATAGCCAAGGGCATACGGGTTCCCAAATCATACAGATTGGCCTTCGCGCGTGGAAACGGCATTCCATTGTCGCTGGTCATGACAATGATGGTATTATCCATCAGGCCATCGCTTTCCAGTTTCTTAAGAATGGCGCCACACTCCCTATCAAAACGCTCTACTTCGAAATAATAGTCCATGATATCATTCCGTACGCAAGGGGTATCCGGGAAAAAGGCCGGTACCTTTATTTGAGAGGCATCCATCCCGGTCTTAGCACCCAAATTAGGTTCATAAACCCTATGGGGGTCATTGCTGCCAAACCAATATACGAAGGGTGTATTTTCAGCTTTGCTCTTTAAAAAAGTTTCAAAATCCGCATAGTCTTTCCCTGCGGGATTCTCTTCGTAGCCCCCCATTTCGTAATCACCAGGTCCCCATCCCTTTCTACTTTTCCCCGTATGGTAGCCCGCTTTCTTCAGTAGCGAGATCCAATTGGGAAATTTATCGGGAATTACCGACCATAAATTACCGGCACTTTCCAATTGATGTGGATACCGCCCCAACAATATGCTTGCCCTTGACGGTGAACAAGAAGGTGCTGCACAATAGGCATGTTCAAAAACGGCCCCCTCGCGCGCAAGAAAATCAAAGGTGGGTGTTCTTACGGTCGCATCACCATAAATACCCGCATGTGGGTACGACCAATCATCGGCTATTAAAAAAACAATATTGGGCGGGGGCGTGGCGTCTTCTTCACTGTAATGCGCATATGGGTTGAACCATGAAATCATGAATGTTCCAAAAATGGCCGCCCCTAGCAGGAAGCCGATCTTTTGATGAGTTGTTGCATCTTTCATTTTCAAAGTTTATTTTCCTGTATTCGTTCTTCCATAGAGAAGAAGGGCGTGGTGTGTGGAAAGGAAATCCATTTCTTCACTTCCAGCTACGCGTCAGCACTTTTAAAGCTCGATTATAACCTTAAAGATACCAAACCATGGCGGAAATAAATATCTTGGTGGTAGGATGTGGAAACATGGGCACTTCCCATGCCCGCGCCTATCAAAAACTCAAAGAATTTTCGATTGTAGGCCTTGTAAGCAGGACTCCGCAAAGCAGGGAAAAATTATCGCGGGAATTAGGGGGGCTGCCTACCTTTTCCAACTTCGAGACGGCCCTTACCCTTACAAAACCCGATGCGGTCTCCATCAATACCTATCCCGATACACACGGGCCATATATTCGTACCGCCTTACATGCCGGCGCCCACGTTTTTGTTGAAAAGCCTTTGGCACTTAGCGTAGAAGAAGCCGCCGATTTAGTGAAACTCGCCTTGCAAAAGAACCTTAAAATGGTCGTGGGATATATTCTTAGGGTGCATCCCGCTTGGGCAAAATTTGTGGAAATTGCCCAAACCCTTGGGAAACCTTTGGTAATGCGAATGAACCTTAACCAGCAAAGTTCGGGCATGCATTGGCATACGCATAAGCAGCTAATGCAATCAATGTCTCCCATTGTAGATTGTGGGGTGCATTATGTAGATATCATGTGTATAATGACCCAATCGACCCCGATCAGCGTCAGCGCTATCGGTGCAAGACTTTCGAACGAGATAGCTCCAGAAATGTATAACTACGGACAGTTACAAGTACGTTTCGAAGATGGGTCCGTCGGCTGGTACGAGGCGGGTTGGGGGCCAATGATGAGCGAGACTGCCTTTTTTGTAAAAGACGTTATCGGCCCCAAAGGGTCCGTTTCCATTGTTGATGAGGTGAAAAGTACCTCAGAAAATATTGAAGGCCACACAAAAACAGGCGGGTTAAAAGTACATCGGAGTCAACTTAACGCAGATGGAACGTTTACGATACCCGACCAGTTCTTGGATACTTCGCAGGAACCCGACCATGATACACTGTGCCTTTTAGAACAGCAGTATTTTTTAAAAGCCATTCTTGAAAACACTTCATTGGCCGATCATTTGCGCGATGCGGTCAATAGCCTGCGTATTGTTCTGGCCGCAGACGAATCGTTCCGAACCGGAAAGACCGTTATGCTATAATGTTGTTTTGAATGAAGCTATGAATTGAAAGAATAGTACGCTTATCGAGGCATTTTAAGAAGTATATTTAACCTATGATCAATCTATTGGACAGAGCGCGATCTTTTGCAGGTCGCAAAGCATTGATTTCTAACGGGAACAGCTATTCGTACGAACAGCTTCTAACGGCTTCGAAAAACGTGGCAAGTAACCTTCTTTCCGGAAAAACAGACCTAAAGGAGGAACGCATCACTTTTTTAGTGCCTCCTTCTTTTGAGTATACCGCGGTACAATGGGGTATTTGGTCAGCAGGCGGCATAGCCGTCCCTTTATGTGTATTGCACCCGCTTCCTTCCATACAATACGTGTTGGAAGATACCCAAGCCACACGCATCATCGCTCATGAAGCTTTCTTGGACTTTCTTCGGCCCTTGGAAAAAGAACTCGGTATTACCCTACTATCGCTTCAACAAATTTTAAATGATAACGACACCAAGATGCCCTCTATAACTTCTGACAGAAGGGCTATGATTCTCTATACCAGCGGAACTACCAGCAAACCAAAGGGAGTAGTGACCACACATGCAACTATCGAAGCGCAAATTACCACCTTGGTAAAGGCTTGGGAATGGGAGCCAGATGATTCCATTCTTAACATTCTACCTATGCATCATGTGCATGGGATCATCAATGTACTCAGCTGCGCTTTGTGGAGCGGTGCCTGTTGCGAGTTTTTACCCAAGTTTGATGCTGAAAAGGTTTGGAAAGCAATTGCTTCGGGAAGGCTAACACTTTTCATGGCAGTCCCCACCATTTATTATAAATTGATTTCTTATTGGGAGAAAGCTCCTCTTAAGGACCAAAAAATACTTTCGATGGCCGCCTCTAACCTGCGCTTAATGGTATCGGGCTCAGCGGCTTTACCCGTACCGGTCCTAGAAAAATGGCGTGCTATTACAAAGCAAACGCTTTTAGAACGGTACGGAATGACCGAAATAGGCATGGGGCTTTCAAATTCGTACCGAGGAGAGCGCAGACCGGGCCATGTTGGACTCCCATTGCCGGGTGTTGCCATGCGCTTGGTCAATTCCAAGAACAAGCCCGTTGGTGAAAATGAACCCGGGGAGTTTCAAATCAAAGGTCCTAGTGTTTTTAAAGAATACTGGCAGAAAGCGGAAGCGACCCGTAAGGCCTTCACCGAAGATGGTTGGTTCATTACCGGGGATATCGCGGTATTGAATAATGGGCTTTATAAAATACTGGGGCGAGACAGTGTCGATATTATAAAATCTGGCGGTTATAAGATATCCGCCCTAGAAATTGAAGACGTGTTAAGAACCCATGAAATTGTCGAAGACTGCGCCGTGGTCGGCTTGCCAGATGCGGAATGGGGCGAACTCGTTTCGGCCTGTATCGTTACAAAACGGGAGTCGGTTGATTCCATGGTGCTTACCAATTGGCTCAAGGAACAACTGCCTGCTTACAAAATTCCAAGAAAGTATATTTTCCGTCCCGAACTGCCGCGAAATGTACTAGGTAAAGTAACCAAAAACGAATTGAAAAAACTGTTCTAACACCCCCCGTAAAAGCCAACAAATTACATTAAATGGATTTTCTAACACTTTTCCCGTACATAGGCATCTTGGTTTTGGTGATACTCAACGCACTTCTGGTCGTCAAAAGAGATATCACTGTAGATGAAAGTGACCATCATCCAGACCATTGATGGATTATTTTAGCGAACACTATATCACTTTAATCCTCACTACATTATATGTAGGTGGGTGCCTAGGTATTGGTTGGTATTTTAAAAAAAGGGCCGCTCAAGGTGTGGAAGGGTATTATGTCGCCAAGCGGGAAATTCCGGGGTGGGTGATTTCACTGGCTTTTTTCTCTACCTCTGCGAGCACGAACACCTACATCGGTCAAGCGGGGAAATCATTTCAATACGGACTTTCTTGGGCTTGGATGGGTTTGATTTGGACGCTATTCTGTATTGTTTCCTGGCAACTACTGGGGCCCAAAATGCGGTTCCAAACGGCCCGCTTAAAATCGTTTACCATCCCTGATTATTTTCATCTGCGGTATAAAAGCAGTCTGGCAAAAAGCATTCGGGTACTCTCGGCCATCATCATTCTCTTTGCGACAATTTGGTATATGGTAGGCATTGCCAAAGGATGCGCCCACGTATTGACTTCGGTATTGGATATTCCGTATGAATACGGTTCGTTCGCTATCATCGCGATCACCTGTGCCTATACCATATGGGGTGGTATGTACAGTGTTTTATGGACCGATGCCGTTCAGGGTATTATTATGTTCGGCGTCGCTATTCTGTTATTGGCCATTCCGTTTATGTACGTTGGTGGAGTGGATACTTTAATGGAAACGATACGCACTACAGATCATTTGACCAAATCGGGGGAGCCGATGAAGTCGGGATTGGTCAGTTTTGGTGAATTGGTTTCTTTTCTGTACATCCTTGGAATTGGTTTGGCAGTAGGTATGAAGCAGATTTCCGAGCCCAAAAACCTCATCCGTTTTTATTCCATCAACAATGCGAAAAGTATGCGATTTGCGATGATCTGGACTCCCATTTTTCTTGGGGTTTCGCTTGTTTGTGTAATGGGGTTGGGTGCTTTGGTACATGGTATGGCCACCGTTGAGGAAGCAGACTACCTGATCAACAACACCGATGAAGTAGTTGGTTTTATGTTAGATACCTTTGACAATAAGCTCGTTAGCGGTATCTGTGTTGCTGGCTTGTTCGCCGCCGGGATGTCTTCCTTGGCATCTGTAATCATTATTATTGGAACCGCATTTGTAAAAGACATTTGGCACGTCGCCCAACCAATGCAAGAACATAAAATTATTCCCAGAACCAAATGGTTCATGGCCATTTACTGCTGTGTTGTTTATGCACTGACCCTGTATCCTATGGCCGGTATCGTAGAATTGACCGCGTTCGCCGGGGCCGTTTTCGCGGCTAGCTTCTTCCCGGCCATATTTGGGGGGCTTTATCTAAAATGGGGAACGGATCTTGGCGCCATGTCCTCTATGGTAATGGGTATGGTCATAAACGTAGTATGGCGTTTCGGTTTCAGGTTCGAGTATGAGACTTTGAAAGACGTTCACGAAGTGATCCCCGCATTCCTTATTTCAATGCTTACCTATATTATAGTAAGCTTGCTAAGTAAAAAACGAATCCCCGATGACGACCACCTTGCCGTTGTATTCGGAAAAGAAAATATACCTAATCCTTGAACAAAGGGTTCTTCACCAGGTTGATCAACCCCTGGTCTTCTTCCCTCAATATACGCTTTGTGCGTAAATACCGATTCCGGTTGTATTCATCATAATTTTCGGCTTCCTCGTTCATGCTACTGATATGCACTTGGCCAGAGGAATGAATAAATTGATCGTCCCCGATCCACATGCCCACATGCACTACTTTCTCTGACGTTGAGTCTGTTGCTTTTCTTCCAAAAAAGAGCAAATCGCCCTTTTCCAAGCTGCCGAAATCCTGCACTGAATCAATAGGTTTTCCCGTATGTACCTGCTGGGAAGCATCTCTTGGGATTACCATTCCGTTCAAGAAAAATATGGTTTTGGTAAACCCGCTACAATCAACTCCCTTCGTTGAGGTGCCTCCCCATAGATAGGGCAGTCCCATTAACTGCTTAGAAGTGGAAGTCAAGGATTCTCCTGTCGGTTTCATTTTCACCAACCACTGGCCATACGACTCTGATTCAGTAGTTTTTATATAACCAATGCGTCCATCCGGATATTTTACCGCGTAAAAACCATTTTGTTCGTTCAATAATTCAAAAACGTTGCCTGCGACTAAATCCGAAACTGGTAATGCGTTTTCATTCGGTTCGGCATACGATCGACCATAGGTTTTGGTATATATAATTTTATCGGTTGCTTTCCAAGCGCGCATCTCATCATGGGAAAGGGGAACAATACCTCCCTCGTCGACCCAGGCCAAGTACCCGTCAGGGGTTTGTATCAACGACCAATCCCCTTCTTTTTTATAAATAGCGACAGGCGTTCCCAAAGTTGCTTGGGTAGCCAATTCCGCAGAATGTTTGGGCTTGCTTCGCAAATTGGCAACCGAAATAGTAATAAGACCCTGGGTGTTCCCTTCCAAATGAGCCGCCGGCAATATCTGAATACTATCTACGAATGCTATGCTTGAATCGGCAAGCATGGTCTTTAGTGCGGCAACTGCATCGGGCAGATTGCTCTCCCCTTTAAGTATAAAGGAACCTGTCTCTTCAACGGCTTCCACTTGAAACATGGCGACTCGCTTATCGGGCGCATATTGTGTTTTGATAGTGGTAATTTCTTCCTGAAGTGCTGGAATTTCTGATTTTTCCCCTTTTGGCTCGCAAGAAACAAAGGCAACAAAAACAAGTGACAAACAAAGGACATAAGTAGCGCGCATACGAACTGTTTTCAACAAAAATACGCAATATTTGACCCTAACAATATTGATTTCGCCGAGGATTCCAAACGGCTACACCTATTCCATGGACCTCATTTATAGCAAAGAGTCAAATATTAGGCAAAAAGAATGGGCAAGGCCATCGTTCTTTTAAAACTAGTTGTCTTCAGGGGTAATTTTCTTGGCATAGGATACCAAACCCAAAAGGTCTGATGCCTTCCCTAACTTCCACTGCATCGAAGCGACCACTGCGTGCATGGCCAATAGGCTTCTTTTAACAGGTTTTTGCTTGTCAATCACCAACGCTCCAAGATGATCCTTCGCATTTTTATAACCACCGGTTTCATATGACAGTAATACCTCTACCGCATTCTCCTCGGCAGTAGGGGTGCGCTTTACGGGCGTATGTCCCAGTTGTCGAACCATCGCCTCTGCAAAAGACCAGGTAGACCAAGGATTGCCCCCTGTTACCAGCTTTTTATCCTCACTTACATTTTCGAGATACGGATAGCCTTCCTTAAAAGCCGCGCCCTTGGCCATTAGTTCATCTTGTAGTAAAAAAGGAAATATCGTCTCCGCATCTGGAATCAAAAAGAGTTCCTCCGTATTCGTGAAGCCGCTTACCTTTTTATCTTGTAACAAAAAGGTGCCATCATCCAATACCACATTTACCAACGCGGCGGGACCATGGCAAACCGCTCCTATTACTTTTCCCTCTTGATAATACTCTTTTACAATTGTCTGTATCTCCAAGTTCTGTGGAAAATCAAAAACGGCTCCTTTTCCCCCAACAAAAAATACCCCATCATATTCGGTAGGCACCACCTCTTTCATAGGAATCGTATGGTGTGTTTTGTGTTGTGCGACGCTATCATTTAAAAAGGCGTAGTCGTATGCCCCCATATCGTCCTTATCAATTATGACAGGTGCTTTGCCTCCCTTGGGGCTTGCGATGTCTACTTCATAACCATTGGCGTTGAATACATAATAGGCACGGGATAGTTCGGTCAGCTCATATCCGGTTTTTTTAAGGCTACTGCCCATTAGGTCGCAGCTAGTGACCACGGCAAGGATCTTACCGTTCGTTCGCTTTGTGTTCATTGACAAATAGGGCAACTCTTTCGCTTGGGTTTTGGTCAAATCGGTTTTTAGCTCATTGGAGGGAAGAAGGCTAAAAAACCAATAACCAAACAAGAAAAGAATAACGATAAAACCTCCAATGGTAATCAACGACCATTTGATAAGTGGATACTTTTTTAACATAATAGCTACATTTTAGATTGATGAATAGGGTACAAATCAATCTAAAAGCACCATTAAATTCTTACAGAATGGTCATTTCATACTAAAAAATGGTCATTCGGTCAGTTTTTTCCTGAAGGCCAGCGGTGTACTACCTTGTAGTTTTTTGAAATTGGAATTGAAGCTAGAGATACTGTTGAAGCCCACTTCGAAAGCAATGGCGGCAATGGTATGGTTTTGATAATCCGGATTCTGAAAAATTCGAATTGATTCCGCAATACGATGATGGTTGATAAAGCTGTTGAAATTCATTTTACTTTCCTTATTAATGACCATCGAAAGGGTTTGCGTGGTGACGTTGAGTTGTTTGCTCAATGATTTGAGGGAGAGCTTGTAATCTTGAAATTGTTTTTCAGCAACAACCAATTGATAGGCCTTGGCAAATAGCTCCTTTACCTGCTCGTCGGGAACCAATGTTGTTCTGTACTTCCTATGGTTCGCACGTTTCATATATCCTTTCTTGGCTACTACCAAACTAATACTATAGGCCACCAAGGTATAGATAATAGGTCCTATAATATATGGAATAAATTCGTCAAAAAGGTTCAGCACATAAGCGAACCATATGACTAAAAGGGCATAAAAAAGCAGCCTCAAAAGGGCAAAGGAGCCAAAAGGCATTCCTGTCTTCTTTCCTTTTAAGGCAACCTGATATCCGACAAACACATAAATGAGATAGTGCAAATAATAACCAACAAAAACAAACGCAAAAACAAACTTGGGGGTGGTTTCTACCTTCTCTTGATCGACCCAAAAACCAAAGCATAACCCAAGAATAGTAGGTACAAAATGCACCAGATTTTTCATTTTGAATTCAAAATCTTCTTGGACCAGGGCCTTACAATAAAAATAATATAACGGACCAATCGCCATAAGGGTTGCAAGACCAATGAACACTATTTGAATATTCAGGTTTTCAGTGAACGCTAACAAAACAGACTTTCCCACACGAAAAGAGAGTATGAGGAGCAAAACACTTAAAATTTTGTTGGCAAGCAGATTGCCTTCGCGATACACCCATAAAAAAGCAGCTAAAAAAAGCCCGTGAAGTACTCCAAGGCCACTAATAAGTATTAAAAAAACATGTGAGGGTGTCATTGTTCGTAGCGTTATTGCATCAATCTTGATTAAAAATACAGAACTTTGCCAAAGCATGAAGGTCTCGGCGGAAATGGATTTAACATTGTACGCAACTACAATGGTGGAAAAAGGGTAGTAAATCGTTTTGGCAATACATCCACAACATGCAGTTTTTCACTATTGAACGGATGCATAAATTCAAGGGAATGCGCATGCAAATATAGACCCTTCCCTTTTAAAACAAGCGATTCTATGCAGTACTCACGGTCTCCCAAAATGGGATTTCCTATTGAATATAGGTGTTTTCTTAATTGGTGTCTTCGACCGGACTTTGGGTTCAAAACAACTAAATTTAAGCATCCAAATCTTTTAGACACGACCGATTGCAATCGCCTAAAATCAGAATGTGCCTTTTTACCGTCTATTTCGGTGGTTATCTCCCCTATTTTGCTCATTTCACCGATAGTAACCGCATAATAGGTTTTATGGATGGCCTTGTTTTCAAACAACTTGTTCAACAATCGGATACTACTTTTTGTCTTTCCCACCAACAATGCCCCCGTGGTTGGGTAATCTAACCTATGCACAGGCTGGGGTTTCGTAGCATCGGAAAGCGGGCTTTTTTTTAAATTTTGAGGCAAAGCCTGTGTAACCGTCCTAAAACGGTTACCGCTTACTAAAATTCCTGCAGGTTTATGTACAATGGCCAAATAATCGTCTTCATAAAGGATTTTGAGCGACAGCACCAACTCTTTTGTAGGTTTTAAAACGGGGGCAAAAGTGCAACGAATGGTTTCTCCTCCATAAATAAAGGTGGCCGAACTCCCCATACAATCGTCAACAGTGACATGGCCTTTCTTAAGAATCTTTTTAAAAGCCGATTTGGTCATTGCAGCCTCAAAAATCCCCACCCCATATTCTTGTAGACGAATAGGGACAGGCTGATCGGGAACGATATGGATCTCTGAAGTTTCGATTTTTTTCTTAATCAGTACGAAGGTACTAAACCCTTTTTCTTTTAAACCAAACATTTACTTGCCCACCTATTTTTATTACTTTCGTCAAGCATGAAAAAACTAAGGGTTATCGAACTTTTCGCAGGCGTGGGCGGTTTTCGCCTGGGGCTTGAAAAAACGGGTAATTATACAATTGTATGGAGCAATCAATGGGAGCCCTCAACGAAAACACAACATGCTTCCAAAGTGTACGAAGCGCGTTTCGGTAGCGATAACCATAGTAACGAAGACATTGCCGAAGTGTCCGTAAAAACAATCCCGGATGCTGAAGTGCTGGTTGGCGGGTTTCCTTGTCAAGACTATTCGGTTGCCACTACCTTACAAAACTCAAAAGGCCTCATAGGTAAAAAAGGGGTTTTGTGGTGGAGCATTCATCGCATTCTTTCCGAGAAGAAAAACCCACCTAATTATTTGTTCCTAGAAAATGTAGATCGATTGTTAAAATCACCTTCTACCCAAAGAGGGCGCGATTTTGCCATTATTTTAAAGAGCCTAGAAGAATTGGGGTATGCGGTAGAATGGCGTGTCATCAATGCCGCCGATTACGGAATGCCTCAAAGAAGAAGGCGGGTATTTCTGCTGGCCTACCACCGATCTACCGAAATTTATAAGCGCATACAACAAAACCATTCGGCCGAATGGATGCTTGCCGATGGAGTTATCGCCCATGCCTTTCCCCTTAATAAAAACCCTAAACTACCTGCCAAATTTACCATTGAAGGTGATTTAGTGGAACTTTCAGAAAATTTCAACAGCTCACAGAAGCTTTCTCCTTTTCAGAATACCGGTGTCTTCATAGAAGGAACGGTTTCTACCACCAAAACCTTCCCGAAATTTGAGGGCGCCACTACGGTCTTGGGCGATGTATTGCAAAATGGAGAAGTGGTAGATGACTTTTTTATCAAAGCAGACGATATATCAAAATGGGAGTATCTAAAAGGGGCAAAAAAAGAAACGCGTACCGCTAGAAATGGTTTTACCTACCAATACAGTGAAGGTAGTATGGTTTTTCCCGATGCTTTGGACAAAGCTTCCCGCACCATTATTACCGGGGAAGGAGGTAAAAGTGCTTCAAGATTTAAGCATGTAGTGGCCACAAAAAAAGGATTGCGACGTTTAACTCCTATAGAATTGGAGCGCTTAAATATGTTTCCTGACAATCATACGAGATTCGAAGGGATTTCGGATACCAAACGCGCTTTTTTTATGGGGAATGCACTCGTGGTCGGTATTGTCGAAAAAATTGCTGCTTCTCTTTTCGAGAAAATCGGTTCTTAGCATCGCCCTCTTCCTAAAAACCATTTGTAATGAACCGACCAGCGAGTCGGTTACTTTTCAAAAAAACGGTATTACCCAAAGAATAGGCTGGTCACCAGCAGTATTTCGTCTTTCATCGTATTTTTATGCTTGTTTTTTGGAGTTTTACAAGGCATTACCGACCGATGAGTCGGTAATGCAAATCATTGGTTGGTTGCGGGGTAAAAGTCCTGATGCCCATTATATTCCGTATATTTAAATAAAAACACCGCTATGAAGTATCCCCTGCTTTATTTTTTGTTGTATTTCATTTTCCTTTCCTGCGGAAAAGACGACTCCCCAAGTTCACCTACTGTACCAGAACCCGATTCAGAAGAACCATCTCCTACCACTCCGGGGAATGTTCCCTTGTTAAGCGTTTCTGGTAAGCAGATTTTAGACACCAATTCGAACCCGGTATATCTTAAGGGCATTGTTTTTAACAATTGGCATTGGTTGGTAGATCCATTACCTCCTACGACCCATCATTCGGAAATCGATTTTGAGCGGGTGGCCGACATGGGTATGAATGTAGTTCGTTTTCATTTGAATTATTCCATTTTTGAAGACGATACAAATCCATATCAATACAAACAAACTGGCTGGGATTGGATCGATAAAAACGTTGATTGGGCCAAAAAGAACAATGTATATTTAATTCTAAACATGCACACACCTCCGGGTGGTTATCAATCACAAGGTTCAGGCGATGCCGTCTGGGACGATGTTGACAACCAAGATCGTTTGGTAGCATTATGGAAAGCCATAGCCGAACGTTATAGGGAAGAACCTCAAATTGCGGGCTATGGCGTATTGAACGAACCGGTTCCCAACCGCTCTATAGATCAGTGGAGCCAACTTGCACAGCGATTGATAGATGAGGTGAGAAAAGTAGACAATCATATCATTTTCGTAGAACAGGCCATTCAAGTAAAGGGCCAGGAAGCGCCGGATGCCGAACTTAATTTTCCCCGCGTAAGCGGCACCAATATTGTGTATGAATTTCATACCTATGAGCCGTATTTGTTTACCCATCAATTAATGGATTTCAGTCGACTTGGAGATGGCGGTAGTTATCCCAACGAAGATATCTTGGAAGTTGGGGATTCTGAATGGTATACAACTATTTACAATAATCCGAACCTCACCGCCAATTCAGATTGGACTTATTTCAAAGGAGCGGCTTTCTATATAGAAGATGCCAATATAAAAATCGGGGTTCCCGTCTTAAATGTTGGGAACATCGGCACCGCGGGTAAAGTAAATTTTGACGATATTGAATTGAAAGAATATGATGAGAACGGCGCGTTGGTACGAACCATTGCCTCGGATGTATTGAATAGCGAAGCAGGATGGACTTTTTGGTCTAGAAACGGCACTGGATCCGGAGGAGTGGACAACAACACCGGAAGAAACGACCGTTTTAGCCTTTCTATCTCCGGTTCTACTGAACAAAGTATTTTGGGAAATCGGTTGGCTTCCTTTAAGCCTATTCAGGGGTATTCTTATGAAATTGGTGGATGGATGAAAGCAGAACAAATGGCCATGGGCGGTGATGCCGTTTTTAGAATTGATTTTTACAATACCAATGAAGTTGTACAAAGCAGAAACAAAGCCTATCTAGAAGCTGTTTTCGATAAGGTAAAGGCTTGGGGCGATGCTAAAAATGTTCCGTTATATGTGGGTGAAGTGGGTACGGGAGCACCAAGTTTTGAGAATAACAAAGGTGGTATTATTTGGGCCGAAGATATGATCGATATATGTTTAGAACGAAATATTCATTTTACCTATTTTGATTATCACGATGATAACTTCGGAATTTACCTGGGAAATGAAACACTTCCAGATCCGTCGAATGTACGACAACCCATAATCGACCTCCTTACTGAAAGCTTTCAGTAAAATTTGTTTGAACATACCAAGAAGGGTTTGTACCACTTTGTGTATTTTTATTTTCGAAGCATTTCTATATGGGGTATTCCATCTTCTAAATACCCTTCCCCTACTTGTTCAAAACCAAGGGACCTATAAAATTTTTGAAGATAGGTTTGTGCTGATAAACGCACCTCTGAGGTATTAAAATGTTCCTTGATGGTTTCAAGGGAAGCCGTCATGATCAATCGGCCCGCACCATGGGTCCTAGCGGTCGGGGCTACGACCACACGACCGATACTGGGTTCGGTATAATAATCTCCCGGCGCAAAAATTCGGGTGTATGCTACCAGGTGGTTGTTCTTGGTGCCCAGTACATGAAGTGCTTTTTGGTCTTTCCCATCTACATCTTGATAAATACAAGACTGCTCTACTACGAATACTTCACTTCTAAGTTGCAATACTCGATACAATTCTTCTGTAGATAACTCCTCGAACTTTTTTGCTGCTATGTGCATGTTCTTAGGAACAAGGTATTTTCTCGACTCTGCGTTCGTGTCTCCCCCCTTCAAAATCGGTTTCCAAAAAGGTTTTTACCATTTCAAGTGCTTGTGGCAGTGAAATATAACGTGCTGGTAAACTTAGGATATTCGCATCGTTGTGCTCCCTTGCCAAAGCAACTATTTCCTTTGTCCAACAAAGGGCGCAACGCACTTTCTGGTGCTTGTTCGCCGTCATTGAGGCACCATTGCCACTTCCACAGATAATAATACCATATGCAACGGTACCTTCTTCCACTTCTTTCGCAACAGGGTGTACAAAATCTGGATAATCGACACTATCGGTACCATCGGTACCATAATTCATGACTTCAATACTCATCGATTTCAACAATCCCATGATAGCAAGCTTATATTCCGTACCTGCATGGTCATTTCCGATAGCGATTTTCATACTCTAATAAATTGAGGTTAGTAACACAAAAATACGAATTGTTACGCGTTCGAGTAGGGAATACAATCATATCTTAACTACCTTTGTCCCTACCTTCAGGAAACAAGGCGTTACCACAAATTTTTGCCGGTTCACAACAATAATTCCCAAACCTTTAAAATTAGGTGTTAATTAGCTGTGGTTAATAACCATAAATATTGTTAATAATCTTTCTACAAAAAATAACTTTCTAATTTTGTAAAAACAATTGAATAGTGTTGTACAAAAGAGTTTGTAAAAACAATAATTAACTTCTTAGAATTTGATAGGGAGATATCAAAACAGAATTCCCACGAATTAACAATTAATTTACATTTACTTATTAAAAAATCAATGTTGACACTGGTTGTTAACCATTCGTGATAAATCATCTAAAAACCTCATTTTCAATTAGAGTATCAATTTATAGGATGTGAACAACTATTGATATCCATAGCAAGCAAGCAATCGTTGATTTATTTATTACTACTATTAACATCCTATCATAATCACCATTTAATTTTAAATTTTAAAAAAGAAAAAATAGAATATATAATAACTGTTGATAAGATTGTCACGGTCCAAACTTTAGTAATACCGTGCCCACTTCAATAGCAATGGATTATAATTCGTAATTTTCGCACAAATAGAACAGAATACATGTCGAAGAAAAGTAAAAAGAGAAAAAACCATAGAAAGAACGAAATAACCAAAGGGATTTTCACGGTTCTGGAAAAAGAACCTAAAAAAGCATTCAATTATAAACAAATAGCAGCAAAAATCGGTGTCACTGAAGCACACGATAGAAATCAATTGATAAAAAGACTGGTACAACTCAAGGAGAAAAAACGAATCATTGAGGAAGGTAGGGGCAGTTACAAGGCGATTCCTTCAACTAAAACCTATCATACGGGAACTGTTGATGTTACAGGAAGAGGTAATGCCTATATCATTGTCGAAGGAATGGAAGAAGATGTTTTCGTGCCATTTAATAAACTAAAAAAGGCATTTCATCGTGATACGGTCGAAGTGTATATTTATCCCAGAAGGAAAGGAAAAAAACTGGAAGGGGAGATTACCAAAATTGTATCCAGGAAGAAAAATAATTTTGTAGGCATCGTTGATATGCAACCAAACTATGCCTTTGTACGACCGAGTGATTTTCGAATGTACACCGATATCTTTGTATCCAAGGAAAAAATAAAGGATGCAAAAGATGGGGATAAAGTACTTGTTGAAATAACCGAGTGGCCAGACAATGCCGATTCTCCTTATGGTACCATTACCGAGGTATTGGGTACACCCGGGGAGCATGATACCGAAATACATTCTATTTTGGCGGAATACGGTTTGCCTTATAGTTTCCCCTTGGAGGTGGAACGGTTTGCCAATGAACTCGATACTTCCATAAAAAAAGAGGAAATAGCTAAAAGAAGGGATATGCGAGAGGTGTTGACCTTTACCATAGATCCAAAAGACGCAAAAGATTTTGATGATGCCCTTTCGTTCGAGGTACTGGAAAATGGAAATTATGAAATAGGAATTCACATTGCCGATGTATCCCATTATTTGGAAACCGATACCATTTTGGATGAGGAAGCTTATAATCGGGCAACTTCCGTTTATTTGGTAGATCGGGTAGTTCCGATGTTGCCCGAAGTACTTTCTAACAATGCTTGCTCTTTACGGCCGAATGAAGAAAAGTATACCTTTTCTGCCATTTTTGAACTAAGTGATGAAGCGTTGATCCAAGATGCTTGGTTCGGGCGAACGGTCATAAATTCAAATGAGCGCTTTGCTTATGAAGAAGCACAATATATTATTGAAAATGGAAATGGATCCATCCCGGAAGACATCTCGATCCGAGGTGGAGCGTATAGGGTTTCGGAAGAAGTGGTAAATGCTACTTTGACAATGGATAAATTGGCGAAAATAATGCGTAACAAACGTATGGGCCAAGGAGCTATTTCCTTCGATTCTATAGAGGTGCGTTTTCATTTGAATGATAAAAACGAGCCCGAAGGGGTCTATTTCAAAGAATCAAAGGATGCGAACAAACTTATTGAAGAATTCATGCTGCTGGCTAATAGAAAAGTGGCGGAATTTATCGGAAAGCAAAAACCTAAAAAAACCTTTGTATATAGAATTCACGATGAACCTAATGAGGAGAAGTTACAGGCCCTGAATGGAATTATTTCTCGTTTCGGACATAAGCTTGACTTTAAAGACAAAAAGTCTATCAGCGGCTCTCTAAATAAGCTTCTGAACGATGTAAAGGGACAAAAAGAACAAAATTTGGTAGATACCCTTGCGATACGCAGTATGAGTAAGGCCATTTATACCACTGATAATATTGGCCATTATGGTCTCGCCTTTGATTATTACAGCCATTTTACCTCTCCAATACGTCGGTACCCCGATGTGATGGTACATCGTTTGTTACAACATTATTTAGATGGCGGGGCGACCGTGAAGGAAGCGCTTTATGAAGAAAAATGTCAGCACTCTTCCGATATGGAGAACTTGGCGGCAAACGCTGAACGGGATTCTGTAAAGTATATGCAGATAAAATTTATGCAAGATCATCAGGATCAAGAGTTTGTGGGGGTCATCTCCGGGGTTACCGAATGGGGTATCTATGTTGAGATTATCGAGAACAAATGTGAAGGAATGGTTCGTATACGCGATATAAAAGGGGATTATTATATCTTTGATGATAAGCAATATGCGATTGTAGGGGAACGCACTAAAAATACCTACACCTTGGGAGATGAGGTTGTCGTAATGGTAAAGAGTACCGATTTAGTGAAACGACATTTAGATTTCTCATTGATAGGGAAACATGAGTAGGCAATTTTTTTGGAACAAAATTTGTTTAGGAAAAAAGGTATTTACTTAAAAACCAATATGATACAGAAAGGAATGGTACTTTTTCTATTGCTGTCGAGCTTTTATGTCGCGGCGGTGCAAGATGAAAGAATTACCAAAGAACTTACCAAATTTACCGAAATCAAGGCTTTTGATGGTATTTCGGTAAACCTTATTAAATCAGATAAGAACAAGGCCGTAATTACAGGTGCAAATACGAACAAGGTTGCTATCGTAAACAATAAAGGTATTCTAAAATTACGTATGAAGATTGATAAGATTTTTAGTGGGTATCGCACTTTTGTTGACCTTTACTATACCGAAAAATTGGTTGTTATCGACGTAAACGAAGATGCGCGTATTACCACGAAAGATCAGATTAAACAAGATGTTTTGGAGTTAAAGGCCCAAGAAGGGGGTGAACTGGTAGTACAAGCCGAGGTGGAACAACTGTTGGTGAAGACCGTGACGGGTGGGTTGATAGAAACTACTGGATCTTCCGATTTGCAAGATGTGCTTATAAACACCGGAGGGGTATATGAGGGAAAGGAATTTGTCACCAAATTCAGTACGGTAAATGTAAATGCTGGTTCTAGAGCGGAAATTTTTGCGACGGATTATGTAAAGGCTACCGTAAAAGCAGGGGGCGAAGTACTCGTATATGGAGATCCTGCAAAGATGGACGAAAAGACCGTTTTTGGTGGTACTGTCACCAGAATGTAAGTGAATATCTAATAGTGTACCATTTCAATTTTATCACCTAGTATGTGGGAAGACATTCAGGCAGCGATACCCTTAGGCTTTTTTTTAAGCTTCATGATCGGGCCTGTTTTTTTTGTGCTGCTAGAAACGAGTGCGATAAAAGGATTTAGAGCGGCCATTGCGTTTGATCTAGGGGTCGTATTTGCAGATATCCTATTTATTGTGGCCGCCTATTTTAGTAGTTTTCAGTTGTTGGAAAACCTGAGCAATCAACCCGGGCTTTATGTATTTGGAGGAGCGATACTCATTGTGTACGGAATTACCACTTTTGTAAAGAAGGAACCAAAAAAAAATGGGGAATCCAAAGATAAATCGATCAATGCCAGTAAAGGGTATGTGGGACTCTTTATGAAGGGCTTTCTGCTCAATTTTATAAATATTGGGGTGTTGGTTTTTTGGTTGGGGATCATTATTGTTGTTGGACCTACCCTAGACAATGATCCTCAACGTATTATGACCTTTTTCGCTTCGATGGTCCTGGCTTATTTTGTGACGGATATTTTTAAAATATTGCTTGCAAAGCAGTTAAAACAAAAGTTGACCAAAGATCGTATCAGATTGGTGAAAAAAGTATTGGGTATTATCCTGGTAATTTGTGGGCTGGTTTTAATGATCAAGGGCTTTTTACCAAGAGATAAGTTTAATTTAGAGGATGGTATTGAACGGATTGAAAAAATACGGCAATCGTGACAAGAACAAGAATGAACAAAGGGTAACTTTTTTTTACAATAGGGCTTTCTGGTGGCATAGCGCTTTCTAAAGCGTTGGAGCACTAGCGTACAAAGTATATACATAAAAAAATCCCTCACATACGCTGCAAGGGATTTATTTAGAGGCATCGAGCGTCCCGAAGCTTCGGGAGAACCGCTGTACAGATAATATTAAAACATTAAAAATCCCTCACATACGCTGCAAGGGATTTATTTAGAGGCATCGAGCGGATTCGAACCGCTGTACAAGCTTTTGCAGAGCCTTGCCTAGCCACTCGGCCACGATGCCTTTTAGACGGGCAAAGATACTATAATTTTAAAATAATCAAGTTCTTTTTTGGGATAGGATTATGGTGACCATTTCAACATCGCCACCGATTGGAGGGTTTATTTTGGATACGGCCACTTCGGCAGCCGTAACCAGTATTATTTCTGAGAATATGCGATTTAGAATTCGCTGCGCTACGTGTTCCAAAAGTTTAGAGGCGACCGCCATTTCATCGGTTACTATTTTATTGATGTGCACGTAGTCAACCGTATCCGACAAGGTATCAGATATGGAAGGTTTGGTAAGATCCGCGTCGATACGGACATCCACACGGTACTCACTCCCTATAGCGGTTTCTTGCGATAAACATCCATGATGGGCATACACACGAATGTTGTCAACTTTAATTTTACCCAAGGCAATCTATGTTTTTGCAAACTTAATCGAATTGGTTCAAATAATAGCTACCGAATTCCGGATGCGGGAAGAATCTTAATAGGTGCAGCGGCAGTTACTCAGTCCTTGGAAGAGATCCATACCAATGGTAACAACATGGGTACCGGTACTATAGGTAATAATTTCATTCAGAATGATCTGATACGAATATCCGAAGTAAAAGTTCGATTTCTTAAGACCTGCAAAGGGGGCAATATATAAAGGGTCCCCAATTTGATCGTTCAAGAAACGGTAGTTTATCCCGGCATAGTAGTAATCTTCGAAGTTATACCATCTGAATTTCAGGTTTATATCGGTTTCGGACCGTCCATCGCTTTCAAAAATCTTATAGAGTAATGAGGGTTCTATTTCTAAATCACTGTTTTTATTTTTTCGGTAGCGATATCCGGTATACACATAGTAGTTTCTTAGTTCGTTGGGCTCATCTGCATCGAATGTAAGATCTTTGGGATCTTTTCCCAAAAGGTTCGAGGCATTGGCACTAATATAAAACTTGCCATAACGGTACATGGCACCCACATCAAAATTATGGTTGGTGGTCTGCCGATTATTGACTACTCCGGTATCTGGAAAACCGGCCAGGTTAAATTCGTCTATATCGATACGAAATTGATTAAAGTTATACGAAAGACCTAAGGATAAAAATTCATCATCATACCGATCAATGGTCAAGTGATGTGCAAAGGACAAGCGTGCTCCTTGCTGTTTTGTATACCCGTTACTATCGTTGTATAGGAACAAACCTATCCCCGATTGTTCTCCAATACGCATATCGGCGGCCAACGACTGGGTCTGAGGGGCATCTTTGATGCCTACCCATTGCGCTAAACCGTTCAAACGAATTTTTACATGGTCCCCGATACCTGCATACACCGGTGACAACACAAATGGGTTGTCGGCCAAATACTGTGACAATTGAGGGGAGTTAAGTTCTTGGCCTTTGGCCACACTCGCTCCGAACAGGAATAGGACAAGAATATATAATTTAGTACGCATGGTATCGTTAGGTTAAGTTTTATCGATATAGGGTAAAGTGTCCAACAAGCTCACGGTCGTCGTTTTCTCCGTTGAGTTTTATAATGTACCAGTAATCACCACTAGGGAGGTCTTCGCCTTGATAAGCTCCATTCCATCCTGGATCACCGAGACCCATTCTATAAATCTCTCTACCATAACGGTCAAAAATGAGAGTTAGTATCTGAGGAAAGGCTTCATCGTTCTTTGGCTTCCAAGTATCATTCAGACCGTCACCGCTCGATGGGGTAAAGAAGTTAGGAATATCAATATCAATGAATTCCATAAAGATGCTCGATGTCATTTCGCATCCGTTCTGATCTACCACTGTTACAACATAGGTATCCGTTCTATTAATAATGTAGGTATTGTCTGTACCATTGTCGGCGTTCCCGAAATAAAAGGTATAATCGGATAATCCTCCATCGGCGATCGCGGTGATTTCGTTGATGTTGTTTTGTTCCAAGGTGAGGGTCAAGGGCTCAAAATTTTCAATCTCGAAATCAATCGTTCGTATACAACCATTTGCATGGGCGATTGCAATGAAGTGCATTCCCGGAGGAGTATCCCTAAAGTCCGGATTCAACTGCATGTCTGCAGGATCCGTAGAATCCAACGCATACAGAATATCACCTAGGACAGCGGTATCTTCCAAATTAATGTTCACAAAATTGTTGGGAACATCTCCCGTACACTCATACACGGGCTCTACCGTGGCATTCAAGTTCACGCCAGCATCGATTTCTACAACGATACTCGTGTCACAGTCATTGGCATCCCTCACTACCACAATGTAGTTACCACCTTCTAGATTGTTGAAATCCAAACGATCCTGAACGAAATCTGCTTCCGTATTTGAGTTCAAGGCAGTTCTGTATGGCGCGGTACCCCCGGCAATCGTTAAGGAGATTGAACCATCGGCATTGCCAGCACAGATTTCTGGTAAATTCGTCGCTGTGACGGTCAAAGGCGCAGGAGCAACGATCGTATAAATGTTTACTTCAAAACAACCGTTGCTGTCTTGAGCAATGACCGTATAATCACCGGGGGCCAGCTCATCAAAGGTATTATCATCTTGAAATTGATCCAAGTTCGGTGAAATGGCATATTGATAGCCACCAACACCCCCGTCAGGTATAATCGTGATACTTCCGTCTTCCATACCTGCACAACTTACCGGAGTAATTTGAGGCGCAAAGGATACCGGAGTCGGTTCGGTAATTTCTACCCTTTCCGGAGTAAACGGACAATCACCACTGATTACATTTATAAAGTAGATGCCTGCGGGCAAGTCGTTAAATTCTCCGGTAGTCTGGCTAGCTCCAGCGCCATAATAATTATTGGTCAACAAGGCATCCGTAAATAATTGGTATTCGTAATTACCAAGTGCTCCGTCAGCTCTTCCGCTAATGGCAGCGGTCGATTGACCATTGCAATTGATCACGGCAAGGGTCGTATCCAAATCAAGGGTGAGCGGTTCAATGATATCTTCGGTAATTTCGTTCGATACTACTGATAAACAATTAAATGAATCGCGCACCAAATAACTGTAGGTTCCCGCAGAAACACTGAACGTATGGGTGTTTCCACCTGCCATGGGCAAGAAGGTCGTACCATCTTCACTATAGAAATAAGGCCCTGTTCCCCCCGACGCGGTTAACTCTAGCTCGGCAAGGGTCATACAGGTTAGTGGATCGGTACGAACCAAATCAGCTCTTACATCTGTTGGATTCACGATTTCTATAATGGCAGTTTCTTGCGAACAACCTACATCGTCTATAACCGTTACACTGTAGAATCCTGCATTCAGACCTGTGAAAACTCCTGTAGCTTGTGCCGCTGAAGTTTGTGCAAGCGATACACCACCAATATCATCATAGGTATTTAGCTGATATTCGTAGACGGGACTTACATTTCTCGCACCTACCGTTGCAGTTACCGTTGCATCGTTTCCATTGAAACAGCTTAATGTGGTATTGCCAATAGTGGCTACAATATCATCTGGTCGTATAAGTACGGCATTGTCTGTTATCGTACAACCCAAATCGTCGGTAATGGTAATATCAAAACTTCCCGCTGATAAATCGGTAAAGATAAACGCTGAAACACCTATTTCAGTGTAAGTCTGAGAAGTGGTGGTATTGGTTAACTGTATATTATACGGGCCATCACCACCTTGAGGTGTTACTAACAACCTTCCTTGGTCATTGGTACAGGTAACACTAGCTTCTTCATTTACAGCTACGGTAAGCGGAGCAGACGGCGTATTAATAGTGAAGGTTTCGGTCTTGGTACACTGCGGTGCACCATTTTGACTAATTTCTACAAGATAGGTGCCTGCTGGGACCGAGATCACTCCTGTAGGCCCAAGATTTGGTGCAGTACCATCTAAAATAAACGGCCCATCATCACTTCGATCACCAGGCGTACCATTGGTATCGAATATCATCCATACGAAGCCAGCAGTATAGGTTGGGTCGGTGATAGACAATTGTATTTCGCCATCTCCTCCAAAACACTGAACATCTTGTATTTTGTCAATAACGATATCAAAAGTATTCGGATCTTGAACCACGTGTGTCGTTGTAATGATACATCCGGTCGTAATGTTTTGTATTTCAAACACATGAACACCAACCGCTAAACCGGTAAATAGGTTCGAGGCTTGGAAAACACCGCTCGGTAATTCTCTAAACTGGTAGTTTGCAAGCCCAGCTGGGGTAGATGAATCGGTGATAGAACCAACTACATCTATTCGAATATCTTCTCCGGAACACAGTGCCGGTCCGGTCAATGCCGTTGAAGCAGATAACAGTTCGTCGAAAGGTGCAATGGTTGCGTTTACGGTGGTTGGGTTGCTACAACCCTCATCGTCATACACCACAACAGTATAATCACCTCCTGCGAAGTCCGTTTCGGTATACGTGGTATTGGGGCCGTCTTGAAGCACTACGTCATCACCGGTTGCCGGCGTCCCTTGATTGTTAATGAAAACAAATCGCGGGTAATTGCCAGAACCTCCGGTAATCAAGGTTTCATCGATGACAAGGGTAGCATTTGATTCATTGTTGCCAGTACCAACACAAAGGAATTCCGTCACGGCAACATTGATATTGTCTATAATATCCGGTTGTGCGATGGTCTGTGTGGTATCGTCGCTACACCCGTTCGCGGCGGTTGCGCGTATGGTGTAGGTGATCCCGGCGATGTTCCCTTCCAATGCTTCGAAGGTCGCGGTGGTTGCGGTGCTCGTGGTAGCGGCCATGGGGAATGTCGCGGAGCTTCCGGGCCCGGAGACGATCTCGAAGGTATAGGGTCCCACGCCGTTGTCGACCACGCTCACGCTGATGGTGCCGTCGTCCGCCCCGTTACAGGTAACGTCCTCGAAGGCGTCCACCGTAATCGTAGGTAGTACGGCCGTTTCGAGCCTTTGTGTGATGGAGGTGCTACAGGTATGTCCGGTGGCCTGATCGGTGATGGTGAAGACATAGTCCCCTACCTGTCCGAGTCCCGTGAAGACCCCTGTGGTATTGTTGTCGGTTGTCAGCCCGTCGGGGAAGGTCACGTCGTAATCGAAGTTGCCCGATCCCCCGGTCTGTGTAATGGTAATGGCCCCTTCCGGCGTCAAGGTACAGTCGATGGTCTTGGTGACGGTGGCCAATGGGGCTATTGGTTCGAACAGTACGATCGCGGCGGTCGTAAAGGTACAGGACCATTGGTCCGAGATGGATACTTCGTAACTACCCGCGTCCAATCCCGAGAAGGTGGTGGTGTTCTGTGGAGTTCCCACAAGGCTGCCGTCCTTGATCAACTGGTAGCTATA
>CANMSA010000013.1 GCA_947500385.1 uncultured Flavobacteriaceae bacterium | reverse complement strand
TTGGCCACCGCCACCGGAACGATCTCGAAACCGATAGGGGCGCTCCACTCACCGTCGATATCAGGTGTCTGGGAACTTAAGTTGCATATTGATAATATGAACGAAATGAAAGCAAGGACAAGCTTGTTAAAAGTGTAGTGTTTTCTCATAGCAATCTGAGGTTACAATAGGGTACTGCAAAACTAGGCTTAAACCAAGTTTATACTTTAATATTACGATGAAAACAGATAATTAATCGATTAACATCGAACTCTTATTTTCAATCTTTGAGGGAAACAACAACTAGCACCAATTTATTTGGTGATGGCTACATTCATTATTTTGCAAAATTAGTAAAATCCGATCAACAAATGCGTTCGTTTTCAACTTGACATTTTTCTTCTTAAAAATCAAAAGCAGCTATCCCGTAAGGAGGACCCAAAATCATATGTATTTTATCGATCACTTTCGATTCGGTGGGATAGAAATCAATAATCAAGCCAACTTTTTTTAAGAACGCATCGTAGCTATATCAGTAGCGGATTGAAACAAGTAAGAATTACGTAAGTTTGTGATTTAGATAAACGAGAAAAACGGTGGTTAATCGAGTCGTATTTTCAACCATTTTGTAGATTATTTTTTTTAAATTACCCCTTGACCGAATTTTTTACTTATTAATCGAATAGTAACTGTTTTTTGAGCAAGTCCATTTTGATATTGATTATCTTCGTAATCCCTATCTTTTAAATACGTGGATTTAACTTTTGATCTATGATACAAAATTACTTGACACAGAATGTGAATAGGTTTGCCTCCAAATGGTTGGTTTTGGCCATTGACACGGTTTCGGTAAGTATTTCCTTTTTTCTATCCTATTGTATTCGCTTTAATCTCAGTTTTGATTTTGAAATCAACTGGTTGATTATTCAGTTGCCTTTGGTGGCGGTAATTTCGATTATTTCTTTCATGGTGGTCGGCTCTTACAAGGGAGTTGTAAGACATACCGGGGTACGAGATGTGTATAATCTTTTCAATGCGATTTGCCTTTCCAGTATCATCATGATCACCATGGTGCTGGTAAATAAGGAATTTGTATTTATCGAAAATTTCACAATACCACTTGGAATCATCGTAATTCATAGCCTGTTAGGGTTTATGGCCTTAACGGCTTCTAGATATATTTTTAAATCCATTTATGGCAATTTTCTTCTTCGAGACTTAAAAGTGAATAAGAATGTGCTCATTTATGGTGCCGGAGAATCGGGTATACTAACGCACAATGCACTTACCAATCATACGAAGAACAGATCTAGAGTGGTGGGGTATATAGATAGGGATAGCCAAAAAGCAGGGAAACAAATTAATGGTGTCAAAGTATTCCATAAAGATGTATTGACCGAGGACTTTATTAAAAAGCAGAACATTTCCGAAGTTATCTTCTCAATCCAAAATATCGACCCGAAAATACTGAGGGATTTGGTGGAAGGTTTGGTTGAATTTCCTGTTCAAGTAAAAATTGTTCCTCCCGTAGAGGATTGGATCAATGGAGAACTTCGGGCTTCGCAGATTAAGCAGGTTCAGATTGAAGATTTGTTAGATCGTGCACCAATTTCCATTAAGAATCAAAAGATTGAAATGGAGCTTGATAAGAAAGTGATTCTTGTTACGGGTGCGGCGGGCTCTATTGGAAGTGAAATTGTGAGACAAATATGTAGTTACAATTACAAATCTTTGATTATGATAGATCAGGCAGAGTCCGCACTGTATGATCTTCAGCAGGAGTTAAAACTGAATGGGTTTCATAATTTCATTCCAATTGTAGGGGATATAAGGGACAAGAACAGGATGAATGCCCTTTTTCAAGAGCACAAGCCAAACATGGTTTTTCATGCTGCGGCCTATAAACATGTACCCTTGATGGAGTACAATTCTTATGAAGCCATTAAAATAAATATTGCCGGGACCAAGACCATTGCCGATCTCTCGGTGAATCATAAAGTGGATAAGTTCGTATTTATTTCCACGGATAAAGCTGTGAACCCTACAAATGTTATGGGTGCCAGTAAGCGTATTGCGGAAATGTACATTAGTTGCATTCAACAGGAAAAGAAAACCAAATTCATTACCACACGGTTCGGGAATGTGCTAGGTTCGAACGGATCTGTAATTCCTTTGTTCAGAAAGCAGATAGAAAAAGGCGGCCCTCTTACGCTAACCCATAAAGACGTAACGCGATTCTTCATGACGATTCCTGAAGCTTCCCAACTGGTTTTGGAAGCAGGTGCCATGGGCGATGGAGGGGAGATTTTTATATTTGATATGGGGGAATCGGTCAAGATATTCGATTTGGCCAAAAACATGATCAAATTATCCGGTCTAAAGTATCCTGAAGACATTGATATTAAGATTACGGGCCTTCGACCGGGTGAAAAGCTATACGAAGAATTATTGGCAAATGGTGAAAATACCTTGCCAACGTACCACAAGAAAATCAAAATCAGTAAAGTACGTGATTTGGATTATGCAACGGTACGTTCTCGAATCGACGAGCTTTGTGTATCCAATATGTTTTTTAGTGGCGATACCGTTAAATTAATGAAGACCATTGTTCCAGAATACATCTCTAAGAATTCTGAGCTTTGCGATTTGGATGGGAAAAAGAAATCCGAGGAGGATGATAAACCAACGCTCAAAGTGGTTCAATCCTAATTTTTTTGATTAATCTTGCACTTACAATCATTAACACTCATAAAATGACATTGAAAAGACGTTTTTTAGCCTTTGTCCCGTTGACCGTAATCACCATACTTTTTTTAACTTCTTGCGCTTCAAAAAAGGAAATAGTTTATTTCCAAAATGCCAGCGATTATGAGACGATAAAAAGCAATAATTCACATACCAATAAATTTAAGATCGATGATGTATTGAGTATTCACATCTCAACACTTGACCCGGAAGCAAGTCTGCCGTTCAATTTGTTCAAAGGATCTGAAGAGGGAGGTATTGCCCCTGAGCAAGTAGATTATATTATTGATAAAAATGGTGAAATTGAGTTCCCTGTTCTTGGTGCGGTAAAAATAGCAGGACTTTCCCCTGAGGAGACAAAAGAAATGTTAAAGCAAAAACTATCCGACTATCTAGTGAATCCGATTATCAATATACGTTTAAAAAACTTTACGGTAACAGTATTGGGAGAAGTGAACAGGCCCGGAACCTATTCTGTTTTAGGCGAGCAGATTACAGTCTTGGAAGCGATAGGTCTCGCAAATGACCTTACCATCAAAGGAAAGCGAGAGAATGTTATGGTCATTCGTGATTTCAACGGTACCAAGGTGTACAATCGGTTGGATCTCACCAAAAAAGAAACACTAAATTCGCCCGTTTACTATTTAACCCAAAACGATGTGGTATACGTGGAACCGAACAAGTCAGCGGTTACTTCATCCGCGTTGGATAATAGGGCCTCTATTTGGGTTTCGATAGCATCCGTTCTTATTACTTCTACCGTATTAATTATTACCCGAAATTAGTATCCACATAAAATTTGGATATAACAATACCTAAGAATGAATACTGATCCTCAAGAATTTTCAAGCAAAAGTGTTGATTTAAAAGAACTGATCAGTACTTATACAAGACACTGGAAATGGTTTGTACTGGCCGGCATTCTTGCTCTTGCGTTGGCGTACATCTACATTCGGTACGCAACTCCCGAATATGCTTCAAATGCCAAAATTCAAATTTTAGACGAGAAAAGTTCTTCTTCGGAGCTGGCTGTTTTTAAAGATTTGGATGTTTTAGGAGGTGCGAAGAACAATGTAGACGATGAGATAGAAATTTTGAATTCAAGAGCAAATTTCGTGGAAGTTGTTCAGGATCTAGGATTGAATGTACGATATACCTCTCTTGGAAATGTCAAAGATTCGGAAATCTATGAAAATAGGCCCTTTGTAATAAATTTCATAAACCACGATTCGATTATAGACGCATCTAAATTTGTCTTTTACATTGAGGTAAATTCGGAAACTTCTTTTGGGTTCAGTACAGAAAGAGATAGTCCGGTAAAAATATATTCGTACGGTAAAAACGTTCCGACCAAGGTGGGGGATATCGTTGTGACTCCAAACTATCCGTACTTCAAGTCTTTCCGAGGGGAAAAGATCAAGGTATCCGGTAACCCAATTTTTGATATTGCGGAATCGTATCAAGGTAGAATTGGAATTTCCCAAACGGAAGAATATTCCAATATTTTGAATATTTCCTTAAACGACGCTATACAAAGCAGGGCCGTTGACGTGGTAAACTCCCTGATTCGTATTTACAATAAGAATGCCAGTGAGGATAAGAAAGTTATTGCCGACAAGACTTCACAGTTTATCAATGATCGAATCAATTTAATTTCGGGGAATTTGACTTCCGTTGACGAAGATGCACAAGAATTGTTGACCGATCGGAATATGACCGGGACAGGTATGGAAGTTGGGGCCGCAGTGCAAATGAAAGCCCAAAGTAGACAGGCTTTGGAAAACGCCAAAAATCAGCTAAGCACCATTTCAAACTTTAAGGATTATATAGGGAAGAGCGGTTTTAATGATGTCTTGCCAGCGGTTCCGCTGGGAAACCCAAGTGTTGCGCAGACATTGAGCAAGTACAACGAGTTAATAGCGCAGCGCAAGCGCTTGTTGAAGAGTTCTACCGAACGTAGCCCTATTGTAAAAAACCTGGATTCACGATTATCGGATCTTAAAAGCGCCATAACCTCTAGTTTGTCATCAATGGAACAAAGTTCCGGTATGAATGTTAGTGCCTTGCAAAATCAAATGGGAAGCATTTATGGGACTATTTCATCCGCTCCTAAAAACCAAACCCAACTTGCCAATATAACCAGAAAGCAACAGACCACTGAATCTTTATACTTGTATTTACTTCAAAAAAGGGAAGAAGCTCAGATTACCTTTGCTTCTAGTGCTCCTAAATCAAGGGTGATCGATTCGGCATATATCGTTGGAAAGGGGCCCATCAAACCAAGGAAAAAGGTGATATATATGGCGGCATTGATTTTAGGCTTTTTGTTTCCTTTTTCTATTATATATGGCCGTGATTTGTTGGATAATAAAATTCACAATAAAAATACGTTGTCAAAGTTGATCAAGGATGTGCCGATCTTAGCTGAACTACCACGACTGGGCAAAAAGGATGAAACGTTGGTACGAAAAGATGACCGCTCCGTTTTAGGGGAATCGTTACGTATTCTTAGGACCAATCTTGATTACCTGATTAAATCAAAGTCCGATAAAAAGAACAATGTAATTTACGTTACGTCGAGCGTTCCTGGTGAAGGAAAAACCTTCTTGTCTTCCAATCTTTCGATGATTTTTGCCAATACCGACAAAAAGGTTCTTTTAATAGGAGCGGATATTCGAAATCCAAAACTGTACACTTTTTTTAGTAGCAAGAATGTAGATAAGCTTGGGAAGCCAAGTAGGAACAAAGATGCTGGTCTCACCGAATTTCTATATGACGATTCGTTGACCTCTAAAGATATTGTGAATCCTATGCTGGCCCACACGAATACCATTGACGTTATTTATTCGGGTAAAATTCCGCCAAATCCGGCTGAACTCTTGATGAGTGATAGATTTAAAGATCTTATTTCGGAAATGTCCGAAATATATGATTATGTAGTCGTTGATACAGCTCCCCTAATGGTAGTTACCGATACGCTATTGATCAGTGAATATGCGGATCATATCATTTATGTCACCAGGGCGGGCGTTACCGAAACACGTGTGTTGGAATTTCCATTAACACTTAAAAAGGAAGGTAAGTTAAACGGACTCTCCTTTGTCGTGAACGATGTGAAGGAAGCCAATTTGGGTTACGGAGGTAAATACGGCTACGGCTACGGTAAAACGACCAAAAAATGGTGGAAGTTTTAACCTAGTAAAAATTGTAAATAGTTTTTTCAATTAGGGGAAATAGGGATTCGGCAAGTTTATTACCGATTTTTATTTCCCTTAAATTTTGGAGTTGGTTCATGTTATGAATGTCAGAACCTAAAAAGTCGATAAGCCCCTCGTCAACAAGTCTCATAGCTTTTTTTTGCACATCCTTTCCATAGTACTCCCCTAAAGACAACAGGTTTAATTGAAACAACAACCCTTGTTCCTTGTACATTCGATACTTTCTCGAATTACTTTTTAAATATACATAACGTTCGGGATGTGCAAGAATGGGAAAAAAACGCTTTGATGCTATTTTCTGTACAGAATTATCAAAATTGATCGCGGGTTGCAGATATGACATTTCTATCAATAAATAGTTTTTTCTGATAGGGAGCACTTGGTCAAATTCTAGCAACGTTTCAAAATTTGCGTCGATCATATGCTCCGCGGCAGCGGTTACCGCCACATTGGTCATTTCTTGCTTTAAAAGGTCATTTTTGAGAAGTGTTAGGGACTTTTCAATTGTTTCAGGTGTATTGGGGTAATAGTTGTGCATGATATGGGGAGTGGCAATAAAATTAGAAACCCCAAACTCTCCAAAACCCTTTAAAAGATCAATGGACTCCTGTACACTTTTTGCACCGTCATCGATTCCAGGCAGAATATGATTGTGCATGTCTACAAACCCTGCTAGCAGGTCGACCAAAAATCTTTTCTTACTAAATATCTGAAACATAAACTTTGAAACGGGATTCTCGCTATTCATAACGAACAGCTCATTGGGAATATTACTTTTTTACACCGTATCTTTTTTGGTATGCAAATTCAATGTTATAAGCTAACGCGGGTATCAATACGATTCTTTCGATCATATAGAAGCAAAATACATGCCAATGGTGTTCTTGGTCAAAGGTAACGAATCGTAAGAGTTTAGATGGTAAAATGGTTCTTTAGGTTTCGCCCACATCAAAATGGGAAATTCATTTATATGGATGAGAGAAATTATGAAAACCTTGGGGTCGGCTTTCAGACGTCTAAATCAAGGCAAGTCGGGGTTTATTTCGATAAGTATCCAATAAACCATTGACTAACCTTCGAGCTTTTAAAGGCTTTGTTGGTCGGTTAGCTTTGACTGTAGGGAATGTAGATATGCCTTCGGTCGAAAGTCAAAAAGCCTTTTTGTTCAAACTCGTTCAATAGGAGCGAGGCGGTCTTCCGAGAGGTGCCGATGCTATTGGCGATATCTCCTTGCGTTAAATTGTGCGGTATAAGGATGCCTTCCTGTTGATTTTTTCCATGATCCCTGGCCAGATCTTTTAAAAATTCGTAGAGTCTGGTTTTGATGTTTTTATGGAATAAGATTTCAATGCGTCTTTGAAGGTTGGTCATATGCGTATGTATGTGACGATTTATCTCGATTTCGAATACAGGATTTTTTTTGATTAATTCCTTGGCTTCCTTAATACATATTTTCGCCACTTTGGTACCGTCCTCGGCAATAATCGCAAAATTTTGATAGTGTTCGTTTTGTAACAATGTCATTTGTCCCAAAATACTACCTTCGCCTTTGTATGCGAGAATATGTTCATCGCCATTGGCATCAAAAAAGCACACCTTCACCTTCCCAGATTTGACCCTTAAAAGCTCTCTACAAACAGCCCCTTCAACGTAAAGAACATCGTTCTTTTTGTAGGTAATTACCTTAAAATTTTCGAAAAGATGTTCATTAACTTTATTAGCGGAGCGTCGTTGATCAAGTTCTAGGTCGAAAAAAAAACTTTTATTGAACATATCTGTAGCAATTAGGAGGCAAATTAAATACGATATTTTACTTCAATGTATCTATCGTAAATTTAGTGGATGTTGTTACAAGGCCATCCAACTATTGTTTTTGATATGTGAACTATTGTAAACTAAATAAAAAAATAGCAGTATTGTTCAAAAGCAACACATTAAAACCGCTAGTAAAAAGGAAATAAAAGCTATTAAGGCGTTATTTATCAGTAGTTTAAATTGGTTTGATTTTGGAATTAGACGTGAGGGTATCGTGAACATAAATTATCGCCTGCTTACACTAGGGGCCTCCCCATACACCTCATTATAGCAACGGGAAAAATAACTTGCGTCCTTAAAACCTACCTCCGAAGCGATTTCTGCTACACTACGGTGGGTGTTTTCCAATAAGTATTTGCCTTTTTTTAGACGTATTGCCCGAATAAAAATAGAAGTGGATTTGCCGGTCAATGCTTTGATTTTATTGTGCAACTGTGTTCGGCTCATCCCTAGATCTTTACACAAGCTCTGAATGGTATACGCTTCGTGATACCCTTTGGTCAAGACCAACTCTTCGAGTTTAAGAATAAACTGATCTTGTTTTTGTAGGTCGGTATCTATCGAGGTGGTGGGTGCTGTACCCGATTGATAACGCTTCTGTAATTTCTTGCGTTGTTGTACTAGTTTTTCAAGCCGTAAAAGCAATTCATCTTTGTTAAATGGCTTTACAATATAGGCATCGGCTCCTTTTTGTAACCCTTTGATTTTAGATGCGTCATCCGCTTTGGCCGTTAATAATACAATAGGGATATGATTTGTAAGTTCATCGTTTTTCAATTTCTCCAAAACCATATAACCGTCTAACTCGGGAATCATAACATCGCATAAAATAATATGGGGTAATGTTTCAATGGCTTTTGAAATTCCGGTTTTACCGTCACGGGCCACTACAACATTCCATTGATTTTGTAAACAAGCTATCAGGTAATTGCATACGTCAAAGTTGTCCTCGATTACTAAGATAGTATCCATGTTCGTTGGTAGGATGGGAAGCTTATCGGTATTATCGTCTTTGCGTATCAACGGGGTGTAGTTAAAGATTTTTGATTGTATGATCTGTTTGTCAAACTTTTCACGAAGTTGGGCTTTCCTTCGGATCGGAAGAATTACCGAAAAGACACTGCCTTCTCCTACCTCGCTTTTTACCGATATTTTACCATTGAGTAGCTGTACCAATTCTCGGGTCAAGGCAAGACCAATTCCCATGCCTTCTCCGTGTTTTAGGTGACTGTCATTTGCTTTATAGAAACGGTCAAAAACGCGCGATAGGTCTTTTTCGGGTATTCCCGACCCTGTATCGGTGACCCTAATCTGGAGATGTTCTTTCAATTGGTCTATTTGTAGATAGATATTACCTCCCGACGGCGTGTATTTAATCGCGTTCGATAGTAAGTTGGACATAACGACCAAAATCTTGTTCGCTTCAAAGTCCATAACCAATTTGGATGGTGCGCTTATAAAATGAAGCGAGATTTCCAAGGTCTTGGCGTAGGAGTTGAACGACTCCGAAACATACTTTATGTAGCTAATTATATCGTCTTGTATATAGTCTATTTGTACTTTTTCCGTTTCAATTTTTCTGAGCTCCAAAAGCTGGTTGACCAGATGAAGCAAATTGTCACTATTTCTTTCAATAGCGTCAAAGTGCTCTTTGTTCCTATTATTAAAATGCTCTCTTAGCTGTTGGTTTATTCCTGAAATTACGGTCAAAGGAGTCCTGAATTCATGGGTGATGTGGGTATACATTTTAGATTTAACTTCGTCTAACTCTTTCAGCCGTAGGGTTTCCAGCTGTTTCATCCGAAAAAGGTATATTCCATACAGAATACCAATAGTAAGGAGGGCGTACAGCAGGTAGGCCCACCATGTGCCCCACCAAGGGGCATTGATGATAATAGTGATTGTTTTGGCATTTTCATTCCAATAGCCATCGCTATTGGCCCCCTTTACTTTTAACCTGTATGTTCCAGGGTCAAGGTTGGTGAAGGTTAGTTCGCGTTTGTGATGCAATGGTGTCCAGGAAGTGTTATACCCCTCGAGTTGAAAAGCATATTGATTTTTATTCGGGTTGTAATAGTTTAAAGCGGCAAATTTGATAACAAAGTCCCGCTCTTGATACGACAGTTCAATTTCGTCTTTTAGGTTAATGCCGGGTACCTCTATAAAGACTCCTGCATTGCCGTTTTTTTTGAAACTTGTAAATGCAATGGGTGGGGTTACTCGATTATCCCTTATTTCATTGGGTTTAAAAAAATTTAACCCGTCCGAACCTCCGAAAAATAGTTGCTGCGTGTTCGTACTTTTGTAGGCCGCATTATTCATAAACTGTGACTGTCTAAGCCCGTCGGTTGAACTGTATGTCTTAAACTCCTCTGTAACAGGGTTGAATTTAGAAAGTCCGTTTGCGGTACTCAACCACAAAGAGTTTTCCTCGTCTTCCAAAATACCACAAACATAGTTGTTGGATAGGCCTTTGTTCATCCCATACGAGGTGGTTTTATCTGTGCCAAGGTCCTTTTTGAAAAAACCGTTTGCAGTCCCTATCCATAAAATGTTGTTTTTAAGGTAAAGACTGGTTACATTCTTGGCACTGGTATCCAAAAAGTCTTGGGGTTGGTAAGTGATTTTAGAGAAAACACGTTTTTTTGTATCGTACTGGTGCAAACCCTCGTCATAGAATCCTATGAGGAGATTATCAGTGGAGCCTTTCTCAACAATATTTACATAATATCCAGGTAGGGGGGCATTGGCAGTATCATAACCATGTCGTTGCTCGAATTCCCTAGTCTCGGGATTAAAAGCGACTAACAATCCGGTTAGTGTCCCTACCCATATCAAACCATTTTCCAACTCCATTAAATCGTTCGCGCGTATCGGAACTATCGAATTATTTTTTTTGGAGCGATAGCTGTACTTTTTAAAATGGTTCGTAGCCGGATCAATGGTGACGACCCCGTGTTCATATGCCACCCAAATAGTACCGTTTTTGGCCTCGATGATATCGGTTATCCCTAGCAGATGACCATCTTTCTTAAGATCTTTATGTAATTCATCAAAAATAAATACCTCTTGGGTAAGCGGATTCCATTTTTGCAAACCTGCCTTTAAGCTAGATAGCCATACGTTGTCATTGCGATCTACTAAAACACGATTAACGGTTTCTTTGGTGAATGCATTGGTAGTGTTCGACAGGTTTGGCCAAAAATGAAACGGTTTGGCTTTTGCTCCGAAAAAAAACAAACCGTTTTCCCGCGTTCCTAGCCATAGCGACCCCGCATTGTCTTCAAGGATTACAGAAACCGATTCCTTTGCTAGGGCGGTAGGGGTTTGTGAGCGAACCAATGAGCCGGTCGCAGGGTCTATGCGTTTTAGCCCCCCATCCAGGGCACTAAACCACAAGTTTCCAGTGTTATCTTGATGTCCGGTAATAAAATAATCGTTCGGATCTCCATCTAGTTTACCAAAACGGGATACAATTCCCGAACTGGGGTCGTAACGGCTAATACCATTGCCCATTTCATCGGAATGGGTCAACCATACCATTCCTTTGTTGTCAATTAAAATTCGAAATACGTGATTGTTTAGTAGGGTGTTTTCCTCGGTTGGATCATGCCTAAATTCCCGTTCTATTTTTTTAGTTTCGGGATTCAGTAGTTTCAAACCATCGTAATCAGTACCCAACCAGATTTTATTCCGGGCATCTTCGGCAAAACTGTGAACACCCTTGATGTAGTTGTTTCCAATAGGACTCGTTAATACCCGTTCAAATCGATCTTTGACCGGGTTGTAAACGTCTAGGCCGTCCCAGTTGCCCACCCAAACCCGATCTTTTGAGTCAACAAATAGACTGTAGATATTATTGTGGGTAATTTTCGAAGAATCATTCGGTTTTTGAACATATTGTTTGAATGCGTTTGTAGTAGGGTCGTACTTTGAGACTCCACCACCATCGGTGCCAATCCATATGGTCCCCTTGCTATCTTCTCCTAAACCGCTGATTTTGTTATTTGACAGGGTAGTACTATCCTTAGGATTGCTTTTATAAATAACGAACTCATAGCCATCATATTTGTTCAAGCCATTATCGGTGCCGATCCACATAAAGTTGTCCCTGTCTTGCAGCAGGGCATTGATGTTGTTTTGCGATAAGCCATGTGCAGTAGTAAGCTGTTTAAAATTTGATTTGAATTGTTGACCAAATAAGTGCGTTAGTCCTGTAAAAAAAAGAGTTCCCAGAAAAATGGTTCTTGCCATAGATTTCGTTCGATCATTCATATGGGCATCTTGTTTAGCTAGCACGGTTTGGAAATACAATATACCCATAAATTATGATGGGGAATGTTCTGACAAGCGGTACGCCCACACTTTAAAAAAAGTAATAATAGTTTTGTTACCGCGGTAACACTTTGCGCCCCGGTATCAAAATATCTTTGACCTGTGTTAATGGAAATCAAAACAAGATATCAAGTGTTCTTCTTGTTATTTCTAGTATTTATGTAGAACCTGCAGTAGTTGGTTTAATAGGGCAGGTTCAATAAAATGGCATCCCCGGCGGTGCGATAGCAGTGGTTGATGCCTAAGGGGGCCATGAAGCTGCTTTGGCAACCAATGGGGACCTTTTATGCCCTCGCACTATGTTTGGTGTGTAAGGTGCTTTCAGAGGAATATATGCAATGATGGCTACCTTAGGTTCAATAGGCAAGGCAGTAATGGGCAAAATTCCCCTGGCCCGGCAAAAGGTATTTAACTAAAATTCGTTGCAATGGTATCCAAAGAAAACACCGGAATCGCAATCATGCTTGGTATTTTCGCCCTTATTATCCCTATAGTACTGATACTTGCCATTAAAAACCCTTCTTTTTCAAAATCCAATCCTGCGGCCGAAGTCGATGCTGTTTCTATTTCAGGGACCATCCTTAAGGAAGCTGAAAGCGAAGAGATCAAAGCGACCCTGATCCGTAATAAAGATGTCGTGTCGCTTATAATTCATTGTAAAAAGGACTTTGAAAGTACCTCTGCCTTGGTATATGAATTACAGAATGAAAAAAAAGGAAAGCTACAAGGGCAATTGATCAAGAAAGGACCCTATGTATTTTCCGCTGAGGCTTCCTTATCGGGTGTAGTATTGATCGATCCCATCTACAAAAAAGAAATTGTGACCCTAAAGTTTTAGGCCGTCTTTTTTAATACGCCTTACCGTTTTACGAAACCATTTCAACTCCTCAACTATTTATAATTATTAGTAAGGTACCGCCAGGGATAGGGTTTTGCCACTCCAAGGAGTATGTATTTTGTCGAATAATGATCATCTCAAATACAATAGCCGTCAAAAGACCGTTTTGAAACAGTAATGCCCCCTTCAAGTTTACAAAGGTATCAGCACTCACTGGTTATTTTTCAACAGTATCGTTGAAACGATGCCACAATCTTGTGCGATTACAAAAGATGTATACCGACTACCGATAACCTTCAACATAATTTCTTGAACGTTGTGTGTAACAGCTTTCTGGGTAGCCAATTTATAAATCCGTTAAAAACGATGTTCTTATGAAATTTCAATCTATGGATTACAAAGCGCTTTTGATACTGATCTTGATCATTTTTCAGAGTTGTAAAAAAGAAGAGGTAGCTATACCAAACCCAAATAAAGGAGGGAATGAAGTTGTGGACAATGCCCCGTTTGGAGCGGTCTTTTTTGCGCAAACGCATGTGAGGCAACCTTCCGACGATGGGTTTCGATTGGTGAGTGGAAAGGATGCATTGATCAAAGTTAACCTTACTGCCGACAACGAAAATTCCCTGGAAGTAAAAGCGGTTTTGACACTTGGTAGTACTACCGAAACGATTGTATTGACAGCTCCAACTACCGTAACGACCCCGATAGATTTACGACCTGGTTTTATAGAACACACTTTTGAAAACAGTTTTACCGCCATGATTCCGAAAGAACTTGTTCAGCCCGGCCTGTCTATTGTTGTGGAGGCGGGAACTGAAACTGCGCGCTTTGACAATTTAAAAATTGGTGCCCCGAATAAAATCATCATGAACATGTTCGACACCCATTTTTTTCAGTCATCTCCTGGCGATTATACCGAAGGATGGAAAAATGAATTGGAAGCCAAATTACCAACGTCAGAAATTGAGTTGAGAAGACTACCCAATATTGTTTTTTCAGAATTAACCGTCCCACCACGAAAAGATGCAAATGCGATAGCGGCCCGCGTGCGTTCTAAGGAAGAATATCAAACCTTAACAGGGGCTGGGTTCGATGGGGAGCAAGCGACCGCCGCCCAATGGAATGGTGCCTTAAAGGCGGCTGCCGGAACAAAGGGGCGCTATGCCCTGTTTTATGTAAATATTTATGGAGTTGCTTCAGGCGGTCAAGCGGGCGGATATGGTGGCGTTGGAAACGGAAATAGCCTGGGTATTTTGAATCACGAACTGGGCCATGCCTTATCTTTGCCGCATTGGGGCGATAACAAGGACTATCCGTATAAAGGGGATATGTTCGGGATATCGGCCCCAGAAGTCTATAACGGTGTTCATGTAGGGCCCGTTTGGGCCTTCGACTTGAAAAAGAATACTTTTATTCCGCCGACTGTCCAGGTACATTCCGTGGGGGGAGAGGCAGGTACTTATAAAAAAGACCCGATGCAAGGTGGTGGTACTGGAGATCAGGAGGAGGGCTTTTTAATCCGCCATTTTTCCGATTATTCCATCAATAAGATTCAAAGTTTCCTTGAAAATCATATTGTCGTATACAATGAAGGCAGTGGAGCCTATGCCAGTTGGGATTCGGGAACGAATGAATATACCAAAACAATGGACAACAACGGGGTACAATTTGCGATTGAAAATGATATCGAGGTGATCAGTGTTATGGCTGGTGCAAGTGCTGTTACCCCACAGGCAACAATCGTTTACCCTCCCGTTGGCCCTTATACGAGTGGAATAATCACTCTTTTTGACCCAACGCTAGAGGCAGATCGCGCAAATGCGGCGGCGATGTACTGCCCAAATGGAGGTTGTGATGTTAGTCTACGAATTGTACAGGGAGGAGAAACCCGTATCGTGATGCTACCCATTGAGATGGATACTACTGCCGATGCTTTAGACGCCGGTAGCTTTAAGACCAGGGCCGTCAATCTTCGGGCAAGTGATGGGAATGTTACAAAGGTGGAATTACTGCGTACACCGGATGCCGAACAAAATGGAATGCCCAATAGCCCCGATGTGCTCTATAGCTGGGAGAACTAGCAAGGGGCTAGGTGTCTAGACAAATACCTGCCGAACTCATAAGGGATGATGGCCGCGACGAACAAAATGGCACGACACCTTAGGGGTATCGTACTATACAGCAGTTCCCGATTTTAGAAATGCTATTGGTTAGGCTTCTTCGGTATTCTTCTCGTAAAGGAAAGCGCCTTTGGAATCATCTTTTTTCTTTGGCAAAAAATGATGGTGGGGAATCGCTAAGCCTGAGCGGAAATGTGAACGTGCTTTATCCGATCGGTTTGTTGCTTCGGCAGGGGTGACATATGGAATTCCCGATCAAGGAAGAGGCAGGCCTTAAAAGTAGATAAAACCGTAGGACAGAAATTTAGAATCGAATCCTTAAAAAGGGCGGGACAGCTATAGGCCCGCCCCGCTCGGTGATCATACATAATACTGCCTAAGACCACCTCGACCTAAGTGTTAAAATTATCTTTAAATTCTTCCTCTGGCAATTTTTCGTTTAGACGAATAAGCTCTTTTGATTATATTGTAACAAAATCTGTTGATTATGTTATTCACTTCTTTTAAAGTAATCGTACGGATACCTTATTAACCAATCAAAAAACAACACTTATGAAAAGACGAGATTTTGTACAAATGTCCGGTTTGGGGGCAGGTGCACTTTTGTTACCCACGTCAATGATGGGAAACAATATTGCAGCAGAGGCTTTGCTGGCCCCGGGAATGGACATTGCCATGAAAAAACGGATGGCAGATGTGGCTTTGAACACGGCGAAATCATTGGGTGCTACCTATGCCGATGCCCGTATCGGCAGGTACTTGAACCAATATGTTTTCACTCGGGAAGACAAAGTACAGAATGTAGTAAACACAGAGTCCTTTGGAATAGGAATACGGGTTATTGCCAATGGTACATGGGGGTTTGCATCAACGAACAATGTCACTGAAGATGGTATTAAAAAGGCGACGGAGCAGGCCATAGCGATTGCGAAGGCCAATTCAAAATTTCAAAAAGAACCGGTGGTGTTGGCCCCGGTATCTGGCCAAGGTGAAGTTTCGTGGAAAACCCCGATAAAGAAGGACTTTAAAAACGTTCCTGTTTCGGAAAAGGTCGATTTACTGCTCACCGCCAATGCGGCCGCCCTTGAAAACGGCGCCAACTTTGTCAACTCCGGTTTGTTTATGGTCAATGAGCAAAAATATTTTGCCTCTACCGATGGGTCGTATATTGATCAAGACGTACATCGTATCTGGCCAACATTTAGGGTAACCGCAACGGACCAGGCCGCCGGGAAATTCAAAACTAGAGAGGCAATGAGTGCCCCAATGGGTATGGGATATGAATATATGGATGGGTTGGCTTCCGAAAAGTTAGACGGAGTCGCCGGTATTAAATTGTATCGCAACAGTTACGATATGGTGGAAGATGCGACGATGGCCGCCAAGCAGGCCAAGGAACGGTTAACCGCCAAATCAGTAGATCCCGGAAAATACGACTTGGTACTTGAACCGAATCATTTAGGGCTTACCATTCACGAATCTGTGGGACATCCTACGGAATTGGATAGGGTCTTGGGCTATGAAGCCAATTATGCGGGTACCAGTTTTGCTACAATTGATAAATGGAGGGCCAAAGACTTTAAATACGGTAGCGATATTGTGAATATTGTTGCCGACAAAACCCAGGTGGGCTCCTTAGGCGCCGTAGGTTTTGACGATGAAGGCGTTCCTTGTAAGCAATGGGACATTATCAGAAATGGTGTTTTGGTAAACTACCAAGCTATTCGTGACCAGGTCAAAATGATCGATCAGAACGAGTCGCACGGCTGTTGTTATGCGCAAAGTTGGAACGACGTACAGTTCCAAAGAATGCCGAACATTTCGCTCGAACCTGGTAAGGACCCTTATTCGGTGAAGCAAATGATCAAAGATGTGGAGAAAGGAATCTATATTGCAGGACGCGGTTCTTATTCCATAGATCAGCAACGGTATAACTTTCAATTCGGTGGTACGGTCTTCTACGAGATCAAGAACGGAGAAATCGTAGGGATGTTAGATGACGTAGCGTACCAATCCAACACCCAGGAATTTTGGAATTCCTGCGCTAAAATTTGTGATAAGAGCGATTACCGTATGTTCGGTTCTTTCTTTGATGGAAAGGGGCAACCCCCACAGGTTAGTGCGGTTTCCCATGGTAGTTCTACCACGAGATTCAATGATATCAATGTAATTAACACTGGTAGAACCGTTTAATGGCAGTCTCACACTAAATAGAAAAACAATGGCAATATATACAGAAGAGGAAGCAAAAAAAATCATGGAAAAAGCATTGGGCTTTTCCACTGCCGACGCTTGCGAAGTAAATTTAAGCGGAAGCGAGAGCGGAAATATTAGATATGCTCGAAACTCGGTTTCTACGGCCGGACACCGATCCAATCAAGTATTGGTGGTACAATCCAACTTTGGAAAGAAAATGGGCACGGCCACAATCGACGAGTTTGATGAAGACTCCTTGAAAAGAGTGGTGGCGAGATCCGAGGAACTTGCAAAATTATCTCCCGAAAACCCTGAGTTTATGAGTCCATTGGGACCGCAGGAATACGATAAGGCAATCAATTATTCTGAAGCCACGGCAAAAATAACACCTGAATTTAGGGCGGAAGTCGCCAATAGTAGCATTGCACCTGCCGCGGCCAATGACGTTACCGCCGCGGGCTTTTTAGATGATTCGGCCGGTTTTAGTGCGATGATGAATTCAAACGGACTTTTCGCCTACAACAAATCGACTTCGGTAGATTTTACCGTTACGATGCGTACCAATGATGGTACCGGTTCTGGATGGGTGACAAGAGATGTGAACGATGTGAGCAAATTCAATGCTGCAGAAGCTTCCAAAATAGCGATCGATAAGGCCGTATTATCAAAAGAGGCGAAAGCAATTGAACCCGGGAAGTACACGGTTATATTGGAACCCTCGGCAGGACTTGGATTGTTAAACGGCTTGGGACGCTCTATAAGTGCACGCCAAGCCGATGAAGGACGTAGTTTTATGTCCAAAGAGGGGGGAGGCACCAAAATAGGGGAAAAAATTGTCGATGAACGCGTGAATCTTTGGTCAGACCCATTGAACCCAGAGGTACCCAGCGCTACTTGGAATGGTCAAGGACAACCCTTGAAGAAAATGAGCTGGTTGGAAAAAGGGGTGGTGAAGAATTTGGCCTATAGTCGATTCTGGGCAAAGGAAAAGGGCGTGGATCCCGTACCGTTCCCCAGTAATTTTATCATGGCGGGAGGCGATGCCTCTTTGGAAGAACTGATCAAGAGTACCAAAAAAGGAATTTTGGTCACCCGTTTGTGGTATATAAGATCGGTTGACCCGCAAACACTGCTTTACACAGGCTTAACCCGCGACGGAACCTTCTACATCGAAAATGGGGCCATCAAGTATCCGGTAAAAAACTTTCGGTTCAATGAAAGCCCGATTATTATGTTGAACAATTTGGAAACCCTGGGCAAGCAAGTTCGGGTAGATGGTAATTTGGTGCCTTATATGAAAATCAGGGACTTTACCTTTACAAGTTTGTCAGATGCAGTGTAGTCAAACTTAATTCAAAATAAACTGGTTGTTTTGATTCATTCATCGCAACCAGTTTTTATTTAAAACAACAGGTGTCTTTGAGTAATGCTTTTTTCTTTACAAGGTTGCAGTATGAATCCGGTGATTGGGATGTGGATCAGCGTATGCCATCTAACTTGTTGAACTCGTTGGTAGAATATACCACTTTAAAGGTAGATACCCAGGAACACATTATTACCTTGGCCAGCGATGAACTTTTTAAAAGCCCTTTTTGCTATTTGTCCGGTCATAAGTTGGTACAATTCACGAAAAAGGAACGCGATAATTTCGAAAAGTATGTGAACAACGGCGGGTTTGTCTTCGTTGACGATTGCAATCACGACATTGATGGTTTGTTCGCAAAATCTTTTGAACGTCAAATGAGCGAGATTTTTGGGGAAGGTACACTGAAAAAAATACCCAATACCCATGAAATCTACAAAGTCTTTTTTGAGTTCGAAGATGGTCCCCCCACCACCTCACAAGAACTTAACGGTTGGGGTGATGACCTAGTGCACGAATATTTAAAGGCCATAGAGATCAATGGGCGAATCGCAGTGTTGTATAGCAATAAAGACTACGGTTGTGAATGGGATTATGATTTTAGGAACAAGAAGTGGTATAAGAATGATAACACTCGGTTTGGGGTAAACATCGTAATGTATGCGCTCACCTCTTAAAAATTGAAGATCTAAGCTCTGAAGCAAAAAACAATTAAAAATAGGGGATAAAGGATAACGAATGGAAGAACAACTAGTTGCGTTACGGGAAGAGGTACAAACCCTGACGCAAAAACTTGACGATTTAAAAAAAGAAATCGGCAAACGCATTGTAGGGCAGGAAGAAACTATAGAACAATTGCTCATTGCTTTTTTGGCCGGCGGGCATGCATTGCTTGAGGGGGTTCCTGGGTTGGCAAAAACATTGATGATCAGGACGTTGGCCCAGACCATTGATTTAAACTTTAAGCGTATTCAATTCACACCGGATCTAATGCCTTCCGATATTATTGGTACCGAAATTTTGGAGGAAGACCAGGCAACCGGTAAAAAGTTCTTCGAATTCAACAAAGGTCCAATCTTCGCCAACATTATTTTGGCGGACGAAATTAATCGCACTCCCCCAAAAACCCAGGCCGCACTGTTAGAGGCCATGCAAGAATTCGAAGTCACCTATTCGGGAAAAACCTATGTTTTGGATAGGCCTTTCTTTATTTTGGCCACCCAGAACCCCATAGAGCAGTCGGGTACATTTCCGCTACCCGAGGCACAACAGGATCGGTTTCTATTATACATTAAGATTCTGTATCCGTCGGCTTCCGAAGAACGGGATATCTTAAAAAGCACAACAGGGGTTACCAAGGGACAAATTCGAAAAATACTAACGGGAGCCGATATCGTTCGGTTGCAGGAATTGGTACGCGAAATTCCCATAAGTGATCAACTGATTGATGTAGTGAGCAGAATAGTAAGGGCGACCCGTCCTGAAACGACGACAAATGCCAAGGTAAAGGAATGGGTGAGTTGGGGCGCCGGTCCTCGTGCAGGGCAGGCGATGATCCTTACCGCGAAGGCAAGGGCCTTGTTAGCAGGAAGAATCTCTGTGACCTTTGAGGATATTAAGCACGTGGCCTACCCGGTATTGCGACATCGCGTACTAATGAACTTTAAGGCCGAAGCCGAAGGAGTGCTCCCCGATACCATTACCGAAGTAATCCTAAAGGACACCAATCTCTCATAGCTCAGGATAATGCAAGAAGACTATCGACTGCTGTTAAAACCTAAAATCATCAATAGTATCTCGGGACTATCGTTGCTAGCAAGAGTTGTCGTAGAGGGGTATTTGTCCGGCCTGAATAGAAGCCGTAGGGTAGGGGCCGGACTTGAGTTTAGCCAATATCGGGGGTATGAACCGGGAGACGACCTGCGTTTATTGGATTGGAAGATGTTGGCGCGTTCGGGAAGGTATTACATTAAGCAGTCCGAAATTGACACTCATGTTTCTGTTAAATTCATTATCGATGCCAGCAAATCAATGGCCTATGAGGAATGGGGCTTGTCCAAATTGGACTATCTAAAGGTATTGACCGCTTCCTTGGCGTATTTGGCGCAGAAGCAGGGCGATGCCATAGGGTTGTACGCCCTCAATGACCAACAACTTACCAGCTTACAGCCCACGGTCCACAAACAACATTTTAATCGTTTTTTACACCAACTAATTGACATACAAGGAGAAGGAAAGTGGCCGGTAACGAAGACCACCTTAGATAAGATCCATGATAGAAGTAGAAAAGAACTCCTCTTTTTCATCACTGATATGTACGAATATGAAGATGAGCTCTCAGGAGTGTTAAGTGCTTTGAAAACAAGCAGAAATGAAGTAGTTGTGCTACGGTTGATGGGGACAAAGGAAATGGAATTCGATTATAAGGGGTTTGTCATTTTCGAAGATTTGGAAACGGGGACAGACATCAAGGTACATGCCAAAGAAGCAAAAAAGGTTTATTTGGAAGGACTTACGCAGCAACTAGCAGATTTGGAAAACAAACTGCTTTCCAAGGGTATTGGCTATCAGCTCTTTAGATTGGGGCAGCCTATAGGCGAGGCCCTTCATTTATTTTTAAAACGACGTAGTACACTACTGTAAATGACTTTTTTAAATCCAACATATCTATGGTCAATGCTGGGAATACTGGTTCCCATCGCCATTCACTTATGGAGTAGGCGAAAAGTCGTGCGGGTAAAGGTCGGCAGCATAAAATTATTGCAAGAGTCGGAACCACGACAAACGAATACCCTACGGCCAAATGAGTTATGGTTACTGCTTTTACGTTCATTGTTATTATTATTGGTCGCGCTGATATTGGCAAAGCCCCAATTCAATTCCAAGACGGCGAATCGGGCTATTTTGTATCTGGTAGAACCGTCGATCCTGACCAATGAAAAAATGGAAGACTTTCTTACCAGCCTTCCAAAGGATGGCATTCGGCTTTTGGCCGAGGGCTTTCCCGAATTCGACCCGTCCAACCCGATCAATATGGATACTGTTATTCCGAACTATTGGCAGCTTGCCAGGGAAATGGAGACTTTAGCGACCGATAGTGTGGTGGTGTTTGCGCAAGGGCAATTATCGGGTCTACAGGGAAAACGTCCCGCGATTGCGGGTCATATCAGGTGGAATGTATTGAATTCGGAAGATTCGTCAAACAAAACCCTTGCTGCATTTCGCCAAGGCGATTCGCTGCAACTTTTGCAAATGCGCAGCAATGCAGAGGTGCTGCAATTTTCAAAAAAAAGCATTCCTACTGCAAACGGCATGCTGGATAGTATACAAACACCCAGCGGAAAACGACCCGTTACCGTAGCGAAGCCAGTGAAAGTGTTACTGGTGTATGTCGATAGTTTGAGACGGGAAAAAGATCTCATAAGTGCAGCCTTTAAGTCGGTAGCCACTTTTCTGGAGCGACCGGTACAAGTAACAACGGCTACCCAAGTAGATAGCTTAAAGTTAGGGTATTATGATGTTTCCGTTTGGTTGGGAGTAGCGCCGACTGCCATTACGGAAAAAGTAGTGTTGCGCTACCGGCCGGATGCAATGGCCTCTCAATTAATAACTTCCGGAATTGCCCCCAATGAGTACTTCCTTACAAGGGGCTTAAACAGTGAAAATAGCGTTCGCCAACATTTGCCCCAACAATTGTTATCGCTTTTAGGACTACATATCGATTTGGAAAGTGCAATCGCCTTGAACGACAAAAGAACGGTGACCGTTGAAGAACTTGCCCCCATTCTTTCGAAAGAGCAAAAAGAGGTTGGGAAAGCTCAATTTTTAGATATTACTCATTGGCTTTGGTGGCTTTTACTACCCTTGATGGTTATAGAAAGAATCATTGCTAAATACCGAAGACAATGAATTCGGCAAAAAACATATTAGAGCGGTTCAAGAAAAAATGGCAGCTACTGCTGTTGGCCGCTATTGTGATCTATGCGATAGGACCGGCATTTCTTGTCTACGTTTTAAGCGCGAATATAGGCCTGTTCATGCTGGTGTTTGGTTTCTTCTTTCTTATCGGTCTCTTTATAACGAAACCATGGCACCTAACCCTTGGGAAAGTAGGTGATTACATTGATGGTAATTTGGAATCTGCCGAGTACAGTACTTCTCTTTTATTGCTTCCGGAAGAAGAGTTGTCTTCTGTAGCACACCTGCAAAGATATCGGGTACAGGAGGTCTTAAAAGAGGATGTTTCCAAATTACGACCTGCGGTTTCCCTTAAAAGCCCAATACTGGTAAGCGTATTATTCTTATTAATCGGTATAATGGCTTACCAATTCAATTGGACGCTATCACTTAACAAGCCTTCCAATACTGGTGAAACGGAGGCGGTCATTGCCTTTACTCCCTTAGATACTGCCAAAACCCTTTATTCACCTCCAAAAATAACGAATCAGCTAGTACAGCTTCGGTATCCCAGGTATTCGGGGATCGGTACGCGTAGCACTAGTGATATGAATATCAAGGCCTTGGAAGGTACCCGACTTTCATGGCAGTTACAGTTCGATGCCCCAGTGGAGAAGGTGTTTTTTGAAAGACTTGGCCAAGCATTTGAAATGAGCAGCGTTGATAAAGGGTATACGTATCAAATGTCTTTGGGTAGTTCAGGTTTTTACAATGTTACTTTTCAGACTTCCCAAGGTACGGCTTACCAGTCCGAACTATATGCCCTTGAAATGATTAAGGATCAAAGTCCGGAAATTAACGTGCAAGGGTTACAGCAGTTTACCTCTTTTGATTTGGAAGAAGACAACGCTTTAGCGTTCGAAACACTTGTGGAGGACGATTATGGAATTTCCGAAGTCTATATCACGGCTACCGTGAGCCGGGGAGAGGGGGAAGCGGTAAAATTTAGGGAAGAGCAGCTGCCATTTGAGCAAGGGGTACTAGCTAATGGAACCAAAAAACAAAGGCTCTCCAAAAAGATAAGTTTGGATCGGTTGGGTATGGTGCCCGGCGATGAACTCTATTTTTATATCACGGCCATTGATAATAAGGTGCCCAAACCCAATCGCACCCGCAGTGAGACGTATTTTGCAGTAATTCGAGATACGGTACAGAACCAGTTTGCCGTGGAGGGTACCATGGGGGCAGATTTAATGCCCGCTTATTTTAGAAGTCAGCGCCAACTGATCATTGATACGGAAAAACTGATTGCCGATCAATCGAAACTTACTAAGGAGCGGTTCAATTATACTAGCAATGAACTGGGGTTTGATCAAAAGGCCCTTCGGTTAAAGTACGGACAATTTATGGGCGATGAGTCGGAATCTGTGGTAACGGAAAGTGAGGAAACAGAGGTTTCCGAAAGTGACCAACACGATGAAGATGGTGAAGACCCACTGGAGGAATACACCCACGACCATGATGGGAGCAATGAGCATAACTTAGTGGATCATGATCACGACCATGGGGATGAGCATGTGGAGACAGATACGGAGGAAGATCCTTTGGAACGTTATTTACATAATCATGACGACCCCGAAGAATCTACGCTGTTTACCCAGTCTTTAAAGAGCAAGTTACGGCAGGCGATGGCCGAAATGTGGGACGCGGAGCTCTACCTCCGGTTGTATACGCCTGAAAAATCATTGCCGTACCAGTATAGGGCATTGAAATTAATTCAAGAAATAAAAAATAGTGCCCGTATCTATGTGCACCGAATCGGTTTTGACCCACCGCCCATAAAGGAAGACAAACGTTTAACAGGAACTCTTGATGAAGTGGCAAGCTTTCAAAAGCGCGAAGATCTGGCGAAAGACCAGGTGTATCCCTATATGAAGCAAGCGGCAGAACGCTTGGAGGGGTTGTTGCAAGGGCAAGCACGTCAGGAATCAGATCAATCTGTTTTTGAGCGGGCAGGAGAGGAATTGGCCGCCATTGCGATACTTGAGCCTGGTAATTATTTAGTTGCTTTGCAGCGGTTGAAATGGCTTTCTGATAGTAATACGGCCTATGAAGATACCGAACTGCGCATGGTTCTTGCGGCATTGTTACGAGCGATACCCAGTCCCGAGTATGAACCCGAAAGACGGCAGGGCTATCAAGGTCGATTGGATCAATTGTTTTTAAAAGAACTGGAACTCAATGAGTGATTCCATTCAATTTTTCAACCCTGTGGTTCTTTGGCCCGCTGTTTCCATAGGTCTTTTGCTTTGGGTTGCATTCCTTTGGAAAGAATGGAACCAGCCGATACGTAAAACTTTTTTTTTAAACGCTGTCATCGCATTGCTTGCTATAGGTGCCTTAGCGATGCTTGTATTGCAGCCAATGGTCTTGGATTATGGGGGGATGCGCATCGGAGTACTACTTACCGAGGGCTATGCGAAGAAGAACCTTGACAGCGTACAAGGGCGCTATGCGAATGTCAAGACCATTGCATATACAGAGAATGTGCCATTCACGGCAGCGTTGGATTCTATTTCTACCGTTTTCATTCTCGGGCATGGCCTTCAAACGTTCGATTTTTGGCAATTGGAAGGTATTCCCGTCACTTATTCGGGTACCGTAGTGCCGGTTGGCGTAGTAGGAGTGAACTACGGAAACCTACATTCTGTAGGGGAAGAGATGGTGGTCAAAGTGCGGTATAACAATCCCCACGAAGGACATCAACTTATTCTGGCCGACCCAGGTGGTAAGAAACTCGATTCTATACCCTTGCAAGCCCAGGGCATGGCCGAGGTAGCCTTAAGTGCAATGTTAAAAGCGAAAGGGAAGTACGTTTATCATTTAATGGCAAAAGACTCCGCAGGAAATATGCTTATGAAAGAACCCCTGCCCGTAGTAGTTGTACCCAAGAAAGCACTTCGCATACTAATGATCAATAGTTTTCCCACCTTTGAATCGAAGTATTTGAAAAATTACCTGGCCGAAAAAGGCCATGAGGTCGCGGTACGGAGCCAATTGACGAAAGGCAAATTTAAATTCGAGTACTTCAATACGGCACGACGACCGTTTTACGATTTTTCACGGAAGCAGTCGCAATCGTTGGATTTAGTGATCATCGATGCCAACTCTTACCGGAGGCTCGGTAAAAAAGCGAGGAGGGAACTTGATGATGCTATGAAGGGAGATGGCCTAGGAGTTTTTATATTGCCCGATACGGAGCTGTTCAGGGGTTCTGGGAAGGTTTCAAACTTTGCGTTTATGGGACAAGAAAGTACCCAGGTACGCTTGAATAAAATACCCGAATTGCAATATCGAAAGTACCCCTATGTCTTTAAGCCCCATAGGGCATTGGAAATAGTACACCGTTCAGCTGATATTCCTGTTACCGCCTATCGCAGAAATGGCCTGGGCAGAATAGGAACCACAACCGTCCAAAACAGTCACGAGCAGGTACTAAACGGGAACGCGAAAAACTACAACCGATTTTGGTCCGAGATAATTGGCAAGCTAAGTAAAAGGAAACAGGCTGCCTATGAGTTTAGGGCTACTACTACTTTACCATATGAAAATGAACCGTTCGCGTTCAACCTGGGAACTTCTGATAAAAGCCCAGGGGTAATTGGCCCCAACGGCCGCATTGCATTACGACAAGATATCGAGATGGAAGCATTGTGGAGTGGTGTGACCTATCCAAGAAAAGGGGGGTGGCACGAAATCAACATAGCGAATGATAGCACGGCCACTTTCAATTTTTATGTCTTCAAAAATACGCATTGGAGGTCGATGAGAGCCCATGCCGCCATTGCCGAGAATAAAAGGGCGTTTAACACCAAAATGGGGGAGATTCCACAAAAGAAAGTACTACGCCCCATACCGCCGTTTTGGTTTTATATGATTTTTTTATTGGGCATGGGCTATTTATGGTTGGCTCCGAAATTAGCACCACGGTAAGCGCTCGCGCCTAAGCGACACTAGCATAATGTAGGTGAAATGGTCATCGAAAACACTTTTAAGCTCCTCTGTAAAGAGACTTGCTTCTTGGAGTTCTTTCTAGTGCACCACTTCTAAAGTCTCCATGGCCTGTTAAAAATTACACTAAAAATTCACCAAGTATCTGCAGTAAAAAAGTGTCAACCACTTTCTCCTAACCCTAATGCGTTTTCCATTCGTTAGTGCCAAGAAGAATTATAGGTTTCGCCATTTAACTTAGTTTTTATAGTCATCTTTCCGCTTCAAAGCTATGATTCAGGTCTTTAACATAGAAATAATCAATACCAACTTCTGTCTTTAAAAACGGGAAAGTACTATTTTTTCCAACCCTCGGTATGTAACCCAGATTTTTATAGGTGAATGAAGTATACATTTTAAGAAATACAGAAGTAGCTTGTGTTTCAACTTTTTGAAAACTTAATTCACTATCTTATTTTTAGGGGATGCTTATTACAAAACACTGATTTCCGTATACTTTTCAATGATTTACGTAGTATTCACCGTGGTACGAAAGCAAGCTTCTTATTCCTCATTTTCCGGAGTTAGATAGTGCGGATTATTTCTGTACTGTGTTGGGGAAATTCCAGTTTTATCTTTGAAGAAACTACTAAAATGTTGTGGGTATTCAAAACCGAGTTCATAGGCAATTTGCGAAATTCTTTTCTGGCTATTCATAATTAAATTCTTTGACCTTCTTAAAAGTTCAAGATGGATATGATTTAAAGTACTAGAACCGGTTATGGTTCTTAAAAGATCACTTAGGTAGTTTGGCGAAACATTCATTTTGTCTGCTAGGTATACTACCGAGGGAATTCCGTTTTCAGCTAATCTATTACTGTCAAAAGCAGCCAATAGCTCCTTGTTAAACCTAGTGAGGAAAGATGAATCTACTTCGTCCCTGGTTATGAATTGCCTTTTGTAGTAACGTTGGCAATATAAAAGAAGAACATCTAAGCTCGAAGCTATCAGTTGTTTGCTAAAATTATCGGTAGGCATTTCGTATTCCCTAAAGAGCCGTTCAAATATTGAATTTATTTCAACTTCTTCTTTTTCTGATAAATGTAAGGCCTCGTGCGTTTCATACTCAAAAAACCGGTATTCACCCAGTTTGTCAAATAAAATGTGGGTTGATAGTATTTCTTTATGAAAGAAAAAATACCATCCCGAGGCGTTTTCGGAGATAAGGTTATCAAAACTTAGTATCTGATTGGGGGATGTGAACGCCAAAACACCGCTCTTAAAGTCGTACGCCCTTCTTCCATACTTCATATAGCCTGTAAGCCCTTTCTTGAGACCCAAAGCATAAAATCCATAGGAAAAGTTCATAGGTATATGGCTCACTTTATCCTTAACATCCTCAATCCTAACCAAGGCATATAATGTATGTTGTAGCATAGGTATGTTGAAGTGATGGTAAAGGTCGGTAACGGTCGCTATATGAGTGATACTTTCCATACAGCTGCTTTAGAATCGAATACCAATACCAATACTGGGTAGCGGTATAAATGAATTCGCCTCGATTGGTAAATTGTCTAGGGTTGCAGTCTCTATACCTAATGGAATGATTGCTCCAATTTCACCCAATAGGTAAAGTCTTTTCTTTTTTAAGGGATGCCATAGGTAACCGATTCTTGGTCCAATATACCAAAAATCATAATTTCCGGTAATTGTCCCAGTGGTTTTGTTCTCAAAATCCCAAGTTTCGTAACCTATTGGTAAACTGGCAACCCAACCTTCATTGTCCTTACGTAAGAAGTATCTTATGGATATATTCAACCCAAAATTTTGGGTGGCCTCTAAGGCAAGAGCATCGTCATCAAAATCAAATGCTATTGTGTTAAAGCCTTCTGACAGCGTTTGAGCGAAAACATTGGTTCCTATGTGAATTCTATCACTAACAGCATAATGTGCAACCACCGAGAATCCACCACTTACAAATTGTAAAGGTTCCAGTTCGAAATAAAATTTACGATTCTCAATATCCTGTGATTTCGCAATGGTGAAAGTGAATATTGTAAGCATCGTTAAAATAAGTCTTTTCTTCATCGTATAATGCATTTGGTGTTCCAACAAAATTAATTGTACTTAAAGACTAAGAATTATGGGAATCCCTGATTCACTTATTTATTTCCCGGATTGGCTTTTTAAATCAAACACGCTTGGCCATATGATCGTACAGATATTTGCGAACAAAACATGACAAAGCAGTAATCTCTATTCAGAATTCAGGGAAATGTATACGTAAACGACATTCTGTAGTAACATATTTGTAAAACATAAACTTGCTCTTTTTGGTATACAGTAATTACTTATGCATAATACAATTCAGATTTACACCGTATATCGTCGAAAAATAGTAAAACTTATGGTTAAGTATCATTCTAAATTCTAAGATACCATAGATATATGAAATATTTAGACTTTAAACCAAAGACAGATATAGCTGCACTAAGTATTCGATTATTTCTGGGAACAATGTTTTTTATGCATGGATTTGGCAAACCATTCGTGGTAGGAATGAATATTGTGGTTAAGGGATTTTTAAGACGGGGATTACCTGAATGGACAGCATATTATGCTAGTTTTATAGAGATTTTATGTGGTATTTTATTGGTTTTAGGCTACCGTACTCGACTTGCAGTGCTGTTATTGTTCCCTATAGGTATCGGAATTTTAGTATATCATATGCCTTTTGGTTGGGTATTTCATAATGCTGGTGGTGGTTATGAATATCCGCAATTGATCATTGTATCCCTGATTGCATTGTTTTTTCTGGGTGGTGGGAAATATGTATTTGGGAAAACTTGAATATGCAAGGTAGCCAGATTGATATTGGTGGCCGTTGTTAAAAAGGCCTGTTAATTTCAAAAACCACTTAAAGATGAAAAAAACTTATTACTGAATACTTAATAAGTTTTCAGTATCACTATTTGTTATGCAAAATTATAGAATGTTAGGATTATTTCTAAACTCAGTTGGCGAAACACTAGTTTTCAAACGAATACCTGTAAAAATTTGACTTACAGTTAGATAAAACCAAATAGCACCAAATAACATTGATATTTATTTCCCAATACAAAAGTTCGCAAAGATGTTCCCCAACAAATCATCAGAGGTGATTTCTCCGGTGATTTCTCCAAAATGGAAGAGGGCTTGGCGAATATCAATGGCCAGTAGATCTCCTGAAATTCCTTGGACGAGCCCATCCTGTACCTTGTCTATCTCTTCCAAAGCCTTTAACAGGGCATCATAATGTCTTGAATTGGTAACGATCGTCTCGTTGTTGTTTAGTGCACCGGTATTGACCAGTTCTAAAAAACGGTTGGTTAAGTGATCGACCCCCGCTCTGTCTTTTGCCGATAACAAAAGCACTTCGGGCCGTTGGGTGCGGATTGTCTGTAGTTCGTCCGGCGTAAGTAAATCTATTTTGTTTACGACGGTTAGCACTGCTTTTTCAGGATATTTTGTACTTGTTTTTTCGATCTGGGCAACGAAGGCGGCCTGGTTTGCCAAGAATTGCGGTCCTGCGACCAAATACACCACGATCTGAGCCTTTTCGACCATTTCATAAGTGCGTTGAATTCCCATATTTTCCACTACATCATCGGTGTCTCGAATACCGGCCGTGTCGATAAACCGAAAACCAACCCCTCCGATACTGATTTCATCTTCAACGGTATCCCTGGTTGTACCGGCAATTTCCGATACCAAGGCTCTTTCTTCGTTTAGGAGTGCGTTTAATAGGGTCGACTTTCCTACATTCGGCTCCCCCACAATGGCCACTGGAATACCATTTTTTAATACGTTCCCGACTGCAAATGAATCAATAAGCCGCTTTAATACCTCCTGTATCCTATCTAGCAGCAGTTTGAATTGGGTGCGATCGGCAAATTCTACATCTTCTTCCGAAAAATCGAGTTCCAACTCTATCAAAGAAGCAAAATTCAGCAGTTCTTGTCGTAGTTTTTTGATTTCGTTGCTAAAACCACCCCGCATTTGTTGCATGGCAATTTGATGACTGGCGCGAGTGTCAGAAGCTATCAGGTCGGCTACGGCTTCTGCCTGACTCAGATCGAGTTTCCCATTTAAGAAAGCCCGTAGGGTAAATTCCCCCGCATCGGCCGCCCTAACGCCGTTTCTCAGAAACAACTGAATGATTTCTTGCTGTATGTAGCGAGAGCCATGGCATGAGATTTCCACCACATCTTCTCCCGTATAGGAGTTGGGCCCCTTAAAAATGGAAAGCAGCACCTCGTCCAACTCCCTATGGCCATCTACAATATGGCCCAAGTGAATCGTATGGGTTTTTTGAAGTAGTAGGTCTTTGCCGTGAATGGATCGAAAGAAAGGTGCGCTCAGCCGAATCACATCCTTGCCTGAGATGCGAATAACGGCAATGGCCCCGGCCCCAGCGGGAGTTGCCAATGCAATGATGGGTTCGTTCGAAAGCATTCGCTTTAATTTGTGTGCAAAAATAGCTAAAAAGCCCCGTTGGTCCACAAAAGGTGGTATGCTTCTTGCTAATTAGAAAGTAAGTTGGCCGATGGCTATCCTTTCATAGAGGGAGGTGAAATCTACATAATTTCATATCTTCGAGTTACACATTAACCATTAATAATGAATATAATGAAACGAAGTATTACTGTAGTAGCGTTATTTCTTGTCTTTACTTTTATGGCAAGAGCACAGGAAACCGAACAGGTGAAAGATTCGGTGGCCGTTGTCGAGGAAGTGTATGAACAAGATGCGCAGGAGTTAAAAGAGGAAAAGAAGAAACAGAAAGCAATTGCCAAAAACGAAAAAGAGCTAAAAAAAGCGCAAAAAGCACAAAAAAAAGCAGAAAAAGAGGCTAAAAAGGCCGCAAAACTGGCCAAAGCTATCAACGCTAGAAGAAAAGCGATTGATAAGTCGGAGATAAAAATAACCAAATTACAGAGCAAAGTTGCCAAAGGAAAGAGTAGAGGTAAACTATCCCCGGTAAAGGAAATGGAGATGAACAACAAGATTAACAAGTTGCGTGTGAACATTGCCAAGGATAAAGAAAAGCTGGCGAAACTAGAGCGAAAACAGTAGTTTTGGTGGGTTTGATGTAACAATTGGGTTGAAATTGCGTCACATAGATGTAATCCCGAAAAACCTAAAAGAAATGGAAATCATCAATCAAAAATCAGCACTGCGAACCGACCCTCAACTATTGGTCATTACGCACTTATCACAATTATTAACCTATGTAACCGGATTTGGAGGCCTGATCGTTCCACTGATACTGTGGGCTTCTTCAAAAGATTCGGTGATAGGAATGGACGAACATGGCAAAGCCATCGTGAATTTTCAACTGAGTATGCTGTTATTTACTATTTTGAGTATTCCGGCAATTTTATTGATGGGCCTTGGTATCTTAAGTTTAATTTTTATTGGAATTATTGCTTTTGTACTCCCCATTGTAAATGCCATAAAAGCAAGCAACGGTGAAAGTCCAAGTTACTTTATGACCATCCGATTTATTTCATAAACCAAGGGTAGGTACGTACGGTATAAAATGAATAAAAAAACCGCCTTCGACCGAAAGTTGAAGGCGGTTTTGAATTATTTGGAACTATCCAAACGAATATATCTTAGTCCTGGCAGACCACTGCATGGGCTATTACATATATTTCTCCGGATAAATCATCTTCTATGCTATATTGGCCAGGGGCAACCGTTGCTTTACCCTTTTTATCTGTTGGGAACATTTGGCTGCCTGCATAAGTATGTGTTTCTTCCAAATTAAGAGAGGAATCAATGTTATAAGTTACCGACACGGTGCCGTTGGAATAACTTATATCCACACTTCCTGCCAAGGCCCCTTTATCGATATCACATTGCCCTGCACCCGCGTAAATTTCGTATGTGTAGTCTCCTTCCGCCAAAGGCCCAATGGTCCACCCCCAACGATTAAAACCGTTTCCAATGAAACAGGTAGCACCATCTGTACCTCTTGCGAAAGCGGTTTCACATGATTTTTCTCCATTGTCGCAATCAATGATAAAGTTAAAATCAAGAATGTGGGATTCGCCTGTGGCTACGTCAATCCCGGAGGCCCAGCCACTAACTCCAAAATCGTTGCCCGTGTCGAACAAAGCTCCACCCGGACCTACTTGGAAGGCATACCTTTCATCGGCAGGTCTGTGCGATATGGTATAGCTCCCATCTCTATCACCACAACCTGAAGCGGTCATGGTACTTCTAGTTTCATCCACAACATAGTAGTGTAAAGTATCGGCATTGACTTCAGAACAACTACTGCTTTCACGTTCATCCTTAAAAAGACCTCCACCGGCGCTCCATTCATCAAATCCTTTTTTATTGATCAACCAGAGGTCTACGTCCACAACACATCCATTAAGTTCGGTTTGCCCCTTAACCTGAATGCTACCGTCATCGTATTCCCCATAGGTCATCTGGTACATATCGTTCACCGAAAAAAGCCCTTGGGGACCTCCTTCACCTTCGTTGGGCCACCAAAAACTGGATGCGGCATAATTCGGATAACCGCAGCGGTCTGCGTTCACTACTTGGCATTCGCGAAGAATCTTGGCTTCTTTGGTTTTCTTTTTCTTCCCTTTGCTCGCCACACTTTCCATTGTTTCAAAATTTTCTACGGGTTCTGTTTCGCAAGAGAAAAAGAGCATACAACTGGCTAAAACTAGTCTGGTAATGTTTTTCATGGTGATTAATTTTTAATGGTTATGGGGGAAGGTGTTTGTTTAAATGTATGAATAACAGTTATTTATGTTATTTTATCTCGATAAACTTACGATTTTATAGATGTATTACCCGCATGACAAATGAAAGTAAGACTTACATTACGTATCGATAGGCAATACATAAGATTTCATGTAAGATAGGGAAGTCGATACCCCCCTTGGCGTACGGTAAGAAGGGTTGAAGCTTCACAAGTCAAGCTCTTTTTAATAGCTTCAATCCCTAGTTCAACAAGCAACGGTGAAAGTCCAAGTAACTTTATGACCATCCGATTTATCTAATTGGTAAAGTTTCCGGAACAAATCATATATAAAAAGCCCTGACGACCGATAGGTGTCAGGGGTTTTAGGATACTATAATATAAGGTGGGTTATTAGTTGTTCAACATTACCGGCATTACAAGCATGGTTACATGTTCCCCTTCATCGAGGCCATCCACTGGCGTAAGGATACCCGCCCTATTGGGAAGGCTCATTTCTAAGGAAACTTCGTCGGACCCTAAATTGTTCAGCATCTCTGTCAAGAACCGGGAGTTGAAGCCGATTTGCATATCATCGCCTTGGTAGGCACAGGTAAGACGTTCTTCTGCCTTATTACTGTAATCAATATCTTCTGCCGAAATATTTAGCTCGGCACCTGCTATTTTTAAGCGGATCTGGTGGGTAGTTTTATTTGAAAAGATCGACACCCTGCGCACAGAGCTCAAAAATTGATTTCTAGGAATCGACAGGCGATTCGGGTTCTCTTTTGGAATTACCGCTTCGTAGTTTGGATACTTCCCATCGATCAGACGGCAGATCAATTCGGTATCTTCAAAACTGAATTTGGCATTGCTGTCGTTGTATTCGATCGTAACGTCCGATTCACTTCCCGCAAGAATTCCCTTCAACAGGGTCAACGGTTTTTTGGGCATAATAAATTCTGCCACTTGGGAGGCGCTCACATCGGTGCGCTGGTATTTTACCAATTTATGGGCATCGGTCGCTACAAAGGTTAAATTCTCTGGGGAAAACTGAAAAAAGACACCGCTCATCACAGGTCTTAAATCATCGTTCCCGGCAGCGAAGATGGTTTTATTGATCGCGGTTGCCAAGATATCTCCCAAGATAGTGGTAGCGCTGGGATTCGCCAATTCCACTGCTTTTGGGAATTCGGCCCCGTCGGCATATGCCAAGGCATACTTACCGTGGTTAGAGCTAATTTCTACCGTATTGTTGTCCTCAACGACGAAGGTTAAAGGTTGCTCTGGAAAGGTTTTTAAAGTTTCCAATAAGAGCCTTGCAGGAACTGCAATGACGCCTTCGTTGTCCGAATCAACATTCAACACCGAACTCATGGTCGTTTCCAAATCGGAAGCGGATACGGTAAGTTTATCTTTTCGTAAATCGAATAAAAAATTATCCAGAATGGGGAGGGTATTACTATTATTAATAACACCGCCTAAAACCTGTAATTGTTTTAGGAGATACGTGCTGGATACAATAAATTTCATGTGTTCATTTTTAAAGTGGGTACTTGCCGCTCGCTCGGGCGTATTAATGCAATACGCACCAATTTCAAGACAAACAAAGATATTTGAATTGTGGTTTTTATCGAAACAAACTTATCAACAGCTAAACACCGTATTTCCGTTTTCTAAAATAGTTGAATCCTAGTCCAAAAATCACTGTCAAGACCACTGGCAACGCGATATTTAGCAGTTGCCACTTGGTTTTTTGCGCTTCAATTTTTGCACTATCCAAGAAGGGAATCGCCACTTTTTTGTTCCGAATGTTTATAAGTCCGCTATCGTCGAGCATATAATTCAAGGCATTGACCAAAAATTCCTTGTTTCCAAAGTAGTTACTCGTCCATTTGTCATATCCTAATTCAAGCGGACGCCCGTTGCGCAATTGGTTTTTGATCACATCCCCGTCAGAGACCACCAATAGTTTACCTGCCGTACTTTCCAAAAGATCTTCCGCAAGCTTTATGGGTTTGATCCGGTTGGTGAAAGCGGATTTAAAATGACCTTCTACCAGCACCGCTACGGGTTGGTTACCGTTGTTATACTGTTCTTTTTGAGGCGGTTTATTGAGCGCAGTAAAGCTTACCTGTCTTGGACTCAGATCTGTTTTTGAAAGGGGCGAGCTTTGAAAAACAACTGTTTTTGCATATTCATTGGGAAGGGTATCGATCGAATTGGCAAATTGCAATCGCAACGCTTCTAGGTTATTGTTGATAGGGTGGTCGTTACCAGATCGGATCATAGGGTTGTACAACCAGGGCACCGGTTCATATTGCGAAGCGTTGCCTTCTCCCGTGGCCAACACGATTTGGGTGAAATACAGATCGTTTATAAGATCGGGATTGATGCGAACCCCAAAATTAAAAAAGAAGTCTTTTAAATTGAGGTCTCTCGGTAAGGCCATGGTACTTCCTGATTCATTATAAAGACTGTCGATTTCAATGGCGACCTGATCCACCAACCAAACCGATTTACCCCCGTTCATAATGTATTGGTCCAGCACGTACTTTTCAGGGTCTGTAAAGGCCTCTGTGGGTTTTGCAATCAGCGCAAGATCATATTCGTTGAGCCTGTCCAAGGTGCTTTGCGGATTGCTGCTGACAGAATCTAGGGTAATAGCGCCAATGTTGTAGTAGTCACGAATGGTGGTTAAAAAGTCGGCCAAATAGAGATCGTCAAGTTCCCCATTGCCCTTTAATACCGCGATTCGTTTTTTTTCTTGAATGGTACTTTTGGTAAAGGCATCGGCGAATGCGTATTCCAAGTGCTGTACGGAGTTGTTTACGCGCTCTTCGGTGGTAGCGCCTTGCTTGTTTTTAAGCAGGTTTACCCGTACCGTTTTATTATTGTAATTCACCATCGCCCATGGAAAAATGATTTCTTGCGAAACCTTGCTATTATCGTTCACCGTTACCCTGGTAGGAATCAAACCAAGGGCTTGTAGTTCGGCGACCGTAGCATCTACTTGTTCTACCCCTTCCAAAGGGTCTACAAATGCGAATTTTACATGGCCGTTTTCAGCCGCAAACTCTTTTAGTATTTGCTTTACTTCGTTTTTTAACTTAATGAATTCTGATGGTAGGTTGCCATCTAACAATACATCCACGATCACGGGGTTCTCGAAATCGGATACCGATTGTACCGCAGCTTCGGAAAGAGTGTACCTACGGTCTTCCGTAAGGTCAAAACGGGTGTATACGTAGTGGGCAATAGCATTCGCGACAATAAGTATCAAAAGTCCTTTGACGATGGGAAATAATTTCTTGCTCATTACCGTTCTGCGTATTTAAGTTGTACAACGGTAAGGAACAGGAAGAAGGCGGTCAACGACCCAAAATACACAAGGTCTCTCGTGTCCAACACTCCTCGCGCAATACTATCAAAATGGGATCGCATGCCCAGTTCTTGTATAAAAACTGCCGTAGTCCCTTCAGGGAAAAGAGAAGACAGGCCCTCAAAACCATAGTATAATAGAAAGCAGCCAAGAATTCCGAATAGGAAGGCAACGATTTGATTTTCTGAAAGGGTAGATGCAAATAACCCAATGGCCGTATAACATCCGATCAGAAAAAAAGTGCCAAAGTATGAACCCATGACAAGCCCTATGTCCAGATTGCCTACAGTAATGCCCAATTGGGAAACACTGTACACATATAATAGCGTGGGCACCAAGGCGAGCAATGCCAGGGCCAAGGTGCCGGCAAACTTGCCTAATACCGTTTGCCAAATACCAACGGGCTTAATAAACAATAGTTCGAGCGTCCCGAGTTTTTTTTCCTCTGAGAAGCTCTTCATCGTAATTGCCGGAATTAGGAATAAGAACACCCATGGGGCCAACAGAAAGAAATTCCCTAAATCGGCAAAGCCATACTCAAAAATATTAAAGGGTCCTTTAAACACCCATAGGAACAGCCCATTCAGTACCAAGAAAAGCCCAATGACCAAATACCCGATGGGAGAGGTAAAGAACGATTGTATTTCACGTTTAAAAATGGCCAGCATTTTCAATTAGTTTAAAGTTTCAATTTTATCAACACTCCAGGCTTCCGGTTTGGCTTCGAACAGGCTCTTGGTTTGGGCCCATACGGTTTTAAAAAAATCGGATTGCCGATAGTGCTCCAAATCCTCCTCTTCCTCCCAATAGCTATAGGTAAAGAAAATTGCAGGATGGTGCCTATCCTGGTACAGTTCCAAAAAAAGACAGCCATCAAAAGCCCGGATAGCCTGCTTGCTTTGTTCAAAGATTTCCTCAAAACTAGCGATATTTTCTTTCTTGAAGGTCAATTTTACAATTCGTACAAACATCTAAAGAAAGTTTATGGTAATGGTATCCCTATAATCAAGGCCTAACAGAGTAGAAGCTCCCCCTACGGTGTTCAGGTCACTTTTATAGATGGCCAGTTCTATATAATTGGAGGAATTAAAAAGGGCCAAAAGATCTCCGGCCCCTCTGCGGTTGCCCTTCTCAAGGTTAAAATTGATAATATCGCTGTAGCGATGGTGAATTCTTTTTATTTTGGTAGTACGGGCATTGAGTTCAAAATCCCTGCCTTTTCTATAGGCATCAAAGAAATTTCGATGAATATTGGTCACCACGTTGCCATAATTATCAATATACACGACGCTGCCCACTATTTTCTTTCCATTATCGGTAACACTTGGGCTATATTCTTTCAACTCACGCAAGGCATCAAACGCTTTTCCGACTACATCCAATGTACCGCCCCTTGCAAGATGGCAAGCAACTTTTACAAAGACATCCATTACCGGAAACGAGCCGGTATCTGGATTGGGAATATTGATCTGTACTATCTTTTCGGCATTTATTTCAGAAGTTATCAAACTGATTACCCCGGTATTGGCGGTGATAAAATAATGACCGTCTACCAAGATGGCGATATGTTGGTTCTCAGGGGTCGGCTCGGCATCAACACCTACGATGTGAATGGTCCCCTGGGGAAAGCTCTTGTAGGCATTTTTAAGGATATAGGCGCATTCGTGAATATTGAACGGACTAATACCATGTGAAATATCAACAATTTTGGCGTCGGAGAGCTCTTTGTAAATACTCCCCTTTAAAGCACCTACGAAATGGTCTTTAAGTCCAAAATCTGTAGTTAAAGTAATGATTGCCATGCAGCAATGTTGATATGTTTTTGGATTACCAAACTGATTTTTTACTTAAGTTTGTCTGGCGTAATTACTGGTAAAATTATAACAAAAAAACAGCCTTCGGAAATTTATCTTTGGGCTGCAACACTAAAAAGACCCTTATTCTTTGAACGAACTTATTTTAGAGCTTACAGATATTAGTCCGAGGGACTTTTTCGGACAGCGAAACGAAAACATCAACCTTCTTAAAAAGTACTTCCCTAAATTAAAGATTGTAGCCCGCGGCAGTAAAATAAAGGTATACGGGGACGAAGAACTTTTAGAGGAATTTGAACGCCGTTTTGATATGATTACGGCCCACTTTGCCAAATACAACAAAATAGACGAGAATGCGATCGAGCGGGTGTTGACGAGTAACGTTTCGACCGATTATGAAGCTCCTGAGAACAGCGGTGAAACCTTGGTACATGGCGTGAACGGGAAGTTGATCAAGGCCCAAACGGTGAACCAACGAAAACTGGTAGATGCCGCGAAAAAGAATGACATGGTCTTTGCTATCGGTCCGGCCGGAACGGGAAAAACCTATACAGGGGTCGCATTGGCCGTAAAAGCTTTGAAGGAAAAACAGGTAAAACGAATTATCTTGACACGCCCAGCGGTGGAAGCAGGGGAGAATTTAGGGTTTTTACCAGGAGACCTAAAAGAAAAGCTAGACCCATACATGCAGCCGTTGTATGACGCTTTACGGGATATGATACCGGGCGAGAAATTGACACACTTCATAGAAAACGGCACCATACAAATCGCACCTTTGGCTTTTATGAGAGGAAGAACCTTGGATCAGGCATTTGTAATTCTCGATGAGGCCCAAAATACGACCCACGCTCAAATGAAGATGTTTTTGACCCGAATGGGAAAGAGTGCCAAGTTTATTATTACGGGGGATCCAGGACAGATAGATTTGCCCAGAAGGGTTATTTCCGGTTTAAAAGAGGCCTTGTTGGTCTTAAAGAACATCGACGGTATCGGAATCGTATATCTTGACGATAAAGATGTGATTCGTCATAAGTTGGTGAAAAAGGTCATAGACGCCTATAAAAATATTGAACATCAAAATTAACGGTCGTATGCAGCGACTGTTCAAAATCGACTGAAAACATATATGAGCAATACCATTACCGATACCAATTTCAATTTCCCGGGACAACAAAGTGTTTACAAAGGCAAAGTTCGGGAAGTGTATGCCTTGGAGAACGATGTTTTGGTGATGGTAGCTACAGATCGTTTATCCGCCTTTGATGTAGTGATGCCGAAAGGGATTCCCTATAAAGGGCAGATTCTGAACCAGATAGCCACAAAAATGATGGCCGCCACGGCCGATATCGTACCGAATTGGTTGGTAGCGACGCCCGACCCGAATGTGGCCATTGGCCATGCCTGTATACCTTTTATGGTAGAAATGGTCATACGCGGGTATATGTCCGGACATGCCGCGAGGGAGTATAAGGCGGGTAAACGCGTTTTATGCGGGGTGGCAATGCCCGAAGGAATGAAGGAGAACGATGCCTTTCCCGAACCGATCATTACCCCGGCCACCAAAGCCGAAAAAGGGGACCATGATGAGGATATTTCGCGAGAAGCGCTCTTGGAAAGAGGCATCGTTTCGGCAGCAGATTACGAGGTGTTGGAGCAATATACCCATGCTTTGTTCAAAAGAGGTTCTGAAATCGCTGCTGATAGAGGACTTATTTTGGTCGATACCAAGTACGAATTCGGGAAAACCAAGGAAGGTAAAATTGTGCTCATCGACGAAATTCACACGCCCGATTCCTCACGTTACTTTTATGCCGACGGGTATGAAGAACGGCAGGAACGCGGGGAACCTCAAAAGCAACTGTCAAAAGAGTTTGTAAGGCAGTGGTTAATTGCCAATGGTTTTCAAGGGTTGGAGGGGCAAACGGTACCGGAAATGACCGATGCCTATATTGAATCGGTCTCTGAACGCTATATTGAACTCTATGAAAATATTACCGGTGAATCCTTCGTCAAGGCCGATATTACGGACATACAGCAACGTATCGAAAGCAACGTGCTTGCCTATCTATAAGCGCATACGTTGGCTCAATAATTTTTTTAGCGTTATCGGTTTCTTTGCTTTTAGTTTTGCTACTATTTTAATGAACGCAATGGCGGTGATATAGGCATCTCCCAAAGCTGTATGCCGATCCTTTTTTGAAATATCGAACTTATCGGCAAGTTCATCCAGGGAATAATGTTCCTTTTTTTCCAAGAGGGGCGACCGTATCAAAGTACGACGGTATAGGACTGCAGTATCAAGTACTTTGTTTTTTAGCTTGGGCAGTCCGTACCGCTCGAGGGCCTTGTTGATCATTTTTATATCAAAACCCGCATGATGCGCGACTAGGACGGCATTTTGAATAAACGCCAAGAACTGTTGTAAAACTTCTAGTTCACTACTATATGCCCGATTTTCGGTCCGTAGAATGCCATGAATTTCCACATTGTCGGCATGGTAAAAGTGTTGATCCAAATAACGCTCGAAGCTCTCATTTGCAACCATGGTATTGTTTTTCAAAGCCAAGCAGCCCAAAGCAAGAATGCGGTCTTTTTCATAGTCAAAACCGGTAGTTTCCGTATCTAAAACAACGAATCTGACTTCTTTCAATTGCTTTGGCAAAGGGACCTCAAAGCTCGCTTCATAGGTTTCCCAGAAGGTCGGTAGGTTTACTTTTCTTTTCTTAAAGAATTCCATTATCCAAGCAGGTTAGAAACTTTAAATCGTACCCGAAGCAATTCTTGGAGCTCCTTAATGGTCTTAAAGGTTCTCTTTAATTTTATTTTCTCTTCCTTGGTAAGTTTGTCAAGTGCTATAAACCTGCCGGAATCGTTGTGCAATAGCCCTTGCTTGGTTCGAAACTTCAACAGGGCTTTGATCGCATATGAACAGGAGAGAAAAAATGCTTCCTGGGCGGGCTCCAAAGCGGCCAATTTTTCAAATCGTTGGGCCGTATTGTTGATCGATTTGATCTGATGCGAAAGAATTAACACCCGTGCGGCATCGGTCATGGGCATCAGGGCTCTTCGTTTAATATCAAAAAAATCTTTATGTGCACCATCTTCTTCTACCAAAAACTGTCTAAAAAATCCGGTAGGAGAGGGGTTTTGCAAAGCCCCACCTGCTAGATGTAAAAAGAAAATGGGATGCTTTTTGGTGGCATTAAAAATATGGGCGGTAAGGGCATCTACCAAAGCAGTGTCCCCGTATACGATGTTGTAATCAAAAAAGATGGAGGAAAGCAGCACCTCATCGGGTCCCGGATTACCGATCCAGCTCGACACTTGTTCTTTCCATTTCTCCAAACTTAGACACCAGTGCGGATTGGAGGCCATCATCTCAGCGGGACAATATTCATAACTGATGTCCCGTAACCCTTTGGTAACGCACTTGGAAAGCTGTAGGAAGTACTCTTGCGTTTCGGGAAATTGTTCTTCGGGTACATCGGTAAAAATTAGCGCGTTGTCTTGATCCGTATGCAACAGTTGTTCACTTCTTCCTTGACTTCCCATCGCAAGCCAGGCAAAGGGTACCGGTGGCGCTTTCGGCATTTTCCTTAATGCTATTTGCATGACCTGTTTGGTGCAGGCATCATTTAGTTCACTTATTATTTTGGAAACGAGGGTCAAAGGAATGTTTTGTTCCAGATATCCTTCAAGCAATTGCATAATACGAAACCGAATTGGCTTTATCTTTTTAAATTTTCGTGCGCGCTTTATCGCCTTGATCATGACCGCAGGGTTGTTGCCCAATTCCAACATCACATCATGTTTGGAGAGGATACCGACGGTTTCAGAATTTGCCGTGCCGTCCTTGGTAAGGCACAGGTGGCTAATGTTGCTTTTCATCATGGCCATTTGTGCTTGGGCAATGGTCATGTTCCTAGGGTATGTAATTACCGGAGAAGTCATGATATCCTTGGCTGTAGCCGTAATTGGAAAGATACCGGTTGCCACTTTGTTTCGAATATCCTTATCAGTAATGATACCGACAGGGAGTTTTTCTTCCATGACCAACATCGACCCCACGCGTTTCTTGGTCATGGTTGCTGCAATAGACTTTATAGACGCATCCGGGTTACAGGAGACTATCTTTTTGGAGTATCGAATGGGTTGTAGATCGAACAGCACCGGTTCTGTACCTGAAACTGAATTTGCACGCTCTCCGTACAGGGTACCACGGTGCTTTTTAGAGTATGGATTTCTCGTATTTGAGGCAAAACTTTCGATCAAAAAGTTACCGACTTCCTCGTAGGTTTGGGTCAACGGCTTAAAGGCGGCGATCGGTATTGCATAGAGAATACTGTCTTCATGCGCGGTGGCACACATTTTATACGTCTCATTGGCCATTAGGGGGCGCAGGCCAAAGATGTCGCCCTCATCACAGAGGTCTATAATGCTATCATCTGAATCTTTATGCAAGAGAATAGCACCTTTATGCACCACATAAAAGTAGGGGTGGGGTGCCTCTTCCAAATCAAATACGCGTTCCCCTTTTTCTTTGTAACTAATAACCACTTCGGTCGAGAACCTACCGAGGTCTATTTCATTGAGCTCATTAAAGGGCGGAAAGTCTTTCAGAAAATCCGCAATTCTCTCGGAAATAGTGTTCTTCATTGACGCAATTTAAAGTCAAAGTTACCATTGTCATCCGATGATACCAAAAATGGGAATGTTGTAGAGATTGGTATTCCCAAAACAATCTGGTAGCATAAATTTAATCGGCATATATTTTTAGCGGACGATGGGAAACAAGATGAGGTCGGGATACACGGAGAGGGGTATTACGATTGCACAGCTAGCAAAAATTCCTCAAGACTTGTATGCCCTTCTCTTTTCGCTATTGCGAGGGGTGTATCTCCATTGTCCATTTGAAGGGAGCCATTGGCCCCATTTTCAATCAGGAGTTTGGCCAATTCCAAATTTCCGCGATGAACGGCCGAATGCAACGGGGTAACCTGTTGTATTTGAACCGCATTGACATCGGCCCCTTTCGCTATTAGTTGTGCACACAGTTCGTAATTTTCTTTTGCAACGGCAGAGTGAAGTGCGGTTACTTTTGTAGGGTTAATGGCCGCTAGATCGGGATCCGCACCCTTCGCAAGCAACAACGCGGCTATAGCATTCCGGTTGAAAAACGCCGCCAAGGATAATGGGCTAAAACCATCTTTTGAATGGGTGTTCACCATAGCAGTCGAATCATCTGTGGAGAGCTCTTCTATTCTTCCGCAAACGATCGCTTCGTGAAAACTAAAGTCTTTTTTTAGGGAAATGGCATGTTTGAAGGCTTTTTCGAGTCCGCTATACGCGATCAGCATCAAACCCGAACTGCCGTTTTCGTCTTCCATACCAAGCGACTGTGGGTTGTCAGTAAGGAATGAAATTACCTTTTCTTCTTCTCTATTTTGAAGTGCTGTTTTTAATAATGGGATCATGTTGGTCTGTTTAAAACGAGGTTTTCAAATAGATCGGGAGTAAGCGCTTCGTCGTTTTCTTATTTCACTTATTCGCACGACTAAAAGCCCACTTTCCACCAAGCCATCCCATGGGAAGGTATGCACAGCTGAGATCTAACACGGTAAACCAAGTGGGGGAGGGAAGCATTAAAACACTGGCGATTCCTCCTAGTAAAAAGAAGATACCGACACTTAGCGCAACTTTCATTTTATGATGTACGCCTATCAGCCCGGCGACCAATGCACCAATCAGTGTTCCTAGCGCGTGTGCCACAAACGGTAGTATAAAATGGCGCGGTTCAAATAGGTGAAAAGATGCTTTCATACTATCTAGATCCGTCATATCAACCCCTTCTGGCGGAGGTATTAGCGTACCGCTGAGGTTCACAATTCCCATGTTGACGATGCTCCCGACTACGATACCCGCAATAACGGCCAGCACATTTCGTAAGGTAGTGTTCATATATATTCTTTAACACGATTCGTAAATTGAACCAGCCTTGAGTTGTTCCCTTACCTACGAATTTCGCATGTTGCACCGTAATTATGACATTTTTAGCTCCCGTAGCTAGGGCTATCTAACCAAAAAATAGCTTCATTACGGCACAAACGCCTTCATTCTCGGTTGTAAACAACAACTCAAGAGGAGTTCATTTCATTATGCCTTGTTTGCGTACTGAAAATACAGAAATTTCATGAATATTGCATCTATTTCATTTTCGACGCTTTTTTTACCGGTTATGTCCTTGCGATGTGCTCCCTTATTTCTTCGAAGAAGGGCTTGCTTGTAACCTTGCCGACTCCTCTCTTTTATATTGCTGGGGCGACTTTCCGAACCAACCCACAAAGGCGCTTATAAAGGCACTTGGTTCGGAATACCCAAGTAAATAGGTGGTTTCTTTGACACTCAAGTTTTTACTCAAGTATTCAATGGCCACCGATTTTTTAATCGCTGTGAGCAGGAGTGAATACGAGGTATTTTCTTTTTTCAACCTCCGCTGCAAACTCCTTTCCGACATGTTTAATTGCAACGCGATGGTCTGTATTTTTGGGAAACCAACTTCCATCAGTTTATAAACAATGGTTTTTACCCGATCGGACAATGTATCTTCATACTGTCTTGCCGCCAAGCGATTGCAGGCAAGTTTTTCGATATGTAGCATGAGTTCGTAGTCTGAATAGTTGATTTTTTTCTCAAGAATGGCGCTGTCGAAAATCAATTGATTTTTATTGCTTTTATGGGATATCGGGCAATTGAAAAGGGTAGCTAACGGTTCCGAATCTGTTATGGGGAAGCCCCACTGCATTTCAAGAGGTCTATACTGCTGTAGGGTTAAAAAGTGGATTTCCTTGTAAGCAAAGGCCATGGTACTGATTAAAACCTGCCGGCATACCTTTGGGAACCTGTGATAGCATTCGGAATCTACCACAAACACCAGCGATACTTTTTTTCCGGCACTACTACAATTTAGTTGTATTACATTGCTGATCAATTCAAAAAAGGTACATGCTTGCGTAATAGCTTCTTGAATTGTTCTACTTGACTGAATCAGTTGCCCTACGATTCCCAGAGCTGCCAGACTGGCTTGTTCGCCCAATCGTATCCCAATTTGATCGTTGCCCGTTTTTTGCATCAACCAAGCCGCAAATATGCCAAACTTTTCAAAAGGAACCATGGTATCGTTTCGCTGTAAACCCAAGTGCTGTAGCACCGACCCGGTAGCAATACCCTGTTGATGCGCAAATTGAACCCAACCGGTCAAAATCGAGGTAGCAATAATTTTTCCATCCATGTTTCAATGTATGCATAGATTTTGAAAAAGAAACATTTTTGGCGCGATATCTCAGTTGGTTGGCGGCAAAGATTGGCTTTTTATGGGGAAGTCGAGATATTTTTGTCGGTAAATCGCTTGTTTATGAATACTATGAAAACGCTAAAGGGTAGGCCCCTTGAAAAGTGGCTTCTTACAAACGCTCTTTTTTCAACCGGAAGCGCTCTGGTCATGATCTGTTTTAATGCTCGTTTAGCAGGTGTATTGGGAATTCGCGATGATGCAATGCTCCCAAGTATAGGAATTGGGCTGTTGTTGTTTGCCGGTTTTATAGGATGGGTATTGCTGCGTTCCGTACGGACAAAACAATTGATCTATCTTATTTCCAGCATGGATTTTGCCTGGGTATTGGGGAGTATGTCGTTTCTGTTTGCCCCTCCTAGTGGTTTGACAACTACAGGGTATTGGACGATTGCCATAGTGGCGCTGATCGTGGGGGTATTTGGTCTACAACAATGGCGCAATGCACCGAACTAACCATCATTTTCATCGCCTCAGGTTTACATTATGGATCAGGGTACTTGGATACCGGCCAACCACCTTTCGGCATGGTATGTCGTAGGTTACTCCATTCGTTCTTTTAGCCAATCCTCGGCTTCCACGGTATACCAGTTCCTCGAGAAGTTCTCGTTCTCCACAATGGCCCTAAAATGGTATTCCGCTTTTTCAATAGCTCCTTTCCGGTCATAGAAAGTTCCCAAGTAGGCATGTGCATACGGATTGTTGGGGGTATCTCGTAGCAGTTTGTTACCAATTTGCCGTAATGGGACATCGAACGTCTTTAACTCCCCTAATTCCATAAAAAAAGCTACATCTTTTAGAAAGGACAGGTTGTGCAGGAGAGTAAGATTTGCGTACTCCAAGTAATTAGGCTCTTTCTTAAAAACGCTTTCAAGCAGCGCGCTACTGGTGTTTCGTTTTTGAGGTTCATATCGGGCCATAAATGAAGCGGAAAGTGCCTGCGCCAATAGTACCTTCCGCTGAAATTCCGGGTGTGATGTATTGAAAACAATGGAATCGGGCTTTTGGATCAATGTTGTCTTCGGCCTGTCCAGAATAAAATTCTTTAAAAAACTCAATGCAAATAAGGAAGCGGTAAGATCTCCGTAGATCAGGCGTGCCGCATCGTTCATTACGTTATTGTTTGCGAAGATAATAAGTGTACAATTTTTCGAGGGTATTTTAACAAACAGACTTGCATAGCAATCATACTGCCCATATGCCCATAAAACGGGCACCCCTTCTATTTTTTGTGTGAAAATCCCATACCCATACGGTAGGTTGTCTTTAAAGGGAGATGTCATTTTTTTTCGGCTTGCTGCCGTTAACAATACCTCTGAATCCAAAGCATGGCTTAGTTTTAGTAAATCCCTTGGGTTTGATACAATACCTGCGGAGGCCGAATAACCGTACTCTACGGAACCTTTTTCAATATCTTCTTCCAATCGATATGGGGTGGCGATCCGTTTTCCAGAGTTTGCCAATTGGGTAGAATCTTTTAATAGAAATGTATCTTCCAGTTGCAGTGGTACAAAGATTTCTTCATGCATTAGTTCGGAAAAAGACCTGTTTGTCGCCTTTTCCAGCACCTGGGTCAAAAGACCAAACCTTGAACTATAATAGAATTGGGAACCTATTTCCCCTTGGGAGGTATGGGATAAAAGATGCTTGACCTGCACGGAATCCGGTAGGTTTGCCGCGGGTAGGAAGTTTTTTACCGGGGCATCCAGGCTTATTTTTCCCTGTTCTTCCAGACGAACCGCAAGAATTCCGGAAAAAACCTTTGTTAAGGAAGCCACGGGAAAAAGGGTGGTCGCATCTACTTTAGTGTTGCTATCAATGTCCGCTTGGCCTAAGTAGCTTTCATACATGATTTTCCCATCTTGTTCAATGACCGTTACCAATCCCGGTATTTTGAAATAGTCTTTCAATTGGGTCAGCTCCGTAGCAAACTGTTGTGTAGGGCTAGGCTCCACAGCGGTTTCATTAGTACAACTTAGTTGCCATAGTAACACTAGTAAAATGAGCATTCCCTTTTCTTTGGGACCACTCAATGAACGAAGGTATGTTGGTCGTGCCATAGCCGGTTATTTGTTTTTTAAAAAAGCTTATACATTCCCTTTTTAAAGGTATGTAAAGTGAATAAAAAAGGTGCAATTTTATCGATTGCACCTTTTATTTTTCACAGTTACCTTACATATGCTTACTCTTTTCTTTGATAGTAGGCGACGATACTGGCCTTGGCGATGGTATTGTTCCAAAGGTAGTATCCGACGACCGCGGCGTTCGCATTTTCGTCGAGGCCCAATTTGTCGGTTTTCAACGCATACACGGTAATGATATATTGGTGAAGACCATGGCCGGGAGGTGGGCAGGGTCCGCCATACCCCTGTGCGCCATAATCCGTGATGCTTTGAATGGCTCCTTCCGGGGTTAAGTTCAAAGAGACGTTTCCGGCACCCGCTTTTAGTTCCTTGGTATCCGAAGGAATATCGAATACCAACCAGTGCCACCAACCACTGCCGGTGGGGGCATCCGGGTCGTACATGGTAATGGCAAAACTCTTGGTTCCTTCGGGGGCATTCTCCCAAGATAATTGAGGTGATTCATTTTTACCGGTACATCCAAATCCGTTGAACTCTTGATCGATAGTCGCTTCTCCGCCCAGGTTTGCGCTGGAAAGCGTAAAGGTATTTTGGGCAAATATGGTACTTGATACCATTGCCGCTACAGCTAAAATAAAGTGTCTTTTTTTCATTGTTATGATATTAAATTATTGATGCAAAGCTAAGGGAGTCCGTTGTAACCTCATTACCTTTTCAGTTCAAAAAGTATTGCTAAAAGTTCAATTGTTTTGATACTGTTTTGGGGTTGTGCCAAATTTTCCCTTGAATGCGTGTATAAAATTCGAAAGCGTTTCATAACCGATATCTTCGAATATATCGGAAGGCCGCATAGATCTATACTTTAATAGAAAGGCCGCGTGTTCCAGTCTTTTCTCTTGAAACCATCTGCTAGGTGGACTTTGAAAGTGCTTCTCAAAGGTTCGTTTAAAGGTTGACAAACTCATATGTGCTAAAAAGGACAGTTCTTTTAGTGTTAGTTTGTTCAGTTTATTGGCTTCAACAATTTGGATAAAGTGTTGTAGCTCATGGGGTGTTTTACCGGACAATAGCGAATCTAAAAAATGGGCATTGTTGGTCTCCACCAAATACAACAAAAGCTCTTCAAACTTTACCGTAAGCAGTTTTGATCGAATCCTAGGGGCAAGTTTTCCGATATCAAGGAGGCCTTTCACAAATGATTCCAGATAATCATCGTATTGCAAAGCATAGACCTGCTCCCGGGGTGAATCGGTCGTTGCCTGTATGGCATGTTTTTTAGCAAATGACAAAAGCGCATCGGTCGAGAAAAAGAACAACAGACTTCTATAATCCGCATCTTGATGAGGAAGCTTTTCAGTCATTAAACAATGCCCTGCTTTCATCAGTAAGAAGTGGGTGTTTTGAATGGATATCACTGCTTTATCCGAAAAGACCTCTTTACTTCCTTCCATTAAAAAGCTGAAAGTATGTTGCGATAAAGCAACCATTTGTTTGATACTTTCTTGAGAATTCCGATAATCGAATACGTTAAGATCGTTCGTTTCGATAAGTGGCAATGCATCTGGTAATTGTATTGCTTCCATTTGGTAATTTCAATCGCTATGCTTCTTTTTCTCCCACGGCTCCCAGTTGGGAGATTCTTTTCTCCATAAGGGTAGTGCTTCTATTTCTAATTGGTGTTCCGGATATAGCACGTACCAGGTCGTTGCCGTGTATCTGTCCATACCACCACCGGTAATACTATCCTTAAAATAATCGGTCATGAATCCTGAAGAATAGCCGTTGGTACCGGCCATTTTGGTCCAATGATTTTGCATTCGAAACCGTACCTTAAGCGAATCTCCGTCAATTCGAGGGGCTTGCCCTATGATTGTGCGGGTTTGGGCAAATACTTCTTCTCCTTCAAAAATAGTTAGAAATGCTGCTTCGGCAACATGCTCTACACGATTGCTACCCCAACCAACCCGGATAGGGTACCCTAATCGTACGGCATCAATGAGTTTTGATTTATCACCAAAGACCGCTTCTCCCGTAGGGCTGTTTTTGAAAACCTTTTGCCAGCCTGCACTGGTTTTTTGAGGAGTTTGACAAGAAGATAAAAAAAGGAGCATCATAGCGAATGCCCCCCCGGTTTTTTTGATTGTATACATCGCACTGTTCTTTGATTTGATTAATCCCAAACAAATTTCCAACGACCATCTGTCTGTCTTTTCCATACCGTGTGAAAGATGCCCTTACTTTCCTTCTTCACCCCGCTAGAATCAATAGCCGTAAAAACATAATCCCCATAGGTATATGCCAAATCACCGGCATTGCCAACGGCTACGAAAGTCGGCTTCCATGTCAGGGATTCATTGGGACGAACATCTTTCTTATACCATTCCCTGATAGCCATCTTTCCCTGTACTATTTTTCTATTCCTCTTGATGACCCCGTCCTCTGCCGCGAAATATGCAAATGCTTCTGCCAGGCCTTTCTCTTGGGCCATATCATTAAATTCCTTTTCTACCGCCACTACTTCTGCCTTCCATTGCTCCATCTCTGTTTGGCTAGGCGTATTTTTACAACCAATTAATAGGTATAGCACTGTGAAAGGAGCTACCGTAAAAAGCCCTTTTTTTATTTTATTTAGGTAGTTGAATGGTGCCATGGCAACGACGATATCATTTAACGAAAACCGGTTCTTCGCAAGAAAGCGATTCTTCGAAGTTAGTAAAATAATAGGATTCTTAATTGCTTTGATACACAGCATGCAAGCGCCGGTTGTTTTATAAACGCTTCCAGAATATTATTTTGTCATCATCCTTGTCATAAAACTCGGGAATAGTGGCCTGTTCTATATAATGGCATTTGCGATAAAACGTTCTGGTACGCTCAAATTCGGTCTTGCCCGAGGTTTCTACCAGTATGATTCGATTTCCATTTTCTCGTAGCTTGGTCGCTATGTAGTGCATCATTTGTTTTCCTACACCCTTGCCCTGAAAATCTTTGTGTACGGCAATCGCATACAAGTTATAGGTACCTTCCGTAAGTCTTTCAGGAGCACAGTATCCAATTGCTATTGGGGTGTTATGGGTTACTACGGTGAACCATATATCTTTTGAAGCATTGTTCAAAGTATTTCATGCTTTCTAGATCTATTGTTTCACCTGATACTCCCCGGGGGGTGTTCGAAATATTTTCATCAGCCTATTCCAAGTATTTATTTGGGTCACCACCAGACTCAAAAAGGCTATTTCCTTTTTGGTAAAAAAAGTGTCCACCATGTCGAATATGGTATCGGGAAAGGGTTTATGGTTGATTTGGGTACCTGTCTCTGTAAAAAAAAGTGCCGCCCGCTCTTTTTCGGAGAAATAGGGGGTCTCTTCCCAAACACATAAAGAAGATAGCCGTAAATCACTTTCACCGAGGTGCACAAGCTCCTTGTAATGCATATCTACGCAATAGGCGCAGCCGTTCATTTGAGAGGCGCGGAGCTTCATCAAGCCCATTAATCGATGGTCTAAAGAAGAATTGGCTATGAATTTCTCTGCATTCATTAGCATGTCGAACATTCCTGCGGGCATGTCTTGGTAGGTAATACGTTCCATTGTTTCTATAGTTTTAAAAATTACAATGGTGCGAAGGTAAATGGCAGCTATTCTTTATTCCTTAAGGTATCTTAAGAAGTGGCCTATTTTGTTTTTTTTCGTAACTCACTTAAATATTCAGGAGTCAGTTCCAGGTAAGACGCCAGCATGTATTGGGGAACCCGTTGTACAAAATCGGGTAAGGTCTTTACTAAGAAGTCATACCGTTCTTTCCCGTCGAGCTTCATATAAAAATGATGTCGCCGTTGCAAAGCCATCACCATATTTTGCATTTGTATCCTGAAAAAAACATTCAATGAAGGGATATCCTCGAAAACCTGATGCAATTCTTTGTACTGAATAGCCAACACCCTTGTTTCTTCCAGGGCTTGAATATTCAATTTGGAGGGGCGTTTTGTAAAAAACCCTTCCAGGTCGGTAACCCACCAATTTTCGATGGCAAAAGCGGTAATATGCTCTTTGCCTTTCTCATCGTGGTAGTAACTTTTTACCAACCCTTCGGTAATAAAAAAGTAGGCGTCACAAATCTCCCCTGTATGAAGAAGGTGTTCTTTTTTCCGATAGGACAACGGCGTGAATTTGGTGTAGAAAAGATCAAACTCCCCAGCGGTCAACTGTATCTTCCTCTCAAGGTTGGTTCGTAGTATATCTTTTATACTTGCCTGCATAACTGTCCTATATAGCGCACTTTTGCTACTTATTTACGGGGGCTTTTTTGAGCTTGTACCCAGCAGTAGGTTACTTCCGAATAGGTGCATGATCAACCTTCTTAAATCGTTTCCCAAAATAGAAGATATACGCTCCCAAAAAAACCGCTAGCACTACAATTGCTTTATAAACAAACCGAATATAGCGAAAAGATGGGCAACCATCCGCTTTCAAATGTTTTTAAAGGATAGAATGTACCTTTCAGTTCTTCTTTTTTAATGTATCGATATGTAGCGGAGCTATTTAATGGGCCTTTTCATAAGCCTCTTTCAACCAACCTAGTAATTCATCATCGACCTGATCCACGTCGGATAATTGGACCCTATGGGTACACATGGTTCCAAAAGGCCCAGAATTTTCCAATCGATCGGTGGTTGGTTTGTCTTTTACTTTTAATCCTAGATCAATTCTGGTCTTAGTAGCTGGTTTGATCAAGGCGAACTGTTTTTTCCGAATAATGCTTACACTTGTTTTTTTGGGGGTTACTTTGACATCGTCTCCCAATTTTTCAACTACCACAAGCAGTTTTTCATAAATAGGTATCAACGCTTCTTTCCCTTGGTATTGATTTGCTACAAGGTCTGTTGGGGTGTTGTGCTCTTCCTTGGAAAGCGTTACAATGGTATTGGCAAAACCATGGGTTACTTGGTGTTCCTTTTTTAGAAAGTTGACGCCTTCCGAGTGTTTGGAAAATGCTTTTTCTTTTAAAATCAGTTTCCATTCATCCAATGATTTCCCGGTCTTCTCGGGCATGTTGTTGATCATGGTTAGTAAAGCCTTGTCCATAGTTTAATAGTTTAAAGATGATTTTCCAGTTTCCAAATACGAAATAAGATTGGCATACGATTGTGCATTCCCTTGAATAAAAAATTTCATTAAGGATTTGTATTTCTCGTTGTTTTTATATCCGATACCATAGGAGATTACCTTGGTCTTTAAGGGACTTATCTCTTCAAAAACGACCATATTAAAGAGCTCTTTTTCATCTTTTTTCATGAATTCGGGAAAGTTTTCGGTAAGCTCGGCCTGAAGGGTAAGCATGCGTTTTGGAATATAATTGACAACATGTAGGGTAATGGTGGCATCATCTCCGATCGCTCCCCTCTCATTGTAATTGGTCTGTATGATGCCGTTGATCTTAAAATCGATTTGTGCGAGGGGAGCGGCCCAATTTTTCCACCCTTGCTCGGTAGTATATGCGTTCCAAACGGAATCTAAGGGCACATTGATTTCAAAAGATTGTGTAAGCACCATATTGCCGGCATCCGTAGAATCTATGATAGAGAGGACTCGATTCTGGGGAAGAGTAGTAGCTTCCTGTGCGAGGAATGCGAACGGTATACAAAGGAAAACAAGGTGTAGCAGTTTATTTTTCATAACGCTCAATTTCTAAACAGGTCAAATTAATGAAATTTAGAAGGAAGAGGATAGTAAAAAATTAACCTTTCCGATCTAAAGGAAAAAAATTAGGTTCCTCTTTGTGGTAATCGGATTTAAGGAAGGCTTGCGGATTGAAACCAGAAAATTCCTTAAACTCCTTGATGAAGTGCGATTGATCGGTATAACCAAACCCATGGGCAATTTGTGACCATACAAGATCTTGCTTGTTTTGAATCTGTTTTAGGATTTCATTGAATCTGTAGATTCTGTGGAACACCTTTGGCGTTAAGCCAAAGTAGGTCTTAAATTGACTGATCAAATGTTTTTGGGTCTTCGTGTAGGATGCAATGATGGCGGTATGATTTTTAAATGGTTGTAATCGTAATTGCTGCAGTACTTCAAGAAGCTCTTCACTGGGGGCTTTGGAGACTTCGAGCCTTTTGAGCAACCAATTTTCAACAATTTTGAACTTATCGGTGACTTCTTTTTGATGTAGTAATTGTGTTCTTAGGTCTAAAATAGTCGTACCGAATAACGCTTGTGCATCTATAACTTTATCAGATAGTTCGATAGCCGGTTGCTTCATGACCGGATAAAACCCAAAAGGTTTTAGTTGAATGACCAGCATTTCGGAATTTTGATGCGCGGAAATCGAAAGGTGTTTACTGTGATTTCCCGAAACCCATACCTTGGTATAGCGACCATTGGCCTTCAAAGTAGTAGTATCAAACGTTTTTCGTTCGAAGCCATCTAGTTCAAAGATGATAAAGATATGCCCGGTAGGCACTACGCGTTCTATGGAATGATCCGGCTGAAATCCTTCAAAATGAAAAATAGCTTCAATATACGCTGTTAAGGGTTGCACTATGGTATGTGTTTCAAATCTCATACGGTGGTTTTAACTGAAACAATACTATTATTTTAATTTGAATAAACCTTAATTTAAAGAAATCAATTCCAAAAGAATTTCCCAGAAGGGAAAAATAAGAAATGATTTTGATTTCTAGCCGTAGTTTGATACATTAGGACAAACGTTTGTGCAAAACAACGTTGATTCTAATAACCAACCTAATACCACCTTTTTATGTACATCATTGAAAATTATTCGGTCGCTGTATTGTTATGCGTAATTACCATGCTGTGTTGGGGGTCTTGGGCGAATACCCAAAAGCTCTCGAGTCAAAAATGGCCTTTTCAACTTTTTTATTGGGACTATTCGTTCGGAATCCTCATTATCACCTTGTTGTTGGCGTTTACCATGGGCTCCACCGGAGAGGAGGGAAGAAGTTTTTTAGTGGATCTTAGCCAGGCAGAGACAAGATATTTGGGGTATGCTTTGTTGGGTGGTATCATTTTCAACTTTGCCAATTTGCTATTGGTCATTGCCATTGACCTTACCGGTATGGCTATTGCTTTTCCCATAGGGATCGGTATCGCCTTGGTACTCGGGGTGATTACGAATTTTATGTACAATCCGGAAGGGGATCCACTCATTTTATTCGCAGGGGTGTTCTTTGTAATGGTGGCCATAATTTTGGACGCGCTTGCCTATAAGAATATTCTCAAAAAACAGGAAAAGACACCGGTGAAAGGAATTGTTATTTCGCTCCTGGCCGGTATTGCCATGGGATTCTTTTACAAATATGTGGCCCAATCCATGTCTTCCGATTTTGTAACTCCCGAAGCCGGAAAATTAACACCCTATACCGCCTTGGTCGTTTTTTCGGTGGGCATATTGGTTTCCAATTTTCTGTTCAACACGATTAATATGTACAAGCCTATTACCGGAAGCCCTGTCACTTATAAGGACTATTTTAGAATGGGAAATCCCAAATTGCACCTGATCGGAATTCTGGGAGGCGCTATATGGGGTATCGGCATGTCTTTTAGTATTATTTCTTCGGAACAGGCAGGACCGGCCATCGCTTATGGCCTTGGGCAGGGCGCCACGATGGTAGCCGCGCTGTGGGGGGTGTTTGTTTGGAAAGAGCTGAAAGAGCTCTCGAAAGCTAAAAATTGGCTGATTACCGCCATGTTTATCTGTTTCGTAGTGGGGCTTGGTTTAATCATTTACTCAAAAGTAGCATAATATGAAATTAGTTGTTGTTGGGAGTTCGAATATGGATTTGGTCATCTCCTTACCGAGGATTCCAGCGATCGGGGAAACGGTCTTGGGCGGAAAATCGAGCATGGTTTTTGGCGGTAAAGGCGCAAACCAGGCCGTAGCGGCGATTCGCGCAGAGGGAGATGTTGCCTATATTGCCAAAGTTGGGAACGATCTTTTTGGGGAGAATATGAAAAACCACTTTCAACAGGAAGGTTTTCAGACCGATTTAATTCTGACAGATGCCGATGAACCTACCGGAATCGCTCAAATCTTCGTGTCCGATAAAGGGGAAAATTCGATTGCCGTGGCACCGGGCGCCAACATGAAATTGGCACCCGAAGATATAGAACCATTTACCGACCTGCTACGGCATGCACAAGTAATACTACTGCAATTGGAAACTCCTTTGGATACCGTAGCATACATCGCGGATCATGCCTATAACAACAATGTAAAACTAATTTTGAATCCGGCCCCCGCCCAACTTCTCAATGAAGACCTTTTAAAGAAAGTTTGGTTGATTACGCCCAATGAAACGGAAGCGAGTTTGCTCACCGGAATGGACGTAGTAGATCAAGAGTCGGCCGCTAAAGCGGCTCAGCACCTGTTAAAAATGGGGGTTAAGAATGTTATTATTACCTTGGGTGAAAACGGTAGCCTTTTACATACTGAAAAAGGTTCGGAACATTTTAAAGCGTATCGCGCCAAGGCCATCGATACCACTGCTGCCGGAGATGTGTTCAATGGCACCCTCGCAGTTGCGATCACAGAAGGTAGCGCTCTCCCGGAAGCCATTCGTTTTGCAGCTGCGGCCGCTGCTATTTCGGTGACCCGCGAGGGGGCACAACCCTCCATTCCTAGTCGTTCAGAAATAGCGGTATTCATTCGGGAGGCTAAAGATAAATGATATGAAGAATTCACTCTTATTTATACTACTGGTAGGATGTTGCTTGGCCTTTACTTCTTGTAAGGATTCTCAAAAAAGCTCGGAAAAAGAGTCGGTAAATACCCTGCGTGATACGAGCCTTACCTATCGTTCTTATTCGCCCGCACCAACGGATCGTATCATTTCCCGTACTGATTATGCCGATAAACTATACGGGTTCTGGTTGGCGCAGTGCATCGCCAATTGGACCGGCCTGGTGACCGAAATGGATAAGATCGGCAACATCGGAGAAATAAAGACAGGTGATTTTTATACCCGATCCGATTGGGGAACACCCGACCTACCGAACATTTGGTCAGGCGATACCCCAAGTGATCTATCGGAAACAATTGATTTCGTTTTTCGAGGAGAAGATGAAATTTGGGGTGCCGATGACGATACCGATGTTGAATATATGTACCAGCATTTGTTGCATACTAACAAAACTTCGATACTTACGGGGGAACAGGTGAGAGATGGGTGGTTGAGACATATGAAACATGAAGAAGAGAACTACCTATGGGTCGCGAACCAAAGAGCTTTGGAATTAATGTTGGCAGGCACCGTTCCGCCCGCGACCAGCGATCCAAAAATTTCGAAAGACACGATTTACGATAACTATTATGAAATGATCGATGCCCAATTAACCACCGAGATTTTTGGTTTTTTTGCACCGGCACGCCCAAATGTAGCTTTGAAAATGGCCCAAATTCCCATACAGACCACCGCGAGGGAAAATGCCCAATGGATATCCGAATTCTATGTCATCATGTATTCGCTGGCCTCTTATGTAGACCCGAAACTTTCACGGAAAGAACAGACCCAATGGATGGCAACCGAGGCACGAAAAAGACTCCCCGATAATTCCTATGCCGCAAAAATGTACGATTTCGTTAAAAATAAGTATGTTGACGAGGTTCCTTGGGAGCAAACGCGGGATGCCGTCTATTCCCGTTATCAGGTGAATCAGGAGGACGGTTATGAAATGACTTCCAAAAATATATATTGCAACGGGTGTTTTGTGGGCGGAATTAATTTTGCCGCCAGTATCGTGAGTCTTCTGTATGGTGAAGGTGATTTAAAAGAAACGATTAAAATTGGTGCACTATCTGGTTGGGATTCGGATAATCCTACGGCCACCTGGGGCGGACTTCTAGGCTTTATGTATGGTAGGGAAGGGGTAGAGCGTACTTTTGGGCGTACTTTTTCAGAGAAGTTCAATATCCACAGAACACGTGTAAACTTTCCGAATGACGGCCTGGACAATTTTACCAACATGGCTAAAATCGGTGTGTATATCGTTGATCGTGTGGTACAAGAGGAACTCGGGGGCGGGGTAGATCTCGATAAGGATGTATGGTATGTTCCCGAAAAAGACCTTACGATAACACCCGGTAGGTAAATACGAAGGCATCGTGCCAAGGGCGACAACGGCTAGCTGTTTTATACAAAGGTTTTTTCCATGACCACATAGTGCACGCTTTCTCTTATAAATCTTTTTGGGGTTTGCGTCATCCCGAACCTTTCATAAAAACCGGCCTTGTCCGCTCTCGCATTGCACCACAAGGTTTCAATCTTTTCATTGCGGGCCATATTCATTAAATGTTTTAACAAAAGGCTGCCATAGCCATTGCCTTGTTCAGAAGTTTTGGTCGCAAACTTCCGGAACTGTCCATGCTTATCTGTCACAAATAACGATACCACGGAAATGACTTCACCCTCTTTTAAAAGACCTAAATGCACACCATTTTGGTCGTTTGGTAGTTGTACAAATTCCTCCGGCTTATCGGGCCACATGACCTGGTGTCTCAGGGTATACGTATCCTGTGCCCGTACTCTTTGAATCTTAATACCCATCTTTTTGGGGTTTAAAGGCGTTTATTTAGGTTGATTTCCACGTTACTTTGATTCCCTGTATGCCCTTATTATCAAATTTAACATCCTCTCGGATAGCAAAACCGTTTTTGCGGTAAAAACCTATGGGCGATTTATAGGGTTGTCCATTTTTTTTGAGCGTCTTATTGTTGTCGATCACCCAACCGTTCAATTCCGAATGATTCGCTTTGGCGCGGTTCAAAAATTTGGAACCCCATCCTTGCCCCTGTAGGGAAGCGTCTAAAAGCATCGCGAAACAGGGTTCCTGATCTCTTTTAAAATATACCAGCCACCCTTTGACCCGGTCTTCCAGATCAACGAGCAGTAAGTGTTGTTTGTCGGAAAGTGTATGCAGGTATTCATTAAAGGCATGTAGGCTTGCAAGTGCTAATTTTATTGGGTATTCAGTGTTCCACAGCGCAATGATCTCCTGTTTTTGTTTTTCGGTAAGCGTTGTTGTATTATACAAATCCATTGGTAGATCTATTTTCCCATTTGTTTTTTTGATGCTAAAGACGATTCAGGCTTAATCTATCTTTTTGAACCAATAATTGGTGTCTCCCGAGGTTTCGGCGAAATATTGAAATCCTTTTATTGTATTGTTTTCTTTTGAAAATTCAATTTTGGTAGGCGCGACTTCAGGGGATGAGAAACTGACCCAAAATCGATGCTCACCAACCGAGGCTAGTGTACCTTTCAAGTTGTTTTGATGTCGGGACAATACCAATTCTAATTGACCATTTACGGGAATCACGGACATGGTGCCATACATTGTATTGGAATAGGTCCCTTCATATTGTTTGAGGTCTTTTGGTGTGCGTCCATTTTTTACGATCAAGGCCTCCATTGCAGCGACCCTTTCCACTTCTTCTTTTTCATTGGCGCGATACTCTTTAAGATAGTCCTGGCTGAAATTTTGAAATTCCTTCCCCATTAGGGCATAATGCAGTTCATCTACCAAGGCCGCTGCAAAATCATGGGCTCTAGAATTGGTCAGAACGATTACGCCGTATGCGGCTTCCGGAATGATCATTAATTGGGCTTTGAAGCCATCTGTTCCGCCGTCGTGCGTATAGGTGAGTTGATCAAATTCATCAAAGATATTCCAGCCCATACCACTGAACAGAAATCGCAATTGTTCAGGAGTGTCTTTCTTGCTCCTATATCCTCGGAGCTGGTAGGGTTTTCGTATGATTTTTTTTACTGAAGTCGGTAAGACGCCCTCTCCATTAATAAACTCCATGATCCATTTGCTCATATCGGTCGAAGAAGAGACAATGGATCCCGCTGGCCCCATGTTTTCGATATTTTCTTGGGCAATAGGGACAATGGCCGAATCTACCTTTATATGCGGGCTTGTCAACGTTGCCTTTTTTGTTGAAGGCACCAAGGACGCATAAGGGTAGGTATCTGACATTTTTAAAGGTTGAAAAATCGCTTCTGAAACCTGTGCTGCCCAATTTTTGGTCGTGGATTGTTCTAAAATGGTATCGAGCAGCAGATAACTGATGTTATTATAAATGAATTTTCTTCTAACCTCGGTTTCCAATGGCATATGGGGCATGATTTTTAGTAAATCTGCATTGGTAAGGGTTGTTTTCCAGAATAAAAAATCTCCTTTATGGCCGCCCAAACCGGTTCTTCCGGTAAGTATATCTTCGACCAGCATTGACGCCGGGTTTGAATCGTTTTTGAACCGTAGACTAGGAATCCATTTTTGTACCGGATCGTCTAGGGAGATCGAATCTTTTTCAGCAACGGCTACAACGGTTGCAGCCGTGAGCGCTTTGGACAAAGAACCGATCATAAAGAGCGAGGTAGTATCGACAGGGTTATCGGTACGCACTTCCTTTGTTCCAAAACCTTTGTTGAAAACGAGCTTATTGTCTTTGATTATCCCAATGGAGAGACCCGGAATACCCCATTCCCGCATACCATTGGAGATATAACGCTCCAAGGAATCGGACACGAATTTGTCAAAGGAATCTGCTTGTGAAAAAAGCTGTGGCGTTAGCAGTAGCGTTAATACGAGGGTCAAGAAACTTTTAGTCATACTTCTCCGTTTGCAAAGGGTAGGGTCATCAATAACTTTCTGTTACCAAGATATATAAATAAAAATAGCGGTTCAAGTATATACCTGAACCGCTATTGCTTTTACATAATCGACCACCGTCAAGGACTTTACCGTTAGTACCTATGGCATCGTTTTAGGTCCCTAAGAAGGTTTTTGGTGAAATCGGCTTTCTAAATTTGGACACGGATTTTGCAACCAACAGTTTTCTGGGGAGTACATGGATCTTTTTAGGGTCAATTCTTGGAATGGGAATCATATACCTTACCACTAATTTTCCATTGCCCTGCTTTCTTATAGAGTATGAAAAAGTCGGTAAAGCGTAAGCCGCTCCAATCTATAAACTCAACTTTCGCTGCTGCTGCCGGCCCTGATACATCGATCCAGGCAATATGGTGTTGTACATTTTCCGATGGTCCCCCTTGTGTTACGGCACCACCGAACTCGTCGGCTGTCATACTATAGTAATTACCTTCTATCGATCCCACAATATGGGCATGCTCATAGAAGGCAGATCTACTTACAGTGCCATCTCCTGTTTTTGCACTTTCAATATAAGGTGCAAGGGCTTTTGCCACTGCTTTGATTTCGTTGAAACTCTGTTTTTCGTTTTGAATGTTCATTTTTGTTTTTTGTATTACGCTATTTGTTAGCAAATTATTCCCTTTTGTTTGTGTTGTTTGAGCGTGTAAGTAAGAGATTGAAATACACCCTATCAGGATTGTGAAAGCTGAAATTTTCATTCGTTTGGTTTAGCTGTAAATGGGATTGATCGGTATTGCGTTTTGACGGTTTTATCCCAGCGTTTTGAGGGGGTACGGGCGTGTCATAAATGTTCAATGAAATCAACATATTTTTTTACATTGCTTTCAATGTCTTCTTCCGTAGGGTTATGTTCTTCCCCATAGAAAGCGTAAAGTGGTTTATAATCTGCCTTGACATATTTAAAGGTGGCCTCAAAAGGTCTGGTCAATTCTTCAAGGGTATAGTCGTATTTGCCCGTTTTTCGATAATCTTCCTCCTTGATACCTGCGGTTACGGCGATGGCCACTTTTTTTCCGGCAAGTTTGTATCCACTGTTTTTACCAAAAGCCCATCCGTGGGCCAAAACTTCATCAATCCACTTTTTCAAAAATGGCGGACAATTGAACCAGTAAAAAGGAAATTGCAAGACCACTTTTTCTACTGATTCTAGCAAGCGTTGTTCTTTTTGTACATCGATTTGAAGTGACGGATATGTCGCATGTAAATCATGCACCAAATAACGATCTGGGTATTTCGTGAGTTCTTGCATCCAGCGTTTGTTTATTTTGGAACTCCCTAACTTAGGGTGTGCTACAATTACCAAGGTTTTCTGCATACCATATTCTTTTTTAAATGCATGGATTTGATAGGGATTACCGAATCCGATCCATAAAATACTGCTGGAACAAAAGTATATTGCTTTGGCAAGCTGCCAATGGAGAGAAAGCCCGTAGTTATGGACGATTGGTTCAAGATTTCTTTTGACGACGATATACGGAGGGAGAATCCCCTATTTTCTTTTTAAAAATCCTAGTAAAATAAAGGGGGTCGTTAAATCCTACCCCATAGGCGATTTCACTGATAGGCATTTCCGTAACACGCAGCAGTTCCATCGCTCGGTTGAGCTTTTGGTCCGTCATATAACTATTGGGAGAATCATTGAATACCCTCGTAAATTCGCGCTTAAAAGACGATAGGCTGAGGTTGCATAACTTGGCCAGTTCGTTTACTCCCAAATTGGAATACCGATGCAAATCGACTACCTTTTTTACTTGAACACTTCGGGTAGCATACAAATCTGAAATCAACTCCTGAATAGAGCATACATTTTTAGATTGTATGAGCAATAAAATAAGTTCTTTGATCTTTAGTTCCAACAAATCGTCGTTTATTAGAACCGGGTTTTGAAAGTAAAACTCAAGCGATTCAATAAATCTTGAGATGACTTCTTTTGAAACGACCACTTCACTTTGTTCGTTACAGTTGTTCGTATCTAGTATGGTGGGCAACTCTTTTGCATATAACTTTTTCAGTATTTCGGGGTATAGATGAACGATCATGGCTTCGACTTCTTCTTCATCAGTTTGTTTTAAAAGCTCCAAAAAATGATTTCCACATTTTAATAGTACAGCCTCTTGACTGTTTACTTGAACATTTTGATCTGCCGATAGCAGTTTGGGCGCCCGATCTTTGAAGTAGATGAAGCAACCACTGTTTTTAAAAATTGCCTCGTATTTAAAGGGCGTACCAATTTTGATTTTTTCTATCAGTATTTGCCCTTGATAACTGAATGTTGAACGACTTAATATCATATAAATCTATTGTAGCGGATAAACGGTAATGAAGTGCGGTACACTTTGGTTACGAATTTATTTTGCATATCATTTATGTTTCAGTTTTGACCTACGGATACCATCTTTTTTCTACTTAATTGTACCAAAACCAACCCTAGGATGATCAACAGGCTGCTTACCATATGATATGGAAACAATTGTGCTCCAAATAGCAGGGCGAACAATGCCACAAAAAGCGGCACTGCATTTAAAAAAACAGCCCCTTTTGCGGCTCCGAGCCTAGCAATGCCATAGTTCCAACTGAAGTACGCAAGAGCGGTTCCAAAAACACCCATTACGATACCCGACACCCAAAATTCGAAGGGTAATTCACGCATCGGGAAATCACCCCCGATAAACAGGAGCGGAACAAACCCCAAGAGGCAGCATAGATTCGTAAGGGTCGTGAAATGGAGGTTGCCTAAATCTCCCATATATTTTTTTATCCAAATATTTTGGAGTGCAAAGCAAAGATTCGCGATTAAGAAATAGACATCCCCTTTGTTGAAGTCTATATGCTTTAACGTTTGAAAATCGCCTTTGGACAACAAATAGGCTACCCCTATGAATGCCAGAAAAATTCCCAGCGTTTGTTGTTGGGTTGGCTTGGTTCCTTGGAAAAGGAAAACGAGTAGTATTGTGGTGGCGGGGTTCAAGGCGATGATCAGGGCGCCGTTCATCTCAGAAGTATACCGTAACCCTTGGAAAAAGAAATAGATGAAACCGAACAACCCTACGAAGCCGACCAATAGTAACCCTTTCCAATTTACTTTGATCTTTTGCCAAGAAGGGAATGAGGAAAAGCTTAACAATAGTAGGGTTCCGACACCAAAAAAATACCTCCAAAAAGCCGCTATGTCGGGAGAAGTATATTTCATCATGGCAGTGCTCAAGTGAAAGTTCAACGCCCAGAACAATACGGCCATTAACAGAAATGATGCTCCTTTCATACTTAACTATATTCGTTCTTAGTGTGCATTTGACCCTATTCTAAGTATCTGTTGCCAAGGTGATGCTAAAAATAAAACGAAACGGGTAGACGCACATGGACATATGGTTCAAGATACTGGATTTTAAGTTCGGAAGGGGGCAGCGGTTGAACACTGTTTTTTGGTCTATATGGGTTGCCCAAAGGTTAATAGATTGCTGTCCGGATCCAGCAGGGAAAATTCCATTTGTCCCCAAGGCTTTGTTTCCAACGGCCCATTGGGGTGAATTTTTGTGTTATTGTTTACTAAGGCCGTGTAAAAGTCGACTATACTGTTCGTGCGAATATATACCTGCCCGTAATTTGTTTTTGGATCTAGTCCTTTAAACTCAAAAAAATGAATCTGAATTTGATCTTTTTCAAGCATTAAATACCCATCATAGTCGACACTTCCGAATATGTGAAAGCCTAGTTTTTTAGTATAATACGCGAGTGTCACATTTTTATCGCGCATTGGGAGTTTCGGATGGATGGTTGTGAGCATACTTGTTTTTTAAGTTAGAAAAGCGGTGTTAGGTATTAGCATCCCCATGCATGGTCAAATGTTTGATGATGATACCCAACTGCCCCAAATGATACAGATCATGATGTAGCATGCCGTCAATGATAAACCGATAGGGATAATGCCCTTTAAAATCGGTATCATAATATTTTTCCTCTAAAAAGGCATCGTCTTTTGAATCTAAGAGTGCAATAAGTGCTATTAAGGTGTCATCATATTCCGATTTGATACGGTGCCATCCCTTCGGTTCCAGTTGGTCATTTGGTAGCCAATTTTCTGCACAGTCATCGGTTTTACTTCCTTTTCCAGTTTGAATTTTAAGAATCGTCTCTTTTCTCCACAAAGTCAAATGGGAAATTATTTCAGCGATACTGTGCAAACTTTCTAGGGGTCTGGTAAAGACCATTTGTTCATCTATTTGATTCAATTTACTCCCAATGGTGCTGCCGATCCATAACGTTCCGTTTTGAACATCTTTGTATTGTTGAATAATATAGGGGAGTAAGTAGTTCATTTTTAAAAAACGCGAGCGGTTTGAGATTGGAAGGGTAAAAGCTGCTGTGCGATACTCCTCTTTCCTCTAAAGTACTAAATATGGTCAAAATTCTGCAAGGAAATTTCACGGGCGATTCCTTTTTAGGTGAAAATTGCGGATAGCATGTTTGCAAAAGTGATTCCAAGCGATACGGTTTTCTCGTTTCGAATGACTTGCAGGTATTTTTTTCAATCATTTTTAACGCGAACTCCATTTCAGTATCCACTTCGTTCATAAGGTCTTCAAAAGAAGGCACTACCTTGTGATCGGGGAGTACGCCCCGACCAAATCCGTTATTTTTCGTATCTTAAGGATATGAATATACCAAATGAAGCATATTATTTAATAGGTACCATTGTTTTTCTTGCATTGGCCATGACCTTGGTCGATCATTTGACGAAAGGAAGCAGGAACTTTAGAAGCAGCAGAAATAAAAGAGCAAGGAAACAATTATAAGTCGGGTGGTTTTAGACCATCACTGTTCGATAAAGCTCAAAGAGGGCCCTTGTAGATTGGTTTTGTTGTTTTGAGATCGTCCATATTGACTTTGCTGTCCAATTTCGATGATAGGAGATTAGTGGCAAGTGGACATGCGGACTTTCTTAAACGACAAAACGGTTCGAGTATGAACCCAAACCGTTATTGATTTATGCGTTTCTGTGTCTATTGTTTCTCACAAACGATCTTTAATAATTCCATTCCTCTCCCGTTCATTTTCTCCATGTCTTTTTTCGCCCCAAAAAGCCACATAAAAAAAGAATCTATCAAGCCCGATTTCAAGTTGAAGTCTTGGGTTACTTTGATCAAGTTCCCCGTTTTGGAAAATGAATATTCGAACGTAGGGGCCGCCACGAAGGGTTTTTGAATAGCACACTCCATTTTTATGTACTTCAAGGGGTCGATTTCCTTTATTTCCTGATAGCCTAGGTCTTTTCCGTTATTTCCTTCCCAATGGAATTGCGCACCTATTTGGCCGTCTGTTCCTTTTATTTCAACCTTTTGGGAAGGGTCGGCTTCATAAAAGGGCGACCATTTCGTGAAATTTTTCAAGTAAAGGACCTTATCAAAGGTGGTTTGCATGTCTGACTGGATGGTCACCGTTTTTTGAATATGGATTTGCTGCAGTTTATGTGCGTTGTAAAACCCAATTCCTAGGAACAAGATGACCGCTACTGCGATACATATTAGAATCATTTTTTTCATTTTTTTGGGTTTATATTAGCGACTCATCGGTATAATACTCCTTACTTCAACTGTACCGCCCATTTTTAGAATAGGGCTGTCCTTGGCCATTTCGACCGCCTCGTCCAACGAGTTGGCCTTTACGATCATATTGCCGCTTACCATGCGCTTATCGGCAATAACGAATCCTTCCGAGACGCTTAGATCAGCGGCTATTTGTTTTCCTTCAAAACCCAGTTGGTGGGTACTTTCTAATTTTTCTTTTAGGGCAATAGTACCAATAAAACTTCCCCAATCTTCTTTCATTTGGGCAATTTCTTCTGTTGTTGGCCTGTACTCCGGATTGGGAGTGTATCTAAATACCATCATAAATGTTTGTGCTGTTTTCATCTCTTTTAATTTTAAATGTTAAACAATACCCCAAAAGTAGAAGAGGAAAAAGACAAAAATCTTTGCCTATGACAAGAAATGAAAATCAGCCTTTTTTGAGCCAAGACAGTTTGCGGAAAACCAAAAGATGCAGAAAAATAATTGTTGGTGGGGCAAAGGCAGGAATAAAACAAAATGGAAATTCAGCTAAAAACTCCACCCCTTGAACCCCATTGTCGATACTAATTTTGGTAAAAATAATTGCTAGGGCAGAAGTGATCAATATATCGACCAGTCCAAATGTATTCCAAATGAAGGTTAGTTTTCTTGCGTAGCTTTTTTTACTTCGGATAGCATGTACCACAAAAATACTCGAAAGGGCGGTCAACAAATCCCCAATACCAGCGAATAGGGCAAAACCGGTCGGTAATAATTGATATAACCAAAGAATGATAAAGGTACTCCCGATCAGGCGAAATATGTGGATTTTTACCAAATCTTCCAGGTTTAACAGCGCATTCGCCCTTTTACACGTTTTTGTGCCGTAGAGGATCGTCACAAAGATTGCCAGTGGAAGTGTGGTGGTAAGCACGATTTTAGGTGGTAGCATGATCGTATCAAAAAAGCCTTGAAAACTGGCAAAACCGACCAAGGCGAGGTACGGAAGGTAAAAGCCGATGACCCACCAAAACCCATTTTTGACTTTTCCTTTTTTAGCCAACAACGCAACCATCACGACCGGAAATGCAAAGGCAACCAAAAATAGGAGGGAGAATAGGAAGGGTAGTTGATTTGAAAATATTGGCGTGGTCATTGAATAAGTTCTTTTCTGATTCTACTCAAAGAAGTATCGGTAATTCCTAAATAGGTGGCAATATGTTTCAGGGGAACATTTTGAATTATCGAAGGTTTTTCTTTTAGCAAATACAGATACCGATCTTTTGCTTGATCGGTAATAACCGACAGAGAGTGATTCTTTAATTCAAAATAGTTGTTTATCAATCTTGTTCTTCCCACTTCTCTAAAGGCTTCTATATTGAATAATTTCATGAAGTTGGCAAAACTGATTTTCCAACATTTCCCCTTGGTCAAGGCTTGAATAGACTCTTTGCAAGGTTTTTTCAAGAAGTAAGAATGCCAATCGATCACAATATCATTTTCCGAAAAGAATTTGGTGGTAATATCGTTGCCTTCGATGTCTATCGCGTATGAACGTAAAAATCCTGTTTCCAAAAAGTAGTAATACCCCGCTACTTTTCCTTTTTCTATTAAACATTCATTTTTTTGAAACTCGATTTCATCAAATTGCATCCATATCAATTTCAATTCTTCCGAATTAAAATTTTCAGGTTTAAAAATGCTATCTAAAAAATGTGGTTTGTTCATGTTGGTTGACAGATACTTTAAAAGGAAGGGAAGTGTATGGCTTTCGTTCCCGATAATCGGATAAAAGATACAATAAATCATGCCCAAGTTACGCGCGGAATGACAAATTATAATCCCTAAAATTGAACTCTTCGTTATCTGCTGGGGCTTGGTATTCGTTTTTACCTGAAGAAAAAACATTAAGAGTATCAGAGAAGATGCCTGTACTGCCTTCACTTAAATTTGGTTCAAATTTTAACACAAACCCATTTTTTTGGGTTTCAATATCGGTCGTAAAGTGTTCAATTAGGTTCAATTTTTTAGAAAGCCTTCAAGCTCGATTTTTTATTGACGATTTTCTGGCTAACACAGATAGAACGCCAAAGAATCCTTTATTTTAAAAGAGGTTGGCAAAGTGGCCTTCTTAAGAATTAATAATCAAGGTAAATGAAAACGAACCGTTGAGAACTTTTTATGAGGGTTGTTATACGGCTGCTTCCTTAATCGTCCTTTTGCTTTCCACAGTTATTTCAGAACCTTCGGCAAGCATCACACTTTTCGGTTTCATTCGATTTAAACACTCAAAATCGCTGCCATAAACGGCGCCAAAATCAACGGCTATTTCGAAATTCGTTACCTGGTACTGACGCCATTTAGGATGCGTGACCTCATATTCATTTGTGGTTTTTTCATTCACTTTCGCGTATCCCCAATAGTGCTCTGTTATAAATTCAGTTTCGCTACCTTCCCCAATTTCGGATGATTCCAAATCGGCCGTTACTTTGAAAGAATGCCATTGATTATCTTTTTTCCATTGGTACTGTACGGTACGGTCGGTATCGCCCTGTTCCCATTCATGATGCATGGGCAGCGTTTCATAGTGTTCGTTGTACAGTGTATTTGCGACAAAAGTCAGGGCCGGTTTGGGAACGATTTCTTTGATAAAGACCACGCCGCGTTTCCAGCTACCATTTTCAAACCTCCTTACATAGAACCGTAGATTTACTTCTTCGAAGTGCACGTGAAAAGGAATTTTGACTCCCAATAACTTCGTGTTTAAAAACATAAAACCCACTAAACTGACAAAGCACTTGTTTTCCCATATATCAAGTTCAGTTCCCGGTGGGACATACTTGGAGAGCACCTTTTGATCGATCGCATAATTCGCAATCGCCAATTTTCTCCATTCTGCATTTAAAAAACTCATGTGTGGCTCCCATACCTTAATGGCAACAGAAAGATAACAAAAAAGCACAAACCACCTGTAGTGGGCTTGTGCCGTTGGATGAATGGTAAATGCCGCCCCCTTGAAAAATCGTTAATCCGCAAATTGCACTCTCATAAGAGGGCTGTTTACAAAGCTAAACAACACTTTTACATTCATATGAAAGCTAGAGGATACAGACTCCGTAAAGCGTTTTAATTCTTCAATTTTTTCTGCATCGTAATAGAGTCCGTTCACCAGTACCCCAAAGATTTTACTGGAATTGGAAATGTCTTCCAATGGGTTATGGTTGAGCAATACCAAATCGGCCATATGGCCTTTTGCAACACTGCCATAAAATTTTTCTTTTTTTGCATAGCGAGCAGGGATGATAGTGGCACTTTGTAGCGCTTCAAGGTTTGTGAGACCACATTTTGTTAGGTCTATCAATTCGTCGTGAATGCTAAAGCCCGCGAATGTATACGAATCGGTGACATCGGTACCGGTCATAATGGGAACACCGATGTCATTGGCAAGTGTTACTTGCTGCAACGCGGCTTTGTAAAAATCTTCGCTGAGTCCTTTGGTATGTTCGGCCTCGTTCCTTCTGGCATTATTGGAAGCATCCATACCCCACCACAATTTCTTTCTTATGCTCGTGATGTATTTCAAGTGGGGATTGGACCGGAAAACCGTATCATGGGCGAAGGCCTCAAATTTGAGGGTTTGTAGGGTAGGGACCCAATGCGCATTTTTTGATTTCATGAGTTTCATGAGCTCACCGGCCTTTTTTGGATTGTACGTTTCTATAAGTTTCCTTTTGTATTTAGAAAAATACTTTTTCCATCGCTCCGGATGCTTTAAACTGTCTGCCTCCGGAAAGGATTCGAATAAAAATATACGGCCATGTTCAAAACTTCGTTGCCCTAGGTCGATAGCTTCTTCCAAACTCAAAAACATCGGCTTGTGACCTGCGATATGTAACCCGTAATGTTCGGCTTTTCGGGCCAGTTTTCTATAAGAGGCTACCGGTATTTGCTGGTAAATTTTAATGAAGTCCACGGATTCGTTTTTGTAAAACTGCAATAACGAATCTACCTGTTCCGGGTTTTCAAGCTTAAAAAAGTCGGGAAATCCATCTGGCACGCTCAATGCTCCATCTATTTGATAACTACTTTGTAATACATAGCGCGGTGTGGCCCTTTTATACGCTTCCAAATCGGCGTTCCACCTAAGACGTTCGCTACTGCCGACCCAATAACTATCACGGCGATTTAATTGCCCCGACATATCCCTTATACCTGTGACGCCATTGGCTATATAGAGCGGATGATGCAACCAAGGTGAATGCTGATTTGAATGTGTATGCATATCCCATAAACCTGGGATTAAATATTTGTTCGTCCCGTCAATGTGTAAGGCATTGGAATCCTCGACCAAAATTTCCGAACTGTCTATGGCGGTAATGGTATTTGCGACTATCAATATATTTCTATTCGCCCACACTTCCCCTGTTTTTACATCAATGATATTCACCGCTTTTATAAGCACGGTATCGTGTTTTTCCGGCAGTGTGAGTTTCGGCATTGGCCATATAAGCCCCAGCACGACGACTATCATTAGAAAGGATAGTACGAATAGCATTATCTTAAGGGATTTAAATAGCTTCCTCTTCATTGTGATTGCTTTAGCCAAGACGACGATTTACATGACCAATTGTGACAATTTTGCTATGCGACATGTGAGAAAATCTTATTTACAATTTTCCAATCGTTGTTCGTTTTTATGAGTGACAGGTAATCATAATAATTATTGCCTAACATGGGTACATGCAGCTTTACCATGGCGATGTTGCCCATGATATCTATGCCAATGGTTTTCATCTTAAAAGGTTCTCCTAAGTCGTCCGGACTTTTTCTACTTTTAACACCTGCAACATACGCCACTTTACTTTTTTTATAGGAAACTCCGTTGATGTCGCCATAAATGACGGCATCGTCTGCAAAACAAGGGGCAAGCTTTACTATATTTCCATAAAAGATACCTTCAAAGTAATTGTTGATTACTTTTCCTATTTCTATACTACTATCTTTATACATGATTCTTTGATTTTAAATTGCGTGTCCAACGGTATGGCCACCGGCCACATTGAGGGTTTCTCCCGTAATAAAGCCGGCCGATGCCAAATAGTAGGCAGCTTCGGCAATCTCATATACTTCTCCGATACGATTTAACAAATGCAAACCGGCTAAACTATCGGCATCTGCAATGCCCATTTTTTCCTGTAACGGACTTCGAACGATTCCGGGTGCTATGGTATTTACAGTAATATTGTTCGCACCAAATTCTGCTGCCAGTTGTCTGGTTAATGCGTGGATCGCTGCTTTGCTGGCTATGGGTGCGGTTGCCGGAAAGCCGCCAATAGCGTGATCTACCAATACGGTTCCTATGTTTATTATAGCACCCTTTTGCTGTTGTACCATTTCGGCGATCGCGGCCTGCGATGTAAAGTAAGTACCTTTGAGGTTGACCTTCCAATAACGTTCCAAATCCTCCTCTTGCACTTCTAAAAACGGTTTTGGTGCAAATACACCCGCGTTATTGATAAGTACGTCTACCGAATTAAATGCTTCCTTGGCTTTACGCACCAATTCTTTTCCCGTGTTTTGATTGCTGATATCACCGGCAACGTATCGTGCGTTTGCCGGTGAGCCGAGTTCCTTATAGGCATTCTTCAAATGGTGTTCGTTAGAAGAATTCATTACAACATTACTCGCCTTGTCAATAAAGTAGGCGGCAATGGCTTTGCCGATGCCTGTTGAGGCTCCGGTAATAATTACCGTTTTGTTTTTCATGATTTAAATTTTTTTGAATTTGAATATTGTTTTGCGTCTACTCCCCAATTGTCAATAGGGATTTCTTCAATAACCACATGAGTGGTTTTTGGGTGCTTGTTCAATACGTCGACCATCAATTGTGTGGCCCCTTCGATCAGCTGTCGTTTTTGTGCTTTGGTCACCTGTTCGTCGGTAACTTTAATGTTGATAAATGGCATCTTTTTGATATTTAAATTACACTATAAAGTTCTGGTGAATGTTGTACAATTTTAAGGAGGCATGTCACTACTTTACTGTGACCTAGGTCACATTAGATATGAATAAAAAAACTTCCTTGAACGCTTTTTAAGGGATGGTTGTAGCCGAGGGACAGAAATCCTTTTAGGGGCCCATCTTCTCGAAAATGCCTTCTTAGGCCCATCTCAAAATAAGTGTGTTTCCGTAAGGCCTTGCTATATGCACTATCTGCATAAAACCTATAATGCGGTGCAATCGGCATTACGGTTGAAAAAGTAATCGTATCCCTAGATCCGGTTGCTAGCAGGTTCCCATTTTGAAACTTCCATTTTGCCGCGATGAACACCCCATTGTGATCAACAAATGAAGAAAAAACAAGCTGTTTATATTCGACTTTTAGGTGATTTACAAGGTCGGCATCATGGTTGTGGATTCCATAGCTTACTATGAATTCCTCCCCAAAATTGTACTTGAACTTGATACCAGGTCGACCACCGATTATTGTTTTTTCCGCGTTGGTTTCTATTTGACTTTGCCAGGTCGTTGGGTTCGGCCTAATTTCAGTTGTGGGGGTCGCCATAACGCCCAGATGAATGGATATTTTTTCACTAGGAATCAATATTGCTTCATAACTTCTAAGAATCTGTAGGGTTTGCCCCTGTGTTTTTGTTAATACTCCGAAAGATCTTATATAAAACCGCTTCGGTAGCAATGCGATACGTACCCTTGTGCCGAATTGTACGGAAGAAAAATTATGGAGATCGGTAGTATGATCAAAAAGACCGGTATTGGTAAGGAGGCCTATATAGAGCCTGTCTACCGTCACCTCCTTACTGATCGGAATATTCTCTATTTGTGCCTTCCCGTTTATACCGATAAAAAGCAGCATGAGAAAAGTCAACTTCTGAAAGTGCAATAGGCTGGTATGCGGATACATGGTTTCAAAGTGTGTTGTTATTTTCGGGCTATACCGTACCTACCCCCACCCGTAAAGAAAATGGCGATTGCACCCACTAGGTAGAACACTTGTAATTCAATGGCCCATCCGCCAAATTGATTAAGGGCAAATAGTTCGCCAACATGCGTCGTTAAAATAGCAATGAGCATGGTGAGGGCCACCAACAAGGCAGAAAGGCGTACTTGGTACCCTAGTATTAGTAGTATCGGGGCAATAATTTCACCTATGAATGCCCCATAGGCCATAAATGTGGGCAGCCCGGATTGTGTCATCATGCCTTTAATGAACGCGTATTCATTTAGTAGGTTTCCGATGCCATGGAACAGTAGCAACCCTGCCACTAATAGTCTGAGAATTAAAATTCCTATGTCTGTGTTTTTTTCGATTGTTTTCATGTTTTTTATCGTTTAAAAATTATACGACAAAGTTGAAAGGAATCGAAAGGGATACGAAGGACCTATATCACTACTTTAGAGTGATGTAGGTCACCTTACAGATTGGCAATATAAAAGTGGTATGCTATTCTATTAGGAATTCAATCGACTAAGGGTTTCTCGCGAAACGCCCAAGTAAGAGGCAATCAGCTTTTTAGAAACTCTTTGAAACAATTGTGGATATTGCTCTAGGAGCAGATCGTACCGCTCTTTGGCGGAATTCTTTAAAAGCGAGAGGATTCTTTTTTGCAATGCAATACGCCCTAACTTACTTTTTTTGGCCCAGAAGCGTTCCATTTTATGCATTTCGGCCGCAAGTTTATCTCTATTTTCAAAGGATATGTACAAAAATTCACAATCCTCCAGGCAATCAATATATATTTTTGAGGGGATTTGTTTTACAAAAGATTCGTAATCCGTAATCCACCATTGTTCCATAGCGAACCGTAGAATATGTTCTTTTCCGTTTTCATCTAAAAAATAGCTTTTAACACAACCTTTCGTAATCCAATATTCCTTTTTTACGATTTCCCCTTCCTGCACAAGATATTGATGTTTGCGCTTTTTAACCGTCTCAAAATGGCTTAGAATATATGCAAATTCCTCATCCGTGAGAGAAATTAGTTCTTCAATATGTTGCCTTAGAAGATGCTTCATACAGGTTGTGCCCGGGTTTCTTGTATGGCGGTGCCGTGGTTCGACAACTAATTTAACAAATGAATACCAACCACGGAAAATTCAATCGGAATTTTGTGATTGGTACCTACCATGGCAAACATTTTTATGCCGCTACAGCGTATTTTCTTCATCCTTTTAGTTGTTCCATGGCCGGAACAATAAAGTCGTTGATGATCTCTTCAGTATAGTTATGCCCATTACCGTTATCGTAGTTTGTAGTAGTTATAACCAGGGACAAATCTAATTCCGGGCATGCCAAAACCATATTTCCCCCATCGCCGGACATGAAAAACGATTTGTATTTTTGGTCCTCTCCAAAACCCTTCAACCAAAGTAAATAGCCATATTCCGCATCCCACGCATCCGTTTTTACCGTAGTGGCCTTTTCGATCCATGAAGCCGAAATGATTTGTTCGCCATTCCATAGCCCCTTGTTTAAACATAACTGAATCAATTTCAAAAAATCCCTACTGCTGTATTCACTACCTCCGGCAGTATTTAACAGGTTAAGAGGAGTATAATGCAAGGTATAGTCTTCAATTGCCAACGGCTCAAAAAGATGCTCCTTTGCAAATTCAACCAAATCACCTTTGACGGCATTTTGTAATACGGCTGCGATCAAGGCGGCCCCGGCACTACAATAGCTAAAAGCACGGCCATAGGGCCTTTCTTCGGGTTTAGCTCCCCAAGGATACGAATAAGGAGGAAGGTCTAAATAAAATTTTGTCCAATCTTCAATAAGGTACATCCGTTTGTGATTACCCCTAGAGTATCTATTTCCATCATTGCATTCTAAAACGGAGGTCATGGTCAATAGGTCTTCAATCGTGATTTCTTCTTTGCGCTTATCTGGGTTTTTTACAGGAAGTTTGTGCTGTAAATAGTCGAAAATCTTATCTTTTTCAGAGGTAATATGCCCTTTGTCAAGCGCAATGCCGGTTAACAGGGTTCCCAGTGTTTGGGTAACGGAACGCGCATTGTGCTTGGAAGTAACATCGCTTTTATGGTAATACTTTTCAAATAACGCCTTCCCTTTATGGGCGATCACCACACTGGTTATTTTTTCAAACTTCCCTGCATTGATCGTACTGTCCATTTGTTGAAATAAGGGAACCTGTACAGTATTCGCTGCGCTAAAATCAATTTGAGCGCTGAGGATGGTCCAGGAAAATAACAAGGGCATCAGGATAATGTAAAATTTCATAGTTTTTGGTATTTGACTTACAATCCAAAAATAGAGCTCCGGTCGATCTAAAAATAGTATGAAATTAACATCAACACATTTTTTATGAAATCCTCGGCCATCATTCCAGGTGTCTTTTTATGGTTCCGAATATTTACGGGTGTCAATGATGGGTTGCGCGCAATGCAGCCGAACGGTTTTCTGCCTGAGGGTTCGTACGTTGTTATTCCAATAGGAATTTTAATTCGTCGCAGGTCTTGCTGGGTACAAATTCGGTTATTTCATAAGCTGCCAATTCGTTTTTCTGGAAAGGGTCTTTTTTAATGATCTTTTTCAGTTCGGATTTCGATGCGACATTTGATAAAATAATTCCACCCGTTCTTGGGATTTTTCGCCCGGAAGCAAGGAAATGACCCCGTTCATATTGTTCGTTGAGAAATTCAATATGATCATCGAGAAACTGGTCTACTTTATCCAATTCGGTCTTATATGTCAGATTTATGATAAACATTTGGATTTTTCTATAGATTGAGATTCCGGTACCCCTTAGATTCTTTGTGCACGGGGTACACAAGGGGCGGTGTTCAGTTGCTACGGCCTTCAAGATAACAAAAAAGCGCCACAGTGCGAACAGCCAATAGTGGGTAAGATTCACTGTAAAATACACCCACGAACAATGAAGGATATGGTTCGTTGAAAACCAATACGCTACGGCCCTGATCCGATTTTCTTTAGCACGTTCCAAGAACTCATGGCCTCCTTTAGGATTCCATCGCCCTAGTCACAACAGGTTTGGTAATACGCACTATTACGTACCCTATACCCAATCCAACAACGGAAAAAAGGACGTCATTTTGATCATATACATTGTTCCCTCCCAAATTATGAACTTTGTATTCTTGGGATATCACATAAATGGCCGCTGCTATGAGCGCAAAAGTATATATTAAATTCGCTTTGATCTGTTTTTTGAGACCAAGCAATTTGTGATTCAGGTAAAGCCCGATTCCCGTCAACATCAACACCCCAATAATTCCTTCGAAGAAATTCGGTAACGACAGGAGCATTGTTTTTGTCCATTCAGGGAAATTCCCCTCCAAGACCGAGGGTCTCACGAATTTCAAAAGAACAAATAGAACGATTATTGCTATTTGTATCCGTGCCAGTTTTAAAATAGCCCGCATAGCAGTGTATTGACAAGAGGTATGGGCATGAAACTTTAAGTGTTTATGGGTTATGTTCCCTAGTGCTCGTTGCATTGGGTTTTTCAAACAATTTTAATTCTTTGTCGTAGGCCTTAATTCTTGCATAGGCCATTCCGTCTATTACTAAGATTACTGTCAACAGGGCGATCGTAGTGATGCTGATTGCCCGCCAAGTGGGCGTGTTTATAAAAATGATCAGTAAAGCGGCTGCGATGATGATGATAGGGATGGCCTTGAAAACGATGGTTTTGTATTCTTTTAAAGTACTTTCCGTACGCGCAATTTCAGATGCTACAAAGGCGGAAGGATCTTTCTGGTAGGCACTTTCAAATGCGGTAATTCTTGACTTATTGGTGAAAAATAGCCCAAGTCCTATAGTCAAGAGCAATATACCCGCCACCAAGATCGGAATGATGTAGGCTCTGGCGACCTCTGTTTTTCCCAGTTGCCAAAACCCGACACTTGCCCCGATGAACAGGAGTCCGGCCAGTATGAAAAATGGTGTTGAGAAAAGTTCGTCCTTTGCCCAATCGGTTGCGGTTTTTAAAATATTCATCGTATTCATTGCTTCGTATATTCAGTGGCCTTTTCAAAGACTTGGCCGTTTCGAAAACTTCCTTTGAAACCGAACTGTTCAAAAGGAGTAGGTTACTCTTCACCCTAGAATGCCGCACTAGTCCTATTTGCGGAGTACGCGGCCGCCATGGGTCATATATGTTAAAGTTGCAACCCTATTCCTATTATTCCAACGGTCAAACACAAGGGCACAAACCACTTTGAATCCGCTTTCGCAAATTCGGTATGCTTTATTTTTTTGAAAAACCCAACATATTTAAAATCCCCTATAGCCCTGAGAATAAAAATGGAAGGGATTACCCAATATCCGTAATATACGATCCAATTGGGAAATTGTACACTTACAAGCTCGGATTTAGCAAGATACAGCAGCCCAAATAGCAGTAAAACCAGCGCAACGATCAAGGTCGCAAATTTTGGAATAGGAGGGGGGCTTGTTTGATCGCTTTTTGTGGGAATTACCTGTTTCAATCCCCATTTACCGCCAAAAAGCCAATAAAAATGTATGCCGCCTAGCATCATAAAAATGGCAAATAACATCATAGATAGTGCCGTTGTGATCATATTTCTATCCTTTGAAAAATGGGTTTATACTGTTTTGTATGCACTAAAGAAGGTGGTACCCAGAACAAGGTACTTCGTAAACCGATCCATAGTGGGTTTTTGAGGTGGGCCATTTTTCCAACACACCACCTTGCCTTATTTTACTTCTTCTTCAATTCTTGCTCAATGAGTCCAATTAAATTTTGTCCATGTTCCCTCAATCGTATAAAGTCTGCCTTCCATTCGGCGGACTCCCATTTGCGGTCTGTATAATCATTTGCGAGCGTACGGTCTGATAGTAACCCACTTAAATCACTGGTAAATTCTTTTGAACCCGTCGTAAAGTTCTCTAAATATACATACTCTTTTAACCTTGGACGAATCCTATTGTTTTTGAGGTCTCTCATAAGATTTTCCTGCTCCTTATACCCCTCGAAAAAAACAGGATATTGAACAACTTCTTTTTTAATACTATCATTGGTCAGGAGTTCAATTTTGGTATTGATGGCGACTTGTATTCCCGCTAAATTCAATTGTACGTCTTCTACTTCCGAACTGAAATTTATATACTTTTTAACTTTATAAAATGTTGAATCTACGGGATTCTCTCCCATAAGTTCCAAAAAGAGTGCTGTTTCTTTTATTTGTCTATCAATTTTTACTTCCGCTATTTTTAATATTTCTTCGTTTGATAGTAGGTCGACCAAAACGCTTTGAAGAACCTGTTTTTCTGTTTTTCTATCCTTTCTTGCCTCGTTACAATTATTTATGGTAACGGCGATCAAAATTCCGATAACTACCAGTATAATTTCTCCAAGGGCATATTTTATATACTTGCCGGTCTTCCCCTCTGAAAGTAGGTGTTGTCTAATTTTTCTAAAGAATTTTATCATGGGTTATTGGTTGGTCACGATCAAATATCGCGGTTTCCGCTATGGTTTGGCTTGGGAAATCTACTAGGATTTTTCCACACAAGGACCGAATTAAAAGTAGGAAATATTCCTTGTGATGACCAGCGAAAGCCAAATAATAACCATTGCAGCTTATATGCTTTACTTTACATTGTATATTTCCCGGTCTATTTGATGTCTTAATTCGGTAATTGAGATGCTATTATCGACTGCTTTACCCTTGTCGAGATGAAAGAAGTCTACCGTTCCCAATTTTGAGATGGTGTTGAACTCTCCAAGGGTATTATCCAGAAAAATCCAAGCCATGGTTTTGTATTTGGCCTCATCTGAATTCATATTTCTAATAAAGACTTGGATATTCATTTTTTCGTTTACATCATCGTATTGAGATAAAATTTCAATGTCCGAACTGGGATATTTTAGCCCCTGGTATTCAAATTCGGTGAAGTTGTCTTTCGGCTGTCTAAACTTTTCAATTACCCAGTTTTCAATATCGTACTTGGAACTAAAAAGTTTTTCAGTAGCCGGGATTCCTTTTTGATTTCCGTCCGGAGTAATAACCAGAACATACTTTCCGTTAGGGTACTTGGTGATCTCAGGGAATAGATAATCGGAATATACTTGCATTTTCTGCGTGAGTGCCTTATAGGGGCGATAGTCGGTCAGATCAGAATCGATGAAGTCTTCCAGAGACTTTTTGTTTTCCACAAAGTAATCCCAAAACGTTTCTTCTCGTGATATCGGTTTTTTCTTTTTAAAAAGTCCAAACATTAAAATTGGTTTTTAGGTTGGTCAATAACGATTGCATTATGAGTAGTATGATGGCATACTGTGCGACGGTTTTATTCGTACATACTTTTTTCCTTTAAAAGTGTCTTAGGTAATTCTCCATATTGGTCCTCATAGATTTGGAACATGGCCTTCATGGTAAACCCTCCCTTTATTTTTTCTTTTGGTACGGTCACAGTCCAATCCACGATCTCATTGAGGTTATGCTTCACATTCCTGTCTATCTTTCCCTCATGGGTCACAGGAGGTGTGGTCAAGAAAATATCGAGGTCATCATTTTGAATGCCGGTAATAGCTCCCCAAAGAAACTCTGTTTCTCCCGAGCTGGTTGTAAATGGGACTTTGGCATGTCCTTCTTTTGGGTGTTTAGCCAGAAGTTTTTTGAACTCGTCCAGACTGTTTTTTGCAGCTTGAATGGCAGCTAGCATAGTAGGGTCATCTTTATCAATATTCAAGGGCATAATTTTAGGTCTGGGTGTACGAAAGAAAAAATACCATATGCAGAGAAAAATTAAGAGTCCGATCAGAATGTAACTCATGTTTATAGATTTTATCAAAAGGTTCGTATCAATGTAGCGGCAACGTTTCGCCACTCGGAACACTTTATATATCGTTACAGGGCGGCTCTTTATTGTAAATTTAATTGCCAAGAAACCCCAAATCGGTCTTGAACAAATCCAAATTTTTGGCTGAAACCATACGTATCTATCGGCATCCTGATTTTTCCGTTTTCGGATAGTTTTGTACACAATTGTTCCAGTTCGCCTTCCTCTGTACATGCCACATCATTTGAAACCGCAGGCGTAAAGTCCCAATCATGTATGGGCGGGCCGTCGCCGCACATAAATAGCTTTCCGTTTAATTTGAATGTGGCGTGCATTATGGTTCCTTCCTTCCCCGGGGCTTCCTTCCCCCAACGTTTTAGATCAACGCCTTCTGAATTGTCAAACAATCCAAGATAAAAGTGCATTGCCTGTTCTGCGTCTTGTTTTTGAAATGTCAAAAATGGTACGATTTGTCCTTTCGGCTCATTTGAATTTGCTGTTTTACCTTTATGCAAACGGTCAAGTTCCGCTCGTAATTGCTTTATTTCCGCATTCTTTTTACGGATTTTCCCGAAAATCGGAACAACTGGGCAATAGCATCGACAAGACCAGTATCAATGCCATTTATTTCATCTAAGGTGTTTGTTTTCTATCCGAATGTACGGTGTTGCCCGCTTTTTTAATTCGGGCTCAAGCCGTTTTTCTTCCTAAATGCTCGGTTAATAACTTCCATTGGGCATCTTCCTTTACTAACACGGCGGTCCCGATTCCATTTCCAGAAACGGGCTTGCCCTTTATAAGTCCTGTCCAGTGAAATTCGAATAAATACACCGCATACTTTTGGTCCTTCGCCAACCATGTAATATTTTCGATGGCATATTTTTCATTCTTGATCAAAGAAAAGTTTTTCTCAAATGCTTTTTGAACATTTTCCTTTCCCATGTGCACCGTTCCATCGGAAAAGCTAACACTCACATTTTCGGACACCAAGGGGGCAACTGCTTTCCAATCCTGCGTGCCCAAGGCCGCTTCATAGGATGTGATAAATTCTTCTAGATTCATTAGGGTGCTAATTAGGGGTAATGTTAAGGGTACGATGCGGTTTGCCTATTTGAAACGGACCCATGGCGTTACCATTGGCAGGGATTTAATTTTCTGATTGCAACGTTATTTTCCAATTGATGCCAAATTGATCGATACACTGACCGTAGTATGCACCCCAAAATGTGAACCCTACGGGTACTTTGATTTGGCCATTTTCGGAAAGCCCGGCAAACAATCGGTCTACTTCTTCTCTGCTATCGGCATGAATGATGAGGGAAAAGGTGGTATCCTGTATCATTTCCTGATATGCCAATGCGTGGTCCGAACCATTTAACATGGTTTCTTTGCTCAGCGGTAAGGTGACATGCATAATTTTTTCATCAGACTCTTGAAACATATTTCTTGCTGGTTTCGGTACGTCTTTGTATTTGCTGATATGGCTGATTTCTTTTTGAAAAACCAATGCATAAAAAGTAAATGCCGCTTCACAATTCCCGTTAAAGTAGAGGTATGGATTTATGGTGATCATAACATATTAATTTCTAATTACTTCAATCGTTTGTGTGCTGTCAATACCCGTGCAAGTCTAGAGTGTATGTATCAACTCCCTAAGCTTTTGGCCATACACCCCTCTTTTCAATGGAATCCTATCGCTTAAGCCGTTTACGGGTATTGGTGCCGCTTATACATGGTTTTGCATGCTGAACGCTAAAGACCTTCCGAACCCCCTTACGCTTTGGTAATGTTGTGTATAGGGCACCTCCGCTGTGGTAAAGGGGATATGTGATCATAAATGCTACAGGTAGTTTGAAATTATATAGAGAACGGTTACTATTAGGAATGTTATAAGAAAAAAAGTGTACGCTATTTCTAGTTGCAAGTAGTTCCTAGAAATACTTTTGCTCATAAAATAGTTAAAGCGGGTCAGGTTCCCAATTTGTAAGTTTTGACTCTTTAAAACCTTTTGCATTGATAATTCGTATTGATCAAATTCCGGAACTTCGAAAATCATGAAGTTGTTTTCTTCTAGATTGGGATATTTCTTTTTGATGGTTTTGTTAAAAACTTTATACATGATGTAGCTGAAGGGTTTTGCCGCGAGAATGGCAAAAATTAATGAAATGGAAAGCCCTATTACCAGCACTGGTATAATTTGTTTACTAAAGGACGTGTTTCCGTCAAAGTAACTTTCGAACACGATTAAAGCCGATATAATGGCCGTATTTATTCGGATTAAAATGGCCGCTTTTTTATCTGCGATCGAAATGGAATTCATGATGAGCCTATTTTGATTTTTTAAATAGACTCCCATTGATTTTCTTGGTTCTTTTTTGGTGTCATACAGGTGCTGCCCCGAGGTGTTATCATCCTTTGAAATCAATGTGTCAAGCGCTGTGGCATTCGGATGTTGCATTTCATTGTTCATTGTTCTTGTCGTTTAATTTGTTTTATACTAAGTAGTGTTGCGTGGTATACTTGGTGAAATTTTAGTGCTGCATGTCGATTATTTGGATTCCATATGCTATACCTCCCAGCGAGTTTTTTCCTTGGATACACGGTAATCCTGGCCTCGTCCTTGCCCCTTGCTTAAACGGGACCATCCCGCCGCATGGGCCTGCTTTTGTAAAATAGCGGTCTGTACCATGAAGACCACCCAGGCCGAGCAACTCCAAAAAATGGCAGCAAGGGTCCCTGTCTTTTCGGAAGTATTCATACCTGAATTTCTCCCTACAATATAAAAATAAAATTCTGGTGCCACTGCCTTGCTTTTTTGGAAGTGTTAGATCGGTTGCAGCAATAGCCTTATGGAACCTTGTAACTACCTAAGGCACCCAATGCTAGGGTTTGTTGAGCAGAGAGTACCGATGTTCGTCATAGACCTGGTTGTTTTTAAAGATTGCATTTTTGAAAATGCCTTCCTTTTGAAAGCCGTTCTTTTCCAATACCCGCATCGATGCGGTATTGTATTCGAACACCCCGGTATAGATTCGATGCAATCGAAGGGTTTCGAATCCGTGCCGTATGATCCGTGCCACGGCCTTGGTAGCGATGCCCTTGCCCCAAAATGGCTCGCCGATCCAATAGCCGATCTCCGCCGATTTTTGATAGACGTCCTTTTGGACGATCAGACTGACTACCCCGCAAAGGCGGTCGCCATATACAATGCCGAAGGTTTGTTTTGGGGCTTCCTTTTCGGTGAGTTCGATAAAGAACGCGGCATCATCTTCCGAATAGGGAAAAGGAACATAATCCCGGAGATTGTCCCATATATTTTTGTTGTTGGCCAATGTGGCCAATGGTACTTTGTCCTGTGGGGTAAGCGATCTTATGGTTATTTTTTCTTCCAAGGTGGTCGGGTTTATCTAGTAGCTAGGGTAGGGTACGGGCGTGACGCTCACACGAGCGGGGGCTATGTTGGCTGTTCATGGTCTTACCTACCCGCCTAATATGGCAGTTGATTATAATTTTTTGATCACCTCGTCCGTAATTTTCCAACACCGGTCATAGATGGAACAATAGGTGATTTTTTTAAGGGTCTTTGAAAGGTATTTTTTGCCGATTACAGTCGATATCGAATCGTTCGCCTTATAGACTTCTACCTTTTGCGAGGGCGCTAACACATCGTCTTTGGCAATATTGGAGTATTGAAAATTAAGTTTTACGGCGCTTCCCGTCTCAGCGGCCTCCAGATCTCCAAAATAATAGATCAGTTTGTTGATGTACTGAAAAGTGGTGTCTTTATAGGTATAGGTTACCTCGGAAACGAGGGCTGGTCCCACTCCGTTGTTTTTTACCGTGTACACATAGTAATCGGGGCCTTGTCCTTGCCCGTTGCTCAAACGGGGCCATACCGCGGCATGGGACTGTTTTTGTAAAATAGCGGTCTGTACTATGGAGACCACCAGCGCCAAACAACTAATAAAAATGGCCGCAAAAGTCCATATCTTTTCGGAGGTGTTCATACGTTCATTTCTCCCTACAATATAAAAATAAAATTCCAGTGCTGAAGGCTTCCCTGTTTTTGAAGACTTAGCCCTTTTTGTACAATGGTTAACTTAAACAAAATGTTTATTCAAAAGGGTACGTCTTCAGTTTAAACAAAAAGAACATATTCAGTAATCGTTACGCACTGGACTAAGGCTTTTCAGAGCATACCTTGTTGTAGCTAGTTTTTTTACCATACTGACCATAAAAAATATGCCATAACACACCAAAAAGTATAGAGACAACTCAAAAATGTACCCGAAATAAAAAAGAATACTCTAAATCTTTTAATTCCAAGTCTGTTTTTCAAATAGTACCAATCAAAGAGTTCAACTAAAGTCCCCAAAGAGTAAAAAATATTAGCTCCAATTCCCCAAATGATAACGCCAATGGTATCCTCAAGTGTCCAGTCATATGGGCTTTCAGCTAGCACATTAAATATGGTCAATATACCAGATAGTCCAACAAGAGCATTATAAATCCATCTTTTGGATTCCCACCATTTTATATTTGTCTTTAATTCGTTTAGAGTCATTTTAAAATTAGCTACCACAATTGTAAAAAACTTATGGTACGTTATTTCTATTTAGTAGTGCCGATCGACGGCACAAACAAGGTACTATTTTTCTACTTTAGGCAAAGGCTTTGGGTTTGGCTATAAAGATATCCCTGATAAGCCAGTGCCTGAAGCGGGAGGGATTTGGCCTTTATTAGTTATAATTTTTTACTATTCTTGCTTTATAAAAAAATCAGACTTCGGTCTATTAAAACGTTCGGATAAAAACTTATCGGCAATGCCATTAAATAATTCTGGATTTGAGGAAGGGGTGAAATGTGTTTCACCGGGCATGATACAAAGTTGTGCTTTTTGAAGATTTTTGTATATCTCGAGGCTATGTTCACTTTTAATCCCGTCTTCATCACCTGCCATTACCAATACCTTTGCTTTGATTTTTTTTAGGTCTGTGACCGGTATATTTGGTTGATTGCCCACTAAGCCAAGCAGTTGTTTTTTTAAATCCCAATTTTGTGTTTTGTCATTGTTTTTTATTTTAAGTTCAATAAAACCAAATTCTTCTTTGATTTTCTCAATTGCCCAAGAATGGACAGCAGTAGAATCTGGTCTCAGGTTTGAAGCCATCGATACGATTTTTTTTATTTTCACCTTGTTGTTAATGCCCATTTTTAGGCCAATAATTCCGCCATCACTCCATCCAATTATAGAGATAGAGTCAAGTCTTAGATGTTTTGCCAGTGCCTCCCAATCTTCTGCAATTTGCTCATAAGTCAATGAGTCGGTTTTTAATTCAGATTTCCCTTGACCTCTACTATCTGCAACTATAACTCTAAACTTTTTTTAAAATAGTCAATCTGATTGCCCATCCAAATAATACTACCGCTATTTCCATGAATTAGAAACAACGGCTCACCTTCACCATATTCTTCGTAATAAATATTTGCTCCATTAATCTCAACATATTTGCCTACGGTTTTGTTGTTTCCATAAGGAATATCAAAATCAAAGTTTAATTGGATTTGAGCCGTTGAAACAAGAGAAGACAAACCTGTAAGAAGTAGAATAAATGATTTAAATGTACTTTTCATTCTGTTTGAATTATAACTAACAGTGGTTGTTTTTACTCGGATCATCCATCTATTGAAACTCCCACTTGTTTATTATTCTCAAAATGTACATTAAAGTAATAATAGGGATCTTCTTTTTCTTGAAATGTTAATTCAAATCCATTGTCGTTTACTGAAATACTGCTTACATCAAAATGTTTTTCTATCGATACAAATTCCATTTCGGCATTGCCAAATTGTTCTTTCAGCGCTTTTTCCGATTCAGATTTGATTTCCGATTCGTTTTTTAGCGCAGCTATCAAAGTACGTTTTTGAGATTCGGAAAGCCCTTCTTTATTTCCATCTATTAAAATCTCAATATCAGAATCAAGAAATTGCTTTTTAAATGTCCATCCAACCTTATTTCCACGGACACTAAAACTCTCGATTTCTCCAAAATCAGAATCAATCGTTTTAAGTTTTTTACTGCCAAATAGTTTTCCAAATAGTCCCATTCAATTTGTTTTTGTTCAGTTGTTTACCTTGCATAAAAGATTCGGTTACATCAACAAGTTACCATATTTCTGTGTAGATCGGTTGAATTGAACTATGACCATGGTCTTAATGTGGTTACTTTTTCAAGGCCGTAGCAAGGTTTTGAGTTTAGTGACATAGATAGGCCCAAGAAGCTCTAGTTATGATCCAAGACCAATCAAGGCTTGCCAGGATTGGGGCACGAGTGCGACACTCGCGCCAGCGTGGGCATAATTTTTAGTTGAACTTTGATTTTATTTTATTCCAGAATGAACCCTTTACAACGTGAAGTTTATTAATCGATTCAGCTATTTTTTCCACTTGTCTTGTCTCGTGATTCCAGAAATATAGTTCGTCAGTTAAATTCCCATTTCCGTTATGTGTTAACATTAGTTGATTTCCATATCCATCCGCTCCAATTGCAATTCCGTTGTCAGGAAACCCATTCCATTCACGAGCGTTTTTAGTTTCAAGCCCGATGTGATTACAAGTCCGACTTATTCTTTTTCGGTCAGTTTTATCGAAGAATGGATACAGTTCAAATTCAAACTCGTCCGAAATCAATAATTCTCCGCCATTTGATTTTATCATTCGGTTTTTAAATTCTGATGGGAACTTCACGTTCAATTCCGATTCAGTTTCTTTTATATATTTTTCGTCTAATGGAAATGGCATATTCGTTTATTTGTTTTTTTACTACTCCAATGAACATCAAATACTCAATTTCGGCATCATAGATTTCGTGTAAATCCTCTTTTGTTAATTCCACTTTCCCTTCATTTAGAGCATATTCCGCCATTTGGTTAATGTCCAATTCTGCATTCAATTCAGGTTCACTTTCGGGATTCGGATTTTCTGTGGTCAGTCCAATTTTGCTCATATAGTTTTCCTCTACAATTAGAGCACTGCGAATCAATTTCAAGTCAGACTTTTTCTTGTTCAGTTTTAAAGCAATGAAACAGGTCGCCTCGTCCAAATCATAGATTTCTTTTCCAGCGTTATTTTCATTTATAGTACAGACTGGTTCGTTTTTACAACCCAAAAAAGAAAGCAAAGTCAAGATGAATAGTCTTTTCAAGTTTTTGTTTGGTTAAATTATGCACAACAATTGTATAAACCTTATAGTACGTTATTTCTATTTAATAGTGCCGGTCGGCAGTACCAACAAGGTACTATTTTTCTACTTTACATAAAGGCTTTGAGCTGGGCGATAACGATATGCCCAAGAAGCTCTAGTTACGATTCAAGACCAACAAGGCTTGCCAGGACTGGGACACGAGTGTGACACTCGCGCCAGCGTGGGGGTTTTAGTTGAAAAAACCATTACCAAATGCCAAGGGTTGTAACATTATTGATTCTGACCTTGTACTTCCGATTATAATAGCAATTCCCTCCATTTTATCAAACGTTGCATGACACAAAACAGTAAATTGAGAAGTTCCCGTAACATGATTTGATGAGAACGGCATCTCGACTTTTTTATCAGCAATTTTCCCTTTTAGTCTTAAATCATGCCGTATTTCTCTATTGCCAATATCATCATAAGTGGCGTCCCATAATTGCTCCTTAGTTAATCCATAAGAATCGAATTCTAAGTCTCCCCTAAATATTATTAAATCACCTTGATTGACTGTATTCCAATCAGAATTAACTGAGATTTGACTGATGAATTTTTTAACTGGGTCTATATTTATTAACGCTGATATCATATTCTCTGGAGTTTCTATTGATTCAGTTATTGTTTTTTTTCCTAAAGAACCTTTTGTCGAAGCTTTGAAAAATTCCAAAAACCCTCCTGAGATACTACCTTCTGCTCCTTTAGATTTCTCAGAACTTTTCTTAGTTGGCAATTCTTTCATGAATTGGGAGAAAACACTTTTTATCCGTTCATCATTTCTATATAGATAGCTTTGCATTCTATGTTTAATTATTTAGTCAGTTTACTTGATTTTTATGATGTTTGTGCATAATGGTCTGGCTAAAAAGCATTGCTGTCCCAAAGGACAGCTATGATTTTTTAGCCCTTATTGGTCACAGTGCTTTTTACCCAGAGATATATTCTTCAACTGCATTCTTCACTATTCTCGACCGGACTGGTCCTATGTAATCTATCTGCATTAAATCTTCTTTTGTCGCTTGTAATAAGTCTCCAACTTTAGGATACTCGGGAATAATTCTACTTGTTACTCCTGGAGTTATGGAGATTTGATTTATTGAGTCCTCAAGTAAAAGACTAATCAAAGAAGTTCTTTCGACCTTTGTGCCACATTGTCCACAGAACTTTGCTTCAAGTGAGATTTCCTCTCCACAGTTGCTACATAAGTCTCCGCCCTCTTTTATTTTTTTAGCATACTCATCAATCTTTGGATCAGAGCTACTGAATTCACGATAGTCTGTAAGGCTTAGTGCGTTCACTGCTTCTAAAATGTCATTAGTATTAAATGCTTTCTCAGTAAGCATCAAGGCTAAATGAACCATATACCGCTGTCCAGTTCTCTTTCCAGCTATTTTCACCGTGCCTTTTCTTGTAAGAATCCCGGAATAGCATAACAAATCCAACGATATTTTAAGATTTGGCGAAATGTCTCTATCGATAGTGAAAAAGGCGGATTGATACCCCGATTTCTTCTCACGTGCATTCTTTTCTCGGATTTCTTGTATTAAATAATTTCTGGAAAGCCCAATTCCGTTTGATACATGATTGGCAAACCTTGGTAGTCTTCTTGCAACTTGATTATGGTAAGGAATTAGTTCAGCGTCAACGTACTCTTGAATGGCGGTACTCACTCCATAAGCATTATAACCCTTATCCCAGGCTCTTAAAAGGATGTGTAAAAATGCTCTTGGGTTGCCAGAAGACATATAGATACATTGGTCTAAGAGCTCACCTTTAGCATAGATCTTTTTTCTAAGTGCACTGTTTTCGTTGGTTCTTTTATTAAAAATTTCTCTGAATAATTCTCGCATATCGCGAAGCCCTGAGCCTGTCTCAAATCTATCAAGTGAAATAAGTATCGCATCATGGCCTATTTCAAAGTTTTTTCCGTAAGATGTAACAGTTGGGTAAACTGCTGCTTTCACAGCAATTGAGTTGCCATGAAGGAGTTTGTATATTTCAAAGAAGACCTCTTGCTGTGCAGGTATGAAAGTATGCGCAACCTCATCGAATAGAAAAATGATTCTGTCTAAACCAAGTTTTTCGACCAGCGTAATGAGCGTTTCTCTTATAAAAGTTATGTCATTGACCTTATTAATGAATTCCTCTCCAATTTTATGTGACTCATCTACTTGATCAGGAGCAAGAGCATAGTTTTGGATTTGATGAATTTTCTCTACAAGAAAATCTTGGGTTAGATTCATTCCCCCAAGATTAAATATTCTTTGGTATGGGTCGTCAGCATCCTGAGGGTCAATAAGATTTAAAAACAAGAGTTTCTTATGAATGCTTTGCAAAATTTTTGCTCCTACCCAAACTTGAAAGGCATCTCTGTCATTTATGTTTACACCTTCAAGTAACGGACTAGTCTTAAAGTTGATGTATACTGATAGCTTTTTCGCATTTGAAAAATCATCATTCATTTCAATCTCGGCTTGTCTGAGTAATTGCGACTTCCCAACACCTCTTGCTCCTTGGAGTAAGTGGGCTCCAGAAAGTTTCAACTTGTCAACTACGGCTCGCTCATAACTGCTGAGGACAGTCAGGTCTTTAATCTCATTGTACTTTAAATCTTCACATCTTGCTGCCTGTAGCAAGTCCATTTCTTGCGTGGTATTAGTACTCATAAGTATACTTTGTTATCGGGGTTAACTTTTCTTCCAGCTGATGAAAATGTTTTGGAAATCGTGCCTTCCAAATTGAAAGAAGAGTGTTTTCAATTTTACAAGTGTAATCAACAAGTTCGGATAAATCGGCTTCTTTATATCCAAAGCTATCTTCATCAAGAGATTCAAAAGTTATTGACTTGCCATGTATCACATTACTTAACTCACGATAAGTCTTGCCTACAGATTCTTTATTAATCAAGCGCGTCAAAGTAGTGTCATTCTCTTTGTTGACAAAATCTACATATCCTCTGTTGTTTAGGTAGTCCAACATTTCTTTAAAATTCAAGTCATTGCTGTGGTCGTCATAGTTATTCCAATTCCAAAACTTGTATGGTAAATCCCACAGGTAAACAGTTGCAATCCCAAGTTCTAAGATTCGCCTAAGAACAATTCTGGCAGCGTTGTCAATGGCACAACAACTTAAATAAGATGCTACCGTAAAGTCAGTGAATATTTCGTGAAATATTTTGGTAACTTCTCGTTGTGTGTCAGTAATATTTCTGTCTTTGAATAGGATTTCTCCAAGGAAATAGGCTGCTCTGGCCTTGACCTCCATTTCCTCAAGGTCAGAATTCTTCTCTACCAAGGATTGTTTGAGGTTGTCCGCGAACTTGTTGTGTAGTCCTTGATGTATGTCTTCTAATTTGCTTGTCATTCTTTTTTGCATTGTAGCCAACTTGTTTATATAGATGTAAAATGCATCCTTATCCCACCAAAAAGGAGGGTTAAAGAAATAGATACGCACTTTTATACCAACGCAAGAAGTAAGAGGAACTGGAAAGAAAAGAGGAGGCCTGAAGATAGGAAAATATCCTAAACCCTTCTTACGGCTTTCCACACAGAAAAATACACAGGTTTATGTAAGGGGAAAATTCATTTTTGAAGGAAGATGGGGGGCGTACACCCGCGGTTTTACAAAGGCAATGTGATGACGGTTCGTTTTCATAAAGACCCTGTTCATTTCTTTTGCTTGTCCAAAAGAAACGAACCAAAGAAAAAGACCCTTTTTCGAAGGGATTTTTCGACTGTTGGTCGAAAACCGCCTTGCAAGCTTCGCGGCCTATCGGCTTGCAATTAGAAGCGTTGCCGCGACTATCCTGTCGAAAAAGCACCGTCGTTGTACCGGAGCGATTCATTTTTGAAGAAAAAGGACGGGCGTACACCTGCGGTTTTACAAAGGCAATGCGATGACGGTTCGTTTTCACAAAGACCCTGTTCATTTCTTTTGTTGGTCCAAAAGAAACGAAGCATACCTGCCTGCAGGTGGGCACAGGGAAAAGTGTTTCCCTAAAACAACACGGCAATGGTCACCGGGGCGTCCGTTTTTTGTAGGCTGCTGAATTTTACCCTGTGCGTGGTTTGATCTACACAAAAGTAAATTACAAATTAAAAAAGAATAGCGATTTGAATCTTAGTTCAAATCGCTATTACTGATGCATGTTGTTGACAATAGCTCTTTAATTGTGCAAATGCTGTTCAAAGCGCCTTATTTTTTTGTCTAATGCTTCTCTCAATTCATTATTTATGATTTTATTTTCTGAAAAATTATCGTAGAAATTTGGTAACGAGAAATCTGAAACTATCATCGCTCCAAGATAGGGGAAATAGGTTTTTGCAGACTGTAAGACAGTTGTGCCACCTCTACCGCCTGGTGAAGCGGCCATTAAAAGCATTGGCTTTTCTCTCCATATGTTCATATTTACACGAGACAACCAGTCTATTATATTTTTAAATGCTGTCGTGTAAGTCCCATTGTGTTCTGCCAAAGCAATTATAAATCCATCAGCCTTATCAAATAATGCGTCTAGTCTTTTAATAGCGATAGGGATACCATTTTCAGCTTCAAAATCAACTCCATATATTGGTAGAACATAATCGTTTAAGTCAATTGAAACGATTTTTACCTTCTCCAATAAGCTGTTAGTATAAGACAGCAAACTCCTGTTAATAGATTTTTGACTATTACTTCCTGCAATTGTGATTATTTTCTTCATTTTTTCTATTTTTTTGAGATTAAACCATCGGCGGACCATTTTCCACTTCCATTGACTAACACACTTAAAGCAAGACCGATAATTAGAAGCGAATATTCGTATCCTTCACCTGCTTGATTACCAAACCAATTCATAAAAAAGCCATGTTCCAGCTGTGTAGTTATGATAATGCCTGTGAACATACCTACAAGTGACAAGGCCCAAAACCTACCGATGAATCCTAGAATTAATGAAATTGAGCCAAAAAACTCAATCATTATTACCGAGAAGGCTATCATACTGGGTAAGTTCATATGGGTTGTCAATGATTCCATTGTTGCGGAATAGCCATATCCGCCAAAGAGCCCTAATAATTTTTGTACACCATGCGGGAATAGGACGAGACCTAGAGTCCACCGGGCGATACTATATCCTATGTTTGGGGTTGTTCTTAAAAGTTGTTTTACTGAATTTTTCATAATGTGTAAGAGTTAAATTGACTATATACTTATTCGATAATAAAATCCTAGGGATATTTTTTCTATCGGCTTCAATCCGTATTGGTCAATATCTAAACCAACACCTGCCTGATGGTCATAAAAGGACAGACCAATTCTATACTGCTGATAACTTCTTGAATGCAATCTAAACTCGTCCCAAATGGTTAAGAACTGACCATTTAACCAGAGCGATAGATTATCATTTAGAGGTTTGTTATATTGAATTTGCACAAATACTTCTGCATAAATAGTATTCGTTTGCTCTGAGTACGCAACGGTTGGCATCAATACAAATATCAGGAGTGAACTTTTGAATACGTACTTCGCTGAGAGCCGTTCAGAATAGCCTGCAAAACTGTTATAGTATATGGAAGACCCTATAGCAAGGGTTTTGGTAACATTCCAAAACAATGTTGGTTGTACACCGACCTCATTAAATTCTTGGTGCTCTCTTTTGAATTTTTGGAAAAAAGCGAGCGTATTTACAAGCAGCGTCCGACTTTTATTAATAGGATGACTAGAGAATATTGTAAAATCTGTTTTATCTAATCCTGTAAACAGTTCAACTTGGGTAAATTGTGCTTGCAAGTGATGAACAAGCCCTAAGGAAAGAAGTGAAGCGATGAATAGTATTTTTTTCATGCTTCAAAATTCCGATGGGAACACATGAAAAAAAATGAACTAGTTTAAGACTTTTACTTTTGGTTGACTTTTGTAATAATCTTACTCATAAATTCTGGTGTAATACCAATATAACCGGCTAAGTCTTTTTGGGTAATTCTATTTACCACATTTGGATATTTCTTTTTAAACTCGATATATCGTTCCTCCGCCGTTAAGGAAATACCGTGGTTTGAACGTCTGATATAATTTACCAGAGACCTTTGATACAGCATACGATAAAACTTTTCGAATTTTGGTATTTCCTGAAAAAGTAAATCATAATTAGGCCTAGATATGCCTAATAATTCTGAATGCTCCGTGGCCTTAATAAAATAGCGTGTGGGTTCTTTGGTCATAAAACTAGCCATATCACCGGTCCAATACCCCTCAACCGCAAACATGGATATGTGGGGTGTACCATCTTCATCTAAGGTGTAAACCTTTAAGCAACCTTTTGTTATAAAATATTCATATTTGGCCACATCGTTAGCCTGCATTAAAAATGCCTTCTTTGTTACTTTTGTTTCAGTAAGTAAAGAGAGGTATTTTTGCTTTTCCAACTCTGTTAAATCAATGAACCTAGCTATATTGTTTAGAATTAGCGTATGTGATTCTTTGTAGTTCAATGTAAACTTAGTTTAATTTGGAAATCTACTCTATTAACTATTTTCCGTAATTATTGCCGACGGCAAATGAATGATCAGTGCGGCCTTGAAAGCGTAGGATTTCCTACGGAGTACTAAGCTACTTAAAAATGCGGAAGTTTTCCATCGGAAAAATCCGCCCGTATTAATTATGCATAGTGTTAGCGAACGTTTTATACGCTAGCCGTAGCATTTCGGTTAAGGTGAAATTTGATAGTGCCAACCCTTTTAAAATGGTTACATTGTTTTCTGTCCGTAAAAAGTGGGCAAAACCCTAAAAAACGTATATTGTGGTACCTAGGCGTTAGCCGAGAAAAGAAAAGAGGGATTCAAAAACTGAATCCCTCTTGTTGATTGGTAGCGAGAGAGGGACTTGAACCCTCGGCCTCCGGGTTATGAATCCGACGCTCTAACCAGCTGAGCTACCTCGCCATCTCTTTTAAAACGGCTGCAAATATAAAGTTTAATTTTTTCCCCATCAACATTCCCTCCTTAAAAAATATTCTGGAACTTTATTTTTTTATCATTTGGAAATCTATATATTGCCTTTACTAAATTAGATATACCTCCCAATGGATGATAAAATAAAGTTTGAACTTGAATTTGTAATACAATCCTCACCGCAGCTGCTGTACCAATACCTATCGACCCCGTCGGGCCTTTCAGAGTGGTTTGCCGACAACGTAAACTCGCGCGGGGAGCTCTTTAGTTTCATCTGGGACGGTTCTGAGGAAGAGGCAAAACTCATCAAAAAAAAGAGCGATGAGTTTGTCAAATTTGCCTGGGAAGAAAATGATGACGATAGCTTTTTCGAAATGAAGATCATTGTAGATGAAATTACCTCCGATGTATCGCTTTTCATCACTGATTTTGCCGAAGACGACGAAGTTGACGAAGCCAAAATGTTATGGGAGAACCAAGTAGGTAGCCTCAAACAGGTTTTGGGATCTAAGTGAGCCATCTCTATTATAAAACTTATCTTTGGCCTTGATTTTAAATCAAGGCTTTTTTATGGTCAATTTTAATGGGAAACTCGTACCGCCAGATACTACTACCGGCAATCATGACAACAGAGGACTGCGCTTTGGCGATGCACTCTTCGAAACCATGCGGGTCGTAAACGGCACCATTTATTTCTGGGAAGAACATTATTTACGCCTCATGGCATCGATGCGTATACTGCGCATGGAAATCCCTATGGAGTTTACCATGGAAATCCTCGAAAAACAGCTGTTGGAGCTCCTGAAAGCGAACGAGCTTCAGGACAAGGCCGCACGTGTGCGTTTCACCATTTTTCGAAATGCGGGAGGCCTGTACCTGCCCCAAACCAACGACATCTCCTATTATATAGAAAGTAGTCTATTGGAAACACCTTTTTATTTGCTATCGGAGGAAGCCTATGAAGTGGAACTGTTCAAGGATTTTTATGTAAATCCAGATATGCTATCCACTTTAAAAACCAACAATAAGATGCTTAACGTGGTCGGCAGTATTTTCGCGGCCGAAAACGGCTATCAAAATTGCTTGCTCTTGAACAATGCGAAACAGGTGGTCGAAACCTTGAACGGGAATCTCTTTCTGGTAAAGGATAAACATATCAAAACACCACCGCTGAAGGCAGGGTGCCTTAATGGTATCGTGCGAAAGAAGCTGTTGGGGATGCTTACGAATCTTCCTGAATATACCATCGCTGAAGAAATGATCTCTCCTTTTGAGCTACAAAAGGCCGATGAACTGTTTACCACCAATACCATTGTCGGAATCCAGCCCATAACCAAATACCGCAAAAAGCAATTTCGGACTTCCGTAGCAAAAGAACTTTTAGGTAAACTAAATGCCCAGGTGAGATTGGCAAACGCGGCGCAAGTTGGAAATTAGTTTAAACTGGGATTTTCAGGGGCGTTTGACCATAAGAGGTAGTTTCCGCCAAGTTCTACCATTTTCTCTTTCCAAAAGGCCACCGACGACTTTTCGATGATACCACTTTCATACTCGTTTTTAACAACGATCCACGATTTGGAATTAAGCTCTTGATCCAGCTGTAATGAGGCCCATCCGGAGTATCCCAAAAAAAACCGAATATCACTCTCAGCGATCAATTTCTGATTGATCAATACAATGGCTTTGTCAAAATCTCCGCCCCAGAAGATACCATTCGCAATTTCAATACTATTGTCGATCAAATGGGGTACCTTATGAATAAAATAGAGATTGTCCTGTTCCACGGGGCCGCCATTGTAGACCTGGAAAGGCAGTTCAATTTCCGAGACCAGGTCACTGACATTATAATCCAAGGGTTTGTTCAATATAAACCCAATAGACCCCTCCGCATTGTGTTCTGCAAGCAATACCACCGATCGGTTAAAAGAGACATCGCCCGTTAAGCTCGGTTCTGCGATTAACAATTTTCCTTTCTTAGGTGTAAGATTGATCATGATGGAAGGCTTCTACTGTCTAAAATAAGACAATTCCTATAAAAAGCAAAGGAGGGCAAAAAAAAAGCATCCCCGGATAAGGGATGCTCTCTTTTTGTAAAAAGTATATACTAGTTTACAGCTTTACCTAAATCGGCACCTGCTTTAAACTTAACAACATTTTTAGCAGCAATCTGGATAGTTTTTCCAGTAGAAGGGTTTCTACCTTCTCTTGCATTTCTTTTAGATACAGACCAAGATCCGAAACCTACCAACGATACGCGGTTTCCTTTTTTAAGAGATCCCTCAACGTTTCCTAAGAAAGACTCCAAAGATTTTTTAGCCGCAGCTTTTGTGATGCCTGCGTCAGCTGCCATAGCATCGATTAATTCTGTTTTGTTCATAATGTAATTAAATTAATTGTTGTTAAAATAATTTTAATCGTTGAACAAATTTATACGGATTTGCGTTGAACGCAAGTAAAACAAGGGGAAATCAGCGTTTTTGTTGATAACTCGGGCTCTTTGTTGATAAAGTGAAGCTTTTTACCTACTTCTCTAAGCCCAATAAGGACGGGGCCTCAAGCCATATACGAATTTTTTTTGATTTCTAGGCCGTTCAACAGATCGGCGACCTTCATTCTTCGCCTTCCTTGCAATTGTATTTCCAAGAGTCGAATGTAACCTCCTTTCACGGCCACCTTCATCTCTTTTTTACCGGCAACGATGCTTCCGGTGCTCAGGTCGTGCGTAGCGGTTTCTTTTTCCACCGAATAGATTTTCACCGTCATTTTTTCCTCTCCATTGACGAATTGGCTCCAGGCGACCGGGTAGGGACTCAAACCGCGGATATGGTTGTAAATCCGTTTTATAGGTGCGTCCCAGGATACTTTGCAGGTTTCGGTGAAAATTTTAAACGCCTTTTTTAAGGTAGCCCGTTGGGGCTGTTTTTGTGTCTGCACCGTGCCTTTGGAAATAAGTGCGACCGTTTCGAGTACCAAATCGGCCCCCAAGTGCATGAGACGGTCGTGCAGACTACCCGCCGTATCATTCTCCGTGATAAAGGTTTCCTTTTGCGAGATGATCTCACCGGTATCTATTTTATCGTCAATAAAAAAAGTGGTAACTCCTGTTTTTGTTTCTCCATTGATCAAGGCCCAGTTAATAGGGGCCGCCCCTCGATAATCGGGTAGGAGCGATGCATGCAGGTTAAAAGTGCCATAGCGGGGCATCTCCCAAACAACCTTTGGCAACATGCGAAATGCGACCACGATCTGCAAGGTGGCTTCGAGCCCCCGCAAGGTATTTATAAAGGATTCACCCTTTAGATTGGTAGGTTGCCATACGGTTAGATTTTGTTCCAATGCATACTTTTTGACCGCTGAACTGTGTAGTTTTCGCCCCCGGCCGGCGGGCCTGTCCGGTGCGGTAATAACGCCCACTATCGAATAGTCGGCAGCGACCAAGGCCGCCAAAGTGGTCACGGCGAAATCGGGGGTACCCATAAAAACGATGCTAATCTTATTCATATAAGTTCATATTTGTTGGTACTATTAATCCGGATCATTCCTTCTTCCAACAGGTGTTGAAGGCTCCGCAATATCTGCTGTTCATCCTTGTTCAAAGCGGCAATTATAAAGCGGGAGTCATAGGGGGCATGTTCCAGTAGTTTGAGAATTTGTTGTGCCTCGGTTGCGGGGTCCACTATCCGATTTCGCTTGCAAACATCACATATGCCACATGCCGCTGTTGCTTTCTCCCCAAAATAGTCCAGAAGTTGCCGGTTTCTGCACTGGGTGTTATTATTCACATATTCCAGCATTTGATGCACTTGATCGATCTTTACTTGCTGGCGCTCGGCCACTTCCCGTGCAAACCTATGAATGGTCGTATCATCTTCACGGGGTACTAAAAAGGTGATGGATAGGTCGCTTTCATTGGCTTGGTGCGCGATAATGGCGTCTTTTTCAAGTTGTTTCAGGGACGCCAGTACCTGTGTTTCGGATACCCCGGACTTTTTTGCTACCAAATGGGTGTTGATCTTGGTTTCAAAATCGAAAAGTCCGCCATAGGTACGTAAAAGGGTCTGTACCACCGGAACAATGCCCTGATGCTGCTCCAAATAAGCAAACAACGGTTCCTTTCCGATCAGCAATTGCACCATGGTCTTTTGGGTAAACGCCTCCGTCAGGGAAAAAACGGAGTTTTGATCCAAAATACGAAAACTGTTATAGGTCAATAAGGAGTTTAACTTATAAGTATCGCAAAATGCATTGAAGTTTAATTGATGGGTAGTGTCGTTTCCCTCCCCGTAGGCAATTTGAAAGTAATTGTTCAATTTATTGTACACCATTTTGAGATATTGCGTGTCGGGCAATACGCCGATAAACTGATCTTTGACGCCCTGTTGGTCCGTTTTGTTGGTCAACAACACCGCGTTTGCATGGGTACCATCGCGCCCTGCCCGCCCTGCTTCCTGAAAGTAATTTTCGATACAATCGGGAATTTGATAGTGTACCACCAAAGCTACATCGGCTTTGTCGATACCCATCCCAAAGGCATTGGTCGCCACCATGATCTTCACCTTGTTCTCAAGCCAAAGATCCAACCTTTTTTGCTTCTCGCTTTTGGATACCCCTCCATGAAAAAAAGCCGCTTCGTAGTCCGAGGCATTTAAGTATCGGGCGAGCTCCTCGGCCAGGCGGCGTGTGCGAACATACACGATGGCACTTTTCGTTAGGGAGGCACACAATTGTTTTAACCGGTAGGGCTTGTCCTCTGCAAAAACCACTGAAAAAGCAATATTTTTTCGGGCAAACGAATCCTTTACCAAAACAGGTGCCTGCAGTTTTAAATGTTCGGCAATATCCGCGATTACTTGTTCGGTGGCCGTGGCGGTCAGGGCGACCATGGGCGTATCCGGTAACAGTTCCCGTAATTTCCCGCACTCCAAGTATGCCGGCCTAAAATCATGTCCCCATTGCGAAATACAATGGGCCTCATCGATCGCAATGAGACGTACCTTCATACGTTGAATACGCCCGCGAACCAGTTCTTGGCGCAGTCGCTCGGGAGATAGATATAAAAAGGTATAATTGCCGTAAAGACAGTTGTCGAGTAAATTCCCCACCTCTTCCATGGGAATACCGCCCGTGAGAGCTATGGCTTTGATTCCCATTAATTTCAGACGGGCGACCTGGTTCTGGATCAAGGCGACCAAAGGCGAAATAACAATACAGATTCCTTCTTGGGCAAGCGCGGGAATCTGAAAACAGACAGATTTGCCACCTCCGGTAGGCATTAGCGCTACTGCATCTTGCCCATTCATGAGCGCATCGATAACTTTCTGCTGAGAACCTCGAAAGCTATCAAAACCCCAATAGTACTTCAACAAGTCTTTTGGGTTTCTTTTGTTCACAGATGCAGTTTTTTTAGGAGAAAGGCGACCCGTTCGGCGACACTGGCCTTCGGTACTTCAATGACCTTGTATCCCAAGTTGGTATAGGCTTGCCATAAATGGGCATGTATGGCCAGCGCCTCCTCAAAACTTTCGAAGCGTTCGTCATCCACCACATAAATATCTTTCCATATGGGTAAAATGAAAACGGTATCGTATCGATTCGTTTGGGCACTGGTAGTAAATTCGGTCCCATAGGTTTGCCCAAAATAATCCATATAGGCAAGTACATCCGGGATGCCTCTATCAAAAAAAACAACCGGGTCATTGCAGGTATCCGCTTCCCTGTAATGCGTTTCCCGTGCACTTAAAATTTTCCTGTTGAAATCCAACGGGTCCGAAACGGAAGCGATCGGGTTGGTCGTAAGGCTCGATAAGGCGCCCATTTCCTTAGCTTCCAAGGTCATCAAACGAATGACTTCGGGGAAGCAGGTATACCCGGCTTTTTCCAAACCATGGATCAAAGAGGTCTTGCCCGTACTGGGGCCACCGGTAATTACTATTTTTTGCTGCTTCAAACTCGCTATCTTCTTCCCACAAAAGTAATCAATCTACCTAGCTTAAAAAATTACCGTTTTCACGTATCTTTGCCAAAACGACCGCATGGATACCGAAAAATCGGAGGAATTTTATAAGAGACTCAGAGAGCAACTAACAGAAAGCAGTGATTGGCCTTCAAAGTATTTATACAAGTTTATTGTGCCCTCGGAAACGGAAAAAATTGAACGGATCCATCAAATTTTTGACAATACCGGGGCCGTAATCGAATCAAAACAATCCAAAAAAGGTACCTATACCAGCCTTTCCATAACCGTTATGAGGGACAATCCGGATGCCGTGATTCAAAAATATATCGAAGTAGGGGAGGTAAAAGGGGTTATATCCTTGTAAAATAGGTAATATGGCATAATTTTGTTAATTTGCCGGCGTTAGTAGAATAGTACTCTTCACAGACACCACTCACAAAAAATAGTGTAATTTGAATTTAGTAGAAAACCTAGAATATAACACGGAACGTCCTCAGTTGATTATTCCGGAATACGGACGACATTTTCAAAAAATGGTCGACCATGCCGTATCGATTGCCGATGATGAGGAACGCAATAAGGTGGCAAAGTCCATAATTAGCGTCATGGGCAATTTACAACCGCATTTGCGAGATGTACCCGATTTTCAACATAAGTTGTGGGACCAGCTTTTTATCATGTCCGATTTTAAGTTGGATGTAAAATCGCCCTTTCCGATTACCAGTAAGGAGGTATTACAAAAACGCCCTGAACCCTTGGCGTACCCCCAAAACCACCCAAAATACAGGTTCTACGGGAATAACATCAAGCGCATGATCGATGTAGCGGTACAATGGGAAAAAGGGGATATGCGCGACGGTTTGGAATACGCCATTGCGAACCACATGAAAAAATGCTACCTGAACTGGAACAAGGATATGGTCGACGACTCTGCCATTTTTGACCATTTGTTTGAACTTAGTGATGGTCAGATCGACCTGAAAGGAGAGAGTTTGACCGACAGCGGACAATTCCTAAAAAACAGAATTGCGAAGACTCCACGCAATAACTCCAACAAAAAAGGGCAACGAAACAACAATAACAATCGCGGTAAAAAGCGATACTAATTATTCAATCGTAAATGGGAACATTTAAAATTGAAGGGGGGCACCGGCTCGCCGGCGAAATTACGCCTCAAGGTGCCAAAAACGAGGCCCTTCAAATACTTTGCGCGGTACTTCTGACCGCCGAAGAAGTTGTTATAAATAACATTCCGGACATAGTCGATGTAAACAAACTAATTTCCCTTTTGGAAGACCTGGGTGTCAAAATCCAAAAAAAAGGAAAAGGATCCTATGTCTTCAAGGCCGATGATGTCAATATAGATTACCTGCAATCCGAACAGTTCAAACAAGACGGTAGAGGCCTAAGGGGATCTATAATGTTGGTAGGACCCTTATTGGCACGTTTTGGAAAGGGGTATATTCCCAAACCGGGCGGTGACAAAATCGGGCGTCGACGCTTGGACACGCATTTTGAAGGTTTTATAAATTTGGGAGCAAAGTTCCGCTACAACAAGGAAGAGTATTTCTATGGGGTAGAGGCAAAGAAGCTAAAAGGCACCTATATGCTGCTCGATGAGGCGTCCGTGACCGGTACGGCAAATATCGTAATGGCCGCCGTTCTGGCAGAAGGTACCACCACCATATACAATGCGGCTTGTGAACCTTATTTGCAGCAGTTATGTAAGATGCTCAACCGTATGGGAGCAAAGATTTCGGGAGTTGGCTCCAACCTGCTGGTCATCGAAGGGGTTACGAAACTAGGGGGTACCGAACACCGTATGTTGCCCGATATGATCGAAATTGGCAGCTGGATCGGCCTGGCGGCCATGACCAAAAGCGAATTGACCATTAAAAATGTGAGCTGGGACGATTTGGGGCAGATTCCCAATGTCTTCAGAAAATTGGGAATCCAACTCGAACGAAAAGGGGATGATATCTATATTCCCGAGCATGTAGAGGGCTACGAAATTCAAAATTATATAGACGGTTCCATATTAACCATTTCCGATGCGCCATGGCCCGGTATGACCCCAGACCTGTTAAGTATCATCCTGGTGGTCGCTACGCAGGCGAAGGGAGAGGTGCTCATACACCAAAAAATGTTTGAAAGCCGATTGTTTTTTGTGGACAAATTGATCGATATGGGTGCCAAGATTATTCTCTGTGATCCGCACCGCGCCACCGTCATGGGGCATAACTTTAATTCCACCTTAAAGGCTACCACCATGGTATCGCCCGATATCCGGGCAGGAGTTTCACTATTGATAGCGGCCCTTTCTGCAAAAGGTACCTCGACCATTCATAATATTGAACAAATTGATCGAGGATACGAAGATATCGATAATCGCTTGCGTGCCATCGGAGCGAAAATCGTACGCTTGTAAATAGGGATCAATTATAACAATTCCTTGACACTTTACGACTTGCCTTCGGTGTTTTAAAGATGTATTTTTAACTAATGGAAGTAACTCCAAAAGTTTTAAGAAACGTCTCCGTAATTTCAGAAGTTCCCGAGGACCAATTGCAATGGCTAATAGACCAAAGTACCTTGCTAAAAGTACCGGTAGGGGATTTTGTGTTTTCCCGCGGAGATGCAATCGATCGCTTGTTCGTACTGCTAGAAGGCACCTATGAAATTAAGGTAGAACGCAACGGGCATTACAAGCAGATAGCCGTCATTCGTACGAATGAGATTTCCGGTGCCTTGCCTTTTTCGAGGGCGACCACTTCTGTAGGATATGGAGAGGCAATCGAAGATTCGTTGTTGCTGACCCTTCCCAAGACCGCTTTTAAAGAAATGACCAGTCAGCATTTTGAGCTTACCGAAGCCCTGGTGCATGTGATGACCTCTCGTACGCGGGAGTTCGCCAAACGAAATCTACAAGAAGAAAAGATGATGGCGTTGGGGAAACTATCGGCTGGCTTGGCCCACGAGCTGAACAACCCGGCTTCTGCCATGGCCCGAAGCGCGGTAGAGTTGAAAAAACACCTAGGGCATGTACCCGAAAAATTCAAGCGAATTATCAGTATTAAAGCTGCTCCTGAAGAAATAGATCGTATTAATGATACCCTTTTTGAAAAACTGAACCGGCCACAAGAGAACAATATGGGGTTACTGGAACGCACCGAAAAGGAAGACGCACTAGAAGAATGGCTAGCGGAGCAGGGGGTGGAAAATGCCTACGAATTAACGGAAACCTTTCTTGATTTTTGTATGGATATCGAACAGGTCGAAAAAATTCGTGCTGCGACCACTCCCGTAAGTTTTCCCACTGCCATCGAGTGGATTGAAAATGTATTGACGACAGAAAAAATGGTGGGGGAAATACAGGAAGCGGCAGAACGCATCGCTGCTTTGGTAAGTTCAGTGAAAAGATATACCCATATGGATAGTGCCCCGGAAAAAAATGCCGTGGATATCCGAGTGGGCATAAAGAGTACCCTGACCATGCTCAACCATAAGTTAAAACGAAAGGGAATCGAAGTTGAGAAGGTATTTGAAGAAGCCTTGCCAGAGCCAAAGATGATGGTCAGTGAAATAAACCAAGTATGGACGAACTTAATAGACAATGCGATCGATGCCATGGATACCAATGGCAAACTTACTATTAAAGTGCACCGGGACGGAGCGTTTGTAAAAACCGAGGTCATTGATAATGGAAAGGGGATTCCCGCGGAAAATCTAAATGCTGTATTTGACCCTTTTTTTACTACCAAAGCAATCGGGGAAGGAACAGGAATGGGTTTGGAAGTGGTGCAACGAATTGTGCAACAACACAATGGCGATATCAAAGTAAGCTCTCGCCCCGGAGAGACGAATTTCACTGTTTGTTTGCCTATTGATTAACACGTGGGCGACCACGTTTTTTTGAAGAATGTATTAGATGAAAAAACCAATTATTTTTGCCCTTGATGACGATGCGCAGGTGTTGGCGGCGGTCACAAGGGATTTAAAGTCAAAGTACCAAAAAGACTATCGGGTGTTGCGAACCGCTTCCCCGGTAGAGGCCTTAGAGGTCTTGGTGGCCCTCAAAAAAAAGGGAGAGGTCATTGCACTTTTTTTAGTAGACCAACGCATGCCCGAAATGTTGGGGGTGGAGTTCCTGGAAAAAGCGAAGCTGCATTATCCAGAAGCCAAGAAAGTATTGCTAACAGCCTATTCAGATACCGACGCGGCGATAAAGGCGATCAACGAAGTGCAGTTGGATTATTATTTGTCTAAACCCTGGAACCCACCGGAAGAGAAGTTATATCCGGTTTTAGACGATCTGTTAGATGTATGGCAACTGAACTATCAACCCGATTTTGATGGGTTAAAAGTACTGGGGTACCAGTACAACCCCCATACGCATGATATCAAAGACTTTTTATCCAGTAACCTATTTCCATTTCAATGGTTGGATATCGAAAACAATGAAAAAGCAAAAGAAATCGCCGAATTGCACAGTGTTACTTCGAAAGATATGCCGGTTGTTTCCTTTACAGATGGGGACTGTATGTGCAATCCAAGTATTCCTGAGTTAGCGGCACGTTTGGGCTTGAATGTAACCGCCAAAGATACCTTGTACGACGTAACGATTATAGGGGCAGGGCCTTCTGGACTTGCAGCCGCCGTGTATGGTGGGTCAGAGGGGTTAAAGACCTTGTTGATCGAGAAAAAGGCTCCCGGTGGGCAGGCAGGTACCAGTTCGCGCATCGAAAACTATTTGGGGTTCCCGAACGGATTAAGCGGGCAAGAGCTTACCCACCGGGCGATCACACAGGCAAAACGGTTCGGAATCGAATTTTTATCCCCACGGGAGGTGGTTTCCATCGAGACCAAGGACAACTACAAAATCATCACCTTAGATGATGGCAGTATTGTACAGACAAAGAGCATTGTTGTTTCAACAGGGGTTAATTATAGAAAGTTGCCGGCAGAGGGTATCGAAGACTATACCGGAGCAGGCATTTACTATGGTTCTTCAATGACCGAGGCGCAGGCTTGCAAAGACCGGGAAGTGTATATTGTGGGTGGAGGAAATTCAGCGGGACAATCAGCGGTTTATCTGTCTAACTTTGCCAAGAACGTATATGTGGTTGTTCGCAAAGCGGACTTAACAAGCAGTATGTCGCAATACCTGATCGATCAAATAGAGGCCATCGTGAATATTACGCTGGTTCCACATACCAGTATTACAAAGGCCATTGGTTCAGATGACCGATTATCAGCACTTGAATTGACCAATAGTAGTACGAATAAAAAAGTAGAGGTAGAAGCCCAGGCGCTGTTTATTTTTATAGGGTCAAAACCTTATACGGATTGGCTTACACTTGATATATTGAAAAACGATAGAGGATTTTTGGAAACAGGTCGGGATTTGGTCAAATACGATAATTTTAATAAGATCTGGAAACGAAGTCGCGAACCCTTTTTATTGGAGACCTGTAGCCCGGGAATATTCGCCTCGGGAGATGTTCGGGCGGGTGCCATGAACCGCGTAGCATCGGCGGTGGGCGAGGGTTCTATGGCGATTAAATTTGTACACCAATATTTAGCGGAAATATAAGATGGCGGTAAAGAAAAAGAAATGTGATCATTTGTTGGCGTTTGAACCTTCCCAAAGAAAACTTGCTAAAAAGTATGAATGTGATGAGTGTGTGAAAACGGGGGATAGTTGGGTACATCTTCGTACCTGTCAGGAATGTGGTGTCACGCTTTGTTGTGATTCATCCCCAAATAAGCACGCCAGTAAACATGGGAATAGTCATGGGCATCCGGTCATCATATCGGCCGAACCGAACGAAGACTGGGCATGGTGTTATGCCGACAATACTTTTTTAAGATTTTAATATGGGAAATACTACTTGGGAACATGTAAGGTTGGTAGACAATAAGAAGGCGGCGAAGAAAAGATTTGAATTACAAATTGATGGCTCCGTTGCCTTTATAGAGTATATGATTTCTAAAAAGGATATTATGTATTTGACCCATACAGAAGTGCCAAGTGCGTTGGAAGGGCAGGGTGTAGGGAGCACTTTGGTACGTAAGGTACTGGATCATATCCGTACTACGAACTATAAAATGGCACCGCTTTGCCCATTTGTTGCGGCCTATTTGAAAAGGCATCCCGAATTGGCCGAAGACCTGCTTGCCCCCGGCTATTCGGTTGGTTGAGTAGTTGTTTCAAAGCGACCCTGAACGAACCAAAACTTATTTTTCAACGAGTGTACCGTCAGGGTATTTAGCAAACCTTCCTTTTTCTTTTGCATGAACATTGTCGGCATATTGCCAAGGCCAACCACCAAATTGGGTGAGCTGGTACTCGCGCATTGCCTGTTGTATCTCCTCTTCCGTATTCATTACAAATGGCCCGTATTTGGCAACGGGCTCTTCCAAGGGCTTTCCTTGCAATAAAAGGAGATGGGCCGTTTTAGTACCCGCCGCAATAAGAACAGTTTCAGACGCCGCAAGTTGAATTCCGTGATTCGGGCGTATTTCTTCCGCATCGATCAAAATGTGGTCGCCTTCGTAAAAATAGAGGGTTCTATTGGTACCTGGCAAGGCTTTCGGCAGACTGAACGTCGTCTGTGGATCAATATGAATATTCCAAATTGCCACGTCGTTTTCAGGAGCTTTGGCCCAGGAATCAGGCGCCGGCTCGGGGGCTTGCGTGTTTTTATAGTTCCCCGAAATAACTTTTATACGGGTACCGTTCTCGGTAATTACCGGAATATCTTCGTGCCAAAGCATTTTGAAGTGTGGGGCGACAAACTTACTTTTTTTAGGGAGGTTTAACCATATTTGAAACAACTCCAAAGGGTTTTCCGCTTCCGTGTTCAAGAGTGGAAACATTTCGCTGTGCTGTACGCCACTACCGGCGGTCATCCATTGCACATCACCGTTGCCAAACCGACCCGCGGCACCCAAAGAATCCGAATGATCACAAAACCCCTTGTTTACGATAGTGATGGTCTCAAAACCCCGATGCGGGTGCGAGGGAAAACCCGGAATCGTTTGCCCATGATACATACGCCAACCGTCTTTGATCGTAAAATCGTTCCCTAAATTTCGGCCTTCCAAAGAGGCGTTCGGCCCCATTTCATCGTTTCCTTTGGGGTAATGATCCAAGTGATACACACAGAATAAAAATGGATCCTGTGTCTGCCATGGGAATCCAAGTGGAAAAACGGATAAAACGGAAGTGCTCATTTGAACCTATTTTAGAATTACTTTTAGTGCTTGGAAGTACTGATTTTGGACCCTTTAAATAAATTTGTCCAACCCTATCGGTACTTTTCGTAATCACATTTTATTTCTGAGGCCGGTCCCGATCGGGGAGTGCCTTTGGTTATCAGTTGGTCAATGTGGGTGGCTGGTTGCGGTATTACAATGCAAAGATATGTGTTTTTGATATCTTTTACAGACATACGGTTTTTCCGTAGGTCGTGCGCTGGTGAATTTAACTGTGTTTGCAACCAATACTGATCTTTTATAATGAAATGATCGTTTTGGAAGGCCCAGTTAACACCTTTTTAGTGCGCGGACATCGGACCAAGAAAAGGCTCAAATAGCATTTTAATAGGGCTACCCGTAGTTTTGCATACACCTATACAAATTGTATTCAGATTGCGAAAGCCCTTAAAAGACCCAAAAAAAAGGTAGTTGCAGCGTTTTATATGTATGATAATGTACAGGTGTATACAGCTGTACAGTAAGCGAATGGCAGGGATGTATTTTTGAGGTGGAAACCTTAAAATGATGTTATGAAGAAAACTGTATTGATAGTAGCCGGTATGCTGATGATGCTCAACATTTCCTGTGGGTCCGACGACGATGGGGCAGGGGAAGTACCCGGGGAAAAGAGTATTGCTAGAAACTACCTCGGGTCATGGTCCTCGACCTTACCCTCCAAGAAATACGAGAACTACCCGATTTCGGCTAGGGTAACCGCCACGGACGACCCCAACGTATTCCAAGGGGAGTTCTTTTTTGCCGTGGGACTCGTTTCTTGTTGTAATAGCGGAGAAAATGATGGCCTGCTCCGCTTTGAGATCGATGGCAAAACCGTTACCAAGTTTCGATACGATGATCGGGTAAGGGCCTGCAGCGGTCTATTTGAAGGAACGGGCAGTATTGCCGACGATGGGGTGATTACCATCAACTTTAGTGGGGCCGATTGTGAGGGTACGCATACAGACGGACTTTTAATTTTTAGATAGTGCCGCCGTTGGCATAGGTAAAAGGCGAACGGTTGCAGCCGTGCGCCTTTTTATATTTCATTTATTCTTTGAGCGACCTGATAATTTTGCAGGGGTTTCCATAAGCCAATACGGCATCGGGAAGGTCTTTGGTCACTACAGATCCTGCGCCGATGGTAACATCGTTACCAATACGAATTCCGGGCATTATGCTTGTATTTCCCCCTATCCAAACATTGTCACCAATCCTAACAGGGGCGGTTACCGTTTTATAGCGACTCGTCCCTTCGGGGGTTTTTACAATACGGTCGACAGCCTTTAACGGGTGACCGGCCGTGTAAATTTGAACATACGGCCCAATAAGACCATTTTGTCCGATGACGATCTTATTGTTATCTAGAAAAAAGCAACTTGCATTCACAAAAGTGTTCGCCCCTATGCTGATGAGCTTTCCGTAATCACAATAAAAAGGGGCTTCGATCCATACACCTTTTCCTTTCTTCGCAAAGAGGGAAGAAAGCAACTCCGATCTACGCGCGGTCTCGGCAGAGGCTAGAGAGTTATATTCCTGAAACAAGGTCCGTGCGGTATGATACATTTGCAGCAATTCTGGATCTCTGGAATTGTATGGTAGCCCGGCCAACATTTTTTCTTTTTCGGTCATATGACTAATCTCCGTCAATGGGTGGCGGGCCATCGATCATGGCCTTGTAAACTTCCGTTCCTTTTCTTGATTTAAATTCTTCTTTGACCTTGGTAATCAATTTTGGATCTTCAAAAAGGTCTACCGCGGTCATTCCCAAGGCCTTTGAAGCATAGATCATTCCTTTATGGCCAATAGACATGCCCCCACAAGCGACCACTGCCCATGAATGCCATGGTGTATCTTTCGGGGCTACGGTAACCCCGAGATTAATATTAGGCACGTTCCAACTTACATCACCGACATCCGTAGAACCTCCTCCCGGGTTTTCTTCCGTTTCTCTTAAAGGGTGTATCTGACTATCCATCCCCACTTGTGGTTTTTCCGTTGCTTTTTGAATCGCTTTTCCAAACTTCGTCTCTTCCTCGGTGTAGCTAATTGGCCCCAACAGCTCCAGGTTTTTTTGCATGATTTCCCCTCCGGAACGGTTTACCAAGGTTTCGTAGATCCCGGATACCAGCTTGATCTTATAGTCTACATTGGCCATGATCGCTGCACCTTCGGCCATTTCTTTAACGCGTTCATACGTGGGTAGCATCTTAGAACGTTTCGGATCCCGGACACGCACCCAAAGTTTAGCATAATCGGGTACAACATTCACCACCTGTCCGCCGTCTTGGATATGGTAATGAATTCGAGAGCTTGGTAAAATATGCTCTCTATAGTAGTTGATTCCTGTAGTATACAATTCCAACGCATCGGAGGCGCTACGCCCATTCCATGGGTCGGCAGAGGCATGTGCCGTTTGGCCATAAAATTCTACTATAAAATCGATTAAGGATAGGCCGGTCTGAACATCGGCCTCAATACTCGAACTGGGATGCCAGCTTAAATTCACGTCTACATCATCCCAAAGGCCCGCTTCTACCATCCATACTTTCGCAAAGTATTTTTCCTCTGCCGGGGTACCTAAAAATTTAATGGTCCCTTTTAATTTTCCGGTATCCATCAATTCCTTGATCGCAATAGCAGCTCCCAAGCTAGAAGTACCGAACATATTATGACCACAGCCATGACCTGCGGCACCTGGTTTCAAAGGTTCTTTTACAGGCGAGGCCTTTTGCGATATTCCAGGTAAGGCATCAAACTCTCCCAAAATACTGATTACGGGTTTTCCGGAACCATAGGTGGCTGTAAAGGCGGTAGGGATGTTAGCGACGCCACGGGTAACGGTAAGGCCATTTTTCTCGGCATAGGCGGCCAATACCTCCGAGGAGCCCGATTCCTGAAAAGCGGTCTCTGCCAAGCCCCAGATAGAGTCGCTTATTTTTATGAGCGCAGCCTTATGTTTTTCTACAGAAGCCAGTACTGCTTTTTTGCTTTTGGTCATTTTTTGGGCGGAAAGGGTGATGCTTAGCAGCATCAAAAGGCCCAAGAGTATCTTTTTTTTCATTTTCAAATCGTTTTGAGGTTGTTAAAAAGGTTTTTAAAGATACTTGATCCAAACAGATGTGAACAAGAAAATCTAAAAAACATGAGGTGGTAAAAAAACCTGGCGATGACACAATATAGTTAACTAACTATCAGTTATTTAACAACCGTCGGTCCCAATCAAAACCAACTATTCGAAAGGCGGCTTAAAAAGTTGTATCAAAAACCAAAATAATAGTATCATGAAAAAGCGTATCCAACCTTTGCTTATAATGTGTGCAGGCCTTCTCCTCATAGGGTGCAGTGCTACCAACCAACTTACCATGGGGGCCGTAGAACCTGCTCGTGTTCATATTCCTTCCGATGTTTCGAAAATTGGGATTGTCAATCGCAGTCTTCCTTCCGAAGGGAATAAAACAGTAGACAAAATTGACAAGATCCTATCTTTGGAGGGACTAAACCTCGATAAGGAGGGGGCAGAAGCCGCAATGCTGGGACTCTCGGACGAATTGGAAAGAAGCGAACGCTTCGAATCGATTTCGATTATCGAAAGCAGTGCATTGGAACGCAAGGGATTGGGAGTTTTTCCTGCAGCACTAAGTTGGAAAACCGTAGAGACCATTTGCGAAGCGAACGGGGTTGATGTACTTTTTTCACTTGAAATGTATGATACGGATACAAAGGTAGATTACCAAACTGCCATGGTGAAAATACCGAACAATTTGGGCATCAAGGCAGAAGTACCCGGGCATAAAGTAACTATAAAAACAGCGATTAAAAGCGGCTGGCGAGTATATGACCCCTTGAACAAGACCATTATAGATGCGATTACAGCAAACGATTATGTTACTTCCAGGGGAGAAGGAATCAACCCGATGAAAGCAGTGGAGGCAGTTATCGGAAGAAAAGAAGCCGTACTACAACAAAGCACCTACAGTGGTAATGCCTATGCGCTGGAAACCCGTCCTCGTAGAAAACGAATTTCAAGGGACTATTTTGTTAAAGGAACCAATAATTTTGAGATTGCTCAGCGCAGGGCGCAAACCGGTGATTGGAAAGGCGCTGCAGACTTGTGGGAGCAGGAAGTGACCAACGCAGACCCGAAAATTGCGGGAAGAGCCTGTTATAACATGGCGATCAGCAATGAAATAAACGGAGACCTGAATAAAGCGGTAGAGTGGGCCTCTAAATCGTACAGCGATTATGAAATTAACGAGGCGCTACGGTATCTAAACCTGCTGCGAAGAAGGGTAGCCGAGAAAGAACAACTCAGACAGCAAGAAGCGCGATAAAGAACAAGAACCATGGCCCCGTGCATAAAGAACGGGGCTTTTTACTATCCCACTGCTTCTTTGTATACTTTTAAACAGCGCTCCCGGGCCATTTTATGGTCTACCATGGGCACAGGGTAGGTGAGTTCTTGCAGGTCCTGCACCCAACGTTGTATGTACTCTTTTTGCTTGTCAAATTTATCAATCTGGGTAGTCGGGTTGAAAATACGAAAATAAGGTGCCGCATCTACACCGCTGCCAGCGGCCCATTGCCAGTTGCCAACATTTGCACTTAAATCAAAATCCAACAATTTTTCAGCAAAATAAGCCTCGCCCCAGCGCCAATCGATCAATAAATGCTTGCAAAGAAAACTAGCGACCAGCATGCGAACCCGATTGTGCATATAGCCCGTTGCATTCAGTTCCCGCATTCCTGCATCGACCAACGGATAGCCTGTTTCCCCTTTTTTCCATTTTTCAAACTCCATTTCATCGTTCCGCCATTCCACCCGGTCGTACTTAGGGCGAAAAGATTTATTGACGGTATGTGGGAAATGCCATAAAATCTGCATAAAGAATTCGCGCCAGATCAACTCGCTCCAAAAGACTTCGTTCTCTTCGGCAATTGCCAATTGCATCATATGTCGAACTGAAACCGTTCCAAAACGCAGATGCGGCCCCAAACGCGAAGTACCCTTTATTTTGGCCGGAAAATTTCTGGTAGCCTCGTAATTGTTTATTAGATCCGGGGTGGCCGTATAGTCTGGGACCCTTATGGAAGCAGCTTTAAACCCCATGTCGGTGAGCGAGATGGTAGGAAAGGAAGTTGAACGGTATAGGTGTTCCAAGCCGTTTTCACTTGCTTGTGGCTTTAAATCCCGTTCGGGATTAAAAACCGCCTTCCATTTATTTTTATAGGGGGTGTACACTACATAAGGAGTGCCATCGTCTTTTACAATATCGTCTTTTTCAAAAACAACTTGGTCTTTAAAGGTTTTGAACGCTATGTTTTTAGTATTTAAGAGGGTTTCTATGGCTGAATCACGGGCTTGCGCATAGGGCTCATAATCGTGATTGGTATACACTTCATGAACCGTATAATCGGTCGTAATTTTTGAAAAAACCGAGGCGGGACTTCCATGATACAAGCCAATGCCGCTACCATAAGCCTCCTTTAGTTGAGCGCTCATTTTTTCAAGGGCATGGTGTATAAAGGATACCCTTGCATCATTTTTAGGGAGTTTCTCAAGTATCTCTTTGTCGAAAATAAAAATGGGGAGCACCTTATACCCACTTTCCAAAGCGGCCAACAATCCGGTGTTATCTGTTAAGCGAAGGTCCCTCCGAAACCAGAAAATAACGATGCCTTGATTCATTTATTAGGTCGTTTTATGTTACTTATTTTTTGCATCTAACTTCTCACTACTAACCCACATTTAGATTACCGATTCCCCCATCAACACCTACCACTTGCCCCGTCATCCAACTGCTTTTATCACTGAGTAAAAATAAGGCAATATTGGCAATGTCGGTTGCAACACCGACCCGTTTTAAGGGGTGCCGTACGGCCATAAGTTCCCGTTTACGGTCGTTGTTGAGCAAACGCCCTGCCAAGGGGGTGTCGACCAAGGAAGGTGCGACTACGTTCACCCGTAATTTCGGTGCGTATTCGGCGGCCATTGATTTGGCAAACCCTTCAATGGCACCTTTGGCCGCAGCAACGCTGGTATGGAATGGCATCCCGGTACCGACCGCCACCGTACTAAAGAAAACCATGCTACCACCTTCGACCATTTTGGGAGTGATTGTTTTTACCACTTTCACCAAGGAAAAAAAGTTCACTTCCATATCTTCTTGAAAGGTCTCCAAGGATAACATTTTAAGGGGTTTTAAATTGATACTTCCCGGGCAATAGACAAAACCGTCCAATTGGTCTGGGAGTTGGTCGGTATCTAACGAATCTGTTAAGGCGTCAAAGGGAATATGGGTCGCATTCAAGGAGGTTAGTTCTTCAGCGGTACGGGATGCAATAAAAACGGTATGGTCTTTTACAAGCTCCTTTGCCATTGCCAAGCCGATACCATGCGATCCGCCAATTAATAAAATGTTTTTCATAGGTTATGATTAAATAGATTTTATTTCTAAAGTAGTGCTATGTTCCGATAGGGTACCAAAAAGTTCATGAAGTTTTTGTTCTCGAAAAGAAAAAATTTGCTTTAATTGATTTCGTACGATTAGTGGGTGTGCCAATCTTCCAAAAATTCCGAAAGGTATCTTGTAATCAATACAATCTTCCATGAGCACACCACCTTCGATTTTGGTAATAAAATGTTTGTGATGCCATAGGGAATAGGGACCAAATAATTGTTTGTCCACAAAATACTCCCCTTCTTTCACCGAACTGATTTCACTCACCCATTTGGTGGTAAAACCTGGAAAAGGAGATACTTTATACTGAATAATCTGCCCTTCGAACATAGGCCGTTCTGCGCCTGACAAAATATGAAAACCCATGTGTTCTGGAGTAATCACTTTAAGATTCCCTGGGTTCGATAAAAAATTCCAAGCGGTAGTGGTATCAATCGGTAGTGCCTGGGAGGCGTTGAGTTGGTATAGTTGCATGTGGCAAAACAGTTTTACACAAAGGTAACTTCAATTTTGTTTAATTTAAACTATTAATAGTTAAACAAAAACTAAATACGATTCTTGGCAGTTCTTTCAACATGGCACTTTAAAAGTGTGGAGAAGAGTTATGCCGTGCAATTGGGGCGAAGTGCAGCGAATTTTGTATTTTGCCGCACAATTATTTACACTCCCCCTTTCTATATTCAATGAACGAACTTATTAATCATGGCAGATTCTTAGGAGTCCCTGCCACTGAGCCCTATTTGGAAATAGGATATAATGAGAAGTCAGTTAACATGTTTACTATTCTTTTTTTGTTTCAGCCTTCTTTTGGCTCAGCAAGAAGTGCGTACGATTGGGGTATTGCCAGAGCTTGTTTCTGAAACGTCGGGCCTACTGTATCATAATGGCAAGCTTATTACCCACAATGATTCTGGTAATACTCCGCAGTTATTCGAAGTGGATACCGTATCCCTCGATATTACCCGTGTCGTAACCCTTACGAATGCGGAAAATGTCGACTGGGAAGACAGTGCACAGGATGCAAACTATTTTTATATTGGAGATTTCGGAAACAACACCGGAACCAGAACAGATTTGACCGTCTATCGTATTAGCAAAGCGCTTTACAACGAACAAGATGAAATACCTGCAGAACGGATTGATTTTACATATGAGGATCAAACAACCTTCAATGACAACGGAAATAGTGATTGGGACGCGGAGGCATTGATTGCGATTGATGACCAACTAATTGTATTCACAAAACAATGGCGATCAAATGGAACGGTAGCCTACGCGATTCCCAAAACTCCCGGTTCACATATAGCAAAATACCTTGCTGCATATACCGATATCGGCTTGGTCACGGGTGCCACTTACAACCCGGAAAGTGGATTTGTATACCTAGTGGGGTACAACGCCATTCTTGACAGTTTTGTGTACCGTGTTGCAGGGGGGGGCGGTAGTGCTGTTTTCGCTAGCGAGCTTGAGAAAGTATCCACCAATATTGGCTTTGCACAAATAGAAGCGATTGAAATGATAGATGTGGACAGCTATATGATTTCTTCCGAGTTTTTTTCCCGAGAGAACCCTTTTATTACCTTACAATCAACCCTTTACTCCCTTACCACAAATGATTTGGCCATATCAGACCCTGACCCTGACCCGGATCCCAATCCTGACCCGGGCCCGGATCCAGACCAGAATGATTTGGTAGATGAGCTAGTGGTTTATCGATCGGCCGAAGAGCCGCTACTTCGTTATGAACTGCCCGGTACGGAGACGTTGCTGGCCCGTGCTATTTTTGACGTAATGGGAAGGCTGATCCGTTTTGAAACGGGTAAAGACTTGGCAACAGAAAGCATTGATTTATCCATACTTCCCAAAGGCGTTTTTTACATTACCTTTTATTTTGGCGATCACAAGTTGTCCCGATCTTTTGCGAATTACTAAACTTTGGGGAGCATATTATTTAAGAATACCTTAACATACCTACCTTTCGTTTATCTCTAGTTTTGTGAAAATATAAAACCGAAGTACAATGAAAAAATCAGCACTCTTTTTATTTGCCCTAGCCGTTTCTTTTATGGCACAGGCACAAATTAACACCCCGGCTCCGAGCCCTGCTTCCAAGCTAGAGCAGAAAGTGGGCCTTACGGATGTAACGGTCGAGTACTCTAGACCTTCGATGCGTGGAAGAACCATTTTTGGGGATTTGGTCCCCTTTGATAAATTGTGGCGTACAGGTGCCAATGGATATACCCTTGTTTCCTTTAGCAATGATGTAAAAATTGATGGACAGGATGTAAAGGCAGGTACCTATTCCATGTTTACAAAACCAGGTGCCACTGCGTGGGAGGTATTCTTCTATACCGATACGCAAGGAGGCGGAACACCACAAGATTGGGATGAAAGCAAGATCGTTGCCAAAACAACTGCGAAAGTATTTCCTATAGAAATGCCGGTAGAAACCTTTACCATTACCATCGACGATTTAACCAGTAATGGCGCGGTAATTGGCCTTATCTGGGAAAAATCATATGTGGGCGTCAAATTTGAAGTACCCACTGATGCCGCGGTTATGGGAGCTATTGAGAAAACGATGGCCGGTCCCGGAGCTGGGGATTTTTATACGGCTGCCGTGTACTATGCCAATGAAGGAAAAGATATTGGGAAGGCCAAGGAGTGGATGGAAAAAGCGATGTCAATGACGGAAAAGCCACGTTTTTGGCAGTTACGTCAGCAATCATTGATTTATGCCAAAGCGGGCGATAAGAAATTGGCCATTGAAACTGCCAAGAAGTCCTTAGCCGGTGCCAAGGAAGCCGGGAATGACGATTATGTAAAAATGAACACCGATTCGTTAAAAGAATGGGGAGCGAAGTAAGGTGCTCCTAACATAGTATTAAAAGGCCCTGCAATTTCTTGCGGGGCTTTTTTATGAGGTAACGGGCGGTTTTTTCAAGAGGCGGTCAAAGCCTTCAAAAATGAAGGCGATGGCCATTACCAGCGCCGCTCCTATAAAATTAAGGAGCAAATAACTTAAAAGTTCTTCTACGAAAATATAATTGTAGTACAATACCAATACTATGGCCTGTGTTAGAAGCGCCGCGAAGAATACCGCATTGCCTTTTACGAATTTAAAAAAGAAGGCCAATAGAAAGATACCTAAGACGTTTCCGTAGAAAATAGATCCGATGATATTTACCAATTGTATGAGGTTGTCGAATAGGTTTGCCACACAGGCAATAAGGATGGCAATTACTCCCCACAGCAGCGTAAATCCCTTAGAAGCCAATACATAGTGTTTTTCATTAAAGGTACCCACGCGATTGCGTTTATAAAGGTCAAGCGCCGAAATGGTCCCCAATGCATTTAGTTCTGAAGCCGTTGAGGACATCGCCGCTGAGAGAATCACCGCCAAAAGCAAGCCGATAAGGCCTTTCGGAAGATTATTTAAGATAAAATGAATAAACACATAGTCTTTGTCATTGGTTTCCGCGGTACCATCGGCTTTTTGTATCATGGCCTTGGCGGCGGCCCGGTTGATACTATCCTTTACATTGATTTGCTGAATGTGTATTTTTGCTTCTTCTACGGCCGTGTACTCCTTTAAATCCAATGCCGCCGAAAATTTGTTTTGGGCAATTCGTTTATCGGCTTCCAGATCGCGTTGCGCAGCTTGCAGGGTTTCATAGTCCGAAGCATATTCCGAGGCCATCACCGACTTGGTCGCAGACGGATTAAAGTTCAAAGGTGCCTCGTTGTATTGATAAAAAACGAATACCATGACACCGACCAATAAAATGAAAAACTGCATCGGGATCTTTAAGATTCCATTGAAAATGAGTCCTAATTGACTTTCGCGCACAGATTTCCCCGATAGATACCGTTGTACCTGACTTTGGTCTGTACCGAAATAGGCCAGCATTAAAAAGAAGCCACCAGTGACCCCGTTCCAAAAATTATAACGGTTTTGAAGATTGAACTCAAAATCAAGAATGTTTAATTTTCCACTTGCTCCGGCTACTTTTAAGGCTTTTCCAAAGGTGATATCGTCCGGCAAAAAATGTAAAATGAAGAAAAATGCGATAAACATTCCAGACATGATGACGAACATCTGCTGCTTTTGGGTAACACTTACCGCCTTCGTACCTCCCGAGACGGTATAAATGATGACCAAAATACCAATAATAACATTCAATGTTAACAGGTCCCATCCCAGAATGGCCGAAAGAATGATAGAAGGCGCAAAAATGGTAATCCCGGCCCCTAGACCTCTTTGGATCAAAAAGAGTACCGCTGCCAGCGAACGTGTTTTTAGATCAAATCGATTTTCTAAAAACTCATAGGCGGTGTATACTTTAAGCTTGTGATAAATGGGAATGAACACCAAACAGATAACAATCATGGCCAACGGAAGTCCGAAGTAAAACTGAACGAATCCCATACCGCTATGGAATGCCTGGCCGGGAGTTGATAAAAAGGTGATGGCACTTGCTTGTGTGGCCATGACCGATAGCCCAATGGTCCACCATTTCGTATTTTTTCCACCCCCCACATAATCCTCAACACTTGTGCTGCCCCTGGTTTTCCATACCCCGTAAACCACTATAAACAAAAGTGTTCCTGAAAGAACTATCCAATCAAGTGTTTCCATTTATGTAAAGGATGTCATTAGATAGCTAAACAATAATAGGTAGAGTATGTTGAGGATAATGACCAACGTATACTCTTTTTTCCAAACCACTTTATCATTCATATTAGCCCTTAATGTTGGTCTCGTTTTTAACATTGTCTTTCCCTATGGACAACATGTTGGCAAACAGTTTGTACGCCCCGGGCACACCTGCCGGCAGTTCCCTAAAAAAGCTAAGCCCCGTATAAATGTAATTGCCTTCTCCGTAGGGAGCGACTAATAAACTACCATTTTTAGGCGATTCGCCTTTGTCCTTCATGGAGAGTACGGGTGTAAAGGCCTTGTCCCACTCGTTCGGGAAATAAAGCCCTCTTTCTTGTACCCATCCATCAAAATCGCTTGTTTCAATAGCGTTCGGAAAGGTCGTTAATGAGTGTTTTTTCGCTAAAATGCTCACCGCCGAATTTTCATTGGTCACACGATCCCGTGACAGCTTAAGGGGGTAGGGGGCAATGTCTTCGAATTGCTTGTTCCATCGTCCTGCAGTATTGTATTGCACGATTAAGTTTCCTCCATTTTTAACGTATTCCAGCAGAAAACGCTGTTTAAACTTAAGTTCGGGCACCACATTGTAGGATCGTATACCGGTTACAATGGCGTCGTATTTATCAAGACTGCCTTCACCGATGCTCTGTGGATCTATAATATGCACCGTATAACCTATTTGTTCCAAGCTAGTAGGAACATCATCTCCCGCCCCTACAATATAACCAATATTTTGCCCCATTTTCTGAATGTTCAATCGCACTACTTTGGCCTCCGCAGGGAGTAAAACGGACTGTTTCGGAACATGGTCATAGGTGATCTCTATCAATTCCTTGGAAATTTCCTTTCCTCCGATCTTCACCAATGGCCGAATATAGCCTTCATTTTCATAGGCAGGGGGGGTAAGTGTGAAAACCAATTCTTGCTGATCTCCTTTTTTAGCGATGGTAAAGTTCTGGGTCTCCGAGTCTACCGTCCATCCATTGGAATACTGAAACTGCACAGTACCTTTTGCATCATCTCTATGTGCTTTTACCAGTACCGACACTTCTTTTGGTTTTCCGTCCGCAAATATTATCACCTTGTCCTGAAAGCTGGCGGTCGCTTCCGGTAGGATCTCAAAAGGCTGTACCAATTCCCCCTTATCAGGTTTGGCAAATTTACGAACGACCGGTTTTATGATTTGAAAGGTGTAGTTGTTCATGGTCAAGTTAAAAGTGGCATTGAAAGCCCTAGGAGTCTCCGGTTTTCCTATAAGGGTCTTATCCGCTACCTCATACATTCCCAAACTTCCCTTTTCATTTAGCCAATAGGGACTGGTAGTTGGGGTGCTTGACGGAATTTTTAAATCCATTTCCATAACAACCTTTTTATTCTTGTCAAGTGTATTGGGGGTCGTAATCGCAGTCGCATCATTGATACGTACCGCATTCAAAGTCATGGGGGTCGTACTTCGGTTCAATGCCTCAATAGCTATTTTTACCGTTCCGCCGGCATGACTATACGGTGCAGCAGCAGATGCCTCCAGGTAGAGCCCGGCGGTTGCTGAAATAACAGTTTCCAATTCCTTTATTTTAATTCCTTTCCAATGCCCATTAGGCAACGCACTGAGTAGTTCGTGCGCTTTGATCAATTGTGGAAGGTGGGTGCTCGGATTTTTGAAATCAAAACCATCCTCAATGGGATTCAAAATAGCGCCGATGGCCTTGCCGCCCTCGATTCTCGACCAAGAAGTATCAATACCATCGAACAAATCATCTTTATTTTTTGGGAGATCTCCTTTGAGCAATTCAACATATTCGTTTTGACTGCCTCTTGTTGAAATTCTTCCAAAACCTTGGCACAAATGTTGGCTACTCGCCAAGGAGGCGATTTCATTGTTAGAGGTTCCTAGTACGGGATAATAGGTGCCTACGTCAAAATTCATCATATTACTTTTATCGGCAGCTTCAAACTTTTCTTGACTCCCATAAAACCACCACGAGGTATTAAAGAACAAGCGCTTGGGTTGCCAAGTTTCCAGATGTTTCAATTGATCGATATAGGCTTTGGGGTCGTTTACCAGATCAAAGGCCTCTACGCTCAGCATTGCCGAAGCGGTATGGTGCCCATGGGTCGTGCCGAGCGAGCGATGATCAAAACGATTGACAATTACATCTGGTTTAAATTGGCGTATGATCCGTACCACATCTTCGAGAACAGCTTCCTTATTCCAGATTTCCAAGGTCTCGTTCGGGTGTTTGGAGTACCCAAAATCATTTGCCCGAGTAAAAAATTGTTGTCCGCCATCCACACCGCGTGCGGCCAATAGTTCTTGGGTACGCAAAACTCCTAGAAGTTCTCGCAATTCAGGACCTATTAAATTTTGTCCTCCATCGCCCCTGGTCATTGACAAGTAAGCAGTTCTGGCTTTCACATGATTCGAAAGATAGGAAATTAACCGGGTGTTTTCATCGTCGGGATGCGCCGCAACATACAGTGCCGAACCTAGAAAATTTAATTTTTGTATCGAATGATAAATATCGGCAGAACTTGTTTTGGCACGTTTCTGTGAATGGCCGCTGGTCGTAAGGAGCAATGCGCTGGCTAAAAGCAATAAAAGTCGAAGCATATGTTGTATTTCATTGGTTTTCAAAGATAGAAAGATAAATAGGGGGCCATCCGCTTTTAAATTTTCTTTAACACTAAACGGAATCACTGTATTTAGAATCTTCTCCCAAACGATTTACCAGAGTAACCGCCTTTTGTAGGAGCAAATTATTGGGATAGGTAATTAATTCCTCCCGGTCATTTTTAAGGTGAATGTGATAGGCGGTAATATCGGCGATCTCAAAAACGGGCAATTGTTCGTTTTCTCCTAGGATCATGTCCTTGTCCATTATCTTGATACGATCTCCTATTTTGAAAGGAAAGGAAAAAAATAGGATTACCCCAGAAGTAAGGTTGCTTAAAATAGACCATTGTGCGAACAAAGCCACCCCTATAACTGCAAAAACAGAGGAAAACAAGAGGCCTAATTCCTTGAAATTTACCCCCCAGATAAAAATCAATATACCCACTCCCAAGAAACTTAAGAGGAAAGAAACGTACCGTAGAATCAACCGTGTTCTTGCCTCCACGATATTGCTGAGGCGCCCAATTCGTCGCACCATTTTAAAGCTAAGAAACCGAATCAAGACAACCGCCAACAGCGTGATGACGGAACCCAGCAATTCACTTTTATTACTTGCAAGAAATTCTTCCATAAACTACAGTCCAAGCGTATCGCGAAGGGGTAAAAAACGATTACTGTTTTTCTGCCAATACGGGCTTTTGATCGTTTTTACTTTTTTCCCCGTTGAGGTCAGTACCTTGGCATTGCTCCCGTAGCCACTTTTAAAAGATTCTGTCCACCCCTCAATGGTATGGGGAAAAGCAGTGGTGAATTGTATCGAGAGGGTTCTTCCTAATTCAGGATAGGTAAGTACATAGGTACTTTGCGCCTCTTCTTCCGTGAGCGTTGCCGTGGCGCTATAGGCCTTTAGCTCCTTATGCGATAGGCGAATATACTCCATTGAAGGAATGATCTGTAGTGTTCCAACAGGCAGCCCTTCAGGGTGTATTCGTATTTTGTTCCAAACCTCATTTTCGAGTGTGGTTTTTTCCAGGGTCAAGCGTTGATCCGCCTCTGTCTCAAAATAGGAATGAGATAGCACCTCAAATGTTTCCCGGTTGTTCAATTGTGCATATACCTGTCCGCACCATTCCTGTGAAGAAAAGGAAACTTTTACTGCGTGCCCATTGTCCTGCACCGGATAAAAGCTACTGCTCATAATGGAGTAGGGGTAAATACCGGTTACATAATTTTTGGTACTGTTTAACTTGAGCACTGGGATATTATCAGGGCGATTCCCGTCGGCCTTCACTTGTTTTTGGGCTAAAAAGGGTTCAGTCACAAAAATCAACACGGAAGATCCCTCACGCAATTCACCATAACGTGCCTGCTCGAGCTTATAAGAGGTAATCTCCGCCTCGCCTGCATACCAGTAGGCTTTGAATTCTTCCGAAATAGAACGGGTTGTCTTGGTATCCGCTACCTTTTCAATAGCCGTATTTAAAGCCATTTCGGTATTGTCGCCCCTTGTTTTTTCTTTGCAAGAAGGGAAAGTTAACAGTAACAAGACCAAAATGCCGTACGGGAAGGTGATATCGTAGGATTGCTTCATTTTTTTTGATTTTCACCAAAATTACCGAAAAAGACCTAGTTGACCATGGTCGTTAACGTTTTGTATAAGAGATGTGTAGGGAGTCCCATAACGCTATTGTAAGACCCTTCAATCTCTTCAATGGCAATATGTCCCAACCATTCTTGAATCCCATACGCTCCCGCTTTATCGAAGGGTTGGTAGGTATCCACATAAAAACGGATTTCGGTCTCTGAAAGTTCCTTGAATTTTACCCTTGTTGTATTCCGAACGGTGGTTTTTCCCTTGGTGGTTGCAAAACAGATAGAAGTGATGACTTCATGCCAATCCCCAGATAGGGCGCGTAACATGGCATAGGCTTCCTCATGGTCTGCCGCTTTGGCCAAAGAAACACTGTTGTGCCATACTACCGTATCCGAAGTAATCAAGATTTCGTTATCGTTCAAGGTACCATCGAATGCCGTCGCTTTTAATTCAGCTAAATAGTCCGATATGGCGCCCCCTGTGAGCTGCTTGGGATATATTTCTTCTGTTTCCTTTAGTCGTATTTCAAAATCCAACCCTAACTCCTTAAAAAATTGCTGCCTTCTAGGAGAACCGGAAGCCAAAATAAGTCTGTGGTGCTTTAATGCATCGTGTAACATCTGATCAAGCGTTTTTCGCATCAAAATTCCCGTACCAATCCCCGCGTACTTTTAGTACTTGCCGAATAACATCGCGCACACATCCATCCCCGCCGTTTCGATGTGAAACGTATTTGCAGACCTCTTTTACCTCTGGCACCGCGTCTTGGGGGCAGGTGGGTAAACCCACCAATTTCAAAGGGGGAATGTCCGGTAGGTCATCTCCCATATAAAGCACATTTTTTGGGGCTATCCGTTGGGCGCTTAAAAATTCGTTCAGGGGGTCCGTTTTATGATGCGCACCCAGGAAAATGTGTTGTACTCCCAAACCGCTTAGGCGCTTGCGAACCCCTTCATTGGTACCTCCAGAGATGATGCATACATGATAACCCCGGTCGAGCGCGGTTTTTAGCGCGTAACCATCCTTAACGTTCATTTTTCGCAGCATTTCACCATCTGTTGTAATGAGCAAAGTGCCATCGGTGAAAACACCGTCAACGTCAAAAATAAAGGTGGTAATGTCTTCGAGTAGTTCTTTGTAGCTTTTTTCCAAAGTTATTTGTTTTGATATGTTTTTGTAATGGCACTGCTTAATAAGGTATAGATGTCTTTTTGTGCTTGTACTTCCAAGAGCGCTAAATGACGCTGCTGTGTTTGGTGGTCTCCTCGTTTGGCCGGACCTGTTTGCATTTGGTAGGGGGCACCTTGGGATACTTTTGCGGCGGTCTCCAAAATCAGCGGATTCAAAATAGAAAACGGTACCTCATGATCGGTACAGACCGAATGAGCGATGTGGTACAGGTGATTGGTGAAATTATTCGCAAAGACAGCGGCCAAATGAAGACTCCTGCGCTGTACCGAATTAATGCGGTGTTGAACGTCTGATATAGATCTCGCCAACCGGGATAGAAATACATCGTTTTTTTCGCTGTTGGCTTCAATGCAAATGGGTATTGTTTTAAAGTTGAGCGAACGTCCTTTGCTAAAGGTCTGTAAGGGATAAAATACCCCATAATCGGAGTGCTTTGCAAGCACCTGCATGGGAACACTTCCAGAAGTGTGCACAACCAGCCCTTCGAGACCTAGGAACAGTTCCGATACCTCCAAAATAGCGTCATCGCTAACGGCTATGATATACACGTCGGCTTTGGCAATGTCCAAAGTGTTTTGAAGCAAGGTGGCGGCTTTCCCAAAAGACTTCAATCCTTCCTTATTGCGACCTACGACCTGTAAAATGCTAATTTCATCATGTTGTGAAAAAGCTTGAAACAAATGCCAAGCAACATTTCCGGTTCCTACAATGGTTATGGTACTCATATCGCGAAAGTATGGATTACAAGATAATTTTATGGTTTTCCAAGTGTAGCTTTTTTCTGGATTCTAGCTTTTTGATGGCCCTAATAACAGTTTCTACGCGTAGACCGGTTAGTTCGGCAATCTGCTGCCGGGTAATGGGAACGGTAAACACCGGTTCCGGTTGTTGTTTTTTTAGGTGCCGAAGCAAGGTAAGAATCCGATGTTCTGGAGGATGTACTGAAACCTCTTTCCCGATCATTGCTTTGTATGCCAAACGCTTGCAAAGCAAACTCGTAAATGCTAAATGAATGGGCGGGTTGCCAATAAGTAATTCCAAAAAACCTTTTTTCGGCACGCGTAACAACTGCGTTTTTTCCGTGGCCATTGCCGAAGCCGGGTAACGGAAATTACCCAACAGGGGAGGCTCTCCAAAACTCTTGCCACCCTCGAAAATTCCCTGTACAAATTCCTTTCCTTCTTCGGTGAGGTTATACATTTTTACAGCTCCTTGCATAATTTGATAGTAATAGTCGGCCCTGCCTCCTTCCGAGAAGAGCACTTCATTCTTATCGAGCGTAATCGTTTGCCCGCCAAATTGCAGGAGAAGGGTTTCAGCGATCATAAGGTCGTATGATTGAAATCATAAACTGTAGGTATCTGTGCAAACTAACTTTGTTTGGAACATTAAAAATACAAAGCTATGAACGTTTTCAATAGTTTATCTCGCAGTTTTACATCTTCGTATATGATGATGATACCACTTTCGATCATTTTTCAAAGTTGTTTGGGTTCTATTGCCGTATTATTCATTTTAAAAACGGGTGGTTCCTTCTTGCTATTACAATTGGGAATATGTATCGGCGTTACCATGGTATACAACGCATCCGTATTGGCACAACTAAAAACAAGTTGGGTCTTCAAACTACTGTTTTTGAGTATTGTAGTAAATCTAATTCTCTTGCTCATACACGTATTTTAAGTGATAAAATTGAATACCTTTAATCCATTATATGGAACAGAAAGAAATCGAGGACAGGGCAGATGTATATCATCTTGTCGATACATTTTATATCAAAATAAGAGAGGACGATTTGCTGGGGCCTATTTTTGAAAAGCACATAAAAGACTGGCCAAAACACCTGGAACGACTCACTGATTTCTGGGAAACCAATTTGTTTTTTATCCGAAAGTTTAAAGGGAATCCCCTGCTAAAGCACCAATTGGTCGATGCGGCGGCGGGGCATACCATAAACGAACACCATTTCGGACGCTGGTTAAACCTTTGGTTCGAAACGATCGATGCCCTCTTTACAGGGGAAAAGGCGATGATTGCAAAAAACCGTGCACGAAACATGGGTACTTTTTTTCATGTAAGCATGTTTCAAGCCAGGCAGTCCTAGTGCTGCATTAAAATTATTGCTGTCCCTTCTTTCCTGTTTCTTTTTTGACTTTTTGAACGGTAGGCCAATAGGACCACTTAAATCGAAACATTAAGTCGTACGATGCCCTTGAAAAACCACAAAAAGGCCGTAATTTTGCTTGCTGAAAATCAAAGGCCGGCGAAATGACAGAACTGCTCAAGAAAATTTTCTTTTCCACTCGTTTAATGGCGGTTTTATTCCTTGTTTTTGGCACCGCCATGGCGTTTGGTACGTTCATAGAAAGCAAGTATAGTACCGAGACGGCCCGTATATGGATCTATAACACTACTTGGTTCGAAGCCATTATGGTGTTTTTTGTGATCAACTTTGTGGGGAACATTTTTAGATACCGCCTGCTACGATGGGAAAAATGGCCCGTTCTAACGCTGCATCTTTCTTGGATATTGATCATTGTGGGGGCCTTCGTTACGCGCTATATCAGCTATGAGGGAATTATGCCGATCCGTGAGGGCGATTCCGAAAAAGTATTTTATTCCGATAAAACCTATCTAACGACGTACGTAGATGGTGAAATTGATGGCGAGCCAAAACGGAAGATTCTTCAAGAAGCCATTATTGTGACTCCCGAAGCCTTAAAATCGAGTCTTCCTTGGCGAGATGATTACAATGGGGCTCCCTTTACGGTTTCGTATGTTGATTTTATCAAAGGTGCGGAAGAGGGGCTCATACCAGATGAGAATGGCAAAGGTTTTTTAAAAATCGTAGAATCTGGTGATGGGCAACGCCATGATCATTATTTAGAGGACGGAAAAGTAGCAAGCATTCACAACGTATTGTTTGCGCTGAACAAACCTACCAACGGTGCGATCAACATTTTTGTCACAGACAGCACGTATCAAATAAAGTCTCCATTTGAGGGAAGCTTCATGAGGATGGCCGACCAGTTTCAAGGGACAGTGGTAAAAGATAGTCTTCAGCAATTACAACTACGCTCGTTATACACGACGGCCGGGATGCAATTCGTAATTCCGGACCCATTGTTGAAAGGGGTATACGGGGTGGTGCCCTTGCCAAAGGATCGGGTAACCAAAGAATCGGCAGATGCACTAATAGTTGAGATAACCGCCAATGGGGAAACCAAAAGACAAACCCTGTTGGGAGGCAAGGGAAGAGGTGACTTTAGCGATAAGTTCAAAGTAGGCGATCTAGACTTTATGATGAGCTATGGCTCCAAGGTGTATGAACTTCCATTTAGCATCAAACTCAATGACTTTATTGGGGAGAAGTATCCTGGAACCGAAAAAGGGTATGCCTCTTTTATGAGTAAAATTACAGTAGAGGACGACCGCCCTTTTGACTATGACATTTTTATGAACCATGTATTGGATCATGCCGGATACCGTTTTTTCCAATCGAGTTTTCACCCGGACGAAAAAGGGACTATTTTATCAGTGAACCATGACCAATGGGGTACGTGGATCACCTATATAGGATATTTTTTGTTGTATATAGGACTGTTGGGAATTATGTTCTTTGGGAAAACACGTTTCAAAGACCTTTCCAAAGCGTTGGAAAAGTTGGATAAAAAGAAAGCCGTCACCACTTTGCTTTTGTTCGCTACGGTAACTATCGCAAATGGGCAGGAGCACGGTCCTAATGATGGCCATGATCATACGACAAGCAGCGCAACGCCACCTACCGCCAAGCAGATCGATTCCCTGTTAATGGCCACAATGGTCTCCGAAGTACATGCAGAAAAGTTTGGAAAGCTGGTTATTCAAGATGAAGGCGGGCGAATGAAACCCATCAACACCTTTTCTTCCGAATTATTGAGAAAACTGAGCTTACAGGATAAGTTTAAGGGAATGGATTCGGATCAGGTGTTCTTGTCAATGATGGCAAACCCTGCACTTTGGTACAACGCCGCTTTCATCGCGGTCGATAAAAAAGGAAAGAACGATAGTATTCGAAAAGTCATAGGAGTACCAAAAGGGCAGCGCTATGTCAAGGCCGTAGATTTTTTCGATGAGGAAGGCAGGTATAAGTTAGAACCATTTCTTAGGGAGGCCACGGCTACCAACAACCCGAACAAATTCCAACAAGACTACAAAGATGCCAATATGCGTCTAAGCCTTCTTGATCAGGCATTGCAGGGAAGCATTGTCAAGATTTTTCCGCTTTTGAACGATGAAAACAACAAATGGATTTCGGCCTTGGAATATCGCGGCGGACAATATCAAATTTCTGATTCTCTTTACAGCAATTTTGTAAAGAATGCCATTCCCTATTATTTAATGTCGTTGCAGAAAGCACAACGTACCGGTGATTATGGGGAAGCCGATAAACTATTGGAAGCATTCAAGCAAAATCAAAAAAACCATGGGAGCGAAGTACTTCCTTCTGACCGAAAGATCGAGACGGAGGTCGTTTACAACAAGCTGAATATTTTTGGACAGCTTTGGCGATTGTATCCGGTGGTGGGATTGTTAATGTTCTTTATCCTGGTGTTTCAAATTTTCAAAGACCGGGCTATTTGGAGGGTCGGGGTCTATTTTTTCAAAGGCACGATCATTGTACTTTTTCTTTGGCATACCTCCGGCCTTATTTTGCGCTGGTATAGCTCGGGCCATGCACCATGGAGCAATGCGTACGAAAGTATTTTATACGTTGCCTGGGCGACTATGGGAATGGGGCTTGCGTTCGGTAAGAAGAGCAATTTAACGATAGCAGCTTCCACTTTTGTAGCTGGGATGCTCTTGTGGATCGCTCATCAAAATTGGGTAGATCCCTCCATTGGTAATCTGCAGCCAGTGTTAGATAGTTATTGGCTTATGATACACGTAGCCGTCATTGTGGGTAGCTACGGTCCGTTGACCGTAGGGATGATCCTCGGGGTGGTTGCCCTGTTGTTAATGCTCCTGACCACCAAAAAGAACAAAGCACGAATGGAGAGAAGCCTAAAGGAATTGACCATCATTAATGAGATTGCCTTGACCGTTGGGTTGATTATGCTCACCATTGGGAATTTTCTGGGAGGACAATGGGCGAACGAAAGTTGGGGGCGCTATTGGGGTTGGGACCCGAAAGAGACCTGGGCCTTGATTTCCATTATGGTGTACGCATTCGTAATTCATACCCGTTTGGTGCCTGGGCTTCGAGGTAGGTGGACCTTCAATTTTCTCAGTGTCGCCGCCTTCGGAAGCATTATGATGACCTATTTTGGGGTCAATTATTACCTTGTAGGGTTGCATAGTTACGGCCAGAGCGGGGCAGCGGCGATTACCCCTGATTATGTGTGGTACATTGCCTTGTCCGTAGGTGTTTTGGGTGCTTTAAGCTATTGGCGCTATAAAGTCAATTATGTTAAATAATGGATTTTTTTAGATACACTCTGAATTAATTTTGCATCTTTGTCGCATCATGAAGTTATAAGAATTATGTTTTCAATAGATGTCTTAGGGTTTAAACCCAAGAAGTAATCGACCTCCTGTCGTACTTCTTAAGGCATTGCAATTTCTTCTTTTCAACATAATTCTTCTTTATAATGACGAACAATCAACATACACCTACGCTTAAAAACCTATTCAAGTCTTTTATAGCCGCCGTTACCGGAAAAGAAACAGAGTTTACTACCGGGAGCATTCGCAAGGCAATTTTTATGCTTTCTATTCCGATGATTTTGGAGATGATGATGGAATCTATCTTCGCCATTGTCGATATTGCCTATGTATCGCAGGTCAGTGTAAATGCCGTGGCGACCATTGGGCTTACCGAATCAGTAGTGACACTGGTCTATGCCGTTGCCATTGGGCTAAGCATGGCGGCGACCGCTGTAGTGGCTCGTAGAATAGGAGAGAAAGATATACCGGGCGCTCAAAAAGCCGCGGTGCAGGCAATCGCGCTGGGGACAGTAGTTTCTATTCTGGTCGGCACACTTGGTTTTATCTTTGCAAAAGAGATTCTTGCGCTAATGGGCGCGGAATCAGATTTAATTGCTGAAGGCTATGGCTATACGCGGCTTTTGTTAGGCGGCAATATCACCATTCTATTGCTATTCTTGATCAATGCAATTTTTAGGGGGGCTGGCGATGCCTCGATTGCTATGTGGGCTTTGGTACTTTCCAACGGTCTCAACATTATTCTGGACCCAATTTTTATTTTTGGGTGGGGCCCCATTCCTGAATATGGGGTCATGGGAGCGGCCATCGCTACCAATATTGGGAGGGGAACGGCCGTTTTGTTCCAATTGGCCGTCTTATTTTTTGGATGGAGCAGAATTAAAATAGGATTCGCCGATATGGTTTTAAACCTGAAGGTAATGTTCAACCTGCTAAGAGTTTCTTCTGGAGGTATTGCACAGTTTCTCATAGGAACCTCTAGTTGGGTATTCCTTATGCGCATCATGTCAGAATTCGGAAGTGAGGTCCTTGCAGGGTACACCATCGCAATCCGGGTAATGCTATTTACATTAATGCCCTCTTGGGGAATGAGCAATGCTGCCGCGACCTTGGTTGGTCAGAACTTGGGGGCCGCACAACCTGGGCGTGCAGAAACATCCGTCTGGAAAACCGGGAAGTACAATGCCATTTTTATGGGATTGGTCTCCCTGGTATATCTCTTTTTCTCCTATGACATTGTGGCTTGGTTCAATGAGGATCCGGTAGTCGTGGCCAATGGCGGACTATGTTTACAGATTATTGCCGCAGGTTATGTTTTCTATGCTTATGGGATGGTAGTGACCCAAGCATTTAATGGGGCAGGGGATACCGGTACTCCCACAAAGATTAATTTATTGGCTTTCTGGTTGTTTCAACTTCCACTTGCGTATCTGGTTGCGATTACCTTTGAAGCAGGGCCGGTAGGTGTTTTTGCCGCCATTACCTTGGCAGAGGTATTGTTAGCGATAATAGCGATGGTATGGTTTAAGAAAGGAAACTGGAAAAGAGTACAAGTCTAACCGAATTTCGTAACTTTATTGTTCTTAAAAAATCCCGGATATGAACCAACAGAAAAAAGGATTAAATACCATTTGTACCCATGTGGGTGAAGTAGTCGACGAACAGTTCAAAGGTGCTATTTCGCCGCTTTATATGAGTACCTCCTATGCTTTTGAAGATGTTGACGTTAAGCGGTATCCGCGGTATTTCAATACCCCAAATCAAGAGGCCTTGTGTTTGAAGGTCGCTGCGCTTGAACATGCAGAGGCTGCTTTGATTTTTGGCAGTGGTATGGCGGCGGTAAGTACTGCGATGATGGCTTTTCTGCGTGCTGGAGACCATATTGTATTGCAGCGCACACTGTATGGAGGTACCTATAATTTGGTAACGGAAGAATTTGAAAAGTATGGTATTTTATATTCTTTTACCGACGGATTGCAGCCAGAAGATTTTGAGGCGAAAGTGCAAGAAAACACCAAGGTGATCTATGTAGAAACCCCTTCGAACCCCTTGTTGACGATTACTGATTTAAAGGCCGTGGCGGACATTGCGAAAAAGCATGGAATTGTTTCCATGATCGATAATACTTTTGCCAGTCCGGTAAATCAAAATCCAATCGATTTTGGGATTGATGTGGTGATCCATAGTGCCACTAAATATATGGGTGGGCATTCGGATATTTGTGCGGGTGCGGTTGCATCTACCGAGGAGTATATGGAACGCATTTTTCACCTGGCCAAAAATTTCGGAGGTAGTTTAAGCGATTACACCGTATGGCTGTTAGAAAGGAGCATCAAAACAATGGGGATCCGGGTTCGGGCACAAAATACCAATGCACTTCAAATGGCCGAATACCTCCATAAGCATGCAGATATCCAAAATGTATACTATCCAGGGTTGGCGAGTCATCCAGACCATGAATTGGCCAGGAAGCAGATGAAGGGATTTGGTGGTATGCTATCCTTTGAACTACAAGACGGTTTTGATGCCTCGGAATTTCAAAAGGCATTGCAACTTATTAAATCTTCTATGAGTCTTGCCGGGGTCGAAAGTACCGTCCTATCCCCGACACAAACCTCACACGCGCTTTTGGGAGCGGAAGAGCGCGAGCGGCAGGGTATCAAGGATGGGCTTATTCGTTTTTCCGTAGGAATTGAAGAAGTAGAAGATTTAATCGAAGATATTGAACAGGCCTTGGAAAAAGTAAGGTCTACCGTGGTTGCAACGACCCATTGATCACGTCCTATAAAATAGATGGAATGAAATTAGACATATTGGCCTTTGGGGCGCACCCCGACGATGTTGAGCTGGGCGCCGGCGCCACTATTGCAAAAGAAATTGCCAAAGGAAAAAAAGTAGGCATCGTAGACCTTACAAGAGGAGAGCTTGGTACTAGGGGTACTGCCGAAATACGTGATAAGGAAGCGGCCGCAGCTGCCAAAATACTGGGAGTTTCCGTTCGGGAAAATCTGGGTTTTGCCGATGGATTTTTTAGCAATGACCGTCAGCACCAGATGGCGGTGATAGACATGGTTCGCAAATACAAACCTGAAATTGTGCTGTGCAACGCGATTGATGATCGTCATATTGACCATGGCAAAGGTAGTAATTTGGTAAGCGACGCCTGTTTTTTAAGTGGTTTGGTTAAGATTGAAACGAAACATCCCGATGGGAAGCCCCAAGAAGCTTGGCGTCCCAAGGTGGTTTATCATTATATTCAATGGAAAAACCTCGACCCTGATTTTGTGGTAGATGTTTCAGGATATATCACAGAAAAAACAAAAGCAATTTTGGCATATGGATCACAGTTTTATGACCCGAATAGTGAGGAGCCTGAAACCCCCATTAGCAGTAAGAATTTTATTGATAGCATTAATTACCGTGCACGCGATTTAGGGCGTATGATAGGGGTTGACTATGCCGAGGGTTTCAACGTGGAACGTTTTGTAGCGGTAGATAGCTTGGAAAACCTGATTTAGCCTGTTCTTTTGTATTGTTTTTTAGCCTTGGGTACCGTAAAGTAAAAACAACTTCCCCGCTGCGGTAAACTATCAACCCATATGGTACCATTGTTCTTTTCGACCATTTCCTTACAAAGCGAAAGTCCTAGGCCCGTTCCTTTTTCGTTCTCGGTACCGTAGGTGGTGATATTGGTGTTTTCTTCAAAAACCTTGTCAATGGTTTCTTGTCCCATTCCGATACCCGTATCCCGAACGAATATTTCCCAGTAATCCGTTTTTTCCTGCGCACCTACAGTGACCATCCCATTTTTAGGGGTGAATTTGATAGCATTGCTGATCAGGTTCCGGATCACAATATCTATTTGGTCACCATCGGTCCATGCCATTGTATTCTCAGGAATTTGGCTAGCCAACTTGATTGATTTATTAGTAGCGGTTTCCGATAATAAATGTATGTTTTCCGCAACAATGGTATCTATTGAAATAATAGAAGGTTTGGTAATCAATCCGTTCATTTGTGCCTGTCCCCAACTTAGCAAATTGTTTAAAGTGAAAGAGATATGGTCGATGTCATGCCCCAGTTTCGGAATAAAGTCCATAAACTCCTTATTTTTGATCTCCCCGTTCCTTAAAAGGTTCAACAGGCCTTGAAAAGCTCCAATGGGTCCGCGAAGATCATGTGCTACAATAGAGAATAGTTTGTTCTTGGTCTCGTTTAATTTTTTGAGTTCTACTTCATTTTTTTCGAGATGTTTCGTTTTCACCTTTAACTCTTCGTTGAGGGTTTTGAGTACTTTCTCGCTTCGATGCACTAAGAAGGTAACGATGATAAAAATAAGTAGAATGGCCAGTGCCAAATTCACATAGTTTCTTTGCGTAGCAAGTTCTTTTTCATTTTCTAGGATCAACTCCGTTTTTTGATGCTCGTATTCTGACTTTGTTTTTAATAAGGCCAGACTTTTTTGATTTTCAACTTGGGAAATCGTGTCGGATAATTGTTGGAATAACTCATGATATGTAAGTGCCTGAGCATAGTCCTTATTATTTTTACTGATTTTATACAACGTCTTGGCACACTTTTGCCTTCCTTCGGTAAAGTTGATTCGGGTAGAAATTTCAAATGCTCGTATGGCATATTGCTGGGAAAGACTATCTTTTTGAAGCCCTAGATAGGTCTCTGCTATGCCATTGAGCAAATCGATCTCCCCGCGGTCATCTTCCAAGGTCTTATGCAGTAACTCTCCTTGGTTATACCAGAAAAGAGCCCAATCATACTTCTTTTGTTTGAGGTATATTTTTCCCTTTACCTCGTAGGCATAGGCCAGCCAATCCGTCAATTCTTCTTTTTCAAATATAGAGATGCTACTGTTTGCATTGAACATGGCATACTCTAATTTACCCATATCAGCATAAATAGACCCCATATTGGCAAAGGTTTGTGCAGAACTGATAGGGTCGTTCAATTGTTCGTTGATTTTCTTTACTTTTTTGTAAAAAAAGAGGGCTTGTTCATAGTCTTTTTGGGAGGCATAGAGGTTGGCAATGTTTTCGGTGATGATAGACCGCATTGTGTTTTTTTCATGCTCCTCGGCCAATTCCAATGCTTCTAAATAGCGGTTTAACGCGTTGGCATAATCCCCTTTATAGGTGTACTCGCCGGCAAGGTTGTTTTGGGTGCTAATGTCAAGGGAATGATTTTCTAAATTTTCAGCGATTCCCTGTGCCGATTTGTAATGTGTAATGGCTTCCTTGGAAGCTCCTTTGTCGGAGTAGTAATCCCCTAGATTTAACAAGGCCTTGCATTCTCCCAAGGGGTAATCGGCCTCCCTACTATACGAGAGTGCTTTCTTGGCGACCAATAGAAGGCTATCTGTTTTATAAAAACGTTTGGAGGTCGCTAACTTATTTAACAAGTCGATGTAAAGGGTGTCTTTCACTGAAAATCCCTCCGCTTGTTGCATGGCGGTAATTGTTCGAAGCACATTCGGTTTACCATCTTGTTGCCCATTACTTTTGAGACAGCCAAAGAGCAGAAAAATCATCAATAGGACACCGGTTCCTTTTGAAGGGTATATATTGGGAAAGTGATTTTTGACCTGGGACATGGTGCTATCAATAACTGCTGGCTAAAATACCTTGTGAGGTTCTTTTTTTCTAAATAATGTTGTGTATGACCGTTTTTTGTGTGTTTGAACCTTAAAATGATGTAGTTTATCGATGTTTTGTTGAAATTGACTCGTTTTTTATGCAATCCGATCCCTTCAGGGATGAAGATAGAAACGTATTAGGATATCCAAAAAATAAGCAGTTATTTATTTTGAAAGATCAGTCAAAAAAAATTACCTTTGCAATCGCTTACAAATGGTGGTTGTAGCTCAGCTGGTTAGAGCGCTGGTTTGTGGTACCAGAGGTCGCCGGTTCGAAACCGGTCTTCCACCCAAAAATACAGACCCTGATCGTTTTGGTCAGGGTTTTTTTGTGACTATTAAGGAAGTAAAAAAAGCCGCCTTATGGATGTAAGACAGCTTTTTTAAGAATGCGTATTTTATATTTACGGTGCCGTCTTATCTACGATTAAACGTGCTTCTCTATTGGCTATTTCCCAAGCCGTGTGAAAAACCAATCGACTTCTGTTCTGCAACAAGTCGTAATTGATTTTATCAGGTGTATCCCCAGGACGGTGATAGTCGTCATGAGTACCGTTAAAATAGAATATAATTGGAATATTATTTTTGGCAAAATTGTAGTGATCACTACGGTAGTAAAAACGATTCGGATCGTTTTCATCATTGTAGGTATAGTCTAACTCAATATTCATGTACTTTTCATTGACCTCCTCCGAAAGCTCATGTAATTCGGTACTTAATTTGTCAGACCCAATAAGATAAATATAGTTACGGTCGCCCTCTCTTTTAGGGTCTATGCGCCCGATCATATCAATATTAAGATTGGCCACCGTCTGGGCTAATGGAAAAATAGGCTCTTGATCGGTATAGTACTGTGAACCCAACAACCCTTTTTCTTCCCCAGTTACATGTAAAAACACGATGGATCTTTCCGGGCCATGCCCCGCGTCCGCCGCTTTTTTAAAAGCTTCTGCTATTTCCAAAAGGGCTACAGTTCCCGAACCATCATCATCGGCACCATTATTTACTTGACCATCTGCGGTTACACCAATATGGTCTAAGTGCGAAGAGAGAACCACATACTCATCTGGTTTTTTGCTCCCTTTCAAAATGGCCGCAACATTTTCAGAATCTACTTGATTGTTGTCCGCTTTTAAATCTACTTTGGTCGTTTTGTCAATAACGGTGGGCTTGCTGTTGGTTTCAATATCTGTCAAAATACTTTTTGCCATTCCATCGGTTAGAAAAATTTGGAAGAAGCCATCTTCTTCCTCCTTTTTAATAGACATTTGTCCGCTGTCGTTAAGCTTCATGTAATCGAAATACCGCTTGAAACGGGGATAGTTTTGCGCATCTAGGTAAAGCATGCCCTTTGCCCCCTTGCTTTTGGCAAGTTCATTTCGTTTCTCGATAGCTTCGGACATATTGCTCCATGCCGATGCCTCTGTAGTTCCGGAGAGTACATAAGTACCATCCTCTTTCATAGGCTCACCGGCCTTTACCAGGACCAACTTATCAACGACATCAATATTTTGATAATCCGAATAATCCCCCTCTTCGATGCCATAGCCAACATACAAAATCTCCTCAAAGGAACCCTGATTCGAGGAAAAGGTCAAAAAATCTTCCCCCAATACATATTCCGTATCTTCAATAGACATCGAACCAACGGGCAATTTCATCACTTCCAATGGTACTTTTTGAAAATAGTCATCTCCTCCTTTGGCCGCAGGAATTCCCAACTTTTGATAATAGGCTTTAATATAGGCCACCGCCTTTTTTTGCCCAGGCTGCCCCGTTTCCCTTCCTTCAAATTCGTCGGAAGCATAAGTATAGAGGTGTTCTTTTAAATCAACTTCTGTAATAGATTCAACATAGGTTTCCGAGCCTATCTTTTCAACGGTTTCCTCTACTGTTTTCTGAGAAGAATTACAGCCGAGGACCAAGCCAACGATGAGGAGTGCAACTTTTTTCATTTTTTCTAAATTATTGTGTACAAAATTGTCCAAAAATAGTGAAAATAGTACTAAGGAATTGTACGAAGCCTAAATTGAACGCTTGCATCGGCAGGTGGTAGGTACATTATCCTTGAAACAGATAGTAAGAATGCGCTTTCAGTGCCCTTCTGTACGCCGATGGGGTGGTCCCTTTTACTTTTTTAAATCTGCGATTGAAATTTGAAATTGAACCGAAGCCCGAATTTTCAGCAATTTCGATTATCGATAACTTGGTGTTAGAGGTTAATAATTGGCAAGCATGTGCAATTCTTAGTTCGATCAAGAACTCGAAAAAGGTCTTGTTTGTATGTTGCTTAAAAAATCGACAGAATGCAGGTGGGGTCATATGTGCTAGGTGAGAAACCGACCCCAAATTCACCTCTTTTGCAAAATTGGTTACGGCATAGTCGAACACCGATTGCAATCGTTGCCCCTCGATGGAAGTCAAGACCTTCGAAGAAACGTAGTCGGCCAATGTTAGTTTTTCTGCTTTGGTAAGCGTGTGCAGCAGTTTCAAAAATAACAACAACCGATCAAACTTGGCTGCTACTGGCAGTGCAAGCATATAGGAATGAACGGTCTCGAAATGCGACTGTAGCTTAAGTCCGTTCGATGCAGCCTTGATCAGGCTACTTGGCTCATCCATTTCTGGAATACTAAAAAACCCGCTACCAAGACTGTCTTTGGTGAAAAACACGGAAATCATGTGGGCTGATTCGATATCCCGCATACTTTTAAAAAGATGTGGCATATTGCCTCCGATCATAAAAACGTCACCGGAGGCAAAATCATGGAGGCTGTCGGACAAAACAAGGGTACCTTGGCCCGATACGATGTAGCTTAATTGAATTTCTTCGTGCTGATGGAGCAGTTTGTAAAACGACGGTCCCTTGTCAACTTGCACAATAAGGTTGTGATCTGCGGTTTTTGGAATTCGAAAGGGTAGTACTTTCATGGCTCTAAAATAACTCAATTTTAACATGTAAATGGATTAATTGGATATTTTAGGTTAAAATAGTCTCTATTTTGGATAAAATGAGCGTACTATTTTGAGCAAGAAGACGGTTATTTTTGTTGTAAATTTGAAAAGATACCCGATATGAAAGTACAATGGAAAGGCATAATGCCAGCGGTCACCACCAAGTTCAAGGATGACGATAGTTTAGACCTGGGGATGTTCGGTAAGAATATGAAAGCGCAGTTGAACGCCGGGGTACATGGTATCATTTTGGGTGGTTCCTTGGGGGAAGCCAGTACCCTTCGAAAACAAGAGAAGTTAACACTTATTAGGGAAGCCGTTGGTTTGGCCAGCGGAACCGTTCCGGTGACTATGACCATTGCCGAGCAGGCAACAAAAGCTGCCATAGAGGTGGCGCAATCGGCGGAAAAGGCCGGAGCCAATGCCTTGATGGTGTTACCTCCAATGCGCTATAAGTCTACCGATTATGAAACGGTCGTTTATTTTAAGGAAATTGCCCGCAATAGCAATTTGCCCATTATGATTTACAACAACCCAGTAGATTATAAGATAGAAGTGACCGTTCGCATGTTCGAGGAGTTGATAACCGTAAAGACGATTCAGGCTGTTAAGGAATCTACGCGCGATATCACCAATATTGGTCGTCTAAGAAATCGTTTCGGAGACGAGCTGGCTATTTTATGTGGAGTGGATACCTTGGCATTGGAAAGTTTGCTTGTCGGGGCCGATGGTTGGGTCGCCGGATTGGTATGCGCTTTTCCGGCCGAAACGGTGGCCATATATGAGCTGGCAAAAGCCGGAAGAATTGAAGAAGCCCTTGAAATTTATCGTTGGTTCTTACCGCTCCTAGAATTGGATATTAGTCCGCAGTTGGTTCAGAACATTAAGTTGGCCGAGGTTGCTACGGGAATCGGAACTGAACAAGTACGACCTCCAAGGCTTCCACTTCAAGGAGAGGAACGTAAACGGGTATTACAGATCATAGAGAATGGCTTGCGAACACGACCAAGTTTACCGGCTTATAAAAACCTTAACCTAGTTGAATAGTCAACAAACCTAGTTAACGCGTACACAAATGATTACAGGAAAAAACTATATTGGATCTAATTTGTCTGCAGAAGGCACCACCACCTATAAAACCTTCAACCCTTTATTGAACCTCGAAAATGAACCGGTTTATAAGGAAGCATCGAGCCATGAGGTGGCCAAGGCAGTAGACTTGGCTACCCAAGCGTTTAAAGAGTTTAGAAGGGTAGAGGCTACAAGGAAAGCGTCCTTTTTAGACGCCATCGCTGACGAAATAGTAGCGTTGGATGATGCGTTGATTCAGGTATACTGCTCGGAAACGGGTCTGCCCGAAGGACGCGCAAAGGGCGAGCGTGGCAGAACAGTAGGGCAACTTCGCGCTTTTGCGGAGTTGGTCGGGGAAGGTTCTTGGGTAGAGGCGAGCATTGATACTGCACAACCCGAACGAACCCCTTCGCCCAAAGTGGATTTGCGTAAAATGAGTGTTCCATTAGGACCTATTGTGGTTTTTGGAGCCAGTAATTTTCCGTTGGCCTATTCAACGGCTGGTGGCGATACGGCCGCAGCCTTTGCTGCCGGCTGCCCTGTAATCGTAAAGAGCCACCCCATGCATGCTGGTACCGGTGAACTAGTAGCCTCGGCAATTGTGCGGGCTGCCGAGAAAACAGGCATGCCCAATGGTGTTTTTTCCAACTTGAATAGCAGCGGTATCGAAGTTGGGGTACAGTTGGTACAGCACCCGGGCGTAAAAGGCGTGGGTTTCACAGGCAGTATTCGCGGAGGACGTGCTTTGTTTGATTTGGCGTCCCAAAGAGCGGAGCCCATACCCGTCTTTGCGGAAATGGGAAGTGTAAACCCAGTGGTGGCCTTACCATCGGCACTTCAAGAGAAGAGAACTGAGTGGGCAGAACAGTATGCAGGTTCCATTACGTTGGGTGCAGGGCAGTTTTGTACCAATCCTGGATTAATTTTTGGAATTGAGAGTAGCGCGCTCGATGCTTTTATAAAAGCTTTGGGGTCGGCGATTGAAGAAGTAGCTCCTATTTGCATGTTGCACCCTACGATTCATGGCAATTTTGAAAAAGGCAAAACAACGCTCGCTGCCCAAGAAGGGGTTACCGTGGCCGGATCGTATAGCGGAGCGGTAGCGGCCAATTTCGGTACGCAAAAAGTGATTACTGTATCGGGAAGTGATTTTTTAAAGAACCCCTCCCTGCATAAGGAAGTGTTCGGGCCCTTTTCAATAGTGGTGCGTTGTGCCGATATGAAGGAGCTTACCGGTATTATTGGAAATTTAGAAGGACAACTAACAGGTACCATCCTAGGATCGAACGAGGATTTGGAATCCAACGATATACTTATTGAAACCCTACAAGGAAGAGTAGGTCGTATTATTTTTAACGGAGTACCCACTGGTGTGGAAGTGTGCCCATCGATGCAGCATGGCGGCCCGTATCCTGCGTCTACCGATAGTCGCTTTGGAGCAGTGGGGATTCATTCCATAAAACGTTGGGTACGGCCATTGAGTTATCAAAACTGGCCAGACCATGCGTTGCCTGAAGCATTAAAAAACTCCAATCCTTTAAAAATCAGTAGATTGGTTAATGGTAAATCAACAAAAAATGCAATTGTTTAATAGCGTGTCAAACAATGCGTTTTGCGTGCTAAGCGCCGTTTGCTTTCTCAGTTTTTTGGCCTGTACCCCGGCTTCAAAAAACCCAGGGGACGCCTTGTTGGATATCATTGAAACCTATGAAAATCACGAAGGCTATGACAAGTCCGAATTTCCGCTTGGACTTTTTACAAAAGAATATTATGAGGCAGAGGCAAACTTCGCTGAATCGCTGTTAACGGCCCTTGAAGGTGTCGATACGGAAGCTTTGAAAGAAACCGATCGAATTTCTTTCGAACTGTTACAATTCGTACTTCAAGACCAAATTGATTTTTATTCGTTTGAGCGCTATTTGAACCCGTTGTTGTCCGATTCCGGATTTCACAGCAATCTTACCTACTACGTGCGCCCATTGACCAGTTACGAACAAGTCAAGGACTACCTTGACAAGTTGAACGCCATTCCGAATTTCGTAGATCAATACCTGGTAAATCTGCGCGAAGGATTACAAAAAGGAGTTTCACAACCGAAGATTATGTTCAAGGGCTACGAAAGTACCTATGAAGATCATATTGTATCGCACTTTGAGGATAGTTATTATTACTCCCCCTTCAAAAACCTTCCGGGTACACTTTCCCAACGCATAAAAGATTCTGTGTTAATAGCGGCAAAAGAAGCCATTCAAGAAAAGGTAATACCCCAGTTTAAGCGCATCAAAATCTTTTTTGAGGATGAGTATATACCAAGTACCCGAACCGCTGTAGGAGTTTCGGAGACCCCTAATGGTGTCGCTTATTACCAAAACAGAATTAATTTTTACACCACCAGTACCGATTACAGTGCCGAAGATATTCATGAAATCGGATTGAACGAAGTAGCGCGTATCAAAGCCAAAATGGAAACAATTATAGCAGAATTAGGTTTTACGGGCAGTTTTGGGGATTTTTTGACCTTTTTGAGAACCGACGAGCAGTTTTATGCCAAAACACCAGAACAATTGCTGATGATCGCACGGGATATGGCGAAACGTGCAGATGAGCAATTACCACGATTTTTTAAATCCCTACCACGGAAACCGTATGGTGTAGCACCCGTACCAGATGCCATTGCTCCCAAATATACCGGTGGCAGGTATGTAGGCACCGAAAAAAATAGCACCGATCCCGGGTATTATTGGGTCAACACCTACGACCTGCCCAGCAGAACGCTCTATACCTTACCCTCTCTTACGGTCCACGAGGCCGTCCCCGGACATCACTTGCAGGGGGCGTTGAATGCCGAATTGGGGGATAGTATTCCCCAATTTAGAAAAGACCTCTATTTATCGGCCTATGGAGAAGGGTGGGGACTGTATTCGGAGTTTTTAGCCGAAGAGATGGGTATGTACACCACCACTTATGAACATTTTGGCAAGCTAACCTATGAAATGTGGAGGGCTTGTCGCTTGGTAGTAGATACCGGCTTACATGCAAAGGGATGGTCTCGCGCGCAGGTAGTCGATTATATGACTGCCAACACTGCATTATCATTGCACGAGGTGAATACTGAAACAGATCGCTATATTTCATGGCCAGGACAGGCACTTTCCTATAAAATTGGGGAGTTGAAGATACGAGCGCTCAGGGCAAAAGCGGAAGAGGCCCTCGGAACCGAATTCGATATTCGTGATTTTCATGAAGTGGTTCTTGCGCAAGGTACAGTTACCTTGGCCATACTGGAAAGCCGTATCAATACGTATATTGAAAAGGAACGCCATGGCTCGTAGTACTTTCGAATGCATTGACGCGCATACCTGTGGTAATCCCGTTCGGGTCGTTAAAAGCGGAGCCCCTCGGTTAATAGGGGATACTATGAGTGCTAAGCGGCAACATTTTTTAAAAGAATTCGATTGGATTCGGAAAGGGTTGATGTTCGAACCGCGGGGCCATGATATGATGAGTGGTAGTATTTTTTATCCGCCTTCGAATCCCGAAAATGACTTGGGTATCTTGTTTATTGAAACCAGTGGTTGCCTTCCCATGTGTGGTCACGGGACCATTGGATCCATTACGATCGGTATTGAAGAAGGATTGATAATCCCAAAGATTCCGGGTAAAGTGCGTATGGAAACGCCGGCCGGATTGGTACAAATCACATATGGCCAAAGCGGAAAAAAGGTAGAGTGGGTAAAGCTGACCAACGTCAAATCTTACCTTGCGGCCACTGATTTAACTATCCCCAGTACCGGACTTGGGGAATTGGTGTTCGACGTCGCTTACGGAGGGAATTTTTATGCCATTATTGATATACAAGAAAATTTTTCCGGGATACAGGATTTTTCGGCCAGTACACTTATTCAATTTAGTCAGGATATACGAACCAAGATAAACGAGCGGTATCAAGATGCCTTTGTGCATCCCGAAGATAGCACTATCCGAAACGTAAGCCATATCCTATGGACGGGCACGCCCATGGCCGATAATGCTACGGCTCGAAACGCCGTTTTTTATGGCGACAAGGCTATTGATCGCTCGCCTTGCGGCACCGGAACCTCGGCCAGGATGGCGCAATGGTATGCAAAGGGCCAACTTGCCATTGGGGAGCCTTTTATTCATGAAAGTTTCATTGGTTCCCAATTCGTGGGTACGGTTGAAGCGGCCAGCGTGATAGGGGGGAAACAGGCAATTATTCCGAGCGTACAAGGCTGGGCCAGGGTGTATGGCTTTAATACGATTATCATTGATGACGAGGATCCATATGCACAGGGGTTTCAAGTCATTTAAAACATAAAGTACAGACTGTTTTGAGCAATATCGTAATCATTGGAGGGGGGATTGTAGGTTTAAGTAGTGCCTACTTTTTACAGAAAGAAGGTCATGACGTGACCGTAATAGATAAATCTGACATTACCTCAGGGGCGTCTTTTGTAAATGCAGGTTACATTACGCCCAGTCATATTATTCCCCTGGCTTCCCCGGGAATGATAGCCACGGGCATAAAAATGATGTTTAATTCGGCGAGTCCTTTTTATATGAAACCCCGCTGGGATACAGGGTTTTTCAAATGGTCGTGGTACTTTCATAAATCGTCTACAAAAGCGAAAGTAGAAAAAGCCATTCCCGTAATCAAGGAGATCAATATTTTAAGCCGTGAACTTTTCGAAGCTATAAAAGCTTCCGGGGATTTAGGGGATTTTCAGTTGGAGCGAAAGGGCCTTTTGATGCTTTACAAAACAGATGCCTCCTACGAACATGAAATGGAAGTGGCGCGAAAAGCTAAGTTTCTAGGATTGGAAGTGTCCGAGTTAGATCGATCGGCGTTGACAAAGATAGAGCCAAACATACAGATCGATGCCAAAGGAGCCATTCATTACGAATGTGATGGCCATACTACCCCCACAGAAGTAATGCCAAAACTACTACAGCATCTTAAACGTGTAGGAGTAAAAATTAGGACCAACGAAGAGGTCTTGGATATCTCATTCAACCACCAACGTATTGATCGGGTGCAAACGTCCAAGGAGGCATATGAGCCGGATGAAGTGGTGCTTGCGGCAGGTTCATGGAGTGGGGTTTTAGCAAAAAAAATGAATCTAAAACTTCCCTTACAAGCGGGGAAGGGCTATCGTATCAATGTTGAAAGGCCCACTGGAATTGGTATGCCGGCCATTTTGATGGAAGCAAAAATGGCCGTCACGCCAATGCAAGGTTTTACCCGTTTTGCGGGAACTATGGAATTTTCAGGGATCAATGACATCATTCGAAAAGAACGGGTATTGGCCATTGCCAAAGGTGCGAAAACCTTTTATCCCGAATTGGAAATTACACAAAACGAAATAGCTGCTGCCCAAACGGGAATGCGACCGGTATCACCAGATGGGTTGCCCTATATTGGAAGGGCAAAAAAATATAAAAATTTGACCTTGGCCACAGGGCATGCCATGATGGGATGGAGCTTGGGGCCGGCCACAGGTAAGCTGGTTTCCGAGCTTATCGGAGGGCAAAAAACTTCTATGGATGTTAGGCCGTTTACCCCCCATCGTTCCTTTTGATCCAACTCCTCTTTTTAACATAATAAAAGGGTTTTTCATAGCACTTCGTTGGCGTTAAAAAGAGCCGTTTTTCGTATCTTTATAGGGTAAAATAGCTTGCCATGGATGTTGAAATTCTTGCCCGTATCCAATTCGCTTTTACCATTGCATTCCATTACATATATCCTCCTTTGAGCATTGGCCTTGGACTCGTCATGGTCGTTTTCGAAAGCCTCTATATTCGCACCAAAAACAAGGAATATCATGTGCTCGCCAAGTTCTGGACGAAGATCTTTGCCCTTACGTTTGGCATAGGGGTGGTAACCGGTATCGTGATGGAGTTTGAATTCGGTACCAACTGGGCCGTTTATTCTCGCTATGTCGGCGATATTTTTGGTAGCGCGTTGGCGGCGGAGGGGATTTTTGCCTTCGCACTCGAAAGCGGGTTTTTAGGGGTACTCCTGTTCGGATGGAACCGTGTAAAACCATGGGTACATCTTGTTTCGACGATCGGAGTGTTTTTGGGTTCTATGTTTTCAGCTATTTGGATCGTGGTAGCAAATAGCTGGCAACAAACCCCGGCAGGGTATCATATCGTTGGGGAAGGATTTAACGCCCGGGCCGAAATAACCGATTTCTGGGCCATGGTGTTCAATCCGTCAAGCGTCGACAGAATATTATATGTATGGCTGGGTGCCTTTTTAGCCGGCGCCTTTCTGATACTGAGCGTACATGCGTATTACATTTTAAAGGGCCGCTTTGTATTAATTTCCAAGAAAGCGTTTAAACTAACACTCGTCGTTGCGACCGTTTTTTCTCTTGGGCAATTGGTAACCGGCCATAGCTCCGCGGAAGGGGTCGCTAAAAATCAACCCGCAAAATTGGCAGCTATGGAAGGGCATTTTGATGCTTCCGCCCCTGCAGACATGTACCTTTTAGGATGGGTAGATAAAGAGAACCAAGAAGTGACGGGGTTAAAAATTCCCGGGGGTCTTTCCTTTCTGATGGACTACGACTTTGAAACACCGGTAACCGGTTTGAATGCCTTTCCGGAGGAAGATCGGCCGTCCCAGTTGAATGCAGTATTTCAGTTTTATCATATCATGATTGCCATTGGGATGTTCTTGATAGCACTTTCGGTGTATGCCTGTTTTCAATGGTGGCGTGGAAAATTGTTTGACAAACGATGGTTGCTGTGGACCTTTGTATTCACCGCGTTTCTGCCGCAAATCGCAAATCAAGTAGGTTGGTTTGCTGCAGAGATGGGCAGACAACCATGGGTGGTGTACGGGCTTTTACGCACTTCTGATGCTTTTTCACAAGCTGTCTCCGCCAATCAGGTGTTATTTTCCCTTATCCTTTTTATGGTAGTATATACCCTGCTATTCCTATTGTTTGTCTATTTGCTCAACAAGAAAATAAAGCACGGGCCCTATGACGATACGGAAGAAAGTGATCGGCCACTAACAAAGGAGATAACCGGTGTACTAACAGGAAATTAAGTAGTTATGGAAACATTTTTAGGATTGGATTACCCCACGTGGTGGTTTTTGGTCATCGGAGCGCTGTTTTCTGGCTATGCAATTTTGGATGGTTTTGATTTTGGGGCGGGCGCTTGGCATTTGTTTTTTAAGAAAGAACACAGCAGACGCGTAGCACTCAATGCCGTTGGTCCCGTATGGGATGGAAACGAAGTATGGTTGGTTATTGGGGGAGGAGCTTTGTTTGCCGGCTTCCCGGTCATGTATGCCACCTTGTTCTCTTCTTTGTACGTACCCTTTATGCTGTTTCTGGTCTGCATTATCTTCAGGGCCATCTCGATCGAATTTAGAGGGAAAGAGGAAATGGCATGGTGGCGTAAAACTTGGGATATCGGCTATAGCGTATCCAGCACCTTATTGGCGTTTTTGTTGGGAGTCGTATTGGGCAATGTACTGCAAGGCATCGCGATCGGCCCTCAATACCAATATCAGGGAGCGGGCTTTTTCGAATTTTTAAATCCCTATGCTTTAATGACCGGGATTACTACCCTGGCCTTGTTTATGGTACATGGGGCGATTTACTTATTGCTTAAGACCGAAGGTCGACTTTTTGCAAAATTGACCCTGCTTTTAAAAAAGAGCATGATTTTTTTTATAATCAGTTTTGGAATTACCACCTTGTACACCTTGCTGTATATTCCACATCTGTCCGATGCTTTCAAAAGTAACCCGATACTCTTTGGGGTGCCGGTCGCGACATTTTTTTGTATAGCGAATGTACCTCGTTTGGCCAACAAGGGCCAGTATCGTAATGCGTTTTTCTTTTCCTGTGTCACGATTTCCTTGTTGTTGACTTTGGTGGCCATTGAATTGTATCCTACCTTGCTGTTCTCTACGGTCGACCCTAAATACAGTATTGATGTATACAATGCAGCGGCTTCGACCAAAACCTTGCGTATCATGATGGTAATGGTCGCTATAGGTGGGCCATTGGTATTGGGCTATACTTACTTCGTATATAAAACTTTCAGGGGAAAGGTAACTTTGGATGAGACCAGTTATTAAAGTGCCTTTATTTTTAGCTCCCGTATAGGCATGGTCTTACTAGCAAGATGAATCGGCCACTATTTTCCATTCTCCATTGATCCTTTTGAAGATGATCATAAAGGTTCCGCTGGCATCGCCCACTTCGCGAACCAGAAAATACTGTCCCATGACCCAATAAGCGTCTGCGTTGATTTTACCGATATTGTCGATCTGAAAATTGAGCAGCCCGGTATCCTTTAGTGTCGGGTATCCCTTTTTGTATTTATTTAAAGTGGTTTGCCAACCGCGACTTACTTTTCCGCGACTGTAATAGGTTAGCGAATCGGATTTCCAATACCCCTTCATAAATCCTTCCAAATCATGGTTTGACCATGCTTCTTGTTGCTGTTGCATAATGGTACGGATTGCCTGCAGATCTTTTTCCTCAGAGGTTTGTCCATACACGGAAAGAGAAAGGAATAGCGTGAAAGTGAAAACAAGTTTTCTCATAATGGCTCTTTTTTGAAAGATAGAAAAAAGAAACCCCTAAATCAACCACAGTCGATTTAGGAGTTCAAATAGCAATTGATATGTTTTTCTAATCGTTCGAAAGGATGCTAAGGATATACCAAAATAGCAACATCAAAGAAGCAAACAGCCCTAGGGATGCAACTACGTATTGATCTTCTTGGTATTTGTGTATGATGTTGGAAGTTTGATACAGAATAGAACCCGAAGCAAGTACCACCATACCGGCACTGAACCATAAGCCCAAGTTAAAACCGAAAAGGATTCCTGCTGCGATAAGACCAAGGGCAATCGCAAAGCCAATGGCCAATATAGATTTTAGGAACGAAAAGTCTTTTTTGGTCATGAATACGACTGCTGTAAGTCCCGTAAATAACGACAAGGTTAGGATTGCTGCCTGGTTCAGAATGTCAAAACCTCCATTCCCGGCCATCTGCATTGCTATAAAAATCAAGGGAATAAAAATAAATGCCTCGGCAACCACGTACAACAGGAGGCCTAAATAGTGCATTTGCGTGTTGGTGCTGTTACTAGCCAGTTTCTCCGCATAGCTGGTCACCAGCATAAAACCACCCAACATCAATAACCACAGATATCCTTGCGTCAAGGATAGCGCAAAATTGACGATCGGGTCTATTTGAAAGAAGAGGGTTTCAACGAGAATAAAAAGTAATACCGCCCCCGCTAGATGGGCATAGGTTTTCTTATAAAAAGTTGCACGGGCTTCTTCGGTAAGTTCGCTTACCCTCTTGACGGTCTGCATTTGATGGTTTTCCATGGAATTCGGTGTATTAAGGTTCGGAATAAAAAACGTATGTTTTGTAAACTTGTTATTATTTTTTTGATGAAATACCGTTTTAGGGGTTATACGCCACTAAAGGCACCAAAACCACCGTCTACAGGCAATACAATGCCCGTAATAAAACTGGCCGCCTCGCTACACAGGAAATGGATGGCACCATTCAACTCATCGGCATTGCCAAAACGGGCCATGGGCGTGTTTTGAATAATGGTAGCACCACGCTCGGTATAGGATCCATCTGCATTCGTCAGTAAATCTTTGTTTTGTTTTCCAATAAAAAACCCAGGGGCAATTGCATTTACCCGGATACCATCCCCAAATTTCAACGCCATTTCTACCGCCATCCATCGGGTAAAATTCTCCATGGCCGCTTTTGATGCCGAATAACCCGCTACACGGGTAATGGTCCTGGAAACTGCCATGGAAGAATAGTTGATAATAACCCCTTTCTGCTGTTCGGCCATCAGTTCTCCAAAGACCATAGAGGGGAGGACCGTACCATTGAGGTTTAAATCCACTACTTTCGTGAAGTCACGGATTGACATATCGAAAATATTTTTATCTGGCGCAATCGTCGCTCCAGGAAGGTTTCCCCCGGCAATATTCAATAAGATATCAATTTTTCCAAAATCAGTTTTAATGCTGTCCCGTACACTGGTCAGAGAATCTTTGGAAAGAATATCAACCTCATAAGCCCTCGCCGTCGCCCCCAAATGCCCAAGTTTGTCTAGAAGCGGGGTAATGGTTTCAATACTTCTGGAAAGCAACGCAAGCCGAACACCAGCAATAGCAAGACTCTCGGCAATACTACCCGCCAAGGTGCCGCTAGCACCCGTAACAATGGCAACCTTCCCTTTAATTTCAAACATTTTCATACTCCTTTTTGTTTCCCGACCGAAGATAAAACAATATTGGCTCAAAAAGAGAATTACTTTTTCCGAGGAGCAATGATCTTTTTAAAAAACCTATATTTAGCCTAAAAGACTATAAAGATTACTCTATGCAGCTATATAAAACCGAGAAAGGTGTAGTGATACAAAGAGGCCATGTACGCTATTTAAAAGACCTTGCCGATTGGGACGGGTTTATTAACAGATCCGGCTTGTACCAAGCTTTATTAAAGGATTTGGAGGGCTTGCCTCCATCCAAAGAAGAGCCTCTGGTAACAAAGACGCTACCACCAATTGGCAATCAAGAGATATGGGCTTCGGGGGTTACCTATATGCGCAGTAAACAAGCGCGAATACAGGAATCTGAAAAAGCGGGCGGGGGTAGTTTTTATGACAAGGTTTATGACGCGGAACGGCCCGAACTCTTTTTTAAAGCTTCTGCACAAAGAACCGTCGGTGATGGGGGGACCGTGCGGATTCGGAAAGATTCAAGTTGGGATGTCCCCGAACCTGAACTTACACTATTTGTATGTGCCGAGGGCACGATTGAAGGGTATACGATTGGCAATGATATGAGTTCTAGAAGTATTGAAGGGGAGAACCCTTTATACTTGCCACAGGCAAAAACATACGATGGCTGTGCAGGTCTTGGCCCTTGTATTTATGTGCCGGAAAACCCAATAAGCCAACATACCGAAATTTCATTGGATATTTTAAGGGAGGATAAAAGTGTTTTTACAGGGAGTATTGCTATCAACCAAATGAAGCGAACGCATGATGAACTGGTTTCGTTTCTATACAGCGAATGCAAGTTTCCCAATGGCTGTTTTCTAATGACAGGAACGGGAATCGTTCCTCCGGACAGTTTTACCCTTCAGCGAGGGGATGAAATACGCATTCGAATCGGCCCTATCGGAACACTTACGAATTATGTTGGATGAATTTTGAGGGGAACTTAGGATATGGCCGAAGCTTTGGCTTTGGATGTGGCCCTTGTTTTCTTTACTTCTATCTTCTTTAACATCCAATCTGGGTAGTCACTGGCATCTTCTGCTTCGTAAATGCGCAGTTTCTGATCTTCTTGTGGTTCTTTTAGCTCGTCAGGATGGCACCCTAGGATCGTGGCCGCTGTGTCAACACCAGAATGGGAGGCGCCGGCAACCCCATGCGATAGGATACTCGCCCCGCATAAATATAAATTTTCAATTTCACTTTTGGAACGAAACGCAAAGGGACCAATGTGTTTGAGGCTTTTTTCGGTTCCGTATACATTCCCATCGGTAGTATTGATATAATATTCATTGGTTATGGGAGTACCCAAATCCAGGTGCACGATATGATTTCGGATACCGGGAACCGCTTTTTCCAATCCGTTCAACATTTTTTCCGTAAGCTTTTCCTTAAAGTCAAGATAGGCTTGTGAACGCTGCGCGGTTTCTTCTTTAAATTGTTCAAAACCTTTGTAGTCGATAAAGGTAATGGCCTCTATCGTATGGTGTTTGCCGTCAAAGCTAGCAGGGTCTTTTAGAGTAGTACAACTTATGAACATTCCTTCAAATGCGGGTCCTTCCGCAATATCAGCGCTCATTATTTCGTCGTAAAACTCGTCTGCATCGCGGTTGGGCATCATCCAAATATTACCGGAGTCCAAGCCCGCTTTGCGCACATCCATATCCACGGTTAAAAACAACATGAGCGAGGTACAGGAGTAAATGGTCTTTTGCAATTTTTTTTGCAGCTTTTCGCTAAGGTGCTCCCTGCCTATCAAATTGTTATAGGTAATGCCAACATCTGCATTGGAGATAATACGATCAGCCATCAATTTTGAACCATTTTCAAGCCGCACGCCCACTGCTTTTTTCTGCTTGCCGTCCTCCTCTAACAAAATTTTGGCAACGGCTGTACTGGTTCGCACCTCACCACCATGTTTTTTAATGGCATTTGTCATGGCTTTGATCAAAGCACCACCCCCGCCCATGGGGTAGTACCCTCCTTGAAAATAATGATACATCAATGCGCTATGCAATACAAAAGCCGCTTTTCTTGGTTGCACCCCATGATCGCCGCACTGTATGTTTAAAATGTTCTTTAACAAAGGGTCTTTGATATGCCAGTTGATGACACGTCGTACGCTAAAGAGCCCATACTTACCAAAGTGGCGGGTTCTGTAGGGGAGTGTAAGTTTTTGCCAAAATCCTTTGATATAGGGAAGTGAATACAATTCTTCACTTACTTTTCGGATTAGGTTTAGATATTTGCCAATTTGCTTTTTCTCTTTGGGGAATCGCTCTGAAAGCCGGGTTATCAACTGATCAAAATTCGCCGGAAAATCGAATTGAACATCCCCAACTCGTACATGTTCATACGCATCGGGGTTCATACGGAAAAAAACGAGCTCGTTCGCGATGCCCAAACCTCTATAAAGATTATTGGTCGCTTCGCCTTCGCCTAGCAGCCCTACATAGTGCACACCGGGGGTAAAACGATGCCCATTGAGGTAAAAACTATGACACCACCCACCGGGAACGTCGTGCTGTTCTAGCACCAATACTTTTTGGCCTGCACGGGACAGGCAAATGGCCGCTGCCAACCCACCCGCACCCGAGCCAATAATAATGGTATCAAAGTGTTCGTCAAAACTTTTTTTGAGCTTTTCTGACATAGGTACGTACGGAAGGGTGAATTTATTGTTCGAAGATAGGGATAAATGAAACCTATTCCAATGCTTTGGCTATGGCGCTTTCGACCAAGGGTTCCATTACCTGATAGCCTTCTACGGTGGGATGAACACCATCTTCGGCGTATTTTACCGGCAATCCATTGCGTTCATCTGTCATGGCCGTGAAATAATCGAGATAAAGATGGTTGTTTTCTTCAGCATACCGCTTTAGCATTTTGTTCAGTGAAACAATTTTCAGGGCAGGTTCCATACCAGGCTTCCATGGGTAGTCGTACGCCGGAAGGGTAGAGGATAAGATTACTTTTATATTGTTGGCTTGTGCCAGTTCTGCCATCGATTTGATATTGTCGGTAATCATTTCCAAGGTAGCGGGGCCGGTGTTGCCCGCAATATCATTGGTGCCTGCCAGGATTACTACAACTTTTGGATGTAGTGCCAATACATCTTGGCGAAAACGCAACAGCATTTGGGGAGTCGTCTGGCCGCTGATCCCCCGGTTGACATACGGTTTTCCTTCCCAAAAGGAAGGTCTGGAGTTCAACCAGCCAATGGTAATCGAATTGCCCATAAAAACAACCCGATCTTCCCCTTTTTCGGGAAGGCCGAGTGCTGCATTCTGCTGCTGAAATTCCTTTAGGTTGGCCCAGTCTTGGCCATATGCCGAAGTGACTACTCCCGCACCTAATACTACTGATAAAATTACTGATTGTGCTCTTTTCATTTAACCAAATTTTTATTGAAGTCCCTTTCTTTGATGTTCTACATCCGCTGTCATGATCGTTGCGGGAAGTTTCCCGAACTCCGATCGTACAAAATTCAGAATATCCCGAATTTCCTCGTCTTTTAGATTTTGATAACCAGGCATTTCTCCCTGGTATTGTATCCCATTAACGGTAATTGGAATATTCAATCCGCCCAAGGTGACATCTACCAATCTAGCGACGTTTCCGGTCACCCATTCGCTATCGACCAAGGGGGGTATTTGACCTTCACTTCCTTTTCCATTGGGAGCATGGCAAGCGGCGCAGTGGGTAGCATATGCTTTGGCGCCTTTCGATAAGGCAGCGTCAGAGGTGCGAATACCATACTGCTCCGATTTTTGCGGAAGCGCGGTAGCTTCCTCCATTAGCGTTCTAGTGTTGTCCATGGTTGCCAGTTGCTTTTCCAACAGCGCATCGACTACCTGGATTTTAATAATGCGGTCTCCCTTTGATTTGGGTAGACTGTCATAAAGCCATGGTTGGTACCCTTGATGTCCGTCCATGTTGCTTGTGGCCAAATACAGTTCCCCTTCACTACCAATTGCAATATCGCGCAACCTCCCTAGAACATTTTGAAAAAAGAAACGTTCCTTGGTTATGTTCTCGCCTTGCCGGTCAAGTTCAAGAACACGTAATGATTGTGCTTTTAGGGTGGTTAACAATAAGGAATTATTCCATTCAGGGATGGCCGGATGATCGTAAAAACACATCCCGGCCGTAGCAATGGTCGGTGTCCAAGCAAACAGGGGCTCCTGGGTGACAGTGGTCTCACAATATTTTTTTTCATTCTCTAAATCACAAAACCCATGCACATCGGGCCAACCATAGTTTTGTGATTTTCGGATGAGGTTTACCTCGTCGTCATTGTTCGGACCGTGTTCGGAAGCGTACATACGATTATTACCCTGGGTCAACCCTTGTGGATTTCTATGGCCGACACTCCACACAGGATTATTTGGGTAAGGGTTGTCCGCGGGGATACTGCCATCCAAGTTAAGACGCAGTATCTTTCCGTTTAGGGTTTCCTTGTTTTGTGTTGATTTAGTGTCTCCTGCATCACCGGTACCAATCCATAATTTTCCTTGATAGATCAACATTCTGCTCCCATTATGGTAGGTGCTTCCGGGGATAGAATCAAAGATAATCTGTGCATTGTCCAAAATGCTATCCTTGAGCGTGTACCGTACAATTTTGGAAAAGACTCGATCCATAAGGTCTTTGTCTTTTGCAGCACTGGTGTAGTGTACGTATAGATGGGGATTATCTTCAAAATCGGGGTGCATCACCATGCTCAAAAGGCCTGTCGACTTTCTGTAAAACACATTGGGTACCGTGGCCAATAATTGCTGTTTCCCATTTTTCGTATGTATTCGTTTAATGGTACCCTTCTGTTCGGTAAAATAAAGCCAATTATCGGGGCCGGGAACCAAACTCCAAGGAATATCGAGCCCGGTACTCAATTCGGTCATTAAAAGCCTGGTGGAGTCTAATTGAAGTTGTGCGAAATAGTTGGTGCCATCCCAACCGCTTTTAACTTCTTTCGTACAGTTCTGAAGCAGCCCTGCTATCCCCAGTAAAAGAACCGGTATGTATAACTGTTTTTTCATAATTCTTGCTTTTCTTGTGGCGTGAGCTGTAGTTCATGGGCGATTTTTTCCTTTGTGGGCCTTCGGGAAAGTAAGTAAACGATTAAAAATGCCGCAATGGCGAGGTGCATGGCATTACCGTTTAGGAAATAGGCGACCAACGCCAGAATTGCGGGCCCCTCAATAAGGGCATATTGAAGGATGGACGCTGTTTGATACTTTCCTAATTTAGCGGCAAGTGGCTCCTCTTTTGCAATTTGCCTTAAACCCTTCTGATAAAGGGTTTTTCCAATAAAGTAGCCGGTGGCCGCAAAAATTGGTACCATGTACATAAAAAAATCCTCTCCATCGATTCCTGCCACAAAACCTCCTTGCTTCCAATAAGCAAAGGCCGCAAAACCCATAAGTCCCATTAATAGCGAAAAATGAATGGTGGAAAGCGTTTTAATAAATATTTTCGGTTGCATATGAAAAATCTGATTAGTTGACCGGTGTTGCATGCAACAGCTCCATGCCGGTGGAGGACCGGGGCTTGAAACCGGGCCAATCTTTTTCGTTGGAATTCTCAGGGATGGCCAAATATTTTGAGTAATCTTTCTTTTTTAGATAGGTACCTAGAAAAGCGGTTACAAAGTGTTGATTAATATTGTTTATTCTTCGTTGGTCCCAAGAAGGTTCGGCATATCGATAGTACTCGTCGATATGCAGGCCGGGTTGTAAAGAAGCGACCGGCGGTGGATTTGGAGCAACATTGTGGCGCGCGTCCATATAGGTAAGCAAATAGCGATCCGCATTGACGGTCCCCTCGTAGATTGCTTTGATTCCCTTTTCATATCCGGAAATATCATCTTGACTTCCGGCGACCAAAAAAGTGGGAGTGTGTAGCCCTTTTAATCCTTCGGCATCCCAAACTCCCCGTTCCATACCCCATGGAGCAAAGGCAACAACGGCCTTTATTCGTTGGTCTTTTTGCGCTTGGTATTCGGGAGTACTTGCCAGGTGTACTGAAATGGCCTTGCTTCCACCGGTCATTCCAACAAAGAAACTACCAAGACCATCGCTGTAACCGGCCCCGGCAACATTTAAAACACCGTAACCTCCCATTGAATAACCAATGATGGCCGTGTTATTGGCATCGATCAAATTTGCCAAAGGATCTTCAGGCGTTGTTCGTTGGATAGCTGCCATTTGATTTAATACAAAACGAATATCCTTGCTACGGTTCAGCAGCGTACTTTGAAAGGCATTGGCATCCTTAAAAGTTGATTCCGTATGGTCAATAGCAACCACTAGGTAGCCTTTTGATGCCAAATTCTCTGTGAGGTAGGTCATCAAATACCGGGAGCCTACATACCCATGCGAAACAATGACAAGAGGAAAAGCACCATCGCTCTTTACAGGGGCCGCATCACGCTTTGCCCTTCCTTTGAATGTAAAAGGAATTAATGGGCGCAAGGTATCTCCGGCAGTACCCATCACTTCTTCATAGCTAACGAGGGCTTCCTCATTCTGTTTTAATGCTGCAGGGTACCAAATCTCGATGGTTATCGGCCGATCATATAGGGGATCTTCACCATTTTTGAAGTGTAATACATCGGGTTGGTTTTTATGAACCAAGTTCATGGTACGCACTCCAACCGAGTAGTTTTCACGGGCCGCCAATTCGGGGGCGTCTGGCAGGGCATCTCCATATATGAACGACGCTTCTTGCCCTCGCAGCGATGAAAAGTTAAAGGCGCATAATAGGAGCAATAAAAAAATCGGGGCAGGGGCGGAGGTTGGTTTATTTTTCATGGGTGAATTTTCGGTAACCCACTAAAAATACGCAAATAAACCGCTGGCTGTTGTGCTTATATTAAAAAATCATCGTGGGATTTTGCCATTTTTTCGAGAAGTTCAAAATAACGTCCCATATGACTACCGTCTACCACCGCATGATGGGCCTGCACGGAAAGAGGCATAAAGATTTGGTCTCCTTGATCAAAAAACTTGCCCCAAGTAATCCGTGGAACACTATCCCCGGGATGATACTGCATCGCATGTTGCAACCCTGTAAAGCTAACCCACGGAAAGGCCGATAAAAATAGATAGTCATCCCTGCCTTCCTCATCTTCAAGGGAAGGAGCGGTTTGCATTGCTGCTATTTGTGCGACCGCACTTGTAATAAAAGTATCTGGTTTCGGCACATACGGTACCGTGCAAAAGCTAAAAACGGAAGCCTCTTTGGTGGGAACCGTAAAGGAGGGATGTACCGCCTGGTGTTCAACTACTTTTTCACCTCGTATTCGCCAACGAAATTCGGGAATGTCGTTGGCCGCCCTCGCGATTAGATATACAATACTTGGCGTAGTGGGAAGTTTTTGTGATTTCAAATAGGGCAGTAGGTCCGTAATTTCCACATTCGCCGATATATTGAAATGTGGATGGTTCATTCCATTGAAGAAATCAAAATGTTTCTTCCGGTGTGGATTGGTGAAGGTGATATCTTTCATAAAGCAGTACGACCAAATCGGCTGATTTTAACAAGAAATGGCATGATCTTAATCTTGCGGAGGCGTAATCATGATGTGTGCACGATGCGTTCCGGCATCCATCAACCATGCATGGCCAGGGGGAGTGGCCGTCGTTGGAAGCCCAGTGGATGCTCCGGTAGCAAAAGGTACGTAAAAAACATAACGCACATACGGGTCCTTAATTTCTTTGGTTTCAGGGTCGACCGTACCGTTGAACACGCAGAGCGTTGCCTTGTCCGGCATTTTTAAGGTACCCGCCTTCACTTCTTTCTCACGGATATCAAAAATTTCTTTTCCACTTTTCCCTGCTGCTTTTAATGCCCTGCCCCTGGCCATAAATGCATCCAGGTCGACGTGATAAGCAGCCGTCGCAAAACCTTCCATTGTAGGGTCGTCCGCTAAGCAGATATAGGCATTGCTTCCTTCCCGGAGGGTTACAAAGGCACCATTTGTATCGTACCCGTATACTTTCGCGCCCGAACGATATTCTTCGGGGGCTGCCATAATCGCAGTATTAATTTGCCATTCTTTGGAGGGGATGTTCTGTCCGCAACTGGTCGCCAAGCTAAGCAATAGAACGGTTGCTAAAACTAGTGTCTGTGTTCTCATCGTCTAGGGTTTAGGTTCATAAAAAAAAAGGGAGCCTACTTTTTTTGGTGTTGTTGAAATAAAAATGTTTTAGTATTTGGCACTTTTGCCCTTGGCCGCGGTACGTTTGATAAAGGCCCGAATATCATTGTTCGCATTTTCAAGGTCTTCCCGTCTAAGATACATCATATGGCCACTGCGATACCCTTTAAATTCAAAGCGATCTTTCATACGGCCGCTTGGATCCACTTGCCACATCGTATACTTTGCATTGAAATAGGTAGTTGCACCGTCGTAATAACCACTTTGCACCAATACATTTAGATAGGGGTTTTGTGCCATGGCCTGTCGTAAATTATCGCGCGTGTTGTCGTCACTGTTGTCCCATGGATGTACGGGACCGAACATATTGTACTTAATATCGGTCTTAAATTTTAATTCTTCCTGTAAATAGTAGTTGATTGCGGGTGTAAAACTATGAAGCCATGAGGTAAGTTCCGCACTGTAATCGGGGCCTTCCCCAAACAGCTGCCGGTCTATTCCCAAATACCGACTGTCCAATCGTCCAACGGTAAAACCTCCTTTTTCCTTCAAAAGGTTTTTCCAAAAGTAACGGGTAGGAACAACCAGATTAAGGTCTAAAATCTCCTGCTGACCGAGACCTGAGTAATAGGCCATTTTTTCGGCCACGGCATTTTTTTCCGTTTCCCCGATAAAGCCGCCCTTGGCAAGAGCCGGTATAACCGTATTAACGGTATAGGCTTCTGACGCCGGTAATATTTCTGTAAGGTCTTTGTTTTGTAATTCGGGGGTCAGCGCTTTGTGGTGCCATGCCGCAGCGGTGTAGTAGGGTAGGTTCAAGGCGCCGGATACGGGTCCGTCTTCTCGAATAACTTTATAGTCTGCCGGACTTACCATGATAACCCCGTTAAGATACATCCATTGCTGGTTTTGCAAGGCAAGTGATAACCCCATGACCCTTGTGCCCCCATAACTTTCGCCAATTATATATTTTGGCGAACGCCATCGGTTATGTCGCGTTACAAAAGTACTTAGCCACTCGGCCAAGTACTTTATATCGGCATTGATGCCAAAGAACTTCTTGCGATCTACCTCTTCGCCACTTTCTGGGATAGTTCTGGAATAGCCCGTATTGGCCGGATTCACATAAACGATATCCGTGACATCGAGTACCGAAAACGGATTTTGTTTTACCCCGTAAGGCTGCACGGGATATCCTTCATCATCAATCTTCAAAACGCGTGGCCCTGTATAGGCCAAGTGCATCCATACCGATCCAGATCCGGGGCCTCCGTTAAAAGATATAAGAAGGGGCCTTGCAGCACGATCTTTTACATTATTTCTGGTATAATAGGTATAGTGCAAAGAAGCTATTGGTTTTCCATGTTCATCCCATACTGGTTGGGTGCCGGTTTTTGCAGTATAGTTGAGAGGCGTACCCTTTATGGTAACGCTGTGTTGCGTCGTTACCACCGTATCGATCGGTAGTTTTCTTTCTTGGCTTCGCGTAGCAAGAAATGCCATCATACAGCCAAGCAGCAGTAAATTTTTCATTTTTAAGTTGAATTAGTCGTAGCGTTCAGTCACCTTAAAAATACTTATTTAATTTGGGAATCAAGAGTTTCAATAGGGTAAAAGGGAAATAGGCATACCCCTGAACAACAATGGCTTTAACCGCTTGCTTTCAGGAGTATGCTTTATGGGTAAGCGTCTTTTAGATCCCCGTTATCGTTTTGTTGATTGACCGGGAATCAGTTAGACTTCGCATGAAGACGATGAGGTCTTGAATTTCTGGCTCGGTGAGTTCCAGATTGTCAGGCGGCAGGGTCTGATATTCCAGCTCAATACCAATGCCGGCACCTCCACCTCGATTGTAAAAATCAATTACTTCTTCAAGGGTCTTGTAGATTCCATTGTGCATATAGGGAGCGGTAAGGTCGATATTGCGAACTGTTGGGGTTTTGAAGAAAAATTTACGCGCTACCGTACCAAATACATTGAAGGCACCTAAGTCGGCATCCACAACGGCATTGATCGTATCGTTCTTGGAAGGAACCCCTAAAAGTTCCATCTCGGTCTCCGTATAGTTGGGGGGAACCGTTCCGTTAAAAACAGGTGCAAAATGACAGGTTGCGCATTTGGCTTTTCCCATGAATAAATTAAAGCCATTTATTTCACTTTCTGTCAACGAATTTTCCAGCCCATTTATGTTCCGATCAAATTTTGAATTGAACTTGCTAAGACTTCGAATGTATTCAGCTATGGCATTTCGAACGTTGTAATCATTGATTTTTCCATTGTAAATACTATCAAACGTTGCTATGTATACCGGATTGTTCTTTACCGTCTCTACCAAGGTCTCAAGGTCGATATGAAATTCGGAATCGTTTTCGACGACCGATACGATTTGACCTTCCAGACTTCCTGCACGGTTATCGTAGAAATAACTTTGCTGTAAGGCTGCATAGGTCAAGGTGGGACTATTACGGAGTTGGCCTTTGGATTTTACTTTCCCATCTGTAAATGCTCTGTCTTTGATATGGCAGCTAGCGCAGCTTACCGTCCCGGAACGGGAAAGCCCCGTATCATTGAAGAGGGAGCGTCCCAAAGCTATTAACTCTTTGGAAGCCCCTTTGTTCTTGTAATCGGAAAAGAACCGTACATTATAGGTTTGCTCTGAGAATAAGGACGGGGCATCATTATTGACCGCTAAGGTAAACGGAAATTGTACGCTCCAATCCTCGACTGTCATGTTAAAGAGCTTAAGCTGCTTGTGGGTGTGATTTTTTATAAAGGCATATCGGTCAAATACCCTAAATTCATTTGCTCGCAAGGAAGCGATGGTGGCATCCAATTCGGTTACCCATTCTTGGTAGAGGGCTGTATTTTTGAAATAGGGTTGAACCAATACCAAAAACTCCTTGAGTGTCTCATAAACGGTAATGCCCTCCTCCAGGGACTGCTCTAAGACAGGAGAGTCAAACCCAGTAATACCAGTTTGTGATACGCGTAAGATACCATCTCGAACCAACCAAAGAAAATGATGTTCCTTGAAGTACGATAGGTCCGTATTTTTAGCTAGCAACTTTAGGCGATCTCGGATCAGTTTGGCCGTGCGTTGTATTTTGGCAACATCCAAACTATCGGTAAAAATGGTTTCTTCCAATACCTGAAAACTCTTGGGCTCCATTATTTTGATGTTGGTAGCGTCTTCTTCTTCTATTTTTGGAATGTTGGGTGCATTGAGATATTTGTAGTTCTGCGCGTCATGAAAGGCCATGACAGGTTCTACTTTTTTAAATAAGGTTCGCGCTATACGGTAATGATGTTCCAGATTTTTCCTAGAAGTACTTTTAGACAAACTATCTACTTGTGCGATGCAGTGGATTAGTTCCGTATGGTATTTTTTCAAAACTTGGTCGCCCAAAGATGTTTCCTTTTCAACAGCAACGGTACTTGTTGTATGACGGCAACCGGTGAGCAAAGCAAAGAGGCTTATGAATACATAAACCTCTTTTACGTTTTTTAGTAGAAAATATGTTCCCATAAAAACCTTAATTTGGAAGGCCTGTAACAACGAACATCTGACTTCCCTCTTTACGACTATTGGGGTCAGGGTTTGCCAATGGATCTGTAAAGGCTGAACCGTCAGCAGGTTCCCAACCGTGATTTTGAGTGATCATAATGTAGGAGTCTTTTATTCCGATGGTTTTGGAAATATCGATCATTCCAGTGATTTCCCAGTTTCTATCGGGGCTCCCGATGCCATTACTGCTTGCAGCTATTTGATCGCATTCAAGAATTGTTTTTATCTCTCCGGTATTTAGGTTGTACTGATACAATTGGGCAAAGTGATCTTTGTCGGGTGTATCAGGATATCCATTGGGGTCTTCTTGGATGTAGGCGTAGTTTTTGGTGACAAGAATGTTGTCCGGGCTATGAAATGCCTTGGCCTTGCCATCTAATTTGTCACCATCCAATACACAACTGATAGTACCTTTGGTGGGGTCGTCTGCATCCAATACCATTTTGTAGACACGACCATATAAAGTACCCTTGCCGACAAGACCGTCTTTCTTTCTTCCTGTTACGGCCATATACAGCTCCCTTTGAGCAGATGCGGTACCACGTCTCCAATCGATGTCTTCAAGCCTAGAGAAACCCATCGCTCCTTTTTCTTTGGCTTCTGCATCTAAAAGGTCAATGGCCCTTTCCTGCATTTCCACAAATTCTACGTCGTAGGTTTCTCCCTCTACCATATCCATTTCATACTCGATTCCTTCAGAAGTAACTTTTAAAGTGTATAGTTTTCCGTTGTTAAGATCTCCTTGATTTCCGATATACATGCCCAATTGACCTGAGGGAACCTCATTATCAGAGTTGTCATCCCCTATAAATACGATGGTTTTTCCTGGAAAAGCATCTTTTCCGATGGCAACGGCATTTTCGGTTGACCATTGCCCCATGGCAGGAAGCATGGACGCGACACTCGCATTGCTGGCGCTTTTATACGGATCGGTTGCAAAAACACCTTTCGAAGAACCTCCCCATTCACCACCAGAAAGATACATCGGTCCAAAACCATGTTCCTCAGGAGTAATTAACGACCCAGAACACTGAGCGGTACTGGCTGTCGCCTGCGCATTTAACACATAATCCCCTTTAACAGGCTTAAATGTTTCATCAAATTTGATTCGTGCAATCGAATAGTCGGCTTCGATGTTGTTGATTAAGGTAAAAGTTCCGTCAGCTTCTTTGAGAAGACCGGCGCCATCTGCCATAGAACCATAGACGAAATCGGGACTATCGACCAACATATCCGCTGAACTAAGGATAGAATAAATTTTAACATCACTGAACTCGGGAGCTACTTTAAAGAAGGCGGGTACCGTTGAATGGTTTTCAAGGGTCACTTCCTTTTTGTCATCTCCTCCTCCGGAATCTCCCAAAAAGTCGTCCAGACGGTCACAGGATGCTGCAAATGCAACCACTCCTGAATATAGCAATGCTTTTTTCAATGTTCTCATGTGATAAAGTTTTAAAGGGTTTGTTAAGGATTTAAAAGATGGGTTAAAAGTACCGGGAACACTTTAAGCGCATTTTAACCCAGTATTGTGGTTGATCGAATTAAAAGTTATCCGTATTAAGGTTTTGTTATTCGATGATAGTTCCCCAAAAAAACAGGGAAGTATATTTAATCAAGGCCGGGTGTTGAAGACACCCTATAAACAAAAGCTGTACTGTCTTTTCTTCAAAAAAAATCGTTGATCCATTTCTTAAGGCCTTTTTCACAAAGCGATTTATTTAGTTAACATTCCATCGGAATACTTAATCTTTAAGCAACCTAGAATTAAAAGTTGCTTGATAGGGGGAGCTTGGGAAAAAACTAATTTTCCATCAGCTAAATAAGAACCTTTTGAACATGAAAAAAATGAAGTTTACCCCGCGTATTATTAGTGTATTTACATTTTGTCTCTTCCTAATGGGCGCCGTATCCTGTAACAAGGGTGACGACAGACCTGCCCCTCCTAATACGAACGAAGAAGGCGAACAAGGAGGTGAGGAAGAAGGGAAGCTTCCTACTATTGTTGAACTGGCGCAGTCTGTTGATGAATTATCCAATCTTGTAGCGGCAATCCGCACTGTTGATCCTGCGATTTGGGAAGCATTGGGTTCAAGTGACCCAAAAACGGTTTTTGCACCTTCAAATGCGGCTTTTGAGGCATTGTTTTCTCAATTGGAAGGTTTTGACGGCTTAGCGGATTTTGATGAGACCGAAGAGAAACTGTTGCTTGCTGAAATTCTAAAATACCATGTTATCGCTGGGGAGGCAAAATTGGCCGAAATGCTTTCCGATGGCGAAACACTGAATACACTGCAAACAGAGGAACTATCCATTAAAGTAGATGCCAATGTATATGTGCAAGATAAATCGGAAGAAGCGGCTAAAGTAACGGTCGCGGATAACAAGGCAGCTAACGGAGTGGTACATATTATAGATAAGATTTTATTACCCAATGCGGTTATAGTAAAACTTTTCCCCAAGCCTACATTGGTAGAATTAGTTGATGGGACAGATGATCTGTCGTTACTCAAAGAAGCGCTTGAAAAAGCGGACCTTACCGATGCATTAAGTGAAACGGGACCCTTTACGCTGTTCGCACCTACAAATGCTGCTATAAATCAACTTTTTGAGATCCTGGGCGACGGCTATGACAGTTTTGATGACTTTGATAATTTTTTGGAAGTACAGGTGCTGGAAAAGATACTGTTATACCATGTAGTCCCCGACAACCTTAGCACTTTAGCGCTTACCCCGGGAACCTTACCAACACTCTTGCCTGGCAACACCCTGGAAACAGCCAATGTTGGAGATACTTTTGTGGTGAAAGATGCTAGTGGCACAGATGCGAACATCGTCAATGCCGACAATGAAGCTTCAAATGGCTATGTGCATCATATAGACAAGATTTTGATTCCACAAGAGTTGATCGATTTAGTGGGAGATACCGAATCGGTTACCGACAAAACCATTAAGGAATTGGTCGAAGAATCACCCGAATTATCCTTTTTAAAAACAGCGCTTGAAATCACGGGGCTTTTAGAAGTGCTTGATGCAGAGGGCCCCTATACGGTATTCGCTCCCTCCAACGAAGTTTTGACATCGTTATTTCCTCTTTTTGGCAATTCAATTTCCAGTATGGGTGATTTTGATACCACTCAAGAAATAGCGCTCCTGCGGGAGGTGCTGCTTTACCATGTGCTTCCAGAAAAACTGGTGGAGTCCGATTTCAAGGTAGCCGACTTGGAAACCCTTTCTGGGGTCAATACGCTGGCGTTGATTAACCATTCCTCAGGATTTTCTTTGTTGGACGCCACTGGGTTTGAAGCAACTTTTTTGACGAATGACATTACTGCGAAGAATGGTATCGTACACATGGTAGATCGCATTTTGGTACCCCGATCGGTCATCCAAGAAATAAGCGAAGATGCCATTCGAGTATTGGATTATTTTTTGGAAAATAGCGATCATCTGACAGAGGTCTATCGAATATTTAGAATGGTCGGGGCGAATCTAGATAGTTTTCTCGATGCGGAATTCACTTTCTTTTTTCCAACGAACAGCGCTTTTTTGGATTTGTTCGAAACCCTTCCGGGCTATGACTCATTGGCCGATTTTAACACTGCGGAGGAATTGGGGTTACTGGTCGAGATTTTAGAGTATCATTGTATCGAGGCTTCCAAGCTAAAGTCTTCGGAATTCACCGACAAGCAATTTTTAACCACGGCCCAAGGGGAATTGCTTGAGGTACGTTTGAGCAATGAAGCGGTGTATGTTCTAGATAAGACCGGTATTCCTTCTAGGGTGATCGGCGCGGATAATGAAATTTTGCAAGGGGTAATCCACACCGTTGACAAGGTATTGGTATCGCAGGAACTGTTAGCGAAACTTGCCTCCTAAAACTTTTCGAAGACGCCCAATCCAAAAAGCGCAAAATCATACTTCACCGGGTCTATCGGGTCAAGTTTGCGTAGACTACCATCTAACTCTGCCAAAGCCTTACCATCGTTTTGTTTTCGTTTTAGCAGTTTTAACTTACGGGCCACATTGCCGGAATGCACATCCAACGGACACGATAGAATTGCCGTTGGGATGCTATCCCAAAGACCAAAATCTACTCCCGTTGTAGCATCTCTCACCATCCAACGTAAAAACATATTTATTCGCTTGGCCGCAGAACCCTTGATCGGGTTGCTGATATGTTTGGTGGTTCTAGGGAGATGAGGGAGTTCAAAAAATACCTCTTTGAAGGCCGTGATGGCCGGTTGCATGGAAGTGGCCTGTTGTTTATGGGCGAAAACCGTTTCGAGGCCGCCGTGTTTTTTATAAATGTTTTGCAAGCTTTTAATAAAATATATCAGATCGGAACCGTTGAACGTTCTATGAACAAAGGGTGCCAACGTTTCTAAATCTGACGGTTCATGGCCTTTTACAAAAGCGAACGGTGCATCATCCATTAAATTCATGAGCCGTGTGGCATTGTTGATAATACTTTTGCGATTTCCCCAAGCGATCGTTGCGGTCAGAAAAGCACTAATTTCGATATCCTCCTTTAGGGTAAAGCGGTGCGGTATCTGTATAGGGTCACTTTCCAGAAAGCGGGGATGATCGTACTGCCTTACCTTGGCGTCCAAGAATTCTTTAAGTTCCGTCCTATTCATGAAATGGGAATATCAAGTACATGTGCCACCACAAAAGGGCCGATGAGTATACCATTATAAACTGCGTGTAGGGCGATCGCCCACAGAATTCCGAAACGTACCCGAATAAATCCCAGAAACAAGCCCACGCTTAATTGCGGCGCGACCAAAAGAGGCGATAGCAACAAGACACCGGTGTTTATTTCAAAATTGGTGATATGGTAGAACCCAAAAACAAGTGTAAAAAGATAAAAAAAGATCTTAAAACGGGGATTATTCTTAAAAAATACCATAGGTGCCCTAAAAATCAGCTCTTCTAATATAGGGGCAGCAACAACTGCTGCCAGAAACAAAAGAATAGGGGAGTATTGCTCCATAAAATGATCCAAGGCATGTTGCCCTGTATCAATACTAAGAACGGCTGTTACAATGCTGATCAAAACACCAAAAACAATGCTGCAAAGCATGGAATAGAGCAGCAATTTCCAGAAGATGCCCATGCGATACTCAAACACACGATTTTCATCAGGTTCGTACACTGGATGTTTAAAGAAGGTGAGTAATTGTTGTACCATGCAGGATATTAGCGACTGGGCGTCTCTTGTATGTCCGATAATACCTTTGTCTGTGCAATATGGCCATCAACCATAGTCAACTTTCTGTCGGCCATATCGGCCAAGTGTTCATTGTGCGTAACTATCACAAAGGTTTGCCCAAATTGGTCTCGTAGTTCAAAAAATAATTTATGGAGGTTATCGGCACTTTCGGAGTCCAAATTTCCACTAGGTTCATCCGCAAAAATAATGGACGGATTATTGATCAAGGCCCTTGCCACGGCAACTCGTTGTTGTTCGCCTCCCGAGAGGGCATTTGGTTTATGGTCGTAACGCTTCGAAAGTCCTAAGAAATCGAGTAGTTCTTTTGCTCTTTTTTCGGTTTCGTCCTTTGGTGTTTTTTTAATAAATGCCGGTATACACACATTTTCTAAAGCAGTAAATTCGGGTAGCAACTGATGAAATTGAAATATAAAACCGATGTGCTCGTTTCTAAATGTTGCCAAATCCCTATCAGAAAATGCCGTCACCTCGACCCCATTGATCAAGAGGGTGCTGTCGTTTTTGTTCGATTGTACGTCTAGTGTGCCCAGAATTTGTAAAAGAGTGGTTTTACCCGCCCCGGAAGCGCCTACAATCGATACGACTTCCCCTTTTTTTATGTGTAAATCTACCCCTTTCAGTACCGCGAGGTCGCCATAATTTTTTCGTATGTTGGTTGCTTTGATCATAAGGGACGTTTTGCCCTTCGAAAGTACGTATTCGAAAAGACATGGCAAAAATACCCTTTTCCCTTTTTTTGTTGTCGGGATGACTACCTTTGCGTTGGATTCTTAATTAAAGGTTAAACTCTGTAAGAGTTATTTTAAAATAAATCATTTTGTTTAATATTTGTAAATAATGATTAAACAAAATAGCAAACTAAATCAATTTAGATGTCACCATACAGAAATTTAGAGGAATATAATCTTGAAATTACCAATGACGTTAAAGATCGGTTTTCGAAGATCATTGATGAAATAGGGGAGGACGTATCTCGAGAAGGGTTGGTAAAAACCCCGGAAAGAGCGGCCAAGGCTATGTTGTTTTTAACACAAGGGTACAAACAAGATGCCGTGGAGATTTTAAAGGGTGCCATGTTCAAAGAAGAATACGATGACATGGTAATCATCAAAAACATAGAGCTCTATTCTCTTTGTGAACATCATATGCTTCCTTTCTTTGGGAAGGCCCATATCGCCTACATTCCGAATGGTCATATTGTTGGCCTTAGTAAGATTCCGAGGGTGGTTGATGTGTTTGCACGTCGCCTGCAGGTACAGGAGCGTTTGACGCATGATATCTTGGAATGCATCAATGATACCTTGAAACCAAAGGGAGTAGCCGTGGTGATCGAGGCTTCCCATATGTGTATGATGATGCGCGGTGTTCAAAAGCAGAACTCCGTCACCACAACATCCGGTTTTAGGGGCCAGTTTGAAAAGATCGAAACAAGGAACGAGTTTTTGAAGTTACTAGGTTCCGATTTATCCTAAGGATTGATTCAAATTCAATATCCTTATTGGTAGTGATAAAGTAAGAACTGCTTCCATCCCGTACTTCAAAAACCGGGAAAAGACCTGACAAGGACTCTATTTGAACATTTTTGGCATTCTTATTGCTTTGTTCATGATAAATCAGTACACTTTATCATGTCAAAAAAACAAGAAAACAAATACAAAAAACTGGCCTTAAGCCTCGTTTTTGATGCCATTGGGATGCTTTCCTTCGCCCTGCCTTTTATCGGGGAATTTTCAGACGTTGTTTGGGCGCCTATTGCGGGGTGGCTTATGACACGTTTGTACAAAGGAAAAGCCGGCCAAGCGGCCGGCTTTATAACCTTTGTGGAGGAGCTTATCCCAGGAATGGACATTGTACCTACCTTTACCATCATGTGGTTATACACGTATGTGTTCAAAGGAGCACGCAAGAAAACCATTATCCAGGTAGACTAGCATCCAAATAAATCCCGAACTACTATTCGATAGTAAGGTCGAAACTTACCGCTATATCGGTTTCTCCACCGGCATCGGCCAAAGTCCCATCATTGGGTTTTTTAGGCTCGTGTCTTAAAGTAAAAGTAATGCTGCCTGAACTGGCATCGGTGGTCATTAATGTAAACTCAGTGCCCAATGGGTTTTGATCATCATCAAAATTTCCGTATTCGGTGGTTGCGTTTAAACCGGTGATGCCATAGAAAAACTGATGCTCATCGTCTTCTTCTTCCACCTCTAGCGTAATGTCTTCCGCTGGAGACTCTGTTTCATTCAATACGGTGATGGCGCCTGAATAGCTGCTATTCTCAGCCAAGGGGCCAGATACGGTAACAACGGGCGCATTAGGGCCGTCGCCGTCCAGATCCTGCGACCGTAAAGTAACAGCGGTGCCACTTTGAGGGGTTAAGACGACGGTAAGTGTGGTGATCACTTCTTCCTCGTTTACTGGTGCCGGGTCATTGTCATCATTGTTACAACTTACAAGCAGTAGACTCGAAATCATCATGGAAAAATAAAATGCTCTTGTTTTCATAGGGTACTAAATTTTAGGGTTTAAAAATTAAAATATATATTTCAAGCGAAGCGAAATGTTCCGCCCAATGTCATCGGCAAACAAACGCAGCCGATTAAGGTAATCGCGATATTCGGTATCTAATAGGTTACTGATATTTACGCCCAGGGTAAGGGTGTTTTTTTGTAATTTGAAAGCCGTCTCAACATCCAAATTGAGTAGGTGATAAGCGGGTGGCGGGGTGTTGATATCCAATACTATGGAGCTGTTATCTTCAGGGGAAAAAACAGTGATGTTCGGCGGGAACTCATTTTGTCTAAAAACGTAGTTGCTTTCGATTGCCACACGAAGCCCTTTCAAAGTAGGGTTTTGATAAATTAGACTATTCTGTAAACGAACTGGGGGAACATTGATAAGGGCATTTCCGAGCGTTTCATCTCTTCCTTTTATAAAAGATAATTGATGCTCGCTGCGCCATTTGGAAAACCATTGTGAATAGATGTTGGCATCTACCCCCAGTAAAAGTGCATCGGTTTGTCGGTAGGCCCAAACGGGGAAGGCACCTCGAATGGTAAACTCCACCCCAGAAGGTTCCAACAAAATAAAATCGTTTATGCGATTGGCATAGGGTGCAAGACTATAACCCCATTTCACAGATTTTTTTTCTAAGGCCACCGCAACTTTGTGCGAAATCTCACTTTTGATCCGCAAATCCCCCAATTCTATCCGCGCCGCTGAATGGTGCAATCCTTCACTGAATACTTCCGATGCATTTGGTGCTCGTTGCGATAGCGCGTAGTTTACGCGAATGTCCGTTTCATTTCCCAACTTGTATTTGCCACCTAGCGTACCGGAAACATTATGAAAATCGAGCACGGGATTGGTCAATAGCTGAGTACCAAAATCTTCTATAACCAGTGCTGCGAAATCCTGGTCATATCCTCTTTCTTCCCATCGCGACCGTTGGTAAAACTTTTTTGCATCGATTCGGCTAAAATCATATCGAAGACCACCATCCAAGATCAGCTGATTTGAAACGTGGTATTCCAACGTTGCAAAAGCTCCTAAATCATATTTGTCATAATCGGGAATCAAGCGTCTAACGCCGGTAGAGGGATCTGCTTCATTGTTTTGCCAACGTCCCATAACCCCGAACATCAGCTGTTTTTCGCTATCGGCATCAATCTTAAAGTCGCTAGAAAACGTATGTGTGCGCAGGGTTAAATCGATTGAAGGAATACCACGTGCATCCCCTCTTCGCAAATCATACTCGAACCGCTGATTTTGTTGGTAATCATATTGTATTTTTAGTTTTCCCAAGCCCTCGAATCGTTTGTAGTAGTTCCCTTTTATAAGATGATGGGTCACTTCCTGACTGGGGTTGTCGATGGTATAGCCAAACGGACTTATAAAACTAGGCTGTTTGCTATTGATGGCAGTGATCAGATCATCCACATTACCGATATGTGAGGCCCGCAAGATTGCGATATCAGTGTCAAAATAAGAGTAGTAAGCCTCCCAGCCTTCCTTAAAGTTGTTTTTGCCAATTTGTAGTGAACCGCCTACCTGGGAAATACCGGTATTCGAAAGCACATATGCCGGCGCTTCCAGATCTCCAAGTCGTTTATAGGACCCTTGCGCTTTTACAAACCATCCGTTTTCAAAAGACTTGGTCAACTCAAGGGTAGCGTTTCCACCCCGTCCGTTGGTGACGCCATTTGCCAAAATCTTCCCGTAGAGGCTATCTTTTGCTGCCATTTTCTCAGGGGTGATCAAAATAACCCCACCAATGGCGTCCCCACCATATTGTAATGCCCCGGCGCCTTTTACAAGCGTAATTCTGTTTGCTGCATTTATGTCAATGTTAGGGGCATGCTCCGCACCCCATTCCATGTCTTGCATGCGTACTTCGTTGTTTAGAATCAGTACTCTACTTCCATTAAGACCTTGGATTACAGGTTTTACAATATTAGCTCCGGTATTCAAGGATGACACCCCGGAGACTGTTTTCAGAACGTCTCCTAAGCTACCGCCACTCATGCGCTCTATTGTCCCCAATTGTACGGTTTTCTCTATGGAAGAAGGCGTTTTCTGTTTTTGGGCAGCTCCTACCACCTGTACTTCTTCCAAGAGTTCCAAATGATGTTCAAGTGATATTTTCAATTCTTTTTTATCATGTATGTCGACCTTCAAAAATTGGGAAGTACATTCCGGATGCGATATTTCCAATTCTATGGTACTCGCACAGAGCCCTTTGATCGTAAATTTTCCCTTATCATCGGTGGTCACCTGTAAATCTTGATTTACAACAACAACCAATGCACCGGATAAAGGAGTTTTATCATGAAAGTCAATAATTTCGCCAGATACACTTTGTGTGCAATCTTGCGCAAATATGGGGGGTGCCAACCATAAGGCGGTCAGCACTGCTAAATAAAATTTCATTAACTGGATATTGGGATTACTTGTGGGCTCTTTTCTTACCAAAGGCCACTAATGGAGTACTATCCTAGGGAAGGTGGGGGCCTGCCGAAAAGTCGCAGGAAAGAATACTGGGAATTGTCCGATACATGGGGCAGAAAGTTTATTCTCGAAGTATCGGGAACGGGTGACAAAATTACATGATGAACCATTTCCCCTGCAATTTCAGGCTGTTGGTTCTCTAAAGTTACATCACAAACAGAACAGTGCTCCACAGAGGAGTCGGGTTCTCCCTGATGGGCATATACGTGAAAAGAGGATACTTTCACCAATAGCAACGCCATTAGCAAGAAGGAATACCAGAAACGAAAGCGACTGCTTTTCATGCGATAAAAGTAGCTATTTAACATTGTATTTATGTTAAAGAAAGCCTAATTTCATTTAAAGAGGAACCCGAGCCCCATGCGTGAGAGCATTTTTTTTTCAAAACTCCAGAAGAATTTAAATTGACCGAACAACCAGCCGAAAATGACCAATAAGACCTGGTAAAATGGAAAAATTAAGAAGATGCGCAGTGTCCAGTACAGACCGCCTCCCCAAATAGTTGCGGGAAAAGCATCTCGGGCCAAACCGATCCACTGCAAAAAAGGTTTTGCGACATACACCGAAGAAGAACCGGTGATGGCAAAGACCACGCAAATAACGATTATTTGAAAGTTGGACTGTATGCCCCAACGTTTTTTTAGTTTTTCCATAGCAAACTTTCGCTTGCAAATATATTAGATTCTTGGCACAAAAGGCCCCAACTGCTGGTTGTATTTGCGCTGAAAGTAAAGGAAGTAGTTATACAACTTGTAGTTCACTTCATAGCCATAATCGGTAAAGGAATCGTAATTGATTTGTAGCTCATATAAGTTTGGATCGTATTGTCTTGGTTGTAAAACGCGTTGGTTCCAATTTAAAACATAGATTTCATTTCTACTTTCCAAAAAACTCTGTGAGTAATACCCCTCGGGCCTTGCTATGCTTTTGAGCCAGTAGTTAAAGCCCGGTTCAATAATAATGATTTCATATTCGGTCTCGTCGCTCGCAATCCGAATGGTATCCCCTTCTGTTTGTTGAAAGGCCACTTGTTCCGTATCCGTGGAGGCGTCGTTGGGGCTTGCACCGACTTGTTTGGGAGCGTTGCACCCTATGAGGAGCAGCAAAAATATACCCAGAACCACGCCTGTTCGTACTAAGAACTTTTTCATCCAATCTTGATTCAGTGTTCATGGGCACTCCCAGATTTTTAAGAAACTGCGAGTTACCATAAAGCGTTTGCCGATATAAGGTACAAAAAAAGCCGCTTCCCGAAGGAAGCGGCTTTCCCAAAAATTGTTAATAAGGTCTTATTTTCCGAATAGGCCACCTAAAAGACCACCAAGGCCTCCGCCTCCGCTGCTCTTACCGCCTCCCAGCACCATACCGGCGACATCGTCCAAGATGCTACCATCGCCGTCAGAATCCAAAAACGACTCGATCAACGATTGTTGCTTGTTTCCAGTATCACCACCGCCAAGCATACCGCCCAGAAGGTCGCCAAGACCGTTTGAACTACTTACATTTTGTTGTCTTGCCTGCTTTCCCAAAAAGCCCATCAAGATCGGTGCGGCCACTTGTAAAATTGTGCCGATGGACCCCGCGTCCAACCCCGACTTTTGACTCAATGCACTCTGTACCTGTGGTTGCTTGTTTCCCAGTACATGCCCTAGGATGCCCGCGCCGTCATTCAAAACCGAATCATCTACCCCGCCACCAAATAGACCGCCAAGGTTGTCCATAATACTGCCGTCGTGTTTGTTCGATAATGCATTCATCAATCCCTGCGCTCCTTCCGGAGTTGAAGCATTTCTTTTCATCGCTCCCATCAGTACCGGTAATGCCATTGTAAGCACACTCCCTGCCTTTTCGGGTGACTGGCCTGTTTGTCCGGCCACGCCACTTATTAATTGTTTGCCCATTGGGCTGTCTAGTAAATCTAGTAATCCTGCCATTCTATAGTGTTTATTAATTATGCTGTAATGTACAAAAAGTAAATTTTGTAGAAAATAGGGATGTTTGCTATTAACCTTAACCTATTAATTCAATAATTTGGGTAGCAAGTTCTGTACCAATTCTATCCTGGGCTTCAAGCGTAGCCGCTCCAATATGGGGCGTCAGGGAGATTTGCGGGTGCATAAGAATCTTAATTTCCGGTTTAGGTTCCGATTCGAACACATCCAGACCGGCAAAAGTAACTTTATGGTTTTCAAATGCTTTGACCAAGGCTACTTCATCTAGTACCCCCCCTCGGGCGGCATTGACAATACCCACACCGTCTTTCATTTTCGCAAACTCTTCCTTGCCGATTACATAGTCTTTCTGGGCAGGGACATGGATCGAGATATAATCCGCTGTTTTTAATAGGGTCTCTTTTGCAGTGGCTTCAAAATTAAATTCTACCGATTGACCATCGAAAAAAGAAACCGCTACCGTCGCTTTCTCGATAAAGGGGTCTGAATAGACTACTTTCATGCCAATACCGAGTGCGATTCTCGCTGTTGCCTGACCGATTCTGCCAAAACCGATGATACCAAGGGTTTTGCCGCGTAATTCGTTGCCCCGTGCATAGGTTTTTTTCAAATCCTTGAACTTACTATCTCCCTCTAAAGGCATGGCACGGTTGGCATCGTATAAGAAACGTACCCCACCGAACAAATGTGCAAATACCAGTTCCGCCACCGATTCGGATGAGGCTGCAGGTGTATTGATGACGTGCAGTCCTTTATCGCGGGCATAGGATACATCTATATTATCCATTCCTACGCCGCCGCGCCCAATCAGCTTTAGAGAGGGGCAGGCATCGATCAATTCTTTTCGCACCTTGGTGGCGCTGCGAACCAGCAATGCCACAATATCATTCTTATTGATGTAATCAACGAGCTGTTCCTGAGCCACTTTGACTGTTACGACTTCGAAACCTGCCTTTTCAAGAGCAGCGATTCCAGTCTGTGAAATACCGTCATTTGCTAAAATTTTCATACAATTTGTTGTTGGTTTCCTATGAATCTGTAAGAGCTAAAAGAGCCTATTGGTAATTTGGGGCCATCTTGGAGGCAAGCACCAAAACTTACCCTTTTCGCTCCATTTCACTCATGACATCAACTAGCACTCCTACACTTTCCAACGAAAGTGCGTTGTACATAGAAGCACGATAGCCGCCCACGGATCGATGTCCGTTTAGGCCATTAATACCGGCCTCTTGCAACAGATTGTCGAACGTTTCTTTCAATCCTGCTTCGGTAAGGTTAAAGGTGGCATTCATATGCGAACGGTCTTCTTTTTTCGCGTATCCCTCGAAAACAGGGTTCAAATCAATTTCGGAGTACAAAAGTTGTGATTTTCGTTCGTTCACCTCTTCCACTGCAGCAATGCCCCCCATGTCTTTGAGCCATTGCATAGTGAGCATAGAGGTATATACCGCAAATACGGAAGGAGTATTGAACATACTGTCTTTCCCAAGATGTACTTTGTAATCGAGCATCGAAGGAATCTGTCTTGACACTTTACCCAGAATCGACTCTTTTATCACTACTAAGGTAGTACCCGCCGGACCCATATTTTTTTGCGCACCTGCATAGAGCAAATCAAACTGGGAAAAATCCAGTTGGCGTGAAAAAATATCCGAACTCATATCACAAACCAAGGGCGCATCCGTTTTTGGAATTTTTTTTATTTGCGTTCCAAAGATCGTGTTGTTAGAGGTGAGGTGCAGGTAATCCAACCCATCGGGAACGGCATAGCCTTTTGGGATGTAATTGAAGTTTTCATCCTTTGAAGAGCCTACTTCTACAATTTCCCCGAACATTTTGGCCTCCTTTATGGCTTTATCGCTCCAAGTACCCGTATTCAAATACCCCGCCTTTTTGTCCAAAAGATTGTAGGCGACCATAAGAAACTCTAAACTAGCCCCTCCCTGTAAAAACAAAGCTTGGTACCCTTGTCCCTCCAGTCCGAGCAGCTCAAGCGCCAGACTTCTTGCCTGTTCCATAATGCTTACGAAGTCTTTGCTTCTATGGGAGATCTCTACCAAAGACAGGCCTGTGCCATTAAGGTCAACTACCGCTTCTGCAGCTTTTGCAAGTACTTCTTTTGGCAAGATACAAGGTCCTGCGCTAAAATTATGCTTCATCATTTGGATACTGAATTTGATTTGATTCGTTTTATTTAGAAAGGCTTAAAGATCTTAAAATTATGCAGAAAAGGGGGAGTTTCCAGCTAGTATTTGCATTATATTTTCAACAGGAAATCAACAGTGTCGATTCCGTCCGCGTAATCGGCAAGCGTTGGCGATTGCGTTTGGCCAAAAGCTACTTCATCTTCCATAAAACCGTCTGCAACCACACATTGTAATTGCCCATGATCCTTATTCAATCGGGAACGTAAATCGATCGGGTCCGAATAGTATTCATAGAATAAAGAGGCAATAGGGGAAGAGTAGCTCGTATCTTCCTTAAGAATAAGAAAGCCGTTATCCAATAGTTTAAATTCGGACATTAGGTAAACGGCCTTGTTATAATCGTAGTTATTGGCATATTTTATTTGGTTCACAATGTCACCGTAGTCATAAATAGCATTGAAAAAAATGTCAAAATCATACCCGATCGGTACAAAAAACTTCGAAACACTTCTACACCCCAAGCCATAATACCTGAAAATATCTTCTCCCAATGCGTGCAGCTGGTCTTTGGTTTCATTACCAGAAAGTACGGCCACCGAGTTTCTGTTCTTGCGAATAATGTTCGGTACTTTCCCGAAGTAGTGTTCAAAATAGCGCGCTGTGTTGTTACTGCCGGTCGCTATTACGGCATCAAACCCTTGTAGTCGCTCTTTTGACAGTTTTATTTTTTCTTTAAATGATGGATCAAGTGATAGTAGGTAATCTACTATAAATAAAAGAAGTACATTGTCATTTGAGGAGGTTTTTATCAATGCTTTTTGACCGCTCAACAGGACCGCTAACAAGTCATGAAAACCGACCAACGGAATATTCCCCGCCATAATGACGGCGACGGTTTTAGGACTTACTTTTGAGGTCGTTTCATAGTTCGAAAGCCAGGCCGAAAGTTTTTCTCGGGTTAATAAATCACCCCAAGACCTCAAGGCATACATTACATTTTCGTTGGTAAACCAGCCGTTTTTATGAGCTGCCAGTTGTATGGCTTGCGATAGTTTTTCTACCATCGCGGATTGTGTAGGGGTAGCACTGCAAAAATCCCTTAAAAAATCACCAAGTGCTATAAATGCGTTAAATGTGTCGTTATGGCCGTACATATATTTGTGCAAAATTGTATTCCGCTTTACCTTTGTGCAAAAATAGGGATACTAATATAATTTTCTATGCGTTTTTAAGCATGTATCCTAGGAGTAAGAAGCGTGTGTTTCAAAGCTCGAAATCAAAAAAAGAAGAAGAAAATGGCAATTATAATAACGGATGAGTGTATAAATTGTGGGGCTTGCGAACCGGAATGCCCGAATACGGCAATTTATGAAGGTGCCGATGAATGGCGTTATAGTGATGGGACTTCTTTGGAAGGCGATGTGGTTTTACCAAACGGAAAGGAAGTGAATGCCGAAGATGTACAAGAACCCATTAGTGATGAAATCTATTATATATCTCCTGATAAGTGCACAGAATGCATGGGCTTTCATGAAGAACCACAATGTGCGGCAGTATGCCCGGTAGATTGTTGTGTACCCGATGAAGATGTTGTAGAGACGGAAGAGGAATTATTGGGAAAACAAAAATTTATGCATCCCGACGGATAGTCGGAAATATCCGAACCAAAGATAAAACCCAAAACCATGTTTTTGGGTTTTTTTATGGAAGAGCAGACCGTATATAAGGGTTTTCGGAAAAAACAAGAAGCGTACTGTTCTTTTTCGCCGAAATAGGAATTTTGGCAATGACCTTCGGTTTTAAATACGGTATTTGGATGATTGCTTCGGTCTGGCGTCCCTTTGTTTCCTAGGAGTGATCATGATGGTTTCAAGGTGTTGTTTTCTAGAATTTTTGCAGCGATTTCCTTTAAAAATTTTGCACTTACCATAGCGGTCATGTCATTGATATCTCGGTTAGGGTTATACTCTACGATATCAGCAGCGATAATAGGAACGTTGATTTGCTGAATAATATCCAATACTTGGCGCGTACTTAGGCCACCAGGTTCGTGATGAGAAACACCGGGCGCAAAAGCGGGATCCAAGGCATCCATATCCAAGGATAGGTAGATAGGGCTTTCAAACCCAGGTATTTTGTTTAGATGGTACTCTTTCATCTCAACAATTTCCACATTGAATTTTTCCGCTTGTGCCCGTTGATGTGTGGATAGTGTTCGAATACCCACTTGCACCAATCGGGTCGCCAACTTGTTTTCCATAATTCTGGCAAAGGGGCATGCATGGGAATAAGGGTCGCCCTCAAAATCATGATACAAATCACCATGCGCATCAATATGCAAAATTTGCACAGGACCATATACGGCGTTGATTGCCTTTAGAATGGGAAAAGTGATGGAATGATCGCCACCCAATGTAATAAGAGGCTGGTCTTTAAGAAGGTTTCGCGACGTTATTTTTTCAATATCGAAATAGGACTCAATTTCAAAATCCCCCCAATCCTTAAATAGTTCCGGACGAAGCTCCATACCGTTCTCGGTATAGTAATTTGCAGAATCGCTTTGATATGCCTGTCGTATTAGGGGTGGGGCCAAAGCAGGCCCTTGTTTATAAGACGACTTTTCATCAAATAGGATTCCTTGAAGCGTTATGGCATTTTTCATCGTTTCTAAAATAAAAAAAGCTGCCTATTTCTAAGCAGCTTTACCAAATAATTAAATAAACTCAAACTAAAACTTATAATTAACCGATAGGTTTAACATGGTTCCCAATTGGCTAAAGTGATACCCATCATACGTCATTTGCGAATAACGCTGGTTGAAGGTAATCAGGTTCGATTGATTTTGAACTTGCGCTGGATCGGCCAAGATGGCGTCGCCGGCCGCATTTTGCGATACAAAGCTCCACTCTGGCAATACATTCAAAATATTGTTAACGTTCAAGGCCAAGGTAAGCTTGTCGGTAGCATTGTAGTTAATCGCCAAATCGGTAACCACCTTAGGCGTAAACTCTGTTCCGATATTGAACTGGCCATTTGCATCGGTACTCAATCCTTGTTGGAAAAAACTGGTTTTTCCAAAATAGGTGTTGTTCAAGGCGAAACCGAATTTATTGAGATCGTAATTCAGGCCTAGTATCCATTTGGTAACCGGTCTTGAGGTAAAGAACAGCGCTTCTTGCGTTTGGTTCACTACCGATTGCCCGGCATTGGCAACAATAGGGATATCCTTAACGGCACCGTCCCTTTCGTTCTGAATGGTATAGTTTCCAGATAAATTAATATCAAGGTCACCGGCACCCAAGGCGAGGTCTTTATAGCCGATTACAACATCAATGCCCGATGTTTTGGTATCAATGGCATTTGAAAAGAAACTGATATCGCTCAAATTGTTGTTGGCCAAAAGAATGTCGAGCTGATTCGTGGCATCCCCTGTAGGGCCGATCTCGGTACCTAGTACAATTCGATCCTTTACCGAAATATTGTAGTAATCAACGGTGTAGCTCAGTTTGTTGGAAATTTTACCACCAACACCTACTGTAAAGTTGTTAGAGGTTTCTGCATCCAATTGCGGAATTCCAAGCAATTTTGCCTGCGTCGACACATTGTTTATCAACCCTCCGACCTGTATTCCTTGTCCGGGAATGAAGCTGTATTGTGCCTTTTGAGTAAAGATTTGATGTAGGGTAGGGGCTCTGAACCCAGATGATACGGACCCTCTTAAGGTAAGCGCATCACTAATTTTGTACCGTGAACTGAATTTATAAACGAACGCATTTCCAAAATCCGAGTAGTTTTCGGTACGCACCGTTCCACTTAACAAGAAAGCATCGGTAACGTCATAATCCAAACTGAGGTATCCACCAATGTTGTATCGGTTGAACTTCCCTGAGTTTTGAGGAGAAGCACCGGCAAATGAATCGGCACCACCACCGTCGTAAGACGCTAACTCCCCTTCGATTACCTCAAAGGTCTCTGTTCGAAACTCAGCTCCGATACCAATACTGATTTTATCGGATAGTATTCTCGAAATATCGATGTTCCCCACATTATGGGAAAAACGGGTTCCTCCCGGGTCGAATGATTGCTGGCTATTGGCACGGTACAGTTCGGCCCCTTCGGTCACCTCACCGTCATCAATGGTTCCATTCCCATTGGCATCTACCCAAGTCGAAGGAGAAAACACCACGTTTCTGTTGTGTGATTGGTTTACCTTGTAGGTTTGTAGGTTGCCACCGGTAGTAAAACTAGCATCAACGTTCCAGTCATTTATTTTTGATTTGAAACCTACCGTACCATTATAATCACTTAACAAACCTTCGAACGTAGGTACGTATCCATCATATCCATTAGGGTTGTTGGGATTGTCACCAGGGAAGAAATCTGCCAAATAGGGAAAATCGTCCACTGTTCTCCAATAAGGAGTTCTGTAGTTGGCAAAACTGTTTACAGATTTGTAAACATAAGCGGCATTGGCATATAATTGTGTATTATCGCTTAAGTCATAACCAAAATTTACAGAGAACTTAGCGGCTGCGGTTTCGGGGGAACCATTGATATTCCCTGCATCGGGCCTTCTCGACAAAAACTCTTGAACATCGGCGATGTCGGCACCAAAATCACCGGCCTCACCGGCCGCGTTGACCGTACCAGGACGATTCGCAAGATTTACTTTTGAGAGATCCACGGTATAGTTTACAAAACCTTTGTCATCGGCAATCGTACTTCCATTGTTCACGGCAACCCCGAACATTTCACCATCTCCTTCCGAGGTAATACCGGCACGGATCGTCGCTGAACCTTCATTTGGGGAATCCTTTAGAATGATATTCATGACCCCTGCAATTGCATCGGAACCATATTGCGCGGAAGCACCATCTCTAAGGATCTCAACACGCTTGATCGCGTCGGTCGGGATAGCAGAGATATCGGCCCCTGTTTCTCCACGTCCTGGAGAAGTTTGGGTATATAATAGGGCACTTAGGTTTTTTCGTTTCCCGTTGATTAGGATCAAGGTTCTACTGGGTCCCATGTTTCTAATTTCGTAAGGATCCAACAAGGAGGTAGCATCGTTCACTGGGGTCTGCACCGTATTAAACGAAGGGATCCGATATTGCAATGCCTTGTCAAAGGTTGCCTGCCCGGTAGAGGTCAGTTCCTTAGCGGGCAACACATCTACCGGTAAAGGGGTATCTGCATTACTTCTTGGAGCGGTACGCGAACCTACAACGATGAACTCTTCTAATTGTACACCTTCCGATAAGGTCGCATTAATGGTTGCACGCCCGCCAACTTTTTCCTCAACACTGCCAAAACCAATATAGCTGAATACCAAGGTCGCATCTTCCCCAACGGTAATGTTATAGTTCCCATCGAAATCGGTCGTCGTACCATTGCTGGTGCCCTTTTCAAGGATGTTTACCCCTGCAAGGGCAATGCCATCCTGGTCGGTTACTTTACCGCTAACAGAATTTTGAAGGACTTTAGGCGATTCTAAAGCCACCAATCCAAGTGGGTCAAACTGAGAAACCTTGCCCACTTTAGCGTTTGCTACTTTTCTATGGTATACTACATAGTATTTATTCCCTAAGTACTCGAAATCGAAAGTGGTCTTGTTCTCCAGCTTCTTTATGATTTTATCCAGTTTGGGATAATTGTAGTCTGATGGGTTCAGTAAGGTTTTCGATACGACACTTGGGTTGTAGGTGAAGTACACTTCGTGTTTTTTACTAATATCGGATAAGAATTCCGATAGCGTTACCGTATTGTAGTTCCCTTCGGACAATGCTTCCGTAGCTCTCGATTCGGATACCCCGAAAAATAAGAGGAAGGCAAAAAGGGTGTTTACCAATTGTTTGTGTTTCATAGTGTTCCGTTTTAGTTTATTTTAGTTTTCTTTTAGAATGAGTAGTTTTTTGTCTTTTAAGACAATTCTAGTTCCTGTCGATTTTTCAATTGCCGACAAACAAATTTTTAGGTCGTGATTGGGGATACCCCCGCTGATCGTTTTTAGGGTTAACTCTTTGTCAATAAATTCAAAAGGAATTCCATACGTCTGCTCCACGTATTTCATTACTTCGCTCAATTCAATATTATTGAATATGTAGGTGCTCTCTTTCCAAGAAGAGTATTGTAGTTCCGTATTTACTTTTTCATGTGTAATCAGGTTTTGGCCTCTTGCGAAGGAGACAAACTCTCCGGGCACCATTTTCCTAGAATCGCCATTTTCCAAAAGGAGATGCACAGAACCTTCATCTAACAATACATTGGTTTTTTCATCCCTGGTATTTACATGAAATTCGGTGCCGTATACCTCTACCCGCAAATCTTCTGTAGTGACCCAGAATTTGGCATTGGTAGAAGGAATGGGTTTTACCTTAAAGTAGGCATCTCCCTTAAGGCTGATATCTCGTGAATTCTTTTTATCATAACTGATCTGGGAGTTCCCATTAAGGGTGACCAAGGTACCGTCCTGTAGCTTTAATTCAATGATTTCCCCATATCCGGTTTTGTGTACTATTTCCGTGTTTTGGTTAAGTAGGAACAGAATGCCTATGAACGCCAGTACGGTAGCGGCGATGCCCAGTTGCCAATAGCGTTTCTTTGTTTCAAACCTTGAAATGGACGGTTTTTCAACTTTTTTGGCTTCGATACGATCGAGTACCGTAGCGAGGGTTTCATCTAGCTTCTTAGAGTCCAGCGCTGATTTTTTAAATGAAATACCCAAAAGAATGGATTTGGCCATATCGACCGTATCAATATCCTCTGGATGATTTAAAATCCAATTATTCCAAAAAAGGATATCGTTTTTATTGCTTTTGGTTACCCAATTTCTGAAAGAAGGGTCGTTCAAAAAACTTTGAAGTAACTGCTGGTCGTTGTTTTCCATCTATTGTCGGCTTTTTTAGGAAGTGCCTACAATAAGAAGAGTGGGGATAGTGGAATTTATACCCTATTTATTTCAAAAAAAATATTATTTTTTCAAAACTTCCCTGATAGCAGCGGTTTCAAGCCGATTGCGAAGTTTGGAAAATGCTTTTTGAAGCGTGTTAAGTACACTTTGGTACGAGATATTCATCACCTCTTTGATTTCAGGTGTTTTTAAATCGCTATAATATTTTAGGTAAATTACCTCTCGTTCCCTGGGAGAAAGACCGTTTAGGGTTGTTTCAAGTATTTTAGACCGTTGCTCCGAGAGTTCTTCTCCCAACATGATCTCTTCCTGGGAAAAAATAAAAGCATCCTTTGCTTCATCGAGCGATTGTATCAGGTTTTGTTTTTGAAGTTTTTTTATCAAAGCCCTGCGATAAGAAACGAATAAATAAGACCTTATCTGCCTCACATGATGTAAAGATGCTCGATGTTCATAGAGGTAAATGAAAAAATCTTGCAGGCAATCCTCCGCAATTTCCTGGTTGTTGGAGATGCGTAGGCCGTAATTATGAAGTTGTGGGTAGAAGTGTTTGAACAAGGTTGAAAAGGCGTTCAAATCACCTCCCACGAAAAATTGCCATAATGCTTTTTCAGAGCTTATATCCATACATAGTTCTCAATCGGGGCGTCGTCAAATATAAGCTAAATTCTTACATAGGTGTTAAAAAAAAGTTAAGGAATACGGTTTTTAGCACTCAAAATCCAGTAAAACTATAGGAATCGGGCGGCTTCGTTTTGTTTTTAATGCTATGCACTGTGTTGAGTGGGTGCAAATGGTACTAGATTTTCATAGGGAGAATAGCAGGGTAAATACAATTGTAAAAACTATCTTTGCGGCCGAATTGATTGGCCGGTGGTTGGTTGCTGGCATATAACCTTAGATTATGAAAGCAGGTATCGTAGGATTGCCCAATGTTGGTAAATCGACCCTTTTTAATTGCCTTTCCAATGCAAAGGCCCAAAGTGCCAATTTTCCTTTTTGTACGATAGAACCCAATATCGGGGTGGTGAACGTGCCCGATGGGCGCTTGGAAAAGCTGGAAGAATTGGTGAATCCTGAAAAAGTAATTCCTGCTACTGTGGAAATAGTGGATATCGCCGGACTCGTTAAGGGGGCCAGCAAGGGAGAAGGGCTGGGAAACCAGTTCTTGGGCAACATTCGCGAAACCGATGCCATTTTGCATGTACTGCGTTGTTTTGATAATGACAATATTGTGCACGTAGATGGTTCTGTAGATCCTCTTCGCGATAAGGAGACCATTGATATGGAACTGCAACTGAAAGATCTTGAAACCGTTGAAAAGAAACTTGAAAAGGTGAAAAGAGCGGCCAAGACCGGAAACAAGGAGGCGCAAAAGGAAGAAGAAGTGCTCTTAAAGCTTAAGGAAGGCCTGGAGGCCGGCATATCGGTCAGGGCGATTGCCGTGGATGATGATAGCAGGTACGAGTTCGTAAGGCCTTTACAGTTTATAACCGATAAACCGGTGATGTACGTTTGCAATGTGGATGAAGGGGCTGCGGTAACTGGAAATAGCTACGTCGCCACGGTGAAAGAGGCCGTTGCAGATGAAAATGCCGAGGTAGTGGTATTGGCGGTCGGTACGGAAGCGGATATCACTGAGCTGGAAACCTATGAGGAGCGGCAAATGTTTTTGGAAGATATAGGGTTGTCAGAACCGGGTTCCGCTAAATTGATACGTGGGGCGTATAGCTTATTGAATCTTGAAACCTATTTTACCGCTGGTGAAAAAGAGGTAAGGGCATGGACGATTCCGGTCGGGGCAACGGCGCCGCAGGCGGCAGGGGTAATACACACCGATTTTGAGAAGGGTTTCATACGGGCCGAGGTAATTGCCTATGACGATTATGTGGCCTATGGTACGGAAACCAAGGTGAAAGAAGCAGGGAAAATGCGGGTAGAAGGGAAGGAATACATAGTGCAAGACGGTGATGTAATGCATTTTAGGTTTAATGTCTAAGGCGCACTTCTTTTCGAATGAAGCATTGTATTTGGCCATTTGTGGCAAATAATGCATGCTTAGACCTTGAATATCAACAAAAGCACCCATTTTATTGTTAATTACTTTAACACTAAGGGGTTTTATCTTTTTGAGAGTCGTATTATCTTTAGCAACACTTTCAAAAAACCCCTATAGATGTCTCAAAACAGCCAATATACCGAAGATAACATTCGCTCGCTCGACTGGAAGGAACATATCCGGTTGCGTCCGGGCATGTACATCGGGAAATTGGGGGATGGGTCCTCTGCCGACGATGGTATCTACATTTTACTAAAAGAAGTCATCGATAACTGCATCGATGAATTCGTCATGGGGGCCGGTAAAACCATAGAAATCAGCATTCGAGATCAAAAGGTGAAGGTGCGGGATTACGGTCGTGGCATTCCGCTTGGTAAAGTAGTGGATGTGGTTTCAAAAATGAATACCGGTGGCAAGTATGATAGCCGTGCCTTTAAAAAATCGGTCGGACTTAACGGAGTGGGTACCAAAGCGGTGAATGCGCTTTCCAGTTTTTTTGAAGTGCAGTCTTCTCGGGATAACCAGATGAAGACCGCCCAGTTCAACCAGGGTAATCTAGTGGCCGAAGAGGGGCCCGAAGATACTTCCAAACGAAAGGGAACGAAGGTTACTTTCGTGCCGGATGAAATTATTTTTAAAAAATTCAAGTATCGAAACGAGTATGTAGAACGCATGCTTTGGAACTATGTTTACTTGAATCCAGGTTTGACAATTGTTTTTAATGGAGAGAAATTTCACTCCGAAAACGGACTCAAGGACCTGCTCGAAAACAACAATAATGTAGAGGACATGTTGTATCCTGTAGTGCATCTAAAGGGAGACGATATCGAAGTGGCCATTACGCATAGTAAAACCCAGTACAGCGAGGAGTACCATTCCTTTGTAAATGGTCAGCATACCACCCAGGGCGGTACCCACCAAGCAGCTTTTAGGGAGGCATTGGTCAAAACAATTCGAGACTTTTATGGGAAAAACTATGACGCTTCTGATATTCGTAAGTCCGTAATTTGCGCCATTTCCATCAAAGTGATGGAACCTGTTTTTGAGAGTCAGACAAAAACAAAATTGGGATCCACCGATATGGGAGGTGATTTCCCGACCGTGCGTACCTATATCAATGATTTTGTCGGTAAGTATTTGGATAATTACTTGCATAAAAACGTAGAAACCGCCGAGAAATTACAACGGAAAATTATGATGGCCGAGAAAGAGCGAAAGGAGCTTTCCGGGATTCGTAAATTGGCCAGGGACCGTGCTAAAAAGTCGAGCCTGCATAATAAAAAACTGCGTGACTGTAGGGTACATTTAGGTGATATGAAGAAAGATAATCGTCTGGATAGTACCTTGTTTATTACCGAAGGGGATTCGGCCTCGGGTTCCATCACCAAATCAAGGAATGTCAATACCCAAGCGGTATTCAGCTTGCGGGGAAAGCCTTTGAACTCGTATGGCATGTCCAAAAAAATAGTGTACGAGAACGAGGAGTTCAACCTCTTGCAAGCGGCGTTGAATATCGAAGAATCGATGGAGGACCTGCGCTACAACAATATTGTAATTGCCACTGATGCAGATGTCGATGGGATGCACATTCGATTGTTGCTCATTACCTTTTTCTTGCAATTCTTTCCGGAATTGATCAAAGAGAATCACCTCTACATTCTCCAGACACCCCTTTTCAGGGTGCGAAACAAAAAAGAAACCATTTATTGCTATAGTGAGGATGAACGAAGAAATGCAATAGCCAAACTGAGCGGTAAGCCTGAAATAACCCGATTTAAGGGGTTGGGAGAGATATCCCCCGATGAGTTCAAGCATTTCATAGGAGATGATATTCGATTAGAACCGGTAATGCTCGATAAAGCCATGTCCATTGAAGAATTGTTGAATTTCTATATGGGAAAAAACACCCCGGACCGACAAAAATTTATCATCAATAACCTGAAAGTTGAAATAGACCTGGTCGAAGAAGACCGGTCCTAACCAAACTAAATACCAGCTGCCTCGAATGGAAGAAAATGATGAGCTGAACGAAGCGGAAGACCAACACTTGCCTGCCGATGACGGTGCCGAATCGATAGAAGAATCCGATGCCGCCGACAATTTGGAAGGCGAAGAACCGGAAACTGTTGAAGATACGCAAGACGACGCCCTTACCCGGGTTACGGGGATGTACAAGGATTGGTTTCTTGATTACGCTTCTTATGTGATTTTGGAACGTGCCGTACCTGCAATCGAAGATGGTTTTAAACCTGTGCAAAGGCGAATTATGCACTCGCTCAAAGAGTTGGATGATGGTCGCTATAACAAGGTAGCCAACGTCGTGGGGCATACCATGCAATACCACCCTCATGGTGACGCCAGTATCGCCGACGCCATGGTTCAAATAGGACAAAAAGACTTGTTGATCGATACTCAGGGAAACTGGGGAAATATTCTAACGGGTGACCGGGCCGCGGCCAGTAGGTATATCGAAGCGCGCCTCTCTAAATTTGCGCTCGAAGTGGTTTTTAGTCCTAAAATCACCGATTGGCAACTCTCCTACGATGGTAGAAAAAAAGAACCCATCAACCTGCCCGTTAAGTTTCCATTATTGCTGGCGCAAGGAGCGGAAGGAATTGCTGTAGGGCTTTCCACAAAAATATTACCGCACAATTTTATTGAGCTGATAGATGCTTCTATAAAACACTTAAGAGGACAGCGCTTCAAACTATTTCCGGACTTTCCCACCGCGGGTATTATAGATGTCAATAATTACAACGACGGGCTTAGAGGTGGTAAAATACGCGTTCGGGCGAAAATAGCGCAACATAGTAAGAATACATTGGCTATCAGTGAAATACCCTATGGCACCAATACTTCTTCTTTAATTGATTCTATTTTAAAGGCGAACGATAAAGGGAAGATTAAGGTAAAGAAAATAGAGGACAACACCGCCGCCGATGTAGAGATATTGGTGCACTTGCCTTCGGGAATTTCTCCCGACAAAACCATCGATGCGCTCTACGCATTCACCTCTTGCGAATCCTCCATTTCGCCCTTGGCCTGTATTATTGAAGATAACAAGCCCTTGTTTATTGGGGTTTCGGAAATGCTGAAAAGATCTACGGATGCGACGGTAGACTTGCTGAAACAGGAGCTGGAAATACAGTTGAATGAATTAGAGGCCCAATGGCATTATGCCTCCTTGGAGCGGATTTTCATCGAAAATAGAATTTATCGGGATATTGAGGAAGAAGAGACGTGGGAAGGTGTCATAGCGGCGATTGACAAGGGGCTAAAACCACATGTCAAAAACCTGCGGAGAGCGGTTACGGAAGAGGACATCGTGCGCCTCACCGAAATTAGGATCAAAAAGATCTCCAAATTTGACCTGGACAAGGCGCAGCAACAGCTAGATTCGCTCGAGGAAAAGATTGCAGAGGTAAAACATCATCTGGCCAATTTAGTGGATTATGCCGTAGACTATTTCAAAAAACTTCGGGATACCTTTGGTAAAGGTAGGGAGCGAAAGTCTGAAATACGCATTTTTGATGATATAGAGGCTACCAAGGTGGTCATACGAAATACCAAGTTATATGTAAATAGGGAAGAAGGATTTGTGGGCACCTCCCTCAGAAGAGATGAGTATGTTACCGATTGCAGTGATATTGACGACATAATTGTATTTACCAAAGATGGTAAGATGACCGTCACCCGGGTAGGTTCAAAAACCTTTGTCGGTAAAAACATTCTGCACGTGGCCGTCTTCAAGAAAAAAGACAAACGCACCATTTACAACCTTATTTACAAGGATGGCAAAGGAGGCGCTACCTATATCAAGCGCTTTGCAGTAACCGCTATCACGCGTGACAAGGCCTATGATCTTGGAACGGGCAAAGCTGGTACACAAGTGTTGTATTTTTCTGCAAACCCCAATGGTGAAGCCGAGGTGATTACGGTGTTGTTGCGTCAAGTAGGGAGCATCAAAAAATTAAAGTGGGATATCGACTTTGCCGATGTGCTGATCAAGGGCCGCGGTTCTAAGGGAAACATCGTTACGAAGTATACCGTAAAGCGAATAGAATTAAAGGAAAAAGGACTTTCAACACTCAAACCCAGGAAATTGTGGTTCGATGACACGGTACAGCGGTTAAATATGGATAATCGAGGAGAATTCCTTGGGGAATTCACAAGCGATGATCGTTTGCTCATCGTAAATCAAAAAGGGATGGCAAAAACGGTTATCCCGGAGCTCACTCTGCGTTTTGACGATGATATGGTGGTGTTGGAAAAATGGGTGCCCACAAAGCCGCTCAGTGCCATTTACTGGGCAGGGGAGAAGGAGCTATTTTATGTTAAACGTTTTCTGATCGAACATCCGGATCGGGAGGAGTTTTTGATAACGGACCATCCTAAATCATACTTGGAAGCAATTTTTACCGATTATCGTCCCCAGGCAGAGGTGGTATTTGCAAAAAAACGCGGTCAGGAACGGAAAGATAATTTACAGCTGAACCTGGAGGAATTTATAGCCGTCAAAGGTATTTCGGCAATGGGCAACCAGCTTACCAAAGATAAAGTGTTGGAAATAAATGCTTTGGAGCCGCTTCCTTATGAAATTCCCGAACCCACAACGACCGAAGAAATCGAGGTCGTGGATGAGGAGAAGGTAGGTGACGAGCCTACCGCAGAAAAAAGCGAGCCAACTTCAAATAGCCCTGAGGACAAGAAAACTGATGGGGAAAATGAAGGAGGTGAAGAGCCACTTACCTTATTTTAAGCGATATGAAAAATCTCATCAACGAATTTAAAAATTTCGCGATCAAGGGAAATATGATCGATATGGCCATTGGTATCATTATTGGGACGGCCTTTAACAATGTGGTAAACACCTTGGTGAAAAAAATAGTCATGCCACCCTTATCCCTAATGACCAGCAATGTTACCTTGGCCAATAAAAAATGGATTTTAAGAGAGGAGCGTATGGGAGTGGAGGAAGTCGCTATTGGCTATGGCGAACTTTTGGAAGTATTGATCGACTTTGGAATTATAGCAATGACTATTTTTTTGGTAATGAAAGGAATAAATAAGTTCCGGGACAAAGCGGAAGATCCAAAAGATGTGGAAGTGCAAACCCCAAAAGACATTGAACTCTTGGCGAGTATGGAACGTCTGATGAAAGAACAAAATACGTTGCTGAAATCTTTGAAGGAATAGGTTTTGTTTAGGGATTTGAGGATTAAAACACCAATATTCTTTCGAACTGTTCAACAACTAGGGTGTTTAGGAATGTTTATAACTATATTTAGCAAAATTTAAAGTACCATATGGATTTGACAAACCCCCTCATTTATGGAGTACCCTGTTTTATTGCCTTTATACTATTGGAACTCACCTACAGTAAAACCCATGACAATGAGGATTTGTATGTCTGGAAAGACCTAATGGCCAGTGGGGCCATGGGAATTGGTTCTGCGATTTTGGGTCCCCTCATCAAGGTCACTGTGCTGATCGTTGTTTTTAATTTTACCTATGAGCTCTTTAATCCTTTGGTTGACGGGGTTCGTATGAACATTATGGGATATAAATCATTCGGGTATGAGTGGTACATCTTTCTAATTTGTCAGCTGGCGGATGATTTTACGTATTATTGGTTTCATCGCGCCAACCACGAAATACGGTTGTTATGGGCGGCGCATATAGTGCATCACTCCTCGGATCATTTTAACTTGGGCACCGCCATCCGAAATGGCTGGTTTACACTCTTGTACAAGCCTTTTTTCTATATGTGGATGCCTGCAGTAGGTTTTCCGGTAGAAGTGGTGATATTCTGCCTGGCCATTGAATCGTTTTGGCAGTTCCAATTGCATTCTAAGTACGTTCCAAAAATGGGATGGATTGAAAAGATTTTCAACACACACACGATGCATCAGGTACATCATTCCCAAAATGTGGAGTATTTGGATAAGAACCATGGTGGTTTCCTGAATATTTTCGATAAAATTTTCGGTACTTGGAAGGAGTTGGATGATGATGTAGAGGTGAAATTCGGAGTAATCCATGCACCGCGGTCCTACAATCCGCTGGTCATACTTACACATGAATTCAAGGATATTTGGAACGATACCAAGAAGTCGCCCAAAATACTACATAAGTTAATGTATATCTTTGGCCCTCCCGGATGGAGCCATGATGGGAGTACCTTGACGGTAAAACAACAGCAACGCCTGTTCAAGGAGCAGAAAGAGAAAAATCCAGAGGTGGCTTTTAGCAGGCCCAATTAGGCAAGCATGCTGTTCTTTGGAATAGGTAATTAAAAAAACCCTGGCGTAAGCCAGGGTTTTTAGTTCTATAGAGGATAGATTTAGGCGAGTTCAGGTTCGCCGGTCAGTTGCTTTTCTAATTTTTGTTCCCGTACCTTTTTGCTTTGAATATAGGTTACCCACAGCAACATCAAACATACAACGGCTGAGGCACCATTACCGTGATCTGCCACCAGATGGGCCAGACAGCCAAGGGTAAAATTCATAAAAAAACCGGCGTAGACCCATTCTACGTACCACTGATTCTTATTCGAGATAATTAAAATGAGTCCGACTATTTGCGCAAACCCTAACACATGAATCAGATACACGGGATATCCTAAGGTTTTAAAAGTAAGGGCTACGGCCTCATAATTCACGACCGAGTTCACCACGGCACCAATAATAGCGATTGAAAATAAACCAAGACAAATTTGGTAGGTAAGTTTACTTGTTTTCATAATACTTGTTTTTGGGATTTCTTACCGCTAAACTACTGAGAAGTGGGGATGTAGTTTTTTGAAACCCGTCGGTTGACGTTTTAGGTTCGGTGAACGGCGGTTTTATTTCTTTTAGGCTGAACCTAGGTTTCGCGGTTTGGCCGATTCGGATACAAACGTAGGTAATTTGATACCTTTTCTTTCTGTTGTGTCAATGTAGAGGCCTACCAACTCGGTTTCAGCGATGAGGTCATGGGTTGCTGAGTTTCTCATTTGATGCCATATCGTAAGGGTTTTTTCTTTTTTCTCCAAAACTTTAGATGCTATATAGATACTATCCCCTGCCAGCACTTCCTTTTTATAGCTGATTTTCTGTTCCAAAGCGACCAGGCCACTACCGCTTTTTTTTAGATATATCGCATTGAGCCCTATGCTATTGAAAAAAGACCAACTGGCCTCGTCGAATTTTGCAACATAGAATTGCACGTTCATATGGCCCATATGATCACAGTTCCACGGATATATGGTGCCTCTATATGTATATGTCATTTGGGAGTATTCAATGGGTGTTTGATCTGATTGTAATAAAGGGTTCACGGGTTGGCACAATGAAAATCAATAGATTGACTGTGTAAAAGGTGCTGTCATATGACCAATGAAAATGATGTTGATAGTGTTCCATCTTACAGGATGATATAATTTGCTAGAGGTGAACAGCTACTGTTTCTATCAGGTATAATGAGCTATCATTTTATTAATTTGACCAAGTTCATTGAAATACATGACTTCAATTGCTCTTTTGCCGAGAATAGACCTGTAGTAGATAGCTATAGATTCAACGCTTTCTGTTACTTCTATAAGTTCAAAGTACAAGTCGGGTACTTTTTGAAGCGCTTTGGCCCAATAATCACCTACATCGTCTTTCCCGCTTAATGAGCCATTGTCTATTCCTGCGGCCATTTTAATCATTGGGGTCGTTATTTCAATATCGTCTGAATAATGACTTAAAATATCGGGAAGGTCGTGTGAGTTCCAAGATGCAACCCATTTTTCTGCGAACTGTATTGCTTTTTCTCTATCCATTTTTTGAAGTTTAAGTATACTGCCTCGAGGCTTATTAACGCTGTTTTATAACGAAATTCAACATTTACCTCGACGCAGGCATCGGAGCGACTTACTTAATAACAGTCAGATTTAAATCTCGATTATAGCATCAAAAGTAAAAAGGAGTGAAGAAGATTTTTATCGAAATCGGCTCAATTTTTTTTAAAGACAGACGAAGGTGTTTTACAATGGTATTTTTTAAAGGCATATGAGAAATGTGCGCCATTGTCAAAACCTACAAAAGTGGCTACTTCGGAAATGGAACATTGTTTTGTGTTAAGATAAAAGTAAGCCGCCTGCAACCGAATATTTCGAATCCACGTTTTAGGTGGTAACTGAAAACATGCTTTAAACTTTCTTTTGAACGTGGCAAGGCTCATATGACTCATAGAGGCCAGTTCACTTAAATTGAACGGTTCAAAAACATTTTCAATCATAAGATTGGTTAGCGCTTTTGAAATAAGCCGATTAGGTGCTTTATATATCGTTGTATCAGTACGCTGTTGTTTTAAAAATACCAGTAACGGTTCTATGGAAGCAGCGTTGTAAGCAAGCGTATTTTTCTTATATCTTGACCGTAAGACAGCTTCAATTTTAACTTTTAAACGGGTCGATTTTTTGAATAGTTGTGGGTGTTTCCATGGGCCTTGGTGGGTTGATTGATATAGTTTTATGTTGAGGCTTTTAAATGCCTCCCTTTTGTATGGGATATGGGTGAATACAATACTTTGCGCTGGGATATAGAGCAAATCACCTTTTTGAAGCCTATATTCTTGATTGGCGATCATCATTAATTTTTCCCCTTCCACGACATAGGTAATGGTGTCTTCAAAAAGAAAAAACCCACTTAAATCAGCATCGCGATAGACACAAACGGCTGCAGAATATTCTTTAGACTCTTCTAAAACGGAGACGGTTACCCTTCTAGATATATTGAAATTGGTATACTGCTCAATTTCTTTCATAAAAACTGTTCAACACTATTCTTCGGACGAGACCTTGCCGGGTACGTCGCCCTTATTCTTTTTCATTCGAAGATCAAAGAACTCCACCATTAAAGAGAAAGCAATGGCAAAATAAAGATATCCTTTGGGAATGGTACCGACTTCGTTTCCAAATACTACCAAGTGGCCAAGGTGGGCGGCCTCGGCAATCAACATAAACCCGATTAATATCAAGAAAGACAGCCCAAGAATCTGAATGGAAGGGTGCTTATTAACGAATTCCCCGACAGGATTCGCGAACAACATCATAATAATCACTGAAATCACCACTGCAACGACCATTAAGACCAGTGCATCGGTAGGGTTGGGAGAGATGCCATTGGTCATGCCAATCGCCGTAAGGATCGAATCAAAGGAAAATACGATGTTGATTACCGTGATTTGTACAATGGCATTGGTCAGGGTGGTACCACGTGCTTTGCGCACCTCTCTTTCATCATGTCCTTTGTCCTCTACTTTTTCGTGTATTTCCTTGGTACTTTTGTATAATAGAAAGAGCCCACCTCCAAATAGGATTAGGGCCTGCCCGCTGATTCCTCCCGTAACCCATTCGGTATCGATCATCCAAAAAGGTTTCTTCATTGAAGTGAGCAACGAAATACCGAACAACAGCACAATACGCATCACCATTGCCAAGACCAAACCGATGTTCGTTGCTTTCTTACGCTGGCTTTTTTCTAGCTTTCCGGCGGCTATCGAGATAAAAATAATGTTGTCGATGCCCAATACAATTTCTAAGAAGGTCAATGTCAACAAGGCGATCCAAGCGTCGGGATTCGTAAAAATTTCAAACATAACTTAATCGGTTTTATAGGCGGTTCCGGTTTTTACCAAATACTTTTTTTGTGGGTCACGCGATGCATTGCGGTACTCAAAAGTGTAGCTGCTATCGGTCGTTTTTAAAATTTTATAATGAATGGAGATTTTGTTGTGGACGTCTTTTAGGATGAACTCACAATCGTTTACCCAGCGTACGGTAGCACTGTCAATTTTGTTGTCGTAGTATTCAATACTGTAAAGACTATCTCTTGTGAATGTTCCCGTTTTCTCAACACCGGCTACTACATAGTCGAACGAAAAAGATCCTGTGCGAAAATCTGAACATGCGCGTTCGGGCTGGTAACAAGCTACAAACAAAAAAAGAACAAGAAAGCAAAGGCTGAGTTTTTTCATCATCGTTGCAAAGTAAAAAAATTATCCCGTTTCTGAATTGTTTTGGCTTGAAAAGCTGGCATTGATCAATCGCCATGATATGACTTGAAACTTCCATCGGAATAAAAGATGATGATTTTTTCAATGGTCTTCTCCGTTTTGGACATGGGAGAAGCGAGACCTGATTCTGGTGTCAAGTGTACCTTGGGGGAGGAGTCCATTTCCGTTTCCGAATGAGCGGATGTAGGGAAGCTGCCCTTCCCATTTAACAGCCAATAAAGATTTACTTCAGGGAAAGTCTTTACCACTTTTAAAACGAAGTCCAAACTCGGTTTATTTCTTCCCGACAAAAGGTGGGAAATACTAGAGCGCTGCACCTGAATCTTGTCGGCAAAAGCGGATGCCGTAAGCCCGTAGTGCGCTAACAAGCGCTCCATTCGAGCAATAAAATCCGCTGTGTTTACCATTGTAACAGTGTTTGAGCAAAAATACAAAAAAGCTTTGTTTCCGATACCATGACCAAAGAGGTGTAACGTCGAAAATAATAAACTAATACATTCGATTAAATATGATTAAGTACTGATTTTGAATTACTTAAATTTTAAAAAATTCTTTTGTTAAAAGATGAATTACAATTGTAGCATTCAAACGCTATTTTTGTCAAAAATATGTTGACGATTGTAACAAATAGTGGTTACGGATGTAATTTATATTGTTATTACTTTTGTAAACAAATGTACAGGCCGGTATGCAAATTTCAGAAATAGATCATTCTAAATACAAAGAGCGAACCGTGAGCGGGCGCTACGTAAATATGTCTCATATCGGTTCTTTTCTGAAACAGGTTTCCAGAGATTTTTTGGTTGAGAATATAGGGGAATCTGTGCAAGGGGAAGCCATTCGATCCGTTACTTTGGGGAGCGGGAATTTTAGGATATTACTTTGGTCCCAAATGCACGGAAACGAATCGACAACAACAAAAGCAGTCTTGGATGTTCTCAATTTTTTGAAGGATGACCTAGGTACTGCAAAGGAGATCTTGAACCATTGTACTTTGAAGATCATTCCTATTTTAAACCCGGATGGTGCAAGGGCCTATACAAGATCAAATGCCAATGAGGTAGATTTGAACCGAGATGCGCAAGATAGAAGCCAACCCGAAAGCAAGGTATTGCGCAGTGCGTATGACGGTTTTAAACCACATTATTGTTTTAACCTTCATGACCAACGAACGATTTTCAATGTTGGTAGCAGTCGAAGATCGGCCACCGTTTCCTTTTTGGCCCCCGCCCATGATCAGGAGCGGAACACCTCACCGACCCGAGCTATAAGCATGCAGCTGATCGTCGCCATGAACCAGCTACTGCAGCAAATGATCCCTGGTCAAATAGGGCGATACGACGATGCGTTCAATGCGAATTGTGTGGGGGACACTTTTCAAATGATGAACACCCCTACCATTTTGTTCGAGGCCGGCCATTATCCCGAAGACTATGAGCGCGAAAAAACCCGCGAGTATATATTTTATGCGTTGCTCCAAGCGCTTACGGTCATAACAAGGGATGAAGTGGCTGAATATGAAAAAGAAAAGTACACCGATATTCCCGAAAATGGGAAACAATTTGCCGATGTACTCATTCGGAATATAGCCGCTGTGGACCCTGGGCAAGGGGCTAACACAACCCTCTTGATTCGGTACAAAGAAGAATTACAAAAAGATCATGTGGAATTTGTACCACAAACGACTTATTCGGAAAACGAGGAGAAGTTTTTTGGTCATGTTGAATACGATTGTTTGAATACCAAGGATTTAGAATTATTGCAAAACTCAAAACTAAGTAAATACTTACGTAAATAGTAAGTATTCATATTTGAATAAAAACCTTGAATCTTTACATTTTTGTTAAAAAAAACGAAGTTTTATTAAATATAATTTCTTAATTTTTTATTTTTGCTAAAAATAATAGCAGAATGGCGAAAGTAAAATTAGACGAAATTGACCACCAAATTCTGGATATGTTGATCGACAATACCAGAACTCCCTTCACTGATATAGCAAAAAAATTATTGATTTCAGCCGGTACCGTACATGTGCGTGTCAAGAAAATGGAAGATGCCGGTATTGTAAAAGGTTCTTCGTTGACCTTGGATTATATGAAATTGGGATACTCATTTATTGCGTATGTGGGTGTTTTCTTAGAAAAAACGCATCAAACCAAATTTGTATTGGAGCGTTTGGAGCAAATACCGAATGTTACCGTTGCACATATCACCACGGGCAAGTTCAATATTTTTTGCAAGATACGGGCGAAGGATACCAATCATGCAAAAAACATCATTTTTCAAGTCGATGATATCGAAGGCATCAGCAGAACCGAAACCATGATTTCGTTGGAAGAAAGCATCAATGATAAAAAGCGTTTGATGCATATGATCTTTAACGAACTCTGATGCGAACAAAATAGTGAATTAAAAGTCCCGTATGGCCCTTGGTTGTTCGGGACTTTTTTATAGGTTCGCATAGCTAAAACAGAATGCCTATGTTAGTTTCAGAATTAACCTTTCCGAAAGAACGACCTTTTTACCGTACGTATATTGAGTTGATAGGAGAGGTGCCCTTAGTGGAGATGCTGGGGCGGCAGTTAGAAAATTTTCCCAAATTTTTACAAAGTATTCCAGAAGACAAACTACCGTATGCCTACGCCGAAGGAAAGTGGACGGTGGCCGAATCGCTCATACATATTACCGATACCGAACGGGTGTTTCAACACCGCGCCCTGCGATTTTCAAGAGGCGATACGACCCATTTACCGGGCTTTGACCAACATGTTTACGCAGTAGGTTCAAATGCAGCCGTTAGATCCAAGGAAAGTTTGATCGAGGAATATAAGATAGTACGCCAAGCGACCCTGGCGTTGTTCAAGTACTTGGATAAAGATGCCCTGCAACGTACGGGAATCGCCAGTGATTTGGAATGGAGCGTAGCGGCCCTTGGATTTGTAATCTGTGGCCATCAGCGGCATCACAGAAACATCTTGCGGGAACGCTATCTATAATTTCTTAGTCAAAGTCGGGTTCTTCCTCGCTCTCCGCATCCTTCTTGGCTTCCATTTCAATCTCGCTTGCATCTATTTCTTCTAAAATGGGTTGAGGCTTCGTTTCGAGCTCCTTTTCGATAACATCCTCGAAATTTGAAATAAAATGGGCCAAGCTTTTACTGATTTTCACCAGATAGATGGAATCGGATGTTTGCAATTCAACGGCTTCCACATGCTCGCCATTTGCATTGCGAAAGGCGATTATGTCATCATCCCCATATCCATGTGGATATGTTTCGATCAATAAAGCGGCTAGTTGATGGTCCAGTTTTTTGTAGTCAACAAGTCTGCGTATCATAAGTAGGTTATTTATACCTCTCTGGTCAAGAGAGTGTTGGTTTGTTCATTTGGGAATATTATTGCAAAAACGGTTTAAAGGTTTTGCAATACCATTACTGATACCTAAACTATGTCTTTTTTTCTATTAAAGACACAAAGAGTTGTCAAACGACGATTTTAGTATACGAAGTTCTTATTCGGAGTAGTATGCAAAGGCTTCCCGCAACAAATCGGGGTCGATTTGAATATCGATAGCGGGTTCGCCAATGTTTTTGAGCAGTACAAAGTTGATATTGCCGTGCGAGTTTTTTTTGTCGAACTTCAGCAGTGTCAAAATTGTATCGATATCGGTGGCAGTGAATACCACTTTTCCGTAGCGTTCTTGAAATGTGGTTTTAATCTCTTTGGTATCCGCCCCGGAAAGGCCTTCAAGACGGTGGGAAAGATAGGCCTCCAGCACCATACCAGCGGCAATGGCTTCTCCATGCAGTAAAAGTTCGTGGTTTTCACTTTCCAAGAAATAAGATTCCACGGCATGCCCCAGCGTGTGCCCGAAATTGAGGATTTTACGCAGATGCTGTTCAGTAGGGTCTTGTAAGACCACCTCGTTCTTAATTTCGACCGATTGGTAGATCAACGTGTCAAGTGCAGTGAAATCACGCACCTCTTGCAGTGTGTCCCAATAAGCACGACTGCGGATAAGGCCGTGTTTCAACATCTCTGCGAAACCACTGGTCAATTGACGTTCGTTCAAAGTCTCTAAAAAATTGGATACCACCAATACCATTTGCGGTTGGTTGATGACCCCTATTTGATTTTTAAGGGCACCGAGGTCTACGCCGGTTTTCCCACCTACTGAGGCGTCTACCATTGCCAATAGGGTGGTAGGTACATTTATAAAAGCGATGCCTCTTTTGTAGGCCGAGGCCACAAAGCCGCCAAGATCGGTGACCACGCCGCCGCCAAGATTGATTAATACGCTTTTTCGATCGGCATCCAGTTCTGATAGCACCTCCCAAACTTGGGTGCATGTATGGATATTTTTATTGATCTCCCCCGCTTCAATTTCAATAATCTCAAATGCGTACTCCCCAGCTATCTGTGCCATGAACCTGGGCAGGCAATACTCGTGGGTATTTTCATCTACCAAGATAAATACCTTTGAATAGTTGGCTTGGGCCAAATGCGTGTTTAAGGCCTCGTAGGCCTTTGTATTGAAATGCACTGCGTACGAAGCGGTAACGATCGAATCCATAATTGTGGTGATAGGAGTGCCTTTTTTGAAACGCTTTTTTCAAAATAGAAACCTTCCAAGTTTCTTGCAAAATAAACCTAATTTTTATTGAGAAGAATACTTTTTGGCTGTTTATCTTTGGAAGATAAAATAATCGTAATAAATGGACCGAATTTTTGAAGATACTGCGACCGCTTTTGCTTTAAAGACCGATTCTGAGTTGGAACGTGCCTATTTCTTATTCAAAATGATCGCGAATGAACCCCTGGTGCGCATTGGCACGGCCATGACCAATTTTGCCTTAAAAGCGCACTTACCGGTTGACGGACTCATTAGGGCAACGGTATTCGATCATTTTTGCGGCGGGGTGAATGAAGCGGACTGTATGCCGGTAGTAGATAAAATGTGGGGAAAGCAGGTATGTTCGGTGTTGGATTATTCGGTAGAGGGGAAAGACGATGAAGACCCGTTGGACAATACCTTGGAAATGGTATTGCGCGTACTTGATTTTGTCAAAGAAAAAGATGCAATACCTTTTGCGGTTTTTAAGCCTACAGGCTATGGAAGGTTTGCGCTGTTCAAAAAAATCGGGGAAGGGAAAACCCTCACAATAACCGAACAACAAGAGTGGGAGCGGGTGGTAGCCCGTTTTGATAAGACTTGTAAAAAGGCCTATGATCTGGATGTATCCTTATTGATCGATGCCGAAGAAAGTTGGATGCAGGATGCGGCGGATGAGTTGGTAGAGCAGATGATGCGCAAATACAATACAAAAAAAGCGATTGTCTTCAATACCTTACAGCTGTATCGTTGGGATCGCAGGGAGTATTTGAAACAACTTCATACAAAAGCAAAAACCGAAGGTTTTAAAATCGGGATGAAGGCCGTTCGTGGTGCCTATATGGAAAAGGAACATGAACGTGCGGAACGGAAAGGGTACCCGACCCCCATTTGTGGCTCCAAAAAAGAGAGCGATGACAATTTTGATACCACGGTGGCCTATATGCTTGAAAATTTGGATACCATTTCTCTTTTCGCAGGAACACATAATGAAGAAAGTACCTATAAGTTAATGGAGTTGATGCAGGAAAATGGGGTTGCCAATAATGACCCTCGTGTTTGGTTCGGCCAGCTCTATGGGATGAGCGATCATATCTCCTTTAATTTAGCGGATCGCGGGTACAACGTCGCTAAATACCTTCCTTTTGGGCCCGTGCGGGATGTGATGCCGTATTTAATCCGAAGAGCCGAGGAAAATACTTCCGTTGCCGGACAAACGACCCGCGAATTGTCACTTCTAAAAAAAGAGCGCAAGCGCAGGAAGATCTGAGCAGTTAACGGTCAATAATTAGCAATTAACCATTCGTGAGCTGTTTTTGATATTTTTTTAAAGACAAAAGACAAAAGACAAAAGACCTTTTTTGAATTTGCAGTTGATATTTGAGTTTGAGCTTGATTCTTGAACTTGTACTTGCCCTTTTCAGGTTGCCGCCCGCTTGAATGATGAAGTCGGGCAGGCAGTCGAAACCCCGATGTTTGGACAAAAGACAGCCGACCATTTCCCTGAAGGACAAAAGACTTTTCTTGAATTTGAATTTACCCTTTTGGTTTGTATTTGACGTTTAAATTTGTTTTTTTCTAACCTCTAACCTCTAACCTCTAACCTCTAACCTCTAACCTCTAACCTCTAACCTCTAACCTCTAACCTCTAACC
>CANMSA010000012.1 GCA_947500385.1 uncultured Flavobacteriaceae bacterium | reverse complement strand
AAGGACAGCTCACCGGGAACCCCGATGTGCCCGACTGCCCCGAGGGAACGATCGTAGCGGAGTTCAAGATCGGCGCCGACGGTACCTGGACACAGGGGAACTTCGTAACGGCCAACGAGGGGGACCAGGTCTTTATCAGGGCACAGACCGCCGGGGAGTACTTTATCACCACCCACCAGATAGACGGGCCCACTTTTTCATCGAACGATATCACCGAATACCAGATCGATACCGGGGTGAACCTCCTGGGCGTCCCGCCCTATAACAACCCCGACAGGAACAACGGCCTGGTCGACCAGGGAAACAACGGGAAATTCGTACTGACCACCGCCGACGGATGTGCAACGGTCATAACCCTCACCGTACTGGGAAGCTGCGGCCCGGACGATACCGAGATAAGCCCAGAATACAATATCAACGGACGCTGGTGCAGCCCCTGTGAGAGTGAGATTAGCATAAACGAAGGGGATGCCCTAATTTTAAGCGTGCTGCCCAATTCCGTTCCGAGTTTTACCATCATGGGACCTAATGGGGTTATTTACAATGGTGACCACACCTTTAACTCGGTCACCCCGGCACAGTCGGGCAGGTATACCTTCGTTTCCGACCAAGGGTGCAATACCACTTTGGACGTGACCGTAAACGAGGTAGACTGCGCCACCTTCGGATTGGAAACCGAATACCAGATAAACGGTACTGGACCCTACATAAGTGGTGAGAGCGAGCTAACCATCGATTCCGGTAGTTCCATAACCCTAAGCGTACTCCCCAATAACGCTCCTTTTTCAATAACCTCTACCGCTGCCAATGGAAACAGCAAAGATCTTAATCTAACCGACCTTACCCTGACAGATGTGAGTCCCGACGACGAAGGGCTCTATACCTTTACAACCGGAGCCGGTTGTATCGTTACCCTAGATCTTACGGTAAATGTGGTCGATTGCGCCGCATTCGGTTTGGTAACCGAATACAGAATCAACAATACGGGCCCCTATACTGAAGGTGCTACCGAAGTAACCGTTATTGAGGGCAATACCATTACCTTAAGTGTAGAACCAGGGGGAGTTCCCTTTAGTATCACCTCTACTTCCATCAATGGAAATAGCAAACCATCAAATTTAGATGATTTAGACTTAGTTGCTATTCAACCCGAAGATGCCGGCTTGTATACATTCACTACTGGGGCTGGCTGTGAAGTTACTTTAAACGTTATCGTGACCGAAGTAGATTGTACTACTTTTGGCTTACAATCGGAATACCAACTCAACAGCACCGGGGATTATATAGAAGGAGCAAGTGAGGTCACCGTTGATTTTGGGAGCACTATTACCTTGAGCATTACACCCAATGACGTACCTTTCAGCATTACTTCCACCGCATTAAATGGAAATGGCAAACCACTCGATTTAACCGATTTAACCCTAACCGGACTTACCCTCGATGATGCAGGCTTATATACCTTCACCACTGGGGCCGGTTGCGTGGTAACACTTGATCTTATGGTGAATTGCCCGAGCGGACCCTTTACTCCGGAATATACGATCGACGTCGCCACAAATAGCGGAGAAGATGTAATCACCGTAGACGCCGGGATACCAGTTTCCCTAAGTACCGTGGAAAAAAATGTTGCCTTTACCATTACCGACCCCAACGGCAATACAACCACTGGTGATTTGGATTTAGGCCCGATTACCTTGGCACAGGCCGGCGAATACACCTTTACTTCTGTAGAAGGTTGTTCGGCTACCCTGAATATCATTGTTACCGACCCTTGTCTTCCGGGTTCGTTTACCCCTGAGTATACCATTAACGGAGTGGTTGGCAGTGGTGAACCTTTGCTGACCATTGATTTAGGATCCACCGTTAGCCTTGGGGTTGTTCAAAATGTTAATTTTACTATTACCCTTCCGGATGCCACCGTGGTCGACGGACCATATGACCTGGGCCAAATTACCTTTGCCCAAGAAGGTAAGTATACCTTTACGTTCCCTCCCGGTTGTACCGCTAGTCTTGATATTTTCGTGACCGACCCATGTACACCGGAACGGTTTGCACCTGAATATACGATTGATGATATCGTCGGCAGCGGAGAAAATGAAATTACAGTAGATGAAGGAACAACGGTATTGCTCGGACTGGTACAGGACGGAGTGGATTATAGCATTACGGCGCCGGATAATAGTGTTGTTACGAATACACCCCTAGACCTTGGCGCCATTACCCCAGATCAATCGGGAGTCTATGTTTTTAGCTCCCCTCAGGGATGCGAAGTTTCTTTGGTAATCAATGTGACCGCAGATGATCCCTGCCCTCCAGGAGGTTTTACCGTACAGTATACTATTGATGGCGTTGCAGAAAGTGGAGAAAACAGTATCACACTAGATGCCGGTACGCCTTTGATACTTGATATTGTCCAAGACCAGAATTTTACCATCACCTTGCCCGATGCGTCCACAAATGACGGTGGGTTGGATTTGGGTATGATAACCGCGGATCAGGCCGGGAACTACATTTTTGTATCGGAGTTTGGTTGTACCGCAGAACTATTGGTCAATGTAATACCCATTGTTACCCCTCCAGATCCTGATTTTAGACTGAAAGATGTACGTGTTTTTCCAAACCCCACAACCAACGGAACGGTGACTTTTGGCCTGGAGAATTATATGAATGAAAAGTTGTTTCTAACGTTCTACGATATTTATGGAAAATTAATTTTGAGGGAAACTGTTCCGGAAACACATGCCAGCGAGGTTACCATAGATGTTACTATTTTAAGCATTGGCACCTATATTGTAGAAATACGGCGCAGTAGTGTTGATGAAAATGCCCTTAAAAAAGTAATAAAGCGACGATAAAATTAATAAAACCGTTTGGGCCCTGTTCTTTGTGGATAGGGCCTTTCTTTTTTAAGTTTCCAAAACGATCAAGAAATTTTTACGACAATACGCCCATATTTACACCAAAAAAACCTGAACATTGAAAATACTAGTTACGGGAGCCGCCGGTTTTATTGGATTTCATGTGTCTCGAATACTTCTAAAAAAGCAACATGAAGTCGTAGGCTTAGACAATATAAACGACTATTATGATGTTGAACTAAAGTATGCCCGTCTCGCCGAATTGGGCATTGCTAAAAACGAAGCAAAAGTCTTTAACAACCCGAGCGAGGGCAGTAATAAGTTCAAGTTTGTCAGAATGAACCTGGAAGACGGGCAGTTGCTTACCGAACTTTTTGACAGCGAGCAATTTGATGTAGTTTGCAATCTTGCAGCCCAAGCAGGGGTACGCTATAGTTTGGAAAACCCCCGAGCTTATATCGATAGCAATATAGTTGGTTTTTTGAATGTTCTAGAATGTTGCCGGCACCACCAAATCAAACATTTGGTTTATGCAAGTAGCTCTAGCGTATACGGTCTAAACAAAAAAATACCTTTTGAAACCTCCGACAGTGTCGATTACCCTGTAAGTCTATATGCAGCTTCCAAAAAAAGCAACGAACTAATGGCGCATACCTATAGCCACCTGTATAAAATTCCAACCACGGGCTTGCGCTTTTTTACTGTTTATGGCCCTTGGGGTCGGCCCGATATGGCTATGTTCCTTTTCACCGAAGCAATGATAAAGGGACAACCCATAAAAGTATTTAACAATGGGAATATGGAACGGGACTTCACGTATATCGACGATATAGTCGAAGGAGTCGTTCGAATCCTTGAAAAGAAACCCGATGTACCAGAAGGCGCCCCATACAAAGTATACAATATTGGAAATAACAATTCCGTAAGGCTAACAAAGTTTATTGAGGCTATTGAGCATACATTGGGAGTAAAGGCTAAGAAAGAATTATTGCCTATGCAACCAGGGGATGTGGTCAAGACATGGGCAAATGTTGAGGGTTTAATCAATGATTATGGGTACAGCCCTAACACTTCTATCGAAGATGGAATCAGCGCTTTTATCAACTGGTACAAAGTGTATTACCAACTGTGAAAAGGAATTAATGTAACAGTAAGTTTCGACACAAGGTGTTCTTATCGGATATTCCTCCCTTACCACCTTAGAATATTGGTAATTTCAGTTTCTTTTACCGATCTTTGCAGCTTTAATTTGGAGCATATGAATATCTCATACTTACACTTGGACCCCACCTACCGAATTTTGGTGACCGGGGGTGCCGGCTTCATAGGTTCCAACCTATGTGAGGCCCTTTTGAATAATGGAAATAATGTGGTTTGCCTTGATAATCTTGCCACCGGTAAAAGAAAGAATATAGCCTCTTTTTTGACAAAGGAGTCCTTTAGCTTCATCGAGGGGGATATCCGAAATTTGGAAGACTGCCACAAAGCGTGTGAACAGGTTGATTTCGTGTTGCACCAAGCGGCTTTGGGCTCGGTTCCCAGGTCGATCAATGACCCCATTACTAGCAATACGGTCAATGTTTCAGGGTTTTTGAATATGCTAGTTGCCGCTAGGGATGCAAAAGTGAAGCGATTTGTATATGCGGCCAGTTCCTCTACTTATGGGGATTCGACCAAACTTCCAAAAATTGAGGGAGAAATTGGAAAGCCGCTTTCCCCCTATGCAATTACAAAATATGTGAATGAACTATACGCAGATATTTTCAACAAAACATACGGCCTTGAAACGATTGGTCTTCGATACTTCAATGTTTTTGGCAGAAAACAAGACCCGAATGGCGCTTATGCAGCTGTGATTCCGAAATTTGTGATGCAGTTGATGAAACACGAATCTCCGGTAATCAATGGGGACGGAAGTTATTCCAGGGATTTCACATATGTAGACAATGTGATTGAAATGAACGTCAGATCTATCCTGGCTGATAATAAAGAAGCCGTGAATACCGTTTACAACGTGGCCTATGGCGAACGAACCGATTTAAAAACGTTGGTCGCCATTTTAAAAGAGTATTTATCAAACCATGATCAGCTTATTGGTGAGGTGGTCACCGAATATGGCCCGGAACGACAAGGAGACGTTCCCCATTCATTGGCATCCATAGAAAAAGCACAAACACTTTTGGGCTATGCTCCCAAATATTCCATTTACACAGGCCTTAAAGAAGCTGTGGAATGGTATTGGAAAAATTTAAAATAATACAAAATGAACTTAACTGTAATAGGCACAGGGTATGTAGGGTTGGTAAGTGGCACATGTTTTGCCGAAATGGGAAACACGGTTACCTGTATCGATATCGACCAGAAAAAAATTGACAATTTAAAAAACGGCATTATTCCCATATATGAACCCGGTCTCGAAGCAATGGTATCGAGGAACGTAAAAAACAACACCTTACATTTTAGCACAAAATTATCTGAAAATTTAGAAAAGTGCGATGTTGCTTTTATTGCCGTAGGAACTCCAATGGGCGATGATGGTTCTGCAGATTTACAGTATGTTTTGCAAGTAGCGCGCGAGATCGGGCAGCACATGACCCACTCGCTTATTGTAGTGGATAAATCTACGGTACCCGTAGGTACGGCCGACAAAGTTAGGGATGTTATACAACAAGAGCTTGATAAGCGAAACTTGTCCCTTTCGTTCGACGTAGTATCAAATCCTGAATTTTTAAAAGAAGGAGATGCCATCAACGATTTTATGAAGCCCGACCGTGTTGTCGTAGGATCGGACAGTGAAGAGGCCACCGACAAGATGAGGGCACTGTACTCCCCATTCTTTCGCAGTAGCACCGATCGTTTGATCACCATGGATGTCCGGTCTGCAGAAATGACCAAGTACGTGGCCAACGCCATGTTGGCAACCAAAATATCCTTTATGAACGAGATTGCCAATATTTGCGAGTTGGTCGGTGCCGATGTCAACCGGGTAAGGGTAGGAATTGGCTCGGATAGTAGAATTGGTTATAGTTTTATATACCCTGGTAGTGGTTATGGAGGGTCTTGTTTTCCGAAAGACGTAAAAGCCCTCAAAAAAACTGCGGAAGAACATGGATATACCGCCAAATTGATTACTTCGGTGGAAGAGGTGAATAATAAGCAGAAGTTGGTAATCGCTAAAAAAGTGGTTTCGAGATTTGGAGAAGACCTCACCGGAAAAACATTTGCGGTTTGGGGATTGGCCTTTAAACCGGAAACCGATGATATGCGGGAAGCACCGGCAATATATATCATAAAAGAGTTGACCAAAAGGGGGGCAAAGGTAAACGCATATGACCCCAAAGCAATGGACGAGGCAAAGCACTTTTATTTAAAGGATGAAACCAACGTATCTTATTTTGAGTCTAAGTATGAAACGTTGAAGGATGCGGACGCTATGATTTTGTTGACAGAATGGAAAGAGTTCAGATCCCCCGATTTTGAAGAACTAAATGCACGATTAAAGAATCCGATAATTTTCGACGGTAGAAATCAATACAACCACGAAAGAATGCTCAAGCGCGGATTTGAATATTTCCAGATTGGGAAGAAATAATAAAACATGTCACATATAAAAATAGCAGTTATTGGTTTGGGCTATGTAGGACTCCCACTTGCCCAGCTGTTTGCCACAAAATACGCTGTTATTGGTTTTGACATCGACCATGAGAGAGTTTCTGAACTCAAACTAGAGATCGACCATACTCGCGAGGTAGATCGTACAATGCTCAGCGAGGTCTTATCTCCTGACCCGGAAATGACGAAAGGCCTTTTCTGCACGAATAAGGTGGACCATTTAAAGGAATGCGATTTTTATATTGTTACCGTGCCGACACCGGTCGATGAAACCAACCATCCGGTGCTTACCTTCTTGCTGAAAGCAAGCGAAATTGTAGGGGCAGCCTTGAGCAAAGGAGCCATTGTGGTATATGAGTCCACTGTATATCCTGGCGCTACCGAAGAAGATTGCGTCCCAGTACTTGAGAAGGCCAGTGGGCTCCAATACAACACCGATTTCTTTGTTGGCTATTCTCCCGAAAGAATCAATCCCGGAGATAAAAAACACACGATCGACAAAATTTTAAAAGTCACTTCGGGATCTACGAAAGAGGTCGCTAGGAGAGTAGATTCACTTTACAGTTCGGTCATTACGGCCGGCACGTATATAGCTCCTTCCATCCGGGTTGCAGAAGCCGCCAAGGTCATTGAAAATTCACAACGAGACATCAACATTGCCTTTGTAAATGAATTGGCAAAAATTTTCAATCTGATGAACATTGATACACAGGAGGTTTTAAAGGCTGCCGGTACCAAATGGAATTTTCTTCCTTTTACTCCCGGTCTCGTGGGAGGTCATTGCATTGGGGTTGATCCTTACTACCTTGCTCAAAAAGCCCAAACCTATGGGTATCATCCTGAGATCATACTTGCAGGTAGAAGAACGAATGATAGCATGGGATACTATGTGGCGGCCGAACTGATCAAACTAATGGTTGCGAAAAACATTAAGATCAAAGGAGCGCATATCCTCGTTATGGGCATCACCTTTAAAGAAAACTGTCCGGACGTTCGAAACACCAAAGTAGTTGACGTGGTCGAAAACTTAAAAAGTTACAGTACCGAAGTAAGCATATATGACCCTTGGGCGTCACCGGGGGAAGTAATGAAAGAATATGGTTTTAAAACACTGGAGCAGCTGCCTAAGGAAGGTACATATGATGCGGTAATCTTGACCGTTGCCCACGAGGAATTTAAAAGTATTTCGTACCAGCGCCTTTTAAAATCAAACGGGGTTTTATACGATGTAAAAGGAATTCTAGAGCAAACGGTAGACGGCAGGCTCTAAGGAATCGCCACCTTATAGGAAAGAATCGGGAGCATAGTTCATCTCTAAAACGGCCCGCTTGGCACTGTTCGAGATAAAATACATAATATGCTCCAACTTCCACGCACATATTACCTGATCGCGTCTAATCAACAAGTCAGTTTTTTCAATAGGGGTACCATCACTAATATGACACCCGCGTTCGGCAGTGGAACACGAATCGTACCCTGTTTTGAATACCAAATCAAAAGCACCTTTGTTAAAATCAAAAAAACGTCCATATGGATACGCAAAATGTGCAATAGAACCACAACGTTCCTCCAAAATTGATTTCGATAATATTAAGTCTTGCTCAAAAGCATCCAACGACATTTGAGAAACATTGGTATGTTCAAGAGTGTGTGATCCAATTTCATGCCCGCGTTTCTGTAAACTGGCAACCTCTTCCCAATTCATAAAGGCAACCGGAGGCATTTTCAATTTGGTTCCACAAAAATCGGTAATCCATGCGGCGTTATTTTTACCAATACTTTCGGGATTGATAAAAAAGCAACATTTCGCATTATACCTATCCAAAATCTCGGCGGCCTTGAGGTTGTTTTCAAACCCATCATCAGAGCTCCATGATATATAAGGTTTATCAATATCTCCGGAGACAACGCGTTTTACAGCCTCGGTGTGCGAAATAAACGTATGTTTTTCAGACAATTTGTCCAGCACTTTTTCAAAAGTGGCGACCTCGTCCTTAAAAATATGATGAATAAACAAAAAATGAACCCGTGGTCTGGCAAGTAGCGCTTCAGTATCCAAAAAAGTATTTCTAAAGGATAGTAGGTCCAAAGCAAGGTTTCGCGCCCTATTTCTGATAGAAATGCCTTGATAGGTTTGTACTTCCTTAAAGTTAGTGGTGTAAATCAATCTAAAATAGTTTGTGTCAAAACGCTCAGGAGCAAATTTAATTATAAATCCTCTAAGAAGTACCTTCCTAACAAAAACCAATACTACAAGTAGCTTTATAGTGGTGGATTTGATAAAATCTCCATTTGGATAAACAGTGCGTACGTTAAAATTGTTAAAAAAAAGTGCATTTCATCGAATAAATCGACCGTTCAACATCTTAAAAGGACAATAGCAACGTAATTTGCGAAGTGAATTGGAAGATTTAAGCACTTTATCGAAAAGTCGAGAACCTTTCATCGAAAAAATTTGGTTTCAATTAGTTTATTAAAAAATAATATTCATTTTTGTTTTCCAAAGTCTTACTAAAATAAATTTAAATCTTTAAACCTACTGACAATATGGTCCCCACACTTAATGTCAATAAATTGACGCTACTCCTACTTAGCTTAACCTGTATCTTCTCATGCAGTAAAGACTCCGATTTATTGGGCGAATATGCAAATCTGGAAGATTCAGATATCATCGAAGGTCAGATATATGTAAAAGATGATCTTTTTGCCTTGAATGGACAAGAAAGCATTGTTCTTGACGTACTTTCAAATGATGGATTTCCGGATTTGGATAAAGTGACCATCGTCAGTATTTCGAACGCCAACCTAGGGATAGTTGAAATACAGGAAGACAATACCATCTTGTATACTCCGGTAGCCAGTCATTCTACTTCATCAGAGGAAAGTAATTCAGAAGAAACTACGGAAGATACAACTACAGAGGAAGCGTCTGAAGACAGTACTACAGACGAAGATTCGAGCACCGAAGAGGACAGCGGTACCAATGAGGAAGCCAGTGAAGAAAGTGATGCTTCCGGGGAAGAAACCGATGGGAATACAGACACCTTCGACTATACAGCTGAATCACAGAACGAAGATGGGACTACCACAACGGAGGAAGGTTCTGTTACCGTAGAACACGGAGAATCTACCGAAGAAGAAGAAGAAGAAACCACCGAAGAGGAGACGACAGAAGAGGAAACCACTGAGGAAGAGGAAGAAACTACCGAGGAAGAAAACCCTGCTATTGCCGATAACGCAAGATTTGTAAGTGTTGATGGGAATTCTAGTAATGATGGCCTAACCGTGGGTACTCCCTGGAGCATTGAGCATGCATTTGCCGTGGCGCAGGCTGGAGAAACCATATATATCAAAGCCGGAAACTACGGAAATAAAAACCTTCACGTACGGAACGACGGCACCGCTAGCAATCCAATTCGGTTTATTGGATATAAGAACAACCCAGAAGACACCGATTCAGATGACGGATCCACTATGACTTTTCAGGATTATAAAAATAATGGAAACGGTCTAGATGTGAACCAATTGCCCACAGTAATTGGTAATAATGGCGGCGTTGGCAAGGATAGCGGTGGATTGGTAATTGAACGTAATTATGTTGAAATACATAATTTTCAGGTGGCACGCAAAAAACACGGGGTATGGATGACAGGTGACCACAATACCCTTAAGAACATTATCGCCGTGGACTGTGCCTCTGAGGTAAACGGTCGTGGCATTGGAATCTATACCTTTGAATCTGACTACAGTGAAGTGAGAGATTGCCTGGTAATCAATGCGGGGGTCTCTGGGATAATCGTACAAAACGGAGATCACCAAAATCACTATTACAATAAGGTGTATTCCGATAAAACTTCGAACCCTACAGATTATTATTGTTTTCTAACAGGAAACTCGGAGCGAAATGTAATACGAAATGTGCATGTCGAAAGAATAGGACAACTAGCACATACCGGACATGGACTGGGCGGAAACCAGAAAGTATCTTACAATGAGTTTTACGATTCCAAAATCGTGAATACGAGTATTGAGCTTTCCTATTCTGGCACGAACAATAATCTTTTTAAACGTTTTCATATAGACGGTAATTCTGATGATTATAGCTACCATTATGCTATTCAAATCGCCAATGGGGCGCATAGTAATAGCTTCGAGGATTTTAACATCACCGGGGGCAATGGAGTTCAGTTTCTAGATTGGGATGCCAGGGGAGATACTTCTGAATGGCTGGTATACAATGCTGTAAATGCAGGAAACAACAATAATTTTTCAAATGGTAATATTGAAAATTGTACCTATGGTATCGTGTTTCATTCCTATATGCAGCTAAACGGCGTAGCACATGATAATACCTTTACCAATGTTAGCTTCAAAAACTTGGAGTCTATCTTTCGTGTAGACCGACCAAACAATGGAAATAAAATGATCAATTGTACTGTTGACAACGTAAAAAGGTTACAAGATGTACATTTTGGTAATGTGTTGAATTTTGATTTTGGCAATACCAGTTTTAGCAACAATGGCTTTAATACTCCAAATTAAGTTTTCAAACAAAAGACTGTAGAAAAGAGCGATGGGATATCCCATCGCTCTTTTTTTATTCAAAAAAGAGCTAATAATTGCTTTTCATCGTAATTACAAAGTTCTTTATATAATTACCATTGATTTTTCATTTTATTTAAAGAACTTCGCAAAAAATTAGAAGCGTAGCACAAACTTTTTTTAACATTTTAGCGTTCTACCAATTGTTACAAGGTAACGTACAAACAATTAATTGTATAATCCACTATTACGTATCGTACATAAAATAAGGTTTATGAGTAAAATTGCATTGATAACGGGGGTCACAGGACAAGATGGGGCCTATTTAAGTGAATTTTTATTAAAAAAAGGGTACACCGTTCACGGCCTAAAAAGAAGGTCTTCCTTATTCAATACAGACAGAATTGATCATTTATACCAAGATCCCCATGTAGAACATCGCAATTTTGTATTGCATTACGGGGATATGACCGATAGTACCAATTTGATTCGACTTATTCAAGAGATTCAACCCGACGAAATCTACAATTTAGCCGCAATGAGCCACGTGCATGTATCTTTTGAGGTGCCTGAATACACTGCAAATGCAGATGGAATCGGTACTTTAAGGATACTTGATGCGGTTCGCCTGCTGGGACTTGGTAAAAAAACAAGGATTTATCAAGCTTCTACATCCGAATTATACGGTAAAGTACAAGAAGTGCCTCAAAGCGAAACAACGCCGTTTTACCCTAGAAGTCCGTACGCAGTCGCAAAAATGTATGCCTATTGGATCACAGTAAATTACCGGGAAGCATATGACATGTATGCTTGTAATGGTATCCTGTTCAATCACGAATCCCCGATACGTGGAGAAACATTTGTAACCAGAAAGATTACACGAGCTACTTCTAGAATTGCCTTGGGCCTTCAAGATAAAATTTATCTTGGTAATTTGGATGCCCAAAGAGATTGGGGCCACGCCAAAGACTATGTTCGGATGATGTGGATGATTCTTCAAGCCGACGAGGCGGAAGACTGGGTAATCGCCACGGGAAAAACAACCCCTGTTAGGGAGTTTGTTAGAATGAGTTTTGCTGAAGTAGGAATAGAATTAGAATTCAAAGGGGAAGGAGTCGATGAAAAAGCTTTTGTAAAAGCCTGTAATAATGAAGCGTATCAACTAGAAATTGGGAAAGAAGTACTTGCTGTGGACCCAAAATACTTCAGACCTACCGAAGTTGAACTGTTGATAGGCGATCCTAGTAAAGCGAAAAATAAACTTGGTTGGGTTCCTGAATACGAACTGAAGGATTTAATCAAGGATATGATGCAGAGTGACATCAAATTGATGCAAAAAGATCAATATTTAAGAGAGGGAGGTTACCGAACCTTAAACTATTTTGAATAAGGTGTATCATGCAATTTTATTGAAACTATTTTGAAATCGACGCATATCACATATAGGTTTGCAAACGATTAAAACCAAAATTGCCTTAATGAATAAAGATTCAAAAATATATGTTGCCGGCCATAGAGGACTGGTTGGCAGCGCTATTGTAAAAAACTTGACCTCTAAAGGATATACGAATTTGGTTACGCGCACCCATGCCGAACTCGATTTGACACAGGCAAGTGAGGTCGAAGCCTTTTTTAAAGCAGAAAAACCTGAATATGTATTTCTAGCAGCCGCAAAAGTTGGTGGTATCGTGGCGAACAACATCTATAGAGGTGAGTTTATCTATAACAATTTGATGATTCAAAACAATGTTATTCATCAAAGCTACTTGAACAATGTAGCAAAGCTAATGTTTCTAGGGAGTACATGTATTTATCCTAAGAAGTGTCCACAGCCAATGAAGGAGGAATACCTCCTGACCGATACGTTGGAATATACGAACGAGCCATATGCCATTTCAAAAATTGCCGGAATTAAAATGTGTGAAAGTTACAACCTGCAATATGGCACGAACTATATTTCAGTAATGCCTACCAATCTATATGGACCGAACGATAATTTTGACCTTGAAAAATCGCATGTGTTGCCCGCACTCATTCGAAAAATACATTTAGGTAGTGCGCTCATGACGAAAAAATGGGATTTGATCAGAGCGGACCTTGATAAACTGCCTATTGAGGGGGTTACAGGGAAAGCCACCGAATCTGATATTCTGGCCAAACTAAATCAATATGGTATTTCTTTGAAAAACGGGGAGGTACAAGTAGAAATTTGGGGCAGCGGCCGGCCAATGCGTGAGTTTTTATGGTCTGAAGACATGGCGGATGCCTGCGTATTCCTAATGGAGAACAGGGATTTTAACGATTGCTATGAGCCAGGTAGTACTGAAATCAGGAATACACATATTAACATTGGTACCGGAGTAGATATTTCCATTGCTGAACTAGCAACACTCATTAAGAAGAAAGTAGGTTTTAAAGGGAACTTTTCTTTTAACACGGACAAACCCGATGGCACGCTCAAAAAGTTGACGGACGTTTCCAAACTAAACAACCTAGGATGGAAACACGAGGTTGATTTGGAAAATGGAATTCAGCGCATGTATGACTGGTATTTATCAAGATAGTGTAGATACAGTTACTATTTATCTGTCAACTAAACAATAGTTATGAAAAGTAAAGTTACCGCAATTATCCCTGTAAGGGCCGGAAGTAGAAGATTAAAGAATAAAAACATATCCCCTTTTGCCGGTACGAACTTGTTGCTGTTCAAAATAAACCAACTAAAAAGAGTTCGAGATATCGATACCATTGTTGTTTCCTCGGACAGCGACAAAATGTTGAAATTTGCAAAAGATTCGGGTATGGCCACACACAAAAGAGCACCGGAGTATTGTGATGAAAAAACAAAATCTTTCGGAGAAGTGGTGCGGCATATTGCGGAAAGTGTGGAGGGTGATCACATTCTATGGGCGCCATGCACTGCCCCGCTGGTATTTCCTAAACTGTATTCGAAAGCGATCAAGGATTACTTTGAAATTGTAGTAAACAAAAGTGAGTATGATTCTTTAATTTCCGTGCAACCATTTCAAAGGTACATGTGGGATGATAAAGGTCCTATTAACTATGAATTGGGGCTTAAACATGTGCCTTCCCAAGAATTGCCCAAGTATTACTTCATTACAGACGGCATTCTGTTGGCGCCGCGGGAAAAAATGATCGAATGGTCCTATTTTCATGGAACAAACCCCTACAAGTTTGAAATGGAAAAAAGAGCAAGTTGTGATATTGATGATCGCTTGGATATTGAAATCGCAAGAGCCTGGTTAGACCTGGATGAAAAGGTTATTGATGAAGACCCTTATTTTACTTGATCTTACCACAGCCATAAGTATAAGGAACGGGGTGGATTGTACCGTTTTTTAGAACCGGACAACTAGTTCAAACATCAAAATGATACCAAAAACAGCTGCAAATGTCAAGTAAATCCAATAAAATAGCGGCCTTGATCATTGGAAGAGGCAACAATACCCTTGAAAATAAAAACATCCTCAAGGTACACGGCAGACCCCTGCTTCAATGGGGTGCCTTGGCAGCCAAAAACTCCGAACATATAGGGCGTTATTACATTAGTAGTGACTGTGATAAGATCCTTGAAGCGGGAGCAGCGGTAGATTTTGTAAAAATTAAAAGACCGGACTATTTGGCACTACCCGATTCGCAAAGTGCCGATGCGGTTAAACATGCCTATGAGGTCATTGCCAAAGAAGGCGAAATCGAGACCTTGATTGTTATTCATGCCAATGTGGGTACCATTAGCTCAGATTTGATAGACAGCTGTATCGCAATTAAAAATTCAAACAAGGACATCAGCGCTGTTATTCCATCTCATAGAAAAGATGAATACCATCCGCTTAGAGCAAGGAAATTAAATTCAGATGGCACTATGGAACCCTATGTTGGGAAACCTACGGACAAAATCAGTGCCAATAGACAGGAATTACCGACTTGTTTGTTTTTTGACCATTCTTTTTGGGTATTGGATGTAGAAAAGGGGGTAAAAGCGGTAAACGGGCAAGAACCATGGCCTGTTATGGGTAGTACTATTGTGCCTTTTGAAACCGAAGGGTGCTTTGACGTGCACGATTTAGAAGATTTAAAGAAAACGGAAGATTGGATAACCGAAAACCGAATTGAAGCTGCCTACCAATCGAATGGCCTCCTTTAACCAACGAATAAAAACGGACAAATGGACCTTTGCGGACAAATCAAAGAAAAAATAGAGGAGAAACTTCCTGAAATATTGGCGCTTCGAAACGAAAAAATTCTAAAAGAAGATAATAGTTATGTCTCTAAAGGAGATCTACTATGCGAACAGCTTATCAAGGACTTTCTGGCCAACAACTACCCTGATGTTGCCCTAGTTTCAGAAGAGAGCCCATTAGAGAATGTGAAAAACTTCAAAAAAGACAAGGTTTTCATTTTAGACCCTATTGACGGCACCGAAAATTTTGTTTCCGGATTAAAAGAATGGGGCGTAGCAATGTGCTATTACGAAAATGGGGTACATCAGCAATCAATGTTGTTGATGCCAGAGCTGTATGGCCATTTAAAAACAGGAGAGCCTACAGAGCGGTTCCAATCGCGAATCTGTGGAATTTCTTCAAGTTTGACAAAGGAGGATATTTTAAAACTTGAACCTGGTTTTGAATATCGCATTATTGGCTGTTGCGTTTACAATATGTACAACGTTGTCAAAGGCTCTTATTTTTCATTTGAAAACCCCAAAGGAGCCTATGTATGGGATATTATCCCCGGCTTAAACTTAGCCTTAGAACATAACTTATCGGTTTCGGTAAATGGAAAACCGTATACCGGAGAACTTCTAGACCCTAGCGAAAAATATATATTTAAAGTATCTAACTAGCCCTCGTATTATAAAGCAAGTACCATGGAAAAAACGCTTTCAAAAATCAAAGAGCTTGTTGAAAACAGCAAGGACAATAAAATCTATGTAGTCGGTAAAGGCCCAAGCTTAAACAAATTAGATAAGGATCTACTAAAAGAGGGCATAGTTATAAACCTAAATGACTCAGAGAGGTTCTATGCGGGCCATATCGGCATACTTCATAGTTTCTGGGCACACCATAGCGTTGAAAAAAATGGTTTTAAAGCTGGGTTTTACTTAACCGATAGGGAAATGTCGTCTGATGTAGCCAACGATAAAATACCATTTATCCCACACAATTTAGGCCATTTCGACAGTTTTGGCGACCTCGAAAATCAAGGATTGTATATCTCCGACTTTCTGTTTATCAGTGCTTTGAAACTAGGAATGCTGATTGCCGATGCTGCTGGAAAAAAAATGGAAGTGGTGTTTATCGGCTTTGATTTTGGTTCTATTAAGGGAAAGGGAGGCGTTGAAGATTTTTCTGGGTATACTTCGGAATTTACGAACGTGATGTTTAAAACCCAAGAAGATATTTTTGTGAGGTTGAAAACCTACGTTGAAGATCATCTCGATACCGTTAGTATTACACACGTCGGCGAAAAGGAATATAGCGATATATCACTTGGGCAGTTCAACAGGGGGAGTTTGGCACCGAATAAGAATCTTAAAGACAATAACCAACTCTATCAAGAGCTGATGTTAAAGTTGGAAAAAGACTTGCCCATTTTTGTAGCAGAACTCACAAACAATCACATCGGTGATGAAAGAAGATTGCGAAAAATGATTCGCATGAGCAAAGAACAGGGAGCCGATGCCATCAAAGTTCAAAAAAGAGATGTAGCTACTTTTTATACACCCGAAGAGCTTAAATCACCTTATAAATCTCCCTTTGGTGATACCTTAAAAGACTATCGGGAAAACGTAGAGTTGACCGAGCACCTATTCGATGTTCTAATAGAGGAGTGTAAAAGAAACGAAATTTTCTGGTTTGCATCCGTGCTTGATAAGAATTCGTACGAATATATGCTGAAGTTCGATCTTCCGCTTATCAAACTTCCAAGTACAATTTCGAATCATAGAAATTACCTGAAACATGTAGCCGAAACATTCAAAGGAGACGTGGTGGTTTCTACCGGATTTACCGATCAAGAATATGAACAATTTGTGTTAGACCTATTTTCGGGAGATTACCGACTGTTCTTATTACAATGTACTTCCTCCTACCCTGCCCCACCAGATTCCTGTAACATTGGCGTAATTCATCACTACAGTGAACTTCGTAAAACCTATACCAATTTGGTGCCGGGATACTCGAGTCACGACGTAGGTGCTTTGGCCAGTCAAATAGCCATAGGTGCGGGAGCCCTTATGCTAGAGAAGCATGTAAAATTAGGAAATCTTGATTGGGTACATTTTGATGGAGTCGCACTCGATATCAGCAAAAACGAATTTAACAAGTATGTAAACGATGTTAAATTGGCTACTACTATAAAAGGTAGTAAGACCAAAGAAATTCACGACAAAGAACATCACAAATACAAGGTGAACAAATTCAACAACTAAGCTTTGACGCTTTGAACCAATTAGGGCAATTTTAGCTTAACAACTTTGAAAACTTCCAAACAAAAACTATTTGATGGCACTATAATCTACTTTATAGGAAATACGGCCACGACCTTTTTGCAGTTTTTGTTATTACCCATTATCACCAATATTCTTGACCCCGACGACTACGGGTATTTTGATTTGGTGGTAACGACCGCAATTTTGCTTACGCCAATTGTTACCCTACAGGTAACAGATGCGGTTTTTCGGTTCTTCTTTGATAGCGACGAGCGTGAAAAGGCCACCTATTTCACCAACGGCGTATCGGTCATTGGGACCGGGATTATCGTGGCAGTGGTAGGCACCGTGCTGTTCGACTTTTTCTTTAACGATGTCATCTTGCTGCCACTCGTTATTGGTTATTTCGTTTCCTCGGTGGTGTTTATTCTATATCAGAAAGTAATCCGAAGTTTGGGGCATAACCTTGTTTTTGTCAAAAGCAACTTCATAAGGGCATTCAGTTACATCATATTTCAAATTATTTTGCTGGTAGGATTTGGCCTCGGATTGGAAAGTCTCTTTATTTCTGCCATTGCGTCCACCGTTTTAGGGATGCTCTTTGCCGAATACAAGGTGCGTCTTAGAAACTACTTTAATTTTCGTCTTTTGAACAAAAAGGTGGCAAAAGAAATGATAACCTTTTCTGCTCCTTTGATTCCAAATTCATTGCTGTGGTGGACAGTTTCTTCCTTAAACACCTATATCATTAGTTTTGTAATAGGAATCAACGCCAATGGCATCTATGCTGTGGCCAATAAATTCGCTGGTATCATAGCAATGGTTTCGAGTGTTTTTTTAACGGCCTGGCAAGAATCTGTTATCATGGAAAACGAATCCAAGGACAAGACCCAATTCTATTCCGAGATTACCAATCTTTTTATCAAGGTACTTTTTTCCGCTGCCATTGTGCTCATACCGGTAATTAAGTTTTTGATGCCAGAAATGATAGACCCCAAGTACTATGAGTCTTTGGAATATGCTCCCGTGCTAATGTTGAGCGCCGCATTTGGTGCGATGACCGGTTTTTATGGCGCTGGATATTTAGCCTCTAAAAAGACCATACAATCAATGTGGACGACTATCTATGGGGTCATTGTAAACGTGGTCATTACCCTTATCGGAATTCATTATATAGGACTTTACGCCCCGGTGTTAGGGATGACCCTTGCCAATTTGGCGATTTGGATAGTGCGTCACAAAACCCTAAAAAAGGAGATGGGTGTTGTACTTAATATACAGAATATCATATTTTTAGCTTTCTTGGTCATGGTGGCCCTCACAATATATTATCTCGGGAATAGTTTAGTTAATATAATATCGGCCGCCGTTTTTACACTTATTGCCCTCTATATGAACTATAAGTTTATTAAAAAGATGTTTGACTACGCGAATTCCACCGTTTTTGCGAAAATACGCAATCGTGGAAAAGAATAACCTCTTTGTATTACATACGCAGTATAACCTCATCTTGGCGACTGGTCTTATTAAAAATCAATTTTCAAATCAAAGGAACGATTTAATTTTGAACGCGGAATTTGAGTTGAATACGGCTCTTAAAAAGTCAATTGATGCAACCTTTGATCAAGTACTCATACTACAGTCAACATATCAGTTACGCGATGCTATGGTAAAAATAGAGCGGCAACTCTACAAAAAATATCGCCATTTTAAAAAATTCAAACCAATATCCAAAAATGTTTATGATCAGGTATTCATTTCACAAGAAGATATGATCGATACCTTGATCGCAAGGGATATACATAAAAATGGTCCGACAAAAATGACCTATATCGAGGACGGGGTGGATGCCTATTTTTCTATCAATCCAGCGTTGAACGAACTTGATATTGAAACATTTACAAAGCAACAGCAAGAACGACTACAAAAAAGAAGTGTACTTCAAAAATCGCTGAGCATGTTCCGCAACCTCGTATATGGCAGTAACAAGTACTACGAACCGAAGTATTGCTATGGTATGAACAAGAATTTTGTTTCATCGCATGTGTTGTTCCCAGGGAATGCTCGAAAAGAATTAGCTCACACCAAACTCATTGAGATTCAAAAAAAGACCCTGTTGAGCGGAATTGAAAATTTGTACGGATCTTCAGATAGCGGCGCTATTGAAGGTGATCGGGTCATAGTAATTTTTTTAGATTTGATCGATAGAGTACCCAAAGAGTTGAATTTTAGTAATTTCCTTGAAAAGGTACTCGCCTGGTCAAGCACGTTGGGGGCAAAAGTACTTTTCAAATATCATCCAAGAGAGGTAGGAACGTACCAGCAGTTAAGCGTGTCAAGCCTTTGCACAGAGATAAATAAACTAATTCCCAGCGAGAAGTTGATTTCCGATCTGGAAGGGAAAAACGTAACAGTGATCGGAAATTTATCAACTTCTTTAATAGTTGCCAAAAAAATAGGATTTGAGGTTATCTGTATCGCTGATATTGTTGGTGTAAAAAACACGAAAGCCTATGATTTTTTTAAGGCGATCAACATACATGTCCCACAAACCTTTGAAGCGTTAATGCCCCTTCTTGAATAACCCTTAGCAAGGATTTATACAACAGTCATGACCATTACATTTTTTTCAAATTTTCTCAACCATCATCAGAAGCCTTTCTGTGATCTACTACATAAAAGGTTGGGTGAGGATTTCAAATTTGTCTCCTGTGTTCAAATGCCGGAAAGTTTCAGCAAGGGAGGATATGAAGATTTGACAAAGGTTGAATACAATGTCACCGCCTTTGAAAACGAAAAAAAATATGCCTATGCGAAGGAATTGGGAGATACGTCCGATATAGTAATTTTTGGTTCTGCAAACCGAGATTTTGTTTTAGATAGGATGGATGCAAACAAGCATACCTTTCGCTATTCAGAACGGTTTTTCAAAAAGGGCCTCTATCAAAAATACGATTATAGAATCCTGTTTCATCTAATCAAATATCATACAAAGTATCGATCAAAAAATGTGTACCTTTTATGTGCCAGTGCTTTTGCGGCAAACGACTTTAGTTGGGTGAGGGCCTACCCGAATAAAATGTTCAAATGGGGATATTTCACCAAATTCAAACCTATTGATATTGACGGGGTGCTTAGCGCAAAAGCTTCAGGAAAAACTAGGATTCTCTTCGTGGCCAGACTCATTAAATTGAAACACCCGGAGTTGGTCATAGGAGTCGCAGAAATGTTGATGAAAAAAGGGATTGAATTTCAACTCGACATTGTTGGAAGTGGTCCTTTGGAAGCCAAGTTGCGAAAAGAGGTTACGACCAAAAAGTTGGATAGACATGTGATTTTCGTCGGTAATTTATCAAACCCCGAAGTACTTGAAAAAATGCGACTTTCAAATATGCTCGTTTTTACCAGTGATCAAAACGAAGGCTGGGGAGCAGTAATAAATGAGGCGATGAGCAATGGTTGTACGGTAGTTGCGGGCAGTAAAATAGGCTCGGTACCGTTTCTAATCAAAAACGATGTTACCGGAATGGTTTTCAAATCTGAAGATCAGCACGACTTTAACGCGAAAGTTGCCTATTTGGCGGAAAATCGAGAAAGATGCACGGCGTTAGGGAAGGCCGCCTATGAGTTGATTATGCATACATGGTCTCCCAAAAATGCTGTAGAGAATTTTATTAAAAGAAGCGATGCACTATTGAACAACAAAGCGTTGGAAATTGAGGAGGGGCCATGTAGTATCGCAAAGCCAATGCCCAAAAATTGGTTTAAACAGTAGCTTATGAGAGTACTTTGGGTTACCAATAACATTTTCCCCGATTTAGCGGAACATTTGGGAGGACAAATCCCAGTGGTCGGTGGATGGATGTACGGACTTGCGAGAAGTTTGACGGCCAAAGGGGTTGAACTTGTAGTGGCAACGACCGATAGTACCAGGGCATACCAAAGTCGTGTAAATAATATCGACTACGTACTTCTCAAAAGCGCCACCCCAAAACAGATCTACGATAAAAGCTTGGAACCGCAGTGGAGAACGTTGATTTCTGAAGTGAAACCAAACGTTATTCATATTCATGGAACGGAGTACGCCCCGGGTCTAGCCCTGCTAAACGCTTGCCCAAATGAAAAATATGTAGTTTCGATTCAAGGGCTGGTTAGTATTATCGCACGTTACTATCACGGAAATATGTCGTTTAGAGAGATATTCTTTAATATTACAATGAGAGATATTCTTCGAAGGGATACCATATTTCAAGCAACCAAAAAATTTCAAAAAAGAGGTTCTTTTGAAAAAAAGTATTTAAGACTAGCGCAGAATGTGATAGGCCGCACTTCATGGGACAGACACCATACCATGGCCATACATCCAAACCGCAACTATTTCTTCTGCAATGAATCATTACGCACAATTTTCTATAAAAGCCCCAAATGGGATATTAACACTAAAAAGAGTTTTTCAATTTTCTTAAGTCAAGCCGGTTACCCCTTGAAAGGACTGCATCAAGTATTAAAGGCGCTACCGCTGATCAAGGAGGAATTCGAAAACATCGAGATTCGAGTTGCCGGGGATGCCATTGTAAATAGAAGCTCCCTGAAGCTAAACGGATATGGGAAGTACCTTAAAAGTTTGATAAAAAAGTATGATCTAAGCAAGAATGTTACTTTTTTGGGACCTTTGAAAGCGGATCAAATGCTAAAAGAATATTTAAGGTCCCATATATTCATTTGTCCATCTAGCATCGAAAACAGTCCAAACTCTTTGGCGGAGGCACAACTCTTAGGGGTACCTTCAATTGCGGCATATGTGGGTGGTGTACCCGATATGGTTACCCATAGAACCAATGGCCTCTTGTATCGACACGAAGAAATCGAAATGCTTTCATATAGCATAAAAGAGCTTTTTAGAAACGATGATTTGGCCATGAAACTATCAAGTAACGGAATAAAGATCGCGGAAGAAAGGCACCGAGAGGAAACCAATGTGATGCGAACATTGGCTATTTACGAAGAGATTGTTTCGTGATTTAAAACTTAGATCCAAATAAAATAACCTAAAAGTAGTACATGTTTAAATACATCATTCGAAATAGACTTGTTTTAAGGTTTGCCATCTACAACTGGCTTTTGTTAAAGTATCGAAAGGTTCAATATGAAACCTACCCCAGAATCTCCGGAAAATTGTTTGTTGCCGGGGGAGGAACTTTAAAATTGGGTAAAAAGGTACGATTAAATTCCTGTCTTGCTGCCAACCCTATTGGAGGCGATTCTAGAATAATATTATCCGTTTCGGAAAATGCCCTAATGCAAATAGGGGACCATACCGGTATTTCAAATAGTGCTTTGGTATGCAAGGAAAACATATACATAGGCAAAAATGTCTATATCGGCGGAGGAGTTAAAATCTATGATTCCGATTTTCATTCACTGAATGTCGATACTAGGGTAAGCAGGGAGCATGATGTACCAAAAACCGCTCCAGTCTATATCTCAGACGGTGCTTTCATTGGTGCCCACAGCATCATTCTGAAAGGGGTTCATATAGGGCTTAATGCTATAGTTGGGGCCGGTTCGGTTGTCTCCAAGTCGATACCTGAGAATGAAATTTGGGCCGGCAACCCGGCCAAGTTCATTAAAAAGATGCAGTAAAACGCTACTTAATACACTCAATTGCCACTGCACTTACAAATCTTTTCTTTTCCTCTACATAGGTAAACATTTCATCCGAAGAGTCGTTGAATGAACATCGGCGAACGTTTTCAAAACCGGCTTGTTTGAGTTCATAGGCCATTGATTCGTGATCCCACATCCATAGGTGTTTCGAATTTCCCAGATAATGCCTAAAAATTCCTCTCAAACTTTTTGAACGCGCCACCGTACCTAGAAGGGTATCTCCGCCAACAAAACCAATGCTTGCAGTAGTATTCCCGTTGTCTAAATCTTTGATATACTTTCTGGCGGCAGGTTCTAAATCTGGAACAATACAGCGGAAAATTCCTCCTGGACGTAAAATTTTGTAGGTATTTCTTAACGCTTCCCTGAAGCCATTTAGGGAAAGGTGCTCCAAAGTATGAGAGGAATAAACGCCAGAGCAACTATTTTCCTTAATAGGCAGCCCCTTTATAATATCACCATACTTAACATTGTTTGGAAAAACGGTTCCGGTTCTTTTTACAATCCACTTACCAAACAATGGTATTTTTTGTATCCTTAAGGTGGGGGAAACATCAAAATTGATCCACTGCTCGGGTGCAGATAACCCACAACCATACTGTACATAGCTATTTTTCATTTCGCAAAGAATTAGAACATCAAATAATTGCGGAGGAACAAAAAAAAGCGGAGGAACAAAAAAACGGAGAACTGATATACATTAAATATACACAAATTGGGTATATTTCTAAAATACAAGGGCCTTTTTCTTTCTTAAGAAGTTGTAATAAAAGCTTCACAGGTCCTACATACACTAACTTCCCAAAAAAAACGTTTATACCAGGGCGCCAAAGGGAGAAGCACCATTAACAGGATAATTTTCGAATTTTTTTTCTGTTAACGCGCTTTCCAAATTAGTATCTTCGCTAAATATATGATGTTACAATTAGTAGAATATCTGAAACGTTTGGGGCCTTTGGTCGTAGGGCTTTTAGTGTTGTATTTGATAGACCCTTTTCATACCGATTACCTCTTCGGCTATATGCTAACGGCTTTTGTTTTTCTTAAGAAAAACTTTTTGCTCAGACAACTAGACGGTAACTTTCTGCTATTGGCATTTTTTTCCGTAACCTATGCCCTTTTTTATAGCTTTAACTTGTACCTGGGTTCCCAGTATATCGTGATCTACATATTCTTCCCGTTAGGTTTTTACTTGTTAGGCAAGTTTTTGGTAGAAAAGGCGAACAGTCCAAGTAGTCTGTTCAACTTAATGGTTGCAATAGGGTTCGTATTTTCGCTGGTAGCCCTGTTATCTGTGGTACTTAATATTCTTGAAGGCGGATTTGTGCAACTTGAAAGGGATGTGCCTATGCTATGGGGGGGAGCTCCTCCGGCAGCGACCGCCATGGCCACTTATTTTCTTTTCAACATGTGTATTCCGGCAGTTTTGGTATCAAGAACAAAGGAAATGAACAATTTCGTTAAAGTACTGCTGTTGGTGATTTTTCTAATCTCAGTGTATTGCGTACTTCGGTTGGGTAGTAGGACCCAATTATTAATTACCTTGTTTACCCTTGCGGCATCGGTACTTTTCATAGTAACCAAGCAATCGGCAAGAAGAAATATTGTACTCTTTGGGGGCCTTTTTATCCTCCTGAACATAGGTTTAAATTATGTGAATCTAGATTCCAAATCAGATTTAATGACTTCATATGCAAGTCGAATGGACAGTAAAAAATATGGTGCGGGTACAGCGGGCGGTAGAACCGAACGTTGGGCAAAATCATTGAACAATTTGGTGGAGAAACCTTTCGGTTGGTCTTTGGACGAGTTTGGATATGCACATAACCTTTGGTTCGATGTGCTACGGGTAACCGGGATAATTCCGTTCTTTCTTTTGGTGATTTTTAGTGTTCGTTCTATTCTAAATACTAAAAGAGCGATAACGGCCAATCCCAATAACGTGGCCATCAGTAATCTATTTTTGGTGTACATGTTGGCTATTTTTTTACAGTTTCTTGTAGAGCCCATTTTTGATGGTATCTATCACTTATTTGTTTTCTTTTGCCTGCTCCAGGGAGTAATCAATGGATATGCTAAAAAGTTTGTATTAAAACCGATGAAGACTTGAAGATGCCGCCCCTACCCTTGACCATGAATCTAAACCAAATTCGCCTAAACCGTTTGTATTGAAAAAAATAGCTGCCCTGCTTACTTGCTTTAACAGAAAAGATAAGACCCTTTCGGCCTTGCGGCACCTATTTGATGCGCAAAAGTCTACCCACCCAGGTTTGGAGTTGGTCGTTTATCTCACTGATGATGGTTCTACGGATGGCACTTCCGAGGAAGTGAAAAAAAACTTCCCTGAAGTGATAATCCTTCAAGGGAACGGAGAACTGTTTTGGGCCGGAGGTATGCGCAATTCTTGGGAAGAAGCAAACAAAAAAGACTATGACGGTTTCCTGCTTTTAAATGATGACACCAACGTGTTTGAGAATGTGTTCGACCAACTGCTAGGGACACATGACGAATGTTTGGACAGATTTGGTACGGGAGGTATCTATATCGGATCTACCAAAGACGCCCAATCGGGTAAGTTCACCTATGGTGGTGCCTCATTTCAAAATCGTTTCTTATTTAAATATTCGTTTTTAGAGCCCAATGGATCCGTACAATCCTGTGAACTTGGAAATGCAAACATCATGCTTGTCTCTAAACATACTGTTGCAAAAGTAGGAACCCTTTCAAAAGGATATCGGCATGGAGTGGCAGATTACGATTATACGCTTAAAGCTTTGAACAAAAAAATCCCTTTATTGGTACCACCTTTGTATTGTGGCACTTGCTCACATGATCATAGTGATATTTACCAAACTTTCCCCCAAAAAACCTTAAAAGAGCGTTTTCGCCTTTTAAGACATCCCTTAGGTCTCGATTTTAATTCGAACTTATTATTGATGCGAAAACATTTTCCAGTGCGGGTTCCATTTGTCGTTGGAGCTGCCGTATTAAAAGTGATTTTTCCCAAAATATACGTAAAAGGTAGGGGCAAAGGGTAAAAGTGTTGGTTGTAAAAACCAATGCATCATAAAAAAAGAAAGTGAAACAATTCATATGAAAAACTACATAGCCACTTGGGTGTATTTGGATTCACCCGAAGAAAAAAGCAAATATCCAAATACGGGGGGAGATTCTACTTCACCCGAGTTTCAAGCTGTATACTGGCGTTGTATCGTGCTGTTCTATGAAACCTCTCTGCGTTTCCATAGAGATAAAACACATTTGTTCTTTACAAACACCAGGGAGCTCCCCCAGGTAGATGGTTTGGAAATTGCTGATTTTTTTAAAAAAAATAAGATTGAAGTGGTTCCACTGAAAAACCTATATCCACTACCCCCGAATTATTTCGGAAGTTTTAGGAATCAATTTTTCGAGTTTTCGATTATCGATCATCTATCTAAGATTATGAGCGATGATGACATTCTGATACTATTAGACTCTGATTGTGTTTTTTCAAAGTCGCTGCAACCAGCTTTTGACAGACTTCACCAAAGTACCGCACCCGCACTTACGTACGTAGTGAAACACGAAGAAGACTACGAAATGCATGGAGTTACCGGAAATGACATGCGGCAGATATCGGCTGATTTAGGGTTAGAACTTCCTAGTAACCCCTATTATTCGGGTGGTGAATTGCTATTTGCAAAAGGTACTTTTTTTAAACATGTGGCCGATGATTTTAAATCATTGTACGACAATCTCATAGAGCGCCATCAACAACAACGGATTAAGTTTAATGAGGAAGCCCACGTCTTAAGTTATTATTACTATAAATTGGGAGCGGTCATGGGAGGCATGGACCAAGACATTAAACGAATGTGGACCAATCGAAATTATTTTAGAAACATAGAACCCACTGATCATGAACGTACTATTTGGCACTTGCCCAATGAGAAGCGTGTTGGCATCGAATTTTTGTTCGGATTAATTAAAAATGGGGAAAGTTTACAGCAAATGGAAGAATTGCAGTATACCAAATTATTGAGGGACAGTCTTCTTTTGGCCTCTAACCATAAGTTGGATTACTACAAGGTTTTTAAAAGCAAAATGAACTCACTGCTGCGTGCATTAAAGATTGTCGGTAAATGAAGCCCGTAATTTATCACTTTACCAATATCGCTCCGTTGTACCGGAAAAAGCTATGGGAAACCTTGCTGCAAAGCAATGCTTTTGATTTTATCAATTTCTTTGGCAAGAACAATCGTTCGGGTATTAAGACAATCGATTTTGACCAGAAAGTATTCCAGGAGAAAAGTTCAAAGCTGCGACCAATCAAGAACCGATGGGTGAAGGGAAAGTATTTGATCTGGCAAAGCGGCGTATTGCGCCGGGTATTGTTCGATAAGGTAGATATGGTTATCATTCTAGGTGAATTTATCGTCGTCTCAAACTGGCTGGTGGCACTAGTTTGTAGGGCACGGGGTATTAAGCTTGTGTTTAGGGGTCACGGAATGTATGGCAATGAAAGACCGTTAAAACTATTTCTTAGAAAAACCTATTACCGCTTGGCAAATGCCCATTTGTTATATGAAAGACGATCAAAAAAAATAATGATCGAACAAGGATTCAAGAAAGACAACCTGCATGTCTACTTTAATAGTTTGGATTACGATACCCATAAGGCATTGCGTAAAGTCAATGAGCATCTAGACAAGAAAATCGTCTTTCCATTTTTTACGGAACCCGAATTGCTCAACTTCGTCTTTGTGGGCCGACTTACCAAGGTAAAAAAAATAGATATGCTGATCAAGGCAGTTGCAGGTCTTAAGGAAAAAGGACATACCGTAAACCTTCTGTTGATCGGCGACGGTACCGAAAAAGAATCACTGGAAATTCTCGCCTCAAACATCTTAACCGAAGGATATTATCACTTTTTTGGGGCTTGCTACGACGAAAATGAGCTCGGAAAATATCTCGCCACATCCGATTTATGTGTTTCCCCGGGGAACGTGGGTCTCACTGCCATTCATAGCTTAAGTTCGGGCACCCCAGTATGTACCCATAGCAGTTTTGAAAATCAAATGCCCGAAGTGGAAGCTTTGGAAGAAGGCAAATCGGGAGTCTTTTTCAAAGAAAACGATTTAGAGGATATGATTCACCGCCTAAATGAATGGATACAATCTGGTAAGAAAAACAAAGCTGAAATTCGGAACGTATGTTTTCAAGTAATCGACGATTACTACAATCCGTATTATCAGGAAAAAGTAATCGCCAACCTTGTCAACGACGGCAAGGCCATGATTTAATGGATATGGGTACCTTGTTACAAATCAACGTGGAAGTCAACTTCGGTTCTACAGGAAGAATTGCGGAGGACATCGGAAAGTTGGCAATGGAAAGTGGCTGGAAAAGCTATATCGCCTATGGCCGCAAAAAAAGAAACAGCGCTTCCACGCTAATCCCAATTGGTAATAAATGGGATCATCTTTTTCACTTGTTACAAACCCGTTTGTTCGATAAGCACGGACTTGCCTCAAAACGAGTTACCCGTCGTTTTATCGATCAAATTGAACAAATAGCCCCCACGCTAATACACCTGCATAATATTCACGGATATTATATCAATTTTGAACTCCTGTTCGATTATCTTAAACAAAAGGGGATTCCCGTGGTATGGACCTTTCATGATTGCTGGCCAATGACGGGGCATTGCACCCATTTCGAACATGTAGCTTGTGAAAAATGGCAGACTACTTGCGAAAAATGTCCACAGTTACAAGTGTATCCTTCTAGCTGGGGGGTCGATCGCTCGAAAAAAAACCATCTTCAGAAAAAAAGTGCTTTTTCGGAATTACAAAACCTAACCATCGTAACGGTCTCGAATTGGCTGCGCAAAACAGTTCAAAAATCCTTCCTCTCCGAGGTACGATGTGAAGTAATATTGAATGGTATCGATACTACTACTTTCACACCAACATCTTTTAAAGCGCTCCGTGAAAAGTTTCAAATCGAAAATAAGTTTGTTATTTTAGGAGTGGCCAGCGTTTGGAGCTCCAACAAGGGACTTGCAGACTTTTTGGCACTGGCACAGTACCTGCAAAAGGACGAAACTATCGTCCTCATCGGCCTGACTAAAAAACAAATAGCCACCCTTCCCAAAAACATTCTTGGTATTGAACGTACCGATAGTATTGAGGAACTTGCAGCTTGGTACGCCACTTCAGACGCATATGTCAATACGTCCTTAGAGGAGTCATTCGGCCTGACCACTGCCGAAGCGCTGGCGTGTGGAACACCGGTCGTTGTATATAATGCAACCGCGTGTCCCGAAATGGTAAGCCCGGAAGTTGGGTTCGTAAACCCTAAAAACGATGTCCATACCCTTTACAAGAGCGTTCAACAAATAAAACAAAAGGGGAAAGCCTTTTACAGCACCGCATGTCGCGAACGTGCCGTTTCTCTTTATGCAAAAGATGAGAATTTCGTAAAATATCTCGATCTTTATACCAAATTGATAAAATAGTATCACAATGTACTACTTTTAACATCTAACCCAACCTCCCTAACGTAAATAAAACAAGTACCAGAAATTGCGACCCATATTTAATTAGAGCCCTAAATTCTTTACACCCCCAGAAATTGATGAACGTTATCCTAGACAATGTAATCTTCTCGCTGCAACAGTCGGGAGGTATTTCGGTTTATTGGTATCATTTGCTAAATAGACTTAAAGAGAATAAAAACTTTGAGCTGTCTTACATAGAAGAAAGCGCGAGATCGAAAAATATTTTTAATGACAAAATTTCTTTTGAAGGTAGCGGTACCCTTATTGAAACAAATTCCATTCCGGTTTTTGGAAGGTATTTGAATCTACAACTACCCAACCTTAACGAAGAAAGTATCTTTCATTCTAGTTATTACCGAGTTTCTAAAAACCCCAATCATTTAAACATTACCACCATTCATGATTTTACCTATGAAAACTTCTCTTCTGGTCTAAAACGATTGGTGCACAGCTATCAAAAAAAGAAAGCCATTCTAAAGTCCGATGGTATTATCTGTATTTCTGAAAATACGAAGGCGGACCTTCTAAAGTTTATTCCTGAGGCTGCCAATAAAAACATCAAAGTTATTTACAACGGGGTGGGGCAAACCTTTTGTAAGCTTCCTGTCGAGGAATTCGAAAAAAACGATATCCCATTCCAATGCTTTTCCTATACTATTTATGTGGGAGACAGAAGCTCAAGTTATAAAAACTTTAAAATTGCCGTAAAATCATCCAAGCTCGTCAATAGACCCCTCATATTTGTTGGTGGTGGTGAATTAACATCCAAAGAAAGTGCTCTTTTAAACAAGGAGTTAAAAGATATAGGATATCGCCATTATAACAATATCAACGCGGAACAGTTGAACGCACTTTATAATTTTGCCTTTTGCCTGCTATATCCGTCCATTTATGAAGGTTTTGGTATACCGCCGGTCGAGGCCCAGAGAGCGGGCTGCCCGGTAGTGGCGTACAGCGCCTCCTCCATTCCGGAGGTGGTAGGCGACAGCGGGGTATTGGTGAAAGACGATTCTGCGAAGGCCTTTGCCAAGGCTATGCGTCGGTTAAATGACGTTTCTTTTCGAAAAGACATGATTGCAAAAGGAGACAAAAATGTTAAACGCTATTCTTGGGAGCGCACGTTCGATGAAACCATCGCTTTTTACAAAGAGGTTCTCGAAAAAAAATATGCGATTTTATAAATTGTAGGGCAAGAAGTATACTATTTTTGTTTTTCTTATGTTTTAAGTTTCCGATACCGTCAAAAGAAATATATGAAAGTTAGTATCGTTACCGGCACCTATAATAGTGAAGAATTTGTGGGTGATTGCATTGCAAGTGTTAACAATCAAACCTATGGGAATATAGAACATATTATCATTGATGGCGCCTCAAAAGATACCACCGTTTCCAAAATAAAAGATGCCGCTAGCAGGGTAACGCAATTGATATCGGAAAAAGACAACGGTATCTACGATGCGATGAACAAAGGCCTTAAACTTGCCACGGGAGAAGTTATCGGCATCCTTAATTCAGATGATTTTTACAATTCGAAGAATATAATTCAGAAAGTGGTGGATCAATTCATGGATGAATCGGTAGATATCGTTTTTGGAGACCTCTATTACGTACATCAACAAAATACCGATAAGGTGGTGCGTACTTGGAGCAGTGGCCCTTACTTAAAAGGAAGTTTCATGAAAGGTTGGCACCCGGCACACCCCGCTTTCTTTGTTCGAAAAAGGGTTTATGAAAAATATGGCTATTTTGATTTGGAATTTTCCCTTGCCGGCGATTTTGAACTAATGCTTCGATTTCTAGAAAAACACCAACTAAAATCGGCCTATATCAATGAACCCATGGTACGCATGCGCCTTGGAGGAGCCAGTAATAAAAGTGTGAAAAACATGATTACCGGAAACAAGGAATGTTATAGGGCTTTTAAAAAAAATAATTTACCCGTAACCATTTTGTATCCCTTCATCCGGTTGATCCCAAAACTAAAGCAATACTTTTGATTTTTGCTATTGATTTTAACAGATGTAAGAAAAGAATCGGCTCATAATAATTGACCATAGAAAACGTTAGATACAGGGATGATTTGACGTGCGCAGCAAAGAAGGGAATAGTTTTTTAAAATATCCATCGAATTTATAGTCTCATTTCTTATTTTTGACCTCTTTTTATGGTCGGTTAAACGAACATTTTCCCCACTATTCATCAAATCCCCTTATTTTTGCGCCCTTTACAAGGGCATGACATATTATTAGGAATAAAAGTTGATTAAAACCAGACTAAAAATGATTGTATTAGGACTTAATACCCACCATGCCGACTCTTCAGCGGCAATCTTTGTGAACGGAAAACTGATCGCAGCAACAGAGGAAGAGCGCTTTACACGAGTAAAACACTGGGCAGGTTTTCCCGAACAAGCCATTCGTTTTTGCCTGGAAGAAGCAAATATAACCTTAGAAGAGGTTGACCATATCACCATAGGTCGGGATACAAGTGCAAAAATGGATCGAAAAATGCTGTATGTTTTGAAAAATGTAGGCAAAATTTCCTCCTTGTTAAAAGATCGGCTTTCAAATCGGAAGCATATCACCTCGATGGCAGAGTATTTTGCAAAGGCTTTTGATGTTTCGGAAGAATCTATCAATAAAAAACTACGTAACATAGAGCACCATAGGGCGCATTTAGCGTCCACATTTTTCGCCTCTCCTTTTGAGGAATCGGCCATTATTTCAATTGACGGTTCCGGTGATTTCACTACGACCATGATTGCGTATGGGAAGGGCAATCAGTTCGAAGTTTTGGATTCAATCGATTTTCCAGTTTCCTTGGGATTCATTTATACCGCCTTTACGCATTTCCTGGGTTTTCCGCATTATGGGGATGAATACAAGGTAATGGGATTGGCCCCTTACGGAGAGCCTAAATATGTTGATAAAATAATGAAGATCGTGAAACTGAAGGACAACGGTCTTTGGTCATGGGATTCCTCTTATTTTGATGAGATCAAAGTGTTATATGAAAATAATCAACCGGTAGTGCCCTCTTTCTTCTCCAAAAAGTTTGATAAAGAGTTTGGTGCCCCAAGAAAGAAAGATGAAGAACTTACCCAATACCACAAAGATTTAGCGAAGTCGGTACAGGTATTTACCGAAAATGTCATATTCCATATGCTGAACCATTTGCAGAAACGCACGGGAAGCAAGAACGTTTGCATCGCGGGCGGGGTAGCGCAAAATTCAGTGGCCAATGGGAAGATTATTGCCAATACATCTTTTGAAAACTTATATATCCCCTCCGCCGGCCATGACGCAGGTATCTCTATGGGATCAGGACTGTATCATTACCATCAGAACCTAAAAATGCCGAGAACCGCGGGTATAAAGACAGCAAGCACCGGTTCTTCCTTTACCAATGAAGAAGTAGAGGCTTTCTTGAAAGAGAATAACATTCCATACAAAAAAATGGAGGACGAAGCCCTGTTCGACTACATCAGCGACAAGTTGATCGTACCAAGTGTTGTGGGTTGGTTCCAGGGCAAAGCGGAATTTGGCCCAAGGGCTTTGGGAAATCGCTCTATCATAGCAGACCCGCGAAATGAAAAAGCAAAAGAACTGCTTAACTTGAAAATCAAAAGACGTGAGAGCTTTAGGCCTTTCGCACCTTCAATTCTTAAGGAATACGTAGATGAGTATTTTGTTTACAACGACGAAGTACCTTTTATGGAAAAAGTATTCCCCATAAAAGAAGAAAAACATGCCGATATTCCGGCTGTTACCCATGTGGATGGAACGGGACGCTTACAAAGTGTCGATAAAGAGGTATCGCCACGCTATTATGGCCTAATAGATGCTTTTAGGGCAAAGACCAATGTCCCCATTTTATTGAATACCTCCTTCAACGAAAATGAACCGATCGTTAACACTCCACAAGAGGCATATGCCTGTTTTGACCGCACCCAGATGGATGTATTGGTATTGGAGAATTGTGTCATTGAGCGTTGAGTAACGGTTTTAAAAAAGCCGAAGGTCACATAAGACCAACAGTAAAAAACAAGAAAATAAGGTACGGACCTTCGCTCCTAGCAATTTTGTATGACAACCTTACCGCCAATTGCGCATTACTCGATCATAACCATTTTATTGGTATTGATGGCTTTTCTATACCTGCGTATCGCAACGAGGTTTAACATCATAGACAAACCAAATGAACGAAGTTCGCATACCGTACCCACCATTCGCGGCGGAGGTATCCTTTTCTTTGTTTCAATGTTGCTCTATTTTGCCGTATCCGGTTTTCAATATCCTTTTTTTATCGTTGGACTTTCATTAATTGCGTTCATTAGTTTTATGGATGACCTGGTCACCCTAGGTGCAAAATTTCGGCTTATATTCCAATTCGTTGCCCTTGGGCTTTTACTATATCAACTAGGTTTCGTTAGTGCTCCCTACCTGGCAACATTTGGCCTCTTGATATTGGTAATTGGGTTTACGAACGTCTATAATTTTATGGACGGTATCAATGGGATAACCGGACTTTGTAGCCTAGCCACCTTGTTAGGGTTTTTCCTGCTCAACAAAAGCGACAAACTAGTACCAGACGACTTTATTATCTATCCCATACTTTCGATACTTGTTTTTGGGTTTTTTAACTTTCGAAAAAAAGCCCGCTTTTTTGCCGGGGATGTTGGAAGTATTTCCATTGCGTTGGTGATTGCTTTTTTAGTACTTAAGTTTGTGCAAGCAACATTATCACCGCTACCACTATTGCTTGTATTGGTGTATGGTATTGATGGTGGGTTCACCGTACTGCGAAGGCTTTTGAACAAAGAGAATATCTTAAAGCCACACCGCTCCCATCTCTACCAGCGATTGGTGCAAAAAACAAGTTTATCGCATTTACAGGTTTCCGGTATTTTTAGTGGTATTCAGCTTTTAATGGTGGTGCCTGTGGTCGTATTTAAAAATCACTCGCTCTTCATACAGCAAACCGTATTTATAGGCTGCCTTGTTATCTTGGGCTTACTATATTTGATGATCTATAGGAAAGTTGACCAAAGGGTGGTCTCCTAATAAAAAAGGAATAAAAAAACCCTAACAGTATCGTCAGGGTCTTTCCATTTTTGGAAGGGTCATTTAGTAATTCGTTAGTATAAACTCGGATCTTCTATTAATTTTATGTTTCTCCTCCGGGCAGTAAATGGTGTCATCACATTCGTTCAACAACTTACTTTCGCCCAGCCCTTCGGCCTCTAACCGTTGCGCAGCAATGCCTTTGTTGATCAGATACCCTATAGTGCGCTGTACCCTTCTTTCCGATAGCCATTTGTTGTACTTATCCGTACCGCGCGAATCGGTATGGGAAGCAATTCTTAAGGTAACTTCAGGAGTTTCCGCTAGGATTTGGGCAAGCGCATCCAACACCTTTTTAGAGTCTGCATTCAAATAGGACGAGTTTAAATCAAAATAGACGAACCCAAGTGCCTTGATCTTATTCTCAAGGGCCAATTTTCGTTGATTTTCAGCATCGGTCTTTGCTTTTTCGGCGGCCGCCAACCTCGCCTGTTCTCTCTCCGCAGCCAAACGTTCGGCCAGTAGTGCATCTTCCCTAGCCCTATCCGCAGCTGCAATAGAATCCTGCACACGCTGATTCTCTTTCTCAATAGCCTGAATTTGGGCTAGTTTTTCCGCTCCTTTCTTGGACAATCCTTTTTCAATCGCAAATTGATATACCACACCCGCTCCATGCTGAATATGATTTGAAGCGCCCTTATCGCCCATGGCCCATTTACCAGTGGAGTTCAGATCCAGGCCCCATCTATCGGAAAACCAGACCCTGAACCCGAGAATTGCGTTATAGGTACCACGAGAAATGTTATTGGCCTCGGTATATCCTAAACCCGCTCCAATATAAGGGTCGAACCAAGCGGTTTGTCCTATCAACTTGTTGACGTCATACGTTACCCGGGAATCAAAACCGAAATAATCCGATTCTTGCATGTTAATTACCCCATCCACTGTTTTCCCAACCCTATATTTGTTGTAGGTGGCAATTGCCTCTAAACCAATTCCACTCTTGAAATAGCGTCCAATACTTACTCTAGAAGGAAATGCCACTGCATTCCATTCAGCGTTTATATCAAAAAACTCATCAAGCACATTACCGGAATCGTCTACAATATTATAGCCCAAACCAATAATGGCAGCGCTTTGGACAACACTGTCCTTTGCTGTCAGTGCTATCGGTTCTTGCGCATAGTTTTTACCAAAAAAAAACAAGGTTAAAGCACATAGGCGTATGGTGAGGCTTTTCATAAGTACAAAATTTGGGATTCCGTACTACAAAGATAAACCTGGGGGGAGTCCCCTTCAAAATAGTACTCTGAAACGTCATTTTAATCGATGGAAGGTTCCAAAAAAAGATACTCTTGAAAAAAAACAAGAACAAGCCGGTAAGTTATCGGAAAAAAGAGACCATAGAACAGCTCCACCTTGCGGAAACAGCCATCTATTTGATTGCCTTAAACACAACGGATTTTGTGGTAAGAGGTATTTTATAGACACTGAAAGGACTGATCGTTGCGGTACTTTTTTTCGACTTTTCAGTTACTTCGCTACTCATTTGGAGAATCATTTCGGTATCGGTCTCTTGCAACATTTCCAAACGTGGCATTCCATTTCCTTGTTGTGTTCCCGAACAATATACGACGATCATTTCGGTCGAGAAATCAACATTAGGGACCGGTATACCTGGTTTTCGGGTGCTATTAATCTTTGAAAAGAAACTCCGAAGCGATTTTTCATTCCTAATGACGAGGGTTTCTTCGGTATCGGTCCCCGCATAACTATCATCAAGTATGAAGGTCAAAGGATTGTTTACCATAGTCTGGGATTTGGTCTCCCCTTGCTCCATAGCCGGTTTTTTTTGTCCATTGCAAGAAAGAAGGGTAATCGATAAGATACCCATCCAAAGCCTTACATTAATTAAAGGTGTTATTGAACCGTGCTTCATATGCTTTTTTATAGATCGTTTCATACAAGGGTAATATGTTTAATATATCAAACTCAAGGGCCACCTTTTGGGCATTTTCCTTAAACGTTTCAAGCGTTGTCTCTTCCCCTAAAATCCGCAATGCGTTATGGGCCATATCCTCAATATCGCCAATATCACTTAAATAGCCTGTAATACCATGTCTGTTTACTTCAGGGATACCACCGGCGTTGCTCGATATTACCGGAACTTTATTGATCATCGCTTCCAAAGCCGCCAAACCAAAACTCTCGGATTCGGACGGGAGTAAAAATAAATCCGAAAAACATAGAATACGATCTATTTCATTACTATTTCCCAAGAAAATTACTTTTTCACCAATTCCCAACTGTTCACAAAGTTGTTCGGCATTCTCCTTTTCGGGCCCTTCGCCTACCATGACCAACTTCGCGGGTATTTTTTGTTGTACCTTAAAGAACACATTAATGATATCGGGAATACGCTTTACCTTCCTAAAATTACTGATGTGTGTAATTATCTTTTCCTCGTCAGTCGCCATTAAGGACCGCTGGCAATCGGTAAACGAGGTACTGTATTTCTTTTTATCAATAAAATTCGGAACCACCTCTATTTCTTTTTTGATATCAAAAAACTCCAAGGTGCGCTGTTTTAGATTTTCCGAAACCGAGGTTACCACATCCGATTGATTAATACTGAAGGTAACCGCCGGTTTATAGAAAGGGTGTTTACCCACCAGCGTAATGTCGGTACCGTGCAAAGTGGTGATCATTGGAATATAAATGTTCTCCTCCTCCAACATTTTCTTTGTCATATACCCGGCATATGCGTGGGGAATGGCATAGTGAACATGCAGTAGTTCAATGCCATACAGTTTAATAGTGTCTACCAATTTGCTAGATAATGCCAACTCGTAGGGCTGGTATTGGAATAACGGGTACTCTGGAACATGTACCTCGTGAAAGTGAATATTATTACCGAGCAATTCTAAACGAACCGGTTGACGATATGTAACAAAATGTACCTCATGCCCCCTATTGGCCAAAGCGATTCCCAACTCTGTTGCTACAACACCACTACCTCCGAAGGTAGGGTAACATACAATTGCTATTTTCATTCCTCAAATTTAGTGAAATCCATATACTCTGTCGGTCTTCTTAACCTAATATTACAGGCACGTTGATCGAAACACAGCACCGCAGAACCTAGAACGGCGGCCTACAAAAGCATGAAACGTGTTCTTCCCCTTAATGCAAAAGAGGGGTGTATACCAAAGCGGTCAATCAGTAAGTGCGTCATAGATGGCCCCTTGAATACGGGTTCTTAGACCCGATTTGACCAGTAGTCGATTGGTTGCGGAAGGGTAAGTGCGATTGGAAAGAAAAACATACACCAGGTCTTTCTCCGGATCTGCCCAGGTATAGGTGCCCGTAAACCCGCTATGTCCAAAACTCTTCCTAGAAACACAATCACAGGCAGGTCCGCCTCCCCTACTCTCAGGTTTGTCAAACCCTACGCCCCTGCGAACCTTTTTGTCGCAGAAATAGCAGGTATTAAATTTTTTAACCGTACGGGATTGAAAAAACTGATCTCCGCCATAAAACCCTCCCTGCAGGTACATTTGCATAATTTTTGCCACATCATTGGCATTGCTGAACAATCCCGCATGGCCCCCGACACCTCCTTGCATTGCCGCCCCCATATCATGAACATATCCTTGCACCCGCTGATACCTGTAATACTTATCTTCTTCGGATGGAATAATACGGTTTTTAGGAAATTTTTCAAGCGGATTGTAAGTAGTTGTAAATGCTCCTATACGTTTGTAAAGAAAGTCATTCGCCAATATATCCAAACGCTTCCCGTTCGTATCTTCTATGTATTTTTTCATCACATAGTACGCAACATCACTGTAACGATACCGATTGCTCTTAAGGTCTTGGCGACCAATGCGGTTGTAGATCGAATCATTGTATGCATCGGTCAGGTATAATTGGTCACTTACCTTGATCGAAAAACCATCTGTGGGCGCCTTTCTATAAAATTCCTGGGAAGGTTTTCGCTTTTCATCCAAAGTACTTACATAAAAAGCGATCCAGGCGGGTAAACGGCCGTAATGAGATAAGGCCTTAAGCACCGTAACATCTTTTAATTTAGTGGTGTCATATGCAGGAATAAGTTCCCCGAAGGTATCACTGAGTTTAATTTCCTGTTTTTCCTCCATCTTCATGACCATGGGCAAGGTTGCCAATATCTTGGTCATAGAGGCCAAATCATACAAATGGTCTTTCGTAACGCTATCTTTGGAATCATAGGTGGGTTTGCCAAAGGCTTTATTGTAAATCACCTTTCCTTTTCTGGCGATCAGCACCTGCGCACCCGGGAACATCAAAGAATCCATTCCATTTTTCATCAACGTATCTACTTGGGCCAGTTTTCGTGAATCTAGACCAACACGTTCGGGAACACTATACCCCAATCGTAATAAGGACTTGAGTTTTATGGAAGTATTTACCGGGAACTTGGGATGAGAACTTACGGGCAATACTCCTTTGGCCGGCAAGGCCCCAAATAGCAATTGTGCGGTTTTCCGTTGCGCCAGGGGGCTATTTTGATATCCCACCACTACCCCATCAATACCTTTGAATGTATCTATATCTAACAGGGCGTACGGTTTTGCAAAGACCGTCAAAATAGTGTTAGACGTCCTCGAAGCCGCTATCTCCTTTAACCATGAAAGTTCATTCTTTTTAAATTTGTAGGCTTTCCAGGGGCTATCGTTGCTCCTGTGCAGTCCTACAATCACCAAATTGTACTCAGCTAATTTGTTTTTTAATGTACCGATATCACCTGCGTTTACTTGGGTCACGGTCGCGTATTTGTTTAATTCCTCCATAAAGGGGTCGCTGTTTGCATCCCCAAATTTCACATAGGCGATTTTCTTGTTCTCAAGTTTTTTAATGCCCATCAGGTAAAAGTCGTTCTTTACCACTGTCAAGGCATTTTCAATTGCCTCCTCGTACAAAAGGTCGTCGGCCAGTGTATTCAGGTCCTTGTAAAGGTTTTGTATGGCAATCGGGCGGTAGGTATGTAGACCGGCCTTGTACTTGGCCATCAATATTTTTTTTACTGAATAAGAGAGCCGGTTTTCTGTGATTTTGCCTTTCTCATAGGCTTTTAAAAGTTTTTCCTTTGCCTGTACAACATCTGTTGGCATTAACAAAATATCGTTTCCTGCTCTAAATGCTTTGAGCGCTACATCTCCATTTTTCCCGTGTTCCGTTGCTCCTTTCATATTCAATGCATCGGTGAATACCAAGCCTTTGAACTGCATCTGGTGTTTTAGGATTTCAGAAATAATTTGTTCGGAAAGTGAAGAAGGCAGGTTCTTTTTCAATTCCATTGCCGGGACATTTAGGTGTGCTACCATGACACTGCTAAGGCCCGCTTCGATTAATTTTCTATACGGATAGAGTTCAATACTATCGAGTCGCGTTCTGTTAAAGCTTATGGTGGGCAAGGTATGATGGGAATCGCTCGCGGTATCCCCATGGCCCGGAAAATGTTTTCCACTCGATAGTACACCGGCTCTTTCCATCCCTTTCATGAATGCGATTCCTTTTTGAGCCACATTTTCACGGTCTTCCCCAAAAGAACGGTTGCCAATGATCGGGTTCGCTGGATTGGTATTGATATCGATATCGGGTGCAAAATTGATATGTACGCCCAATCGTTTTGCATGCGACCCTATGCGATAACCAACTTTCTCAACAATTGAACTATCACGGATCGCCCCCAAGGTCATATTCCATGGAAAGGCATAGGTAGAGTCTAGCCGCATTGCCAACCCCCATTCGGCGTCCATTCCGATTAACAAAGGAGTCTTGGCAAGCTGCTGATAGGTGTTCGTAAGCTTTGCCTGGCGTACAGGGCCACCGGTAGAAAATATAACCCCGCCAATATGTTGCTCTTCTATAAGCTTTTTTAGTCGATTTTTACTGGCATCATCCCCATCGGAGGCTACCATTACCATGAACAACTGCCCAATTCGCTCATCGATGGTCATATTTTCATACTGCCGGTCCACCCATTTTTGTTGTGCTATACTGTCTTTTGTCCGCAATGGATGCTTCTGGGCATGACCGCTCAGAAAGCACAGTAAAAACAATGGGAGAACACTTAAAAATCGCATATCAAAACTTCTATGGAAATAACTGAAAACAACTGAATTTATTGCATTTCATCGATCTTATAAAAAATACTAATGAACTATCTTCAAATACCGTACCATCGGGAAAAGGCAAGAAAGAAATCAATAGAAAGCCTACATAAAACGGGAATGCCAACTTTCTGAAGCGGGTACTTCCCAATGGGAAAGGTATTCTCCTTTATTGGTAACCAAATTGTTGAATACGATGGTCTTGGAAGATACCGATTTCGCCTTGGCCATTTTCTTAAAATCCAATAGGGGTTTGTAGGCGACGTATTCCCCTTGCTTAAAGGAAACGTTCATTTTATCTAGCAAGGTAACCCCATACATTTGTTCCAAGCGTTGTATAAAATGTACCGACGCATCTATCGAACAGCCAGAAGCAGCTGCTTGTGTTTGGTCTAGTGCCAATATTATAAATCGGTTGTATCGAATTTCATAGCCGGCTTTCAGGTCCTGTCCGTGGGCAGTCCATTCCGTCAGAAAGGCCGATAAGGCCTCATCGATTCCCCCAAGTTCTTCTTTGGAAAAACTCCTATTTGATTGGTATATCCAGATTCTAGCCGTTTCTGGAAGGCTTTCAAATGCTACTAACATACTTAACGTTCAAGTTCTGGTTCAAAATTCAACTTAAAAATGGTGAAGGCCATCCCTGAAAACAGGGAACTTTTTTGGGGTAAGTGACGTGTAATGGAGCTTAAAGATCTCCGGCAGTGGCTATCAACTCTGCAATATCCATCACGGCCACGGATGCTTCTTTTTCCTTATTCTTAACGCCGTCGGTCATCATGGTGTTACAAAACGGACAGGCAGCGGCAATGATTTCAGGTTGTGTTTCCATCGCCTGTTCGGTGCGCTCTATGTTCACATCTTTATCACCTTTTTCCGGTTCCTTAAACATTTGGGCGCCCCCTGCACCACAGCAAAGGCCTTTTTTCTTGCAGTTCTTCATTTCCACAAGTTCGGCGTCCAACTTCCGGATCAGCTCCCTAGGGGCCTCATAGACGTCATTCGCCCGTCCCAAATAACAAGGGTCGTGATAGGTAATCCGTTTTCCCTTATAGGTGCCACCTTCCAGGGTAATCTTACCATCATTCAACAATTGTTTTAAAAACTGTGTATGGTGTACCACCTCATAGTTTCCTCCAAGTCCCGGGTATTCATTCTTTAGTGTATTGAAACAATGCGGGCAAGCGGTAACTACCTTCTTTATGTCATAGGCATTCATCACTTCAATATTGGTCACTGCCTGCATTTGAAAAAGAAACTCGTTCCCTGCGCGTTTGGCAGGGTCACCTGTACAGCTCTCTTCGGTTCCCAGTACCGCAAAAGAAACATTCGCACTGTTTAGAATCTTGATAAAAGCTTTGGTAATCTTTTTTGCCCTATCATCAAAACTACCGGCGCAGCCTACCCAAAACAATACTTCTGGTTGTTGGCCTGCGGCAAACATTTCTGCCATTGTAGGTACTTTTAACTCACTTCCCATAAACCGTTTCTGTTCTAATACTAGTTATACTTAGGATTCCTGTGCCCAATTAAGGCGATCCATTTGATTAAATGGCCAAGGCGCACCGTTGTTCTCGATATTCCCCATCATATTGTTCAAATCCGAGGGAGCGGCAGATTGTTCCATGACCAAGTATTGTCGCATGTCCATAATAATCGATAATGGGTCGATGCTTACGGGGCATGCCTCTACACAAGCGTTACAAGATGTACAGGCCCATAATTCTTCCCTAGAGATATAGTCATCTAACAACTGCTTTCCATCGTCTACAAAACTTCCTTTGTTCTTCTCTATATTTTCACCTACTTCCTGCAGCCGGTCCCTAGTATCCATCATTATTTTTCTAGGTGACAGTTTTTTACCGGTTTGGTTCGCCGGACATTCGCTAGTGCAGCGTCCGCATTCGGTACAGGTATAGGCATTGAGCAATTGAACCCAGTTCAAATCCGCTACGTCGGAGGCTCCGAACTTTTCGGGTTCCGGGGCATCTTCCGTCGGGGCCGCAAAAGGGTCGGCCGACGGATCCATCATCAATTTCACTTCATTGGTGACCGCCGCTAAATTCTTAAACTGCCCTTTGGGTTTTAAGCTCCCGTAAAAGGTATTTGGAAATGCCAACAGAATATGAAGATGCTTTGAATAGTACAGATAATTTAAAAAGAAAAGAATGCCCACAATATGCAACCACCAAGCGGCGCGTTCTATGATAACCAAGGTCGAAATTGACATCCCTTCAAATAAGGGACTTAGGAACTGACTTACGGGAAAAGACCCCATAATACCGGCCTCACTTGCATAGTGTGCCGCTCCCATTTGTTGAAGTTGATAGTCTGCACCGTTCATAGTCAGGAACAGAAACATCAAGACCAGCTCTATGTAGAGAATCAAGTTTCCGTCTTTTTTGGGCCATCCGGTCATTTCTGGTTTTATAAAACGTTGTAACCGAATCACATTTCTTCTTATCCAAAAAATTACGACCGCCACAATGACCAGAAAAGCGAGTATTTCAAAAGACCCGATAAGAAAATCGTAAACCGCTCCCAAGGGTGCTGAAAACAAGCGGTGTGTGCCCAAGAGACCGTCCAAAATAATCTCCAAAACCTCGATATTGATAATAATAAACCCCACATACACCACAATATGCAGCAAGCCGGCTATGGGGCGAACGACCATTTTGGTCTGCCCTAGTGCTATGCGTGCCATATTGCTCCAACGCTGAGACTGGTTGTCCGATACGTCCGTATCCTTGCCGAGCTTTATATTGCGAACAAGTCGCTGTACGTTCTTGGTAAAAAAACCGATGCCAACGATTAAAACAATGGCAAAAAGTATATTGGGAAGGTAGTCCATCATGGTTTATTGGTCTTCTGTATTGGCTGCGGGGTCGTCTTCGGGCAATTCATATTCTTTTTGTTTCTTGCCAAAGACGGAAACATTTACGTAGCGCTTCGGGTTCAATCTAAAATCTTGTAATAATAGATCCAACTCTCTTGACGCATTGTTAAGGTTTTCATACAACTCCTGATCGTTCACCAATTTACCCAGGGTACCATCGTTCGCATTGATTTTCGCCAACACCCTATCTAAATTGGCCACGGTGGACTCTAGACTGCGCAAAGTTGCCGGTAGGCCAGCGTTGTTTAAAGAGTCACCCAGTTTGGAAAAACTAGCCGTTAAATTTTGGAAATTGGTCAGGGAACTATCGAGCTTTCCCTCATTCGTCTTCAATATTGTATTCAAAGAGCTTGCGCTTCCCTGCAGGCTATTGATCAATTGGCTAAGACCTGAAATAGCCCCTCGCAGGTCGTTTTTGGTCTTGCTGTCCAGCACCTCGTTTACATTTAACAGTAGGGAATCCGCATCGGTCACGGCAGACTCGAATTTCTTAAAAAGCGGAGTGAGTTTTTCTTGTGCCAGCTCCGTAAGGCCTGGGCGGGTATCCGTTCGCAACGTATCATTTGATCGGGCATTGCGCTCCCCATCAAAAATCGGGGCAATCTGCAGGCCCTTACCGCCAATAATACCCGTGTCATATAGCTCTACGGAGCTGTTCTTTGAAAATGCAAAGTCACTACTTACCGTAAAGCTCACTAACAAATTTCCTTTATCATCTAGAAAACGAATGTCGTTTACCTTCCCTACGTTCAGACCGTTAATAGACACCGCAGTACCCGGTTGAAGTCCTCCAACATTGGCGTAAACGGCAAATAGCTGTCTACTATTATCGAATAAGGGTGAAGATTTAAGGTAGCTAAAGCCTAGGATGAAGAGAAAAATACCACCAATGACAATAATTGCCGTTTTAATTTCCCGGGATAGTCTCAAAAGGTTTGTTTTTGGGTTCCTAACAAAATTAGAAATAAATTTAAGAAGAGGATCATTTATCGGAAACGTATTTCATAGCCTCTTTGATCGGAATTCGTTTGCCATCTTTATAAGCGACTATAAAAGAGGTGACATAGCCTTTAACATCGGCGTTCGTTTTTAGCAATTCTGCTTCTTCCATAGAACCTACACTGCCATACATATAACGAAGCAGGTTTTTATAAGGTTCACGCGACAATTTGCTCAATCCTCTAAAATTACTCGACTTCAAATCTATATCTTTTGTACTGGCAAGAATCTGAACTTTGAAAATTATGTCGGCAGCCTTGCGTGCGTCTTTTTTGGGGGCAGTGGTCACTTCTTTAGGGGTTTCCACGTCTTTTTTCACCGTTGTTATGGGTTCTTCTGGTTTTTCAACGACCGTTGGCACTTCTTTCACGACATCCTTAACTTCTTCCTCTTTGGGTTTCGAAATCTCGGTAACGGGCTCATCGGGTAGTTGCGTCTCTGGCAGCTTTTCCTCTACAATCTTCTCCGGAACAGGGTTGGCTACGACGTCCGTATCGGGTTTCTCCAACACTTCATCGGGAATGGTTGCAATTTGTTTAGAGGTTGTTGGTACCTCTTTTGTGGGTTCTTCCACTATCTCAGGAGTATTCTCCAGTGTTGTACCGATGGGATCGTTGGATAGTGATCCCGAAGGCACCCCATTTTTATACCCTATAATAGCCTGCGCTATGGCAGTACCCATTTCCGCTTGGCCTTTTTTAGAGTTTAAATACGCGCCCTCCTCATCGTTGGTAAGAAACCCGGTTTCAACGAGCACACTCGGCATGAAGGTTTGATGCAACACGATAAAACCCGCTTGCTTTACTTTTCGGTTGTTGCGCTTTAGTTTATTCGAAAAATTATCCTGTATCCCCTTGGCCAATGTAATACTCTGATCTAAAAATTCCTCTTGCATGATGGTGAGGCCAATTACCGATTCAGGAGAATTTATATCGTAATTCGCATACCTGTTTTCATAGTTGTCCTCTAAATAAATTACCGAGTTCTCTTTTTTAGCAATTTCGAAATTTTGTTTGTTCGCATGAAGTCCTAAGACAAAGGTGCCCGCGCCATGGGCATTGGAAGAATGCGAATCGCAATGTACCGAAACGAACAAATCGGCATTGGCCTTGTTTGCAATTTCGCCGCGTACATATAAATCAACGAAGGTATCGTCCTTTCTGGTGTATATCACCTTAATACCGGGGTCCTGTTCCAAAATCTTTCCAATTTTCAAAACTATGTTCAGCGCGATGTTTTTCTCAAAATACCCGTTCCCTAAATTTCCAGGATCATGACCGCCGTGCCCGGCATCGAGTACCACCACGAAAGTACCGTCCTTACTTTCAACCGATTTCCCTTCCTTAAAAGAAGACAATATCAGCGCGGATAGGAAGATTCCACCTAAAACAAATAACTTCAACTTCATTTAACTAAAGAATTACTGTGCCTTCAATATGGTTAAATTTATTGTAATGACCGATGAAGGGAACAAAAAATATATGTAAGTTTGATCTCAAATCCCGATAACCACGGGTCGCCAAACGGTTACAAAAATAGGATATATAGCCTTGCAATCAAATAAACATCATTTACTTTTCCTATTCCTACTTTTGTTCGGTACGTTCGCCGTATCTTCTCAAGAAGACAAAATTATCTCTATGCCTATTAAGGCGCAACAAGATACGATCGTTGCCCCGTTAATGCCCCTTTCCGCCATACGGGATACTACAGCGGTCGATTCTACCCAGACCGATTCATTGAACAACAAACCCGGTGTTCTTTTGGATAAAATCAAATATAAGGCCAAAGATTATGTGCGTTTGAGCCAGAAAGACCAAAAGATATACCTCTACAACGAGGCTGAAATTTACTATCAGGATACCGAGTTAAAGGCCGGTATTATTGTCATGGATTATGTTAAGAATGAGGTCTACGCCGGCCGTTTACAAGACTCCCTGGGCAATTATTCCCAATTGCCTTTTTTCAAACAAGGAAGCCAAGAGGTACGTCCCGATTCGATCCGGTTTAATTTTGACACCCAAAAAGCGCTTATCTGGAATTCCCGAACAGAGCAACAGGCAGATGTTGGGGCGGCCGGCCTGGGTAGTGATGCCATGAAAGTTTATGCCGAAATAACCAAGAAAGAAAACGATTCGGTCTACTTTTTGAGCGAAGGGAAACTCACCACCTCCGGAGACACCATCAATCCTGATTATTACATTCGGGTGCGCAGGGCCAAGTTTGTTCCGAAAAAGAAGGTCATCGCCGGCTACAGTAATCTATATATAGCCGATGTTCCCACCCCCATTGCCCTCCCCTTCGCCTATTTTCCGCTAACCGTTGGGCGTACCGCAGGTTTAATGATGCCCGCCTTTGGGAATGACCCGAATCGAGGTTATTTTTTACAAAATGGCGGTTACTATTTTCCGTTCGGTGAGTATGCAGATTTGACCCTTACCGGGGATTTCTATACCAATGGGAGTTACGGTTTTCGTACACAATCGGTGTATTCGAAGCGATATAAATACCGTGGAAACGTGAATTTCAGGTTTGAGAACCTAGTTACAAGTCAACGAGGTTTTAGTGATTATGCACGAAATACGATTTATAATATTCAAATTTCTCACTCCCAAGACCCTAAGGCGAGCCCAAATTCCCGTTTTTCGGCATCGGTAAACCTAGGGAGTAGTTCGTACTACCAGAACTCTTTGAACCAGGTGAACCAAGCAAACCGATTGAACAACAACTTGAGTTCATCGATCAGTTATTCCAAAACATTCCCAGAGTACCCCTCGGTGAATATGAGCCTTACCATGACCCATAGTCAGAATACTACCGCGGCCGAGGGCGTAGATAACATTCAGATGACCTTACCTACCTTTCAAGGAAGCCTGGAGCGTATCTTTCCGTTCGCAAAAAAAGATGGCATCAAAAAAGGGGCGATACAGAACATCAACTTGCAATATGATGTAAACGCCCAAAATAGATTGGCTACCAATGACGATGATTTCTTGACCGGTCGTATGTTCGACAATGCCCAAATTGGTGCCAGGCACCGTATTCCTCTTAGTACCAACTTCAAAATTGCCAAATTTTTCAGTGTTACCATGGGTGGTACCTATGAGGATATTTGGGCTTTGGAAACCTACAACCGGAGCTATGCACCAGGAGTGGACGGGGCCAGGGGCTCGGTAGTAATAGATACGGTGAAAGGGTTTGATCGCTTTAATAAATACGGCTTAAGCACCAGTATCGGAACCACATTGTACGGTACCTTCATTCGGGGGGAGGACAAAAAAATACAGGCAATCCGGCACGTAATGCGCCCCTCTCTTAGTTATGGTTACACCCCGTCGTTCGACCAATTTTTTGATGAGTATACCAATACCGATACGGACGAGATTGTTCAATACACCCGATTTCAAGGAACCCTGAACGGCGCTCCAAGTCTTGGCAAATCGAGTAGTTTGAATTTTTCGTTGGCCAATACGCTGGAGGCAAAGGTGCGCGACAAGGACTCCACCGCCCTGGAGCCCAAAAAAGTGCCCATACTCTCTAATTTTAATATCGGAACCGGTTATAATTTCGAAGCTGATTCGCTCAAACTAAGCCCCTTGACCATCAATGGCGGAACTTCCATCTTGGACAACAAAATGAAGATTGATTTCGGGGGGGTTCTTGATCCCTACGCGATTGATAACAATGGTCGAAAAATAGATACTTGGAACATTAATAACGGTGGGAGTCTTTTTAGGCTTACCACTGCAAGGCTAACGGTAGGATATTCAATTGACAGTAAGACCTTTGGCAGAAAAGAGGAAGATGGTGAAGAGGAGGAGGAGCCCGATCCATATGATTATGTGGCCCAAAGTGGCGGTCGCGACGACGACTTGTTCGGAAATGCCGAAAGCCTTTATGGGGACCAAGGAGGTTTTAACGACCCCGACCGTGATTCGGAGAATGTTGAAAATCCCCTATATGCGACCAAAATTCCCTGGAACCTTCGATTGGCGTATTCCGCCACGTATTCGAACCCCGCTAGACAAAATGAGTTCAGCGCCCATTCCTTGATGTTCTCCGGGGATATATCACTTTCACCCCGATGGAAAATTGGTGGAAACTCGGGTTATGATTTTAGAAATAAGGGATTCGCCAATACGAACCTTCGTATTGAACGGGATTTGAAAAGTTTTGTCTTGCGCTTTAATTGGACGCCCTTTGGCCGTTTTGAAAGTTGGTTTTTCTTTATTGGAATCAAGAGTTCTGTGTTAAAAGATCTTAAATGGGAAAACAGAAGTCAGCCCGTCCGTAGATAAGGGCAATGGTTCGCAGGAGCAGATCGTTTTAAATTTCATTAAAAACCTTTGAACGACCAGTAGGGAAACAAGCAACAAATTCAATCATAAATAACACGCGATGAAAAAAATAATCAATACACCCCATGCCCCTGCCCCAATAGGCCCTTACAATCAGGCAGTACTCACGGGAAATACTTTGTATATCTCCGGTCAAATCCCAATGGACCCTAAGACCGGAAATTTGATCGAGGGGGATATCAAGGCCGAAACGCAGCAGTCGATGGAAAATTTAAAAGCCATTCTCGAAGCAGCGGGCGCCACGTTCTTAAATGTAGTAAAGGCCAGTATCTTTGTAAAAGACATGCACCAGTTTGCAGCGATCAATGAAGTATATGGCGCCTATTTTGATACTGATTCGGCGCCTGCCAGGGAAACCGTGGAGGTAGCCAATCTTCCTAAATTTGTGAATGTAGAAATATCCATGATCGCCGTACTCTAGCGTATCTGAAAGGAAATGCCATTAAGCTTCTCTGAATAGAAATGCCCAGGACTTTCACAACGACTCGCTACAGGTTCGATTTATGGAACTCCACCAAGCCGTCTATAGGGCGTTGCCGAATCACTCCAACGATCAAATCATTACGTTCAAGTACCGTAGTCAGTTCTTCCCGAAGGTAATGGGCGATACTCCCTACAAAATTAATGGGCACCTTGGTGGCCAACTCAAATTGCATGATATAATTGTTTACAAATTGCTGAAACCCTTTATCAATCACCCCTTTGCAATACGGATGATCTTTGTTTTCCACCAGAAAACGGGCAAACGTGGCCAAATAGGTATTTGGGTTCGGTTGTTTGTATAGGTTTTCCTTAATGACATCGGCATCGAGGTTGTAGCCTTTTGCAAATTTCATACCCAGATCCTGGGGCATTTTATGAAAGTAATAATCGCGTATTAGCTTTCGACCAAAAAAGTTGCCGCTGCCGTCATCCATTGGGATATACCCCAAAGAGGTAACCTTCTGAAAAAGCTGGTGACCATCGTAATAACTGCAGTTAGATCCTGTTCCCAAGATGCAAACAATGCCCTGGTGCCCAATTTTAGTAGTTGCAAAAATTGCCGCATACGTATCCTCCTTTACCTCCGCTTTTGCATTGGGGAAAAAGTCCTTAAAGATTTCTCTCAAAAAACGCTTCATCCGATCGGTTCCACAGCCTGCACCATAAAAGTATAATCGTGATACCTTTTCCTTGTTTTTAGAAATCTCGAAGTTATTCGCCAAGCGATCTTCAATAACTTCCCGTGTAAGCACCTCAGGACTCAACCCAAGTGTCTGCGTCAAAAACAACTGATTTCCTTTTTCATCCAAAGCAATCCAATCCGATTTGGTCGCTCCACTATCCACAATCAATATCATAACCTACCTGTTTAAATAAAGAATCCTGAAAATAAGCAAAATGCGCCTATTTTCAGGAATTTTATAGTGATGTATACGTATTAAAGTTCGTTCACGTATTGGGCCAAATCGACCAATTTATTTGAATATCCTGCTTCATTGTCATACCAAGATATGATTTTGAAGAATTTGGAATTCAATTCGATACCGGCGCCGGCATCAAAAATACTTGTTCTAGCATCCCCAATAAAGTCTTGGGAAACCACCGCTTCTTCGGTATAACCTAAAATTCCTTTCAAAGGACCTTCAGACGCCTCTTTAAAAGTCTTCTTAATATCTTCATACGAGGTTTCCGTATTCAAGCGAACCGTTAAATCAACTACAGAAACATCGGCCGTGGGTACGCGGAAAGCCATCCCTGTAAGCTTCCCTACCAAGGCCGGTATCACTTTCGTAACGGCCACCGCGGCACCGGTAGTTGCCGGAATAATATTCAACATAGCACTTCGCCCACCACGCCAGTTCTTTTTGGAAGGACCATCAACCGTCATTTGTGTAGCGGTTGTTGCATGCACGGTGGTCATCAAGGCTTCATCAATACCATACGCATCGTGCAATACCTTTGCCAACGGAGCCAAACAGTTCGTTGTACAAGAGGCATTCGATACAATGGTATCACTTGCTTTTACTTCGTCGTGGTTTACCCCCATTACAAACATCGGAGCATCTTTGGAAGGAGCGGATATCACCACTTTTTTAGCCCCGCCATCAATATGGTATTGAGCGGTTTCCAGGGTGGTAAAAATACCGGTACATTCGGCTACGATATCAGCTCCGACGGCATCCCATTGTAAATTTTTAGGATCTCTTTCCGCTGTAATACGCACGGTTTTACCATTGACGACCAAATGACCGTCCTGTACTTCTACGGTACCGTCAAAATGACCGTGTACCGAATCGTACTTTAATAAGTATGCAAGGTGGTTTACGTCTAATAAATCATTGATGGCCACTACGTCAACATCATCTCTTCGCACGGTAGAGCGAAATACCATTCTACCAATTCTTCCGAATCCGTTGATTCCTATATTCAATTTTGCCATTTTTTTTGTTTTTAGATTAAAATTTATGTTGTCATTATCTCGGAAACCCTAATGAGTTCCTTATCAATTTTCGTATGCCCTTTAATTGCCTTATTGATCGGCGTCAGAATAAGTTTGTTGTCCTGAACCCCCACCATTAGATTTGTTTTTCCATCTAGGAGCGACTCTACGGCCTTTACCCCCATTCGACTGGCCAATACCCGATCGTAACAAGAGGGAGACCCACCGCGTTGCATATGCCCCAAGACCGACACACGTACATCATAGATAGGTAAATGTTCTTCTACATACTCCTTTAGCTCAAAAACATTCTTACCTGTTTTATCGCCTTCGGCAACAATTACGATACTGGAGGATTTCCCCGATTTTTTACTGCGCTTCAAGGATTCCAACAAACGCTCCAGACCCAAGTTCTCCTCGGGAATCAGGATTTCCTCTGCACCCGCACCTACCCCGGCGTTCAATGCTATATGTCCTACATCACGCCCCATTACCTCTACGAAGAACAAGCGATTATGAGAACTGGCCGTATCTCGAATCTTATCAATTGCCTCAACCACTGTATTCAATGCAGTATCAAAGCCTAGCGTAAACGTGGTACCGAATATATCGTTGTCGATGGTGCCAGGAATTCCCATCACCGGAAAACCATATTCTTGGTTAAAAATCATGGCGCCTGTGAAGCTACCATCCCCACCAATGACCACAAAGGCATCAATACCTTCTTTTTTTAATTGATCGTATGCTTTTTTTCTTCCTTCGGCGGTCCTAAAATCATCACATCGGGCAGATTTTAAAATGGTTCCCCCTTTATTGATGATATTGTTTACGCTTCGCGCATCCATCGGTTTAAAATCGCCTTCGATCATTCCTTGATACCCTCGGTAAATGCCGACACAATCAACTTTCAAATAAGCACAGGTACGTACAACAGAGCGTACAGCAGCGTTCATACCTGGGGAATCGCCACCAGAAGTGAAAACCGCTATTTTTTTTATTGAAGATTCCATCAAAAAAATGTAAGCTGCAAAACTAACGAACTTATTTCACATAGCGAATTGTTAGCAAGTAATTTTACAAGGGCCAGCGAGCTAAAGGTCGATTTGGAAAAGCATGGAAAGAACCGGCTTTTTTAAAAGAAAAATGCAAAATAACTATTTTAAAATCAAATAGTTACAATCTAAAAATACACTGCTTCCCCACATCAGGGATGCTCGTAAACTTGGTTTTGAAACACCTCTCAAACGTTTGCGTTATCTTTATGTAAAGAATACAAATACAACAATCATATCGGGTTTTGTTTCAATTCTAATCCCGGCCTTTGGTTTTCGAAGAAAAACGCAGCAAACTATCGTTTTGAATGAATGCTCCCGGAGATGGCACTTCACTTTTTGGCGGTTCTTTTTCCAGCTTTTCCTCTTGTTCCCTCCCTTTCCTGAATACCTTTGCTAAAAGCTCTTCAAAACTATCAAAATCTACTTCATAGGATAAACCCACACCCTGGGTGGAACCGATACGTTCCCCCACAAACTGTTGTATCTCGCTCTCGCGGCTAAAAAACTTGGCACTCAACGTACCCTCCTCATTTAACAACAACTGAATTTCGAAATCGCCGGCAACCACCGTGGTCCCTTCCGCCCCTACTGGCACCCCTACTTTCCCATTAAACAATAAACGATCGCTGAGCTTGGTCGACACGGTAACACCCAAACGATCCTGAGACTGTACATCCGCAAAGTTATTGCCCTGCACATAGGACAATCCTAAATTTACCTTGTCATTATCGCCATTAAGCGCCGAGTTTAGAATACCAAAACCCGATTGCAGCAAGTTTCCGGTAACCGCTTGCCCATTAATCCCCGTTTGCTCGTTTACAAAAGACCCTTGAGCCAATAAAAAGATGGCATTCGTTTCTTCGATGGTCGGATCTTGAAGACGATACTCCAACTCCGATTTTACGATCGAATTGGTTTGTGGAAATTCAATGTTAAAATCAATACCGGGACTTTGCAGTTCATCAGTTAGTTTAATGACCACATCTACCGGTATTTGTCGACTATACGAGTTATCCAACAAGGGAGAAGGGTTTGCCTGTAAGCTATAGACCGCTTCTAAATTCAAACGGGCCCCCAAGGGGTCTCCCAGCCAGTTAATGGTTCCTCCTGGTTTTACAGAAAAGGTTTTGTCGACTATGCCTCCAAATTTATAGTTATACTCCCCGGTAACCACCACAAAGTCTCCCCACATCTGAAAATCGCCAAGGGTATTGATACGCATCAGGATAGGGCCTCCACCAGTGCCCTTTAAGGTACTTCCGGTTTCCGTATCGGTAACAATTTGCACTTCGGCGTCTGGCGTAATATCTAAATCAAACTCTAATTGTAATCCCTGTACTTCATCCAGGGTTCTTTCCTCCTTAGATTCGCTTGCTTCACTTTTATTGATAAAATTTATGAACGAATAATCCCCGACGGTGGCCACATCGTTCAGGGGAATCTTTATCGAAGTACCGCGAGCAGTTGCGCCCTTTACGTCTATATTCAAGGCTTTGGTGGGGCCATAAATACGCCCAGTACCCGTTAAAAAGCCGGTGCCGTAGTAGAGCTCTTCGTTATCTTTAGGCGTATTGAGGATAAGGAGACGGTTATTATTCGTATTCACATTTAAATTAAGCGTCCAATCGCCAAAATACCGGTGACTAATGGTACCATCTAAGGTTGCCCTCGTATTTTCAGCAACATCGGTTATCGCAATATTGTCAAAATCAAAGGTTTGTCTTACCAAGTTAACCCTCGAATTTGGTGCAAAACTATAGTCGACATTCAAATAGGGAATCGCAATTCCCGCGTCGTCCAAGGTGAGGATGCCATTAAAATCGGGATTATCTACTTCTCCTTTTATACGTGCATTTCCGCTGAGACGCCCTCTAATTCGATCGATGACCCCCTCCCCTAAGGGGTTAAAGGGTGCAATATCAAAACCATTGAAATTTACCAAAAGGTCGGCGGTCGGCATGTCTCCCTTGTTCTTTACATTCCCTACGATTCCTAATTTTTCGATGCCATTATCGGTCAACTGAGAGTTCACCACAAAATCGGTTAAATCACGATTTCCGGCGATGCTGACGGCCAAATCCCCTAAACGCATATCGTTTACGGAAAAATCTGCCACATTTAAATTTGATGAGGGCAGGTATACCCCGTCTTTCTGAAATACATTCAAGGTACCGTTCACCTCGCCTTCCAAACGCAAACTGTCAATCGCAGGCGTAATTTTATCAAGCGATACTATTTTGAACTCCAGCTGTAAATCCTTGAAAGTAGAATCGGCCAATTGCCCTTTCAGGCGAATCTGTTCTTGCTGGTTATTGTTCATCACGATTTCTTGGATATTAATACTATCCAAGGTGCGATTTACGATTACCTTATTCTTATTGTTACCGTCTTTATTGAGGATCCATGTATTTTCCTTAAAACTAATATCGGACTTTTTGAGGCCTATGACCGACTTGTTCTCTTTATTGAACGTGTGGTAGAAGTTAATGTTATAAATATCATTGTATTCGCTTCCTCCATTGAATTCCGCACGAAAGAATAGCGTGTCCTTTAGGGTAGTATTGATGATATTGAAATCCTTTACATCGTAATAGGGGTTCGATAGGTTTCCAACGGAAACATACGTATTGTAGAGCGGATTTTTATTATCGACCTTTACATCTATATTATCGGCCTTTGAATTAAAAGCCTCTATACTTGGAGATTTGAATGTGAGCTTAAAGTCCCCTTCATCGGCAATAATATTTCCTTTTATAAAAGTATTCGGGTCGAACTTGACCTCGGGAAAAAACACCCCTACGATCTTATTGTAGATTTTAAAATTAAAGGCCAGTGTTTGGCCATCGGAAATTTGGAACGGTCTGTAGTTGGTATAAACGCTCCCCAGTGAATTCTGTACTAACTTTCCGAGCTCCTTTACCTTGAAGTTACCTCTTAGGTAACCGGTTATGATATCGGGCGAATTAATGTCGACCACCCGAGTAGAATCGTTTTCAAAGGTCGATGTTATCTTGAAATCGTCAAAGTAGTAGGTGTCGTTTTTATTTTGAAAGTTCGTTTTGGTAAAGGTAATATCTCCCACAATGTTATCAAGTGTGTTACCACTGATATCCATATTTACATTCCCCCTAAAAATGGAAACACTGTCCCGAATAAAATTAAGTTTTTTAAGATCTGCGTAATCTACCGAAGCGATAAAGTTAAAGTTGTTTCTGGCCGAGCCAAAATCTGCCAGCCCCTTGAAGCTAAATTTGATATTCTCATCATTGCTGATCAAACTTCCATCGAAAAGCTGTTCTTTTATGATTCCTGAAACTTTTAAATCTTGGTATTTATAATCGTTAAAGTAAATACTGTACACTTCCCCAATTACTTCGGTATTTAAATTTTCCTGTACCAAAAGTCCCTGGCCTTCTACATTAATATCAAGTGAGGTCTTGCCCAAACGCTCATTTTCTGCAAAATTCCCCAAATCAAAATCGATCAAGGAAACAAAACCTTTGTAAGTGGCATTGTCAATGTTATCAATATTTCCAAGGGCCAAATCGGCATAACAGCTTCCGATGGCCGTATTAATGTTCACCTTTGCGTTGATAGAGGTTTCGGTCACCTCGGTAGTTCCACGAATGGTAAACTGGCCAAATTTTTTAAAGGAGGATGGTAACGATTGCCCCAAGATGTTCGGCATTAGCGCGTTCAACTGGTAGTAGCTCGAGGTCACATTTTTCATTCTCCCTACCATTACGAATGGTCTTGTTCTACTAAAAAGATTTTTAAAGTTAAAATCGCCCCGTATCCCCGTATTGTCGGATTGTAGAAATAGGTCCTCGAGGTTCAGATCATTTAAAACACCATTGACATTTGATGAAAACGATACCTCTTTCCCGCTACCGAACTGATTATAAAGTAAGTTCACCTCATCGAAGGCTACCCTGGACTCGGTAAACGAAGCATCTACTTTCACCTTGTTTAAAAAATCGCCAAAGTCTTTTCGGTCATAATTAAAAATGAGATTCCCTTTTAACTTAGACCCCTTTGTGCGAATCGCGAGCGAATCGAAACGCATTTGTTGCTTGGTATATTTAAAATCGGTCGTAAGCGAATCTACTCGAATGCCCCTACTACTGCTAAAAGACATGGTCTCGATACCGGTGGTCACTTCCGGGCCTAAAATTTGAAAATCGGAAGCCAAGATTTCCAAATCCTTAAAATTCAGGGCTTCAGGACGTTCGAGGTTCTCATCGATCATCTTAAAGTTACTATTCTCAACGGTCATTTTTGAGGATGAAAAAAAGAAGGGTGGCGTTCCCGGTTTTCTAGGTTTTCCATCATCTAGCTTGTCGATGAAAATTTCCAAATTGGTTGCAATGCTGTCTTTATAGGTAATAAGCTTGAAGTCGAGTTCGTCTACATCGATATCGCCGAATTCCAATTTGCCTTTTGCCAGGTTTCGGGCGTTCAGGATAGAGGTAGTTAGTTCATTGACATAAAAAAGGGTGTCTTTTCTAAAATCTTCCACATACACCCCCTTTAAAGCGGTATCCCACGAGATCAAGGAGATACGTAGCTTGTTTATATTGATTTTTGTCCCAAACTCATCGTTGATCGTTTTGGTAGCGAACTGCGCCAATTGTGTTTGTACGATCGGTAAGGAAAGTACCAAGGTCCCCAACACGCAGATGAGCAAAAACACCAGCAGTGTTCGAATCAATATTTTTTTCAATTTTTTGATAGGACGGTATGTTTTACCTTTGGGTATTCAATTTTTATTCCAAACAGGGTGTCAAACGAAAATATCTATATTCTTGCTATCGAATCGTCGTGTGACGATACCTCTGCGGCCGTCTTATGCAATAACAGCGTGCTGAGCAATGTTGTATCCACCCAAAAAATCCATGAGGAATACGGGGGTGTCGTACCCGAGCTTGCCTCTAGGGCACACCAACAAAATATTGTACCCGTGGTGCACCAAGCGTTAGCCCAGGCAAATATCGATAAAAAACTAGTATCGGCCATAGCTTTTACAAGAGGTCCTGGTTTAATGGGCTCCTTATTGGTCGGAACATCTTTTGCAAAATCTTTAGCGCTGGGCCTGAAAGTTCCTCTGATAGCGGTGAACCATATGCAAGCCCATATATTGGCCCATTTTATTGCAGACGAAGCGAATCAAACACCAAGTTTTCCATTTCTCGCGATGACCATTAGCGGAGGGCATACACAAATTGTTTTGGTGCGTGATTATTTTGATATGGAAATTTTAGGTGAAACGCTGGACGATGCGGTTGGGGAAGCTTTTGACAAGAGCGCTAAATTGATGGGGCTCCCCTATCCCGGAGGTCCCTTGGTCGATAAATATGCGAAGCTCGGCAACCCAAAAGCTTTTAAGTTCCCGAGACCAAAGGTTGCAGGTCTTAATTTTAGCTTTAGTGGACTGAAAACCAGCATTCTATATTTTTTACAAAAGGAAACCAAAAAAGACCCGGAATTTGTATCAAAACACCTAAACGATATTTGTGCCTCCATTCAACACAGCATTATCGGTATTTTAATGGACAAACTTGAAAAAGCCGTTGCCCAGACCCGAATTTCACAAATTGCCATTGGCGGGGGGGTCTCCGCCAATTCGGGTATACGCCATGCATTGAAGCAAAAGGAAACCACCGATCAATGGAATACTTATATTCCAAAATTCGAATATTGTACCGACAATGCTGCCATGATAGGAATAGTAGGCTACTTAAAATATAGAGAGAATGATTTTTCAACCCAGGATATTGGTGTAAAAGCACGATACGCAATTGAACGGACCCTTAAACAAAAGTAAATGGCATTTGATAGGGAATTAGCGGAGAGAATTAGTACGGCACTTGTGCAACTCCCTCCTGGAATCACCAATGAATTCTCCGAAAAACAAATGTTCGGCGGACTTGCCTTCCTATACAAAGGAAAGATGACGGTAGGCATTGTAAAAGACGGTTTGATGGTTCGGGTGATTCAAGAAAAAATGCAGGAAGTGTCACAAATAGAGGGGGTGCGCCCCATGGATTTCACAAAAAAACCCATGAAAGAGTTTTTGTTCGTATCGCCTATCGCCTTCGAAACTGGCCAACAAATGCAATATTGGGTGAATTTAGGCCTGGAACATGCCCAAAAAAAATTAAAAGAAATCGCGTAATATTTTTTCACAAATCACCATGCAATTATTTTACAACTCCGAAATAAACGAATATGATGAACGTTTTACTTTTTCAAAAGAGGAAAGTAGGCACATTGTAGGGGTATTGCGGAAAAAAGAAGGGGATGTGCTTCAAATAACCAATGGACAAGGGCTGATGTTGATTGGTAAAATAATAGCATCTAATGTAAAAAAATGCGCAGTTGAAATCATCAGTTGGTCCATAGAAAAACGTCCAAAAAACTCCTTGCATATGGCCGTTGCACCGACCAAAATGAACGACCGATTTGAATGGTTCTTGGAAAAGGCCACCGAAATCGGTATTCAAGAAATCACCCCCATTATATGTGAACGTTCTGAACGAAAAGTCATTAAAAGGGAACGCATGGCAAAGGTGTTGAGCGCAGCCATGAAACAGAGTCTACGGACTTACTTGCCCAAATTAAACGAAGCCATCCCGTATGAAGAATTCCTAAAAACTGCCATGGAGGGCAATCGATTTATAGCACATTGCGAAGCCGGAGAAAAGACCACGCTTCGAACACGATTAACAGCGGGTTCAAATGTGACGATTTTGATTGGTCCCGAAGGGGATTTTTCCCCAAGAGAAATAACGGCAGCCTATGAAAAGGGTTTTTCCCCGGTGTCGCTCGGGAACAGTAGATTGCGAACGGAAACCGCAGCGATTGTCGCTTGCACTTTGGTGAATATGAACGATGACACTTAAAAAAACCGCACCCTCCTAAACTAACAAAGAAGGTGCGGTACTAAAAACACCAAACACTATTTTCAATTCAAACTTTTTTTTGTGGCTGCGGTCAAATCCTTGGCAACATTCTCCACCAATAAGATCAGGTGTAGCTGGTCTTTCGATCTCACCAATTTTGGGATTTCAATGCTCCCAGTCGCGCTGGGCATCTTAATGTATGTTTTAGTCTCTGCCACAACAATATTACTATTCTTAATGGTACGGTTTCGATTCTCACCGCGCTTTACACTGGTAATACGCTCGTCTACCACCAGTACCGCCCGTAGATTTTTGTTGTTAATGGCGCCTTTGATCTGGTAATCATAGGTCACTTTTCCGTTGTCTCTCTTTACATTGCTAATTTCGATGGCGTTCTCAACACGTTCCTTCCCAAAGGCATCCAACGCAATGTTCATTTTAGACGCATCAGAGCCAACGAAATGGGCCTTTCCGTTTACAACAACTTCTGGTGTATAATTACCATTATAACGTAATTTCGTATTGTAAGCCCTCTGTATCTGGGTATATTCCGACTTGCTGAAAGGGTCTTTCCACCCAATATAGTTCCAATAGTCAACATGATAGGATAAGGTAAACACGCCCTCGGAATGTTCTTTTTTCACCTTTTCGAGCAAAGCATCGGCCGAAGGGCAACTAGAGCAACCTTGAGAGGTGAAAAGCTCCAAAACCACAATGGGGCTATACCCTTCTTCCATCGATTTTTCGGTTGTTTTCTCCGCTACCTTGGTCGCTGCCGGTAGTGTAAACGCCATTACCGACAACGCGGCAAATATAATGAGAACAATAAAAATCTTTTTAAACATGATAATTAGTATTTTTGAGAACTATACCTTTAGTACGTCTTGAAATGAAACAACTTACGCGCTTCTTCCTCATTTGTGTTTTTTTTAACAACATGCTACTGTTTTCGCAAGAAGTGGCCATACTTAAATACAAAGGTGGTGGAGATTGGTATTCAAACCCTACGGCGCTCCCCAATCTCATACGTTTTTGCAACACCACCATCGGCACGGGCATCGATGAAAAGATAGACCCCATAGAAGTGGAAAGTAGCACCATCTTTCAATACCCTTTTCTCTATATGACCGGACATGGAAATGTAGTGTTTTCAGAGGAAGAGGCGGCAAATTTACGTACCTATCTGTTATCCGGGGGGTTTTTGCATATTGATGACAACTATGGCATGGAACCGTATTTACGAAAAGAATTGACCAAGGTGTTTCCCGACAAAGACCTCATAGAACTCGGGCATGACCACCCGATATTCAAACAGGAGTACGCCTTTCCCGACGGACTCCCAAAAATACATGAGCACGATGGCAAAAGACCACAGGCTTTTGGCATATTTCATGAAAACCGACTGCTTTTACTATTTACTTTCGAAAGCGACCTAGGCGATGGTTGGGAGGATATCGAAGTTCACAACAACTCCCAAGAAGTACGTACCAAAGCCCTGCAAATGGGAGCGAACATTATTTCCTACGTTTTTAAGAACTAATCCATTTTTTTAAAATGACCGCAAAGACTATCTCACAAGGCATCCTACGATCGGTTGGTATTTTGATCGGAATCGTACTCCTTCTTTATTTTTTGTTCAAAATACAATCGGTACTCGCCTACTTGGCCATTGCGGCCGTGGTAGCCCTGATCGGCAGGCCGATCGTGCTGTTCCTTCGAAGAAAACTCAAATTTCCGAATCTTTTGGCAGTAGCCCTGACCATGGTAATTATGATAGGGCTTCTTATCGGGGTAATCGCCTTGTTCGTCCCTTTGATATCTGAACAGGGAAAGAACTTATCCTTGCTAAACCTTGAAGCCCTCCAACAAAAAATTAATGCGTTGTACATTGAAATTACCCGTTATTTTGGGGCCTCACCAGCTTCCGTCAATGAGATGTTAACCACGTCCGATTTGGGGAAAAGTGTCTTAGAAAAGTTAGACGTTGGGTTCATCCCTAATTTTCTAAATTCGTTTTTAAATGTATTGAGCAGTGCAAGTATTGGTTTGTTTTCGGTACTTTTTATTTCCTTCTTCTTTCTCAAGGATAGTAAGCTCTTTCAAAATGGATTGTTGATGTTCGTTCCGAACGATAAGGAGAAAGGTACGGTAAAATCTATCGACAAAATAAATAACCTGCTTTCGAGGTACTTTGTGGGTCTCCTTTTACAGCTATTTGTCTTGTTTCTTATATATATGGTCACGTTGTTCATCGTGGGAGTAGAAAACGCCATTGTCATTGCCTTTTTATGCGCCCTTTTTAATGTAATACCGTATGTGGGTCCGATCATCGGCGGGGTGCTCATGATCGTCCTGACTATGACCAGTTTTTTGGGTATGGATTTTAGCACTGTTATCTTACCGAAGGCGGGCTATGTACTGATCGGTTTGGTGGTCGGCCAGTTAGTAGATAATTTTGTTTCACAACCCATCATTTTCTCTAACAGCGTAAAGTCTCACCCGCTCGAAATTTTCCTGGTCATTATCATCGCGGGATTACTTTTTGGTGTTGTAGGCATGATCGTTGCAGTGCCTGGCTACACGGCCATTAAGGTAATTTTAAAAGAGTTTTTAGCAGAAAACAAGCTTGTAAAATCATTGACTCAAAATCTATAGAAAAACTTTGAATAACAATATATTAAACACTGGTGTTCAAAATTTTATATCAGAAAATATAGATACTGACATCGTGTCAGTTTTGTTAAAAAAACGGATTTTCGACACGGTTACGAACGCCGAACTGGCGACCCAGATAGAAGCTAGAAAAAAAAGTAAAAAAAAACTCCCAACTTGGTTTCACACCCCTCAAATTTATTACCCGAACAAGTTAAGTATTGAACAAACCTCCTCCGAGCGGACCGCACGTTACAAAGCAGCCATTGTCTCTGGAAAATCATTGGCGGATCTCACTGGCGGACTGGGTGTTGACAGTTACTTTTTCAGTCGTAAAATACCAACGGTTTTTCATTGTGAAACGAACTTGGAATTATCCCAAATCGCAAGCCATAATTTTACTGTTTTAAAAGCTGAAAACATCCAATCAATACACAGAGATGGTTTGCAGTTTTTAGCAGCGTATAAAGGAACTTTTGACTGGATCTATCTCGACCCCTCCCGCAGGGACAAAACGAAAGGAAAGGTTTTTCATTTATCCGATTGCAGTCCGGATGTGACGGAACATCTAGAATTGTTATTTGAAAAATCTGATAAGGTTCTAATCAAAACCTCCCCATTTTTAGACATTACCGAAGGGTTAAAAACACTCTCATCTATTAAAAAAATTCACATAATCGCTAGCGATAACGAAGTGAAAGAGTTGCTTTGGGAGCTACATAAAAACACTACTGAAGACCCTATCATTTCTACGGTCAACCTACAGAAAACGGAAAACGACCATTTTAGTTTCCATGTAGGGGATGAAAAACAGGCAGTCACCAAATTCTCCGCGCCGTTGCAATACTTGTATGAACCAAACGCCGCCCTAATGAAATCGGGTGGATTTAAAACAATTTCCGCTGCCTTTGAAGTCTATAAACTCCATCCCCATACGCATCTGTATACTTCGGAACACCTCATCAGCTTCCCCGGACGAGCGTTCACCATCGACCAATGGTTTTATTACAACAAACGCATGCTCAAAATGCTTCGGATTCCAAAAGCAAATATAGTGAGCCGAAATTTTAGTGAGTCGGTAGCCGCTATTCGAAAAAAACACAATATTTCAGACGGTGGTGATCACTACCTGTTCTTCACAAAAGATGAAAAAGGCAAGCAAATCGTATTGATCTGCAGCAAAGTATCATACCCAAGCCAACGTGATCTCTAATCAGCTAGTGAGCAAACTCAAAATCGTTCTTTTGCATGGTTTTGGCGCAAGAAAAAATAACCCTCCTTTTATTATTAAATTAACATAAAATTCTCACAAAAAAAGTACTTCGAAAACGTTGTAGTCCGGCTTACGAAAACGTTTTCTTAACAGTTTTTTGGTCACAAAATGGCGTCATATTGTTATTTAAAGAGAATCTAGATTCCTTATAAATAAGGCCCATAAAATCACATATTCTTAATTATAGTGAGGGTTCAGGAGTGTTATTGACAAAAACAAGGCATTTTTTAAAGTCAGTGGATGATAAAATATTGGTAGTTATCTGTTTTTAATTCGCATAATTTTGTTAATATTATCTTGAATTTGGTTTTTTTTAACAAATGAATTGCCATTCTGTCAAGAAAAAACCGGACTTAATCAATTTTTTTTTAAACTAACAAACAACAAGGATTATGAATCAAAAACGTGATTACAATTCGTTAAGGCCCAAGGGGAATTTTTCCGCTATCAAGCTTGGGTTTTTATCGATGATGATTTGCTTGGGAACACAATTTGCGTTTGCAAATTTAGAAACCAAATTAACTATGGCCGATACTGGTGACATTGTTCAGTCTACCATTACAGGAACGGTCACCGATGTCGACGGTATTCCACTTGCGGGTGCCAACGTCTTAGTAAAGGGTACCACTACCGGGACCCAAACCGATTTTGACGGTAATTATACCGTAGAGGCTGCAGGCGATGCGGTACTTGTTTTCAGCTACTTGGGTTTCCAGACCTTGGAAGTGGCCGTAGGCGGTAACTCGACCGTGAATGCAACGCTGCAGGAAGATGCAGCGGCCTTAGACGAGGTAATCGTTACGGGATACTCAACGGAGACCAAACGAGAAACCACTGCGGCGGTATCCATCGTATCGGCGGAAGATCTTGCAGCGGTCCCTTCCGGTAACATTGAACAACAGCTTCAAGGACGTGTCGCTGGTGTTACCGTATTAACGAATGGTCAGCCAGGTACTACGAGTCAGATTCGAGTACGTGGTTTTGGTGCCTTTGGTGGTAACGCACCTTTGTATGTGGTAGATGGGGTACCAACGCTCAATATCGATTTCATCAATCCAGATGATGTTGAAAGTACTTCTGTATTAAAGGATGCGGCAGCAGCTTCCATCTATGGGGCAAGGGCCGCGAACGGTGTCATCGTGTATACCACAAAACAGGGGTCGCGCAGCAAACGCAAAACCAACCTTACCTTAAATGTGGTAAGCGGGGTGTTCGATCCGAATGTTGCCGGTTCCCCAGAAATGCTAAACCCGCAGGACATGGCGCGCTATACTCATATTGCTTATGAGAACAATGCCGCCGCGAATGGTACACCTGTTGAATATTCACATCCGCAATACGGTACGAATGCCACCCCGACTTTTCCAGACTTCCTGCACGCAGATGGTCAAAACGGTGTTTCCGCAGCTGATATTAATTTGGCTGAAATCCAGGCCAACTTTGAAGCAAACCCGGAAGGGGTTTTCCTTATAAGACCTAATCTGGCAGGAACCAATTGGTACAAGGAAATTACCAGAACGGCTCCGTTAAGCAGATTCACGCTCGGTTTTGATGGTGGAAACGAGAGCGGTCGCTATTATATGGGTATTTCTGCCCAAAATCAGTCCGGTATTGTTCTAGAACAAGAATTCGCGCGGTATACGGCCCGTTTTAACTCTGAATGGGATATTGCGCCTTGGTTGAGCATTGGGGAAAACTTCCAAACTACCTATCGCTCTGTGAGAGGCCTCGCCGGTGGCGGGGGTGGTGTAAACGTAGCACTACAAGAATCAGAAGTGCTATCCGCTTATCGTATGCCGACCATTCTTCCTGTTTTTGATGAATTCGGAAGCTACGCCAGTACACGAGCTGCCGGTTTTAACAATCCGCGTAACCCGGTAAGACGATTGGTACGAAACAATGGAGACGATAGAAGTTATAATATTGGCGGTTTTGGAAATCTCTATGTGGATGTGAAGCCGTTAGACGGACTAACGCTCCGGTCTAGTCTAGGCGGAAATTATGGTAACTTCCATTTTGTGGATTACAACTTTCGATACTTAGGAGATTCCGAACCAGAAGCTAGTAATTCGTTCGCGGAAGGAAGTGGTTACTTCTTTGCTTGGACCTTTACCAATACCGTTACCTACGAAAAGCTGTTCGGCAAGCACAAGATATTTGCTCTAGGAGGTATCGAAGCATTGAATGACGGATCAGGAAGACAAATTAGCGGAAACGGAATCAACCCGTTCTCCACGGATTTAGACTTCCAAAACTTAAGTGTAGTACAGAGCCCCAATGTTAATAGTTTTCAGTTCAAAGGCTCTAACTACTATTCGTTGTTCGGGCAAATCAAATATAATTTCGATGAGAAGTACTATGTAAGTGCCATTGTACGTCGAGACGGTTCCTCTAAATTTGGTTCGAACAGCAGATTTGGTACCTTCCCTGCATTCTCAGCCGCTTGGAGGGTGATAGACGAGCCTTTCTTGCAGAATCAAGATTTGATTTCCGATTTTAAGATACGTGCCGGTTGGGGGCAAATGGGTAATGACCAAAATGTCAACGCCAATAACCAATTCTCGTTATTCGCATCTGACAGAGGGAATACTTTTTACCCTGTACAAGGACAAAATAGTGGTGCGGATGAAGGATTTGCACAAAGTAGAATTGGCAACCCGGATGCAAAATGGGAAACCAGTACGACCACCAATGTTGGTTTTGACCTCAAGTTATTCAATGACAAACTAGCTATTGAATTTGACTGGTGGAAGAAAGAAACGGATGATCTTTTGTATCAAGTGCCTTTGGCGGCGGTTACAGGTAACTATGCTGCAGCTCCGGCCGTAAACATTGCCAGTATGTTGAATAGCGGTGTGGATGTGCTGATCAATGGAAAAGGAAACATCACGGAAGATTTTACCTTTGATGCTACGTTGACCACTTCTTTCTTGAATAATGAAATTACCGCTTTGGCTCCCGGAATCGAATTCTTTGATGTTGGAAACTTTAGAGGTATTACTCCGGTAAGAAACCAAGTAGGCCAATCTATTTCATCCTTTTTTGGATACAATGTAATAGGATACTTCAACACCGAAGAAGAAGTCACCAACTCCCCTGCTCAGGATGGGAAAGGTTTGGGACGTTTCCGTTATGAAGACGTCAATGGTGACGGAGCCATTACGCCAGATGATAGAACCTTTATCGGTAGCGCTGTACCAGATGTAACGGGTGGTCTTGATTTAGTACTTAGATGGAAAAACCTAGAACTTCAGACCTACTGGTACGGTTCTTTCGGAAACGAAATTTTCAACCAGTCCAAGTGGTTTAGAGATTTCTTCGGAACCTTTGAAGGGTCTGCAAAAGGGGTTGCTGCATTCAACTCTTGGACACCTGAACTCGGAAACAATGCCGGCGCTCCAATTTGGGAGAGTGCTTCGAACTTAAGTACCAGTGGTGCTTCGAACTCTTGGTATGTTGAAGACGGTTCATATGTTCGTTTGGTACAATTACGTATGGGATACAACTTCGATACGGATCTAGTAGAGAGATTTGGACTAAGTAAACTAAACATAGGTCTTTCTGCAAACAACGTATGGACGATTACCGATTACTCTGGTTTGGATCCACAAGTTGCAGGACCTGACACCAATTTCGGTATCGATGTAGGAAATTATCCCGTGACGCCATCTTACATGATCAGTTTAGAGCTAGGACTCTAGTAATGTGATAATTCCGTGATATTTGTGTAAAAAAAAATCAATATCTTTAAGCAAAAATTTAACTATGAAATCAATTCTAAATTCCAAAAAGTTGTTCGTGATTGCAGCGGCGCTCCTTATGACAGGAGTATCCTGTAATGATGAATTTTTAGAGATTGCTCCTACGGGCTCTCTAGCGGATGCCCAAGTAAATACCAAGGATGGTATTGAAGGGCTCCTTATCGGTACCTACGCCGCGCTGAACGGAGTGTTCGGCAACCGTTTCGAAGGTCCCAATCACTGGGTAACCGGCTCCATTGTTGGTGGTGATGCCAATAAAGGTACCGATGCGGGTGATTATTCCGCCATCAACCCGGTACAGCGATATGAGATAGATCCTACCAGTGGAGATATCAATAACTACTGGAGAGGGCGTTTCGAAGGGGTAAACCGTGCAAATGCTGTTTTAAGGGCACTTGCCAATGCTACCGATATAACGGCAGGTGATGCAGCCAGAATTGCTGGTGAGGCCCGCTTGTTGAGAGGGCATTTTTACTTCGATTTGAAAAAGCACTTCAACAACATTCCCGTATTTGATGAAACCGTATTGCCGACAGAAGTAATCCTGGTCGCAAACAATACGGATGTTTGGCCGTTGATAGAGGCGGATTTCCAATTTGCATATGATAACCTTCCTGGAGAAAACGGAGCCGGTAGAGTAAACAAATGGGCCGCAGCGGCTTATATGGGGAAAGCCATGTTGTTTCAAGGTAAATTCGCCCAAGCCAAGACTTGGTTCGACGATACCATTGCCAATGGGACAACCTCTAATGGATTGCCATACGCCCTGTTGGATGACTACGGATCTATATACAATGCAGAAAACGACAACCATGCCGAGGCCGTGATGGATGTAGAATCGGCTAATAATACCGGTAGTGTTCAAAATTCAAATGCCTTTGATGATTTGAACTATCCATACAATACTGGTGAAGATGGCCCAGGTAACTGTTGTGGATTCTTTCAACCAAGTTTCGAGTTGGCGAATTCTTTTAGAACATCTGCAGGATTACCATTATTAGACGGTTCCTATAACAGCGATCCGTTGGTGACCGACTTCAATGTTGACTCCGCCGATCCATTTACCCCTGATGCAGGAACCTTGGATCCACGATTAGACCATTCTGTAGGTAGAAGGGATATTCCCTACTTGGGATGGGGACCTCACCCAGGAAAAGCTTGGATTCGTAGCCAGCCATACGCTGGACCCTATTCTCCTAGAAAATATGTATATCGAGCGGGCCAAGATGGTTCTTTTACCGATGCCAGTTCTTGGACAAGAGGTTATGCAACGATGAACTATACGATTATTCGTTTTGCCGATGTGTTGTTGATGGCTGCCGAAGCGGAAGTGGAGGCTGGTTCCTTAACACAAGCGCTTGCGTATGTGAATCAGGTACGAGCACGTGCAGCAAATGCTACCTATTGGGTAAAAAATGAAGATGGTACGGATGCCGCGAACTATGAGATTGCCGAGTATACTTCTTTCCCGGACCAAGCATTTGCAAGAAATGCGGTTCGCTTTGAAAGAAAATTGGAACTTTCCGGTGAAGGGCATCGTTTCTTTGACCTAGTGCGATGGGGCGTTGCGGCCGATGAGCTAAATGCTTATTTGGCGTACGAATCTACCTTGCTTGTAACCAAGTTTGGTGGGGCAAGTTTCACCGCAGGGAAGAATGAGTACTATCCTATTCCTCAAACACAAATAGATATTCAAGGTCCTGACATATTAATGCAGAATCCTGGATACTAAATCAGTGTATATTTTATTGAAAAGCCGCCATTTAGGCGGCTTTTTTTTGTGTCTTTCCGAAGGTTCGTGCATCTTTGTAGCTAGCCATTCAATCATATTTCAAAACAAAAATGAATTTAAAATCCCCTCTTTTTACTACTTTGATTTTAGTGGTAGGAATAGTATTCCTTGTCGTTTCATGCAAGGAGCACCCAAGCCCCACTTTGTTTTCCGTCGTAGAAGAATCTGAATCAGGATTACACTTCAATAATCACTTGATCGAAAATGACAGTATTAATATTTTGGACAATGAGTTTGTTTACAATGGCGCGGGAGTCGCAATAGGTGACGTAAATGGTGATGGGTTCGAAGATGTTTTTCTTGCAGGCAACCAAGTAGACAATAAGCTCTTCCTTAATCGAGGACAACTCACCTTCCAGGATGTCTCAAAAACAGCAGGTATTCAAAAAAGGGACTCCCTCATGTGGTCCTCAGGTGTTTCACTGGTAGATGTTAACGCTGATGGAAAGTTGGATATTTATGTATGTAATACGTTTCGAAAAGTAACCGAGCAGCGGGCCAACCTGTTATACATTAACCAAGGGAATAATGAAGACGGACTCCCGGAATTCATCGAAATGGGAAAAGAGTACGGTCTTGATGATGCAAGCTATTCCTCACATGCCCAATTTTTTGATTTTGATCAGGATGGAGACCTTGATGTCTTTATTGGCGTTAATCGTATTGATGACATTGACCCAGGCGAGTTTAGACCTTTAAATGACGATGGTTCTTCCCCAAGTCGGGATCGTTTGTATGAGAATACTTTTCATGATAGCCTAGAACGGCAGTATTTCGTAGACATATCCAAAAAAGCTGGAATCCGGTACCACGGGTATAGCCATAGTACCCTAATACATGATTTCAACGAAGACAACTGGCCCGATATCTATGTCGCGAATGATTTTCTAAGTAACGATCTTATTTATATCAATAATCAGGATGGGACTTTTACAAATAAAGCTGGGGAGCTCTTCAAGCATTTCAGTCTTTCCTCTATGGGCAGCGATATTGCCGATGTAGATAACAACGGCCGCATGGATATCTATACGACTGAAATGCAACCCTACTACAACAAGAGAAAAAAACTGTTTCAAGGTCCCAGCAACTATCAAAAGGAAGTTTTTACCAAACGTTTTGGATATGAATTTCAGTATGCCAGGAATACCCTTCAAGTGAATATGGGCACCAATCCTCAAAATGACTTACCCATTTTTAGTGAAGTGGGCATGTATGCAGGAATCCAAGAAACGGATTGGAGCTGGGCCCCGCTCTTTGCCGATTATGACAATGATGGATGGCAAGACCTCTTCATCACCAACGGTTTTCCCAAAGATGTGACCGACAGAGATTTTGGAGACTTTAGAGTTACCGCAAAACGATTGCTTAGCAAAGAAAAATTGATTGCCGCCATTCCCGAAATAAAGATTCCCAATTTTGTTTTTAAGAACAAAGGGGAGTTGCTCTTTGAAGATGTTACCAAGGCATGGGGGCTTGATTTCGGCACCTATTCCAATGGTGCTGCCTACGGCGACCTCGACAATGATGGAGATTTAGACCTTGTAATCAACAACATCAATGAACCCGTTTTGTTGATGCAAAACAATGCGGAAACCCTTTATCCAAACGAACACTATCTACGCCTAAAACTTATCGGCCCTGACCAAAATAAAAATGCCATTGGGGCTTCGGCACAGATTTTTGCAGGAGGTCTTACCCAAAACAAACAACTACTCTCAGGTCGGGGTTATTTATCCCAACCGGAGCAAGCACTGCACTTTGGCCTTGGCAATATCGATCAGGTAGACAGTATAAAAATTCGTTGGCCAAATGGTAGTCGTCAGGATATTTTTCAAACCAGTGCAGATACAACTTTGATGGTTGCGTATCATCCTACGCCTGACCTGGTAGTAAAAAAGATCGACACGCTTAAGAAGGAAGTCTTTAAAGAAGTGACTACCAAATACCTGTTAGACCACTTTATCGGGGACCATGATTTTATCGATTTTAATTTTCAAACCACCATACCACATAAATTCTCTCAGTTTGGCCCTTCTATTTCGGTCGGCGACCTCAACAACGATGGGTTAGACGATATACTGGTGGCAGGAAGCCGGTCTTTCGATGAAATCTTTTTGTTCCAAACCCCCGAAGGTGTTTTTGAGCGAAAGGATGCCAACTTCAAACAAGGTCGTAAACTAGAAGAAGACGCAGGTACATTGCTCTTCGATGCTGACGGCGATGGGGATTTGGACCTTTACATTGCCCGTGGCTGTGGGCAGTACCCTGTAGGTGCGGAACTGTATACAGATGTACTTTTTAAGAATGACGGTGCAGGTAATTTTTCACTTGCTGAAAATGCCCTACCCCTTATAAAGGCTAACTCCTCTGCTGTGAAGGCGGCCGACTTTGATCAGGACGGAGACTTAGATCTTTTTATCGGAAGCCGTGTACTTTCATTCTCCTACCCCCTGGCAGACCGGAGTTTTATCCTTAGGAACGAAAGCGCAAACGGGGAGATCAAATTCGTTGATGTAACCGCGACCGTTTCTAAGGAACTTGTTTTTGCAGGCTTGGTCAGTGATGCCTTATGGACCGATTTTAACGGGGATTCTTGGCCGGATTTGATTCTTGCAACAGAATGGATGCCTTTGCGTTTCTTTAAGAATACCAGTGGTACTTTACAAGAAATTACCGCTAGTACGGGAATTGATGAATATTCAGGATGGTGGAACAGTCTGTCTCCCGCAGATCTGGATAATGACGGGGATACAGATTATATAGTGGGGAATTTTGGTATGAATAGCTATTTTAAGGGCACGCAGGAGCAACCCGTACGAATCTATGCGAAAGACCTTGATAAAAATGGTTCTATTGACCCTTTAATATCCTATTACCTGCGTGACAGCATTGGTGTGAAACGGGAGTATATGTACCACCCCTGGCAAGATGTCACCAAACAGTTTGTGGGCATTCGCAAAAAATTTAATTCTTTCGGCGAATTTGGAGCGATGACCATGCCAGAGATATTCCCGGAAGGTACCATGAACCACGCCACCATTCTGACCTATAATTATATGAAAAGTGGATGGGTCGAAAATATCGGTAATGGTACATTTAAACTACATGCCTTTCCTATGGAAGCGCAGTTGGCACCGATATATGGTACTATCCCCATAGATGTTGATGATGACCAACTGTTAGATATACTGCTTATCGGCAACGATTTTGGCATGGAGGTACAACAAGGGAAGGCAGATGCCTTCAATGGACTTCTTCTAAAAAACAAGGGAGATAAAGGTTTTACTGCAACAGCTTTGGAAGAAAGTCATTTTTTTGTTCCTGGAAACGGCAAGAGTTTGGCATCGGTTCGTTTGGGAAATGGGAAGTCGTTGATCGTGGCCACCCAAAACAACGATTCTCTTCGGGTGTTTGAGCACAATACCAACAGCGCTGAAACGATACTTCTGGCGCCGAGCGAAGTAAAAACGTTGATCGAATACCAAAATGGCCGCAAAAACCTTCGTGAATACTACTGGGGCAATGGCTTTCAGTCGCAATCAAGTCGTTCACTATCGATTAGTGAGAAAATACGGAGTGTGCGTTTCTTTGATGGAAAAGGCAAGGAGACAAGAAGTATCCCTGAGAAAAACCGCTAAATCAGTACTCATTCATATGTTTATAATCTCCATACCGATACTTGACGGTTCGCTTTAGCGGAATGTTCATTCCATCGGTCTTTTCCAACCAGTCGTATATCGAGGAGGTCATTGACTTGATTATTTCCTGCTTATCCGGATCAGCGATGAGATTGTACATTTCGTTCGGATCATTTTGAATGTCATACAACTCATTTCTATCCCAAATCCCCTGATATCGCATTAGTTTGTACTTATCTGTTCGCATGCCGTACACTGTGGGCGTCATCGGAAAATCGTATTCCCAATAATATTCGTAAAAAACTTCTTTGCGGACCACTGCGTTGGTATCCCCTGTTAAAATGGGCACAAACGAAACCCCGGGCATTGTCTCAGGTTGTTTTATACCCGCTTCGGCCAATACTGTGGGCCCTATATCTATATTCTGTACCATTTGTTCAGGCGCAATGCCACCTTCGAAGAGCTCTGGGCACCGAACCAGTAAAGGTACCTTAACCGATTCCTCATAAAAATGACGCTTATCGATCAGGCCATGTTCGCCCCAGCTAAAACCATTATCCCCCATATAAATCACCAAAGTGGACTCATCCAACCCTTCTTTCTTAAGGTAGTCCATTACCGTACCGATACTTTCATCTACGCCGAGCAATGTTTCACAATAATTTACCACCATCTCATGAATATCACGATTATCGTGGTACATATAATCGACCCCGTGCCAGCTGATTCGCTGATCCGCCACCCATTGTGGCCACTTTAGGTCTTTATATTTCCCATTTTTTGTTTGGTCATAGGTGCTGGGGAGATCAATTTTTTTTCCTTTATAGGTGCCTTTATGACGACGAGCGGGTTTAAAGGCAGCATGTACGGCCTTATGCGACAGGTACATAAAGAACGGCTTCTTTTTATCACGGTTTTCTAACCAACCTACCGCATGCTCGGTTAACAAGTCGGTTATATAGGTCGAATCTTTGTAAGCAATCCTCTTTCCGTTGATATTCAAGGTAGGGTTATAATAGACACCCTGCCCTGGAAAACTCTCCCAATGGGTAAAGCCGGGTTGCTTCTCATCTCCGTGATCTCCCATGTGCCATTTTCCAAAAAAACCGGTTTGATATCCCGCTTTTTCCAAATACTCGGGGAAATATTTTAAATTTCCCGGATTGGGTGCCTGATTGTCAATAATCGTATGGGAATGCGAAAATTGGCCTGTCAAAATAGACGCCCGACTCGGGGAACACAATGAGGTTGTAACATAGGCATTGGGCAAATAGGCCCCCTCTTCAGCGAGCTTATCCATATTCGGGGTTTTTAACCAAGGTACCTTTCCCGTAAAGCCCATATAATCAAAACGGTGATCATCGGTCAAAATAAAAATAACATTTCTAGGCTTTTTCTTTTTTGGTTTTGGATCCAAATTTTTTCCAAAGGAGCTAACTCCCATTAATAACACGATTAGCAATCCCCAAGTTTTTACGTTTCTCATGGTGGTTCTTATTTGCGGTCCTTGCACGGATTAGACGGTTTAGTTTGATTCTTGTTCCAAAAAACCAAGAACATAGGTCATTGGAGCGTTCCAATTTAAGCAGATTTCATTACTCGCATAACTTGGTTCTTGATCCACCCAACTTTGCATGGGCGAAGGGTTTTCGGGGTACACGGCACCTCCTGAAACGTCCTGTAATCTGCTGTTTGGCCCTCCAGAAAGCAAACCGGGAACCGGTTGTTCTATAGTATCCGCGGCACTTTGTCTATGGTGAATATTCATAGGGGTCTTGTCACCAAAGCCCGTAAGATAACTGACCCCCATAGCATTGGCGCCTAAGACATAGTCCATAGCCTGTTGCACCCCCTTTAAATACTCTGGTTTTGGGTTTAAACGATATGCTTGCGCCATGATCATGGCCGCATTTAAAACATCACTGTTAGATCCCCAATGAAAATCGTCGATCGGTTGAAAGTAATCTAATTCTGTGGATTTCACTACCAAATCGTCCGCAGATTTTTGAATACCTTTTGCAATGGAAGCATAGAGCGCTGCGGGAATACTTTCCTTATGATTCAAAAAAGAAAACATTCCTAAAAAACGCATATAGCCGGTCCAACTTTCCCCTGCCTTAAATTCAAAATTCATTGTTTTCGTATTCAGAGAATTTAGATAAGTGGTATCTTTTGTTGAAACAAAAAGTTCTGCATTCGCCCAAAACCACTCGTCATCAAAGTTTGTATCGCCGTATTGACCGGTATGGACATCCTCCGGGTTGACGAAGCCCACGGCAGGGTTCTCCAAAGCCCAATCGTATGCCTTCTTTGCTGCCAACAGACAGGAACTTGCATAGACAGGGTCTACGCTCTTAAAAACCCTATATGCCTGCGCGGCACAGGCCGCAAAATCCAAAGTGGCGGTAGTACCTTTCCCTACAATATACCGTTGACTAATAGCTTTATTGGGCATGACCATCCCTTCAAAGTTCTTGGTAGTCAGCTTATGGAACAAGCCCCCATCTGCATCTTGCATTGTCAGCGCCCAATCCATTTCATATTTTAACTCATCCAGGTAATCACTTTTCCCATTTCCACTCTCGGGAATATTCAACTGGTTATCCAAGATAGCATCTGGATACTGTTCTTGTAACAGATAGAATTGCCCCAGGGGAAAGGTGGCGTTTACGATGTACTTATTGTAATCCCCGGCATCATACCAACCGCCGGGTGATGCGATGTATCCCTCGGTTTTACCGCTCGAGGGGTGAAAAGGAATACTATCATCCGGATGCGCCATTTGCCGATGCCACTTGCCGGCATGTTCCTTTTCTAGCGGCATTCCTGTTCTTTGATAATACAAACCCTTTACAGAACCCAAGAATACTTCTCTGAGCACATTTTTTTTGATTTCAAAGGGATAGGAGTAGCCAAGTTCCCCAACGAGTACCATATAGGTTCCCTCATCCAATACTTGTGAAAAGTCGGCGATACGGACTTCTTCTCCCGCTAATTTCCAATTCTGGACCGGAGATAGATTTCCCGTAAAAACAACGGTCATGGTCGTACTATCGACCACATGAAATGTATCGATTTTTTTCGGTGATACGATAACCGCCTTCTTTTCCGAACCCGGATAATACCCTATTTGGTTGAGCCTGATCTGCTCACTAAACTGCCCTGTCATCGGGGGAAGTGATTCCTCACAACTGAGAACGAAAAACATAGAACACGAACAAAGAACAACTAAAAAGAATCGGTTGAAAAACAGCATGGAGTTTGTTTAGATTAGCCAAGGAATTTACTAAAAAAATACCATTGAGGTTTGCTCTTATTTCATCGTTTTGGCACTTTTTTTAGTCTTTTCGTGATTGTTCGGCGAACCAGTCGTATAACTCCTCTGTGTTGTAGGCCTGAATCCAAGAATCATGTCCTACGCCGGGGTACTTGGTGAATTTAACATCATACCCCATTGATAATAAGCGATCTACCATGGTCTGGGACTCAGAGATAGGTATTGATTTATCCTCTTCTCCATGAAACACCCAAATGGGCATTTTTTTATCAATCCAAGAAGCATAGGGCAAAGGGGTCATCCCACAAACAACCGCTAAGGCTGCAAACCTTTTAGGATATTGCACCACCATTTCCCACGCAGCTCCCCCACCCCGGCTGAGTCCGGTCAAATAAACTCTTTTAGGGTCTACCTTGTGTTCGGTCACTATTGTATCCAATAGCTGTATCAAAGCCTGCGTATTCCACCATTTTCTTTTATGTGGATTTTGGGGGGCCAGTATTAAAAACGGAAACTGTTTTCCCCTGGCAATTAGTTTTGGAGGCCCATTTCTTTTAACGGCGATCAAGCTATCGCCCGATTCCCCCCCACCGTGTAAAAACAACAATAGTGGAAATTTTTCGTCGGAATCGGCCTCATAATTCTCTGGGAAATAGAGATAGTAATCAAATACTTCCTTCGTAATCGTTTCTTGCGAAGCATCAATTAAACGCGACTTCGATTGGGCAACACAAGATTGTAACAAGACACAAAAAGCAACTATCACAACATAACGCATAAGCAAGGGGTTGTATTCTTATCGCCGGTAAGTTCGGATGAAAATCCCACGATTCAAAATCACGCATCCACTTTTCGAGTCTTCAATATGAATCGCCGTTATTGAATGGTATTTTCCAAAATGAAAAAATCGGTCGCCTCATGGTTCGGATATCTAAAAATATCCATATCGCCGTCACCGTCATAGTCGATTACCTGCCCATTATAAATGCCCTCTTCTTCAATGACCATTTCTTTGTAATCACTGTAATTACCTTGATTTAGAAACAGGGATACATCGAAATTGGTTTGTTTCAAGTTCACCGCCCTTGCGAAATTAATCCCTGCCAAAATATCATAGAACCCGTCCAAATCAAAGTCGTACACCTGCAGTGTATGGCAAGCGGCAATACTATCTTTAATAATCCGATGTTGCCATTTTCCGTTCATTCGCTTATAAGCAACCAACGGATACCCCGCTCGTTCAGAGTGTGCCAGATAAATTTCGGCCCTTCCATCTTTGTCAATATCGCGCATAAAGGTTTTGGTGCCGTTACGCGACCAATCTCCTTCTTGATTATTCCACATTTCATTCAAATTTTCTACGGGCCATTCTTTGGTAAGATCCGTACCAGGATTGTAATAAATCAAACCGGTGGCAACAATATCGGGATAGCTGTCATTGTTTAGATCACCCACATCCATTCCCTCATGCAGCACATCGTTTTGTATGTATTGCACCCGTTCCCAAGTGTCGGCATTTTTCTGTTTAAAGATACTAAGCGTATGCTCATCAAAAGTCAAAATCGCCACATCCATCTTTCCATCGGTGTCGAAATCGGTGAAGCTCACATCTTTTACTGCGTCTGGTACAGTTCCGATAGTATGTGCTTGCCATTCCCCTCCTTTGTTCTCATACCAGAAGAGCTCGGCGGTAGCCCCGGCATCGGTCCATTCCCCCGGATGTTTAATTCCGATCACATCGATATCACCATCCCCATCAATATCCGCGGCTTCCAGATCACCTCCGGCAAAAAGTCCGCCAGTGGTCGGTTGTTCCGCGATGACATTCAGTTCCCATAGGCCTTCTTCTTTTTGGCCTTTGTAATACCCCAAATACCCTCCTGCGGAATTGTTATTGATAAAAACAAGATCGGCAATACCATCGCCTGTGACATCTTTTGGGGTATGGGCCCACCAAAACTTTGCACTATCCACTATTTTTCGTTGCTTAAAGGCCAGTACTTTTTTTACTTCGATAGGGGGTGCTTCCTCTTTTTTGACCTCCTTACAAGATTCAAAAGCTCCTGTAGTAAGGATGCCTATTGCGATGGCCAAAGTGTAATAGTATTTTTTCATTGCGGGTTGTTTTATGGGGGTGGGTTGTTTATTGTTTCAGTTTACTTTGAATGTAATGGCTTATTTTCTGATGCGCTTCCTGATCGGGAACTGCATAGTCGGCCCACCCAATTAGAAAGCTGTTTTTTCCGGTCAACAGGGGCGTTGTATTTTTTCCTCGGCCAAAACCAAAAACGGTCATACCATCGGGACTATCCACGCCTTTCTCCGTATTTCCAAGATACGACATCATATCCATATGGGAATCGGGAGTCAACTGGGCAACGAAAAAGGTATTTTGAACCTCTTTTTTGGTAAAGTAGGCCCATTGAATCTGGCCCCATTCGGTACTTCCCTTGAAAAAATCAGGAGTTTTCGATGTAAAACCGGTAGCATCGGTACCATAGGAAGACATACGCGGTTGAAATCTCCCCCCCGGGGTTCCTTCATATAAAAACCAATAGGGTTTGCCTTCTTCGGCTTTAAGTATCTGTAATAGCGCACCGTCGTCGGTAAACGTCCATTCCCACTCCCATAGCCCCGTAAGTGTTGTTGTTCGAATGGTATTTTCAGTGATGATTTTGGAGTTACATTTATCATGTCCCGGATGCCCGGCCCCCGAGTCCGTATCCGATTTAAAAACGAGATTTGGAAGTCCCCGAAAAGCGGATGCGGCCGAAGCAGGATATTGATCCCAAGGCTGGGTCTTGTACCCCACCCAATCATTCCCATATTGGTCTATAATTCTTGAAAAACCGCCACCCGCCTTGTCAAAATAGTAGGTAGCCATTTTTGTATGAATGATATAATGAGGGCGTTGTTCAAACAGTTCCTCAGAAATCTGCACAGACGTTTCCGCTCTCTTGGGTTGTTTTATTTTCATCATGACCCCAGGCCATTGCACATCCATACCATGTACCATCTCACCTTCATGCAACGGGGTTTTCAGCGTTTTTAACTCATTACTCCCTTTCTGTAAAGATGCAACGGCCGCTATCGGTTCTTCATGCCAATGTGCATCATAGCAGGGAGCTGTAGCGTCAGGGATTTGGACAATGCCATTTATTTCCAATCCTTCTGAGTAACAAGGGCTCCAACTGTTCCAATACATCATGGCACTACTCTCGTTCCCTAATTCAACCGGCACTTCCATCTGTTGTGAATGTTCCCCATTTCGAGTAGTCCAAAAGGGGTCTTGGCGGGTCGGTTTTACGAGGTGAACGGAATGATTTCGTTTAAAAACGAGGTTTTCTTCAGCAGAAAATACTTGGGTGCGTCCATCTTTATCGGTTGCCAAACCCAAGATTTTAATCGGGAATTGTTGATCTGGCACCCATTCTGGGTCAAAACCTATTTTAAAAGGGGGGGTATTGGAGCTCCCGATCGTCCCGATTCGTTCTCCTCTATGAAAGCGTTGTTGTAATTGGCGGTACCTGCCGTCTCCCTGTTGATTCACATCTTCAAACAATCCAACATATGTCACTTTTTGAATGTCATCCGTATCGGTCAACCAATAGTCGATCCTTTTGACTTCATTGGGTGCCGCATTATTGGAGTAGCTTAGTTCTGTTACTTCGCTCTGCACCCCAAAGGCCACCTTGTTGTTTTCGCCGTAATAAATTCGTAAGACCAGCCCATAAATCAAATTTTGAGGCCAGTCCCAAGACTGGTCCGTGGCAACTGTAAACTTAAAGCGGTTGCCTGCGCCCTGTTGCAAATCGGTAAGCGGTATAGGCATTCGTATGTTCGCATGAAACATATAGTCCGTAGCAGGCGATGTTATCAAAGACGGTTCTGCGAAAAGAATGGGCTTACCATCATTCCATTGTACTTTAAATTCTTTCGTATCCTCATGCGACTGTACCCGCTCAATAATTACCTCAGCGCCGATGGCGTTGGTCAAATCAACCTCTTCCCCTAACGATATAAAACCATTTTGGTGTTTCTCTTTTGGAAAGTGATCGGTATTGACCTTATAATCGAGTTTCCCACCAACCCTTAAAAACTTGCCTGCGTCGGAGGCGTCGGTGGGTGACCATGAGTGCTCTTTAAACAACATTCCTGTTTTCAGGGTACGGATGGCGTCGTTACGCCAAACATGCATATATTGGTGCTTATCCCAACCCGCACCGATAATATCCAGATCACCATCTGCATCCAAATCGACCCATTGGGTTCCCAAATGGTTTTCTTTCCCAGTATCGATGACCGTCTTCTTAAAAGTTCCCTTGCCGTCATTTGACCAAAGCTGCAGTTCCAGTGCCTCCCCTTTATGTTCCGCGGTCAACAGATCGATATCACCATCCTTGTCAAAATCTGTAACATCCAAGTTGTTGATCGAAAATTGCGTGGTAATTTTATGGCGACTCCAGTTGTTCAAATCTTCTTGGCCGAACCACCAAAAATTAGCATCAGGTTCTAAACCGGGATAGCGTTCTTCCGTGGCAATAATATCAGGTTTTCCATCTCCATTAACATCGGAGATTTCTACCCGATCAATTGGATGGATACTTTCGCCGACCACTATGGGGCTCCATAAAATATCAATACTGCCCGGATTTTTATACCAAACCAAGATCGTAGGTTCATCTTCCCCTTCAGGTCTTCTCCCCGCGGCAATATCCAAATCACCGTCACCATCAATATCCCCTAATCCGATGCCCTCATCAGAAGTATTTTTACATATCATTTTCACCTTCCATGCCGTATTTGCATCTTTCGGTACTTGAACGGCATAAATATCTCCGTTGCCCGCGATTACAAATTCGGATGTACCGCCCGGTATAAGCTGCGCCTTTTCAAAACCTTGACTGTTCACATGCCCGGTAGCAGGTACTTGTCCTATTAATGTTCTCCGGTAGGTAGTACCTACAAGGTTCGTAGCTTCGTACCAATACAGGTTCGGCAAGGCCATGGCAATAATATCAGCATACGGATCCCCATCCACATCCATAGATAGAATTCCGTCCACGTTATCATCCAGAACGGTACGCGGCCAATGCCCTTCCATGGTACCACCGGGGTTATGGTAAATGTACCGACCCGAAACGATATCCATCATACCGTCATTGTTCACGTCTCCGGCATCTAAACCAAAATAGCGCAACCATTCCGGTGCGGTCCAATCGCCCCACATCTGTTTGGTGCTGTCAATTTCTATATACTGCCAGCCCTCCAAAAGGGTGTTTTGAGCATTAATCGTACCTACCACAAAAACCAATACCAGTAAAAAGTGTCGTCTCATTCTTTTATTTTTGACAAATTGTCTTTGATCGCCCGCTGTAATCAGAAGCGCTAGCCTTCCATTCAAAAACCCACCTTAATTTAAATCATATTTTTCTAAGATAGGAAGCATGGCCTTCGCCCATTGGGGGTACGCCGTTGCTTTCAAATGAGTATTGTCATCCTGAATATATGCATCAAGAATGTCACCATCCTTACAAAGAAACGGGCGTAAATCCATAAACTCATAGTTTCGTTTGATGCAAAAAACTTTCATTCTGGCGTTTAGGCTATCAATAGCGCGATTTCTATCGGTTGCCCCTCTTTGATACAGCGTCGTGGTGTAAATGGGTATTGTACCGGCATTATGGATCGAATCTAGAATCTCCGTGCAATTTTTATAAATTCTATCCGTAGAAATGCCGAGTGTATAGTCATTGATGCCTCCCTTAAAGAAACACAGTTTTGGTCGGTGCGGAATAATAAAATTCTTAATGACCCATGAAAGTTGTTGGGTTGTCCATCCTGGTTTTCCCCCATTGAAAACATCCCTTCTTTGAAGTACTTCTTGCCAATTGCCTTGATGGGTAATCGAATTTCCCAGCAGTACTATATTCACTGGGGTAACCGATAATCCTTTTTCATCAATAACCTGATTTTCAGAACCTTCCAAAATCAAGTCCTCCGATACGGCTCCTCTCTTACTATTTTGGCTGTGGTCTTTTAGTATGTAAAGAATCAGTAGGACATTGAGTAGTACAGATGCAATGAGCCCTATTTTTTTCATCCCGTGGAGTGGTTTGGTTCCTCATGGAAAGATACCAAACAGACAGGACATCAATTGCTACTATTTTATCAATAACTCGATATATTATCAAGCGATATCTAAACAAAAAAGGCTCCCAAATTAGGAGCCCTTTTCTAGTTCGATTTAAAAAAACTGTGGCTATCGATAGAGCGTAAAGTGCCCTACAAATCTCGTATTCTTATCGTCGTTTTGATTTACAACGTACCAGTAATCACCCGAAGGCAATTCTTTTCCTTCATAGGTACCATCCCAATTTTCAACTTGGTTTAGAACAGCAACTACACGGCCATATCGGTCGTAAATCTTCACTTCAATATTTGGGAAGAACTCTCTTCCCTGTATCACAAATTCATCGTTTTCAACATTCCCATCCGGGGTAAAGAAATTTGGTATTTCCAATTTACCCGTAAAGATGAAGGGTATAGAAGCCGTGGCAACACACCCTCTGGAATCTACCACCCGTACTTCGACCAATGCGTCTTGGTTTGATAAGAAGATATTATCGGTTCCCTGCGAGACTCCTTGGAAAAAGTATTCGTACCCGCCATAGCCACCGGAAGCAATTGCGGTAACTTCATTAGGACCCGTAGCTTCGGCCATCAATGTAAGCTCCTCATAGGCCTCGATTTCAAAGGTTTCCGTACTCGAACAACCGTTGGAATGAAAGATATGTACGGTATACTGACTTGCCGGTAAATCGCCCCAGGCACGCTCCGTACCAGCTAGCGCAATCATTTCCGATTGTGTCAAAGGCGCTCCCGGCGCATTCATATCCTCTAGGTAGAACAATAGCTCGGGAAGCAAACTTGTATCCTGCATAGTGACCTCCGCGGTACTGTTCGGGAATACTCCTTCACAGCCATACAGCACGGTAGGTTCGGCAGTAAGGTCTACTCCAATACCCACGGTAAACAACTCCACATCGGGACAAAGATTGGCATCTTGAATATAAATCGCATAGGATGCTCCACCTTGTAAATTTTGAATAACCTGTCCGAAATAGGGTTGAAAAACTCCCGTACCCGTCTCATCTATCGGATCGATCATTTCTATTTTGTATTCGAAAAAGGATACCGGGCTTACCAATGGGTCGTTAATGGGTGTTCCTCCGGTAATATCAAATTGTACCGTTCCATCGCTGGCATCGATACACAGCTCCGGCGTCACCTGAATATTGGTGATTATCAACTCATCGGGTTGCTCTACGGTGACAAACTCTTTTTCAAAGCATCCGTTTGCATCTTGGATCAACACTTCGTAGGTACCCGCGGCCAATTCATCAAAGGTATAAACACCGGGTGTTGCCGGATCGTTAAAGAACTCATTGAAATTGGGCTCAATGGCAAATTGTATCAAACCAACACCTCCGCTTGTAACTTCAATCGTAATAGTACCATCTTCCTCTCCATTACAGCTTACGGGAGTTCTTGACGGCGTATACAAAATAGGCTCGGGCCGAATGATTTCAATAGGCGGGGATACCGCACCACAACCAGAAATACCACTCACTACGATAACGTAATATTCGGTACCCAAGGCAATGGACCCTGTATCCAAGCCTTCGAACGTTCCAAAGTCTTGTGGTCCTCTTACCAAGGTAGAAGTAGCAAGGGGGTTATAAGCATCCGCACCAGGATCACCTCGATATAGGAAATATTGCTCATTTCCTACTCCGCCGATAGAAAAGGACTCGATTCGACCATCTAGCTGCGAAGAACATGAAATATCATCAGGACTATTGACCGACAATGCGATTCCACTCGCATCGGTCATGGTAATACCATTGGAGCGAACGGGCGCACACACGTTGGACGGATCGAACTTACGAATATCAACCTGGTAGGTGATTCCTGCATCTCCAGGAAACGTGATAGTGAGTCCGGTCATTAATGCAAAAGCCGCAACCGGGGTACCATTTTCAACAATGGCATACTCGTACTGAACAGTGGGGTCTGGATCTGGATTTTCGATCGTTAACATCATCTCACCTCTTCCGCCACATCCCGGCACGCGTGTTTGAACCAGTCTTGGATCTACAGGAGGCGGTGGAATTACTTCGTAAGGAGGAGTCACGAAACTACAGTTAAAGCTAGAGGTGACCTCGATGGCATACCAACCAGCACTGATTACCCCTCCCGAGGTACCGATAAAGGTCGGGTCATCTTGCAGACCACTGCGATCTCGTTCATCGGCAATATTATTACTGTTCAAGTAGATCAACTGGTATTTATACCCAGCACCTGTAACACCACCTGAAGCACCGGGGGTACCGGCCACTAGGTCGTATGCTTCCAGTACCGCATTGTTACCGCCTGGACACACAAGGCCCAATGGTTCACGAATACCGGCCGAAATCGGGGTTATGGCATTCAAGACGATATCAAAAGTATCGGTACAACCTTCTACATCGCGGATCTCCACTTGATAACTACCACTTGACAAGTTTTGAAATTCGTTTGCCGGGCCAAAGGCTACAATCTCGGCAAATCCACTTCCACTGTCTTGTAAAAGTCGGTACTCATAAGCAGTGATATCCCAACCTCCACTTCCAGTGGCATTGATGGTTCCTATATTGTCGTCACAACTTACGTTTCCAATTTCAACAGCTTGTACATCTAACTCCCCGTTGGGCACGCGAATGGTTGCGATACCGCTGTCAGTTGAACAAAACGGGTTTGCAACGGATACCACTTCCACAAAATAACTTCCTCCCGCAAGTCCGGTTATCCGGGCTTGGTCCCCACTAAGGTCGGGGAAGTTATTGGTATCAAAGCTTCCTGTGGTAATCGGGGTCGTTTTACCAACATCCGCAGCCTCATATACAGTATAATTGTATACTCCTACATAATCCGTGACTTCTATAAACAAAGCTCCGGTATCTCCTGGTATTGCACATTGCACGGGATTCGCTTCACTGATAACTGCAATTGGATCTATGGGGCTATTTACGGTATGCAGCGGTAATGGATAATCACAACCACCTACATTGTCTCTCAATACAAATAGATAATCTCCTGTAACGGGTAATGAAACTATCGCAGGGGCAGTATCAGTTCCGTTTACATCGGCGACTACGGTAGCACCGGGCGCCGTTGTAATAATGGTAAAGTTGGTAGTACCGGTGGCACTTATTTCCACTCTTTCGGGGTCCCTACAATTTAAAGGATCTAACACCACGAGACTTGGAACAACATCGGTAGGCGGGTTGATCGTAGGAACGTCGAATGTTGTAGGACATCCGTTTGCATCAATTGCATACACGGTAATATTCTGTGGAGAACCGTTGTCAACAATTTCAAAAGTGTTGCTATATTGATAATTATCAAAACCAGTAATACTGTATTGGTATTCTTGACCAGCAACCAATCCAGGGGTACCCTCGCTACCTGCTACGATGTTTACCGTTATAATTGTAGAACTGAACCTATTCGCTCCGGGTTCACATGCAAAATCAGGAGCACTGGCCGTGATCTGAAAATCCAACGGCTCTATGATATCAATTAGTCCGGACAAGACTGAACATCCTCTTGCGGTCAGTACCTCTACTTGGTATTGGGAAGGTGGAAGATCGCTAAAACTTCCCGTATTGTTTCGGGTATATTCTACCCCTCCCGTCACATCGTTTAAAATGAACTCAATAGGTGTGTCAACATCGGTTCCCGCACGCAGTAAAATATCAATACTACCATCGTCTTCTCCTTCACAGGTGATATCCTGTTTTAGTTCATTGTCTATAACAGGCACGATAGCCGCTACCAACTGTATATTTACGGTAAAGTCACATAAAGTTTCGGTATCGGTTACCTCAACAAGATACGTTCCCGGGGCAACGTTGGTAAGTATACCCGCGTTTCGGTCACCTGTTACTGGTGCACCAATGTCTATGCCTCCTGCATCCTGTAGTTGATAGCTAAATTGATTGCTGCCTCCTATGACCTGCATGGTAATGGTCCCATCCGGGCTATTACAACTCGGCAGGGTACTAAAATCGCCAGAAGCACTCAAGAATTCGTAGACCTCGGCGGTGCCTGTGCTAGTACATCCGTTGGCATCGACCACATCAACCGTATAACTACCGGGACTTCCTACTTGGAAGGTATATTCCCAAAGTCCGGTTCCCCCGTTCAATACGCCGAACTGCGTATCCCCTGCAAGGGTAAATCTAGGGGTATCGGTAGCTCCCGGCATGGTCACTGTAATATCAAAGGCCGTTGCCGTTACGACACACTGATTGTCAACATTTATACCAGGGACCGGCAAATCCGGATCTAGTTGAATAATGGTCGCAATTGCAAAAGAGGTACATCCGCTACTATCCCGCACATACACATCATAGGTGGCCGCAGGACCAATAAAAGTAGTATCGGTCGTCCAGTCGCCGGCAACCGGAGTTGCTCCTGAAGTCATATATGCGAATTCATAGGGGCCACCAGCTCCGCCAGCGCCTTGTACGGTAATTTGCCCTTCTGCATTACAATTCGCCGGTTCTTCCGCCAAAATGTCTATGGAAGGTAAATTTTGATCAATTATAATACCCACTGCATCGGTACAGGTATCGGTCAGGTTCGTTACGATGATCTGATAGTCGCCAGGAAGGGTCAAATAGGTATTGACATATGGATCGGCTCCCGGTGTCACTGTTTCAATAACAATACGAGAACCGTCGTCATTATTCAATAATTCTACTTGTAGGTTGTCGCCGACCGTAAAACCGGAGATGGTATACGTAATTTCTCCATTTCTATTCACATCACAAAAACCAGGAGTGGAGGCTGCTGTGACGTCTAAAGCGGAGAACCCATCCACTGGTGGAATCACTTCCTCGTAAATACAACCGTTGGGAGCCAACACCTCTACGGTATAGGCTACCCCGTATTGAATACCGTCGGCCGTGTTGCTAAACTCGTGCGTATCCGGTCCGGCATTATTGTTCAATGCATAGAAAGCGGGTTGCCCTGCCAAACGTATTTGATAGGTCGGTACCGTTGGGAAAATCGTTGGAGTTACCTGCACCGTATAAGTAAATGCGGTATCATCACACGTAATAGCAGGTGTAAAGTTGATCGGGGTAATAATTACCTCGGTAGCATCTATAGTAACGGTATCTTCATCACGACACCCATTCGCATCGAGGGTAATTACGGTATAATTACCGGTAACCAAGCCCGGGTCGTTGAGTGTAATGGGCAAAGAAACAGGATCTACATTATCTGCTCGTACCACTTCGTTCCCAAGATTGTCGACTACGATAAATGTAAAGTTGGCAGTACCATCGGTAACACCGTTTATTTCAATTCCACCTGCCAATATGTTTCCAGTACTACAGGTAGCGTCTACAGGGCTTACCGTAGCATCGGGGGCCGCGGTGGTGTCCAAGCTCACGACAACATCTGCGGGCGGTGTTTCACATCCGCGTGAATCACGAACGATATATGGGTATGTACCCACAGGTAGGTTCGAGAATACCGTTTGCGTCCCAAAAGGACCTCCATTAAAACTCACTTCGTACGGAGGAATACCACTGGTCGCATCTGGGGTAATGGTGACAATTCCGTTGCTTGTGTTCCCGCAACTTACGGGAGTCGATGTAGCGGTTGCCGGTGCAATCAATACTGGCGGATCTACCGTAAGTGGTGAAGAAAACGCCTCACACCCTTCGTTATCGGTTACTCTAAAAATATAGGTTCCCCCTGCGGTCACAGGGTATAAAAAACTATTCGCGGTCAATGGCTGTAAGGCTCCATAGGTAGTTCCATTGTCGTCACTTACTTGATACTCTTTGGGTGTGGCATTTGCCAAGTACCCACCGGTAACTTGTACACGTACCTGTCCCGGGGCCCCACCACAGGGTATGGCCGTATCAATACTTGTATTCACCCTTAATTGGGGACGTATGGTAACGTTGATTTGGTCTCGGCAGTTATTCGCATCCACTACTTCTACCGTATAGTTACCAGGAGTCAAGCCCGTAAAAACCGGACTGCCTTGCAGCGCACCGCCATTAATTCGATACTGGTGTGTTCCTATCGCCGCCGATCCAGCTGTAGAGGTAACCCCCACCGTAGCGCCTGGCCCGGGAATATAACAATAATCGGTTGCTCCGGCATCCAAGGCAATCGTTGGTGCATCGATAGGTGTTAAATCAAATGTGAGGCTATCGGTACATCCTTCAGCATCTTCAACCGATAATGTATAGGTTCCGGCCAATGAAAGATTATTAAACGTTCTCCCGGTCTTTGGGCCGACAGTTGTACCACCACCCGGGTAGACCAACGTATAAAGGTATCCGCCCCAACCATCGGTGGCGTCTGCGATGACCCTTCCTATGTTTCCATTGGAACACGCCATATCGGTTACATTGGCAGTCAAATCTACCGGTGCTGTAGGGGCATCAATCGTAAAAGAAGCCGTATCGGTACAGCCCGTATCAACATCGGTAACGGTAATCGTATAGGTACCGGCGCCAGAGGGGGGCAAATCTACTTCCAAATCATTTTGAGGTCCGCCCGTGAACAATCCACCATTAATATCATAGGTATAATTGTTTGCAAAACCGTCTATTAAAAAGGTACCTGTACCATCTGTCGCACCTGTACAGACCCGTAGATCACCTCCAGATCGTACCCTGGCACGTATGGAACTGGTAAGTACCGGTGTAAAGGTTTCGGTATAACTACAATTGTTTACATCGGTGATTCTAAATTCATAGGTAGTACCCGTGTTAAGGCCCGTAAACAGTCCGGTTCCATTGGTTTGGGTAATAGGAGACAAGATCTCATAGGTCGCGATCGCATTTGCGCTCGTGGGCGTCAATTGCACGTCTGAGGTCGCCGCCGTACAATTAATATTACTTTGTGCAAAGGCAATATCGGTTGGTGGATCTACATCGTCTATGGTAATCGGTGTTAAATCTCTTCTACAACCACTGTCATCGATAATGGCCGGTGCATAGGTACCGGCAGCAAGTCCGGGGAAATTCGAGGCCGGGCCAAAATTCACGCCATCGATACTAAATTGATATCCAGTTCCGGAACCACCGGAAACACTCTGAATGTCAATTTCCCCACCATTTACACCGCCACCAAGAATACAACTGCGGTCTGATATTTTTACAGCAGTACCGTTTATGGATCCCACTTCGGTAACCGTTACAGGAGTTGGCATCGCCAAAATACAGTTGAATGCTCCTGATTCATATAATACTTCTATGTTATTATAAGTACCGGCCGTCACCGATAAAATTGGATTGGTGCTCCAAGGATCTGCCGGATCGGCCCTAAAGGATAAGTCGAACCCTTTGGCATCTAAAATTGTAAATTCCAATCGGGCCCCTCCGTTTGTACAGGTGCCATCCACACCGCTTACCGTGATATCGGGCGGTGTCAGTTCCGCTACATTGGCCGAAGCGGTAATCTCGCATCCATTCGCATCGGTAATCGTAAACTCATAGGTGCCGGGAGTTGTGACCGTTTCTACTCTATTGTCGGTATAGGTGGGACTAGAAGGCCCTGCACCATTCACTATATAAGTATAAGGTGCGGTACCGCCAGAAGTGTATACCGTAATATCTACGCTTGTAATACCACAAGCCGTACTGAAACTACTGTTCGGTTCGGCACGGGCATCCAAAGGAGCGACGCCATTTCCGATGACAATTGGGTTCCCTGAGGTATCCAAACTCTGACGTGGCGGATCGATTCCGTTCAGGGGATCCCCGGTACATTGGGGTGTTTCGACCTGTACGGTATAGGTTCCAAAACCTACCGCCGAAAAGGTGTAGGGATTATCAGGGACAAAGGCTGTAAATTCTTGCGCAATTCCCGCAGCATCTAATAAGGTATATTTATAAGGACCAATTCCCGGGGTGGCATTCACAGTAATACTGCCCGTTTCCCCTGAACAAAGGGCATCGACAAAAGTGACGTCGATATCCATGTCTTGTTGATCAATAACGATGGGGGCATACGGATATTCACAGGCATCCGGAGTATTCTGTAGCCGCGCCTTCACGATATAGGTGCCAGCAGCCAAATTATCGAAAATCGCTCCCTGCCATGGTCCAAAACCACTTCCAGCATCGATACTAAACTCGTACGCACTCGATAAGTTGGTAATTTGTATTCTTCCCGGAACCCCGCAGATCACATCTTCTTTGACATGCGTTTGGGTGATACTACTTTTTTTAACTTTGAAGAAGAACTGTTGGCCATCTGCTACTACTCTAAATTCCGCGCCCACCGTAGAAGAGATAGACAGCGCACTTAAGTTGAAAGTAGGGCCGGTCTGAATGGGTGTGCCATAACAACTCGCATTTGTATCCGGGCAATCGTTGTTTATGTCCGGGGAACAAGATCCTCCAAGCTGATACCAATTGATAGAACTATAGCTTCCTGACAAGGTTATAACGCGATCATCAAAATCCCCACAAAGATTGAATCTAAAAACCTGTGCTCCGTTATCGGGACAGGTCACAATCTCATCCGCGCCGACAATATTAAAGAACATCGGTGCCTTAAGGGCATCGTCTGCAGTGTTGTCCGAAATTTTTAAAAGGTTCTTTTTGAGACCATCGCTTGCGGCAGCTGTTTTGGAAGTTTCCGGTTGTACGACCGTTACGACCTCTGCTATAAACTCATAAACGTTGGTGTTTGCAATCGCCGAAGTACATACTGCTGAAAGAAGAAGCAATAGCACGGCATACACGAGGTGCCTTGTTTTTTTTGGGAGCATAGGTTAAGTTTCTTTGGCAAGAATAAGCGACTTTGGGAATCTGAATATTCTTTAGCGTAATTGTTTAAACTTATAAAATCTCTTTATATTTTAGCCATGAGGCTACCTTAATAATATTTATCTAACGTTGTTTTATGAAAAATAGTGTGTTGTTTTTATCGGTTTTCGTTGTTACGCTTCAGCTTTCATGCGCTCAAAACATTGAAAATCAAGTAAATACTCCTTCAAAAGTGCCTTTTACACCAACTTTACTGATCGATGAACTGCAAATTCCTTGGGGAATGGCCTTCCTTCCCGATGGAAGTATGCTTGTGACCGAAAAAACAGGTTCGCTCATTCATTTTAAAAATGGTCGGAAAACACCGATAGAGAACGTGCCCGACGTCTACAATCGAGGGCAAGGAGGGCTACTCGATATCGCACTTCATCCCGATTTTGAAAAAAATGGTTGGATCTACATTACGTACAGTTCCAAAGAAGGAGAAGAAAAAGGCGGAAATACCGCTCTAGTACGCGCTCAACTAAAAGATAACGCTCTCTATAACAAAGAATTACTATACAAAGCCGGACCTAATACTACAAAAGGGCAACATTTTGGTTCCAGAATTGAGTTTGATTCTGAAGGGTATCTTTATTTTTCTGTGGGAGATCGGGGAAATCGAGATGTCAACCCACAGGATATTCAAAAGGATTGCGGCAAAATATATCGTTTATTCCCCGATGGCCGTATTCCCGAAGATAACCCGTTTGTGAATGAAAAAGGCGCAAAAACCGCAATTTACAGCTACGGCCATAGAAATCCGCAAGGTTTGGCAAAACACCCTGAAACCGGCGGTATTTGGAATCATGAACACGGCCCTAGAGGTGGTGATGAGCTCAATATTGTAAAAAAAGGGGGCAATTATGGCTGGCCCGTAATCACCTATGGTATTAATTATAGTGGCACTTCGATTACCGACAAAACCGAGATGAACGGTATGGAACAACCCATTCATTATTGGGTACCCAGTATCGCACCAAGTGGAATGAGCTTCGTGACTTCTGAAAACTATGAGGGTTATAAAGGTAATTTGTTGATAGGCTCCTTGGCTTTTCAATACCTGGAACGTTTGGTACTGGAAGGCGAAAAAGTCGTGAAACGTGAAAAACTATTGCCCGGACTTGGCCGTGTACGTGATGTCAAAGAAGGACCCGATGGCCTTATCTACGTAGCAATTGAAGGAAAAGGAATCTATAAATTAGTTCCTAAAAGCTGACCCCCCTATTTATGAAAGTATTCATTTTTCTTTATTTCATCGGTGTGTTAACAGTCGCTTCCCTACTTCATCAACAACCTACTTTGGAAGAAAGCATGCAACGCGGCAAAGAAATTTATACTGATTTCTGTGTTAGCTGTCATCTTGCGGAGGGGGAAGGCGTTGAAGGCACTTTTCCGCCCCTTGCAAAATCAGATTATTTAATGCAGCATAGAGAAGCGAGCATTCGAGGGGTTAAGTTTGGACAGCAAGGGGAGTTAGTCGTCAATGGTCAAACCTATAACGGCATTATGTCTCCTATGGGGTTAGAAGATGCGGAAATTGCCGATGTGATGAACTATATCTTAAACTCTTGGGGGAATCAATCGGACACAATAGTGAGTACAGAAGAGGTTGCTGAAATCAAAAAATAGCTCCTATAGATGCGTGCTTTCTATCGCCTTTTTTACAGCCCCATGTTTCTTTAGCAAGCTTTCGGCCTCGTCATACCCGATTCCTAGGTCCTCCATAATATAGCGGGTTCCCCGATCTACCAATTTGTCATTGCTTAGTTGCATGTTCACCATTTTATTTCCTTTTACCCTGCCAATGCGAATCATGAGCGCAGTAGAGATCATATTCAGTACCAATTTCTGTGAAGTACCACTTTTCATGCGAGTGCTACCCGTTACGAATTCTGGTCCCACGTTCACTGCGATGGGAATATCCGATGTCTCCGCTAAGGTCGCCCCAGGATTGTTGGTAATGCCCGCAGTAAGCAACCCATTTTTCTTTGCATCCCGAATCCCTCCCAATACATAGGGTGTTGTTCCCGAAGCGGCAATACCCACAACAACATCATTTACGGTTAGGTGATGCGCCATAAGATCTTTCCAGGCCTGTATCGTATCATCCTCGGCGTTCTCTACCGCCTTTCGTATGGCAGTGTCCCCACCTGCAATAAGCCCCACTACACGTTCGTGTGGCATTCCAAAAGTGGGGGGGATCTCAGATGCATCCAATATGCCCAAGCGACCGCTGGTACCGGCACCGATATAAAACAAACGCCCCCCTTTTTCGAAGCGTGTCACTAAGGCATCAACCAGTTCTGTAATTTTAGGAATCACCAACCGTACCGCTGCTGCTATGACGGCGTCTTCATCATTCATTTTGGTTAGAATCGTCGTGGTATCCATTTCCTCTAAATGGTCGTGATTTGAGGGTGTCTCTGTTATTTTTTTATAGGTCATTTTATAGTGATGAAAAAAAAAGGGTTAAACTTTTACTAGCAACTAAAATAAACGTGCTAAGCGTTATAGCTTTAAAAAGACGGTCTTCGATACATCTATGTGCATCTCGTTTTTCTAAAACTATCGAACGTTCTATAGTATATTCAGCACTAGAATTCCCCCAAATACGTACAACTATTTTAACATATGAAGAAAAATCCACACATACAATGTACTGGTAGAAGCGTTTGTTTTTTAGGGCTCTTAGTATGATTTTGCTATCATTGAGTTCATTATAGCATTCGATTGTACCGTCGAATCCGTATGCTTGCCATCTTGTAAAAGAAGAAGAGTGCCATGAACCCTACTATCTCCGTACAAAATCAAGTTATTTAATTGAAAATAGCACAGCATGTATACGAGAAATCATCTGCGCCGCAATACGAAGTAGCGGTCAACGGGCAAACCTATCACGACAATATGTAATCATGGTCCTTAAAGGACACAAAAATCGTCGACGTAACGCATTACGTTTGAGACTAGCGGGTGAAATAGGTACTGGCAGATGGCAAGTGTTGAAGAAATTAGTGGTATCGTAGTAGAACAACTGTTACTTACTTGCCGTTTTCAAGGCCTTTTTTACCGAGCCATGTTTCTTCAACAAGTCTTCGGCCTCTTCATAACCAATTCCTAGCCCTTCCATGATATAACGGGTTCCACGATCAACCAACTTATCATTACTTAGCTGCATATTCACCATTTTATTCCCTTTTACCCTCCCAATTCGTATCATGAGGGCGGTAGAAATCATATTGAGTACCAACTTTTGAGATGTTCCGCTTTTCATACGGGTACTGCCCGTAACAAATTCAGGCCCTACGTTGATTTCCATCGAGATCTCGGCAGCTTTTGAAAGCGGAGATCCAGGGTTATTTGTGATACCTCCGGTCAACAGTCCATTTTTACGGGCATCGTTGATACCTCCCAACACATAAGGAGTCGTACCTGAAGCGGCAATACCCACAACGGTATCATCGGTCGTCAGGTCATGTTTCATAAGATCCTTCCACGCTTGCATCGTATCATCCTCGGCATTCTCAACGGCTTTCCGAATGGCAGTATCTCCCCCCGCAATTAGGCCCACAACTCGTTCATGGGGCATTCCAAAAGTAGGTGGTATCTCAGAAGCATCCAATATTCCCAGACGGCCACTTGTTCCCGCTCCAATATAAAATAAGCGTCCTCCTTTTTCAAAACGACTTACCAGTGCATCCACCAATTTTGTAATTTGAGGAATTATCACCGCTACAGCATCCGCTATTTTACGATCTTCTTCGTTGATTTTCGCTAAAAGCGTGGGAGTGTCCATTTTTTCCAAATGGTCATGGTTTGAGGGGGTTTCAGTAATTTTAGTATAGTCCATTTTTCAGGCTTTGGTGTTTGGTATATTTACCTCAAACAAGCTTAGAGATAAAGATCAATATTATTATTCTTTTTGGGGATTCTCATAAAGTAGTTCCCTACAGTAAGCGAATGTCATGATTTCGAAACAAGTTCAGTAAATTATTTTTAGGATCCAACTCGGTAATCATAGTATTAATTTCGTTGATGTCACAAGTCTTGTAACGGTGTTGCGAATTTAGTTTTTCAGAAATGCACAAAACTACCGTTTTCCGTGCTGCTTTGATAACCGCTTTTTTCAATTGTACTATTTCCCAATCGAATTCCGTCAATCCGTAGAGCGAATCTACATATCCCGTTCCGATAAAACTATAATCGACCTTTATTTCAGATAGTTGATGAATGGTATGTGTTCCGATCGCAATTTGAGCCTCTCCGGAAATTTTTCCTCCAATAAAAATGACTTCGACATTTGGTTTAGCAAGTAATTGGAACGCAACTTGCAGACTTAACGTGAAGCATGTAAGCTTCAATTCTTCCGGCACCACACGTGCCAATTCCAAACAAGTTGTTCCCCCGTCAATAAAGATTACGGCCCCATCCTTTAGCAGTTTAATAGCCTTTTCGGCTATTTTTGTTTTTTCATCCAGGGCATACACATCCGTATTGGGCATGTGCTCACTAGTAAAACCTAGAGAGATGGCCCCACCATGCACTTTTTTCAGTTTGCGACCAGCGTCTAATTCCTTGACATCTCTTCTAACAGTATCAATGGATACGTCCAAAGATTCGGCTATATCGGTAAGTAATACCCGGTTGTGTAAAGCTACTTCATTTAGAATGACCCTTTGGCGCTCTTCTTTTAGCATGTATCCGCATTTCTATTTTGCAAAGATATAAAATATTTTAAAATGCTGTTTCTTACCGTTTTTAGCGTTTTATTTTTTAAACTTCTAAAATAAAAGCACAAAACAGCAAAATAAAAAGCAAAAAACAGCAATTATTCATTTTTTTATGTACATTTGTTTCGTTCAATTTGCTAAAAAACATACGAATGTCAATCACATCTACAAAACCAAGAAGTATGGACTATCCCACAGACGAAGAATCTAGAAAGTTTGAAAAGATCAATACGGCTATTCATCAGAGTTCAGAAGAAGCTTCTTTTTTCGTAGCCAATGAAATTGCAGAACTTATTCGGCAACGGCAGAAAATAGGGAAAAACGTTGTACTGGGCTTAGCTACCGGCTCCACTCCGACCAAGGTGTATGATTTTTTAGTAAAATTCCATAAAGAGGAAGGCTTAAGTTTTAAAAACGTAATCTCTTTTAACTTGGATGAGTACTTTCCCATGTCTCCCGACTCCATTCATAGTTATGTGCGATTCATGAATGAGCACCTCTTTGACCATATTGATATTAAAAAGGAGAACATCCATATTCCAGACGGTACGCTCGAAAAAGAAGATGTAAAGGAGTACTGCTCGGAATATGAGGCCAAAATAGAAAGTTATGGAGGAATTGACATTCAGGTACTCGGTATTGGAAGAACAGGTCATATTGGTTTCAACGAACCCGGTTCCTCTTTAAAGAGTAAAACCAGAATGGTACGTTTGGATCGGGTTACCCGACTCGATGCAGCAAGTGATTTCTTTGGTCTGGAAAATGTTCCTTCCAAGGCATTAACAATGGGGGTGGGTACAATAATGGCCGCAAAACGGGTAATTTTAATGGCATGGGGAGAAGGCAAAGCCGAAATTATCAAACAAGCTGTCGAAGGAAAAATAAAAGAATCGGTGCCGGCCACCTTTTTGCAGTATCATGATAACTGCGATTTCATCATTGACCATGCTGCATCCTCTTCCCTGACCAGAATTTTTACCCCTTGGCTCACAAGTGAATGTCAATGGACGGACCATCTCATCAATAAAGCGACGATTTGGCTTTCGGAAAAGCTCGACAAAGCAATCTTAAAGTTAACAAACGAGGACTACAATGAGCATGGAATGGGGAGCCTGGTGGCCGAAATAGGGTCTGCGGAGCATATCAATTTAAAAGTATTCAACCACCTACAGCGCACCATTACGGGGTGGCCAGGCGGAAAACCAAATGCAGATGACAGCAGTCGCCCGGAACGCAAGTCTCCTTACCCTAAAACATCCCTAATATTTAGTCCACATCCAGACGATGACGTCATCTCCATGGGTGGTACATTGCTCCGTTTGGTCGATCAAGGACATGAAGTTCATATAGCTTACCAAACTTCAGGAAATATTGCCGTTTTCGATGATGAAGTAATACGGTTTATGGATTTTGCAACCGACATTCAACAAGAAAATACCGCACTACAGACACAGTTTAAAGAGGTACGTGCCTTTCTAAACAACAAATTGCCTGGACAGGTAGACAGTCCGGAAATACAGCAGTTCAAAGGGCTGATCCGAAAGGGAGAAGCGCTGGCGGCATGCCGTTACTGCGGGGTAAAGGAATCAAATGCCCATTTTCAAAACCTACCTTTTTACGAAACAGGAACGGTAAAGAAGAACCCCTATACCCATGCCGATGTAAAGTTGACGTATGATCTATTGAGCAAGCTACGGCCCCATCAGATTTTCGCGGCGGGAGACCTTTCCGATCCCCATGGCACGCACAGGGTATGTCTACAAATTATTTATGAAGCAATGGATCAACTGGTGAAAGAAGGAGCGGAATGGGTGAATGATTGTTATCTTTGGCTGTATCGGGGCGCATGGCAAGAGTGGGATATTTCAGATATGGAAATGACGGTTCCCATTGGCCCCAAGGATATGCAACGAAAAAAGAACGCAATTTTCAAACATCAATCACAGAAAGATGCCGCGATGTTCCCTGGAAACGATGACCGGGAGTTTTGGCAACGGGCAGAACAGCGAAATAAAGAAACGGCCAGAAAATACAATGCTTTAGGAATGGCGGAATACGAGGCAATGGAAGGCTTTGTGCGCTATCGGTTTTAAAGATGTTTGCTATGGTCGCAGTGGCTATTTTTGCGACGTTTGATAACCGCAAAGTTCAATTTCAATAACAACCCTCTGAAAAATCACATGCGCGCTTTTATTGTTATCATTCTTATTTGTACTGGTATCGCATCTTGTAGCAGTCTTAAAATTCCGCAACCAAAAACAGAGTTTAGGGGGTTTTGGGTAGCCACGGTGGTCAATATCGACTGGCCCAAAAATGGAGCGGATGCGTTGGAAAAACAACAGAACGATTTTCTCGAAATACTATCTTTTTATGAGCAAATGAACTTCAATGCGGCAATCGTGCAAATACGTACTGCGGGCGACGCTTTTTATTCCTCTGATTTTGCCCCTTGGTCACGCTTTCTTACAGGACAGGAGGGAAAGGCTCGTAAACATCAAGAGGACTTGTTCAAATGGATGATTCGGGAAACCCACAAAAGGGGAATGGAGTTCCATGCTTGGCTGAACCCTTATCGTGCGACTTTTGACTTAAAAACAGAGGTCCTAAGCCCTATACATGATTATAATCTGCATCCTGAATGGATGGTACGCTATGGGAAAAAGTACTACTATGATCCGGGTATACCCGAAGTAAGGGAGCGCATGGTACGGGTAATCGAAGAAGTGGTCAGCAATTATGATGTAGACGGGATACACTTTGATGATTACTTCTATCCTTATACGATCAAAGGGGAAGTTTTCAACGATTCGACCACTTTTTCACAGTATCGCTTGCCCCATCAAAACCTAGCAGATTGGCGCAGGGCCAATATTGATTCCCTGGTACGAAACAGCCATCATCATATAAAAGCGACGAAACCTTGGGTGCAATTTGGGGTGAGTCCGTTCGGGGTATGGAAAAATAAAAGCACGGATCCCCGGGGTTCCGATACCCAAGCAGGCCAGACCACCTATGAAAACCTCTTTGCAGACCCTATTCTTTGGGCAGATCAAGGATGGCTCGATTACCTTTTACCACAAGTATACTGGAGTATGGAGCTTCCAGTTGCCTCCCACAGAAAAATCATGCATTGGTGGGCCAACAACACGACGAATACCAACCTTTACATTGGTAATGGTCCGTATAAAATTCGGAACAATGCCGATAAAGCATGGGAGGACCCTCAGGAGTTGCCACGACAACTGTATTTGGCCCGAAAGACAGATCGAGTCAAAGGAAATGTATTTTTCAGTGCCAAAAGCATCATGACAGAACATGAGGACATCGTCTCGGAACTGCGGAAAAAATATTACCCGCACAAAGCCCTACCTCCCGTTTCTCCGTTTGCACCGCTAATGGAAAAGAAGTCTATCACCTTACGTATGCTCAAAAAAACCGCGGATTCGTTGTACTTTACATTTGAAGGTCTCGATCATTTTCGATATGCCCTCGCCTACAAGTCGAACAAACGAAAAATGGACGCGTACCCAATGAAAAAACTGCAGGAACGCACCTTGATTCAGGAAAACGGAGTGGTGGTCTTCCCCGTGGAACACCTAATGAAACGAAGGCATGTTGCCATTAGCTTTATTGATTTTTACGGGAGGGAAACCGACCCGATCGTAGTACCTTTAAAGCACCCTATTTCTATGAAAGAAAGTACTAATATAAATTCTAACCTTTCTAAATGATACAAAAAGACAAATGGGCATGGGCATGGGTACCAACGGTTTATTTTACCCAAGGCCTACCTTATGTGCTCGTCGTGACCGTTTCGGTAATCATGTATAAAAAACTGGGGGTTAGCAACGAGGATATTGGCCTTTACACAAGTTTACTGTATCTGCCTTGGGTTTTAAAACCACTATGGAGTCCTTTTGTGGACCTTAAAAGTACCAAACGAAAATGGTTCCTAGGAATGCAATTACTGATATCCCTAGCGTTGTTCGGGGTTGGTCTGTGCATACCGTCCAATATGTTTTTCGTCACCACATTGGCCTGTTTTTGGATGGCGGCCTTTGCATCCGCAACCAATGATATCGCTTCTGACGGATATTATATGCTCGGACTGTCCGAGCAGAAACAATCATTTTTTGTGGGAATGCGCAGTACGTTTTATCGACTTGCCATGGTCACCGGGGAAGGCTTGATCGTCATCTTGGCGGGATACTTGGAACACCGTTATGGGGATAATACGAAAGCCTGGAGCATCACCATGACCGCAGCTGCCTTTCTAATGCTTCTCTTAACGGTCACCAATTTCTTTACTACTCCGAAATTTGAATCTTCTGCCGCTATAGCGGCAGAAAAACCAAAAGGGTTTATTGAGGTGTTTGTTTCGTTTTTTCAAAAACCTCAAATCGGTATTGCACTTGCGTTCATTCTATGCTATCGCTTGGGAGAATCACAATTGGTAAAAATGGCAGCGCCCTTTTTGCTGGATGACCCTTCGAAAGGGGGGCTTGGGTATTCTACGGAAGAGATAGGGGCGATTTTTGGAACCGCAGGGGTCGTCATGCTATCGATCGGAGGTATTTTAGGAGGAATACTCATCTCTAGGGACGGACTTAAAAAATGGATGCTCCCAATGGTCTTATCCCTAAACCTCCCCAACATTCTCTATGCCGTTTTAGCCTTTACCAACACCACAAATATCTACGCAGTCTCAGCAACTGTGGTTTTTGAGAAGTTTGGTTATGGCTTTGGCTTCACCGCCTTCCTGATGTATTTGATTTACATTGCCGAAGGAAAATCAAAGACATCACACTACGCCATTGCAACCGGTTTTATGGCCTTGGGAATGATGCTTCCCGGAATGTTAAGTGGGTATATTCAAAACTGGCTGGGGTATGATGGCTTTTTCGTATGGGTAGTCGTGGCCGCTTTACCAGCATTTTTTCTATTGAAATACATAAAATATCCTGCCGATTTCGGCAAGAAAACCACCTCTTCAGATGCATAGACCTATCGCATATAGTGAGGCAAGGAAACAACTTTCCCTAAAAGAAAAAGTGGGACAGTTTTTTATGCCAGCCGCTTTTATCAATGATTCGGAAACAGAAATTCAGCAGCTGGAAAGCTTAATTTCCGAACACGGTATAGGATCTCTTTGTTTTTTTCATAGCCGCGCAAGCGCGGCTACAAACTTTGAAGGCCTTAAAGAAGTCGTTTACAATGCGGATAGCTTCGACCTATTAAAGCAGCTCATCACCCGCTACCAGAAAGCGGCGAAACACCCTCTGCTCATTGCAATTGATGCCGAATGGGGATTGGCCATGCGCGTAGAAAACACACCTCAATATCCGTATGCGATTACACTTGGCGCCATCCAAGATCAAAACGAACTCTTATTCGAAGTAGGAAAACATATCGCTTGCGACTGCAAAGTAGCTGGCATTCATTGGAATTTGGGACCAGTTGTAGATGTTAACAACAATCCACATAATCCCGTAATTGGATATCGCTCTTTTGGGGAAAACAAAATAAAAGTGACCGAAAAGGCCCTTGCCTTTGTCAAGGGTACAGAAAGCCAGGGCGTACTGACGAGCATAAAGCATTTTCCCGGTCACGGAGATACCGCTACCGACTCCCATTTGGAATTGCCCTTGATTAATAAAACAAAAGAGGCCCTTTTTGCCAATGAGTTGTATCCTTTTCAAAAATTAATTGACGAGAAAGTAGATTCGGTGATGATCGGACATTTATCGGTACCCGCCTTGACCGGTGGTAGTCTTATCTCGTCAAGCATTTCTAAAAATATTATCAAGGGAACGCTACGGACCGATATGGGTTTCAAAGGGGTAGTAATCTCCGATGCCCTTAATATGCACGCAGTTGCGAAAAATTATTCCGTCAAAGGAGAATTGGAGTGGCTGGCCTTCGACGCTGGCAATGATGTACTTTGTTTTACAGAACATGCTCCAGAAGGTATTGCGACCATTCTAAAAAATGCAACCACAACACAAATAGAAGAGAGTTTTGAAAGGGTCTGGCGCTTGAAGGAAAAAGCCATTGTCCCGGAAAAAACACCCCATAAAAAACTCTCCGACCCTCATCTTTTGAACTCCAAGCTGGCCGAAGCTTGTATAACCTTGGTCAAAGGTACAGAAAATGAGATTACAGCCTTTAGAGAAAAAGGATATCAATCCGTGCATATCAAAAAAGATGGTGAAACCCATGGCAGTGATGAAATCAAAAAGAAAATCAAAATATTAGAAGCGCAAATCTCGAACGAACATATTCTTTTATTGATAACCCCGCCTAAGGCAAAGCCCATAAACAATTTTGAGATTTCATCATATGAACTCGATTTTATTCATAGACTTATTGAAACAAAAAAAGTAGTGTTATATGTTTTTGGAAACCCTTATGTGCTGAATTTGATCAAGACGAAGAATGCCATTGCCGTAATTTGCGTTTATCAAAACTCAAAGGCCTTTCAGGACTATGCGGACCTTCATTTTCAAGGAGCGGTCAAAGCAAATGGAAAATTACCGGTTACCATTAAGGGTATGAATTAAGAACACAACCCATATACTTGAAAAAGCGACCAAAAAACAGTACCATAACCATGCGTTTGCCAAAAAATAAAAAAATGAATTCTAGTAGCACATGAAAACTTTTAATATCCTAGGCCTTATGTCGGGTACTTCTTTAGACGGTCTAGACCTCGCGTATTGTATCCTGACCAAGGAGTTGGACCAATGGTCTTTTGAGATTGTAAAAACAAAAAGTGTTTCGTACAACGCTGACATGCAGGTTGAATTGAAAGATTCAATTTTTTTAAAGGCAGACGAATTACTCATGTTCAGCAATGACTATGGAACTTGGTTGGGAGAACAAGCCAAAACCTTTATCGAAGAACACAAACTCTCTGTCGATTACATTGCCAGTCATGGCCACACCTCGCATCACCAACCGCAGAAAGGGTTGACCTTTCAAATAGGTTCTGGTCAGCATCTAGCCAATGCGAGTGGGCAAAAGGTTGTATGTGATTTTCGCAGCAATGATGTGGCACTCAACGGGCAAGGAGCCCCCTTGGTACCTATTGGAGACCGTTTGTTTTTTGGAGCATACGATTTCTGTTTGAACCTTGGAGGTATCAGCAACATTTCCTTTGAGCAAAAAGGAAAAAGAATCGCTTATGATATTGGTTTAGCCAATATGATCCTCAATTACATCACGCGTAAAATAGGATTGGACTATGACGCAGGAGGAGCCCTCGCCGCAAAAGGACGTCTGAATTCTTCGATGCTGCAACAATTGAACGAACTGAAATATTACCTCCTGCCCCATCCAAAATCAATTGGATATGAGTGGTTTGTAGAAGAGGTCGCGCCCATTGTAGATGCCACCGATGATACCATGGAGAACTTATTGCATACTGGGGTGCATCATGTTTGTGAAAAAATAGCACAACAAATAAAATTAAATAGTAGTGAACCTGAAGTAAAACTCTTTGTAACTGGTGGAGGGGCACTCAACCATTTTCTGATCAAAACACTCCGGGAAAAGGTGGGAACGGCTGCCAAGGTCATTGTTCCGTCCCCTACCCTCATAGAATTCAAAGAAGCACTCGTTTTTGCTTTAATGGGTGCTTTGCGAATAGAGAAAGAAATCAATGTACTCTGTTCTGTAACCGGTGCTAAACGCGATTCCTCAAGCGGAGTTGTTTACCTGCCGGGATAGCAATTCAAATACTTATATTAGCATATAAATACATCTATGAAATGCGCTATCCGCGTCAATTGACGATATGGGAGCTAAGGGGCAAAGGGAATACGGACGATGAAAAGCCAATTTCAGTTTGTAAATTGTAAAAATAAGTGACAAAAGATTTCATAAAGATGAGTTCTTTTGTCTGTAGGAATCGGACGTGAAAGCTCCAATCAAAAAAAAGATATGTCAGAAAAACAACGGAATGCCTCGGCTTATTGGAGAGAGAACGTGCGATACCTGTTCATTTTACTTGCAATATGGTTCACGGTATCCTATGGTGCCGGAGTCTTGTTTAAGGATGCGCTGGACCAGATTAAAGTAGGTGGTTTTAAACTTGGTTTTTGGTTCGCGCAACAGGGATCCATTTATGTGTTCGTACTGTTGATTTTTATATATGTGCGGCTTATGAACAAATTGGATAAAAAATACGGCTACAACGAATAAATACCCCATTTGTATCGAAACATGAGCAAACAATTTTCAAATGGGCGACCCATCAACCAACCTTTAATCTAAAACTATGACGGTACAAACCTGGACGTATATTCTTGTCGGTATCACCTTTGCCCTGTACATTGGCATTGCTATTTGGTCCCGAGCAGGGTCTACCAAAGAGTTCTATGTAGCTGGAGGCGGCGTTTCGCCCTTAGCCAACGGTATGGCCACTGCGGCAGATTGGATGTCAGCAGCCTCGTTCATCTCAATGGCGGGTATTATATCCTTCGCGGGCTACGATGGCTCAGTGTATCTGATGGGATGGACAGGCGGCTATGTACTGCTTGCCCTCTTGTTAGCACCCTATCTTCGAAAATTTGGAAAGTTCACCGTACCCGACTTTATTGGAGATCGATATTACTCCAATACCGCCCGTATGGTGGCCGTATTCTGCGCTTTACTGGTCTCTTTCACCTATGTTGCCGGGCAAATGCGTGGTGTAGGATTGGTTTTTTCCCGTTTTTTAGAAGTAGACATCAATACCGGGGTTGTTATCGGCATGGTGATAGTGCTTTTTTATGCAGTCTTAGGGGGTATGAAAGGCATCACCTATACCCAAGTGGCCCAATATTGTGTTTTGATTTTCGCCTTTATGGTGCCCGCAATCTTTATATCGATACAAATGACCGGGAACCCGATTCCCCAGCTGGGTATGGGGTCTACGGTAAACGATGGCTCCGGAGTATATCTATTGGATAAACTCGATGGGCTTTCGACGGCACTTGGCTTTAATGAATACACCAATGGTTCCAAATCTACTATTGATGTTTTTGCCATTACCATGGCCCTAATGGTCGGAACCGCTGGCCTCCCGCATGTCATCGTGCGTTTTTTCACGGTTAAACGCGTCAAAGATGCACGAAAGTCGGCTGGCCTGGCCTTACTTTTGATCGCCATTTTGTACACGGCGGCTCCTGCCGTCGCGGTATTCGCCCGCACAAATATGATCAATACGGTGAGCAATCAGGAGTATGCCGATATGCCGGACTGGTTCACCAAATGGGAAAAGACAAAACTGATCAAGTTCGATGATAAAAATGGAGATGGGAAAATTCAATATGTCGCCGATGAAGCTATAAATGAACTAACGGTAGACCGGGATATCATGGTACTGGCCAACCCCGAGATCGCGGACCTTCCTGCCTGGGTCATTGCCTTGGTAGCGGCAGGCGGACTCGCGGCCGCGCTTTCAACGGCGGCCGGTCTTTTATTGGTGATTTCGGCATCTGTTTCGCATGATTTGATCAAAAAAGTAATCAAACCCGGTATTTCTGAAAAAGGAGAACTTTGGGCCGCCAGAGGAGCGGCCACTGTCGCAGTAATCATCGCGGGTTATTTTGGCATCAATCCTCCCGGCTTCGTTGCTGCGGTCGTTGCCCTGGCCTTTGGCCTGGCCGCCGCCTCCTTTTTTCCGGCAATCGTCCTGGGTATCTTTTATAAAAAGATGAACAAGGAAGGTGCCATTACCGGTATGGTAGTTGGTATTTCCTTGATGATTTTCTATATGTTAAAATTCAAATTTGGCGTTTTTGATGGCGGAAAAGAAGCGGTTGCGGAGCTCACCAAAGACTGGTGGTTCGGAATCTCTCCAGAAGGTTTCGGCACCATTGCAATGGTGGTGAATTTTGTGGTCTCGATCATTGTGCTTCAATTCACGCCCTCAACTCCTAAAAAGGTTCAAGAAATAGTAGAGGACATACGCATCCCTAGTGGTGCCGGAGCGGCGGTAGACCATTAATAACAAAGTATTTAATAGCTTAAAAATACAGTAATGAGTAATTATCATATTAAACACTTAGAAGAATATTTTCAAGTATACCGAAAGTCGGTCCGCAATCCGGAAGGGTTCTGGGAAGAAATTGCAGAAGAACATTTTGTCTGGAGAAAAAAATGGGATAAGGTACTTAGCTGGGATTTTGGAAAGCCGGAAATCAAGTGGTTCGAAGGGGCCCAACTGAATATAACGGAAAATTGTTTGGATCGCCACCTCCCCACTAGAGGAGATAAAACGGCCATTTTGTTCGAGCCCAATGACCCTAAGGCCGAAGCCGAACATATTAGCTATCGGGAATTGCACGAGCGCGTTTGCCGTATGGCGAATGTGTTGGTGGAAAACGGAATCAAAAAAGGAGATCGCGTATGTATTTACCTCCCTATGATTCCTGAATTGGCGGTTTCGGTACTCGCATGTGCTCGAATCGGGGCTATTCACTCGGTCGTTTTTGCAGGGTTTTCGGCCAATGCCCTTTCGACACGAATCAATGATTCCGATTGTAAAATGGTGATTACTTCGGATGGGTCGTACCGGGGTGCCAAAACCATCGATCTAAAAAGCATTGTTGATAAGGCCTTAGAGGACTGTGCAGGGGTAAATGATGTGCTGGTGGTAAAGCGTATCGATTCTGACATTGACATGAAAGAAGGGCGTGATCAATGGTTACAGCCTTTGCTAGATGCCTCCTATGCCGATTATGTTGCTGAAGTAATGGACGCTGAAGATCCGCTTTTTATTTTATATACCTCGGGTTCAACAGGCAAACCCAAGGGAATGGTACACACCACTGCCGGGTATATGGTGTACACCGCCTATACTTTCAAAAATGCTTTTCAATACCGCGAAAAAGATGTGTATTGGTGTACCGCCGATATCGGTTGGATTACCGGGCATTCCTACATTATCTACGGCCCCTTGGCGAACGGGGCAACCACGGTGATGTTCGAGGGGGTCCCCTCCTATCCAGACTATGGACGGTTTTGGGAAGTTGTTGAAAAGCACAAGGTAAATCAATTCTATACCGCCCCGACCGCCATTCGTGCCCTAGCCAAGGAAAATCTTGAGTTTGTCGAAAAATACGACCTCTCGAGCCTTAAAGTTCTGGGTTCTGTTGGGGAACCCATCAATGAAGAGGCGTGGCACTGGTACAACAACAATGTGGGTAAAAAAAACAGCCCCATTATCGACACCTGGTGGCAAACGGAAACCGGGGGTATTATGATAACCCCTATTCCCTATGTTACCCCCACTACCCCGACCTATGCCACGCTTCCATTTATTGGCATACAGCCGGCCCTGATGGATGAAAATGGGAAGGAGATTGTTGGAAACCAAGTAGAAGGTCGTTTGTGTATTAAATTCCCCTGGCCATCGATCGCCCGAACCATTTGGGGAGATCATAATCGGTATAGGGACACTTACTTTTCGGCCTATAAAGATGCTTACTTTACCGGTGATGGCGCCTTACGCGATGCCGTGGGGTACTACCGAATAACGGGCCGGGTAGACGATGTCATTATTGTTTCAGGCCATAACCTGGGGACCGCACCTATCGAAGACAGTATCAACGAACACCCGGCCGTTGCCGAGTCGGCCATCGTAGGTTTTCCGCACGACATTAAAGGTAATGCCCTTTACGGTTATGTGATCCTGAAGGAAACCGGCGAAAGCCGAGATCGCGACAATCTTCGCAAAGAAATCAACCAACAGATTACCGAACAAATAGGCCCTATCGCTAAATTGGATAAAATTCAATTTGTTCCGGGCTTGCCCAAAACACGCAGCGGAAAAATAATGCGGCGTATCTTGCGTAAGATTGCTTCCAAAGACACTTCGAATCTAGGAGATACCAGTACCTTATTGAATCCGGAGGTGGTGAAAGATATTAAGGACAACGCCCTGTAGGGTATCAAAAAAAGGGATTCTTACCTTGTGGCCCGTCTCGAAACAAGGTTCTTGCGACGAACGACCATAAAGATGCTCAGTGCCACGCAACCACATACGGCCAAGCCTGCAAACATGGGCCAAATGGTATCGTCTATAAAACTGCCTATATAGGTTGCAATCGGTACAGCAACCAATGTAGAGGCACACCCATTGATGGCCGCGCCGATGCCCGCGATATGACCGATGGGTTCCATTGCAATCGAGCGAAAATTCCCCCACAAAAAACCCAAACAAAAAAACTGGGCGGATAAAAACAACACGGCCACCGGCATGCTCGGGTTTGGACTTCCCCAAAACAAGAGCACGTATAGGACAGAGATGATACAAAAAGCGATCATCGCCGTAAATGCCAAGGGACGCATCCCAAAACGTACGACGAGCGTACCGTTCATAAACGTTGCCAAACCGATCGAAATCGCCAAACCGGCAAAGATGTATGGGAATTCTTCCGGCAGCCCATACTGATTTTCAAATACGTGCTGCGCAGCGCTTAAAAAAACCAGAAATGCACCGGTAATCAAACCTGAGGTCATGGTAAAGGCAATGGTCTCCCTATGTTTTAAAAACTCTTTCAGACCATCCCAAAATATCCGTGGGGAGAAAGGCTTCTTATACTCCGGCTTTAAAGTTTCTGCCTGTCGGCGCCAAAACCAAATGGCAATCAAAAGTGCAAAACCCAGTTGTACATAAAAAATAGCTTTCCATCCGAACGCGTCCATCACCCATTTTCCAAAGGCCGGTGCCACAATAGGGATCAATATGAAAAAGGCGGTAACAAAAGACATCACCCTGGCCATATAATCCCCTTTATACGTATCGCGAATAATTGAAATGGAAATAGATCGTGGAGCAGATAGTCCTATCCCTTGAAAAATACGCCCTACCAACATCCATTCCAGGGAGGTCGCCGTCAAGCAAACGATACTGGCCAAAGTAAATACCCCGAAACCGATATAAACAATTGGCTTTCTACCAAAACTATCGGACAAGGGCCCGAAAAACAACTGCCCTACCCCAAGGCCCAAAAAAATCATGGTAATCAACTGTTGATTTGCCGTGGGGTCCGTACTATTAATGGTTAAGCCAATGGCGGAAATAGCCGGTAGCAAGGCATCGATAGCCAAGGCCACAATAGACATTAAAGCTGCCATGAGGGCCACAAATTCAAAATTCGGCTTGGTGCTTTGTGCTTGCATCCGGCAAAAATACGCTTCCCCTATCAAAGGGAAGCTATTGAAAAGTTCATTTCTCGCATTAATGTGAAAATGACATTCAAATCGCTATTTTTGTGGAAAATTAGCGTACATGCTCATAATCGGGATTGCAGGGGGAACAGGTTGCGGAAAGACCACCGTGGTGAAACAACTCATAGACGAGTTGCCCAAGGGCGAAGTGGGGGTCATTTCCCAAGATTCATATTACAACGACCTTTCTGAACTCACCCTGGAAGAACGTAGAAAAACCAATTTCGATCATCCAAAGTCAATTGACTTTGATCTATTGGAAGTTCATTTGAAGGCCTTAAAATCGGGAGAATCGATCCGCCAACCCGTATATTCTTTTTTAGAATGTAATCGTACCGAAAAAACCATCCCGACACATCCGAGTAAAGTCATGATCGTAGAGGGTATCCTAATCCTTACCAATTCTAAAATACGGGATATGTTCGATATAAAAATTTTCGTGCATGCCGATTCGGATGAACGTTTGATCAGAAGATTAAAAAGAGATGTCAACGAACGTGGTTGGAACCTTGATGAAACCTTGGAAAAGTATCAAAGCAACATTAAGCCTATGCACGAGCAATTCATCGAACCTTCAAAAGAATATGCGGATATCATTATTCCCAATAATAAGTACAATACGGTAGCCGTTGATATTGTGCGTACCATTATCAATGAAAAACTCTCTTAATCACCATGGGCTGGAAAAGTTTTAAGAAGAGTAAGTGGTTTCCGGTCTTAGCGCTGTTCAGTAGCCTATACGTGATCGTGCTCACCGTATTCACGGTTTGGATGATTTTCTTCGACACCAATTCGCTGCGCATTCACATGGAGTTAAACAAGGAAATCAAAAAACTTGAAAAAACCCAGGAATTTCTAAAGGAGGAAATTGCAAAGGATAAAAAAATCATTGAACAGCTCTCCGATCCCGAACAATTGGAGAAGTTCGCCCGGGAGCAATATTTCCTAAAAAAGAAAAACGAAGAAATCTACTTGATCGAATATGAAGACAGCTTAAAGCTCAAAGAAAAAGAGCGAGAATAAGCACGGTAAGAATCCGCTAATGGTGTCCTTCATCGACAAACGGTATTTTAAAGCCTCGCCATTGCCCCTTTTAATTTCTTTAACTTACTTTAACACAGCCTAGTACACTTATTCACTTCATGTTAACAAATTCCGTTTTTTGGCATCGTAAATAATCGTATTTTTACCCCTTAACGTACTAGGATAATGGGCAAGATAATTGCTATTGCAAATCAGAAAGGTGGGGTAGGAAAAACCACGACGACCGTGAATCTAGCGGCTTCGCTCGGGGTACTTGAGAAAAAAGTTTTATTGATCGACGCCGACCCCCAGGCGAACGCGACTTCAGGTCTCGGAATAGATGTAGAAAGTATCGAACTGGGTACATATCAATTATTGGAACATACGAAAACCGCTTCCGAAACGATTATTGAAACGGACTCTCCAAATGTTGATTTGATTCCGGCGCATATTGACTTGGTAGCCATCGAAATTGAGTTGGTAGATAAGGACAAGCGGGAATATATGATGCGGCAAGCCATTTCGGCGCTTCGAGAGCAGTATGACTATATTTTGATCGACTGCGCACCGTCCCTCGGATTGTTGACCCTGAATGCCCTAACGGCGGCAGACTCGGTCATTATTCCGATCCAATGTGAGTATTTTGCCCTTGAAGGACTGGGAAAACTGTTGAATACGATAAAGAGTATTCAGAAAATACACAATCCGGATCTTGATATAGAAGGAATGTTATTGACCATGTTCGACTCCCGGTTGCGCCTATCCAACCAAGTCGTAGAAGAGGTACGCAAGCACTTTGCCGACATGGTTTTTGATACGATCATACAACGAAATGTTCGTTTGAGCGAGGCGCCCAGTTACGGAGAAAGTATCATTAAATACGATGCGAGTAGCAAAGGAGCCGAAAATTATTTGAATCTTGCCAATGAAATGGTAAAGCGCAATAAGGAAACAGTATAATGGCGAAGGCGACAAAGAAACAGGCATTGGGCAGAGGGCTATCCGCCCTGTTAAAAGATCCCGAAAACGATATACAGTCCGTATCGGATAAAAATGCGGATAAGGTGGTCGGGAATATTGTGGAGCTCGATTTGGATAGTATCGAGGTGAACCCTTTTCAGCCCCGATCCAACTTTAATGATGAGGCGTTAAGCGAATTGGCCACCAGTATTAAAGAACTAGGGGTTATTCAGCCCATCACCGTTCGCAAAATGGATTTCAACAAATACCAGTTGGTATCAGGGGAGCGGCGCTTTCGGGCCTCAAAACTCATAGGCCTTGCTACCATTCCCGCATACATCCGTATCGCAAACGATCAAGAGTCCTTAGAAATGGCCTTGGTCGAAAACATTCAGCGCCAAGACCTCGATCCCATCGAGATTGCGTTGAGTTATCAACGACTTATAGATGAAATTCAGCTGACCCAGGAAAAACTAAGTGACCGTGTGGGAAAAAAACGTTCTACCATCACCAACTACCTGCGATTGTTGCGATTAGACCCTATTATCCAAACCGGTATTCGGGATGGTTTCACCACCATGGGGCACGGTAGGGCATTGGTGAATATAGAAAAGAAAGAAGACCAAATAACACTGTATGAACGCATCGTAGGCGAGCGCCTTTCTGTTCGGGAAACTGAAAAGGCAGTAAAACTGTACCATGAAGGTCCCGTTAAGAAAGTAACCACAACAACCGACGGTACCTCAAGTCTGTTGAAAAATGGAGCCAAAGAGTTGGCAGCACGTCTTTCAACGAACGTAAGCGTGCAAGCAGGAACACATGGGAAAGGCAAAATGGTCATCCCTTTTACTTCTCAAGAAGAATTCAATCGAATCAAAAAACTCATCTTAGGTGCTTAAAAACCTATCCATCCTTTGCCTATTACTACTCATTCCGTTCGGGGCATTGGCCCAGGAAGTAGTACCCGAAGATCAAGAGCTCGATTCTTTACAACAAAACTTAAAAGCAGAAGGCATAGTTGTACAAGATTCGGTCATTGAAAAGCGAAAACCGATCAACCCGTTGGCTCCCGGTAAGGCTGCCTTTTACTCGGCCGTACTCCCCGGTCTTGGGCAGATTTATAACAAGCGCTATTGGAAAGTACCTATCATTTATGGAGTACTCGGTGCGGGTATATACGTGTATACATGGAATGATGACCGTTATGATCGTTTTCGCGACGCTTTTAAAAGGCGACAAGCCGGTTTTACAGACGATGAATTTTATGATGTGGACGGTAATAACAATCTTGGTGATCCACCAGACTTTGATTTGGACGTTTTAGAGAATCAACAAGAACGCTTTCAACGCGACCGCGACCTGGCACTGGTAATTACTATTGCCCTGTATGTTTTGAATATCGTAGATGCCAATGTGGATGCGCATTTAAAACAATTCAATATTAGCGATGACCTAAGCTTTGATGTGCAGCCCTACCTTGATTTAAATACGATCACCGGAGATCCTAATTATGGGATGACACTTGTTATTAAACTGTAACTTTTATGGAGGGGTTAACACTTTTTGACGTTTCAAAACTAGATAGTATATGAACATTGCACTTTTTGGCTACGGAAAAATGGGAAGGATGATCGAAACGGTCGCCATCGCCCGTGGGCATAAAATCGTCGCTAAAGTCGATGTGGATACCAAGACAATCGATTTTTCAAAAATGGATGTCGCGATTGACTTTAGTATGCCAACGGCCGCTTACGGAAACATTCGTAGTTGTCTTGAGAATGGTGTTCCTATTATCTCCGGAACGACCGGGTGGCTCGAAAAATATGAAGATGCCGTCGCGCTGTGCGAGGAAAAAAAAGGGGCCTTTATCTACGCCTCGAATTTTAGTCTAGGCGTGAACGTATTTTTTGAATTGAATGCGCACTTGGCAAAAATGATGAAAGAACTTACCCAGTACGCAGTGTCTATGGAAGAAATACACCATACACAAAAATTGGACGCGCCAAGTGGCACGGCCATTACGCTGGCAGAAGGTATTATGGCGCACACATCCTATACCGGCTGGAAGTTAGGGGATGCAGAAAAGCAGGAACTTCCCATTAAATCAAAACGAGTTGGTACGGTACCAGGCACCCATACAGTAGACTATAGCAGCCCAGTAGATAGTATTGAGATCAAACATACGGCCCATAATCGCGAAGGCTTTGCCCTCGGTGCCGTGGTGGCGGCCGAATGGATCCTTGGAAAAACCGGGGTTTTCGCCATGAAAGATGTTTTAGGGCTTTGAAGAAGCCTTGAAAAATATAAAAGCAATAGTAACGAATAACAATTCAGATGAACGCAACACAATGGATTATTTTTATACTCATCGTACAGGTGATTCATTTCCTAGGAACTTGGAAGCTTTATGTAAAGGCGGGTAGAAAAGCATGGGAAGCAGCGATTCCCGTGTACAATGCCATTGTATTGATGCAAATAATCAATCGTCCGAAATGGTGGGTGATCCTTCTGTTTATCCCCATTATCAATCTATTGATTTTTCCGGTCGTATGGGTAGAGACCATTCGTAGCTTTGGAAGGAATAGCCTTTTGGAAACATGGTTGGTTATCCTTACGTTCGGACTGTATATCTACTATGTCAATTACTCCTTGGATGTGGAGCATATCAAAGACAGAAGCTTACAACCACGTTCAAATGTAGGCGAATGGGTCAGCTCGATCGTGTTCGCGATTGTAGCGGCGACCTTGGTACATACCTATTTCATTCAACCCTATGTAATCCCGACCGGTTCGCTTGAAAAAACCTTACGGATCGGTGATTTATTATTTGTTAGTAAGTTTCATTACGGGGCCCGCGCGCCCATGACCACGGTGGCAGCACCCATGGTACACGACACCCTTCCAGTACTAGGAGTAAAGTCGTATTTGAACAAACCACAACTCCCCTATTTTAGGCTACCGGGGTTCAAAAAAATCAACCGCAAGGAAATTGTTGTGTTCAGTTGGCCAGCTGATACGGTACGACAGTTTTTCAAAGCGGAAAAAGGAGTGGACAAACCGATTGATAAAAAATCGAATTATGTAAAACGTTGTGTAGGTCTTCCCGGCGATTCCCTGGCGGTAATCGATGGGTATGTATATGTAAATGGAAAGCAACTAGACCTTCCCGATCGGGCCAGGTTGCAGTTTGAGCATATGGTCTACAGCAGCAAGGGCGTTTCTTCCAAAGCTTTGATAGAAGTAGGCGCAACCGATTTTCAACGAAGATATGTAGCTCCAAATTTGAGTCAGGAACAGGCAGTGGCGTTGGAAAAGGATGTTCTTGGTTTCAATAGGAATACACAGGGGCAATTAGAGATTTATACGAAAGAAGCAGGCATACCCGTTGAAAGGGCCCGTAAATTAAACCTGTCTTTAAAGGAAATTACCGACTTACAACGATCCGTACCCTTGACAAAGGATATGGTCGAAAAACTGCGAAAAAACCCGAGTATAGATTCTGTAGTGCGTCTTATAAACCCTAAAGGACAAAGAGGTGCCGGACTTTTTCCTCAAAATTCGGATTATCCTTGGAACTATAGCCAAATGGGAACCATTTATATTCCGGAAAGGGGAAAAACGGTCCCTTTGAATTTGAAAGTGTTACCCCTTTATAAGCGAATCATTGAAGAATATGAGGGAAATACCATCAGTATTTCAGGAAATCAGATAAGCTTAAATGGGCAGGTAGTCGATTCTTATACCTTCCAGCAAGATTACTATTGGATGATGGGAGACAATAGAGACCATTCCGAGGATAGCCGTGCCTGGGGTTATGTACCGGAAAACCATATTGTAGGAACGCCTATCTTCATATGGATGAGCTTCGATAATTTTGTGGATGCCAAAGGTCGCCCGAATGGTCCGTTAAAGTGGAAACCGCGATGGGATCGTATTTTTACGACCGTTCATGGTGATGGAGAGCCACAATCTTATTTCAAATATTTCCTGTTTGCGTTGGCCGCCTATTTTGTAGGCTCCTGGGTATGGAATAAACGGAAAGAAAAGCGCGCCCAATAGGCATATGTTGTTCAACAAATGAGCATTGTACTACACCCTACTTATTTCCCGACCATCGCTAGCGCTGCCGTCTTAGTGCAGCACCCAGTGGTTTGGGAAATGTTCGATAATTATCAAAAGCAGACCTACAGAAACCGCTGCTACATCTGTAACGACCTAGGCAAGCATATCCTAAGTATCTCTATTCAACACGTCGGGGGTACGCAGGGCAAACAAGCATATAGAGACGTAAAAATTGACAATTCATTTCCTTGGCAGCGGCAACACTGGCGCACCTTGGAAACCGCCTATCGCACCTCTCCCTTTTTTGAGTTTTATGAAGACGATTTGGCGCCCTTATATCAACGCGCGTTTTCGCATCTGATGGAGTTCAATTTAGCGACTATTGCATTTGTATGTGAGTGTCTTGGAATAAACACTCCAACGGATAAGACCAGCTCATACGAAACCGATTTGTCCGAAAATAGTGATGGTAGGTCGCTAGCCAATGTTAAAAACGCACCATTGTTTGAGCAAGAGCCCTACGTACAAGTATTTGGCGACCGCCATGGCTTTGTAAAAAACACCAGTGTACTTGACCTGCTGTTTAATGAAGGTCCCAACGCGCACTCGTATCTCAAAGGGTTTAATACCGATTTTCTGAATGGCTAGGTTCATTGTGCATTACGGGATTCATTTTTTAGTTCCGATAGCCATTGCGTTTTTGTTTTTTAAAGAAGGTAGAATTCGTGTACTGTTCATTTTATGGGCCGGAATTCTTCTCGACATAGACCATTTATGGGCCGCCCCGATCTTTGACCCGGATCGCTGTAGTATCAATTTCCATCCACTGCACAGTTATTGGGCAATTGCAGTGTACATAGGAATGTTGATTCCCGCTAAAACCAGAATTTTCGGCATCGCCCTACTACTTCATATGGTAGCGGATATGGTTGACTGTTACCTATTATTCCTTTAAACGAAAAGAGGCCATTACAGGAAAATGATCGGAATAAGGAACCGTATAATTGGTGTGCGTTTGTACTTGAAATTCTGGGTCGGCCAAAATAAAATCAATTCGAAAAGGAAACCCAAGAAAATCATACGTCCCCCCAAAACCCACACCTTTTTCTTCAAAGGTATCTACCATATCTCCCTTGACCAACCGATATGAATTCGAAAACTGATTGTTATTGAAATCGCCGCAAATGATGGTTTTATACCCCACTTTTTCCCGATGGCTTAGTACAAAACGAGCTTGGGACGTTTGTCTCCGAAAGGCTTTTGTAAGTCGTTTGTATACGTTTTCATATGGGCTTCCCAATAAAGAATCTGCCTTAGGGCGAACGTTGAGCGATTCCATATGCAGGTTGTACATACGCAGGGTATCTCCTTTATAAAGGATATCTGCAAAGGCCCCATTGTTGAAACTATTCGGCCAATCCAAAGTACCTTCATTTACAATTGGGTATTTGGAAAAAATACCAAGCAAAACCCGGTCATCAATATTGATATATTCCAGATGCTGATAGGGGTATTTCTTAAAGTCCCCCTTTTTTAAATAATTTGCCTCTTGAAAACAAATAATATCCGGATCTTCTTTCGCAATGAATTCAAAGGTTTTTTCGTACACTTTTGGGTCATCAATATTCCCCCAACTGTTGAATGAGCGAATGTTATAACTCATGACCCGCAAATCTTCCTTCTCGGCCCCATCGTTGGAAAACGAAAATTTAACAAAAGCCCCGCCAACAACATATCCAAAAACCAAAAGAGATCCCGATAGCCAAAACCTCCTGTTTCTATGGAGGCCCCAATACAAGGCAAACACTATGTTTACCACTACCAAAACAGGTACTGCCAGCCCCCATGGAGATACATAGGGAAAACGGTCCGAAGGAATAAAGGCCACCATGATTCCCAGAAATAACAGAGAAGCGAAAAGGATGTTTAAAGCGAACACTATTTTACGGAACCATCTGCTCATTCCCTACCTAATCTTCTTTTCCGGCCTTGAATAAAAAGTCTTTTTCTGCCTTCGACAGGCTTTCGTAGCCAGACTTACTGATCTTATCCAAGATAGCATCAATTTTTTTCTGGTGACTGTCTTTGGTATGGGTTGTATTTACTTTGGTAGCAGCTTTCTTGGTCTTGTATACAGTCTTCAAGGGCGCTTTTCGCTGTTTGGGTTTAAACCAATTTCCAACACTATCCAAAAGTTTTGAAAAGCCTTCTCCTATATCATTTCCTTGCGTCAATTGACGGGCATAGAGATACCCTAAAAGGGCCCCACCTAGATGGGCTAAATGTCCGCCTGCATTTCCTGTGGGCATTTGCACTAAATCAATTAAAACTGCAAAGGCCCCGATGTACCAAAGTTTTACATTGAAAAAAAACACCCTCACTTCCTGGTTGGGAATATAAGTGCATATAAAGATGAGCACGGCCATTACCCCCGCCGATGCCCCGATCAGATAGGATGACAACTGGGTAAAAGCGGGAAAAATATTATAGGCGATAACAAAAACCAACCCGCCCAAAATCACCCCTAAAAAATAAATATTGATGAACTTTCTATTTCCAAAAAGATTTAGAAGTATCCGAGACGAAAAATAGAGCAAAAGCATGTTCCAAAAAATGTGCCCGAAGGTACTATGAAAAAAAGAGTAGGTAACCAATGACCATGGTTGCGCAATGAACTCGTTTAACCCTTTCGGAAGCCAAAACCACTGCTCCACAAGCTCTGGGTTCTTCCCCATTAAAAAAGGCACCAAGCGATTTACAAGAAACACCACTACATTTATGGCAATCAGTTTTTCTGCAATGCTTAGTCGTGCAAATTGATATTTTAAACCAGTGCTAGCCATCTTAATTCCATCTTTTATTGTTAAACTGGTTTCTCTTCCAGTACCATACCATAATAAAACCTGCCAAGGCCCCGCCAATATGGGCGAAATGAGCAATACCGGTTTGAGCTCCCGTAATACCGAATATAACATCCCCCAGAATTAGAAGCGGCACAAAAAACTTCGCCTTAATGGGCACCGGCAAAAACAACAGCATTAATTCTGTCTCAGGATAACTAAATGCAAATGCAACCAACACACCATATACCGCGCCAGAAGCACCAAGCATTGGAATGCCATAGGCATTGAGAAAGCTATCGATCGTGCCCTTTTCCGCGATTTCATACCAGCCCGTATTGTACTTTCCCTCGGAAAGGACCTCAAGAACCGAACTTTCGGAAAAACCAGCATTTACCAAGGTCGTAATTCCTTCGTTGAACTGATAATAATTCATCGCCGTATACAAAAGTGCGGAACCCAACCCGGCGGAAAAATAGAAAAACAAAAATTTGTTTCTACCCCACATGCGTTCAAGAGGAGTGCCAAAAGCCCATAAACCATACATGTTAAAGAGAATGTGCATGAGCCCGCCATGCATAAACATATGTGTTAATACCTGCCAGAGGCCAAAATTCTCATTAATTGGGAACCAAAGCGAAAACCAATGACGCATCAGATCCCCATACAAGGCAGTCGCCAAAAAGAACAGCACATTGATAATAAGTAAATGCTTTATCGCTTCTGTTACTCGTCCCATCTAAATAAACTTTTTATCAATTTCATTTTCCGTAATGGTTACATAAACAGGCTTGTTGAAGGGGCTCACCAAGGGCTCCTTACAGGCGAACAAATCGTTGACCAATGCCAATTGCGAAGCATTTTCCAATACTTCCCCCGTTTTTACTGCCAGGGTCTTCGCCAATGTTTTCGACAAAATGTCGGTTTGCGAAAAATTCGCATCGGTCACTTCTTGCTGGCAATCGGCGATCAACTGGTCCAGAACCATCCCAACTTCACTTTCCGTCACCAATAAAGGAACCCCGGAAACCGACACTGCTTCTTCTTCCATGGTATCAAATACAAAACCAACGGCATTCAAGGTATCTTTAATTCCTTTCAACGCACGCACATCGGCTTTTGTAAAAGATAAGGAAAGTGGAAACAACAATTGCTGACTTACCGCTTGTTTTACCGTGCTGTTCCTAAGAAATTTCTCATATAACACCCGTTGATGGGCCCGGCTTTGGTCAATGACCACCATCCCCGATTTAATCGTCGTTACGATGTACTTTCTTCGTAATTGAAATGTTTTCGCGGTCGACTCTATCGGTTCTGATTGTCCGTCAAAAATAGAACCTGTAATCGTATCCGATTCAAACTGCAAACTACTGAAGTTGTCATGGGTTCCCATTTTTGATTCCAAACCCACATAAAGGCCCTCCCAAGCTTGTTGGTCGTTGTTCGGTTTCGAAACGTTTCGATACGATTTTGTCGTAGCTCCCCCACTTTTAGCCTCTAAAAAGGGATTAAAACCTGCATCTACCGTGACCTTTGGCAACTCGGCCCCTTTGTTTTTGTATGCATAAGGTGTCTCCAAATTCGGATCGGCCTCAAAATCAATGGATGGTACTACCTGGAACTGCCCTAGGCTATGTTTGACCGCTGATCGTAAAATCGCATATAAGGTATGCTCATCATCGAACTTTACTTCTGTTTTAGTAGGATGTATATTAATATCAATAGAACCTGGATCTACTTCTAAATACAAAAAATAACCCGGATGGGTGTCGGGTTTCACCAAACCTTCAAACGCCGAGCCCACGGCATGATGTAAATAGGGACTCTTAATAAATCTGTTGTTCACAAAAAAGAACTGCTCGCCCCTACTCTTTTTTGCAAATGCCGGTTTGTTGATGAATCCTGAAACTTTCACAACCTTTGTGTCTTCGGTCACCGGCACTAGTTTTTGATTCGCCTTGCTACCAAAAACATGTACAATTCGTTGTCTTAGATTGCCTACCGGAAGCCCAAAAAGCTCGCTACCATTTACGTAGTAATGAAATGCTATTTGCGGGTGTGCCAACGCCACTCGATGAAACTCATCGGTGATGTGCCGCATTTCCACGGTATCCGATTTTAAAAAATTACGTCTTGCAGGGATATTGAAAAAAAGGTTCTTTACGGCCATCGAAGTGCCTTTGGGCACTGCACTGACTTCTTGAAAAATGAGTTTACTACCTTCAATCTTTAAGTGGGTGCCCAACTCGGCTCCCTCCAACTTTGTTTGCATTTCTACGTGTGCAATCGCCGCTATTGAAGCCAGTGCTTCCCCGCGAAATCCCTTGGTAGATAGTTGAAAAAGATCCTCAGCCTTCGTAATTTTAGAGGTAGCATGTCGCTCAAAACTGAGGCGTGCGTCGGTTTCGCTCATCCCCAGCCCATCATCGACCACCTGAATCAAGGTCTTACCCCCATTTTTTATAATCAGTTTAATCGATGTGGCCCCGGCATCAATGGCGTTCTCGAGTAGTTCCTTTACTACGGATGCGGGTCGTTGTACCACTTCTCCCGCTGCAATTTGATTGGCAACGTGATCTGGTAAGAGTTTAATGATATCCCCCATTATTTTGGCAGGAATATAGAGAGGTCAAAATCGATGATATACAAAAATATCAGCAACAGTACCCCGAGAACAATGAGAAAACGAATTTTTAGATTGCGATCTCCTTCCCTGCGGAGGTCGGACATGGCAGAACCCAATTTTCGCTTTAGACCACGATTAGGTTCTACCGTGCTCCTATATTTGTCAAAACGGTGCTCAAGCTTAAAAGGGCTTTCCCCACTCTCGTTTTTGTAATAACGCGGGGAATAACCGAAAGTACGGTTCTTTTTAAGCTTGGTTATTTTATCAAATACTCCCATATATTCAAAGTTACTCAAAATCAAAAAACATGCCGTAAATCGATTGCCAATTTTTGTTAACAGGTAAAGGTGTCCCCTGCGGTTAACCTTCTGCGGCATATAGGAAAGTTACGGATTTATATTGAAGTAATTGGCGCTGTTTCTAGCAAGCCTTAGTAGGCGGTTGTTATTTCCCCAGTACGGCCATGTGGATCGCCGCTACTGCGGCTTCCGTACCTTTATTGCCATGTTTGCCCCCACTTCTATCGATCGCCTGTTGCAACGTGTTATCGGTAAGTACGCAAAAAATCACCGGGGTATCGCACTGCACGTTCAGATCTTTGATTCCCTGTGCCGTGGCACTGCAGACGAAATCAAAATGTTTTGTTTCTCCTTGGATAACACTGCCAATGGCGATAACAGCGTCTACCTCCTGGGTAGCGATCATTTTTTTACAACCATAGGTAAGCTCAAAACTACCGGGCACATCCCAACGTACTATGTTTTCCGGTTTTGCTCCACATTCCAACAAGGTATCTTGTGCCCCTTGAAAGAGGCCGTTGGTAATTTTTGTATTCCATTCAGAAACAACGATCCCAAACCGGAGCTTTTCCGCGTTTGGGATCGTTGTTTTATCGTAAACAGATAAATTTTTATTGGCAGTAGCCATTAACTTCCACTTTTGGCCATTCCGATAAAAGCATCGATGCTGCGCGCTTCATCGGACTTGGAAAATTCATTTTTAATTCTTTCGAAATACTGTAGCGCCTTGTCTTTTTGTGCCAGTTCCAAAGCCGTTACCCCCGCCTTGTACAAAAACTTGGGGGTCGTATATTCGTTGGTATTGTGCGCCAAGGCACCTTCATAATAGCCCAATGCCTCCGAGGGTTGATTTAACTGCATAAATGCATCTCCCAAGCCTCCTTTGGCCATAGCGCCCAGTACTGCATCCTCAGAAGAAAAATCACCTAAATGTGTTATCGCCTCCTGATATTGTTGCATATTCAAATAGGCCATTCCGGCCGAGTAGTTCGCTAAATTTGCGGCCTTGGTCCCTGGGTATTCATCAATAATATCCAAAAAGCCATATTTCCCCTCGCCACCGTTCAGCGCCAGGTTGAAAAGAGAATCTTTTTGTGCCGTAGCATTCAAAGCCTGATCAAAGTATTGCTGCGGATAGTACAGCTCGTTCGCCGCATTCGCATCCTTTGGTTTCTGTACAAATTGGTTGTATGCCAAAAAGGCCAATAAGGCAACTGCTACCACACCAATAACCCCTAAAATATAGTTTTGGTTTTTGGAAACCCATTCCTCGGTTTTCGAAGCACTCTCGTCAAGGGTACTAAAAACTTCCGCAGTAGTACTTTCTTGCTCATCCAAACGCTGCTCTTCTACCTTGTCTTTTGGTTTATAGCCCCTTTTTTTATATGTAGCCATTTTCTTTTTTTATTGGTCGCGCAAAAATAAAGTTTTTATCCAAAACGGGAAGGGTATTTATTCGTTATTTTTGGATATTTTGATAGCTATCTTATCAAAATCCGAATTACAACTCGATCAAACACGCATGTTCCTAAAAAATTTAACCCTGATCAACTACAAGAATTTCGATTCAAAAGAGCTCGAATTCGACCATAAGATCAATTGTTTTGTTGGGGCAAACGGTATTGGCAAAACCAACATTTTAGATGCTATTTACCATTTGTGTTTTGGCAAAAGCTACTTCAATCCCCTTGCGACGCAGAATGTACGTCACGGGGCCGAATTTTTTGTTATCGAAGGTCTTTTCGAAAAAAACGAGCGTGCCGAAAAAATCGTTTGCAGCTTTAAAAAAGGATCAAAGAAAATAATTAAGAAAAATGGAAAGACATACGACAAACTTTCCGACCATATTGGTTTTCTGCCTTTAGTAATCGTGTCCCCCGCCGATCGAGATTTAATTATTGCGGGCAGCGACACGAGGCGAAAATTAATCGATTCGGTCATTTCCCAATCAGACAAGGCCTATTTACAGGAATTGATCAAATACAACAAGGTACTCGTACAACGCAACTCGCTCTTAAAATACTTTGCGGCCAACCAAACTTTTGATATGGGCACCCTGTCGGTGTACAATGAACAATTACATCAATATGGCACCACGATCTTTGAAAAAAGAGCGCTTTTCCTAGAGACCTTTATTCCAATATTCAAGGAACAGTATCAAAAAATTGCAGGAGACTCGGAAGCCGTTTCCCTGGGATACGAAAGTAAAATGTTACAGGACCCACTGGCATTGTTATTGGAAAAAAATCAGGAACGTGATCGCGCCCTTCAGTATACCAGCGTCGGAATTCACAAAGATGACCTTAGTTTCACCATTGCCGGTCACCCTATTAAAAAATTTGGGAGTCAGGGGCAGCAAAAGTCTTTTTTGATCGCCCTGAAGTTTGCCCAGTTTCAGTTTATCAAAGAACAAGCAAAAACGACCCCTATCTTGCTTTTAGATGATATTTTTGATAAGTTGGATGCACAAAGGGTTTCGCATATCGTTTCGTTGGTAAATGATGAAAATTTCGGCCAATTATTCATCAGTGATACCCACGCCGACCGTACCGAGGAGGTGGTCAAAAAAATACATCAATCATACAAGATCTATAAACTCTAATCCCAAAAAAACATGACTGGAAAGAAAATATCTTGGGACTCGAACAAAATACTAAGTATTTGCGCCATCTGTATAAGTTTGTTGACACTAGTTATTTTTACCTATCAAACCGTGCTCATTAAAAATCAAAGCCATCTCTCGGCCATGCCGTACCTTGCCATCGAAACCTCCACCGATCAGCTTGGCCCAAACGACTATTATCACACGGCTAGTTTGGAAAACTATGGCGTCGGTCCGGCCATTATTGAACGTATGACTATTTTCCATAATAACAAATCGTACGATACCGACTTCATTTCGTTTTTGAAAGATTATGCTTTGGTAAGCGACAGCATCAACGTACTTCAGAGCTCCAAAATATATGGCGGCTTGGCGATTCCTGCAAATTCAACCAGAAGTATGTTTAAAATAGGGAGGCGCCCCTTACAGGTTGACCGTTTCTTCAAGCTTCAAGAAAAGTTAATGAAAGAAGGCTTTCACTTTGAGATCATCTATCGCTCTATCTACGGGGATCGTTGGAAAATTACGGACAATAGTGTTGGACCAGAAGAACTTTAGAAAACGATATGAAAAAACTTAGTTCCTTATTGATCCTCTTGTTTTTTGCCTGTAATAACGAGCTGTCAAAAAAAGATTTAGAACACCTAAACGGCTATTGGGAAATAGAAAAAGTGGTATTCCCCGATGGGGCCACCAAAGAATATAAAAGTAGTAAGACAGTTGATTACTTCGAAGTAAAGCAATTGAAAGGTTTCCGAAAAAAAGTGCAACCAAAGTTAGACGGCACCTATGATACTTCGAACGATGCCGAACTGTTTACGATCGTCGAAAAAGAAAAAGGATACCAAATAGCCTATAAAAACAAGTTGAGCGAATGGAACGAAACCCTCGTGTCGCTGAACAAAACATCATTTTCGGTTGTGAACGAGACAGGTGTTCGGTATGATTACAAACGGTTTGTCCCCATCGAGTTAGACTCCAATTAATGTATCAAACAGAGAAAGCGAATTATGGCGAAGAGGAAAAATGATCATCAGCAACTTGGAGAAGCCTTACGATCCTTTATCAAGGAGAACAAGCTTCAAAAAGGAATCGATAAGGTTGCGGTGCGCGATGCCTGGGCTCAACTTATGGGTAATGGTGTAAACAACTATACCACCTCGGTGGAGCTGCAGAACAACACCTTGTTCGTTTCACTTTCTTCCTCGGTGTTAAGAGAGGAACTTAGCCATGGGAAATCAAAAATAATCCAAATGCTGAACGAACAAATCGGTAAAGACTTGATTAAAAAAATAGTACTTCGCTAATAGCATTAACAACTTATGGATGAACTGGAACACTATATCGTTTCCTATTTTGGCGTAAGCACCACCAATTTGAACCAGCTGCTCCCCTTTTTTGAAAAGCAGCAGCTTTCCAAAGGATCATTTTATACGGAACAGGGTTCCTATTGTGATTCCTTGAGTTTTGTCAAATCGGGTTTTCTTAGAATTTATGCGGATACCGAACGAAAAGAGGTTACCCAATGGATTTCGTCCAAAGGCTATTTTGTCACCGATTTAGGAAGCCTTGTTTTTAACGCCCATGCACGTTTTAGTATTCAAGCATTGACAGATTGCGAGTTGTTCACCATACAAAAAAGAGATTATCAAAAACTGCATGAGATTCTTCCCGAATGGCCGGTACTGGAAAAGTTGTTCCTGGCCAAATGCTTTGTCACCATGGAAAATCGTGTTTTTGATTTGATTTCATTGCCGACCACAGAAAGGTATCAACGATTCTTTACCGACAACAAGGAACTTTTTAATCAGGTACCGCTTCAATACATAGCCTCGATGTTAGGAATGACTCCAGAAACCTTGAGCCGTATTCGTGCGGATATCAGTTCTTGATATTTGTCAAGCAAACTAATGATGGAACACCAGATCTTTGCGGTCTAAATCATCTGGCATGACAATAAATACCGCAATCGAAATCAACGCCGATCCTGAATTGGTCTGGAATATACTGTTAGATTTTGCATCGTATCCGGAATGGAATCCGTTTATAACCACCATCACCGGTAATGCGGAAGAAGGGACATTTCTGAAAGTTACCATCGGCAATATGAACTTTAAGCCTAAGGTCTTACGATATCAAAAGCCTTTAGAATTGCGTTGGTCGGGGCATCTGTGGTTCAAGGGTTTATTCGATGGGGAGCATGTTTTTAAGATCACACCACGAGGCGCGAACAAAGTGCTTTTTGAACAAAATGAGCACTTTAAGGGACTGCTGGTACCACTTTTCAAATCAACACTGAACAAGGACACCAAGCAAGGCTTTGAGGCGATGAACAAGGCCTTGAAGGTAAGGTGTGAACCATAAAAAAAGCCTGGATTACCGAAGTAAAACAGGCCTTTAACTCGTTGATTTTTTTAATAAATTTCCCTTCCGGCAAAATGAAATGCACCCTCAATGGCGGCATTCTCATCACTATCGGAACCGTGCACTGCATTCTCCCCGATATCCTTGGCAAAAAGTTTTCGAATCGTACCTTCGGCTGCTTCAGCGGGGTTCGTAGCCCCTATTAACGCCCTAAAATCCTCTACGGCGTTGTCTTTTTCCAAAATTGCCGCAACAATTGGTCCCCTGGTCATAAACGTAACCAGTTCCCCAAAAAATGGGCGCTCCTTATGAACTGCATAAAAAGCTTCAGCATCTCTTTTGCTTAACTGCGTGTATTTCATGGCGACGATCTTAAAACCGGCACCCGTTATTTTTTCCAATATAGCCCCAATGTGCCCATTCTCAACGGCATCTGGCTTAAGCATTGTAAACGTTCTTTTCGTAGTCATTCCTTAAAATTTTGCGCAAAAATAAGCTTTTCCCTACAATTCACAACTATATTTGGAAGCACATATGGGTTACTAAAAATAGATTGGCCCAAAAGGAGACAACAGCAGTCGTTTGGCAATGGGATAGATCGTATTTGCACCTCGAAACTAATACGTACGGTATAACTCGTTCAGCACTTTACCATCATCACCGACCATAACCAGCTGTACCGTACGGCGCAAAAAATCGAACCGAAGCAACCCAAAACTCTCCGTAGAAACAACTTCCCCGATCCGAAAAGGGTTTGCTTCCTCTTTAAAATCTCGGTATGCATGGGTTAAGCCACTGCTGGTAAAATCGATTAACGGATATGCCAACCCGGGGATGTTCGCTTGCGAAAATTCTGAAATATGACGATCGCCCGATATTACCAGTGTGCCTTTGACCCCACTATCGGCAATCAACTTTTTTAAGCGATCTGCCTCGTGCGGGAAATTACCCCAGCATTCCCATCCGTGTTCGTTGGAAAGTACTTGTATGCTGCTCACCAGTATGGTGAAATTAGCGGTAGAACCGCTCAATTCTTTTTGAAGCCATTGCCATTGGGTTTCACCCAGAATAGTACCTTCTCCATACGCGTTGGGTTTATTTCTTTTGTCCGAATCATTATCGGGCGTAAGCGCTGTTCTAAAGTAGCGAGTGTCCAAAACAATGACCTTTACACTCCCGTTCCAAAGTTTGTACTCATGCGATGTATAAATACCTTCTTGCTTTCTTTTAGGGCTGTCTTTGGGGACCCGCATAAAATCCATAAAAGCTTGTTGACTTTCTTTTTTTATCGCAAATTCCGTTCCGGCATCATTTTCACCGTAGTCATGGTCGTCCCAAGTACCAATTATAGGAACGGTACTCGCCAATTTACGATAACCGGCAACGCGGTCCTGGGCCTCGTACATCCTCGCAATTTCAGCTACATCGTCCGTGTCCGCATAAATGTTGTCACCACCCCAAATCCAAATATCGGGTTTTGCAGTAAGTACATCGTCCCATAAGACATTTTCAATACTCGTCTTATTACACGACCCAAAAGCGATGGTGAAATCGGCATTCATATTTTGGGTCTCACTTCCCTTTACAACACTTGTATTGTTATGCTGCCTTGTCTTGCACCCAAGCAATAACATGCAACTTAAAACGTAGATCATTGTTCGCATCCCCTGTTCGTTCTTAATTCCTACAAAAATAGCCATTTCCATGGAAGCCCTATGTTATTAAATTGTATCTTTGCCCGCATGAATTTTGAGGATATCAACGCTGTAAAAGAGCTGCTTTCCCAGCCCCAAAAAATAGTCATCATTCCCCACAAGAATCCAGATGGAGATGCCATTGGTTCCACGCTGGGGCTTTGGTTCTACCTTAAGGCAAAAGGGCAAGAAGCCCACGTAATTGTTCCGAACGATTTTCCCAAATTTCTTAAATGGATGCCGGGACGGGAAGAAGTTCTCAATTTCGAACGGCATAATACCCAGGCAAAAGAAAAACTGCAGACGGCTACCCTGGTGTTCACCCTTGACTTCAACCATTTAGGAAGAACAGGACAGATGGAACCCATCTTAGAGGCCCTCGAAGTGCCTTTCATCATGATAGACCATCATCAAAAACCCGAAGCGTATGCCGCAATCACCTACTCTGATGTAGGTATGAGTTCTACCTGTGAAATGGTTTATAACTTTATTGAATTCTTAGGGGATCAAGAAATGATTACCCCGGAAATAGCCAGGTGCCTTTATACTGGAATCATGACCGACACCGGTTCTTTTAAATACTCCTCTACGACCAGCAGAACGCATAGGATCATTGCTTCTTTGATCGATAATGGCGCGGATAATACCAAAATACACAACCAAGTATTCGACACCAATACGCCCAGTAGATTGCACATTCTGGGTTGCGCGCTTAAAAACATGGTAATCTTGGCAGATTATCATACAGCCTATATAACCCTTTCACAAGAAGAATTGGATGCCTTCAATTATAAGAAAGGTGATACCGAAGGAATCGTGAATTATGGATTAACCCTCGGCGGCATTCGATTTGCGGTGATATTTATTGAAAACAAGGAGGAGGGAATTATTAAGATCTCCTTTCGATCGGAAGGGGATTTTTCAGTAAACGAATTCGCAAGGGCCCATTTTCAGGGAGGTGGGCATAACAATGCCGCCGGTGGAAAAAGCGATGCGCCCCTAGCGGATACGGTACGTGACTTTTTAGGGCATTTAGAATCGTATAAAGAACTGTTATCCAAATAAAATCGTACGTACTGTGAAACAACTTGCATTATTAATATCACTGTTATTCGTAGCCGGTTGTGCCGGTCCTGAACCAAGAAAGCCAAAAAAGGTGAAAAGCGGTAGTTACTACAAAGAATCGATAGAGCGAAGCAAGAAATTGTTGGCGGCCGAGGAACTACTGATACAAAACATTATGAAAGCCGATACCGCCCATACGTATCTTAATAGTGGAAGTGGATCATGGTATTTTTACAATACCAAAAATGAAACGACCGATTATCTCCCCGAGCCGGATGACCTGGTTACGCTCGCCTATAACCTCCTTAGTTTGCAGAACGATACGATTTATAGTATGGAGCAAATAGGGGTGCAAAAGTATAAGGTTGACAAGCAAGAGCTTTTTCCCGGACTCAGAAACAGTGTAAAACTTTTGAAGGAAGGTGAAAGCGCTACTTTTTTGTATCCTTCGTCTTTGGGCTATGGCTATCCGGGAGACGGTGATAAGATCGGCGTTAACATTCCCTTAAAATCAACCTTGGTAATTCTTAAAATCGAGAAAGAATCGGAAATTGCGGAAACACCGGCTAATTAATATTTAAAAACGATAAACCTAAGAAACACAAATTAAAATCATACAAATGAAAAAAGCGTATCTATTAGTATTGTTAACGACCTTGGCTTTGGCAAGCTGTAAATCGAATCAATATGCAGATTTGGGCGATGGCCTTTTTGCCGACATCCAGACCAACATGGGAGATGTAGTGGTGAAACTTGAATATGAAAAAACACCGGTTACCGTCGCAAACTTTGTTTCTCTTTCAGAAGGAACAAATCCCTTTGTGAGCGATGAATTCAAAGGGAAGAAATACTATGATGGTCTTACCTTCCACAGGGTCATGAAAGACTTTATGATTCAAGGAGGTGACCCTACGGCAACAGGAACAGGAAGTCCTGGATACAAGTTCAAAGATGAAATTAACGACTCCCTTGTGCATTCTGGCCCTGGAATCCTATCAATGGCCAATGGTGGCCCCAAAACCAATGGGAGCCAATTTTTCATTACCCATAAAGAGACCCCTTGGTTAAACGGTATACATACGGTTTTCGGGAAAGTAGTTGAAGGGATGGCCGTTGTTGATTCTATTGCAAATGTAAAAGTAGGTGCTCAGAACAAGCCCGAATCAGAGGTAAGCATGAAAACGATTGCCATCATTCGAAATGGCAAAGCAGCCAAGAAATTCGATGCGGTACAGGTGATGACCGATTATTTTGCCGAAGAAGAAGCCCTCGTGGCCGCCATGAATAAAATGAAATCTGATTTCGCTGCCGAATGTGCCACCCAAAGTGCCGAAATTACGGCCTTGCCTTCCGGTCTTAAAATTCTTAAACTCGTTGAGAGTGAAGGACAAAAACCAACAGTCGGTCAAAAAGTAATGGTAAAGTACGCAGGCTATTTGAGTGATGGTACCTTGTTTGACAGCAATTACGAGGAGGTAGCGTTGAAATATGGAATGTTCGATGACCGCAGGAAAGCACAAAGGGGATACGAACCTACGGCCATGGACTATAGCCCCGATGCACAATTAATTGCCGGATTTAAAGAAGGTTTAATGACCATGAAGGTCGGTGAAAAAGTACGCTTGTTCATCCCACCTCATCTAGGATATGGAGAGCCGGATTATGGCCCGATTCCAGGAAATTCGAACTTGGTGTTTGATATCGAAATTACCGGACTGCCGGAATAAACTAGGGAGATACGAAATTCCGTCCCAAAAAAAGCCCTGACATTGATTGTCAGGGCTTTTTTATTCCTCTTCTTTTTTGGCATCTTCTTCGGCGGCCCATGTTTTTGCCCTTCCGGCCCTTTTGGCCGAACCGGGGTGAGAAGAGGTTAGAGAACCTTTGCCGCCATCGCCGCTTAAATCGGCCAATTTTTGAAAAGCCCCCTGCATACCATGATAATCCAAATCATGCCTCACCAAAAATTTAAAGCCGTATTCGTCGGAAGCCGTTTCGTTCGATTGCGAAAATTGCGCGTTTAACACATGCTCCACGAAGCCCCCGATTTGCTCATCTGCAAGTACTTTGCCGGCGCCGGTATTCGCCATTGCGACATCTTTAGCCGCCGAAATCGCGTAGGCAGACTGGTACCTTTTCTTCGAGTGCCCTAGTTTTACATGACCAATTTCATGTCCTATCACGCTGAGTAATTCGGCATCGGTCATTAAATCCATTAGACCGGCCATTACACGAACACTTCCATCTGGTGTGGCAAATGCATTTACATCGATTACCTCATACACCTTAAAGTTCAACTGCAGTCCGTCCTCGTTCTCCAAACCTTCCACTAATTTGGCCAAACGATCACCATAGGGTGTTCCCACTTCGGCAATGGGGTTGTTGTCATCCATCCACTGAACGGATTGTACCGAAAGTGTCGCCATATCTTCGTCGGACAAGGTCATCGCCTTTGTCACTTTTTTGGCAGCATCGACATTTCCCTTTTTAAGTAACTTTTTACCAAACTGTCCTTGCACCGCCATGCACGTAAAGATAGCGGTAAGTATGAACACAGAATTTTTCATTTTGATGTGATTTTTATCGGATTTTAACGCGATAAAGATATTCCTTTTAAACACCCTCGAAACACCCGGTTTTCAGTGAAATACCGGCAGGCCGTTTGGATATCTTCTTTCGAAGAGTGGAAGTTCTTTACTCCCAACCAAAGTTATCGATCCACATCTCAGTGTTCTTATGCCCGGGAAGATAATTAAGGTCTAGCCTTAACTCGTGAATTGCATTTATAGGGTTGAAATCACCTTTGACCAGCTCCAAATCAAGACTATCCATGTAGATTTCTGCACGCTCCCAACTGCCTTTTTTAAAATCGCGCAGGGCACTGGAGTCTTTAAGAATTTGTTCCCAATGTTCACCCGTTAAAAAGAGTGTAGCATCTTCAAACGCTTCACTATCTTCCGTCAGGTAATAATCGAAATAGATCTTTTTAACTTGTGAGAAGTCAACCGTATTTCCGGTTACCTTCTTGAACATCGGTAAAAAACAAGTGTACTTTCGCTTTACAGTATTGTTATTCTCTATTCGTACGGCCATTGTACTATTCCCAAACTTTCCTTTTTCAAGGGCTTGTCCCGAAGATTCAAATCCCCGATACGCCAGTACTTTTCTAAAGTAAGGGCCATCCTCAAAATTCATTTCGAAAGGGTTGGCAACCGTATCTGGCCTTGCTGAGAGGGCTTCCGTAAAATTACCGTCAGGTAATGAATTACCCACTTTTATAGAATGCACATAGATCTTGGAATCGTCTGCCTGATGGGCATTGTAAGGGTTCAAAGATAGGAAAGCGGTATTCGGAATAGGGGACTCCTCTCCTACCCAATTTTGACAGTCGGTCAGGGCATCTTTCAAATCGACTTGCACCTTGATCCATGTATCGTAGTTTCCATAAAAATTATTGGCAATTTCATGACAACCTCCAAAATTCCCCTTTTCATCTTGGTAATTGAATTTTAAGGCGGTAATCCAGCTGGTTCTCGGAACATAAATCGCTAACTCAAGGTACCTTGCCGATCGGAAATCAATGGTATGGCCAAAAAGCTTTTTAAGGTTGATGAGTCCATCCGAAAATTCTTTCTTTGTACTCAGTTCAATCGCATTTTTCCCGCCAATGTTGGTCAGTCCTATTGTACATCCCGAGCAAGTAAGTATGCTGTCGTTGAGCAGTGCCGAGGGTATCGCTTTGCTTCCTAACTGAAGAACAAAATTACTTCTATCCGCACTTTCGATAAGGGGGGCAGAATTTTTTTTCTGCCCACATGCCACCAATATTAAAATCGATAGGAGCCCAAAAAGGTTTTTCATACTGTATTTTTTAAGAGAAATATTCGGTAGGTTGTCATGTTATACTAGTTTTTGGGAGCATCTTTGAGCACCTCCAACAGAAAAGTCCAAAACTTTTGGACCGAAGAAATCTGCACGCGCTCATCGGGTGAATGAGCCCCTAAAATTGTAGGGCCGAAACTGATCATATCCATCTCGGGATAATGCGTTCCGAGAATACCACATTCCAAACCTGCATGACAGGCAACCACTCTTGGTTTTTCATGGAACAAGGCTTCGTATTTTTTTTCCAAGACTTTTAAAATAACCGAGTCCGGATTCGGTTTCCAACCAGGATAATTCCCGCTAAAAGCGACCTCTAGCCCCCCTTTTTCGAATGTTTCTTTCAGACTATTGGCCAACTCCATCTTTCCTGAATCTACTGAAGATCTTGTAAGGCAACTGATTTTTATGGCGCCATCCTTCACAGCTACCCTTGCGACATTGTTCGAAGTTTCTACCAGATCGTCCATATCGGCACTCATGGCGTACACACCATTATGGGCTTCCTCAATCGCTCCTAACAGTTTTTGCTGGGTATCGGCCGAAAGTCCCTTTTGAGGGGCGTTTACTTTTCTAAGGTGTATCGCTAAATTTGGATCCAAAGCCTTGAACTCTTCCTGCAAGATGATGCTCCAGTTAAGCAAATCCACTTCAAAAGCCTTGTGCACGCTAGGGTCAATGGCAACCAAGGCCCTGCTCTCCCGTGGAATCGCGTTTCGGAGTCCACCACCATCCAATGCGGCAATTCGTAGACCGTAGGCAGTCGTACTTTTTAACAACAGCCGGTTCATGATTTTATTGGAGTTTCCAAGCCCCTTGTGTATTTCCATACCGCTATGCCCCCCCGAAAGTCCCTTTACGATCAGTTCATACCCCTGATGTGTCGGTGCAACAGCTTCTTCCGAATAGCAGCCCGTTGCGGTAACATCGATTCCGCCTGCACAACCGATATCGAGTTCATCGTCCTCTTCAGTATCCAAATTCAACAGTATTTTTCCTTGTAACACGCCCCCTTGAAGACCCAGTGCCCCGGTCATGCCGGTCTCTTCATCAATGGTAAACAAGGCTTCCAACGGGGGATGCTGAATGTCCGTGCTTTCTAACAAGGCCATGATCGCGGCGACTCCCATCCCATTATCAGCGCCTAACGTTGTGCCCTTGGCCCGCACCCAATCACCCTCTATGAACATACGTATCCCATTGGTCTCAAAATCGAAAACGGTATCGTTGTTTTTCTGATGTACCATATCTAAATGCGATTGCAGGGTAATCATTTTGCAATCTTCCAAACCAGGGGTCGCGGGTTTCCGAATTAGCACATTCCCTACTTGGTCTTTAAACGTCTCCAATTGCAGCCGTTCTCCAAAATTTAGCATAAACTGTATGACCTGTTCTTCTTTTTTAGAGGGTCTGGGTACCGCATTTAAATCTGCAAACTTGTTCCAAACGGCTTTGGGTTCCAAGGTTCGTATCGCCTCACTCATACTTTTAAACTATTTTCCCAAAAATACGTTGGCAAAAATTCATATGCGTTATAAATGACTAATTTTGAGAATCGTTTGACGATATCCGATGGATATTTATGTGATTAGTATCTAAAGAATGAAAAATAGACTTAGAAATGGCATCGTTATAAGCCTTGTTCCCCAGTTCATCTTGGTACAGTGGCTGTCGGGGCATCCCGATTGGATCGAGCGGTACTACAGCAATGGTATTTACCCTTTTATAAGCCGTTTCTTTCGGTTTTTACTTGGCTGGATCCCTTTTTCAGTAGGTGAACTGATTTATTCGACCTTGATATTTCTAGCGATACGCTACATCGTTCGGAAACGCAAAAGTATCCGAACGAAACCGTGGTTGTTTTTAAGGAACGTTGCGCTGGTCCTATCAGTTTTCTATTTTACATTCCATATGATGTGGGGGTTTAATTATTACCGACAACCTATTGCCGAAAAGCTGAACATTCGTGATAGCATCAACCAAAAAGACCTTTTGGACCTTACCGCTCGATTGATCAAAAAGACCAATACAATACAGTATAAAATAACAGGAGATAGTACTCAAATGGTGCGAGTCCCTTATAACCGTACGCAGATATTCGACAAAACGGTACAAGGGTATTCCGATTTACAGCAAGATTGGTCCTTTTTACAATACCCCCTTCCCAGTATTAAAAAATCGATGTACAGCACGGTATCAAGTTACCTGGGAATTGGTGGGTATCTCAACCCTTTTACCAATGAGGCGCAAGTAAACGCCTTGACCCCTGTTTTTCGTTTCCCTGTCATTAGCGGTCATGAAGTGGGGCATCAAGTAGGGTATTCGGCAGAGAACGAGACCAATTTTATCGGTTACTTGGTTACGGTGAGGAACAAGGATATTTATTTTCAATATTCGGCCTATGCCTATGCCCTAAGCTATTGCCTAAGTACCATCGCTCGGGAAGATGAGGCTGAATTTAAAAAATGGTATGCGTTGGTCAATGAAGGCACTCAGAAAAACTATCAGGAGTTAAGAGATCATTACGATTCGTATAAAAACCCCTTCGAACCTATTTTCGAATCAATTTTTAGTGCTTTTCTGAAAGCCAACAACCAGAAAGACGGAATACAAAGTTATGGAAGGGTCGTTAGCCTACTGGTGGGCTATCATGAGAAATACCCACTGTAGGCTTTAGAGTGCCCTTCCTTAGAATGCCCCAGCTTGGAAACAAAAGTGTCGGTTGAATAAAAATGTTCGGTGTTTAGCGTCAAACGTTAAAAAAAACCTAACATGCTTAAAAATTGATTGACTTCCCCTACTTTTAGAAAGACTAATTAACTGATATGTTTATTGTTAAAAGAGCCCTTCATCTTTACAATAAATTAATAAAACGACAGATGAAACCGATATGATCGAAATAAGTGGTATTCACACCGCTTTCGTATGTACGACGATTTTTAAAGGTTACATGTGGCCATTAAAACCAACACATGAAAACACGATTACTTGCGCTTGCCTTATTCTGTGGCGGGCTACTTCAGGCACAGGACTACTTCCCTAAAAATGACGGTGTAAAATCAAAAAACAACAATTACACAGCCTTTACCAACGCAAAGATTTATGTAACCCCGACCCAAACCATCGATGGCGGTACCTTATTGATTCAAAATGGAAAGGTTGTTCAATCCGGAAAAAGCATTGCCTTGCCACAAAACACCGTCGTAGTGGATTTGAATGGGAAATGGATCTACCCTTCTTTTATAGACGCATATTCGAAATTTGGGATCGAACAGGCCAAACGCGCTCCCCGTTCTGGAAGAACTGCGCAATACGATTCTTCAAGGGAAGGCTTCTATTGGAACGACCATGTGCGTCCAGAGACGAATGCAATATCCAATCTTAAATACGATGATAAGAAAGCGAAGGAATTACGCCAGGCCGGTTTCGGAGTGGTAAACTCACATATACAGGATGGTATTGCAAGAGGTTCGGGAGTCCTGATTTCTTTGAATGGAAAGGGCAATGATGCCGACCGTATTTTAAACGATCGTTCCGCCCAGTATTTTTCGTTTGAACGCAGCATCGCCAACAACCAATCATACCCCACGTCGCTCATGGGGAGCATGGCACTTTTACGACAAATGTACCACGATGCCAGCTGGTATGCCAAGGGCAATATTGCCACAAAAGATCGTTCTTTGGAGGCCTTGAACAAAAACAAGGATATGATGCAAATTTTCTATGCCGGCGACAAAGGCCATGTGGTTCGTGCCGACGGCATTGGGGATGCCTTCGGAATTCAATTCGCGATTGTTGGCGGTGGCGATGAATATGAGCGCATTGCCGATATCAAGGAGACCGGGGCGAAACTTATTCTACCGCTAAACTTTCCTAAAGCCTACGACGTTTCCAACCCATACCATGCCACGTATGTCTCTTTGGCCGATATGCGGCACTGGAACCAAGCGCCTGCAAATCCAAAAATTTTAGCTGAAAACGGGGTAAGCTTTTCGTTCACCGCCCATGATTTAAAATCGATAAAAGACTTTAAAACGAATCTATTGAAAGCCATTGACCACGGACTTTCCAAAACCAAGGCGTTGGAAGCGTTGACCACCGTTCCTGCACAGTTGTTAGGAGCTTCAGGAAAAATCGGAAGCTTGCAAAATGGGCGATGGGCCAATTTCTTAATTACTTCGGGAGATCTATTTGATTCGAAGACTACACTTTACGAAAACTGGGTGCAGGGGCATAAGAACGTCATCAGTGACATGTCATTAAAGGATATTCGGGGAGATTATACCTTATCCGCAGCCGGCAATACCTTTCTACTGTCGATAAGAGGAGAAGCAGGAAAACCCAAAGCTACGGTAAAGCAGGATACTATAAAGCTCAGTCCAAAATTCAGTTATAAAAATGATTGGGTGGTCCTCTCTTTTACCGATAAGGACAAAAACAATTACCGAATGACCGGTCTCGTTTCGGAAGCTTCGGACAATCTTAACGGGAAAGTGGTGCTTGCCACGGGCAATGAAGGTAGTTTCACAGCAGTAAAGACCAAGGCCTTTGAAAAACCGGAAAAGGGTGAAAAGAATGAGAAGGCACCACCAGAATTGGTCGGGGTAACCTTCCCTAATATCGCGTACGGCAATACTTTGATTCCAGCAGCAGAAAACCTCTTATTCAAGAATGCAACCGTATGGACCAGTGAAGCAAGCGGTATTTTGGAGAATACCGATGTACTGGTAAAAAATGGAAAGATTGCAAAAGTAGGGAAGGATTTGTCTACTGGTGGTGCAAAAGTAATCGATGCGACCGGTAAACATTTAACTGCCGGTATCATTGATGAACACAGCCATATTGCCGCCCTATCGATTAACGAGGCGGGGCACAATTCATCGGCCGAAGTAGAAATGGAAGATGTTGTAGATCCAGAAGACAAGGGCATCTATCATGCGCTTGCGGGCGGTGTTACCTCCTTGCAATTACTCCATGGTTCTGCCAATCCCATTGGTGGGCGCTCAGCCATTTTAAAATTAAAATGGGGGGAAAGTGCCGAGAACATGATTTACGATAATTCTCCCAAGTTTATCAAGTTTGCGTTGGGCGAGAATGTAAAACAAAGCAACTGGCAGAGTTTTAGCCGCTTTCCGCAAACCCGTATGGGGGTGGAACAAGTTTTCATGAACTACTTTCAACGCGCCAAGGAATATGAAGTACGAAAGAAAAGTGGCCAACCGTTTCGCTATGACGAGGAAATGGAAACCTTGGTTGAAATTATGAATGGGGAACGATTTATTAGTTGCCATTCATATGTTCAAAGCGAAATTAATATGATGATGAAGGTTGCTGAAAAATTCGGTTTTCGTGTCAATACCTTTACCCACATTTTGGAAGGCTATAAAGTAGCCGATAAAATGGCCAAACATGGTGCCGGCGGCGGTACCTTTAGCGATTGGTGGGCGTACAAGTTTGAGGTGAACGATGCCATTCCCTACAATGCCGCTATTATGCAAAGCCAAGGGGTCACCGTGGCCATTAATAGCGATGATGCCGAGATGATTAGAAGATTGAACCAAGAGGCGGGTAAAATTGTAAAGTATGGGGGGCTAAGCGAAGAAGAAGCTTGGAAAATGGTGACCATTAACCCGGCAAAACTGCTGCATTTAGATGATCGTACGGGGAGTATCAAGGTTGGAAAGGACGCCGATTTGGTCTTGTGGAGCGATCACCCGCTATCGGTCTATGCCAAGGCAGAGAAGACCATTATTGATGGGGCCACCTATTTTGATATTGAAAAGGACAAGCAAATGAGGGAAGCGGTAAAGCAAGAACGCAATCGCCTGATCAACATGATGCTCAAAGAAAAAGCGGGCGGTGGAAAAATGCAGGGGGCCAAAATGAAGCGAAAAGAGTTGATGCATTGTGAATCACTCTAAAAAAGGACCCTCAGGTTAAAAACAATAAAATTTAAACAGATGAAAAAAATAGTATACACACTACTCGTACTTCTGGGAGCCTGCCTTCAAGGATTGGCACAACAGACCCCGGCCCCTGTTCAGAAAGAAGCGATTACCATTACCGGAGCAACTGCCCATATAGGTGACGGTACTGTCATCGAGAATGCCACTTTGGTTTTTGAAAACGGTAAGATCATCGCTTTGGGTACGAACGAGACCCCTAAAGGCACTGTAATAGACGCAATGGGCAAACACCTCTATCCAGGTTTTATCGCTCCTAACAAATCCCTCGGATTGATTGAAGTAAATGCGGTGCGTGCCAGTAATGATCAAGATGAGATTGGAGACCTCATTCCTCATGTTCGAAGTTTGATTGCCTATAATGCGGAATCCAAAGTCGTAGAAAGCATGCGACCCAATGGCGTACTGCTGGCCCAGATTACCCCACAAGGCGGACGCATTTCAGGAACCTCGTCAATTGTGCAGTTTGATGCTTGGAATTGGGAGGACGCAGCCATAAAAGAAGATGACGGGATTCACCTGCACTGGCCGAACAGCTTTAGGAGAGGACGCTGGTGGATGGGGGAAGAACGCGGGTTTAAACCAAACGACCAATACGACGAACAACTTGCCGAAGTAGAAGGTTTTATGCAAGGTGCTTCGGCCTATGGTAAGGGAACTGCCAAAGAAACGAATCCCGCTTTCGAGGCGATGCAAGGCCTTTATGACGGTTCCCAAACATTGTATCTATATGCCGACGGGGAAAAAGAAATCATTGATGGTATCACCATGGCGAAAAAAGTCGGCGTAAAAAAAGTAGTCCTCGTAGGTGGTTACCATGCCTATAAAGTGACCGACTTCCTTAAACAACATAGTATTCCAGTATTGGTACAGTTTACGCACAACCTCCCTAATTTTGATTACGAAGACTATGATTTGCCCTATAAGCTCCCGAAACTACTTTCAGATGCCGGACTATTGGTGGCACTTCAAAATGGCGAGGCCAGTAATTTTCAAACCCGCAACCTTCCTTTTTATGCGGGGCAGGTAGTGGCGCAGGGCTTGGATAAGGAAAAGGCACTGGCATTGATTACAGGCAATACTGCCAAAATTTTGGGTATAGACAATGCCTATGGTACCTTGGCCGTTGGTAAAAGTGCTACCCTGTTCTTATCGGAAGGGGACGCCTTGGATATGCGGGGCAATCAATTATTATATGCCTTTATTGATGGTCGAAAACTCTCTCTCGATACCCACCAGACCCAACTTTGGAAGCGTTATATGGGTAAATATGAGGGGAAATAGCACCGATTTAGATTAAGCGATCTATAAAAATTAATGAAAGTTTCTTGTATACTACTGCTCTGTTTTCTTCTATTGAACTGTAAGGGAGAAGCCCAGGTATTTCCAGAGAAAAACTGGTCGGTAAACCCCACCCCCGAAGCAGATGGCTGGGGACCTACGGCACGTTCTATCTTTACGCGCTATGTGATCGACAGTACCAATGTTACCGGTCTCTTATTAATTCATAAGGGGAAAATCGTATTGGAATACGGAGACGTAAGGGAAAACAGCTACATCGCCTCTTGTCGTAAAAGCGTTCTGGCCATGTTATATGGACACTATGTTGAGCGAAACAAATTAGACTTGAACAAAACCCTGGCAGATTTGGAGATAGAGGATGTGAATGCCTTGCTCCCGATCGAAAAAAAAGCGACCATCCGAGATGTATTGTCCGCCCGATCTGGCATATACCTTCGCGGTGCGAATGGGGGCGACTTTAGGCAATTTGCGCCCGAGAGGGGATCTGTAGACCCTGGAAGCTATTGGTTGTACAACAATTGGGATTTTAACCTTGCCGGACACATCTTTGAACAGGAAACGGGAAAGAATATCTATGATGAAGTCGAGCGACAATTGGCAATTCCTTTGCAAATGCAGGATTGGGATCGTTCATTACAGATGAAAAGTGGTGACACCACCGTATCGAGATTCCCGGCCTACCATATGTGGTTCTCCACACGTGATATGGCACGAATGGGGCTTTTAATGCTTCATAAAGGAAGATGGAAAGACAAACAACTTATTCCACAACATTGGATCAATGATATGTTAACGCAACGAACCTCTTATCACGAAGCGCAAAAAAATGTGCCCGTTCTCAAGGAGGATGGGCTGGATCTAGGGTATGGCTATATGTGGTGGCTGCTAGAAAATACAGGCGAACCCAATCTCAAAGGTGCGTATTCCGCCCAAGGTGCCCTTGGTCAAAATATTACGGTATTTCCTGCGATAGATGCAGTATTGGTATTCAAAACAAAAAGCGATTACAGAAGAGGCAATTCTATACAAACACAAATGACCCTTATCAAAAAAGCTGCGGAAATATATTATTAACATACCACGAACCGCTTTCAAACAATGCTTACATTTAATCATATCAAAAAATAAGTTAGAACCATTCATCATCAAAATCAACAATCATGAAAAAAATACTGGTAGTACTACTCATCACCCTTTGCTTTGTTTGCTGTAAAGAGGAACCGAAGACCGCTGTCGACGATAGTAAAATAACCGCGGTAGAATCGAATCTTATCCCACCTGTTTATATCAAGGGAGACGCCACCTGGACGCTCGAAGAACGCATGGATCATTACGGTGTTCCCGGGGTCAGTATTGCAGTAATCAAGGACGGTGAAATCGCTTGGTCAAAGGCCTATGGGGTAATGCACAAAGAACGAAAGGAACCCGTGACCGCCAAGACACTGTTTCAAGCGGGGTCTATCAGCAAACCGGTTGCAGCCTATGGTGCCTTGCGAATGGCCGACCAGGGGGTGCTAGATCTGGAAGACGATATCAATACCCAACTGAAATCATGGCAGCTTCCCGAAAACGAATTTACCAAGCAAAAAAAGGTAAGCCTCCAACAATTGTTGAGCCATACAGCTGGCCTCACCGTTCATGGCTTTTTAGGCTATAGTCCAGACTTACCGGTGCCATCGGTGATCCAGGTATTAAATGGAACACCTCCCGCCAACTCCGGCCCTATTGTTGTCGATAAATTGCCAGAAGAGAGTTTTCGCTATTCTGGTGGCGGCTATACCATTATGCAACAAATGGTAATGGATGCCAGTGGCAAGAGTTTCCCTGAGACCATGAAAGAATTGGTGTTAGACCCCTTGGGTATGGAACATAGTACGTATGCCCAGCCGCTGACCGGTGAGCAGTTAGCACTTGCGGCTACCGGCTATTTACCAGACGGAGAGATGACCAAGGGAGAAAGACATACGTACCCCGAGATGGCGGCGGCCGGTCTCTGGACCACTTCTGAAGATTTGGCCAAATTTGCCATTGACCTACAGGAAACCTACGCAGGTACCAGTACCAAAATACTCTCCAAGGAAATGGGGAACAAAATGCTGACCCCCTTTGTTGCAGATTTTATCGGATTGGGAATTTTCATCAACAAGAAGAAAGATGAAATATATTTCGGGCACGGAGGCTGGGACGAAGGTTTCTCCAGCGAATTGGTGGCACATAGGGATAAAGGGTACGGCGTGGTCATATTGACCAATTCGAACCATCCCGATTTTATTGCTGAATTGATCCGTTCCGTCGCCCTATCATACGAATGGGATGATTACGTACTTACCTATGACAAATTAGCCTTGGAATCAAAAACCCTGTCAGAGATCACAGGACGTTACCAAGTGAATGAAAATCTGTTTATCGAGGTGTATGAAAAGAACGGTCTGCTTTATCGTAAAGGCTTAGGCTTTGCTGAAAATGAGTTGTTTCAGGTATCAGACACTACCTATGTTAGAAGAGAAAACGATCGATTGATACAATTTAAGCGTGAAGCGGAAGACGGTGTTTTAAATATGCTCGTCGTCAACCCCGATACGGGAGAAACACAATCGACCTTTCCGAAATTGGCCGCAGATGTGAAACTCCCTCTCGAATGGGTGGTAGCGGGTGATTTTGATCAAGGGCTCGCTGCCTATAAAACCCTGCTTGCGCAAGACCCGCAGGATCCTACCGTCGCAGTGGGGAATATAAACGCGGTAGGATATGAGTATCTATATGGAGACAATATGAAACTGGCACAAGAGGTCTTTAAAATAAATATGTTGTTGTATCCAGAAAATGCCAATGCGTATGACAGTTATGCAGAGGCCTGTATGAAACTGGGCGAAACTACCCTTGCTATTGAAAACTACAAAAAATCACTCGCATTGGATCCTAAAAACACCCATGCCGAAAAAATGATATCAAAACTAGAAGAAGAAAACTAATACGGGAAATCGACCATTCCTAGGCTTATCAAATAGTCACTTTAAGCCGGTTCATTCCCCCTGAAATATCGATTAAACGGGCGGTCGGAATTTGTTCCTGTAGCAACGCAATGGCTTTTTGACTGCGTATTCCAGATTGGCACAGAAAATAGGCCGGGGCGTCTGAATTTATTTCCTGGGCGCGCCCAACAAGCTCGTGCAACGGAATGTGGAGACTATTGGGCAAATGCCCGCCTTGAAATTCGGCCAGCGTGCGTACATCTATAATTTGAAGTTGGCTCTTTTCATTTAAAACCAAAAAATCTGCAGCAGAAATGGAGGCAAACGGCATTTCACAATCAAAATCATAGTTGGCTTCCAAAACGATACGTTTCGTGTTTTTCGGGTTTCGCGAAAATTTAATTTTTTGAAAAACCGATCCTAATCCATTAAACAACAATAACTTTCCGGAGAGCACCTGCCCTACTCCGGTCAGTACTTTTATGGCTTCCAAGGCCTGAAAATTGCCTACAATTCCGGGCACGATACCCAATACCCCATGTTCGTTGCAATTGGGTACCTCATCTGCCTTGGGCATCGTTGGATACAGACAACGGTAGGTTGGGCCGTTTTTATAATTAAAAACACTTATCTGCCCTTCAAACCCGTGCAACGCACCATATACAAAGGGCTTTTTCAATACTACGCAGGCGTCATTGATTAAATAACGGGTAGGAAAATTATCGGTAGCATCAATCACCAAATCATAACCGGCTATAATTTCTAGGGCATTATCCTTGGTCAAAAAAGTGCCATACCCATGAAAATCGGTGGATGCATTCTGAGCTTTAAGGGCACCAATAGCCGTTTTCACTTTTGACAGCCCCACATCGGATTCCTTGTATATTACCTGCCGGTGCAAATTGGAAAGTGCTACAACATCATTATCAACAATTCCCAAAGTACCGACCCCCATGGCGTTCAGATAGGTAAGTACCGGAACTCCTAAACCGCCAGCCCCTACTACCAAAACGGCGGCATTGGCAAGCTTTTGCTGCGCCTCGGGTCCGAAATCTTTTAGAATCAATTGTCGATTGTAACGTTCCGCTTGCATTCGCTAGGTATTATAGTTTTGCAATCGCCTCTTTGTAATCTGCTTCCGAATTGGCATTCAACAATGTATTGGGGTTCTTGGGAAATACCAGTTTCACCCGGTCATGGTTGATCAGAAACTTTCTAGGACAAGTACCTGCGCCTCCCGCCAAATAATCGGTTGAAGCACGGAGGGCTTCCGGTTCCCAAATAGCACATAAAGGTTCCGGCAAAGGGTCATTGGCCTGTGCAAAGGCCGTGGATACCATTCCTGAGTCCCGTTCAGAAACTAGTTGCCTCAACGCTTCTTCGTCTATCAACGGTAAATCGCATGCCAACACAAGCCACCCCACATCCGGGAATCGTGTGTGTGCCGATAATAACCCATTATAGGGGCCGCGATACTTATTTTCATCTACGATCGGTTTCATATCCGCCGGCAATTCGGATGCCTGATCTGCACGTATACTAATAAAGGTCTCTTCACAAACCTTACTTAATAATTGATATAAATGCGACCGTTGCGGAATACCATGATACGGAATCAATCCTTTGTCGGTTCCCATTCTGGTGCTTTTTCCACCAGAAAGTACCAATCCATATAATTTAGCGGTTGAAGTCATTTTTACCTCCTGTTTTTTCTTCTAGTTGTATGGCCGTTATCTGAATATCATGCGACAAAGCCTTGCACATATCGTAAATCGTCAAAGCACTCACCGAAACCCCGATAAGTGCCTCCATTTCTACCCCTGTTCGTTCATTACATGTTACGGTACAAACGATTTTCAGGGAATTCGCGACCGGTTGAATATCAATATTAATTTTAGAAAGGTTCAACTGGTGACAGAGGGGTATCAACTCCGAAGTCTTTTTAACGGCCTGTATACCGGCGATGACCGCCGTTTGAACAATACTACCTTTGGCTCCTAAAAAATCTTGACCGGCCAAAGTGCGAAACACGTCGGCATGGAAAGTAACCAAACCCGAGGCTTTAGCGGTTCGCGTACTGGTAGTTTTCGTCGAGACATCGACCATATTGGCATTTCCCGCTTCGTCAATATGTGATAATTCTTTATTCATACTTGTTTTGGTAATACATTTGATCGCGGTGAGATAAGCGCTAGGGCGAGGAATAGAAATTTGCTACGGATGGGCCGATACCCACACCGTTTTATTTTTGAAATACTCTTTTTTCCAGATGGGCACTCGCTCTTTCAACGTATCTATTAAGTATCTACAGGCTTGAAAACAAGCATCTCGATGAGCTGCCGAAGCCCCCACCACTACTACCGGTTCCTCTATTTCTTTTGCCCCTACCGCGTGACGAACCACTACAGCATTCAACGTCCATTTTTCGGCCGCTTCCAAAGCAATTTTTCTCATTTCTTTAAGCGCCATACGCTGATAGCTTTCGAACTCCAAAGAAACAACCTCCTCGCCTTGTGTACTATCACGTACGGCCCCTACAAAAACACACACACCACCGCTTTTAGGGTGGGATAGTTCTTGATATACCTTCCCAGGATCTAAGTTATCTACTATTTCAATTATTGGTTCTATCATTAGCCTCCGCTTACGGGCGGTATAATTGCAATTTCGTCGCCCTGTTTCAAAGATACGTCATCTGCCGCATACTCACTGTTAACAGCAATGGCCAGCGAAGAAAGTTTACCAAATTCAGGAAACTGTGCCACCATATATTGTTTCAATTCTAAAACAGATTTCGGGTTGTCTGTAACATCATCCAACTCATACAGCGTCTTTCCAACGATATCCTTCGCTATTCCGAACAACAAAACTTCCATAGTTTACGCATATTAGAAATGACAATTTACTTAAAAGTATGATCATTTCTTTGTTACTACTTCGGCATTCTCCGGAATGGCGTAAAAACCTACCGGTTTTGATTCCGAACTGAGCGAGACATTCTCAAAGCTATAACTATTCTTCGCTTCTTTGATTTCACGCCCTTCATAAGCATGCCATGTCAGGGTTTTGGGCATTAACAGGCCGTCGACTTGCATCCAATCTCCATAGCGTATCCATTTTACATTATCCGATTTCTCCCCGCTTCGATAGGTAACGGTGTATCCCAACCATGCCATTTTATTGGTAGTTGGATCATAATGAATATAATATTCGTCCTTAGGGGATGTTCCCACTCCCGAATCATAGGTAATCTGGATTCCCGGGTAGGAAACCCCTTCGAAGACCAACGGTTCGGTAGCACCATAGTTTATACCATTGTCGGCCAATACAAAAGGCATTGCATAGAAATAAAACATGAGATTATGATAAAAAATAGCATCCCCTTTATAAGCGCCTTCTTGATCCTTCAACCATACTTCTTTTCCATCAAAACCCATAGCAATGGCCCCCATTTCAATTTTGTCCTTTCGCGAATACAAATCGGTACTATGTGTTTCAGAACCATTTGGCTTGGGCAGATCATAGGTCAATGTGCGCTTGCTACGCCATGCATCCAAGCCACCATGGGCCTCAAAGACCTTTGCCAGACTTTCCGGATATAAAATGGCCTGCTCACTGCTTTCTGTCATTGTTTTTTCAATCGTCGACATCGGTTTAGGGGTCTCTTTACAATGCACAAAAAGTACTAGGATACTTACTATTAATAATGGTTTCATTCGTTCGTTGTTTTATGTTTCATACTGAGTCGCGCCAAATCCGTTTTATTTACATTTGCTACATGTACGAAATTAAGCAAATCACGAGCGTGCAAAACCCATTGGTTAAAAAAATCCGGTCCCTCCAAGAAAAATCGAGGGAACGAAAAAAAACGGGGCTTTTTGCATTGGAAGGAGTTCGCGAACTACAGCTTGCATTAAAAGCAAAATATACCATTGAAACCATTTTGTTTCAAGGCGATTTTATTTCAGAGGATGAACTGAAAGATTTTTTAAATCCACAAGGCACACTTCCTGCATTTGTACATGTATCGAAAGAGGTCTATCAAAAAATGGCCTACAGGGAAAGCACGGAGGGAGTCATAGCCATTGCAAAGGCCATTTCCCATACTTTAAGTGATTTACAACTCCCTAAAAAAAATGCGTTAATACTGGTGGCGGAAGCTCCAGAAAAACCAGGGAATATTGGGGCCCTATTACGAACGGCGGACGCAGCCAACCTAGATGCCGTTATCATAGCCAACCCCCGAACAGACCTATACAACCCTAATATTGTGCGTTCGAGCGTAGGAGGGCTTTTTACAAATCAACTTGCTGTGGGCACTACGGAAGAAGTAATTCAATTTTTAAAATCCAATGGGGTACGCTTGTATTGTGCGGCCCTATCGGCCTCAATACCGTATGTGGATGTCAATTTTAAGGAAGCATCTGCCATCATAGTAGGAACGGAAGCCACTGGCCTTTCCGATCGTTGGTTACGAAATTCGAACCAAAATATACTGATTCCCATGCAAGGGGAAATAGACTCTATGAACGTTTCGGTTTCGGCTGCAATACTTATCTTTGAGGCCAAACGCCAACGTGGTTTTTAAGAACGATCGAGGCAACCAAATAAATCAGATTGAATACTCTTTATTACGTTATTATAGGCATTCTATCGCTTCAATTTCTAGTGGAGGCCCTGTTTGACTATTTAAATGCCTCACGCTATGACCATCCCATACCAGAGGAACTGCATGATGTATATGATACCATGGAGTATCAAAAATCACAATCGTATAAAAAAACAAACTATCGATTCGGTTTGATCAGTGCGGTTTTTTCCCTCTTGCTAACCCTATCTTTTTTAGTATTTGGTGGTTTTGAATGGGTAGACCAACTTGTTCGTGGTATTACAGACCATCCCATAGCAATGGCATTGTTATTTTTCGGAATCATCATGATGGGGAGTAACATACTGACCATTCCCTTTGCCTACTATTCCACCTTTGTAATCGAGGAGACATACGGTTTTAACAAAACAAGCAAACAGCTCTTTTTTATAGATAAATTAAAAGGGTGGTTAATGACCGCTATTTTAGGAGGGGCCATTTTAACCATTATCATGTTGTTTTATCAATGGGCGGGGAATAGATTCTGGATCTATGCCTGGGTGTTGGTAGCGCTTTTCAGTTTGGCGATGAACTTATTTTACAGTAAGTTGATCGTTCCCTTGTTCAACAAACAAACACCCCTCGAAGAGGGCAGTTTAAAAACTAAAATAGAAGGCTACGCCCAGCAGGTCGGTTTTGATTTGCAAAACATTTTTGTCATTGATGGTTCTAAAAGATCTACCAAGGCCAATGCCTATTTTTCAGGTTTTGGAAAGGAAAAAAGGGTTACCCTATACGATACCCTAATTGCCGATTTGGAGGAAGAGGAGATTGTGGCCGTATTGGCACATGAGGTGGGACATTATAAGCGCCGACACATCCTATTTAACCTGACCGCTTCTATTTTACTTACCGGATTAACGTTGTTTTTGTTGTCTCTTTTCATCAATAATCCACAGGTCTCGATGGCCATTGGAGTAAGCAAACCCAGTTTTCATGCCGCCTTGATCGGGTTTGGAGTATTGTACAGCCCGATCTCCGAGTTAACCGGGCTGGTTATGAACCACCTTTCAAGAACATTTGAATATCAGGCAGACAATTATGCCAAAACCACCTACACGGCACAACCGTTGATCAGCTCTCTTAAAAAACTCTCAAAAAACAGTTTGAGCAACCTAACCCCTCATCCTGCATACGTTTTTCTGCATTATTCGCATCCACCGCTAATTGAGCGCATTCGAAACTTAAAACGGTAAACACCTAAGCCTTCATTTTCCCTAATTTGAAAGACGTAGGCCCATGATCACGACAAAGGCCCATTTATTCACGTTGAACCACCGCATTTTTTGTTGTATAGTCGATAGGATTGTGCTATTTTTAATAATAGGATGACAGAGGCCGCACTGGAAATAGAAAATAAAGAAATTACCAAGCAGTATAAAGAACTGCTACGAATAAGTTATCAAACCCTGACCGCCGCCGATAAAAAACTCATCCGGTCGGCATTTGAGGTGGCCCTGGATGCCCATAAGGAGCAGCGCAGAAAATCAGGGGAGGCCTACATCTTTCACCCTATCGCAGTGGCAAAAATTGTTGCCTCCGAAATTGGCCTCGACGCTGTCTCAATTGCCTCTGCCTTATTGCACGATGTTGTTGAAGATACGGAATATACCTTGGACGACATCGAACGTATGTTCGGAGAAACCGTCGCTCGAATTGTAGATGGCCTTACAAAAATCGCACACCTTAAAAAAGACATGAATATCTCCCAACAAGCGGAGAATTTCAGAAAAATGCTACTGACCCTTCATGACGATGTTCGGGTAATCATCATCAAAATTGCCGATCGCTATCACAATATGCTCACGATGGATTCTATGCCTGAGCATAAACAGGTAAAAATAGCATCGGAAACCCTGTATATTTATGCCCCCTTGGCGCATAGGATCGGGCTCTACAATATAAAGACCGAGCTAGAGGACCTAAGTTTGAAGTATACCGAACCGGAGGTTTACGAAGATATTCAGGGAAAAATCGAAGAATCGAAAGAAGAACAACAAGCCTATATCGACGCTTTTAAAAAAGTAATCGAACATTCGCTCGACGAGGAAAAACTTAATTATACCCTAAAAGGAAGATCAAAGTCCATTTTCTCGATGCGTCGAAAAATGAAGGCCCAAAACGTTGGTTTCGATGAAATTTACGACAAGTTCGCCATTCGGATCATTTACAAATCGGATCGTCAGAATGAAAAATTTCTGGCCTGGAAGATCTACTCGATCGTCACCGACCACTTTACCCCGAACCCGGTTCGACTGCGAGATTGGATCTCCTCCCCGAAATCCACGGGATATGAGGCGCTGCATATTACCGTTATGGGGCCCAAAGGCAGGTGGGTAGAAGTACAGATTCGCAGTGAACGAATGCATGAAATTGCCGAAAAGGGCTACGCGGCCCACTTTAAGTACAAGCATGGGGATCAAAAAGAGCAGGGTATCGAAATGTGGCTCAACAGGTTACAAGAAGCGCTCGAAAGCTCGAATACCAATGCGGTAGATTTTGTAGAGGAATTTAAGTTAAACCTCTATGCCAAGGAGATTTTCGTATTTACCCCAAAAGGAGAACTAAAATCATTGCCGAAAGGGGCCACTCCGCTCGATTTTGCGTTCAACATACATACCGAAGTAGGAATGCGCACCCGAGGCGCCAAGGTAAACGGTAAGTTGGTTCCCTTAAATACCACCCTGAATAGCGGTGACCAAGTGGAAATTATTACCTCCGACCATGCAAAACCCAATCAAAACTGGCTCGATTATGCCACTACGGCAAGGGCGCGGGCTAAAATTAAATCTTCCCTAAGGGAAGAACAAAAAGCCATTGCTTTGGATGGGAAAGAAGTGTTGCGACGTAAGTTGAAAACACAAAAAATCACCTTGAACGAGGATACGGTGAACAAAATGGTCACCTATTTCAAGTTAAAGACCAGCCTTGATCTGTTTTACCGGGTTGGGATCGGTGCCATCGACAACCAAATGATCAAGGATTTTGCCTCTTCTTACAGCAATGCCTTTATCAACTTCTTCAAAAATAAGATAAGGAGAAACCCCTCTCCGGAAGATATTCACAAAGATGAGATCACCTCTAAATATGATATGTTGGTCTTTGGGAAAGAGGAAGAGAAACTCGATTACAAACTTTCGCAATGCTGTAACCCTATTCCAGGAGATGAAGTGTTCGGTTTTGTAAGTGTTTCGGAAGGCATTAAAGTGCATAAGAAAAATTGCCCCAATGCGATTTCCCTGCAGAGCAATTATGCCTATCGCATTATTTCGGCCAAATGGATCGATTCTTCAAAACAAGAATTCAAATCAGAAATAAAACTCACCGGTATCGATAATTTGGGGCTGGTAAGTGATATTACCGAGATGATTTCAAATAACATGCATGTGAACATGCGTAACTTAAACTTTAATACCGAAGGAGAAACCTTTACCGGAAGCATCACAGTAGTCGTAAAGAACAATAGTATCCTAAAAAAACTGATGCAAAACCTGAAACAAATAGATGGTATTGACAAAGTAACCCGAATTTAAACCCGTGCTTTTTTTCTTGTTTTGGCTTGCAGCTGATTTTGTTGAAAACAAAGGATAAAAAAATAACTGATAAAACAAGTCCCTCCTCCTCTATTTATCAAGTGTTTTGAGCTACTTTCATATACACCCTTGTTCAACAAACGGTTATTGCGCAAAAGCAGTACCTGTGAAGGTTTCATCAATCAAAATTTAACTGTACATTTGCGAATTGATGTACTGATACCAAGGTTATGGCAAACGACAAAAATCAGGAAATTGTAAAGAATGTGTTCACGGCGTTCTTAGAGGATAACGGACATAGAAAAACACCGGAACGCTATGCAATTCTTCAGGAAATATATGAAAGTGATGATCATTTTGATATTGAATCGCTCTATATCAACATGAAAATGAAAAATTATCGGGTGAGTCGAGCTACTTTATATAACACGATAGAGCTCTTGCTAGATTGTAAATTGGTTCGAAAGCACCAATTCGGGAAAAATCAGGCCCAATACGAAAAGTCTTATTTTGATCGGCAGCACGACCATGTAATTCTCACCGACACGGGAGAGGTGGTCGAGTTCTGTGACCCCCGCATTCAATCTATAAAAAAAACCATCGAAGAAGTTTTTGATATAAAGATCAGCAACCATTCGCTTTATTTCTATGGTACGCGCAATAAAGCGGAAAAAAAAGAAGACTAACCGAAAAACAAGTATTTTACAATGGCGGTAGATTTACTACTAGGATTACAATGGGGCGACGAAGGAAAAGGAAAAATCGTCGACGTACTTACCAACAACTATGATATTATTGCGCGATTTCAGGGCGGACCAAATGCGGGGCATACCCTAGAGTTTGATGGTATAAAACATGTACTGCATACCATTCCTTCTGGAATTTTTCATAAAAACGCTGTGAATGTCGTAGGGAACGGAGTCGTAATAGACCCCGTAATTTTCAAAAAAGAATTAGACAATCTACAGCAGTTCAACCTGGATTTCAGCAACACCTTGTTGATTTCTAGAAAAGCCCATCTAATCTTACCGACCCATCGCTTGCTCGATGCTGCCTCCGAAGCGTCCAAAGGCAAGGCGAAAATAGGCTCTACCCTAAAGGGAATAGGCCCCACCTACATGGATAAAACAGGGCGTAATGGAATGCGGATAGGCGATTTGGAGCTCGATAATTGGGAGGAGAAGTATCGATCGCTTGCCGACAAACATGAATCCATGATTTCGTATTACGATGTGCAACTGGAATACGACCTAAAAGAATTGGAGGCCGATTTTTTCGCCGCTATCAAGGAATTGAAAAAACTTACCTTTATCGATAGTGAGGAATACCTCTACCAAGCCCAAAAAAATGGCAAGAAAATCTTGGCGGAAGGGGCCCAAGGTTCTTTATTGGATATCGACTTTGGTACCTACCCGTTCGTAACTTCCAGCAATACCACAGCTGCGGGAGCCTGTACGGGACTTGGCGTAGCACCCAACCAAATTGGAGAAGTCTTTGGAATCTTTAAGGCATACGCTACCCGTGTAGGTAGCGGACCGTTCCCCACCGAATTGTTCGATGCGGACGGTGAAACCATGGGAAGGGTCGGGAATGAATTTGGAGCCACTACGGGGCGTCCGCGAAGATGTGGATGGTTAGATTTGGTCGCCCTAAAATATGCAGTACAAATAAATGGGGTAACCGCCCTGATGATGATGAAAGGAGATGTACTGAGTGGTTTTGATAAGTTAAAAGTTTGTACGGCATATAACTATAAGGGAGACACGATCACCCATTTGCCCTATAACATCGACCCGGAAAACGTAACACCGATCTATACTGAAATGGATGGCTGGGCGCAAGACCTCACAAAAATGCGGTCTACCGATGAGTTTCCTGCAGGTCTGAACGCCTATATCGCTTATCTTGAAAAGGAATTGGAAGTGCCGATTAAAATTGTATCGGTAGGCCCGGATCGTACCCAAACCATTCATCGCTAATATATAGGGAGTAAAAAAAGTCAAAATACAGCTAAAAAAAGACAATTTTATAGCAAATAAAAAGGTTTATCCGTTGCGGGTTACAGGCCACTTTCGAGTGGCTTTTTTATTTCCTATATTTAGAAAGACCACCACCTGAAATCAAATGAAAAAAAACTGGAACTTTATCAGATGTTGCTTAGTATCCGCAACCTTAGTACTACTTTTTAGTCCGGCAAGCTGCACCAAAAAGCCGCAGGCCAAAATGCCACTTGCAAAAGGAGACCATATTGTACTTCTAGGGAATAACCTAAGCGCTAGAATGATCAATTACGGTCATTTTGAAACCGAATTACACCTGCGATTTCCAGAAAATAAACTAGTGGTCCGTAACATGGGAGATGGGGGCGACACTCCAGGTTTTCGGCCCCATTCCGCGCGCATGGACCCTTGGGCTTTTGAGGGAGCAGCGAGCTTTCAAACCGAATTGGCAAAAAACTCGGGAAGCGAAGGGGTATTTGATACACCCGATCAATGGTTAAAACGTTTGTCAGCCGATATCATTATTGCCTTTTTTGGGTATAATGAATCGTTTGAAGGCCCGGAAGGAATCGAAAATTTTAAAAAGGAGTTGACCGCTTTCGTTACCCATACTAAAGCGCAGAAATACAACGATACGACCCCGCCAAAATTGGTCTTGGTCTCCCCTATTGCCTATGAAGACCTATCAGCTACCCATGATTTGCCCGACGGCATCAAGGAGAATGAGAACCTCGCTTTGTACACGAAGGCCATCTCAGAAGTTAGTGTGCAAAATAGGGTTGTTTTTATCGATGCCTTTGAGGCCAGCAAAGAGTGGTATGATCAAAACGAACCACTTACCATTGACGGCTTTCAACTAAATTCGGTAGGGTATCAAAAACTTGCAAGCTTTCTTACAGACCAATTGTTTGGAAATGGTAAAAAAGACCCATCACAGGCGTATGCCGAGTTGGCAAAGGCGGTAAACGACAAAAACTTCTATTGGCACAACGATTACAAAATTCCGAACGGCGTGCATGTATATGGAAGGCGCCACGCCCCTTACGGACCGGACAATTATCCATTTGAAATTCAGAAGATTCGAGAGTTGACGGCAATCAGGGATACGATGATCTGGGCAATTGCAAATGGAGAATCCTACGATTTGGAAGCAGCAGATCAAAGAACGACACAACTGCCCCCGGTAGAGACCAACTATAAAATAAGCGATTCCGAAGATCCGGCAAATTATTTATATGGTGCCGACGCCCTGGAGACATTTACACTTCCTGAAGGATATGCAATTGAATTGTTCGCTTCCGAAAAAGAGTTTCCCGACCTTGCGAACCCAGTTCAAATTTCTTTTGATGACCTTGGAAGGCTATGGGTGGCCACTATGCCATCGTATCCGCATTACCGACCGGGAGATCCTAAACCATCCGACAAATTAATTATTCTGGAGGATACCGATGGGGATGGAAAAGCCGACAAGCAAACCACCTTTTTAGACGACCTGCATTTACCCATTGGCTTTGAATTTGCCCCCGAAGGCGTATATGTGAGCCAAGGAACCCACTTAAAACTATACACCGATACCGATGGTGATGACAAAGCGGACAAAACGGAAATTATTTTGAGTGGATTTGATGACCATGATACCCACCACGCCATCTCTGCCTTTTGTGCGGACCCTTCCGGCGCTTTGTATATGGCGGAAGGCGTTTTTTTACACACAAATGTTGAAACACCATACGGACCGGTACGCGCCACGAATGGTGGATTTTATCGGTATGCCCCGCAACGAAAGCAGCTAGAGCGAGTGGCACAGGTGAGTATTCCCAATCCGTGGGGAATTGCATTCGATGAGTGGGGGCAGGATTTCTTTTTGCAGACCTCGGGTACCAAAGTCAATTGGATGATGCCAAGCACTTTAAAATCAATATACGGGGTCGCATCTCCCCTCACCGCGGACCTGATTGAAAAAAATCATCAGGTAAGACCTACTTCGGGACTTGAGTTTATCTCTAGTAGACATTTTCCCGATGCTGTACAAGGGGATATGCTCCTTGGAAATACGATAGGCTTTTTAGGATTAAAACAGCATAAAATACAAGAAGATGGTACCGGGTATAAAACACAACATCGGCATGATCTATTATCCAGCACCGATCCCAATTTTAGACCTGTGGATATCGAATTTGCGCCCGACGGCTCTTTATACCTTGCCGATTGGCACAATGTACTGATCGGTCATATGCAGCACAATGCCCGAGACCCGTTACGAGATCATGTGCACGGGCGTATTTATCGCATCACTTACCCTTCAAGGCCCCTACTGCAACCCGTGCAAATAGCGGATGCAACCGTTGACCAGCTTTTGGACAATCTAACCCTACCGGAATATCGGGTGCGCTATCGGTCGCGCAGAGCCTTACGGGGAAAAGATACCGACGAAGTACTTTCCAAACTGAAACAGTGGACACAGCAATTAGACCATACTGCACCGAGATACGAACACCATTTGTTAGAAGCCCTTTGGGTGTCATGGGGCTTAAACCACATCGATAAGGAACTCTTACAAAAACTACTGACCGCAAAGGACCATAGGGCACGCGCGGCCGCTACCCGTGTTTTGCGCTATAGTGGGCATCAAATAGGCGACCAAGAGACCCTATTGCAATCCGCTGCCGCAGATTCGCATGGAAGAGTGCGTTTAGAAGCTATTGTAGCTGCTTCTTGGATGGATGAGACCATTGGGGAGCGTATTTTATCCATTGCGAATGAAAAGGAGTTAGACGCCTGGATGCAAGATGCATTCGATTTTGCGGGTACCAGACTGTCCGGGGTATTCAAGGAAAAAGATACCGACAAAGCCATTGCCTCCCATTTGAAGGGTGACGCCTATGAACGCTTCAAACAGGGTAAAAAAATCTATGAAACAGAGGGTTACTGCGTAACCTGTCATCAAGAAAATGGAGGCGGATTGCAAGCCGGCGGATACCCGACCCTGGTCGATCAAAATTGGGTTTTGGGGAACGAAGAGCGGTTGATCAAGTTAACCTTGAACGGCCTATATGGTCCTATGGATGTTATGGGCATTCACTATGAAGGGCAAGTACCCATGTTGGCTTTTCGAGATATTTTGAAAGATGATGAGATTGCCGCCGTGCTTACCTATGTGCGCAATGCCTTCGGTAATAAAGCTTCGGTCGTCTCACCCGAGACCGTTCAAAAAGTACGGGAGGCCACCAAAGATAAAGAAGGGTTTTGGACGCCCGATGAACTTTTAAAATTGCATCCCGATGGGTAAAACCGATAACATGTCTTTTCCGCATAGTAAGTCATCCAAATCGTTGTATCTACTGGTTATGCTCCTTGCGTTTGCCTGTAATGAACAAAAGAAAGAGGAGTCGAACCTGATTTCCACTAAAAATAGACCGCAAGAGCTCACGGAAGAACAACCGCATATTGTCTTTGTTACGGGGGATGAAGAATACCGCTCAGAAGAGTCGATGCCCATGCTGGCCCGACTGGCAAAACGGGAGCTTGGTGCAAAAATTACCCTTTGCTACGCATTGGACGAAGACGGATATATTGCTCCCAACAGAACCGACCATATTGAAGGGTTGGAAGCGCTAAAAACGGCCGACCTCCTTGTTCTTTTTACCCGCTTTAGAACCCTACCCGAAAAAGAACGCAATTGGATTATAAATTATGTAGAATCCGGGAAACCCATTGTCGGATTTCGCACCAGCACGCATGCTTTTAAATACGAACAGGATTCCTTGGCATATTGGAACGACGAATGGCCCACCAAGGTATTCGGACAGCAATGGATTACGCATCACGGGCATTTTGATGATGGGAAAAATCCCTTGACCCAAGTATCGAAAATAGATAATACCACGCATCCCATTCTGAACGGTTTTCGAGAATTGAAAGTGTACTCTTGGCTATATCACGTTGATGGCGGGGAATGGAAACTATTTGGGGACAGTGCCCCAATACTAACAGGTACTTCCTTAAAATCAAAACACCAAATGGAAGGAAACTTAGAAAAGTTTCCATTGACCAACCCGGTAGCATGGACCAAAAGTTATACCGGTAATGCAGGAATAACGGCGCGTGTATTTTTTACAACCCTTGGCCACCCGTATGATTTTAAGCTTCTTGAAATACGAAAAATAGCGTTGAACGGTATTTTTTGGGCCCTGGAAAAGGAAAACGATATTCCGATAGAAGGCACCGATGTTTCTTTGGATGTCCCCTATGAACCAAGTAATTCAGGCTTTGGGGAACGCTACAAACAGGGGCAACGACCTGTCCAAATCGAATAGCGGTACGCTTATCCAGACCCTATAGCGGCCTAGTGAGTCCTAAAACTATCCCAAACCGACAACTAAAGCCTTAAAATATCCTATTTTTGGGAAAAATTCTAAGCTTGAACAAAGTATATTACTTCCTGCTTTTCCTATTTGTTTACCATACAGGTTTCTCCCAAGAATCAACAGAAATCGATACCACAAAAATAAGAGTGGTTCACGGTGGTAATTTTACAAAAGACGAAGATAAATTTCCCGGTGCCTTGATTTTCAGTAAAGATGAAAAACAAGTTCAGTTCGAACACAAAGGGGCCGATATGTGGTGCGATATCGCCATCCACTACAACAAGGAGAATCGCCTACGGGCCATTGGAAATGTTCGAATGAAGCAAGGGGATTCGGTATTGTTGACAAGTGGAAAAATCGATTATGACGGGGAAATTCAATTGGCGAAAGCCTATGAAAATGTCCTCTTAAAAAACAAAACGGAAGAAGGCACCGAAATGACCCTCACCACCGACACCTTACGATTCGATCGGGAAAAACAAGAGGCTTATTACCAGGATTTTGGTACTATTATCGATTCTGCAAATACCCTTACCAGTGAAATAGGAAGGTATTTTATGGAAATTGAAAAATACCAATTCCTAGATAGTGTTCATATTCAAAACCCGGAATACACGCTTGATTCGGAACAACTCGATTATTATACCAGCTCAAAGAACGCCTATATGTACGGCCCCTCTACGATTACGGGAAAGACGTATAAGATGTATTGCGAGCGTGGTTTTTACGACACGAAAATCGAAAGTGGGTATGGTATCAAAAACACGCGTATCGATTACAACAATCGTATTATCGAAGGAGATAGTGTTTATTTTGACAAGGCTACGGAGTTTGCCTCCGCTACGAATAATATTACGGTCACCGACACCATTAATAAGGGAATCATTAGAGCCCATTATGCCGAGGTCTTTAAAGCGAAAGACTCCGTTTTTGCCACTAAAAGGGCTGTGGCCATCAACCTAGTAGAGCAAGACTCGCTCTACATACACGGCGATACCCTGATGATTACCGGGGTACCGGATTACAGAATACTGCGCGCGTTTCGCAATGCAAAGTTCTACAAAACCGACCTTAGTGGGAAATGCGATTCTATACATTCAGAACAGCAAACTGGCATTACCCAATTGATCCGCGCCCCGATTTTATGGAATGGGGAGAACCAGATGACCGGAGACAGTATACACTTACTCAGCAATCTAAAAACGGAAAAGTTAGACTCCCTAAAGGTGCTGGATAATGCCTTTATTATATCCCAGGATACCATCGGCAAAGTGGGTTTTAACCAAGCAAAGGGAAAAGACCTGTTTGGAAAATTCATAGATAACGAACTCAAGTACATAGACCTTATTAAGAACACGGAGGTTATTTACTACATGTACGATGACGATGATGAATTGATCGGGGTCAATAAAACAATATGCAGCAAGATCAACATGATCATGGCCAATAACGATGTTGAAGATCTAACGTTTTTTACAAATCCCGATGGGGAAATATCGCCCCAAGATATGCTCCCGGAGAAAAACCCGAAGCTTAAGGGGTTCGTTTGGCGCGGAGAGGAGCGAATTCGGAACAAGGATGAGATTTTCGATGAGGATGATAACACTATAGAGCTTGTAATCATTAAGGGAATCAACAATCCCATTGATACTGATGCCGAAGAAGAAGACCGTTTGTTGAACGAAGCGGATCCCGTAAATAACATAGAACCTTCGGAACCGAAGACGGACTCCGGCCCCAAAAGAAAAAAGACAATCTCCAAGTTAAAACCCTCGAAAACAGTGTCCTCTAAAGGTAATTTAAAGGCATCCAAGTCAAACGAGGACTAGGTCCCTGTCTTTATGAAAAAAGACTTCTACACATATCAGGCGCAAACCACCCCCCATCCGTTGGCCATGCAGGTCGCAAGGGCTTCGGGGAGCTATATCTATGATACGGACGGCAAGGCGCATTTAGATTTTGTGGCAGGCGTCTCTGCCTGTAGTTTAGGGCATTGTCATCCGAGGGTAGTAGCGGCGATCCAGCAGCAGTCCGCCAAATACATGCATGTAATGGTTTATGGGGAGTATATACAGACTCCCGCCGTAGAATACACAAAACTGCTGGCGTCTTTGTTACCGCCCTCTTTGGAAACCACTTATTTGGTAAACTCAGGCACCGAAGCCATCGAAGGTGCCTTAAAGCTGGCAAGACGGGTAACAGGCCGTTCACAAATAATTTCAGCGCATAGGGCCTACCACGGAAATACCATGGGTAGCCTAAGCGTAACCGGATTTGAGGCCCGAAAAAGCGCTTTTCGCCCCTTAATACCCGATGTTCGTTTCATCCATTTTAATAGGGAAGAAGAACTGAAAAGCATTACTGAAAAAACAGCGGCGGTATTGTTAGAAACCATTCAAGGGGGGGCGGGTTTCATTACCCCCCAAAACGATTATCTGAAAAAAGTTCGGGCACGTTGTACAGAAGTAGGGGCACTGTTGATTCTAGACGAAATACAGCCGGGTTTTGGTAGAACAGGCACCTTGTTCGCCTTTGAACAGTACGCCTGTGTTCCCGATATCTTGGTGTTGGGAAAAGGAATGGCAAGCGGGGTCCCTGTGGGAGCATTTGTAGCATCCAAAACATTCATGGCCAGTTTTCAGAACAACCCGACCCTTGGTCATATTACCACTTTTGGCGGCAACCCGGTAATTGCAGCGGCGAGTCTGGCTACCCTAAAAGAATTGACGGAAACCAGCTTGATTCCCGACACATTGGAGAAGGAAAAACTGTTTCGCTCGCTTTTACGGCACGACCATATTTCTGAAATACGTGGGAAGGGCCTCATGCTCGCCCTGATTCTAAAGTCCCCGGAAATGGCAAATCATGTTGTCTTGAAATGTGCCGAACGTGGGCTAATACTCTTTTGGCTACTCTTTGAACCTAAGGCAGTTAGGATATCCCCACCCTTAACAATCAGCAGAGAAGAAATAAGACAGGGATGCAGATTACTACTGGAAGTTTTAACGGAATTTCAATACTAAACTGTTAACTAATTTGTTAATAATATAGCCCAAATCAGCGATTAGGGATAAGATCAAAAGACTATTTTTAATTCAATAGTTAAACCAAAAAGTTCCTATGGCATTAGAATCTGAGGAAAGACCAAGCCAGTCAATTACCAAGTTCGAGTCCATGCTCAAGACCGATGACATCTATTTCTTTGATGCTGAGGATTTTGAGGAAATTATACATCATTACCTCAATCACGGCAAAATTGCATTGGCCAAAAAGGCGATCAAAATAGGACTGCGACAACATCCTGCGTCGATTGAATTGAAGTTATTGGATGTAGAGGTATTGGTATTCGAAAACAACTTGGAAGTTGCCGAGCGAATGCTCGACGAGCTACAATTGCTAGACAGCAACAACGAGGAAATTTATATACAACGCGCCAATATCTATTCAAAGAAAGACAATCATGAGGCGGCGGTAGCATTGCTACAAGAAGCACTGCAACTAACAGAAGATAGCTTCGATATTCACTCGCTTCTGGGAATGGAGTATCTTTTTATGGACGACTTTAAATTGGCCAAAGAGAGTTTTATGAAGTGCGTATCCTTTGATGAACAAGACTACTCATCGCTCTACAATGTAATTTACTGTTTCGAATTCTTGGAAGATTTTGATGGTGCTATTCGCTATCTAAACGAATATTTGGAACGGCACCCCTATTGCGAAGTGGCCTGGCACCAACTCGGCAAGCAATACTTTACAAAAAAAATGTACCCCGAAGCCTTGGCTTCCTACGATTTCGCGATTATATCCGATGACACTTTCATTGGGGCCTATTTCGAAAAGGGAAAAGTACTTGAAAAAATGGGGCGCTTTGAAAAGGCGATCGAAAATTATGAGACGACCTTAAAACTGGAAGACCCTACCTCCCATGCTTATCTGCGTATAGGAAGATGCTATGAAAAGCTGGGAAATGACGAGATGGCCAAATACCACTATTACAAGACGGTGCATGAAGATCCGTTATTGGATAAGGGCTGGCTAGTGATTACCGAGTTCTATTATAAAAAGGAAGATTATAAAAAGGCGCTGTACTATATTAACAAAGCTTTAAATATCGATGGTGACAATCCACGGTACTGGAAAAAGTGTGGAAAAATACACACCGCATTAAAAGACTATGACAATGCTGATTTTTCCTATAAGCATTCCATAGACATGGGCAACTATGAGTTGGATACATGGCTGAGTTGGTCGGAAGTGGCCGTGTTGGATAACAATCTGGAGGCTGCACTACAAATACTCACGCAAGGGCACGAATTCTATCCCGAAAGTGCCGATATTTCGTATCGGAAAGCGGGCGTATACCTTTTGAACGGGGACAAGATCAACGCCCGGATCATGCTAATGAAAGCCTTAAAGGAAGATTTTGACAAACTCGCCGATTTCAATGCCACCTATCCGCAGTTTTGTAGCGAGCGCTGGGTGCTGGAATTGGTTTCTGCCTCTAAAAAAACTTCTAGATAAGACCGCCCGGTTTCAGATTTGCAAACCTAAAACATGCTATACCCGGCAAAATAGGGGTACTATACCCTTTTTGTAAAATATTGTTCCTTTATTTGTCCCCCAAAGTCCAAAGCAAACAACACATATGAAGTCGCGAAGTACGTTTCAGTATCTATTTGTCACATTAAAAGGAATGGCTATGGGAATAGCCGAACTGGTACCTGGGGTCTCAGGAGGCACCATTGCATTCGTTGCGGGCATTTATGAAGAACTCATCACATCTATCAATAATGTAAATCTAAAAAGCCTCCAAATCTTACGTGAGCAGGGATTTAAGGCATTTTGGACTGCGTTAAACGGTAATTTTTTGTTGGCATTGGTCTTAGGAATGGCATTGAGCATCTTCTCACTATCCAAAATAATCAGCTGGCTACTTGAAAACCAGCCGATTCCTTTGTGGTCTTTCTTCTTTGGTCTAGTCCTTGCCAGTGTTGTTTTTGTGGGAAAGGCAATCAAAAAATGGCGCTTTGTCAACGTTCTTTTGTTACTGGTCGGTGCCGTGGTTGCCTATTATATTACCACCTTGCCCCCTTCGGCAAATTCAGATAGTTTGCCCTTTCTGTTCTTTTCGGGGGCCTTGGCCATTTGCGCTATGATTTTACCAGGTATTTCGGGATCTTTCATCCTTGTGTTGTTAGGCTCTTACAAAACGGTATTGGACGCGGTGGATGAACGAGATTTTAAGATACTCATTACAGTGGCCCTTGGCGCGTTGTTTGGTTTGCTGAGCTTTGCCAAATTGCTTAAATGGATGTTCGACAACCATAAAAATACCACCCTAGCAGTGCTTACCGGGTTTATTTTAGGTTCTTTGAACAAAATATGGCCATGGAAAAATATTTTGGAAACGCGCGTCATTGGGAAAAAGACGCTTGTAATTGACGAGAATATTTCTCCTTTTTCTTTTGAGGGGGAACCGCAACTACTCCTTGCCATCGTTGCGGCCATCCTAGGTTTTTCCCTTATTTTTATGCTTGAGAAAGTAGCCTCCAAAAAGTAAGCGCAGTCTACATGCAAGAAACACGGTCAACTTCGGATAAATTTTTCCTTTTTATTAAAGGGCTTTGTATGGGAGCGGCCAACAAAGTACCCGGTGTTTCAGGCGGCATTGTGGCATTTGTCGGTGGTTTTTACGAGGAGTTTATTTATTCTTTGCAAAAATTAAACCTTAAGGCTTTCAAGTTGTTGTTCAACGGACGGTTTAAGAGCTTTTATCGCTATGTCAATGGTTCGTTTCTGGCACTACTGATATTCGGGATGTTGGTAAGTTATTTCAGCGTCTCAAAAGTGCTGGACTATTTTCTGGTGCAAAAAGAATTGTTTGTTTGGGCCGCCTTTTTCGGAATGATCCTAGGTTCCATTTTTTATATCGGGAAAGATTTCGGGCATTGGAACAAAAGCACGGTGCCTGCCGGGGTTGTTGGTCTTCTCATAGGAATTTCAATAAGTTTTTTAAGTCCGGCTAGAGAAAATGACAACCTTTTGTTTATTTTTCTGTGTGGTATGATCAGCGTTTCGGGTATGACACTGCCCGGACTTTCAGGCTCCTTTATTTTAATTCTATTGGGCAACTATGTTCTATTATTGGTCGACTCTGTAAATGCACTCTATGACACTTTTGCAGAAATAGTCAAAGGAGATTTTAGTTTTGTTGAAAACGGCCCCCGGCTGAATACCTTAAAAATATTAGCGGTTTTCACGGCGGGATCTGCTACCGGCTTGGTCACCCTTTCCCATGTACTCACCTACGTCCTAAAACATTACAAACACATCACCACAGCCACTATTTTAGGCTTTATTACAGGTTCTTTAGGGGTCGTTTGGCCATGGAAAAAAACAATTTTCAAAACAGATGCCATGGGCAACTTGATATTCGATTCCAATGGAAAGGAAATCATTGCCAATTATGAGCGTTATTTTCCCGATTTTGCAACCGGCGAAACCTGGTGGGCGCTGTTTTTTGTTTTAACGGGAATCAGTATTTTATTTGGATTGGATTGGTATGGAAAAAATAGAAAGAAAAGCATATAGGTACGGGTTGGTAGGGCGACAAATCGGGTATTCTTTTTCAAAAGGATATTTTACCGAAAAGTTTAAAGAAATGGCACTACATGACCATTCTTATGAAAACTTCGATTTAGAATCGATCGAAGAATTTGAAAGTATTGTCGGGAACACCACAACAATCAAAGGATTGAATGTAACGATACCCTATAAGGAGTCCATCCTCCCCTATCTTTCGAAAATAGATGAAAAGGCGGCAAAAATAGGTGCCGTAAATACGATCAAGGTAGTGCAAGAGGGGCTCATCGGCTATAATACCGATGCATTCGGGTTTCAAAACTCCTTGTTGCCATTTCTAAAAAAACACCATTCAAAAGCCCTCATTCTAGGCACCGGAGGTGCTTCAAAAGCGGTGGCTTTTGCGTTGAACGAATTGGGAATTGAAAATATAAAAGTATCGCGAAACCCAAATACCGGTGAACTGGGATATCATGAATTAACCGAAGAAACCCTTATAGCGCATACGGTTTTGGTAAATTGCACTCCCTTGGGCACACACCCCGCCATTTTGGAAAAACCCGACATTCCTTACCAACACCTGAATAGGGATCATTTATTATTCGATTTGATCTACAACCCTAAAAAAACCTCTTTTTTGGCCGAAGGAGCGTTGCGCGGAGCCGCTATTTGCAACGGACTTAGGATGTTGGAACTACAAGCCGAAAAAGCGTGGGAAATATGGAATAGCGAAGGCTAAAACGCATCCCTTTTAAAAGCGTCAAGGCAAAAACATAGCCAAAGTCACCTCTTATTTTCTTCCTTAAATTTGCATACTCTCTAGAACCGCAAAGCAGTGAGGCACAAGGTATCAACGACCTTATACGGTGTTTTCCCAAAACCCTTGTATAGAAAAGACTTTTACAATGACTTTGTCATTCACTGGGTTGTCACTATCTTAGGGTAGGTTTTGGGTAAATGAAAAACTAGTATCATGCCAGAAGAGAAAGAAAAGGATATGGAGGAAGCAATCGCTGAGGATGGGCAAGCAAACCCTGACGCCGATAAGGTAATTTTGGAGGACGTTTCCGAGAAAGCCACCGTTGTTGCTGATGGAGAACCGGGCACCGAAAACAAGGAAGCTACGCCCATTCCCCAACAAGAGTTAGCCGACGTAGAAGGGGCTGTCGAAGTCACAAATGAGGAGAAACATGTAACGGGAGATATGCCGGTTTCCGATACGGAGTTGCCCCTAAAAGACTCCGATGTTGAAAAAAAGGAGCAAAAGGCCCCTAACCAGTTGAAAGAAACGGCGAACGCATCTTCCAAAGAAACCGTCCCCATGGCTGAATCGGGCCCCGAAACATCGGCAGCGACGGAAGGGGAAACCTCCCCGACCGATAAAACGGTAGATAGTAATCCACTCTCGGATACCCCAACCCCGGATATCGTTGCGGAAGCACCCTTGGAGAAAAAAGAAAAAACCTCAAAAAAACCCGCAGGAGAAGAAGAAAAGGTCCTGGACGAGATAGCGGAAGAAAACGCCGAGGATGCGGAAGATAAAGACAATCAGCATCGGCACCACATCCCCATACTCGACTACCACTCCATGTCCATGGAAAATTTGGTAGGTGAATTACAACGGTTGGTGCGTAATGAAAAAGTGCAGGCGATTAAAAAACACGTGGACGGAATCAAACATGAATTTGATTTAAAGTTCCAGGAATTCCTCGACGGCAAAAAAGAGGAGTTCATTGCAAGTGGTGGCAATGAAATCGATTTTAAATACAATTCGGTCACCAAAAGGCAATTTAACGAAGTATTTTCCGATTATCGGGAAAAACGCAATCAGTACTACAAAAACCTTGAGAATACATTAAAGGATAATTTGGCGAAACGCCTTGAAATCATTGAAGAGTTAAAGGGGCTAATGAATGTTGAGGAAGACATTAATACCACCTATAACAACTTCAAAAGTATTCAGGAACGATGGCGCAATGCAGGGCCTATACCCCGTGCAAACTATAATGATGTATGGCGAACCTACCATCACCATATCGAGATTTTCTATGACTTCCTACATCTCAACCGAGAGCTAAGAGACCTTGATTTCAAACGAAATCTTGAGGAAAAAACGAAACTGGTCGAACGTGCCGAAGCCCTTGCCACTGAAAAAGACTTAGGAAAGGCTTTCCGCGAATTGCAAATTTTGCACAAAGTGTGGAAAGAGGACATTGGCCCGGTAGACAGGGAACATAGGGATGCCGTTTGGGATCGTTTTAGCAATGCCACCAAAGTGCTGCACCAGCGTCGGCAAGAGCATCAAAAGGAGCTCGAAGTAGGGTACGAAGAAAATCTACTTCGCAAGAACGAAATTATTGCCCAAATAACTTCAATTGCAGCAAATGTCTCCAACAATCACAAGGCATTGCAGCAACAGATGAAGGAAATTGCTGCCTTACGGGATACGTTTTTTAAAGCGGGAAAAGTTCCGCAGCATGCCAATGAAGCTACTTGGGCCTCTTTCAAAGAGGCAGTGAGAGGTTTTAATCATCATAAAAATGCCTTCTATAAAAGCCTTAAAAAAGAACAACAACAGAACTTGGACAAAAAGCGAGCATTGCTGGACATAGCCATTGCTACAAAAGATAGCGAAGAATGGGATACCGCGACCAATGAAATGAAGCGGATACAGAACGAATGGAAAAAAATAGGTCATGTTCCCCGAAAGTACTCTGACAGTATCTGGAAGGATTTCAAGAGCGCCTGCAACCATTATTTTGACCGCTTACATGCACGTAAGAACAGTGCCTACAAACAAGAAGAGGCAAACTTGGTGAAAAAGAATACTAGTTTAGAGAAGCTTCGCGCTTTTGAACTCAGCGGTGACAAAGAAAAAGATATCGCAAGTCTAAAGGTTTTTATTTCAGAATGGAAAAGCCATGGACGGGTGCCTTTTAAGCAAAAAAATATTGATCAGAAGTTCAACAAAGTATTGGAGGCACTTTTTCGAAAAATAGGGATTGACAAACAAGAATCCGAACTATTGCAGTACGGCAACAAAATACAGCAGCTTGCGAAATCGGAAGATCAAGGCAGGGCCATAGGGAATGAGCGCCAGTTTATTCGAAAAAAGATCAATGACAGCAAAGGCGAAATCCGCCAATTAGAAAATAATCTACAATTCTTTTCCAATGCTTCCGAAGACAACCCATTGGTCAAAGAAGTAATTAAGAATATTGACCGCCACAAGGCGTCGTTGGAAACATGGCAGGAAAAGCTTAAAAAGTTGAACATCATGGAAAATCAACTAAACAAGACCGAGGAGGAAGATATAGCGGAAGAGGCCAATCCGGAAGAAGATTCGCAGACTACCTAGGGGCCAGGCCATGAGGCGTTAAATGGGTAATTCAAGAGGCTACGCAAGCGTCTGGCTATTTAAAATCCGTGTTGTCCCGTGCATCTTGAAAACCGTACAAAATACTGTATAATGGCATACGCATCGTTGGTTTTTGCCCATGGCTTATAGAGCATACGGTACAAACAAACCTTTTTCCTTTCCGAGAAAATAAACATTTTCAAACTACTACTAATCGGTGGAAAGCACATTCATTAGGTATTGTACCCGAAAGTGTTTTCGCTTTTACACCCAAAACAATGGAAGTTACAAGAGATAACAGCGAGCATTATACTTGGGGAGATGATTGCAGCGGATGGCATCTGGTAAAATCGAAGAATCTCAGTATTATCGAAGAGCACATGCCTTCCAAAACCCAAGAAAAAAAACACTATCATAAAAAAGCAGCACAGTTCTTCCGAATATTAAAAGGAACGGCGACTTTTGAAATAGAGGACGATCTTATCAAAATCAGGGAAGGGGCCGGTATCTATATTCCTAAAAACACCCTCCATAAAATACGTAATGATACCGCCCATTCGCTTAAGTTTCTGGTAATTTCCGCTCCTACTACCCAAGGAGATCGCTATAATTCACTAGAATCAAGTTGACTATTGCGACCATCGAACCTTCCAATGTTTAAGGTAAAATGCTTACATTATGTTCCCTTGGTTTAAAGATTTCCCACTAAAAGCGTGCATCATGAATTTAGAAAATAATAAGAAAAATGCGATCGCATTCTACAAAATGGCCTATGAAGGAAACCCTCAACAAGCGATCATAGACTTCGTAGGTCATGAATACATTCAACACAATCCCGATGTGGCGGATGGTACCCAAGGCTTTATCCAATATTTCGAAAGAATGCAACGAGAATACCCAAAAAAGTCTATTGCATTTGTACGCTGTATTGCGGAAGACGATTTGGTAGCCGTGCATACGCACCAAACCTGGCCCGACAATGACCAATACGTGACCATGGATTTTTTTAGATTTGATGAAAATGGGAAAATATGTGAACATTGGGATGCCATACAGCAGATTCCTAAAACTTCGGCCAATCCACATACCATGTATTGAACCTGGTCAAAGTACCGAAACAATTCGTCAAGGCCCATGAAAAATACATTACATACCTGTCTAAAAAAGTGTTTCGAGATCACCATATTGCTTCTCTTTTTGAACAGTTGCAAGCCTGAAACGATTGTAATCGAAACCTATGAAACCGATAGCTTACTGATCTGGAACGAAACCATCATGGCGTTTGCTATTGAAAAAGACGGGCTCTTAACTTTAAACGGTGTTCGAACGGAAGCTATGGCGGCGACCGCCGCCCATAATGCCTTAAACGCCATTTACCCAGTGTACAATGTTTATAAATACGAGGGGAACATAAAAAAGGCCGATCCCTTGACCGCGGTCAACCAAGCGATTTATGAAGTGGTAAGAAGGAGCTTTCGCGAAAAAGAAAAAGAACTTCGGGAGTTATTCACTTCTTTGCTCGATTCAATTCCCGACAGCGAAGCAAAAGCAGCTGGCATAGTATTAGGAAGAGAAACCGCCCGGCAAATTTTGGCAATGCGCGCCCAGGATAACTGGGATGGCACATCGAACTATACATGGCATCCAATGGCTCCAGGGGTCTATGCCGAATTCAATGAACATAGTGGTACACCTGAAGGTTTTGTATTTGGTGCCGGTTGGGCCGGCGCCACCCCTTTTTTACTAAGCAGTCAAAATCAATTTCGTTCCCCGCCTCCGCCAAAAACCACTTCCAAGGAATATACCAAGGCATTCCAGGAAGTTAAAACATATGGGGCATTCCAAAGCAAACTGCGATCCAAAGACCAAACCCATATGGCACTTTGGTGGAAAGATTTCGTTGAAAAATCGCATAACAAACTGGCTAGGGAACTTATCAAAAAGGAAAAATTGAACCTATGGGAAGCGGCACGCACCCTGGCCTTGTTAAACATGACGATCTATGATGCCTACATCAACGTATTTGATAATAAGTTTCATTACAACCATTGGAGGCCGTACACCGCTATTCGATGGGCAGCGAATGACGAAAACCCCGACACGGAAGCAGACGTTCAGTGGAACAACCTGCACAAACATACCTATGCTTTTCCATCATACCCCTCGGCACACGGGGCCGCCAGCTCCGCCGCAATGCGCGTATTGTCCAATACCATCGGGAAGGGAGATTCCTATGCGTTCACCATGACAACCTCAGATGTGGAAAGCGCAGGACCTTTTTCTGAAAAAATAGCCATGGATCCTCCCACAAGAGCTTTTAATTCCTTTACCCAAGCGGGTCATGAAGCTGCCATCTCAAGGGTATATCTTGGCATCCATTTTAGATATGATTCCGAAGAGGGGCATCGGCTGGGAAACAGTATTGGAGATTTTGTGAATAAAAACTTTCTTACCCCATTTAAACCCGAAAATGAGCCGCCTACCGATGCTCAAGTAAGTAACGAAAATGAGTATTGAAAAAGCACAACCAACTGACGCCGAAGCGTTAACAGCACTCACCATGCGTTCAAAAGCACATTGGGGATATACGCCCGAACAATTATTGTCTTGGAGAGAAGAATTAACGATTACCCCAGCGTATATTAATCAAAATGAAGTATTTAAGCTGATCAAAGACTATGAGATTATTGGTTTTTATACGCACCAGCCCCTAGACGCAACTCGTATTAAGCTAAATTTCCTCTTTGTGGAACCCGCCTACATAGGACATGGATATGGCAGTAGGCTATTGAATGACTTTCTGCGCCGAGTCGGGAAAAGCAAGTTTACTAAAGTATTGTTAGATGCGGACCCAAATGCCGAGGCATTTTATGAAAAACATGGTTTTAAGGTAGTAGGAAAGCTCCAAAGCGCCATCAAAGACCGATATTTACCAATTATGGAAAAAGAAATTCGGTAAAATGTACTGAAATTGTAACATTTGTATTCGCTGGGAATCTTTACTTACAAAGTAAGAAAATGAAAAACATCCTTTATACACTTTGTCTCTTATCCTGCATACAGCTATTGGGGCAATCAAAAATCGATTATTTAAAGAAACATCGATATGATTTGCACTGCCCCGATTTTCATTTTCCACAAAAAAATATGAAAATCATTGGTTTTGGTGCATACCATGGGAGTGCAAAGACCGAGGATACCGAATTACTTCTTTTAAAGTCACTTTTAAAGAGTAACCGTATTCGGTATTACTTACCTGAAACAGACTTCAGTATAGCGCATTTTTTCAACGAATACCTACAGACCGGAGATACCTTATTATTGAAAGATTTGGTAACCCATTATGGATCAAGGGTACCTCAGGACCGAAGCATCGAAACCTATTCCAAATGGAAAGCACTCAAACAATTGAACGATTCATTACCAAATAAAGATCGGTTGCACGTCGTCGGAATCGATTTGCTGGTCAGCTATAAGTACGCTTCAAAACAACTAATGCAATTGATTAAACCCGTGGAGGCGCCGACCAAGGCATTGCAAAGTGTAAAGCAAATGATTGCCTTGGACACCACCGACTATTCCATTCAATATGACAGCTATTCCAAGGGTATTCTAAAAAATTTCCTTGCCGATTTGGCTGAGCACCAGGAGCGTTATCTAATCGCTGGGGAAGGAAAAAAAGAACTTGATCATTTGATACGGAATATTGAGATTACCTTTCAAGATTTTAATAATGCCAGAGAACCGACCATTTATGAGAACTATAGGGTTCTTTCCGAGTGGTATGATTTTGAAAACAACCCCCAGTTTCTACGGATGGGGTTTGCACATTTGGAAAAATCACGGGAGGGCACTGACGGATATCCATACTTTTTTACACGCCTGATCGAACATAAAATATACGACCAAGAAGAGGTCGTTTCCATAATTGGGTACCTCACAAATAGTAGGGTGGTATGGGACGAGGAATATGATACCCAAGGTAATTATACCGGTTTTACCACTGAAGGGGGCTTTGGCATCGGAGACTATGACAAAGAGTATTTTAGGGGGATACAAAACCTCAAAGACACGAAACGCTCCGATCAAACCCTATACAGGTTGAATACGCAGCATTCCCCTTATAGAGATTTGGAACCGGATTTGATCGAAATCGTCATGGAGGAAGAAGCTTCGAATAGCGAGGCGGTAAAGGGAATGGCTACCACCGATTTTATTGACTATGCGGTACTTATATCGAATTCCAAAGCGAGTACCCCCATTTTTGAAATGAACTAATACGGATAAGCAGGAAACTACATGGGTATAAAATCGGTAAAAATAAACAAGGTTCTTAGAGGGCTTGCCGTATTGCTTCTCGTGTGTTGTAATTGCGGCGAACCACAAAACCAACAGACCATAACCATTGCTGCCGCTGCCAATATGCAATTTGCGATGGAAGCGTTGACACAAAGGTTCACAAAAGAAACCGGCATCGCATGCCATCTGATCATTGGTTCCTCAGGGAAGCTGACCGCTCAAATCAAGGAAGGTGCCCCCTATGATATCTTTGTATCGGCGAATATGAAGTACCCCGAAGAAATAGCCAATAGCAATCTGGCCGCTACTGTACCGGAAGTATATGGGTATGGCAAAGTGGTTTTATGGACCATGGATTCCACCATAACGACCAATATCGATTGGTTGACCGAAGATGCTATTGCACACATAGCCATAGCAAACCCAAGAACAGCACCATATGGCGCGGCGGCGGTCGAAGTACTAAAGCACTATGGCCTGTTCGATTCTTTGAAACCCAAGCTTGTATATGGTGAAAGCATTGCACAAACCAATCAATTTATTTCCTCCGGCGCCGCCGAAATCGGTTTTACGGCTCAATCGGTTGTTTTATCATCGACAATGAAAGGAAAAGGCCATTGGACCGTAATTGACCCGAAATTACATTCCCCGATCGCACAGGGCATTGTGGTACTCAAAGGGCCGGAAACAAAAATGAAACTACGAAACGCCTTCCACACCTTTATTTTTTCCCAAGAGGCCCGAAAAATACTTTCAAATTTCGGATATTCGATAGATGAATAGACTTCGGGGCGATATTGTGCAAATTGAGACCAGCGGGCAACTTTCAATCGTTTCGGTGGCTGTTTCCAAAGCACTAGTTTTAAAAGCCATCGTCGTCGAAACGCCTACAACGGCCCCCTATTTAAAACAAGGAAATACGATAGCGGTACTGTTCAAAGAAACAGAAGTAATCATCGGCGCCGGTGCCGTAGCCGCTATTAGTCTACAAAACAAAATATCCTGTACCATTGCAAAGATTGATACAGGTACGCTACTTAGTAAACTGGTTCTTAAGACTTATGAAGAAACCGAGATAAGCGCGATTATCAGTTCCAAAGCCGTAAACCAATTGAATTTGACCGTCGATTCTAAGGTACAAGCAATGATTAAGTTGAACGAAATGATGCTAGCCGAGCTATGAATTGGGAACCGCTATTTTTAACTTTAAAACTAGCAGGGGTCACCACCCTGTTGCTTTTGGTTCTTTCTATCCCCCTGGCATCGTGGCTATCGAGCACCAAATCCCGTTTAAAACCGGTAGTGGAAACACTGGTAAGTATGCCTTTGGTACTACCACCGACCGTTTTGGGTTTCTACTTTTTGGTCGCTTTTAGTCCCAACAATGCCTTTGGCAGTTGGTTGGATGAGTGGTTCGGCCTACAATTGATTTTTTCTTTTTCTGGGCTAGTACTTGCCTCTATCATTTACAGCCTTCCTTTTATGGTGCATCCTATTCAAGCTGGGCTTTCAGCTATTTCCCCGTCCTTAAAAGAAGCGGCGTACGTAATGGGCAAGTCTAAATTTACCACCTTGGTCCAAGTACTCCTACCCACAATCAAACCATCGCTGTTGACTGGCATTGTGTTGGCATTTGCCCATACCGTAGGGGAGTTCGGGGTAGTACTTATGATCGGCGGCAACATCCCCGGAAAAACAAAGGTTGCCTCCATAGCCATTTATGACGAGGTAGAGGCCTTGAACTACGCCGGGGCAAATTTTTATTCAACCGTACTTTTTGTAGTGACCTTCAGTATCCTACTGACGGTTTACTTGATCAATGGAGGTTATCTAAAACGTTTTTGGAAATGATAACACTTTGCGTACAGAAAAAGCTCGATGGGCCGAACGGGGATATGTTACTCGACTTGGACATACAAATTCAGGAAGGACAATTCGTAACCCTTTACGGACCTTCAGGTGCGGGGAAAACCTCAACCTTACGCATCCTCTCGGGCTTGCTGCAAGCTGAAAAGGGGAAGATAGAAGTGAATGGTACAACTTGGTTCGATTCAGCGACCAAGATACATCAGCAGCCGCAACAGCGCAATATTGGATACGTTTTTCAAGACTATGCCCTATTCCCAAACATGACTGTTGAGGAGAACCTTCTTTTTGCGCTTCCAAAGGAGGCCCGTAAAAATGAGATAACCACGCTTTTAGAAATGATGGAGCTCGTTGCATTGAAAGAACGAAAACCACAAACCCTTTCCGGGGGGCAAAAACAACGAGTGGCCTTGGCAAGGGCCCTAGTGCAAAAGCCTACTTTGTTATTGCTTGACGAACCCTTGTCGGCCTTGGATATGAAAATCCGTTTAAAGTTGCAGGAATACCTATTGAAGGTGCACAAAGTATACAAGCTCACGACGATTCTCATTAGCCATGATATCGGGGAAATTTACAAGCTGTCCGATCAAGTGTTTGTATTGGAAAACGGCAAAGTGGCAAAAAGCGGTACACCTACCCAGGTCTTCTTGAACGATAAGATAAGTGGTAAATTCAAGTTCAAGGGCGAAGTGCTAAATATTGAAAAAGACGAAGTGGTATACCTAGTCACCGTCTTGATCCAAAATGAAATGGTAAAGGTAATTGCTCAGGAATCCGAGATTAGGCAATTGAACATTGGTGATTCCGTGATCGTTGCCTCTAAGGCTTTTAATCCGGTTATCTACAAAATAGATGCATAAAAAAAGGGTCTTTTAGACCCTTTTTTTAAATATGTGTTCGTATTTATTTTGCAACATTCACCGCCCGGGTTTCACGAATCACGGTCACTTTCACCTGCCCCGGATACGTCATGTCCGTCTGGATTTTTTGTGAAATTTCGAACGACAATTCCGCTGCCTTATCATCGCTCACTTTTTCGCTTTCCACGATTACCCGAAGCTCTCTTCCTGCTTGAATCGCATAGGCCTTCTGAACTCCACTAAAGCCAAAAGCGATTTCTTCCAAGTCTTTTAACCGTTGAATGTAAGAGTCCAATACCTGGCGTCTTGCTCCAGGTCTTGCACCGCTAATGGCGTCACAAACCTGTACAATCGGTGAAATCAGGGTTTTCATTTCGATTTCATCATGGTGGGCTCCGATCGCATTGCACACATCTGGTTTTTCCCCAAATTTCTCGGCCCATTGCATTCCCAGAATTGCATGAGGTGTTTCTACCTCAGCTTCCGTATTCGGAACTTTTCCAATATCATGCAGGAGTCCGGCACGCTTGGCAATTTTTGGGTTCAACCCAAGTTCTGCGGCCATCACACCACAAAGTTTGGCAACTTCTCTTGAGTGTTGTAATAAGTTTTGCCCATAGGAAGAACGGTACTTCATTCGCCCAACCGCTCTGATCAGTTCTGGATGTAAACCGTGTATCCCTAGATCGATCACCGTACGTTTTCCAACCTCTACAATTTCTTGTTCAATCTGCTTTTCGGTTTTACGCACAATTTCCTCGATCCTTGCCGGATGTATTCGACCGTCGGTAACCAGCTTGTGCAGTGACAGCCGTGCTACCTCACGTCTTACGGAATCGAAACAGGACAATATAATCGCCTCCGGGGTATCATCTACGATGATTTCAACGCCTGTTGCTGCTTCCAAAGCACGTATATTTCGACCTTCACGACCTATTATACGCCCCTTAACATCGTCAGACTCAAGGTTGAATACCGAAACACAATTTTCCACAGCTTCTTCGGTTCCGATCCGTTGAATCGTGTTCACCACAATTTTTCTGGCTTCTTGTTCAGCAGTAAGTTTTGCTTCTTCCAAGGTTCCTTGTATAAAGGCCATTGCATCGGTTCTTGCCGTTTCTTTTAAAGACTCCATCAATTGTGCCTTTGCATCCTCGGCCGACATGCCTGAAATCACCTCTAATTGCTGTACCTTGCTCTTATGAAGCTTGTCGAGTTCCGATTGCTTCTTTTCCAAAAAATTAGTACGATGTTCCAGATCTTTCCGTTTTGAGTCTAGTTGCTCGTTCAATTTTTTAGTTCTGGCAAGTTCATTGCTTACTTGCGATTCCTTGTCGCGTGTTCGTTTTTCGGCATCGTTTATTTTTTTGTCCTTGCCTATAATGACCTTTTCATGCTCCGCCTTCAATTCCAAAAACTTTTCTTTTGCTTGAAAAATTTTGTCCTTTTTGATATTCTCCCCTTCGGTCTTCGCATTCTTCAGAATACTTTCGGCTTCTTTTTTCGCATTGGCGGTTGTCTTGGATGCTTTTCCCTTCTCCATAAACTTCGCGATTACAAAACCCACAATGAGCCCTATAACAACTCCAATTACAATTGATGTACTATCCATTTTTTAGCTATTAAATGTTTTGTCCGGACAATAGGTACAGACGTCGCGTTTCCGCAGTATGTTTGCGATCGGCCCCAAGGCAAGGGCGTGGTTGATCTACAAAAAAAAAGCCCACATCAGAGAAGTTTTGTACAAACTCCAATAAACAGGTTTAGGGCTAACAGACCGGTCAAGGGTCCTTGTACGAGCAAGGCATGCTTTTACGATCTAAACTCACCCTTTTTAAACTTAATTAACGTTGAGTTTGTCAAAAGATAATACCAATGTGGGCAGTAACTTTGATTTATTTTAAAGAACGTTTACTTCATACTAAGCTTAGTATTCACCAATTGATCAAGTGCTTTGAGCCTTTCCAGGGCCGCTTGTGTACCTTCAGATTGGTCAATGCCTTTTTGCTCTATTTTTGAAGCGAACTGCAACGCGCACATGGCAAGCACATCTTGCTTGTCTCGCACTGCATAGCTTTGTTCGAATTTCTTTGCCAATTGTTCGATGTTTTTCGCCGCCTTTCGCAACCCTTCCTCCTGGCTTGGTTCGATCGTCAACGGATACACCCTATCCGCAATAGAAAGTTTTATTTTGAGCTTATCGGACATCTATATTTTTGCCGTTATTCAGCAAGTTGGGCGATACAATGGTCCAACTCCCTGATCAATGTGTTTATTTTAAGCTTGGCCTCAGTCTTGTTTGTATTACTGCCTAGCATTGAATTTGCCAATTTGAGCGCATTGTACTTTTCTTCCCAATGGCTAACGGAATTGCTTGCCGTCTCCTGATCCTGTTGTAGGGAAACCAAGGTAGATTCCAACTTTTCATTCGCCTGTTGCACCACCTCTAAACGGTGCAGCAACTTGCTAACTTTGTTCTCTAGGGAATCTACAATCTGAATCAATTCGCTCATAAACGAAATTCAATACTCTTTACACAAAGTTAACATACCTCATAGGACTTAGCAATAGTTTTCCAAAATAATCTTGAAGTAAAACTTTAAATATCGGGGAAACCGCCTTTATAAAGCTCCGAACAATAATTTTCAAAGGTTTTCACATTTCACACTGGTTAATTTGGTACATCTCATTAAATTTATCCAAGTTTTATGCGCCGTACCCCAATACCTTGCAAAAAATCCCGTTTCTATATTCATAAAAGACATCTATATTGTTATGGTTCATTTCGTACTACGAAAAAATTCATTGAATAAATGGTTGGTAGGAATACTGATGATTTACACTGTATGTATACAAGGACAGAAAGAGTATCCTCAAGATGTCTTTCGTTCTCCACTGGATATTCCGTTGGTACTTGCGGGTACTTTTGGCGAACTGCGATCCAATCATTTTCATTCGGGAATCGATATCAAGACACAACAACGTCAGGGGCTTCCGATTTATGCGGTAGCGGATGGCAGCGTAACTAGGATCAAAATTTCGCTCTGGGGATATGGTAAGGTTCTTTACGTGGCCCACCCAAACGGTTATACTTCCGTATATGGCCATTTACAGAAGTTTTCTCCTGAAATCGAGGCATACATCAAAAAAATACAATACGAAAAGAAATCATATGAGGTAGAGGTGTTTCCCAACTTAGGAGACGTCAAGGTCACCAAGGGAAACGTAATCGCCTATGGTGGAAACACCGGAGGCTCCTCGGGCCCCCATCTTCATTTTGAGATTCGGAGCAGTGTTTCCGAAAAACCTACCAATCCCCTGTTGTACGGATTTGAGGTTCGGGATGCCACCAATCCCGTGCTGGAAAAAGTGATTGCCTATCCCCTTTCAAAAAATGCGCAGATCAACCAAAGCTCCGACAGGACAGAGATTCATTTTACCCGACAAAAAGACGGAACCTTTCTTGCCGATAAAGTAACCGCCTTAGGGGATATTGGAATTGGTTTTAAAGGCTTTGACCGGCAAGATATGGCTGCCAATAAAAATGGGGTATACTCGGTAGAACTTTCCGTAAACGGAAAGGTGTATACCCAATATGATTTCGAGTCTTTTTCCTTTGGGGAGACCCGCTATATCAACACCCTGATCGATTACGACTATTTTGGTACCTATAGGCAGCGGATACAACAATGCTTTAAAACCCCGTCGAACCGTCTGAGCATATACAATACCCTCCACAACGATGGAAAAATTCCGATTGAAGCGGGAATGCGCTATAGTGCAACCTTATTGCTTAAAGATTTGGCTGGTAACGAAACCAAGCTCATTATCCCCATCGAGGGAAAAAAACAAGAAATCCAAAAAGAAAAGGAAGATCAAAAGACAGATACCTATTTGGTCGCTAAAAAAAATAATAATTATGATTTGGGAGCAGCGAAAGTATATTTCCCGGCAAATACCTTCTACGAAGATTTCTATATAGATTTACAGAAAGACAACGATACGATTGGGATACATACCGCGAAGGTACCTGCACATCGAAAATTCACCATTACCTTTGACGTGGCCAAGTATAGTGCAGAAGCAAGAAAACAGTTGTTCATTGCAAGACTCGATAAAAAGGGGAGACCCAGCCATGCATCTACCTATAAAAGAGGCAACACGTTTACCACTAGAACGCGAAATTTAGGCACGTACACCTTGGCAACAGATACCATCGCCCCAAAAATAAGCCCGAAAAACTTTAAGGAAAAGCAATGGTTGAACAACTATAGCTATCTTAGCCTTCGCATTTCGGATGATCTTAGTGGGGTAAAAACCTATTCAGGCACACTGAACGGAGATTGGATTCTAATGGAGTACGAACCAAAGACAAATACGCTTACCTACAATTTTGATGACAAAATTTTAGACAAAACACAATGCGAGCTTCGCGTTACGGTCACCGATAATGTAGGCAATACCACTACGTTCGATAGCACATTTTATAGAAAATAAATCTCTTGAAGGGCATTAAACTTCTTTTCTTTTTGGGTTCCTCCCTCCTTTTCATTGGTGTCAATGCGCAGACGGCAACGATTACCGGTGTGGTACTTGACCAAGACAATACCCCCCTTGCGGGTGTAAATATTACTTCGGACACAAACGGGAGCTCCTCGGACCAAGATGGTTTTTATGTCCTAGAACTGGTAGCTGACAAACAAACGACCATCACCTTTTCGCATTTGGGGCATGAAAATGTAGTGTTAAAAAATCTTATTCTGACCACTAACGAGACCTATGAGTTCAACCCTGTTCTCAAAACGGATGCTATTCAAATTGCCGGTGTTACCGTAAGCCCTACGGGAGAAAAACAGGTTGCCGGTATTGTAACGGTCTCGCCCGAAGTAGTACGAAAAATACCCGGCGCCAATGCGGGGGTCGAAAATGTACTAAAATTATTACCGGGGGTCGCTTCGAGCAATGAATTAAGCACACAGTACTCGGTACGGGGGGGCAACTACGATGAAAATTTGGTCTACGTAAATGAAATAGAAGTGTATCGTCCTTTTCTGATTCGATCTGCCCAACAAGAAGGACTGAGCTTTGTAAACAGCGATTTGGTGCAAAGCTTGAAGTTTTCGGCGGGCGGATTTCAATCCAAATACGGAGACAAACTTTCGTCGGTACTCGATATCACTTATAAGAACCCGACTTCTTTTGGAGCAAGTTTGGATCTGAGCTTTCTTGGTGCCGCAGTCTCTCTCGAAACGCTGTCTAAGAACAAAAACTTTAGCGGTATTGTAGGCCTCCGTTATCGCAATAATAGCTTGTTGGTAAATAGTTTGGATACACAAACGAACTTAACACCCACCTTTGCCGACTTTCAAGGATATTTTACCTATCGTTTTTCAAACAGGTTTACGTTGAACTTTTTGGGTACTATTTCTGTAAACGATTACCAAAACGAACCTATCAATAGAGAAACAAGTTTTGGAACTTTGGATGACCCACGAGCGCTTATTGTAGTATATGAAGGCCAGGAAAACAATCGTTTTGATACTGCGTTGGGGGCACTCAAGGCCAACTATGTCTTAAATGATGATGTTACACTAAAACTCATTTCATCGGTGTATCACACAACGGAAGAAGAATATTCGGATGTAGTTGCCCAATACGCCCTGGGAGAGATAGACACCAACTTAGGAAGTGATAATCTTGGAGAGGTAACCGCTTCCCGTGGTTTGGGGACTGAAATTAATAGAGCACGCAATGACCTCGACGCCCTTATTTTTAATCTACAGCACAAGGGGCGTTTTACCAGAAAAAATAAAGTGATCGAATGGGGAGTAAAGTACACACATGAAGATATTCGAGATAGAATTCGGGAATCGGAATTTATCGACTCGGCGGGAATTTTTATTCGCCCTCCACAAGCGGAATTTATAAACAACCAACCCGAAGAACCGTTTACGGCGCCGATCGTTCCTTTTGATGGGCTGAGCGCTACCAATTTTGTCAAAACCGATCGACTAAGCGGTTTTGTACAATACAGCGATCAAAAAAAATGGCTTAACAACGATATTTACTACAACATTGGCGTGAGAGCCCAGCAATGGAGCGTAAGTGGTCAGGGCTTTGAAAAAACATCACAGTTTATCATAAGCCCAAGGGCGCAGTTTGCGATGAAGCCCGACTGGCAAAGAGATGTGCTTTTTCGTATTTCGGGAGGCATCTACCAACAACCGCCGTTTTATCGGGAATTGAGAGACCGAAATGGAACGATCAATCCAAATGTAAAAGCGCAAAAATCTACGCATTTGGTGTTGGGAAGCGAATATAGTTTCAATCTTTGGGAGCGCCCTTTCACACTCACGGCGGAAACGTATTATAAAGGTGTAAACGATGTAAACCCTTATACCCTGGAAGATGTACGTATTCGATATGCGGCCGATAATAATGCCGATGCCTATGTGTACGGTGCCGAACTTCGCATGAACGGGGCTTTTGTACCTGGTACGGAGTCATGGGTAAGTATTGGTTATTTAAAAACAGAGGAAAACATCGATGACCGGGGCTACATCGCCCGGCCTACGGATCAGCGCTTAAAATTGGGAATTCTTTTCCAGGACTACGTGCCGAATATTCCCAGTTTAAAAATGTATATGAACCTCGTTTACAACACGGGTGTGCCCGGAGGATCACCGAACTATGCAGATCCTTATATTTTTCAGAATAGATTAAGAGATTATAGAAGGGCAGATTTGGGAATTTCCTATATTTTTGTCGATAACAACAAAAAATTCCCGAAAGGCCATTGGCTTCACCGCTTTAAAGCTTTAAGCGGTGGTTTTGAAATATTCAATTTGTTCAATACCCAGAACTCGATTACGAATACATGGGTTCGGGATGTTGATAGTAAGCAACAGTTCGCAGTGCCCAATTTTCTTACCAGCAGGGTTTTTAACCTACGATTGAGCATGCGATTTTGAATCCGCTAGTGTTATTTAAATGAAGAACATACTTTTACCCATACTATTCCTTTTTTTCACTCTTTTAGGGTACTCCCAAAAGAACATCTATGAGAGTGACAAGTTTAATGAACTCAGTAAGGAGCATAAGGTATTGGCCATTTTACCCTTTTTGACCCATTTGGATTTGAAGGATGATATGACCAAGGAAGAACTTAGGGCACTGGAGAAAAAAGAGGGCCTTGCGGTGCAAGACGCTTTGGAAACTTATTTTTCTAAAAGAAAGAAAAAGAAAAAGTTTTCCGTAGAATTCCAAAACACCGAAAACACCAATGCAATGCTTGCCCAAAACAATATTTCCTATGAAAATATGGACGTATACACCGTTAAGGAGCTAAGCGAGATTTTACAGGTAGATGGAATTATTAGCGGCAATCTTGACCTTAACGTTCTCTTATCTAAAGGGGTAGCCACCGAATTTAGTATTATCGATTACTTTCTGGGAGAGGCAGACTATGGCCGGATCGGGATGAAAATAAGCGATGGCGGAAGCGGCAAATTGTTATGGAAGTATGAGAAAAAAATTAATAAGAAATCGGGGAAAAATACCGATGACCTTATTGATCGAATGATGAAGCTTGCCACTCGAAAGTTCCCGTATGACCGGGAAAAGAGAAGGGACAAAAAGAAACGATAACTCAACTTTTCATAAACTCCTTTAGTACCTCCACCACATAATCTAACTCCTCTTTGGTATTGTACTTTGAAAATGAGAACCGCAAGGACGGTCGTGCCAGATCTTCTTCGTTCAATAACGCACTTAACACATGGGAACCTTTATCACTACCCGATTGACAGGCACTTCCCTTTGAACAAGCAATGCCTTTGATATCTAAATGAAACAGTAACATTAAGGCTTTCTGCGCATCTACCGGCAGACATATATTTACCAAAGTATAGGTACTTTTTTCCAAATCGCCTGAATGCCCATTAAACTTGGTTCCCGCCAGTTCTGATCGAATTCGTTCAATAAAATAACGCTTTAACTCGCTCACATAGGCCCGTTCTTCTTCTAAATGGTCATAAGCGGCAATAAAAGCTTGCTCCAATCCCACGATATTATGAAAAGACTCTGTGCCTCCCCTGAAACCACGCTCTTGGGAGCCACCGGAGATAAAAGCCTTAATTCCCACATTTTTTCGAATAAAAGCAAAACCGATTCCTTTAGGACCATGAAACTTGTGTGCTGCCGCGGTCAAGAAGTCGATAGCTATGTCTTGTAGATCCCATTCATAATGGCCAATGGATTGTACCGTATCGGAATGAAGTAATGCCCCATGTCTTTGACAGATTTCGGACAGGGATTTCATATCTATTTTGGTACCTACCTCATTGTTAACATGCATTAAACTAACCAGTTTCTTTGAAGCATCGGCAGCCAGCAGTTTTTCCAAATGCTCAAAGTCGGGACAACCGTGCGCATCGACCGAAACAAATTGTAAATCAATTCCTTGCTCTTTTACCAAGTCTTCCGCCGTATGTAGCACCGCATGATGTTCTATCTTAGAAGTAATAATCGTTTTTACGTCCAGATCCCGCACCGCACCGCGCAAGATCATGTTATCGGCTTCCGTACCACCAGAGGTAAAAACAATCTCCGATGGGTGGGCATTTAAATATTTGGCTATGGTTTTTCGCGCGGTTTCTACCGCCGTCTTGGCAGAACGGCCAAAGCTATGCGTCGAAGAAGGGTTCCCATAAAAATTTGCCAAGGCTTCCTGCATTTTTTCAATCACCTCAGGGCGTACCTTAGTGGTCGCCGCATTATCTAGATATACCCTTTTTTGCTCCAATTGAGTGTCCTTATTGTTTCCCAAAAATAACTTAAATAAGTGAATTTCCGTGTAGTTGAGGAGAGTGCTATCGGGAATTTCGTTTACATTTGAAATATGAAAAAAAGTTGGTTGTTTTGTTTGGTCGCTATTTGCATGCTGTATGGATGTAATGACGGGGACCTTCAGATAGAGACCTTGGATTTTGATAGTTTTGATATTCAAAACTGCGAAGCCGTTGAAGTCACTATTGAAAATGTGCTTTTTAAAATCAATTCAGACGAGGCATTGATCCTGGAACTGCCTGCCAATCTTTTGGTGAATGAAGTGGGTACCGTTACCAGCACTGTCAGCGAATCGGGGCCCTCCAAGATTACCTACCGTATTTTTTCCGATGTCGTAACAAATGCTTATTTCTGCTCGGCGGTTCCCTTGACCGAGCCTCAGGTCATAGAAGAAATTCCGGCGCTAAGCGGGGACATCTCCATTATGACCACGACCACTGACAGTCTTACCTTTTCCCACGAAATTACGTTTAACGAAATATCGCTGGTCACCGCCACAAATAATCGCATTACCGATTTGACCATCAATGATTTTGGAACGGTCACCACCGCAAAACCTGCAGAGGCAAATTGAGCATTGCCCATTCCCATCGTTTCCTTGCTGGCCCGGAAGGTTTTAAGAACTTTGATAAATGTAGACCTCCGTTGCTCCCAAGCCGTATTTTTGGTAATCGGCGTCGTAGTAGGTAATATTTTCATACCGTCTAAAGAGATAGTACAATTCTTCTTTGAGTACCCCTTCCCCTACTCCATGTATGAATACCACTTTTTGAATGCGCTTTTCAATCGCAAACAACAATTGCCGCTTTGCGGCTTCGAGTTGTAGATTAAGCATGTCGAAATTCGACAGCCCTTTCGTGGATGCCGTCAACTGATGAATATGCAGGTCAACTTCCATTTTGGGAGCATTGCGTTCTTTTGCTTTTAACGCCTTTACGGCGCGCTTCTTAATCGGTTCTTTCTCTTTCTTGACCAAGGCGGCCTCATGATTCGTCACTTTGATTTTGGTATCACCGTTGATCTTCATCAATTCAGAAGGGGCGTACTGTAACAAAAAACCCTCTTCACTTTCAATGGTGATGGTACTCGCGGTCAGGGCTACAATGTTCCCCTTAATGGTATCATCAATTGTTTCCACTTGATCTCCTATTGCAAAAACCCCCATCTTTTTGTTTTAATTCCAAAAATAATGGTATTTTTCAGAAGAATTCAGATGATATACCCTATGCGTTTGGCAATCTTTTTTTTGGCAGTGGAAGATTATATGCTTCCCTGCTTTAGCAAGCAGCTATTTGATGTGGATTGTCCCGGGTGTGGTATTCAGCGATCCATTGCTTTTTTGATCCGGGGAGAATTCGTCGAATCTTTTCTGATGTACCCCGCAATTATTACGTTGATTCCCTTGGCTATTTTTCTGACCGCAAACTCTTTTTTTAAGATCAAAAATGCCAACATCATTATAAATACCCTCATGATTTCTACGGTTGTATTGATTTTGGGGAATTTTTTACTAAAATTATTCAACTAAACCTTATCATATTATGGAACAGCAAAAATTACCCAATGTTACCATCGCCCTCGTTCTTGGCATTATCTCTTTTTTATGTTGCTTTTGCAGCTCGGGAATCGGTGGTGTGATCATGTCCGGTATTGCGCTCTTGCTAACGACGCAAGACGGAAAGAAATACAATGCAAATCCAGAGCTATATTCTAACTTCAGTCAGTTAAAAACGGCTAAGACCGTTGCTATTATTGGGCTTGCGATCGGCGTATTGACATTACTCTACACCGTTTATCAAATTCAACAAATGGGTGGTATCGAAGGCTATATGGAGCAGGTAAACGAGATGCTGGAACAATACGGCATTGAGCAATAGTAGAAAGAAGCACCTATGAACCAAGAACCCCTACCCGGGGCAAGTAATGCCCTAACTTTTGGAATATTATCAATAGTATTGGTTTTTGTATGTTGTGGGCCTTTTGCCGCTATTTTTAGTTTCATTAGCCTCTCCAATGCAAAAAAGGCGGAACGCATTCATTTGGCGAACCCAGGCATGTATACTGGGTACGAAAATGTAAAAACAGGCAGAATATTATCCTATATCGGCTTGGCGATATCGCTGATTTCCTTGGTTCTTACGATCGTGTATTTCGGAGTTATCGTAGCATTGATAGCCGCTGAAGGAGGATTGGGGTAAAAATAAGCTTCGGCATCAACAAAAAGGCCCCGACGTGTACCGCCAGGGCCTTTTTTATGTATTTCCTAGCAACACCTTGATTATTGAAAAAGGCCATTACCTTTATTCAAACTGTTTCAGGGTATTACATATAATCCCCACGCAATCGAGTAGCTGTTCTTTATTCATCACCAATGGGGGCGCAAAACGAATGATATTCCCATGGGTAGGCTTTGCCAAAAGTCCGTTCTCTTTGAGCGCCATACAGATATCCCAAGCGGTAGAACTATCTTCGGTATCATTGATCAGGATGGCATTAAGCAACCCTTTTCCGCGTACGGATTTGACTATTGAGCAGGTTTCGATAAAAGTATTCAGTTTTTCTCTAAACAAGATTCCCAGGTGATAAGCATTCTCGGCCAATTCTTCCTCTTTTATCACCTCAAGCGCAGCAATGCCTACCGCAGCCGAGATCGGATTTCCCCCAAAAGTACTTCCATGATTTCCAGGGCGGATAACACCCATAATGTCATCATTGGCCAAAACCGCGGAAACAGGATACGCCCCACCAGACAATGCTTTTCCTAAAATCAAAACATCTGGCTTGGTTTCAGGGGTACCGCTACAATGCTTGTCACTACAGGAGCAGTCACCACAGGTGGCCAAAAGTCTCCCTGTACGGGCAATACCTGTTTGCACCTCATCGGCAATAAACAACACCCCATGTTTTTCACACAATGCCTTGGCAGCGGCAAGATACCCTTCAGAAGGCACGTATACGCCCGCTTCCCCCTGTATAGGTTCCACTAAGAAACCGGCAACATTAGGGTTGTTTTCCAAGGTGGTTTCCAAGGCCGCTAAGTCATCATATTCAATCTTTATAAAACCATCGGTATACGGGCCAAAATTTTTGCGTGCTACCGGGTCGTTGGAAAAAGAAATAATGGTGGTAGTTCTTCCATGAAAATTATTTTCACAAACCACGATCTCCGCTTTATTTTCTGGAATGCCTTTTTTCTCATAGGCCCATTTACGACAAAGTTTCAAGGCGGTCTCCACCGCTTCCGCTCCTGTATTCATAGGCAACACTTTGTCAAAACCGAAGGTTTCAGTGACATATTTTTCGTATTTGCCCAACATATCGTTATGGAATGCTCTGGAGGTAAGCGTCAACGTTTGTGCCTGTGCCGTCATGGCACCTACAATCTTGGGGTGACAATGCCCTTGGTTTACCGCAGAATAGGCCGATAAAAAATCATAATACTGTTTTCCTTCTACGTCCCACACATAGACACCTTCCCCGCGGCTTAATACGACAGGTAAGGGGTGGTAATTGTGGGCGCCGTGTTTATCCTCCAATGCAATTGCATCTTTAGAAGTTATTCTTTCTAAAACTGACATGATAAAAAATTACTTTAAATAAAACTTTAGCAATTCCTTCTGTACCTTTTTCCTTTCGAAGTGTCGAAAATTCAGCGTAGGAGAGAAATCATCCTCTGATAATTTCAACAAAAATAATAATATTATTTGTTTAATTCAGGGCCATCAAAAGGATTTGAAGTGATTTGTAGCGACAAAAAGTGACCTTTCATCATTTGGGTGTGTCTTACTGTATATACCAACGAGAAAACAACGATGATATGAATTACTTAGAGAACATTCTAGAAAAATTGACAGCTTCTACGGGAGAGTTTCTTCCCAACACCTTGGCCGCACTCGCCATCTTGATTATTGGATGGTTTATTGCCGGATTTGTACGCCGATTGGTTACCAAGCTCATTAAAAGAACGAAAGTAGACGACAAATTAGGAACTAACAAAATTACCCTTTCCAAATTCATTGGGAAGTTGCTCTACTTCCTTATGATGATATTTGTTTTCATGCTAGTACTTGAGAAACTGGGGATGACCAGCGTACTTGACCCTGTAAAAAACTTACTAAATAGCTTCTTGACCTATATTCCGAACATCATAGGCGCCGGTCTGGTTGCCTATGTAGGTTATATGTTAGCTACCATTGTTTCAGAACTGGTAGGGCTATCAGGAGAAACCCTGCAAAATCTAGTGCCTAAATTAAGGCTTCCTGAAAATATAGATTTGGTGGGTATCCTTAAAAAGGTCGTTTTCATCTTCATCTTTATTCCTTTGTTGATAGCGGCTTTGAACATCCTTAATATGGAAGCGATTTCCGAGCCCGCCACCCACATGCTACAGGAGTTCTTTGCGGCCATCCCAAAAATATTAGTGGCCACCTTGATCTTGCTCTTCTTTGTTGTCGGGGGCAGATTCGTAACGCAGCTTATTCGAGAGCTGTTACAAAGTCTACAACTTGACAAATTACTACAAGGAATGAACTTGGGTAATCTAACCAACAAGGTCAACATTCCCAACATAGTGGCCAATGTTGCCTTCTTTTTCATTGTGATTTTCGGTTTGATGACCGCCATTGAAAAACTCGAATTCGCGAAATTGACCGAAGTGCTGAACTCCGTGGTCGGCATTGCAGGGAATGTACTTTTCGGACTGGTAATACTTTTCCTTGGAAACTGGATCGCCTCCTTGGCACACCAAAGCATGGCTAAAAACAACAACAGTTTTATCGCATCCATCGTTCGTATTTGCGTACTGGCCATATTTCTTGCCATGGGGCTTAAAACAATGGGAATTGGAGATAACATCATCAACCTTGCCTTTGGTATTACCTTGGGTACGGTAGCAGTGACCATCGCTTTATCGTTTGGTCTTGGCGGCAGAGCAGCCGCTGGTAAACAAATGGAACGCATACTGGATAAATTCAATAACACTAACCGTTAACACAGTTTGTTTCAGTCGGGATATTAACTCCCTAAGAGGGAACTTCCATTAGGAGGTTCCCTCTATTTTTAAGCGGTCTCTCGTTCCTTCAGTACCGCTAGTTGCAATTCGATTCTTTTCAATTCGCGCAAAACATCATTCCTATTCATTTGCATCCAAATGTATAGTTTGATCATGGCCATAAAGGTCCAACACATAACCCCACCAAAGGCCCATTTAATAAGCATATTGGTATCGTTCGTTTCAAAAAACTGTATCAAACAGTACACGAACAACCCTAAAAACACCAAGTTTACAATATTCATAACCACAATCAACCATCCCATTTTCCCCTTATATACTTCTCCTAGTTTTCCAAAAAGGTTCCGTTCTTCCAATGATTCATAGAACTGCGCCTCTTCGGTGCTCAAAGTTTCTTTGATCAATTCGTCAATTCTTTCCAATTCTCTTTTCATCTTTTATGTTTTAATTTTTCAGTACTGTTTTTAATTTTTCACGTGCATGAAACAAACGAGATTTTACGGTACCCGTAGAAATCGTAAGAATGGTGCTGATTTCTCTCAGCGAATACCCTTCTGTGTAAAACAACCGAAGTACCGCCTGATGATCTTTGGGCAATTTTTTAATGGCCGCTCCCAACCTTTTTATCTGCGATGTTTCCCTGCCTGTATCAGATGTTTCCGCTACCGTAAGAATGAATGGTTCTTTCTGGAAGGCAATGTGTTTATTCCGTTTTAAAAAATTCAAGGTTCTTCGGGTAACAATCCGCATAGACCAACTTCCAAACGCGTTCGCATCCTTAAGACCATGAATCTTTTGCAGTATTACGCCCCATGAATCCTGTACGATGTCCTGTGCCGCATCCATATCCTTTGTATACCAATACGAATGCTTGCACAGACGCTTGTGATGACGCTGCACCAAGAGATCCATTGCTTTTTTATCTCCTGCTTGGTACCGCAAAACGAGCAATGCATCGAATATTTGTTGAGAAGTCATGCTATGATTATCTATGCTAAAGACAGGACAAGAATCGAAAGGTTCACTTTTTTAACTTTTTTTAATAGTTTACTTCTAAAGATAGGAGTTATAAATGCAACGCGATTGTTACTTTTGCTTCATGCGAAGAAAGAAGAAACGTCCGCTTTTCGAAAACGTAGCAGTGATAGATGCAGGAGCAAAAGGAAAAACAATTGGCAAAGCTCCGGATGGACGTGTCATATTCCTTACCAATACCGTTCCTGGCGATGTTGTAGATGTACAAACTACAAAAAAGAGAAAAGCCTATTTCGAAGGGGTGGCTACCCAATTTCATACCCTGTCAGACAAAAGAGTATCTCCAGTCTGTGAGCATTTTGGCACCTGCGGTGGTTGTAAATGGCAAGACATGGGTTATGAGCACCAACTTTTCTATAAGCAAAAAGAAGTAGAAAACAATCTTAAACGAATAGGACATCTTGAATTACCCGAACTGATACCCATTCTGGGTTCCAAAGAACAGTATTTCTATCGCAACAAAATGGAATTCTCCTTTTCGAGCAGTCGTTGGATGACGTTGGAAGAAATACAGTCCGATGAGGAGATCACGGATAAAGATGCACTTGGTTTTCATATTCCCGGCATGTGGGATAAGATTCTAGACATTAAGAAATGTCACCTACAGCAAGACCCCTCAAATGCCATTCGACTGGCAACAAAAGATTTTGCAATCAAGAACAAGCTTACCTTTTTCAACCCGAGAAAGCAAGAGGGGCTGTTACGGACGCTTATGATTCGAACCGCCTCCACCGGGGAAGTAATGGTATTGGTACAATTTTTTGAAAACACGCCCGATGCGCATACACTGCTCTTAGACCATCTTTCCGAACGCTTTCCGGAAATTACCTCGCTCTTGTATGTTGTAAATCAAAAACAGAACGATACCATTTACGATCAAGAAATACGCTGCCATAACGGCCGTGATCATATATTCGAAGAAATGGAAGGGTTACGGTTTAAGATCAATGCAAAATCATTTTACCAAACCAATTCCGAGCAGGCATATGAACTTTACAAGGTTGCCCGTGATTTTGCCGGACTTACAGGCGACGAACTGGTCTATGATCTGTATACCGGTACGGGTACCATAGCACAGTTTATAGCCAAGAAAGCAAAACGGGTCGTAGGAATCGAATCCGTGTCCGACGCCATTATTGCCGCAAAAGAAAATGCCGAACGAAATGAATTGAAGAACGTAACGTTCTTTACCGGAGATATGAAAAACGTCTTCAACGATGATTTCATTGCTGCAAACGGGACTCCAGATGTCGTCATTACGGATCCTCCCAGAGATGGGATGCATAAAGATGTAGTGCAACAGCTTTTACAAATAGCAGCCAAAAAAATCGTTTATGTAAGTTGTAATAGTGCCACACAGGCAAGGGATTTGGCACTAATGAATCATGCCTACGAAGTGGTTAAAGTGCAACCGGTAGACATGTTCCCCCAAACACACCACGTTGAAAATGTCGTACTTTTGGAAAAAAGAGCAGAAAAGCTGAATACATGAAAAAACTCCTTCTCTTACTGGTTTTTATCGCGGTGAATGCTTGCAAAGAAGAAAAGCCAAAACCCATGATTTCCGAAGTTGCCGACAGTTCAAATCGTACGGAAAAACTTAAACTTCCGGAGCATACGGAGCTTCTAACCTTTGTGACGGAAGATCCTAGCAAATATCTTGATGAAATTATTGCGAACGCCAATGGCGCGGTAATTTATATTGATCATTGGGCCACTTGGTGCGGTCCCTGTAAAGCGGAATTCAAGGAGGGTACCCCGGCTTTGAAAGCTCAATTTGATGGTCAGGTGGAGTTTGTGTATCTCTGCTACCAATCGAAAAAAGCACTCTGGGAGCCTAATATTGCCAAGTTTAAGGTAACGGGTAACCACTATTTTATAGAAAGAGGTGAAGAAGAAGCCTTATTTGATCAACTCTCCCTAGAAGGGTTTCCGACCTATACCCTCATCAACAAAAAAGGAGAAATTGTAGAGAGCGGCTTCGACTATCGGCCAAGCAATCCCGATACCGCCGAATTACTAACAGGATTACTAAAAGAAAACCCGTGAGAATAGCGCTTATACTGGTATTGTTTATAGGTATCTTGGGAATTTCAGCCTGTGAAAAAGACGATATTTGCGTTGATGCCGATACTCCTTTGTTGGTCATACGCTTTTATGATAAAGACGACACGACCCTGGTAAAAGAGGTTCCCAGCCTTATCGTTAATGGTTTGATCGGAACAGAAGCACAAGGTGTTATTTCCAATGCCTCCTTAGATTCGATCGCCATCCCCCTTCGCATAGGAGAGGGCAGTACTTCCTTTACACTTTCTCAAAACCCGGATTCGGATGATGAGACCACGCTCAATGTCGATACGGTAACCTTCGATTATGAAACCAAGGAATTATTCGTTTCTAGGGCCTGTGGTTATATTGCGAATTATGATGCGTTGACCGGTACCCTTGCCACAGATGCAGCGCCGTGGATCAGTGAAATACGAATTGTCACCCCCTTAATTGAAAACTCAAGCTCGGCCCATGTCAAAATTTTGCACTAGCCTCTTTTTTCTTTTAGTGCTTGCCACCGGCTTCGGTCAGGACAAGACCATAGATTTGAACCCCAAGGATACGGTGGAGTACAAACAGCCATATGGTTTGCGAATAGGGGTTGATCTGAGCAGACCCATTACTTCTTTTTTAGATGATAACTATACCGGTCTCGAATTTGTCGGTGATTACCGGCTTTCACAGAACCTCTACATTGCCGGAGAGTTGGGCAACGAGAAAAAAACACGGGAAGAGGTTGTTGGATTTAATAGGGAAGTAACCAATGACGGCCCATTATATGATTTTACCACCTCCGGGAGCTATATCAAAGTAGGTATAGATTACAATACCTATGGAAATTGGTATGGGGAACAGAATATGATTACGGTCGGGGGGCGCTACGCCTTCAGTACGTTTAGTCAAACCGTAAACAACTATAACATTTTCGATTCCAATAGGTATTGGAGTCCTGATGGCTTTGCCCCGGGAGCGGAAGGCAGTCGCGAGTTTACCGGAAGAACGGCCTCCTGGCTGGAAGGCGTAGTGGGCTTTAAGATGGAGCTTTTTAAAAATTTATATCTGGGTGCCAGTATTCGTTTGGGAATCCTCATTACCAACCCTGATAAGGAGTCTACCGAGTTCACCAACCTTTTTATTCCCGGTTTTAACAAAGTCACCGATGGTAGTCGTTTCGGGGTAGGGTATAATTATTCGGTCACCTATTTGGTCCCCCTTTATAAAAAGGCGAAGAAGGCCGAGCCAGAAAAGGAAGATGTACAGGAGCAATAGTGTATCGAACTTATTTCAGAACACAATTTTAAACTTCTTTAAAGCCTTTGGTGAAAATCCACTTCATCAACACCTTTTCTTTACCGTCATCTGCTGTAGTAGCTGTAAATTTTGGAGCCAATACATTTGCAATAATGGCAGCGATAAGTGCTAAGAATAGCCTATGAATCGTCAAAAAATTACCCAAAATCAAGCGGGCTATTATGAAAATGATCGCAAAACCAATAAAGTTGAAAAGTATTGCTCGGTGTTTAGGACGCATGGTTGAAATTCTTTTGATTATTCTATACGGCTGCCCTCTTACTCTTCGGAAGCTTCTTGGGTGTCGGGCTTGTAATTTGCCTTTTTACTCCCTTCGTACATTACATACTTGACCAAACGCGATTCTAAGTGACTATTGAACACTTTTATTTTTCGGGAAGGTCGTAAACCTACAAACTTTAAGGCTTCCAAATTCGAAGTGATAAGCCAGGCATCCGTTCCCGGATAGGCCTGTTTCAATGTATCGCCAATAGACGCATAGAAATCTTCCATGTCCAAATTAAGACGCTCGCCATAAGGAGGATTGAACACCATGTGCAACGGGGCATCCATAGGTTTTTGTGTTTGGAAAAAATTCTTGCGCTCTACGGTGATATAGTCGGAAAGGTTTGCATTTTCAATGTTATCCTGGGCTTTACGCACAGCCGACGGGGCTTTGTCATAACCTACGATCCTATGATGAAACTCCCGGGTTTTCTTAAGACTGGCCTCTGTAATCTTGTCGAAAAGGGCCTCGTCAAAATCCTCCCATTTTTCAAAAGCAAACTCTTTACGGTTAATATTTGCAGGAATATTACAGGCAATCATCGCAGCTTCCGTCAAGAAGGTGCCACTACCGCACATGGGATCCATAAAATCAGAACGGCCATCCCATCCGCTCAGTAAGAGAAGTCCTGCCGCCAGGACCTCATTTATAGGGGCAATATTCGTTGCGGTACGGTACCCTCGCTGGTGTAGGGACCTCCCTGAACTATCTAACGAAACATTGCAATGGTCTTTGTGAATATGGATGTTGATACGTACATCGGGAAACTTTACGTCAACATCGGGACGCTTCCCATCCATATCCCTAAATTTATCCACAATGGCATCTTTCGTTTTTTGGGAAACATATAGTGAATGGGTAAAATTATCGGAGTGTACCGTGGCATCGATCGCAAAAGTAGTATCGACCGACAAATATTCTTCCCAGGGCATCGCATATACTTTTTTATAGAGCTCGTTTTCGTTTCGTACCGAAAATGCCTGTATCGGCTTCATAATCTTAATAGCCGTGCGTAGACAAAGGTTTGCCTTGTACATAAAACCCGTATCCCCGGTAAACGAAACGCTTCGCGTTCCTTCCTTTACATTCCCTGCTCCTAGGTTCCGTAATTCTTTTGCCAAAAGCTCTTCGAAACCGAAAAGCGTTTTAGCGACCATTTTGAAATTATTGTTCATTGAGATGATTCTATCAATGGCAAAAATAGGTTAATTTTGCGCTTCTAATTGCAGATGTGGGGATAATGGTGACTCCTTAGGGAGAACCTACCATAAAACCCACTGATTACCAACAACCAATGAACTATTTTCTGCCCATTATTGCGGTCTTGTTAAGCTTTCTGCTAATCATCATTGCAAAGCCCAAAAACAAAGAACACTTTAAGTTACTATTGGCCTTTAGTGGTGCTTTTCTGCTAGCCCTTACGATGTTCGAGCTTTTTCCGTCGGTATATGCAGGTTCAAATCCTAAAACCGTTGGGCTCTTCGTCATGTTGGGCATCTTATTGCAAATTTTCCTAGAGTTCTTTTCAAAAGGTGCGGAGCATGGGCACGTACATTTAGATCGCGAAAAATCCAGTTTTCCATGGCTTTTATTTTTAAGCCTTTCGATACATTCTTTTTTAGAGGGCTTTCCAGTAGAACATCATGGCCATATTCTATATGGTATCCTAGTGCACAAAGTACCCATCGCAATTATCCTTAGTATTTTTCTGTTAGACTCTAAGATACCCCTATCAAAAGCGATATTCTTCATTGCATTGTTTTCGCTGATGACGCCATTTGGTAGCTACATTGCCGCGAATTTTGAATGGGTAACTAGGTACTATACGGAAATCAACGGCTTGGTCATCGGTGTTTTTCTACATATTTCTACGGTTATCCTGTTTGAGAGTTCAGAGGGGCATAAATTTAACTTGCGGAAACTGATCGTAATCATTCTAGGAATTACCATAGCATACCTGCTCTAATGTTCAGCAAAGAAGAATCAAAACGTCTGCGTCAAGATTTTTGGATCGCTTTTGGGAAATCATACCCCCGAAAGTGGATACGCTATAACACAAACATAAAGGGTTTCTCATTAAAGTTTCACTTTACCGTTCGCTATACAATGGTATCCATGGACATCGAATCGGCAGACCTGGCGCATCGCATCGATCTTTGGGAAAAAATCGTTTCTTTGAAAGCTATTTTATTGGAAGATTATCTACCGGAAGCGCAATTTGAAGATGTTTTCTTTTTAGAAAATCAAAAAGAAATTTCAAGGGTATATGTCAAAAAAGAAGGTGTTTCTATTCATACCAAAAACACTTGGCAAGAGACCATGATTTTCCTAAATGACCATATGGATAAGATGGAAGCATTTTTCCTAGAATTCAAACCCCTTTTAGAAGGGTAGGCGGCCCCTTGAAGTAGCACCTGGTAAAATCGTATTTTATTTGTAAAAAATAGCAAAAATCCGACCATTAAAAGCCACATTCCGAAGTACAAGGCTCGCAGATATGTAGTATTTTAACCTATCTAACATGACTATCACGGTAATAGCCAAACCTATGCGGAAAAAATGTTTTTTATTGTTGGTCCTCAGTACTTTTCAAATTTTGATTGCGCAAGAATTGGAACCTTTTCCCCTTTCGCAGGAATGGCTGGCAAAAATTGATAGTCTCGCTCCAAAGAAAAGCGCCATAGCGGTGTCCGAAAAAAGAAAGGTCCTTGTTTTTTCATTACATACGGGCTACGAACACTGGACCATACCGCATACCGAAGCTGTGATAAGCCTTTTAGGGGGGAAAAGTGGTGCGTTCGAAATTTCAACTACCAACGATATAAGTTCTTTTTATCCAGAAAGTCTAAAACAGTTTGATGCCATCGTATTAAACAACAACTGTTCAAAACCCGACAATCGCAATATTTTCTGGGACGCCTTATCAGAAGTGGATTTTTTAAGCGCAGAAAAACGTTTGGAAAAAGCAAGAAAGTTAGAACTTCATTTACTCGATTTTGTGGAAAATGGAGGAGGTTTAATGGTACTGCATGGAGGAATTACGATGCAAAATAAATCAAAGGCTTTTGGCCAAATGGTGGGTGGTAGTTTCGACTATCATCCCAAACAGCAAACAATTGAAGTTCAATTGGTAGATAAAATGCACCCGCTGGTAAGTGCATTTGAAGGGGAAGGGTTTCAGCATATAGATGAACCCTACTTTTTTAACAACGCCTATTTCGAAACAAATTTCAGACCATTGCTCTATATGAAGGCAGATCAACTAATGGGTAAGAGAGAATCGGTACAAGAAAACATAAGATACATTTCTTGGATCAAAAAATATGGGGATGGAAGAGTTTTTTATGCGGCTCCTTCCCATAACGCCCATAGTTTTGAAAACCCTAAACTCCTTCAGTTTCTATTGGATGGTCTCCAGTATGTAAGTGGAGATCTTATTTGTGACGATTCAGCGATTGAAAACTAAGCTACACCACATCGTTATAGATAAAGAACCAATGACAAATGCTTCCAGCCAAAACGAATAAGTGCCAAATAAAGTGATTGTACGGTATTTTGGAGACTGCGTAAAATACGATTCCCAAGGTATAAAACAAACCACCGCCGAACAATAGTGTAATCCCAGTATCTGAAGTGACGGTTTGTAAAGCAGAAAAATCGATGACGATCAACCATCCCATTACCAGGTATAGCAACAAGGATATCACTTCATACCTCCCCGTAAAGAAGAGCTTTAAAACAGTGCCGATTGCAGCAATTCCCCAAACAGTATAAAAGAGTATCCAACCATGACTGTTTTCTAATGAAATTAATGCGACAGGCGTATACGTCCCTGCTATAAGGAAGTAGATGCTTATATGATCCAGTATTCGAAACTTTCGCTTGAGATCTAGTTGAGATACATAGTGATACATTGTTGAAGCTCCGAACAGCATTATAAAAGAAGCGCTATACAAGCAAATTGAAAAAGTGGTATAGGCAGTTCGATCTGAACTTTGTAGCAGTAACAAGGGCAGTCCAATAAGGCCAAATAATACCCCAAAGGCGTGCGAAGCAGTATTCAGTTTTTCCTCCAGTGATCCAACTTCGGGGACGTTTCCCCCATTGTTATTTGTAACGCTTTCCATGCTTGATTACCATATCCACATCCTGCAAAAGACTAATGTACCGCAATACATCCCCATCTACTGCTATGATATCGGCATATTTTCCGGGTGTTATGGTTCCAACTTCATCGGCCACACCCATCCATAGTGCCGGCCAGTAGGTGGCTCCTCGAATAGCGTACATGGGGTCAATTCCAAACTCATTCACCCAAACATCGAGTTCGTTCCAGGTAGATTGGCTATGAAACTTCATAGGAATACCACTATCAGTTCCCACCATCAGCACTACCCCAGCATCTAAAAGTTGTTTGATCTTTGTTTCCAAGGTAGGCTTTCTGGAAGGTGTTAATTGAAAATAAGGCAGTCGATCGGGGTGTGAAATACTATTTTTGATATCCACGATTACACTATCCGGAAGTCCGCGGTGCCAAGAGTCATTGTCCAGTTTTTCGGGGTGGTCCCGCACATATTCATAATTATAAAGCCCCTCAACTGTAGGGCACCAGAACAACGGGCCTTTGTTCATTTGAGCTGTGCGCTCCTTGATCATGTCCATCACATCATCCGGGTATTTCGGTGCTGAAGAGAGCCCGGTGTGTTCAAAACAATCGGCGTCGACCAATAACCCTCTTCGTATTTCCTCAGGTCGGTGGCCATGGGCCACGACTTTCAACTTGTGCTTGTGCGCTTCCTCTACCACGGCCTTTAATTCTGCCATGGTCATTTGGTCCTGATCGATGAGCTTGATCACATCGACGCCTGCTTTTGCCAATTTTCGAATTTTTTTTCGTCCGTCCTCCGGGCCATTTACTCCCCAGCGAAAGTCTTCGGTCCCAGGATAGGGTTTGTGCTGAATAAAAGGCCCGGACACATAGAGCGTAGCCCCTGGTATTTCCCCCTTATTGATGGCATCGCGCACCGCTATACTCTCTTCCAATGGCCCGCCCAGGTCACGTGCACTGGTAACACCCGCCATTAGCAGTTGATGGGCCGAAGCCGGCATGATCACATCTTCGAACAAAGGAGGATAGGTCTTATCCCAATAGGCATAGTCTGCATGCCCGTTGATCATTGTATGCACATGCATATCCCATAAGCCGGGTAAAACAGTCATTCCTTCTGTAGAAATTACTTCCGCATCCTTGGGAACGGGTGTATTGTCTAACGTACCAACGGCCTTGATCCGCTCCCCTTCGATAATGATTACACTGTTCTTAATAGGATCGCCCCCAAAACCATCTATAAGGGTTCCTCCTACCACGGCCTTAAGTTGCTGTTCCTGACTAAAACCCTGTATGGCCAGTGCGCATAAGACCACAGCCGAAAATATTTTTTGCATGGCAAATCGTTTTGTTAAATATACCTAAAAATTGAAGGATTCATACCAAATACATCAGACAAGGCTGAGTGGTTCATTAGAAATTTAATAATTTGCCATTTTAGAAAGAATACGTAGCGAATACGTTTTTTCGCTCCTTAGAAAATTATATTTTCTATCTCACTTTTGAATGGCAATGATACGGAGAATTATACTGTTACTGATTTTCATGAGCTTCTGTTATAGCTGCGAAGATGTTGTGGATATAGACACTCCTACAGAACCTCCTCGGTTAATCGTAAACGGCATCCTGAACGTTGATGAAAACGAGCAGTTTATTCCGGTCGAAATAAGGGTTTCCCAAACAGATGAATTTTTTGGGGAAACAGCGGTAGCTTCCTTGGAAAGTATTGTGATCATAACGGAGCTGTTCGATGAATTTGGTCTGGTATCCGGGACCGGAGTTTCGAATTTAACGGAGCTCGATGAAGGCTCGGGTGTGTATGTCCCTGACCCCTCATTTTCTACCGAACAGCGCATTTCAACCGACGTATTGGAATTGAACCCGTTGTTTACCCTGATTATCGACTATGAGGGAAAGCGTTATGCAGCCCAGACGAGATATGCCCCGTCAGCTCCAATAGACCTGTTATCCCAGGGAAATACCACCTTACTTGATGAAGATGCTACAGAGCTGATTGTTGCTTTTACAGACGATGAAACCCGTGATAATTTCTATGTGTTCGACTTCGGTTCGGGAGCATTTTTGGTAACAGAAGATCAGTTTTATCAGGGTAAGTCTTTTGAGTTTTCCTATTTCTATGACCGGGAATTAACACCTGGTGATGAAATTACCGTCCAAATTTTGGGAGCAGACCAGGGGTTTTACAATTATGTCAACCTATTAATCGAACAAACAGAAAATGACTTGGGCATTTTCGAAACACCTAGAGCTACAGCGCGCGGAAATGTGTTTGATGTCACTGGCCTTGATAATATTGATGTAGTAGATAATTTGGCGCGACCCCAAGATTTTCCTTTGGGTTATTTCGCGATTGTCGAAACTTTTCAAAGTTCCTTGATTATAGAATAATATTCGCTTTTCCTTTTTGATCTAAAAATTTTTACTGCAGGCTACTGATTTTTTCGGTTTTTACTTGGGGAACGCAAGTCCGAGAATAGATATTGGTTTTGTTAAATATACCTTAAATCCAACCCTTTTGTACAAATAAAGGTAATTGAGTGCAGCGGTTATCCATTATTTTAATAATTTGCTATTCACACTGTTTATGGGGTTATAAGTTTGTTATATGCACTCTTTATTTGGTTAACTGTCCAACAGATTCTATGAAGAAAATATTACTTGTTTCTCTTTTTGCTCTTATCGCCTTTGGTTGCGAAGATGTGATTGATATTGAAACTCCTAGTGAGCCCCCAAGGTTGATCATAAATGGTATTTTACGTGTAGACGAAGCGGAACAATTTGTTCCCGTTGAAATTCGCGTCACGCAAACTAACAACTTTTTTGGTGCTACTCCGGTTACTTCTTTGGAAAGTGCAATTATTATAATAGAAACGAAAAATGAAAGAGGAGAAACGATTCGCACTAATTTCTCTAACTTAACCGATTTGGACAAAGGTTCAGGAATATATGTGCCCGACCCAAGTTTTATGGAAGATCAACGAATACCAACTAGTATACTTAATGATGATATTTTGTTTACACTTGTCATAACCCATGAAGGTCGTCGATACGCAGCCTCCACTAAATATGTGAAAGCCGTTCCTATCACTACAATAGAGCAAGGAACGGAAACGCTATTTGATGAAGACTCCAAAGAATTGATCGTATCTTTTACGGATGATCCCGATGCTGATAATTTTTATGTCTTTGATTTTGATTTCGGAGAATTTTTGGTGACCGAAGATCAATTTTATCAAGGAAAGCCCTTTACCTTCTCGTATTTCTACAGTAAAAAACTGGAAGCTGGTCAGGAGGTAACCGTCAGTATTTTAGGGGCCGATCAAAGCTTTTACAACTATGTAAACCTTTTGGTGGAACAAACACAGAACAATTTAGGGGTATTTGAAACTCCCGCTGCGACTGCCCGCGGCAATGTTTTTGATGTGACAGGACTAGACAATATAGATGTGGTAGACAATTTGGATCGTCCTCAAGCCTTTCCGTTGGGGTATTTTGCCATTGTCGAAAGTTTTAATCAGACTTTTATAATAGAGTAAACTTCTTCTTTCAGTTTTTTCCAGAAGTTCGTCCAACCAAGCACTTGTCAAAGTCAATTTGGTTTTGTTTCCCAGTAGCGTTCCCCTTTTCCAAAATTTGTACATCCTTGCGTTGGTCACATCTTCAAATCTAAAGGATAGTTAGTTAATCTACTACCATATTGTTTTGATCATATAACCTATCGTCAATAGTCTTAATTCCATTCATATGACCCTGTTATAGGACGGTTTTCCCTAATACGTCTTTGTTGGTCATAAGCGGTAATTAGATCGATTTCTAATTGATAGTGTTTGGCTATTGGTCATAAAAAAACCCCGACGCTCGAATGAGGTCGGGGTTTCGAAGGAGGCGGCTTCCTACTCTCCCACTTGGTATAGCAGTACCATCGGCGCTGGCGGGCTTAACTTCCCTGTTCGGAATGGTAAGGGGTGAGCCCCGCCGCCATGGCCACCTAAAATTTGAGTCGGCAGTCTTAAGTATGTAGTAGGCAGTGGATACTGCTTACTCGTTACTGCCAACTGTCGCGGTAAGCGACAATTTTGTTGACATTATAATGGGACGGTAATCGAGTTTTTTTAGTTTTATACGGCCCAACATAGGCCACGTATCTTTTAAGCATGGAGTATGGAATATCATCTTACGCGCCCT
>CANMSA010000011.1 GCA_947500385.1 uncultured Flavobacteriaceae bacterium | reverse complement strand
CTCGCCTTTTTCTACTTGCGAGACAACGGCTAATTTAAAGCCCAGATTATAATCGCGCTGGGTACGCTTGTTAACCGCAATCTTTGAATGTTTCATAAATAAGTCGATTTTGTGTCAACCTATTTCAGGACGGGACAATGGTACTAAAAAAGCCCTGACTTTATAGTCAGGGCTTTTTTATATCTGAGAGATACCTCTAGGTTACCGTTTGTTCGCTGTCGTTATATACTTCTGCAGCGCCATGGTCATCGATGGCGTTTCAGGGGTGGGAGCTTTGATATCTATGCGCAGGCCGGCATCGGTAGCGGCGGTGACGGTAGAGTTTCCAAAAACGGCAATTCTCGTATCGTTTTGCTCAAAGTCAGGGAAGTTTTTCAAAAGTGACTCAATACCCGATGGGCTAAAGAATACTAAAATATCATAATAGACATTCCTAAGATCCGATAAATCACTGATGACGGTCCTGTAAAAGATTCCTCTGGTCCAATCCACGGCCAATTTATCCAACGTTTCCGGTACAATTGGTTTAAGAGAATCGGAAGAGGGTAACAAGAACTTTTCGTCCTTGTATTTTTTAAACATGCTCACCATGTCCACAAAATTCCTTTTGCCCACATAGATTTTGCGTTTTCGATAGACCACATATTTCTGTAAGTAATAGGCAACCGCTTCGGATTGGCAAAAGTATTTCATCGAATCCGGAACCTTGAACCGCATTTCCTCGGCCAATCTAAAATAATGATTTACTGCGTTTCGACTTGTAAGAATGATGGCAGTGTAATTGTTGAGGTCGATTTTTTGCTGACGCACTTCTTTCGCATCAACCCCTTCAACATGTATAAAGGGTCTGAAATCAACTTTTACTTTCTCTTTATCTATAAGTCTTGCGTAGGGGGAGTTTTCCATTTTCGGTTCTGGTTGCGATACCAAAATCGTTTTTACTTTCATAGTTATCAATGGTTTAGGTAACTTCCTATTATCACCAGGGGTGCAATTTCAAGTGCGCAAAGGTACAAAATAAAATAGAAAAAATGGTTGGCAATAAATTTTTGATGATTCCGTAACGCTGTCGCCCAACCAATGGCATTAACCAAGAGAATTAGGAAAATCGCTACATATACTATAATTTTTGAGTCAGGAATGACAAAGGATAAGAGTACGTTTGAAAAGAACATCACGATTCCGCTGTAATTCAAATACGATAACTTTTTAAAGATGATTTCTGAGATTACTTTTTTTGACCCAAAGATGATACCATTTCCAAGTTGCAAAACCACTTTCACGAGCAAGAAGAGGAGTAGGGAAGTCAAAATAATCAGGAACATTGTGGGGTAGTAATCCCGGCTAAAATCGAGTAACACGTTTCGGGCCAAGTATAGAAACAAGGCAAAATTGAGGATTAAAAAAATAGTAAAGAAAACGTGGAACCAATTCATCAAGCGATCCTTTTTGTTGTACATGAATATGTACTTGTTATTAAAGGGGAGAATGATGAAATTAAGGAACCGGCTATAGAACATACTTTTGGCCATAACTACGAACAACAAACTTGAAAATATCAAGATGGTAATCCAGTCGATGGTTCCGTAAGTTCTAAGAATGGGTTCCATTATTCTAGTTTAATGCTATTGCCATTGAGTCCGTAATGCAATCCATTTTCAGAGATGCCGATACGGAAATATCCAGGGCGCAGCTTTTTTGCTTTTGGAAACTTAAACGTAAAATTTGTAGTATCATTTGATTTGAGGGTCAAAATTTCTGCATCGACCGGTTTTACTTCGAGTGGGACAATATCCTTAATACGTTTATAGTTGTTTAAATACCCTATTCCAAAATGAAGTTTTTGTATCTCAATATCTTCGTCATACGGGTTGAATACTTTGATCAAATGTGTTGTTGTTTCATCAAGCGAAAATTTCTTTTCTTCAAGATAGCATCTTAGTTTTCGATACGATTCGAAATTGGGAATCGTTTTCCCCTTGAAAACACGCCCTTTTATATTGGTAAAAGCAATTTTTTCATCCTTTAAGTAAGGCGAAACATAAAAAATATCTTTCCCTTGCATGCGTTGTTCGCTACCATCTATAGAGTATTGGTTTTGGCGGTAGTTAATATTATTTAAGGAGAAGGTGAGATTCCCTGTATAAAAAGCATACATAGGTGCTAAGCGGTAGGTGTTCTCGAAAACAACCGGGGTATCGCCTATTTTTGATTGTAGCTCTCCGACCCACGCCCTGTTCCCATGACTTTCATAATGTATGGGCAATAGGGAAGGTAGTACCAGACCGAGTCGCAGATACAGTAAAATTACGCTGTTTACAAGCCCCATGCGAAAGATCCATTTCCTCGTTTTTTCATCTTGTAAAAGATCTTTGAAGACGATCAAAAACAATGGAATCGAAATGGCGATGATCCATTGTGTTTGGATTCGGCGACTGAAGCTGGAGATAAAAAAGAAGATCAATATCCCATACACCAAAAAAATAAGGGCTTTGGAAAAGGTGTCCTTGGCCTTCATTTTAAACAAGGAGCGATATACCCAGGGAAAGGTGAGCCCAAAAAGCGCGATCATATTTACGAAAAACCCCAGCGTATATTTTTCGAAGCTATAAGCCGCATTGGGTCTTTCGAACAAGTGGTATTTGATAGCGACAAAATCGTTTTCGTACAGCCATAGGAAATGTGGGGTATACGCCGCCAAGGATACGAGCACCGCAAGCCACGCATAGGAACTTCGCACTAATTTTAGGTTCGATAGCAATACAAAGACTATCACCAATACCGCATGGTACTTGCTGTACATGAGTCCCGCCATTACCAGCCCCAAAAAAATGCCCCATACTACCGATGGTTTCTTGATGAACTGTTGATAGGTGTACAGGAATAGGGCGGTAAAGAATAATAAGGGGGTATCGGGCAAAGTAAAAAAGCCATAGGCATTCAGAAGGGTCATTGAAAATGCCAGTATGAAAAAATGAGGCACGTACCGTTGCTTGTCTTTTTGCTCAATGGTTCTCCACAGCAGTGCGAGCGTCGCCGTCGCCATAAGGCAGCTAACCAAACGTACGCCGAGTTCCCCATCAAAGAAAAAGCTGCTGAGCTTTATCATCCAGGCCACCATGGGGGGGTGGTCGAAATACCCGAATGCCATGTTCTGGGCGTAATACCAGTAATAGGCTTCGTCAAAAATAAGCTCCGTGAAATAGGCCTGTACCAGATTAAGAAGTAACAGAGCGCCTAAAATAAATAGAAAAAGTCTTTGGAATTTCCGAGGCATTGTTCGTGGCTGATTCAGATATCAAAATTACAAATTATAGATGGTACGGCGTATTTTAAAAAAAACATAAATACCGAGCTGCTGTTTTAACAGGGTAAGATAAAACACTATTTTTGTTCAAATTCACAAAAGTCAATGTCCGACAGTTTAGTCATCATTCCTACCTACAATGAAATAGAGAACATTGAGGAGATTATAAAGGCGGTGTTTGCATTGCAAAAAAACTTTCATATACTGATTGTCGACGATAATTCCCCCGATGGTACTTCCCAAGCCGTGGAGCGTTTACAAGAGCGGTTTCCCGAAAGGCTTTTTTTAGAGGTACGACATGAAAAATCGGGCCTTGGAACTGCCTACATACATGGTTTTAAATGGGCCATTGCCAAGAAATACGACTATATTTTCGAGATGGATGCCGATTTTTCACATAGTCCGCCAGACCTTGAACGTTTGTACGCCGCTTGTGCAAACGGGGCCGATATGTCGGTAGGTTCTCGTTACAAAAAAGGGGTAAATGTAGTCGATTGGCCCTTATATCGGGTGTTGTTGTCGTATGGGGCCTCTTTTTACGTTAAAATAATTACGGGTATGCGGGTACATGACCCTACCGCTGGCTTTGTTTGCTATCGGCGTCATGTATTGGAAACTATTGCGTTAGACTCGGTACGTTTTATTGGGTATGCGTTTCAAATCGAAATGAAGTTTCGGGCCTATTTACAAAATTATAAGATCAAAGAAGTGTCCATTGTATTCCGAGATCGGGTAAAAGGGAAGTCAAAAATGAGCGGTTCCATTATAAAGGAAGCCGTATTCGGGGTGTTTATGATGAAAATGCGGAGTTTGTTCCAAAAAAATAGATTTTAATGAGGCAGTTAATCAAGAATGGTATTCTCGTAAATGAAAACCGCGTCTTTGAAGGCGATGTATTGTTGGAAGACGATATTATTATCAAAATAGACAGGGATATTAGCGATGCCAGTGCCACCGTTTACGATGTAAATGGGCAACACATATTACCGGGTGTTATTGATGACCAAGTTCACTTTAGAGAACCTGGACTTACCCATAAGGGTACTATTGCAACCGAAAGCAGGGCGGCCGTTGCGGGTGGTATTACTACTTTTATGGAGCAGCCCAATACCAATCCGCAGACCACGACCTTGGAAAAATTAGAGGAAAAGCATGCCATGGCAAAAGATAATGCCTATGCCAATTATTCCTTTTTGTTCGGAGGCACAAATGACAATTTGGAAGAGTTAAAACGACTCGATAAGAACGCCTGTTCCGGGGTAAAACTGTTTTTGGGATCTTCTACAGGGAATATGTTGGTAGATGACGAGGTGGTTATTGAGCAGATTTTTAGAAATACCGAAATGGTGATTTCCGCCCATTGCGAGGACGAGGGAACCATTCGAAGAAATCTTGAACATTACAAGTCGCAATACGGGGATGCTATCCCAGTAAAATACCACCCTCTTATTCGAAGTGAAGAGGCTTGTTATCTCTCCTCTTCCAAAGCCATTGCATTGGCACAAAAAACGGGTGCACGTTTGCATGTCTTTCATCTCTCTACGGGGAAAGAAACCCAGTTGTTCCGAAACGATATTCCCCTCTCGGAGAAGAAAATTACGGCCGAGGTGTGTATTCATCATCTGTGGTTTTCCGAGGCAGACTATGAAACGAAAGGAACCTTGATCAAATGGAACCCTGCGGTAAAAACGGCCACAGACCGAGCGCAGTTATGGGAGGCGCTGTTAGATGACCGATTGGATGTTATTGCTACCGATCACGCACCACACTTGTTAGAGGAAAAAGACAACGTGTATACAAAAGCTCCTTCTGGAGGGCCCTTGGTGCAACATGCGCTCCCGGCGATGCTACAAAAATGGAACGAAGGCGTTATCTCGTTGGAAAAAATAGTGGAAAAAATGTGTCATAACCCTGCAATACTCTTTGGGATACACAAACGGGGTTATCTCCGGGAAGGGTACTATGCCGATTTGGCCGTGGTAGATACCAATAGTTCCTGGGAGGTAACACCTTCGAACAATGCGTACCATTGTGGATGGTCGCCTTTTGACGGTAATACGTTTGCTTCCCAGGTAACCCATACCTTTGTAAACGGGCATTTGGCATATGAAAAAGGACGATTCTCGTCCCATAAGAATGGTAAAAGACTCACTTTTGATAGAGATTAAGATGCAAAAAAAATGGGGGTATTTCTTGGTGGTCGTATGGTTCCTTTCTTGTGGGGAACAAGTACTTCAGCCGCCTGAACGGTTGATTCCCAAGGATACCATGGTGGCTATGTTAACCGAACTTACGGTAATCAATGCTGCTAAAACCACTAATGTGGCCATCCTTCGTAAAAATGAAATAGAACCCATGACCTATCTTTTTGAGAAATACAAGGTAGATAGTCTGCAGTTTGTCGTGAGCGATCGATACTACGCATCTTTGCCCATGGAGTACGAAGATATTCATTTGCAGGTACAGCAGCGGATAGAGGAACAGGCCGCGGAAATAATTATGGTCAAGAAGGTCAATGATAGCCTTAAATTGGCCAAAAGCAAGAATAAGAAGGCTGTAAACAAAAAAAAGAATACGGCTAAAAAGCCTGCGATTTCCCTTGCGAACGATTCTCTTCAATAAAACGGGCACAGGAAAAATGAAAAGGCGCTTCGAGTGTTTCGAAGGTAAAGTTCAAATGGTTTTGAATTTTGGTATTGTCGTACACTGCACGATGCTTTAGGGAGTAGATATCATTTTTAGTAAGCTTTCTTGGACCCCTGGTAAAAAGAGACCGAAACGCATCCAAAACACGTAGAATGTTTAATTGCCAGAATCTAAGTTGTTTTGTAGGTGGTTTTATACCAAGTTGCGTTGTCAAAGCGGTCAGTACACTGTGATAGCTCAGGTTTTCGGAAACGGCGATATAACGCTCTTGATCTTTATCCGAATCCATGAGCAACTGCATCATCCGAACCACATCTTGCACACTTACAAAGCCGCTGCCTCCCGGGGGGTAAAAGGAGTATCCTTTTTGGGCGGTGGTAAATAAGGCACCACTTCCTGTACCCCAAAACCCGGGGCCGACGATGATTCCTGGATTCACTATTACCACCGATAACCCTTCTTGCGCGGCGCGCCATACTTCAAGCTCGGCAGCGTATTTTGCACGGGCATAAACCGTTGTATGCTGTTCCGAAAACTCACTTTCCTCGGTTGCTTTTTCACCGTCAACACTTCCGCCTATGGTGGCAATACTGCTCACATAGCACATTTTTTGCACCTTAAAGGATATGCAAAGATTAACGATGTTCGCGGTGCCTTCGGCATTTACCTTTAGCAAGCGTGCATAGTTTTTCGGATCAAAAGAAATCAATGCGGCAGCGTGGTACACCAGTTGCACCCCTGCAAAAGCCACTTCCAGGGCAGGTACATCATTGATATCGGCCACAACCCATTCGATTTTTTGAAAAAAAGCTTCGGCATCTTCGGTGTAATACCCGAAAACCTGTTTCACCCGATTTAAGTTGCTTTCGGGTCGGTGAATGGCCCTTATCGGAATATCGGATTTTGATAGATGCAACAACAAATGTGCCCCGACTAAACCCGTACCACCTGTGACTAATACCATGGATTAAAGTTAGTCATTTGTATTGGATAAACTTCTGGAAAACGACCATTGAAATACCGGTAGAAATGAACGGCGTTCAGGTTATTGACTGGGCTTTTTGTTTGGGAAAATGAGTATTTATTTAGGACTTACTAGCCTAAAACACACGAGGAGTTCTTTATATTTGCAGCTTAAAATAGATTAAAATGGCGGTTAATTTTGTCGAGGAATTGAAATGGAGGGGGATGTTGCACGATGCCATGCCCGGTACGGATAAGCACCTCCTTAGTGGTATGCAGTCGGCCTACGTAGGTATCGATCCTACGGCCGATTCCTTGCACATAGGACATCTGGTAAGTGTGATGATGTTACGACATTTTCAACTCGCGGGGCATAAGCCGTATGCTTTGGTAGGGGGCGCAACCGGTATGATAGGGGATCCTTCTGGTAAATCTGCCGAACGCAACCTATTGGACGAAGCTACCCTACGACACAACCAAAATGCCTTGAAAGAGCAATTGGCCCGCTTTCTTGATTTTGACAGCGATGCGGGCAACGCAGCCGTATTGGTGAATAATTACGACTGGATGAAAGACTTCTCCTTTCTCGATTTTATCCGAGAGGTAGGGAAGCATATTTCCGTAAATTATATGATGGCCAAAGATTCGGTCAAAAAAAGGTTGTCTTCCGAAGCAAAGGAGGGGATGTCATTTACCGAATTTACCTATCAGTTGGTACAAGGATATGACTTTTTGCACTTGTATCAGGAGCACCAATGCACCTTACAGATGGGAGGGAGCGATCAGTGGGGCAATATAACCACCGGTACCGAACTCATTCGTCGTATAGGCGGTGGGAAGGGATACGCGCTCACCTGCCCGTTGATTACAAAGGCCGATGGAACCAAGTTTGGAAAAACTGAGGGAGGCAATATTTGGCTTGATGCGGAAAGAACGTCGCCCTATAAATTTTACCAATATTGGCTAAACACTTCGGATGCCGATGCCGAAAAATACATTAAGATATTTACATTCTTGACCCAGGAAGAAATTAACGGTTTGGTAAAGGAGCAAGAAGAAGCCCCACATATGCGGCCCTTACAAAAGCGACTAGCTGCCGAAGTTACGGTAATGGTACATTCGAAAAGCGATTTGGAAAACGCCATGCGGGCCACAAATATGCTGTTTGGAAAATCGACCTCCGAGGATTTAAAAAACTTGGATGCCAAAACTTTTCTAGAAGTCTTTGAGGGTGTTCCCCAGGCTGAAATCCCGATGTCCGAATTGGATAATGGGTTGGATATGATCGGTGCCTTGGCCGCAAAAACCGGTTTTTTGGCTTCCAATGGGGAGGCAAGAAGGGAGCTGAAACAAAATTCAATCTCAGTGAATCGCGAAAAGGTGCAAGAAGACCATCGAATAACCAAAAACGATTTGATCAACAACCAATTTGTACTACTGCAAAAAGGAAAGAAAAACTATTTTGTATTGGTGGTGAAGTAGATAGAAATCGGCTCTAAAACCTTAACACCGGTTATAGCACCATCAAATTACAACCCCGAATATCGGAATGGTCAAAACGACCTATTATTTCAAAACTATGGTCTTCATACACTTTCCCTAAATCTTGGGTGGCAATAAAGGAGCAAGAATGTATGTTCGCAAGATCAATGACGTTAAGACCGCCGGTTCTTCCCCAAGCTTGTACTGTAAGCGGGTCTTCGGTATCACGCGAAAGAACGCGCATCCAGGGAGGACATTTAAAAAGGCCTTCGCCCGTTGAATAGGCCTGCGACAATAATTCGGTCATGCCATACTCAGAGTGAACATTCGTTAGTCCAAACCCTTTTTTTAACAACGAATGCAGTTCTTCCCGGATCAGTTCTTTTCGTCGGCCTTTCATACCTCCTGTTTCCATTACCACTGTGTTTGAAAGTGAAAAGGAATGGGTCTCGATAAAGTCTAACAAGGCAAAGGACACACCGATCAGAAGGGTACGAGTACCTTCTTTTTCCAAACGGGTCAAGGTTGCGGCCAAGGCCTCGGTATCATGAAGATAGAAGCCACTTTCGGGATGCCCGGTTTTTTGAATCAGATCTTGAACCATGTAAATTAGGGAAGAGCCTTCCCTTTCTAAATAAGATGGGAGTAAGGCTAGGACGCAATAGTCTTGAACATCTCCATAAAAATGGGCAAATCCTTTTAGATAACTTTGCTCGTAAAGGGCCAGGTCCGCGACATGATGTTTGCTTGTGAGGGCGCCCGTGGTTCCACTGCTGCTAAAAGTGGTTTCACTTTTTGTATTACTGCCGGAAAGGATGGTTTTCGACTTAAAAAATGCAATGGGTAAAAAAGGGATATCGCCGAATTCTTGAACAGTATCGACCGTTTTTCCCAAATGGTTGCAAAATTCTTGGTATACGCTATTATGAAGGTACTGGTATTGAAAAACCTGTAGCGCTACAGCTTCGAATTCTGTCGGTGTAGTAATCCCAAAGATGCGCTCGGTGTTCATCATTATGGGACAAAAATAACAAAATGCAAAGGGTTGATCCGTACTTTTGGAAGCGATTCGGATGCTATAAGAGGTTTTTACGAAAAGGTCAGCCCAAGGCTTATTTCACGACCAGTTTTCGGGTAATGCTTTTTTGATCTTCGATTACTTGAAGCACATAAACCCCAGGCGCGAGATCCGAAATGTTGAGGGCGGTGTTCTTGATTTTATCTCTAAGAACGGTCTCGCCAAAAACATCATAGATGGTTACTTCCTTTTGAGCGTTTTGTTCCGTGGTGATATACACCACATTGTCAAAAACCGGATTTGGGTATAGTTTAAACCCAGGGATTTCCTCAATCTGTTGGTATTGGGCAGTAGGGGTGTCCTGTGCGCTAACACAGAAGGTAAACACTAAAAATAGTGCAGCGTAGAGTATCTTCATACGGTTAAGTTTATTGTTTTTAAACAATCGTATGGAATTCGCGCATCTACCTTTTTATAATTAAAATAAGGCCGATTCGCTCATTTCATATGGTATTGATTTGGGATCAACACTTTAAAGATATTGAAAGCGTTTAAGCGAGCACACATTTTGTTGTGAAATTCGATAAAATGTAGGTAAATGCAACGAGGCCTGCATTTCATCGGATTTATGGTCCGTTTTTGTGGTAAAAAATGGATTAAATAGGTGAAGTAAAGCGATTACTTGATAATCAACTTTCGGGTGGCTACTTTGTCTTTTTCAAAAACACGCAGCAAATACACCCCGGCATCAAGGTCGGAAAGATTCAATTCGGAACCTAAAATTTTAGTTTCCAAGACCTTGGTTCCCAATACATCAAAAATTAAAATTGTTTTTGGTGCGTTGGCGGTAGTACTGATATACACCTTGCCCGTAGTTACGGGATTGGGATATAACTTAAACCCATCAATATCCCTGTTCGCAGTAGGCTCTTGGGCCGACGCAAAGGCGAACGTAAGGAAACATAGTAATAGGTAAAAGTGCTTCATTCAGATATATATACGGTAAAGATACTAATTTTGATGTTTTATCGTTGCCAAATATCTATAACATAGCAAAAATTCGGCCAAAATGCAAAAAAGCCCTGACTTTTTTACGGTCAAGGCCTTTTAGATTGTTATGAATTGGGTTGATTATAGATCTGTAGCCCAGTCAAAAATAGTGATATCTACCGGTGTTCCTGAGTCATATGGACCTTCGACCGTAGCAGCTGCCCCATCAATTTGAATATTCGCCAGTGGGCCGTCATCTTTCATGTCAACCAAGGTAACATAGCCTTCCAAATAGAGGTTGGTAATGGTGGCACCCGATTCTTTTTTGAATTGTAATGCCGTACCGTCTACGGTAGAGATGGCCGTAAAGTTGATTAATTTAGGATCTCCGTTGATGCCATCTGCTTCAACGGCTGTGGAGAAACCTGCTTTTGTATGTGATACATAAGCGGTGGTCAAGGTTCCGTTCCAGCCTTCTGTCCAGTCAACGGCATCATCTTCGTTGTTTTCCAAGTAGAAATTAGAGGCACTTACCGTTCCTCCAAAGAACTCAACACCATCATCCGTACCGTTCAATAAGGCAACATATTCTACGGTAGTACCAGACCCAACAGCGTAAAGGGTAAGACCATTGTACTGGGACTCAGCGTTGATCTGCGCCCCGGCGTAGTTGATAACTAAATACCGAATGGAACCTGAGTTATCCGTATCGTTTGTTCCCCCGTACGTGAACCCGCCTACTTCGGCAGTAGCATCTACCCCTTCGGTAGTGGTGGCATCACCTAAGATTACCAAGCCACCCCAGTCTCCGGGATTTTGGTTTGAACTTGTCATTACAACAGGAGCCGCAGCAGTTCCTTGAATGTCGATCGTAGCACCTTTCTTAACAACGATATAGGTGTCGGTTTCAGTACCACTATCAGCATCTGCGATGATTAACGTTCCGGCAGGGATGGTCAATTTCGCACCTGTTTCTACACTTAAACTACCGTTTAACCGGTAAATAATACTTGCATCCAAGGTAGTATCGGCGTCTATTGTGCCTTCCAAAGACATTGTGGTCACTTGTGTGCCGCTGTTTACCCAGTCGAACATCGCCACATCTACGGTAGCATCTGCCAAATAGGTACTTGCAGGATCGGCATCGGCACCATCAATTTGAATATTGGCCAAGGGACCGTCATCCTTCATATCAATAGATGTAGTATACCCGGTCAAAGAAAGTCCGGTAATGGTGGCACCCGATTCTTTTTTGAATTGTAATGCGGTACCACTAACGGTAGAAACTGCGGTAAGGTTTACCAGTTTAGGGTCACCGTTGATACCGTCTGCCTCAACTGCTGTAGAGAAGCCCGCTTTGCTATGTAATACGTAGGCATCGGTCAAGGTACCGTTCCAGCCTTCTGTCCAGTCAATTGCATCGTCCTCATTGTTTTCCATGTAGAAATTAGAGGCACTTACGGTTCCGCCAAAGAACTCGACACCATCGTCGGTACCGTTCAACAAGGCAATATTGCTTAAGGTGGTTCCAGAACCTACTGCGTACAAGGTTAACCCATTGTATTGCGATTCTGAGTTGATCTGTGCACCGGCATAATTGATGATCAAATAATTGATCGATCCAGAATCATCTGTATCATCGTTACCTCCGTATAGAATGCCACCTACTTCAGCAGTAGCATCGACCCCTTCGGTAGTAGTGGCGTTCCCTGCTATTACAAGTCCACCCCAATCTCCCGGAGCCTCACTTTCCGAAGTCATTAACACTGGGTTCGCAGCGGTCCCCTGAATATCTATTTTTGCTCCTTTTTGTACCACGATGTAACGATCGGTTCCTTTTTCAGAAACGATTTTCGTACCTGCGGGAATCGTAAGTGTGAAACCAGCCTCTACACTATATACACCTGTTATTTTGTATTCTTGAGTGGCATCCAACGTGCGATCTTCCTCCAGTTTCCCCGTTAAATCGGTGCTTTCAATTGAACAGGTGTTCCCACATGTTCCGCCACAGTCAACGCCCGTTTCGTCGCCGTTTTGAACACCGTCCGTACAGCTAACAGGTGGTGGTGGATCTCCACCCCCATTATCATCCCCGCTACAGCTTACGAATACCAATGAGCATAGGAGAGCACTCATTGCAAATAGACTACTAATTTTCAATTTCATAATTAAAGTGTTTGTTAATTTGATTCAACTAAAAACTATAACTAACACCCAAGCTCAGGGTTGATCCACTGGTGTAGGAACGAACCGTTTCCTCGGTTTCAATACCGGTTGTACTTGGTCGTACCAGCTGTGTTCTTTTGATGTCTGGATTTAAGAGATTCCTTCCGATAAAACGAAGTCTCCAATGAGCCCCAAACTCTTTGATCATAACTGCATCCAAGGTAACAAATCCCTTTTCTATGATGGCGTCGTTATAGAACGTTTCGCTCTGACTTTGTATTTCCGGTGCGCCTAACGCAAATACTTTATCAGAGGCATAATTCGCAGTCAAAGATGCGGAAAAGGGGTTTTCTGAAGGTGTTGAAAAGTTTATGCTTGTGTTAAGTATCCAGTCCGAAGCGCCCTGTAAATCGGTTTTTGTTAAGCCTTTGTAACGAAAAGTTCTAATAAACGTTCCGTCGAGGTCACGAACCTCTTTTAGGTCCTGCTCATGCCACATTCGAGAAAGGTTAAAATTCAGGCCTAAATCGAAACCAGTGGGAGTTTCAGCTTCTTTATCCGCTTGTATCAAATCTAGTTTGGTCTCCAATTCCAAACCGAAAATTTCTGCTTGCTCACCAGAGTTGAAATAGGAAAATACCCCTGCAGAACCACGATCCTGTACTTTGTTGATGGGGTCTTGAATGTCTTTATAGAAAGCGGCTAGTGAAATTAACTGGCCGTTTGAAGGGAAGTACTCCCATTTCAAATCGTAGTTAAAGTTATTGGAAGCTTCCAGATTGGGATTTCCACGAGTCACTTGTCCTGTTTGAGATACATACTCAAAAGGAGCAATTTCCTTGAATTCAGGTAGGGTAATGGTTTTGCTAACGGCTAAACGCAAACCATGTTTTTCGCTTAGTCCGTATTTTACATTTAAGCTCGGGTACAAGTTGCTGTACGCTTTTTCAGTGCTGCCGACCCTTCCTGGGATGTTCCCGACATCGTAATTCACATTAATATCGTCGTTCTGATACCGGAACCCTACATTGAAATTCCATTTCTTTAAGCCCACGTTAAAGTCGGCAAAGACCGCTTTGGAATCGAGTTCGCCATCATATAAATCTGCCTGCAATTCATTCAATTGTAATACGGCATCGGCACCAACCAGATTTGAGGCTACGAAGATACTTGACAAATCATCTATTGATGTGGGGTTGATTGCGTTGGTAAAGGCCTCTTCGATTCCAACAAACTGAGAACGGAAATCACGTTGTTTGTTTCGATAGTTTACGCCCAATGCTACTTGGAATGATTTTTGACTTTCCTCATCTTGTAAAATATCAAGGACATCTTTTAAATACCCATTGAATTCGTTGTCGCTTATTTCTTGTCGCGATTTTCGCTGTTGAAATCCACCAGTACGTCCCAATTGTACGAAGTCCGATTCCGGGTCAAAGTTGACCTCGTTTCGAATACGGTTCGGTTCATCTGCCTTTACACGGTTATAACCTGCTGCCCACTCTAGCGTATTCTTTTCGGTCAAACGATGCGTCCCCAGAAGTTGTGTTACCAACAATTGGGTTTGTTTGATGTTTTGATCGCGTACAAATTGGAACAAACCTTCGGCCGGGTCGGTTTCCTCAAAGATAGTACCCTCCCCGTTTCTACCACCTTCAAAAACCTGCTCACTAAGTTTATTAACAAAGAATGTACTCGATTTTACTTTATGCTTTTCGTTGATCAGATATTTTAAATCCAATAACCCGCTTGTGGTAACTTTCTTGCTATAGGTAGTTGCATCGGTAAGGGTGTCATCAATAAAGTTGGATCGGAACTGACGGAACAATCCTTCTCCGTACTCATATGATTGTGATTGTGATGCCGTTAGGAAAGCCGAAAACTTTTCTTTGATCCTTTTCCCCGCGGTGATACTGTAGTTGTAGTTTACCGGAGAACTTTGTTTTTGAGTGTTCCAACTTTGTACAGTGGTAAGGTCTCTGGTAGAAGCGTTTTGATCGTAAAAACCGAAATCTACATTGCGTTGATTCGGGGAAACCTTAAAATTATCGAACACACCGCTTTTCGCAACATTGGTGTTGATTCCTATACGGCTGCTTACATTTAGTTCCTCGGAACCTCGAAGTTCACGAGAGGTTATGTCTATCGTACCCGACGATTGGTCGGCAGAAGATTGTGTGGAATAAGTTTTGCTCACACTTACATTTTGAATTACTCGAGTAGGGAAAAGACCAAGGTCGATGTTCTTCTTTTCCACATCGTCAGAGGGAACGGGCAAACCATTCAGGGTGGTAGACAAGTAACGGTCTCCCAGACCACGTACAAAGACGTCCCCGGAGGCCTCGCTACTCGATACACCTGAAATTTTGGTCGTGGCGGTGGCTACGTCCGAAACCCCTATCTTTTGCAATTGCTGGGCTCCAATACTTTCCTTTATTTCTACAGCCTTTTTTTGGTCTAAAAGCAGCGCTACCTCGGAGTCTTTTCGTGCAGAGGTGGTTACCACTACTTCCTGGAGCTCAACTCCTTTCGAGGCGCTCAGCGGTGCATTGATCGTGGTCACTTTGCCTGCTTCAACAGTAATATTTGGAAGCTCTACCGTTTCATATCCTAAATAGGAGAACACTACGGTATAGGTTCCGGGTTCCAAGTTGGCGATTTCGTACAGCCCATCAAAATCCGATTGTGTACCTTTTGTGGTTCCTTTGATCAAGATATTCGCAAAGGGCAATGGCTCGCCGTTTAACTCCTGGTCAATTAGCTTCCCTGCGATACTTCCCGTATCTTGGGCACTTATGTACATTCCTGATATAAGTGCTAATAGTAAAATGGTTACTCTCAATGTATCGGTTTTAGAATTTCGCTGCAAAGAACGCGCGAGGGTGTAAAAGCGATGTTACCCCTGTGTTAAACATTTATTTCGGGAGCGTTACCTTAATGTTATGATATTAAATGAAGGTTAAGCCGTTTTGAGCTAAGGGTATTATCTTTACATTTGAGTGTCTAAGTAATCTAAGAAACCGATGAAAAAAAGCGAGATTAAGATTCTATTGGTAGATGATGAGCCCGATATTCTGGAGATTGTTGGGTATAACCTCTCGGCCGAAGGCTACCAGGTGTTCACCGCAAAAAATGGGATGGAAGGCGTTGAAAAAGCCAAAAAGAAAGAACCCCATTTGATTATTTTAGATGTGATGATGCCCGAAATGGACGGCATCGAGGCCTGTGAGATTATCCGTGGTACTCCCGGGCTAGAGCAAACGATCATTACATTTCTTACCGCTCGCGGGGAAGATTACTCACAAGTAGCCGGTTTTGATGCCGGTGCAGATGACTACATTACCAAACCTATAAAGCCAAAAGTACTGGTAAGCAAGGTGAAGGCGTTGCTCCGAAGACTTAAAGAAGATACCAACAAACAAGACGAAGATATTTTTAGGGTTGGCAACCTGGTCATTAACCGAGAGGAGTATAAGATTGTGAATGATGGGGTCGAAATTGTTTTGCCCCGAAAAGAGTTTGAGCTACTTTCCTTGCTAAGCTCAAAACCCAATAAAGTGTTCAAGCGCGAAGTAATCTTGGACCGGGTTTGGGGCAATGAAGTGGTGGTTGGTGGGCGCACCATCGATGTGCACATACGAAAGCTCCGCGAAAAAATCGGGGAAGACCATTTTAAGACCGTAAAGGGAGTCGGGTATAAGTTCGTAGTATAAGAGCGGCGCTTTAATTTTAGATTTCGCGGTTAAAGCTGCAACGGATCGGTTATTTTTGTGCAGCAAGGAAACGTCCTTAAAATTCAAAAAATTCCGCAATGGCCATTCGACTTAAGAAATCCTATCGGTTCGCCTTTCGTTCGGCTATTTTAATTACCCTGTGTTCCGCATTGGTGCTTGGGACTCTACTTTTCTTCTTAGGGACCTTAAACTGGACATTGTTACTGCTGTTTAGTGTTCTTTTTTTTTCGATTTCTTTCGCCGTACTCCAATACCGAATACAGCGTTTTATTTACCAACGGATAAAAAAAATCTATGATGATGTCGCCTTGTTGGAGTCTACTTCCATGACCTCCGATCCCGTTACGACCGATATGCGGACCCTCACCGAGGAAATCGAAAAGTTCGCCAAGGACAAGAAAATAGAGATCGATACCCTTAAAATCCGTGAGGCATATCGAAAAGACTTTTTAGGCAATGTCGCCCACGAATTAAAGACCCCTCTGTTTACGGTTCAGGGCTATTTGGAAACGCTTTTGGATGGGGCCATTGATGACAAAAGTGTTCGAAAAAAGTATTTGCAAAGGGCCAACAAGGCGGTAGATCGCCTTATTTACATCGTTAAAGATCTGGATCTTATCACCAAATTGGAGGCTGGAGAACTCAACGTGGACCCTTCCGAGTTCGATATTATTGAGTTGATTCAAAGTGTGTTCGAGTTGTTGGAGATGAAATCGAACAAAAAAGAGATTTTGCTCACTTTTGACATCGAATACACCGAACCTATTTATGTAAAGGCAGATCGGGAGAAAATTCAACAAGTACTTACCAATTTATTGGTGAATTCCATTAAGTATGGTCAAAAGCAAGGAACGACCGAGGTAAGTGTAGAGAATCTGATCAGAAACAAGATCATCATACGGGTTACCGATAATGGGGAAGGTATTCCCGAACAGCATATACCACGTCTTTTTGAACGTTTTTATCGCGTAGATAAGAGCGGTAGCCGAAATGAAGGGGGATCGGGCCTTGGACTTTCGATTGTAAAACATATTATTGAGGCCCACGGGGAGAAAATATACGTGGAAAGTGTTGAGGAAGTGGGATCTGAATTTTCTTTTACCTTAGAGAAAACTACTACTGCCGAGGCGTAGTTTTTTGCTAGCTTTGCAAGTATCAAATTCTGATGCGGTGGGAAGCAAAAACAAGCTAAAACGATTTAAGGAGAACGAAACCTTTAAAAACGTACTGCAACCCGATAGGGAAGTGGTTGCGGCAGGGAAATGCGCCCTAAAAGGTCGTTGGGCCGAGCATTTTGGAAATACCAATCCAATCGTTTTGGAATTGGGATGCGGCAAGGGTGAGTACACCCTTGGGCTGGCAAAACTGAATGGGGATAAAAATTTCATCGGAATAGACATCAAGGGTGCCCGTTTTTGGAGAGGCGCGAAGACTGCCTTGGAAGAAACTCAGGAAAATGTTGCGTTTCTACGTTCCCAAATAGAGCTGATCGACATGCTTTTTGCACCAGGTGAAGTAGATGAAATATGGATTACCTTTCCCGATCCCCAAATAAAGTACAAGCGCACAAAACACCGCATGACCAACCTACAGTTTCTAGAGAAGTACAGACAGATTTTGCGGCCAGGGGGAATCGTACACCTCAAGACCGATAGTGAATTCATGCATGGGTACACCCTGGGCGTTCTACAGGGCCTTGGACTCGAAATTCGGTACGCAAACCACGACGTGTATAAGAATTCAGGTAGCCCAAAGGAAGTGTTGGGAATACAAACATTCTATGAAAAGCAGTACCTTGAAAAAGGGAAGCCCATCACCTATATCCAATTCAAGTTTAACTAATATGCAGCATTTACTTCTTTTGTTTTTTGCCACATTTTCGGCGGCTGCGATGGCGACGGTACCCCCGGGGCTATTAAATATGAACGCGGCGAAGGTAAGTGTTGAAAAAGGGAAACTAAATGGAGTGATCTTTAGCTTGGGAGTCTCTAGTATGATTTTGATCCAGGCCTATATCGCGGTGATGATTTCAAAGTTTTTATACCGCAATCCCGAAGTGATCGAATGGTTGCTGAAGATTGCCTTGGTGGTTTTTGCTTTTTTTGCGACCTATTTTTTTCTTGCTGCCAGAAAAAACATTGAAAAAGCTCCAAAGAAGGTTCGGATAAGTAAAAGAAATAGTTATCTAAAAGGCTTTCTGTTGGCCGCTGTAAACCTTTTGACAATCCCCTACTACAGCGGACTCAATGCCATGTGGAACGCTTCGGGCTGGATTAAATTTGAACTGACCGATATTCTAACCTTTGTGTTGGCTGCCGGCCTGGGAACCTTTTCAGTTTTGTACTTGTACGTTTTTTATTTTAACAAGCTCGAAAAGCGAACAGATGGCTTTTCAAAAAATAGCAACTATATTCTTAGTATCTTAATGGTGGTGTTGTTTGCCATTACCGTTTTTCGAATTTTTTATCAACAATGAATCAGGACAATAAAAACTTCTTTCAAAAAGTGTACGAGGTGGCGAAGCATATCCCCTATGGACGAGTCACCTCTTACGGTGCGATCGCCAAATATCTTGGTGCCGCTCGCAGTGCCCGTATGGTCGGCTGGGCAATGAATGGTGCGGGCAGTATGCCCGAAGTTCCCGCGCATCGGGTCGTAAATAAAATTGGCTTGCTTACCGGGAAACATCATTTTGATGGGACCAACCTAATGCAGCAGCTTTTGGAAAGCGAAGGCATTCAGGTGATAGATAATCAGATCCAGGATTTCGAAACGCATTTCTGGGACCCGTTCGTCGAACTCGGTGGGGAGTAGTTTTTTTGACTTGTTTAAAGACTAAAGACTAAAGACAAGGGACAAGGGACAAGAGATGTGGAAGGTAAGATTTATAAAAATTCGAATCTTATTTTTGTATTTGCATGTGCATTTATAAAGAGGAAAGGACGGTAATCAGTACAAAGTACAAAGTAAAAAGTACAAAGTAAAAAGTACAAAGTGGCGGACGCTGTTTTGCGACCAACGAACAACTCCTAACTCATAACTCCGAAATCAAAACTTGGTTTGTTTTTGATTTTGACGTTTGAATTTGAATTTGTAAGGCTTGTCACTTGCACTTGATTCTTGAACTTGCACTTATCAAGAGGAAAGGACAAAAAGAAGAAGGAAAAAGGACGGTAATCAGTTCAAAGTGGCAGATCCGGTTTTGTGACCAACGAACAACTCCGCACTCACAACTCCGAAATCAGAACTTGGTTTGTTTTTGATTTTGACGTTTGTATTTGAATTTGCAAGGCCTGACACTTGCACTTGACGCTTGCACTTGCACTTATAAAGAGGAAAGGACAAAAAGAAGAAGGAAAAAGGACGGTAATCAGTTCAAAGTGGCAGATCCGGTTTTGTGACCAACAACCCACTACTCCGCACTCATAACTCCTAACCCAGAACTTCTATTTTATGTAAAGTTTCATGTTTGTTTTTGAATTTGACGTTTGTATTTGAATTTGTAAGGCTTGATCCTTGCACTTGCACTTTATCACCCCATCAATCTGGCTTATGCTACCATGCTTTATTTCAATCGCAACCCTTTAGCTTCTCGGGTCGATGGTTTATCTTTGTAATTTAGAATTAGTTTGAATTAGGAAGTCAGGATACGTATGAAACTAGAGAAGAAGGAAGTCCTTAAAGCATTGGAAAATATCACCGTTCCGGGGGAAGGCCAAAATATGGTCGAAAGCGGTGCGGTTAAAAACATACAAATTTTTGGTGATGAGGTAGAAGTTGATATTACGATTACCAACCCAAGCTTACAGGCCCGAAAGAAAACCGAGGTCGAAATTTTAAAAATCATACATCAAGAGGTGTATGCCAAGGCCAAAATAAAGGTGAATATTAAGGTAGATGCCCCGGAAAAACCCAAGACGAACGAAATTAAAGGAAAACCCATTCCCGGGATTAAGAATATTATTGCGGTAGCCTCTGGGAAAGGCGGAGTAGGGAAGTCCACGGTGACAGCGAATTTGGCAGTTACTTTGGCAAAAATGGGCTTTAAAGTGGGACTTTTAGATGCAGATATCTATGGTCCTTCAATGCCCATCATGTTCGATGTGGCGCATGAGAAACCATTGGCAGTGAATGTGAATGGGAAATCAAAAATGAAACCCGTAGAAAGTTATGGGGTTCAGATGCTTTCGATAGGATTTTTTACCCAGCCCAATCAAGCTGTGATTTGGCGAGGCCCTATGGCGGCAAAAGCGTTGAACCAGATGATATTTGATGCCCATTGGGGAGAACTAGACTTTATGTTGTTGGATTTACCGCCAGGAACAGGGGATATTCATTTAAGTATTATGCAGGCCATGCCGGTAACGGGAGCCGTAGTGGTCAGTACCCCACAGGAAGTAGCCTTGGCAGATGCGCGAAAAGGGGTCGCAATGTTCCAGCAAGAATCGATCAATGTACCGGTATTGGGAATCGTTGAGAATATGGCCTATTTTACCCCGGAGGAACTTCCTAACAATAAGTATTTTATCTTTGGAAAAGAAGGTGCCAAAAATTTGGCAGAAGATTTGCAAGTTCCTTTTTTAGGAGAGATTCCGTTGGTACAAAGTATTCGAGAGGCCGGTGATGTTGGAAGACCCGCTGCCATGCAGACGGCAACCCCAATAGAAGTGGCATTTGAAGACCTTACGAAAAATGTAGTACAAGAAGTGGTAGCCCGTAACAAGAGCTTGCCCCCGACCGAAGCAATAAAAATAACAACAATGGCGGGTTGTTCCGCCGTCAAGAAAAAGTAATATGACATCTGAAGAGCTAAAATTAAATGTGGAAAAGGCCTTGGAGGAAATCCGTCCTTTTCTACAGAGCGATGGAGGTGATATCTCATTAATCTCCATAGACAATGAGAACTCGGTGAAGGTGCGGTTGGAAGGCGCCTGTGTAGGATGCACCGTAAATCAAATGACGCTTAAGAGCGGCGTTGAGATGACCATCAAAAAATATGCACCTCAAATAGAAGAGGTCGTCAACATTTCCTAAGACAGTTGGTTCACAACATGACCCAATACAAATGTGAAGGTATAACCGGGCGTTTAAAGCATATTTTTTGAATGATTACAACAGATATTTTAATAATAGGAGCGGGGCCTACGGGTCTTTTCGCTGTTTTTGAGGCTGGTCTTCTTCAGCTAAAATGCCATTTGATCGATGCGCTACCACAAGCGGGAGGGCAGTGTTCGGAAATTTATCCAAAGAAGCCTATTTACGATATTCCAGGATTTCCCGAAGTATTGGCCGGGGACTTGGTCGCGAATCTAATGGAGCAAATCAAGCCTTTTCAACCCGGTTTTACCCTGGGAGAACGTGCTGAAACGATTCAAAAAATGGAGGATGGCACCTTTGTAGTGACTACTAACAAGGGAACGGAGCATAACGCCCCGGTTATTGCCATAGCAGGCGGACTCGGAAGTTTCGAACCCCGAAAACCGCTTTTAAAAAATTTGTCTGACTTTGAGGATAAAGGGGTTGCCTATATCATAAAAGACCCTGAGGTGTACAGAGATCAAAAAGTGGTCATCGCAGGGGGAGGAGATTCAGCCTTGGATTGGAGTATCTTCTTGGCCGATGTGGCGGCCGAAGTTACCTTGGTACATAGAAGAAATGAGTTTCGCGGAGCACTTGACTCGGTCGAGAAAGTGCAACAACTTAAAAATCAAGGAAAGATAAACCTGATTACCCCCGCAGAGGTTACCGAGCTTCACGGCACTGATGCCCTGGAATCGATTACGATCAAAAAGGCAGGGGATACCCCGGAAGAAATACGATTAGAATTAGATTCTTTTATCCCGTTGTTCGGATTGTCCCCCAAATTGGGACCCATATCCGATTGGGGACTTGAAATCGAAAAAAATGCCATTAAGGTGGATAATACGTTGGATTATCAAACCAATATTCCCGGGATTTATGCAATCGGGGATATCAATACCTACCCAGGGAAATTGAAATTGATTCTGTGTGGTTTCCATGAAGCAACCTTAATGTGCCAAAGCGCCTACCAACGAATCTTTCCAGATAAAAAGTATGTAATGAAGTATACCACCGTTGGAGGGGTTAACGGCTTTGACGGGAGTAAAAAAGAGGCCCCGAAGGCCGTAGTAAAGAAGATTGAATAACAAATTCACTACCATTGTCAGACATTAAGATTAAAATAACGGACCGCGAAGGTGTCACTCATGAAATAGACGCGCCTACAGATATGAACATGAATTTGATGGAAGTAGTTCGGTCGTACGAATTAGCTCCTGAAGGGACCATAGGTATTTGTGGCGGTATGGCCATGTGCGCCTCTTGTCAGTGCTACATAAAGTCGGCACACGAACTTCCAGAGAAGTCAGACGATGAAGACGCCATGCTGGCAGAAGCCTTTAACGTGGAAGACAATTCCCGCTTGGGCTGTCAAATACATATGACCGAAACACTCGACGGCCTTGAGGTAGAACTCGCACCGGAAGAAATATAAGATCGTGCCAGTCAGTTTTAGATACGGGCCTGATAGGTAAAGAGATTGTAATATCTTCCCTCCTTGGCAATGAGTTCATCATGCGTTCCCTGTTCTGCGATGCGCCCCTTTTCAATGACCAATATTTGATCGGCTTTTCGAATCGTACTCAAGCGATGCGCAATTACAAAGGTAGTACGCCCCTCCGTTAAGGCAGCCAGACTTTTTTGGATCAGCGCCTCGCTTTCTGTATCCAGATTCGAAGTGGCTTCATCTAAAATCAATATCTTAGGGTCTGCCAATACCGCTCTGGCGATCGCAATGCGTTGCCGTTGACCACCCGAAAGTTTTACGCCCCGCTCTCCGATGAGCGTATCGAGACCTTCTTCGAAACGGTCTGTAAACTCGTCTACATAAGCGGCCTTGACCGCGTTTTGTAATTCACTTTCACCTGCTTGCGGCCTTGGGAAAAGAATATTTTCGCGAATGGTGCCTTCAAACAGAAAGTCATCCTGTAGCACCACACCCAAGAATTGACGAAAACTGTTTAGATCAATATGTTGTAAGTTCTTTTCATCAACAATGATCTGTCCTGAAACCGGATTCAAAAAACTAGCGGCCAGGCTGGCGATAGTAGATTTGCCCGAACCAGAACTGCCTACTAAAGCGATAACCTCTCCAGATTTCGCTTTAAAACTAACATCATGCAGAACTTCCTTGTCTTCTTCATAGGCAAAAGAGACATTTTTGAACTCCATATCACCTTTCAAGGTCTCCAGTTGTTCGGTACGCTCTTCCTCATCGGCTTCCGTAACCTGGTTCATCAGTTCTTCGGTACGATCTAAACCGGCCAAAGCCTCTGTCAATTGACTGCCAATATTGCTCATCTGTACTATAGGGGCTACCATCAACGCCAATAGAAAAGTAAATTCAAAGTATTCACCGGTGGTTAATTCCCCATTCATCATTTTGTATCCTCCATATCCCATCATAATACCAGTAGTGGCCAAGCCAAGAAGAAAGGTTGATGAACTGGTCATCACAGCAGTGGCTGTTAGACTCTTTTTTACATTTTTGAACAGCCGATCTACCCCTTTTTCAAAAACCACCGCTTCCTGTTCTTCTGCATTAAATCCTTTTATGACCCGAATGCCTCCCAAGGTTTCCGTTAACCTACCTTTTACCTCGGCGTTGATTTTACCACGTTCCCTAAAAACAGGACGAATGATCTTAAAAGCCTTCAATGCTATAAAAGCGAACAACAACAAGGGTACAAAAGTGAGTAGGGTCATCACCGGGCTAATTCGTAAAAGCAAAATGAGGGATACCACGGCGGTAATTGTACCCCCTACCAATTGAACCAAACCGGTACCGATTAAATTTCGAACCCCTTCCACATCACTCATGATACGGGAGACCAACGCTCCGGATTTCGTATTGTCAAAAAACCGAATAGGGAGCGCCAACACTTGTTTTTGTACCTGCGCTCGTAATTCAGAGATCATAAACTGTGCCTGTATGCTCAGCACTTTGGTCAAAAGAAATGACATCATGGCTTGTACCAGAAAAGAACAAATAACGACAATAACAAGAATCTTGAGTAAGTCGTAGTCCTTGTTCGGTACAATATCATCTAAAAAATAACGCAATGAAACCGGGGCTACGAAGCTAGCCGCTTTACTGATAACAATCAATAACAGGCCAATAAAAACAAGTTTTCGTCTAGGCCATATAATGGTCTTGAACGCTTTTAGGATACTAACTTTCTTTTCTGCCATGGTGTATTTTGAAAAATTCAAAATTACACTTTATAAACCGAATGGTTAGTATGCATATACGGGACCTTTGTGGGTTTGATCGCCGATGGATAAAAAGTAAAGAAATACCCCTTCTCGCACATTAAATTCCTTTAAGTCGAATTCTGTATGAATTTTTCCCGGGGGTGAGGTCCCTTCATGGAGCACTTTAATAGGGTTGCCATAATGATCATTCAGGGTAAGGGTAGAATTCATTTCTTTGGGCAGGTTATAGGAGATGACTATTTTTTCATCTTCATTGTACACACTTATGGGAACGTTTTGGCCATCTACCTTAATTTCGGTCAGTACATCTGAGCTGTAGATGACCAATTCATCACGGTTGCTATGATTATATATTTTTACCAAGGCGGTTTCGGTCATCGGGTCATAGAAATAGGAGGTCTCGTTTTGATGCATCAGCTCATGCATAGAGGCCGCGGGCTTTATCAAGCTCCCGAAGGATCTTAGTGCTTGTATGTTCGGGTGGGTATATTTGAATCGAAGCATTACCCAAGTATCTTCTGGCGCTTCCCATTCAAAACTCAAATCATATAACGGGGCACTGTTAGCGCCATACTCGAAGTCATAGGTGGTATTGGCGGCTAGAAAAAATGTCTCATTGTCCAAGGCGTCTTCTTTAATGAACCTTTTTGTAGTCTCCGTATTTTTTAAAAGCAAGGAATTGAACTGCTGACTGTGTTCATGTACAGGGTCTTCCAATCCAAAGCCCGTGGCGATGGTGAGCGTTCCAAAGTTTTCTACCGAAGCGGTAAAAACACGGGGGTCGGATGGGAGTGGACTACTATCTTTTGTGCTTATGGAAGCATTTGAATGAAAGAGATATATACCCTTATGTTTGCCCTTGCCTCCGTGGTGATGCCCCTTCACGCTGGTTTCTTTTTTCTGTTCTTCTGGGGGCAGTGGCAGTTGTGAAAAACTCCGATCCTTATCAAAAAGTATAGCCGTCGGATGAAGCTCCTTGAATTTTAAGGATTGTAGGACCTTTTTATAGCTGATTTTTTCAAAATAGTTGTTCGCGCCGACTTTTCCTTCTATATGAAAACCGACAGCATAATTTTCGATGATAAGGTCGGTTACTTTTGGGGCGGATTTATGACCACTGTCCGAGGCCCAAACGGCGGTCGATCCTGGTTGTTTTGTGTCAAAACCGAGACTACTTTCTTGAAGATAGGCAACCCCAGGCGCAATACCTACCGTGTTGTTTTGAAAATGGTAGCCTTTCAACACCAAATTTTTGGAACTTGTCTGAGCCCCAAGCGCGAAATTCGCGATCCGATTCGATGAGGATCGCCATATTCCCTTATGGTCAAAGTCATCTACTTGCAAACCGATGGTCCCCGCTCTTGGAGGAGGATCGTGAGCGTGTATCCTGTTATTATTCAATTCGAAAAATGAGTCCTTAAACGACCATTTATAGTTTTTATATTCTTTGAGTGCCAACAAACCTATGCCATTGGTAGCATTCCGAACAATTACATCGTTCCCTATAATACTCTGGAAAGGGTTATTCGTCACCAAGGCGAATGTTCCTTGTCCGCTACCATTAATAAGTGTATTTTCAAATATGCTGTTACCGAATCCCACTCCCGATGGAGCACAATTAATAGAGCTGCCATTTGTAGAAAAGAAAAGGTTCTCCGTTACAGAGACCATTGTTTTGTCCAAGAAGAGGTCCGTGTACCTAGAAGCGGTAAAAACACACTTTTCAAGCATCGCGCCGGCAGGCGTTTTTCCAAACCAAGATAGGGCCGGTTTGGTTTCCTTTATGCCCAGATTTTGGAACAGAACACCGCTAAGAGATACCTTGGACGCCTCTTCGATTTCGATAAAACCGAATTGATCGACCGTGTTTGTGGTGACGGTGAGCAGTCTAGAAGGAATGGGAATCTTATCGATTTCCATTTTATCAAAATCGATTGCTTTGTTTTGGTTTGCTACCACACCATTCAATACCAATTGCCCCTTATTTTTTACAATGAGGCTTCCCGGGTTTAAAGATGTCCCATTTAATAAAAGCATAAAGCTATTGGTACGGGGCTTCTCTTTGGTGCCGACTTCGAAGCGACCCCCATCTATCTCGATTTGATTTGCTACGATTACCATACTAGCTTTGTCATAGGCGCGTAAAGTTCCCTTAACGATAATTCTCTGGCTCAACAAAGAATCTACCTTTAGCTCTAGAAGTTCTCCTTTCTCAACAACAAGATCGGTAAGTACTGTTGTTTTGGAACCAACCTTTTCTGTTGGTATGCGACTTTGCCCCAATAGGGTCGTTATACAACAAAGCCATACCGCATAGGCCATTACAATACATACAATTTTACGAACCATTTAAAGGGACTATATACCTACAACTGAAAAAAGAAACGCTTATTTTATGGTTTGATAATTTTAATAGGCAAGGAACTCACCAAAAAGTTGATGTCCAAAATATAAGTGCCCGACTGCATCATATATTGCCCAATAGGAATGCTATGCAAGCCGTCTTCTTGTTCTTCTACCAATAATGTCTTTACTTTTCTCCCAAGTATGTCATAGATGGAAATGGCGACAGTTTGGTCTTGCAAGAGCGTATATTCCAATCTGGAATCGGCGGTAATAGGGTTGGGGTATACCCGTGCGTCCAAAACAAATTGTCGCACATCGCCGTATTCGATGCCAAAGTTGTTTCCCGTTTTTTCCCCTTGTGGAATCAGATTTACCCAGGCTAGCCCTTCTGAATTGGTTACCATTTTTAGATATACGGCTCCCTGCTGTGGATCAAAATAATAGGCATTCGTTTGTGCATTTTCGAGTTCAGCCAGGCTTTTTACCTCGGCAATCGGTTGGTCTTCCTTATCGAGCACTTCGATTCCGGTATACGGGAAAGGGTGTTTTAGGATGGTCCATTCCCCTTCTTTTTCCAGTACGCTGCGCAATTGCAAAGCGTTCCCTTTTTCATCCATGTCCCATTGCCCGAGCACAGTATATCCTTGTTTTCCAAAAAAGTTGAAATACCGTTGGTGCGCCCATTGTTGTTTGGGTATTCGAAGTTTATCAAAATCACGTATCAAGGATACCTCTTGCTCTAAATTAAACCCGATACTATACATTGTGAGTTGCATGGCACCATCGGCCTCTACAATATATGCCTGCCATTCATCGCGGTATTCAATTGCATCATTTTTGAAAGAAGAATAGGGGTGTGCTATCAGTACCGGCCTATCATATCCTGTAAGACTGCCATCTTCATCCAACAGAAAAGAAGAGTTGTCATCGCGTCCCTTTGAGCCACCGGTGCTCATCCAAACCGGCAGAGTTTCCCCTTTCAGTTGAATCCCCTTGAAAAAGTTTTTTCCCCGATGCCCGCCACTTCCGACCACAGCCGCTGCAACTTTTCCTTCTTCAATATCTTTATTGATGTCAATAAAAGTAACGTTTGATAGTTTTGGTTGTTTACGTCCTCCTTGGGCAATCGAATAATAACCCGCTCTCCGGTCACCATGACGCAAATGGCGATTCTTTCCTCCGATGGTATTTGCAGATCGTCCTATTACTAGACTGTTCTCAACGAATGATTCCGATGACAAAAGCCCAATAGCATTGTCTGCCGATATGAAATTATTGAGCGTTACATTGGTTATTTCAGTCCATACCCCGCTCATTGCGTTCTTGTAACTCGTAAAGTTATTAAAGGTCCACATAAGATCTCCATTTTGAAACTTGGTCATGAAAAAGCCATGGCCATGGCCTACTTGCCCATATAATGCCGTGTTGGAAACACCTTCATTCCCCAAATTTCCAGGAACGGAACAAGAATGGGCCACATTACCGTCAAAAACGACTTCCCTAGGGAGCAGGTCAATATCGCGAAAGTCCCGACTCCGCCCACGAGTATCGAAAAAGAACCCGGTACCGCGTTCCGAACCTGCTACATGGTTATGGATCAGGTTATTGTGAACGTTTCGCATCCAAAAGCCCCCTACACGTTGTTCTCCTTGATTACTTCCTCCCCCGCCATCTCTCGGAAAGGCGAAGAAGCCCTTTTCGGGCTTTCGCACCAGTATCGCCAAATTATGTCGAAACGTATTGTTGATTTCCGGACCGTCTTCCGCCGGAATAAATACATGGTTGCGAACATTGAACGCAACCACATCTTCGACCAGCACGTTATTGGTTCGGTGCAGTACAACGCCGCGTTGCAAGCTATTGTGAATACTGGAATTTTTGATGTAATCCCCTTCGCGATCCCCGGCCAAATGCCAATGCATATTGTACCTAGCTTCGATTCCCGGTTGCCCCATTCTTGTAAACTCGACCCCCTCTATATGAATTGGACCCGAATCGTTTAAGATCATCGTATGCCCTCCATACTTGATATCTTCAGAATCTGCTCCTCCTTGAATCTTAATATTTCTGGTGAGCATCCCTACTTCGGCGCGTTCATCTAGTATTTTGCCTTCATATTCTTGTAGTTCTCCATAATGTGGGAACCGTAGTGGGGGGCTAAATGAGATATCCCTACCGTTCACTGCGGTGATGATGAGCTCTTCTGCTTCGAAGGGATCATAACCACTTGGAGCCAAAGCAATTTTATCCCCTGGTTTCCAACCAACAGGCATTTTATCAAGGGTTATTTTAGAAGCTCCTGGTTGTACCGTACCCTCTAATTGTCCCCAACTTAATTTGGTGGCGCTTGCACCATGCAACTGAATAGATCCGCCCGAGAGCGTTGTAAGAAAACGCCCTCCGAATACTTCTTCGTCTACCTTGGGGCCCGTTAGGGTAACTACCGCGTTGTTCTGAAAAGGATTTTGGGGCGTTCCTATTTGAAGCAAGCCCGTTACCTTAATGGTTTGGGCCGTAAGGGATAGGTTTTTGTCTTCAAAGATCAAACTTCCTTCAATTAAAAGGTCCCCCAAGTCGGCAGGGGATACATCGAGTAAAATGGTTTTACCGGGTGGAATGGTTACATTTTCATTCGCTAGTGGTACGTTTCCAGAAGGCCAGCTATTTGGGCTGGACCAATTTTCTTGTGCTAGCCCCGTACTGGAAATTACCAGTATCAATGCTAGACTTATGCCTACTTTAAGGATTTTCATAGGATCGTTGTTTTGGTTAAGTAGGAGGAGAGATTAAGGTTTGATTACTTTTACTGCAATGTTTTGATCGGCAAGCTGAAAGCTTACTAGGTATATACCACTTTGCAGATTGAGATTGTCCAACGGAATAGTATGATTACCAGGATCTTGTTGTTCCGCATACAGCGTTTTGATTTTTCGGCCAGTAACATCGAACAGTCCCACCCCTACAAATTGCTCTTTAAGCAATGTATAGTTTAACGAAGAGGTTTCCGTCAGCGGATTAGGGGTAATGCGAACATTGACAACATCCTCAAAATTTTCGGCATTGGTAATACCATCACCTACGTCGATTCCCTCGCCCGCAATTATTCGGGCATACGCATCGCCAGATCCACCGGTCACCAACTTTACTACTACTTCTTTGTTGTTCTTATCAAAAAAGTAAGAAGTGTTGTTTTGGTTATCCAGTTCGGAGCGCGATGCAACCGGAACAATTTCGACTTCGTTTTCGTCTAAGAGTTTTACCGCATTATATGGATAGGGATATCGTACGGTGGCCCAGTCGCCTTGCTGCTCAAGAATGCTTCGCATTCGAATGACTTGGCCGTCCTCATCAACAGACCATTCTCCTTGGAATTGATAACTGTTTTTGCCCGTTACCCCAAAATGAAAGGTTTTGCCCGATTGCAAGGCTCCGATAAGCGTATTGTCCTCATCGATTAAGTTAATATCCAAGTAAAAGGGAATATCTCCGAATTGTAACTGAAGTATGTTTTGGGCATCGAGCACATAAGCGCGCCAATCTTCATGATAGATGGCACTGTCGTTTATGAGGGTAGAGGCTTCATGCACTACAATCACTGGCTTCCCGTACCCGGTTAAGCTACCATCCTTGTCCAATATAAAAGACCCTGTTGGTCTATCTTTCTTGGAGCCTTTGGTACGCATGTAAATGGGCTGCGAGTTGATGAGTTTGATGCCTTCAAAATAGTTTTCACCGTAATGGCCCGATTCGCCGACGACGGCGGCGGCAACATCTTCATCCCCTATTGCAGCGTTGATGTTTACAAAGGTGACGTTTTTAAATTTGGGTTGTTTTGGCCCTCCTTGAGCAATGGAATAGAACCCCGCACGTTTATGGCCATCCCGTAAAACCCTATTGGGGCCTCCAATAGTATTTTCTGATCGGCCGATGATGATACCATCTTCGATATAGGATCTGGAGGACATTAGAGCAGATGAATTATCGGCCAAAATAAAATTACTAAAAGTGGCATTGAGCATTTCGCTCCATACCCCGCTCATGGCATTCTTATACGCGGTGAAATCGCTGAATTTCCACATCAGGTCCCCATTTTTGAAACCATCAATAAACAAACCATGGCCATGCCCAACCTGTCCGTAGGTAGCGACATTGGTGACCGCATTATTATTCGCACCAGGTACCGAACAAGAATGTACTACATTGTCCTTAAAAACAATTTCTCTGGGAAGTACATCAAATTCCTTATAAATCCTGTCTTTGGCAAAACCGTCAAAGAAAAAGCCAACACCCCTTTCAGAACCGGCGGAGTGGTTGCCGATAAGATTGTTATGCGGATTTCTCGACCAGAACCCCGCGACCCTATGCTCACCTTGCCGGCTTTGCTTGGTTTCTTTCCCTTCCACCGGGAAAGCGAAAAAACCGTCGTCTGGCCGTAGCATTAACATGGCCAAATTGTCTTTGAAGGTATTGTTTACCTCATTGCCATCTTCCGCGGGAATGAAGGCATGGTTTTTTATATGATAGGCTACCACATTTTCAATTACTACGTTATCGGTACGGTGCAGTACTACACCTCTTTGTAACGCATGATGAATACTCGTATTTCGAACAAAATCACCTTCGCGGTCTCCGGCAATATGCCAATGGAAACTATATCGGCCTTCATTTCCCGGTTGCCCCATTTTAAAGAATTCTACCCCTTCTACGCTGATAGGCCCTGAACCATTGAGAATCATAATATGCCCGCCAAAACGAAGTTCCTCGGAATCGGCCGCGCCTTGTATCTTAATATTTCTTGTTAAAAGGCCTACTTCTGCTCTTTCATCTAAAGTTTTGCCTTCATAGGTTTGAAGTTCCCCGTAATGTGGATATTGTAAGGCTGGTGTAAACGAAATCTCGTTTCCGTTAACCGCCGTGATGGTAACTTCTTCTGCCTCAAAAGGGTCATACCCGCTTGGCGCGATTGCCAATTTATCGCCTGCTTCCCAACCGTTTGTATTCCGGTCTAAAACAATTTTGGTCGCTCCGGGCTGCACAGTTCCCTCCAACTGTCCCCAGCTTAACTTGGCGGCCGAAGCGCCGAACAATTGAAGCGAGCCACCCTCGATAGTGCTTAAGAAGCGTCCTCCGTAAAGGGGGTCATCGCTTTTAGGGCCGTTTAAGGTGATAGTGGCCTTGTTTTGAAAGGGAAGCGCAGCGGTACCAATTTGCAATAGGCCCTTTATTAAAATAGACTTAGCGGTAAGGGAAAGGTCTTTTTCATCAAAAATGAGACTGCCTTCAATAAGAAGGTTGCCAATGTTTGAAGGGGATACGTCCAGTACTATTTGCTTGTTGGCCGGGATGGTGACATCCTCGTTAGTCATGGGGACGCGACCATTTGCCCAGGAGGCGGGGTTCGACCAGTTTTCTTGGGCATGAAGTCCTATTTGTGCAAAAAATAACACACATAGGAACCATGAGCCGATTAGGGGAAAGTTCTTGTTCATAGCTTTTGGTTAAGTTCTAGATACTTGGGGAGTATCTTGTTTCTTTCCGTATGTTGACAAACGTTTTTTGATTCAATATAATATGTGAATAACAATGGTAATTTGGGGAACCCTACCTTTTTTCGATGAAATGCACTTTTTTAAAATTCGCTCAAAAATACCATATGTCGATAAGCTCCTTGTGTCTTGGGGCTCATCGATGAATAAAACTTATCTTTAGCAGTACCTATTTATCGGGATAAATTGAAAAAGTGTAGATTACTTCAATAAAATAAATGAGATTTATGAGCTTCATTACACGCTTTATGGCACTCCCCATGTTCCTTGTTTTTTTAGTCCTTTCTTGCACGACCGAGGCGCAACACAATACCGAAGAGGATGCATGGAAGGATCAGGCAAAAAATGTAACGATCATTCGCGATGATTTTGGTGTTCCCCACATTTATGGCAAGACGGATGCGGATGCTGTTTTTGGTTTGTTGTACGCGCAATGTGAAGACGATTTCAACCGAGTGGAGCAGAATTACATATGGGCTACCGGCCGATTGGCGGAAGTAGATGGTCGTGATGCACTTTACAGTGATTTGCGTGCCAGGCTTTTTATGACCGAGGAGGAAGCGAAGGAACAATACGAGAAAAGTCCCGACTGGTTGAAGAAATTATGCGATGCTTTTGCAGACGGGATTAATTATTACCTGTACTCGCATCCCGAAGTAACGCCCAAACTTCTTACCAGATTTGAACCCTGGATGCCCATGTACTTTAGTGAAGGTTCTATTGGGGGAGATATCGAACGGATTTCAACCAAGAAGATAAAGGCCTTTTATGAGGGTTCTATGGAAATTCCGAAGGCTGAAAAACTAAAAATACAAGAGGAGGCCGAAATGGCAGAACCACAGGGCTCCAATGGAATTGCCATTGCGGGAAAACTGACACAATCTGGCAATGCAATGCTCTTGATCAATCCACATACCTCTTTTTATTTTCGGGGTGAGGTACACGTTGTAAGTGAAGAAGGGCTTAATGCATATGGAGCGGTTACTTGGGGCCAGTTTTTTGTATACCAAGGATTCAATGAAAAAACGGGCTGGATGCATACCTCTACCTACACCGATGTGATGGATGAATTCAAGGAAAATATTCTTACTATTGACGGGGAGGCGCTCTACCAATACGGGGAAGAACTACGGCCCTTACAAAAATCGGCCGTCACCTTGAAATATAAAACGGATGAGGGTTTTGAAAACAAGTCCTTTCCCATGTACCGCACCCACCATGGGCCCATTACCCATAAAGTCGATGGCGCATGGACCGCTTCCGCCATGATGTGGGATCCCGTTCGGGCCTTGGAACAGTCTTTTATTAGAACCAAGCAGTCGGGCTATCAAGGATTTCGGGAAATGATGAATATCCGCACCAATTCGAGCAATAATACCGTTTATGCGGATGCAGAAGGAAACATCGCCTATTTTCATGGCAATTTTATCCCTAAAAGAGACACCATTTTCGATTATGCGAAGCCGGTGAACGGTTACGATCCAAAAACTGACTGGCAGGGTTTGCATACCGTAGACGAGAATATTCTTTTGTTGAACCCTGAAAATGGATGGCTTCAAAATTGTAACTCGACCCCTTATACCGCGGCTTTGGAGTTTAGTCCCAAAAAACAGGACTATCCCAACTACATGTCGATCGATAGGGAGAATTTTCGCGGGGTGCACGCCATTTCCTTGTTAAAGGATCGGTCTGGCTATACCTTGGATAGCCTAATAGAATTGGCCCACGACCCCTATTTGCCGGCATTTGAAGCGTTGATTCCTGGATTGATCAAGGCGTATGAGCGCTATGACGATAAAAACCCAAAATTGTTAGCGCCGATAAAGGCCTTGGGTGAATGGGACTTTAAAACCGGGAAAGAATCGGTTGCCATGACCTTGGCGCATTTTTATGGTACGGCCATGCTGCAACGCGGAGTACGGCCAGACAATCGCAGTACTATGAAACTGCTTACATACTTTGGGAATAGCTCCCCTGCTGGCGAACGTATCCGTATTTTTGAAGAGGTAGTCGATCAATTGGTCGCCGATTTTGGAACTTGGAATATTCCTTGGGGCGAAGTGCATCGGTATCAACGGCTCAATGGTGCTATTCGACAGGCTTTTGACGATAGTAAACCGAGCATTCCTATTGGTTTTGCCTCCGGACGATGGGGGGCCTTGGCCGCTTATGGTGCCCGCTATACGAACAACACTAAAAAGATTTACGGTACACGGGGCAATAGTTTTGTCGCCGTAGTCGAGTTTGGAGATAGGGTGAAAGCGAAAAGTATGCTTGCAGGAGGGCAAAGCGGGGATCCGTCCGCGCCTCATTTTAATGACCAAGCGCAGCGGTATGCCGATAAGAATTTTAAGGAGGTAGCGTACTATAAAGAAGACGTGCTAAAGAGGGCAAAGGAAACCTACAAACCAGGGGAGGAACGATAGGGTCTTATCTTTAAGAAGGAAGTTGGGGAAAGATTGGTATTGATACTAGTCCTTGGTGATGATCAAGGTAGCTTTTGACCCCGCGGACAGCAACCACTTATTTGAGTATATCAACTGTCCTTTGTCATCGTATACATCTACTTGGGCGGTATTGGGAGAGGAAGATCCTTCGTTCAAGGCTTCAAAATCGAGTCGGTTGAAGCCTTTTTGCAAATCAATATTCACTCCTTTAAAGCTCCCTGTTAGTAAAGTATTGGGGTCAATAACCATGTCGTTATGGGATATCTTTACCCGGTCGCCATCCACATACTCATGATCACGACAGACGACTCCAACGAATTTTCCGTTGCTTTTAATGTCGCCTAGGTACATATTGCCAAAAAAGTTCGAAGAGCCTTCTTTGTCACCGGGCCGCGGACCCACTTTAGGGTCTATTTTCATACCGGTGCCGGCCTGAACCAACTTCCTATCCGGCAACATTTTTACCGGTTTTCTTCCAAGAGAATCCTTGAAATTTATTTCAGGATCGTTGCCTACGATCGACGGCATTTTAAGGGAAGTTCCTTTTTTCTGCTGCCCCTTTACATCGAGCTTATTGGCCGTTTCGATTTTCAAAGGTTTTGATGTAGGAATGTCCGACTGAGCGATCCCGTGAACGGATATCAGTACAAATAGCAAAAAGATTGAGAAAGATCGAATCACAAGTTCTTGGTCGTTAATTGTTTATAAAATTAACAAATACCCTGCCATAGGGGCATAAATCCCTGTTAAATTCGACTAATGGCACGAAAACCGTATCGCATGTACCCCTTATCCCCAAACCCTTTTGAGAAAACGAAGGAAATTCCCGTGCATAATCTTCACAATCTCCGCTTCGGTGTACCCTCGTGCCTTTAACAAAGCGGGTATTTTTTGAAGATCCGCGATCGTATTGATGTCTTTTGGGCATTGTTCCGTTCCAAAACCACCATCTAAATCAGTACCGATTCCGACATGATCTGCGTTTCCGGCCAATTGACAGATATGGTCGATATTATCGATCATTCGTTCCAAAGTGAGCCCCATTTCTTGTGGAGTAGAAATCCCTCGCTTCCAATCGGGTACCATCATCCAGGCATCAAGGGCAACCCCTATAATAGCTTTTCTATTGATAAGTTCCCTTAGTTGTTCGTCTGAAAACTGGCGGTTATGATTTACCAAAGCCCTACAATTGTTATGACTGGCCCACACGGGGCCACTATACACCTGCATCGTTTCCCAAAAACTTTGGTCGCACAGGTGTGTGGCATCCAAAATAATATTAAGTCGTTCTACCGCTTTCAACAACAATTTCCCTTTTGTTCCGATACCTCCTTCCGAGTTGGTGCCATGGGCGTAGGTGCCCGGCCCGTAGTGTGCGGGTCCAATAGCACGGAGCCCCTGCTCGTACGATTTTTCAAGATAACCGATGTCTACGATACTATCGGCTCCTTCCAAAGTTAGGATATACCCTATGGGCAATTGTTCGGGAGGCTTTTCCCAAAGGGACAAATGTGTTTCTAACTGCTCAAGATTCCTAATCTGCGTAAGGTGTCCCTCGGTTTCCATGGTTCGGTACCAAGCAAGTTGTGCTTGTGTATGGGCCCAAGCTTGTTCTGGGGAATTCCACCCGGGTAATGAACTTGTTGGTTTTACATAGCGTGCAATTTGGGTCGCCATACACAGCCCTACTTTGCCCTTGCGCATTGCCTCAAAAGAAACGGTATTGTTTCCACGGTCTGGTTTATCGGTCATGCCTAATTCACTTTTGCGAATGGCTTCAACAGACCATCTTAGGTCGCGGTTCCAGTCGATGGCATTCATGGAAAGGTCTAAATGAGCATCAAAAATGAACATTAAATGGTTATTTTTTGGTTTCGGGCGGCAACCTTCCAGATATCGGTCAGTTGTTTGTTTTCGATGATAAATACTTCGTCATATTTTGCAACTGTGGGGCATATGTGCATGGGGATCGCATAAAACCCATCGCCAACCTGTAGCATATTCGCTCGATCTGTTTTTACCACAAGATGTTCTTCACTCTGGCCAATTTGTTCACTATTTTCCAACCCCAGCAGTTGTACTCTGGGGAAGTTCATCTCGGGAGCGACCGATTTATGGCCGAGATCAAAACAGATAATATTTTCCGCTGGCTTGCTAACGATGCGCGTAAACAAAACTGCGGCCTGTAAAAAAGGCATGTCGGGAAAACGGGCGCTATATCCCGCATCCCAGAAGAGAGTGGTTCCCGGGCTTGCCTCTACATTACTTCGTTTGGAATGAATCGGAAACGAGGGAGATCCTCCCGCGATAAGGTTGGGAACGATGATACCATTTTTCTTAATAGCTGCCTTCAACCTTACCACTTGGTCAAAAGCTTCTTCACACCGCTGGGTACGCTCTCTAAGATCTGTATCTCGAATATGGCCATCATATACATGCAATCCCATAGCTTGTACATGAGAATGTTCTTCCATACTTCTATATAATGCGACGGCATTTTCATCTGGTTTGCAACCCGTTCTGTTCATACCGCTATTAATATCAAGATACAACGCTACGGGGGTATTTTTTGTAGTAGCTGCTTTGGCAATCTGATCTATGGAAGTGGCGTTGTCTACCAGGGTCGAGAAACGGGTAGCGGAATAACGATCTTTCAGTGCAAAGAAACGCTCCATATTTGCACCTACGGGCTGCATGGCCAACAACACGTCTTCCGCATTACATTGTCCTAGTAATTCGGCTTCTGCGATGGTGGCGCATTTAAATTTTTGAATACCATGCCGTTGCTGCATTTGTATGACTTCTGCCATTTTATGGGTCTTGATGTGTGGTCTGAGCGTTGAAAATCCGCCCGACATGGAAATCATGGTACGAATGTTTTCTTCTATTCTTTCAGGGTAGAGCAGCAAGGAAGGGGAAGTGATTTTAGAAGGGTCGTTAAGGGTATACCAATTGGAATCTTTCATAATGGCCTATGTATGAAGTTCGAACATTGCTTCAATTTCAACGGCTACTTGCCCTGGTAGCATCATCCCCACCGCACTGCGTACACCCACCCCATGATCTGGACCAAAGACTTCGGCCATGAGCTCGCTGTATCCATTAATTACCAACGGTTGGTCGCTGAAATCGGGAGTGCAATTCACCATCCCCAGTGTTTTTACCAGACGTTTGATCCGGTCGATGTTCCCAAAATGGGTCGTAATCGTGGCTAGCATGGTCAAGGCCACTTGTCGTGCGGCACGTTTCCCATCTTCCAGGTTTAGATTGTCGCCGACACGCCCGGTAAACAAGCTGCCGTCGGTATTCATAGGACCTTGTCCAGACACATAGAGAAAATTCTCTACGACCAGTACCGGTTTGTACAAACCGGCGGGAGGGGGAGCCGGTGGTAAGACCAAGCCCAACTCTTGAATGCGTTTAGAAGGTGTGTTCATATGAATTGATTTAAGGTTTATAGACTTATTACAAAGACTTGGTCTTGTTTCCGACAACTTCTAAATAAAGACATCTAGTACCAGCACGCCTAAAAGCCCCATCACGCCAACAGTGGTTTCCATAACCGTCCAAGTTTTAAGGGTGTCTTTTACAGAGAGATTGAAATACTCTTTATACAGCCAAAAGCCTCCGTCATTTACATGAGAAAGCATTAAGCTTCCGGATCCAATTGCCAAAACCATCAGCTCCGGACTTACGTCGGAGCCCGCCAAAAGGGGCAAAGCAATACCGGCCGCGGTAAGCCCTGCAACGGTCGCCGACCCAACGCATACTCTGATCACCGTTGCAATAAGCCAAGCCAGAATAAGCGGCGAAATACTGGAGCCTTTTAGCATGTTCCCAATATACTCGCTCACGCCACTATCGATCAGGACTTCTTTTAGGGCCCCGGCTCCTGCGATGATCAATAAGACCATGGTAATTCCTGCAACAGCACTAGATACGGAATTCATGACCGCTGTCATTTTTTTACCACGGGCAAGGCCCAAAGTCCAAATTGCCACTAAAACAGAGATAAGCATGGCTATCACAGGATTTCCCAAGACACTGGTTACTTCTTTTGCCATACTTCCATCAGGGAGCAATACATTCAATATTGCCGCAATTCCGATCAAGATTACGGGTAGCAAGGCTGTCACGATGCTAGTAAAAGTACTGGGCATCTCCTCATCGGTAAGTACCTTGGGGTTTAAAAATTCCTTCAAAGGCGTAGCCTTTATGTTTTTAATGGTCCTTGAAAATAATGGTCCCGCTACAACGATTGCCGGGATGGCCACGATAATACCATACAACAAGGTTTTTCCAATATCTGCTTTGAACATCACCGCTATACCGGTAGGGGCAGGGTGAGGGGGTAAGTACCCGTGCGTGACGGACAAGGAAGCGAGCATGGGTAAACCAACATATATTAATGGCAAGCCGGTAGCCGCGGCTACGGTAAAAACTAACGGGATCAAAATAACGAAACCAACCGTGTAAAACATAGGAATACCCACGATAAAGCCAGTAAGCACAACGGCCCATTGAATGTTCTTTTTTCCGAATTTAGCAACGAGTTTTGTGGTGATTTTTTGCGCCGCACCGCTGTCGGCCACTAATTTTCCCAGCATGGCACCCAGTCCAAGAATCATGATAAGGCCACCGAGGGTTTTTCCAAGCCCTGTTTGTATTGATTCTACAACCTGCAGTACTTGCATGCCTTCGGCAACCCCTACAAAGAGCGAGACGATTATAAAAGCAATAAAAGCGTTTAACTTAAATTGGGCAATGAGGATAAAAAGAAGAATAATTCCTAGGACAACAATAGCAAGTGGCATGGGCTGGGTTTATTAGGTCGGTTAAATATACAATTTTAACCGAAGTATGATCCTTTGAAGAATAAGGAGGGATAGTATGCCTTAAAATCGGTAACAGGTACTAAATGAGTTATTTTTTTGGCCTAATCTTCTTGTCTGAAATCGACATGACCATGCTCTTGGGATGGGCATTGGCCACCTGTAATTTAGGGTTTCGCATTTCAGATATGCCAAGAGCTTGAAAAATAAGGGGTCGTATTTTTTCTTTTGGAAAAGTGTCCCAGTCATTGACGGTAAGATGCCTTATTAACTTTCCTTGTCCCTTAAGTTGTAGACTTTCAGAGGAGAGTTCCGACCCGCGATTGAAACCGAAATTTAGGTGTTTACCGTAGACAGCGATATGACAAAAAGCGTCTTTTAACTGCTCGGATTTTGAATAAGCAATGGCCACCGCGTTGTAGTTATCCCAAATTAGCTCATTTGCTTCGGGAACCAATGCTACGACAAAATCCCTTAACCGATAGCACAGTTCTTGAATCTCCTCATCATAAGGAGTTAAAAATGTCTGTAATCGAGGGTTTGCCTTCATAGTACAAAAAACTCCCCAAGGAACGAATGTTGTTGTTTCTTGGGGAGCAGTTTTTATTGTTTTAATTTTCTGTTTCCGGAGACAGGTAACGATACACTACCCCGGCCAAGATGGCACCGAGAATCGGAGCTACCCAAAACAACCAAAGCTGGCTCAACGCCCAATCACCTGCAAACAAGGCCTGACTCGTACTTCTTGCAGGGTTTACAGAAGTATTGGTTACGGGAATACTGATAAGGTGTATAAGTGTCAAACAAAGACCAATGGCGAGGCCCGCCACGTATTTCGGTGCTTTCGAATGGGTTGCACCCAAAATAACGAACAAGAAAACAAAGGTCATCACCACCTCGGTAATCAGCGCGGATAGCATCGAATACCCACCTGGTGAGTGTTCACCATATCCATTGGCAGCAAAACCTCCAATGCCTTCGAAACCACTTTTACCGGTAACGATCAAATAGAGAATACCGGCACCCGCTATACCACCCAATACCTGGGCAATAATATATGGTACCAATTCTTTTGCTTGAAAACGACCTCCCATCCAAAGACCAATGGATACAGCCGGGTTTAAGTGACATCCTGAAATATGGCCAATAGCATATGCCATGGTGACCACGGTAAGACCAAAGGCAAGCGAAACGCCCACGAAGCCAATTCCTAGTTCGGGGAATCCCGCCGCCAGTACTGCGCTTCCACAACCTCCAAGTACCAGCCAAAGAGTTCCAATAAATTCTGCGATAAGTTTTTTCATGTTACTAGTGTTTAGTTATTGATAGTTAATGTGTTAGTGGTTTAAATATAGTGAAAAAGTACATTGATCGTTTTATATTGATCATTTAATGATCGATATACCTCGCAAGGGTGATGCCGTTTTCCGCTAGGTCCCTAGGAATATGGGTGTAGATGGGCCTTTTGGAAATTGATCAAAAGAACCTATTTTTTTGAATACTGCGAAGAACGCAATATCAGTTTTGTTTCCAAAAAGTACCCAGCTACTCCTCCTATGACATAGGCAACAAGGTCACTGTATAAGAACCCTTGCCCTAAAATTAATCTTCCGGGCAGCGTTGCCCGCAATTCTTGTATCCAATCGGCTTGGTAAAGTTGCCCCAGTTCTATGACAAAACACAGACCAATTGCGATGCCCATTGTTTTGATAGAAGACAATTTGGGAACTAAAAAACCTAGAAGAAAATAGAGCATAAGGGTGTATAGCGCATCACCAAGATAGGGATAGATTATTGCTGGAATATAGGAAGTACGGGAAAAAAGACCAGCAGCGATGGTGCAAAAGGTGAGTAGAAGATGAACACGTCTGTTGCGCATAAGTACTCTGGTCAAAAAGTATCAAGAAGTGTATTGTCTAGGGCAAACTTGCGAAAGTACAATACATTGGTGGTGTCGGCCCGTTCGGCTGCAATCCATTCAGAAAAGGCTTCTTTGGTAAACTGACTTTCGTGACATTGCATAGAGGAAAATGCTTTTTCTTCCTCCTCGGGGGTAAAATGAATGGTGGTATTCAAATAGTTTGGGTGTACATTGCCAAGCCCCCAATCCTCCGGGAATTTAGCCGTCTGTTCCTTTGTCCAACCAAAGTGATAAAGATCAATGGTATGGGCCCAATTTTCCCGAAGTAAAATCTCTGTAATAAAAAGTCCGACCATGCGATGATCCGGATGCCCCGTATCGCCATCGGGGCCAAAAGTTAGAATGATATCTGGTTTGAGTTCTTCAATTTTGGCATGAATACGTTCTTTCAGATCTGCCGCTTCCACATAAAAGTTATGTTTTCCATTTAGTCCAAGCCCATCTTTGGCCTCTAAAAAATGAGGAGGGTTAATTCCCAATTCCCTACAGGCGCATGCAGTTTCTTTTTTTCGAATGGCAACCAAAGAATCCCCGGCCGGAATGCCAGAATGATCGTTTATACCATATCTACCATCGGTGGCCACTACCAGGTGTACATCGTGGATCGTAGCATACTTTGCCAGTGCGGGGCCTACGGTGGTTTCATCGTCAGGATGGGCGAAGATGGCCATAATGGTTTTGGGAGCTTTGGAATCTGAAATAGTCTCCTTGGGGAGTTCTTTTTTTGGGTTGCAGCCCACAAAGAATACCAATGCAATACTTGGCATAAGCCTCGACAGTAATTTTAGGAAGTAGTCTTTTGAGCGCAGCACACCCTAAATATAGGTATTAAGAGCTACAAAAATGCGATACGACTTTGGCAATAACTGCTACTATTTTATACGCTTCGGGTGCTAGGATGTACTATTCAGCTCCTAGTTCGGTGATTTTCTTTTCGTATAGTTTTTTACTTTCGACTACCGCAACATTCAGTTCTTGCATAATGCCGTCGACCCTGCCTTCAATACTTTTCATCTGATCATTGATGTTATCGAATGAATTGAGTGCCGCGGCAACCTCTAATGCTTTTACCACTTCGACTGCATCACCGTGCAGTAAACGTAACTTTTCAATGGCTTTGGAGGTGTTTGAAAGGGTACCATTGTATTTGGTGCGGGCTTTTTCGATTGCTCCCAAAAGAGTCTTTTTGCTAGTCTCATCACTGAGGCTATTGGTTTGGGTTTCCATGGCATTGAATAAATTGGAAGCCTTCGTTTTTAGGTCTTCGTACTCTTTGTTCAAATTCTCTACCCTTCTATTTACCTTTTCCCAATCACCGTATACCTTTGCGAACTCTTTGTCTTCATTTTTAGTGTCTTCGAGCGCACTTTTTAAAGCGCTTAAAGATTCCAACCCTTTCGAAACTTTATTGTTGGCCGTCTCTTTCCTTTTTTCAAAAGTCGATACCTGCGACTTAAACTGATCTTTTAACCGTATTAAATCTTCCGGGCTTTTATTTTTCCAGCACGAGACCAGTAGTAAGGATAAAAAAAGGAGTGTCAGTGATTTTTTTAGCATTGTTCCGCTGTTTATAGTTAGTGGGATAAATATACAATTTCTCTTAGGATGTAACATTTGGCGCATTGTCTAAGTCATCTGTTGCGAAAAATCCTACAAGCTAAAACTACGCGACAATAGTACTACATTTTGCCCCATTTCTGCTATAGGGTCACCCATGCCCTAATTACTTTTGAATTAGATATTTGGCAAATAAAAAAACGATTTATTGATTAACCTATAAAAAAATAACTCCTTTAGTGAGAAATATTCAAAAAAAACTAAACAACGTCTATCTCACTTAGGATAGTTGGTAAGGTCAAAACCATCAATTGGAACAACATATTATTAATCACTAAAACCATTAAAAGATGAAAAGATTAAAATTAGTAGCACTGGGTTTATTGCTCGTCGCATTTTTAAGTTGTAGTAAGGAAGAAGGTGCGGAATCGATAACGCCTGAAGCAACTTCCGACCTTGTTGTGGCAAAAGCCCAAGGAAATGACTCTGACTTGTATGTGCCCGGAACCGCCGATGGAAATAGGGGAGATAAAAACAACAGCAATGGTCGTTGGTCGACCATTTGGCTCGTAGATGGGCAGGCGAATATGTCTTTCCCGACCAATACAAAGTTTAAAATGGAATGGGAAAACACCAAGAATATGGTGGGTGGTAAAGGTTGGTTTATTAATAACAACGGGAACCCAAATTACAATATCGGAAAGAATATTAAGTACAGGCTTCAAGGTAAATCAGGGAGAGTTGACTTTGCCGGGGTATATGGTTGGACCACCAACCCACCAGTTGAGTACTATGTTGTTGAAAAAGGGAACCATTTTATAGGTGATGGTGACTACGAAAGGGTAAAAAGATATAGGGCAAATGGTCGTTGGTATGTATTCTACAGAAAGCGGATGCCTAAATTACCCAGTGCTGTTTGTACCGACTGTTACTTTTGGCAATATATCAGTGTCAGAGAAAATCAACCAAATTGGAATATGAATAATGACAATACGATCAATATGTCTACACATGTGAATGTTTGGAAAAACAATGGATATACCAATTGGGGAGCGAATAATCGGTTGGGTACACCGGCCGCATATCAGGTGTTTGGAACCGAGGTACGGTCTTATAGCAATCCGACTTCTGGGAACCTTACGGCAATTTTACGATAAACCTATTGGGCTAATTATAGGCTTTAGAACGTTCAATTAGCTAGGATACGGCCGTTGGGATTATTTCTCAACGGCTTTATTTGCAAAAATACCGCTCTTGAGTATTGCCAATGGGTATGTTCTATTTCGCAATTCCAAGACAAGATTTCTAAAATTAAGAAGTATTTATGGTCGGTAGTTGTCCAACCTTTTAGGCCCTTCCAATACCGAGCGTACAATTTTTAAGGTACCATCGTCGGAGGTTTCGATATGCCATTTGATGAGTGTAATGCTTCCATTTTCAATTTCGATTCCCGTAATACTTCTAGGATGCACGCAACTGCCATCGTTGAACAACGGAATATCGCCCGGTTCAGGAAAACGAGGTCGGTGGGTATGGCCAACGATGGTAATCAATAAGTTGTTTTTTAAAATCCACTTTTTAATGCGACGTTCTACCTTTATAAGCTCCTTGTAATTCCTAGCCGGACTAGTAGGGTCCGCAATACCCCAAACCTGCAGGGGTTTCCAAAGTACCCGCACAAGAAACCGACCCCATCGCCAAAATGAATAATTCCACCAATCTGCCTGATGGCCATGGGCAAGAAAAAGCTCCTGGCCAGTGGTTCGATGTTTTAAAACAATGCCCTCATGGTAGGTAATACCACTGAGCAAATCTTTCTCACAACCTTCGACCTGATCGAAATAAGACCCAAGGTTTTGTTCCACGAAGGCTGGATCTTTGTAGACCATATCATGATTTCCCCAAATCATATGCAGCCGATGCTGCAAATGAAATTCCCGTAGCAATTTGAACACATTCTTATGGGCGTCTAGAATGGGTTTGAACGATAGGTTTTCCCATAGTTCATCACCGTCGCCCAATTCACAGTAGTGGAAGCCCGACTTGAAATAATGCCGTAAGGCATGAAAATAGATATTCCGGTTGTTGGCGAAGTCATCGGCAAAACTATTATCTCCCCGGTGGCAGTCACTAAAGAGAATGAACTTCGAAGTATCGTCGAACGGCAGGACCTTGGCTTTTTTATATGCATTGGATAGTCGATGATTTGAAGCCATTTGTCGAAGTGGATTAAACTTTCATTTTGGGCAATTGCGATGGTACGGTGATGGGCATTTTATCGGTCATCGCCCTTCGTCACTGTGCATAACGAGGTACGCAGTGCTCAATGTAATAAATATCAGTAAAAATAGGACAATTACATATGATTTACTTTAACAAAATTTGATCGTTTCTTTTGTAACTTTATACTTGGTTAAACGTCTAAGGTTTAGAGAATGAAGAACAACATGCAGAAAGAGACTCCTTTACTACAACTCATCAGTTTTAACAAATTGCTCGAGAAGTATGACCTTATGGCCAAAAGTGAAGATGAGTTTTTGGCCAAGAAAGCAAAACGTGTTTTAAAGGCGCAAGCGCCATTTCCTGAATTAAGGGAAGGTTTTACCGATCCTGAATTGTTGAAAAAACATGAAGATGTAATTCGAATAATTCTTCAGGATACGTTCTCGGAGGTCTTAACCGACAACGAGATCAAGACCGCTTCATTGCCGTTTGACGATACCGTTTTCAACTCTTCCAAAAGGTTTAAAAAAATATTGAAAGATGCCGGGGGCGAGGCTTTCAAGCCTGAGCTGAGAACAATGTCGGATCATATGTTCTACATCCTTGGGTGTACCATTATCTTAGGGATGCACTACGGGTATCCCGTAGATTTTAAAAAGCCCATGTTTTATGATATTCCGGATAGTCATGGCGTAATGCGCCATTATCGCATTTTGTACAATGCGGATTTTATCGAGATCATCGCGACCGACAAGGCGAAAGACTTATCTACGGCTGACATAGAGGAGTTATTGGAAAACTATGACGATCTGCAACTTTGGAAGGAAAAAATTCCGCCCGGTAGTTTTGTTTCCAAAGGGTTTGTAATTTCCAATATGTTCGATGTTACGGCCGAGCATTCGATTTCCGAAATCAAATCGGCGCTTATTGCAAATGAAAAAAAGCAAGAAGACGATAGTTTCATGGGAGAATTGCAGGAAACGTTTCGATCGTTTCTGAATCTCAAAAGTGTGACCGTTGGTTTTGTGGCGTATAATACGCGGCAAGATCAATTTGAGTGTGTACATGGCAACGGTATCGAAAGTATTATTCTAGGGGATAAAGAATCGGTTTCATGTGAAGAGGCCCTTTGTCCCGGTTCGTATATGGCCCTGATGAAGGACAATTCGTTTTTCGCTATATCCGACGTGGATAAATATTTTGACATGTCTGATGGCCTAGCTCCCTACAAGAACTTAAAAGAAGCAGGATACAAGAGTGCGATTTTCGCCCCAATAGCCGATAGTGGGGAGCTTTTGGGGGTGCTTGAATTGGGCTCTCCGAACAAAAACGAGCTTAATAGTGTAAATGCCAACAAGCTCGAAGATATTATGCCATTTATTGTAACGGCCGTGTTGCGCTCCAAGGCAGAAGAAGAAAACCTGATCGATGCGGTTATCCAAAACGAATGTACCTCGGTACATTCCTCGGTTTATTGGAAGTTTCAAGAAGAGGCAAAAAACTTTATCAAGGATAGTCTGCAGGGGCTACAGCCTTCGTTTAAAGAGGTTGTTTTCAAAGATGTGAACCCCTTGTACGGCCAAATTGATATAAAGGATTCTTCCCAGGCAAGGAATGTCGCCATACAACGCGATTTAATGATTCAACTTTCCGAAGTAAATACGGTACTTTCTTCGGCTTTCTCCAAAACGAAACTGCCGATTTACGAGGAACTTATCTTTAGGGTGGACTCTCATATAGACGCGGTTAAGGAAACCTTGCATACCAATAGTGAGCAAGCCATTTTCAATTTTGTAAATGAAGAAATCAATCCCGTTTTCAAGCACCTGAAAAAAATTGATGAAGAACTCCTAAAACGCGTTGAGGTATACGAAGCACAGATCAATGCCGACACCAATAGTTACTACGACCATCGCAGAAATTATGATGAAAGCGTCATGACGATCAATAAAAAGTTAGCTTCTTTAATCGATAAAAAACAAGAAGATGCCCAAGTGATGTTTCCCCATTTTTTTGAACGTTTCAAAACAGATGGAATCGAGCACAATATGTATATAGGTGCCAGTATCGCCCAGGATGTTCCTTTTGATGCCTTGTATCTGAATAATCTGCGATTGTGGCAACTACAGGTGATGTGCGAAATGGAAAACACACACTACGCCCTGAAGCCGTTCCTTCCCGTACCCTTGGATGTAGCTTCCTTAATATTGGTGTATAACACTTCTCTTTCTATTCGTTTCCGAATGGATGAAAAACAGTTTGATGTCGACGGTACCTATAATGCGCGATATGAGATCATAAAAAAGCGTATTGACAAATCGTTCGTCAAAGGAACCAGCGAACGGCTTACCCAGACGGGAAAGATGGTTATTGTGTACTCTCAAAAAAGCGACGAGTTAGAATACTTGCGGTACATCAAATTTTTAAAGTCAAAAGGGTACTTTACCGGTAAAATTGAAATTGTCGAGTTAGAAGGACTGCAAGGGGTTGCCGGTTTAAAGGCGATTCGGGCAGAAATACTGTATAAGAAAAACAAGGAGTCAGAGAAAACGTATACCTATGCGGATTTAATGGCCGAATTAAAAGCTTAGGCCTAGAAAAGGCATAAAACTTCCTGATTATCGTACAGGGCCATAGTATTGAAAACCAACTGCAAATGCGATGACCGAGATTACGATGCCAATCATAAAGATGGTATATGTCCACCGTAGAATATTATATTTTCTATTGAGTACCAATCCTAAAAAGTAAAGGTCTTTGGTGAGACTTGTATAAATGTATTCCTTGTCTTTTACCAGTTCTTGAATGGCCCACTCGTAGTCGGGGAGGCTCATTTTATGAAAGTTTCCAAAAAACAACAGGTTTACCTTTTTGTTTTTTACATCTTCCTTGTTGAATTGGCCACTCGTGATATTGGGGCGGGTAGCCAATACCGCTAAAATCATCGAAATAACGCTGAACGTCACAAAAATTACCGTAGGGTAAATCAAATATCCGTTGGATGGATTGTCTAGTTTTGGAATCAAATTTGACAATACTACAGAGATGATGATCGCATTTACCGAAAGTAGAATATTTGCCTTTGTATCGGCAATATCACTTAGCGTCAAATGATTTTTAAGCGTTACCCTGAAGAGGGTTTGGATACCACGATCCGGGCTTTCATTCTTATATTTGGCCTTAAGACTTTCTTTTTTAGCGATTTCTTTTTCCGCCTTTCGTTCTTTTTTAAGCTTCTTTAGGTTTTTCCTTTTAACAGGTTGCCAGTGTTCTTGGGCATACTCCGTATAAAAACACTGTTCCGACTCGAACATTTTTATGTTTTCATTTCGCCATTGGCTTTGGTTGAAATCCGCAATCCCTAATAAGGCAAGTTCTTCTCTTAAATGTTCGGTAGTTTCAAAATAGGTGTCGTTGCCAAAATGGGAAGAATCGGCATCGCGTATAATTTTTTCCAACAAACTTTTAGGTTCATAATGCCTTTTGGTCGCCATGATCAGATCGGTAACAGACTGTATGTTTTCCGAACCGTACCCCAAACCCGTTAAAAAATCTTTTGCAATATCACAGCCCTGCATCTCATGGTTTTCATGCCCTTTTGTATAACCTGTATCATGGAGCCAAGATGCAATTAGCAACTGTTCTTCTTCTTTCTCATTTAGTTTGTAGAAGTCCAGTAATTCTTTAGTATTTTTAACGACACGTTGGGTGTGGCGAAGATTATGATAAAGAAATTTTGGGTCGAGTTTGTTGGTCAACAAATCGGTGGCAAAAAGTTTCGTTTTTTCAACAAAATTCGACATAATCTACTGTTATTAGAATTCTCCAAATTACAAAATTCTGAACTATAGGCCAGTGATATGAAAAAATATTCCTTGATAGTAATTCTTGCGTTTGTTTTGACCAATTGTGCAACCTACAAAACAAAGTATAGCGAGCGGTCGAAAACGCATTTGACAAACGAAGACAAAGAAGTTTCCCACACTTTTTATCTGATCGGGGATGCCGGTCGTTCTCCAGTAGGTGGTATGAACCCAGTATTGGCAGCTTTTCAAAAGGAACTCGAAAATGCAGACCCGAATAGTACGGCCTTGTTTCTGGGAGACAATATCTATCCGGCCGGCCTACCGGATAAAAAGGAGGATATAGAAGCCTACCAAACTGCAAAAAACCACCTGGACGCGCAACTGAACACGCTAGAAAACTATCGGGGAAGACCGCTTTTTATTCCGGGGAATCATGACTGGTACAGTAAGGGGCTCAAAGGTCTGGAAAGACAGGAAAACTATATTAAGAAAAAGCTGGAACAAAAAAACCCGTTTCTACCCGAAAATGGATGCCCTTTGGAAGTGGTGAAGGTGAATGACAAGGTGGTGATTATCGCGATAGATACAGAATGGTACCTGACGAATTGGGATAAACACCCTACCATGAACGACAAATGCGAGATCAAAAGTCGTGGTAAGTTTTGGGAAGAGGTAGAGGGTGCCATTAAAAAGAATATTGGCAAGACCACCCTTATCGCACTGCACCACCCCATGGTCAGTTACGGTCCGCACGGGGGGCAATTCTCTTTTAAGCAACAATTATTCCCCAGTAGCAACAAAATTCCACTTCCTTTTTTAGGTACGGCAGTGAACCTGCTTAGAAAAACGACCGGTGCAAGTCAGGAAGACGACCAGAACAAACGTTACAGGGAGTTCAAAAACCGGATGGTGACATTGGCCCAGTACTCGGACAAGGTAATTTTTACCTCGGGCCATGAACATACCCTACAATACATCGTGGAGAACAACACGCCTCAAATTGTAAGCGGTTCCGGTGCTAAAAAAGGAGTTTCAAGACTGCTGGGCGGCAGTAAATTTTCAACAGGGAACAGGGGGTATGCCGTACTTGAAGTATATACAGATGGCTCCTCTGCGGTTCATTTTTATGGGGTATCGGATACGCGCGAAAAAACACCTCTTTTCAATACTCAAGTCTTGCCCGCAGATAGGGGTATTAATGAAAATCGCTATGATGAGCCGTTCGACGCCTATGCCAAAGCATCTATTTATACGCCGGAGGAAATAGACAAAAGTGGGTTTTTTAAGACGCTATGGGGAGACCGCTATCGCAAGTACTACGGTACGGAGGTTACGGCACCTACCGTTCGTTTGGATACATTGTTCGGAGGCCTGTCTCCTGTTAGAAAAGGGGGCGGCCATCAATCGAAGTCACTGCGCCTTCGTGATAAAAGTGGAAAGGAGTACGTGATGAGGGCGCTTCGTAAACAGTCTGAATTGTACCTACAAGCAATGGTTTTTCAAGATCAGTATATTCTTGAAGACCTGGAAGATACCTACCTGCAAGAATTTATGGAAGACTTTTATACGGGCAGTCATCCGTATGCACCGTTTACCATAGGACCCCTTGCAGATGCTATTGGAATTTATCATACCAACCCGGTAATGTATTATGTACCCAAACAACCTGCCTTGGAAGACTTCAATGTCAATTTTGGAGATGAGTTGTATATGATAGAAGAGCATACAGGTGACAACCATGGCGATCAGAAAAGTTTCGGCTATTCCGACAAGCTCATTAGTACCGATGATATGTTCCAGGATTTAAGAGATGATGAAAAATACGAAGTAGATGCAGAAATGTACATACGAGCTCGCTTATTTGATATGGTATTGGGCGATTGGGATCGCCATGTAGATCAGTGGCGATGGGCACGATTTAAGAAAAAGGGAAGTAAAAAGATCTCTTATAGGCCGGTTCCCAGGGATCGCGATATGGCCTTTTCGAAAATGGGTGATGGGTTTTTTATGGGCTTGGCAACCCGTTTGGTACCTGCCTTGCGTTTAATGGAAGGCTATGATGATCATATTCGAAACGTTAAGGGCTTTAACTCTTCTCCCAAGACGTATGTGCTTGATAATGCCATATTGTCGGAAACCACTCGGCAACAATGGTTAGAACAGGCAAGATATATTCAAAAAAACCTCACGGCGCAAGTGGTGGAGGGCGCTTTTGAAGCGTTTCCCGAGGAGGTGCGAGATGAGACGGTTGAAGGTATTCAACGAATGTTGCTTTCCCGTACCAATGATTTGGTTGCAACGGCAGAAACCTATTTTGGTATTTTAAATAAATATGCGGTGGTTACCGGCACCGATAAGGACGATTGGTTTGAAATAACCTATGTAAGTCCAACAGAAACCAGTATCAAAGGTTACCGAACGATCAATGGAAAAAAGAAAAAGAAGTTCTTCGAAAAGAATTTTCATGCGGAGGTAACAAAGGAGGTATGGGTATATGGTTTAGACGATGTAGACCGCTTTGAGGTAAAAGGCGTTCGAAATAGTAAAATAAAAGTACGATTGGTCGGAGGCCAAAATAATGATATTTACAATATTGGGGAGGGTAGCAAGACCTATGTGTACGATTACAAGTCGAAAAAAAACACCTTTGAGAATAGTGATAGAGCCAAGGTAAAACGTACCGATGACTACGTTTTAAATACGTACCAACCCTTACAACTAAGGGCAAGTTCAAACCAACTGTTACCAATAATAGGTTTCAACCCCGACGACGGAGTTAAGATAGGCGCCACCAATACGTACACCTATAACGGTTTTGAACAGAATCCGTTTACGCAGCAGCACACGGTCAACGGCGCGTTCTACTTTGCGACAACAGGTTTCGAATTTGGGTATAAGGGTGAATTTGCCAACTTCTGGGGCAATACGAATCTCGAATTGGCGGCAAAATTCACGAGCCCCAACTTTTCCATTAACTTTTTTGATTTTGGAAACGAAACCATCAATCTAGATGATGATTTGGATCTTAATTACAATCGGGTAAAATTACAGACCATATCTTTTTCTCCGGCCTTTGTGTGGCGGGGAGATTTGGGTTCAAAACTAAGAGTAGGGGTCTCCTATGAATCCATCGAAGTAGAGGAAACGGAAGATCGGTTCATCAATACCTTTTACCAAGAGAACGGTGAAGAGACCAACAATAGTTTTATCGGTGCCGATGCCACCTACACCTATGAGAATCGCGATAATATTGCATTCCCGACCATGGGGATGGCGACTTCCTTAAGTGTAGGGTATACCAGCAATCTGGATATCGGAGGGAGAACCTTTGGCTATATTGTACCCTCTCTTTCCATTGACCATAAACTGGTTCCGAATGGGCGATTGGTTTTTGCTACAAAATGGAAGGCGCATTTTACCATTGGAGATGGGTATGAGTTTTACCAAGCTGCCAGTATTGGCGGAGTAGATGGGCTTCGTGGTTTTCGAAATCAACGTTTTACTGGGAAAAAGGCCTATTACCAAAATACAGATTTGCGTTACAATATAGGACGGTTAAACACCGGAATACTTCCCACGGCTATCGGTCTTTTTGGAGGGTTTGATTATGGGCGGGTATGGCAGCCTAATGAAGACTCCGATCAATGGCATACTTCTTATGGGGGCGGCGTCTTTCTGAATGCGGCCAATGTTGCATCTATTCGAACCGCTTTGTTCGCTAGTGATGATGGTATGCGGTTTACCTTCGGAATTGGTTTTGGTTTTTAGACAAACAAAGTTGGTCAACTGATTTTTCCTTGACAAACCTATGGATCGTATCTATATTAAAAAGACTAATTCTCACTTATGATCGTTGCTACATTATGAGCTATTGGAAAAGCCCTGCACTTTTATGTTGCTGTGTTCTTTTGTGGATGCCGAAATGCTTGCATGGGCAACTTTCCGATTTGGCACGCATCGATTATACCATACTGCCCGCTACCATTTCTGATTTTGAATTTGTAAGAACGCGTGGCCTTATCAATTATCCGGTAAAATTGAACGGAAAGGGAAGCTACCTTTTTCTAGGAGTGGACTACAGTAATATAAACTTGGTATTTGGCGACGGGGAACGACCGTTTGATAAACAAGCGATAGACGGGTTTCAGATTTTTGATTTTACGATCGGGTTTACTTGTAAGCTAAATGAACAATGGCGTTTTGGTGCCAGGATTCGACCTGGTTTTAGTTCCAATCTATCGGCCAAAAGACTTGGAATTGAAGATGCCGTGCTATCGGGTGACTTGGTGTTCCTTCAAGACCGAAGAGACGATAGTACGCTTGCAAGACCGTACCGCCTTATTGTAGGTCTTTCCTATTCAGGAAATCGTGGTTTTCCGTACCCCTTGCCTTTTCTTAGTTATTATCGAAAGTTTCGCCCTAAGTGGTCGTATAATCTGGGAGTGCCTAAAACCAATTTACAGTATCACGTATCCGAAAAGCATCGATTGAAGGCAAGTGTGGAATTGGATGGATTTACGGCGAATATTCAAAACGGACTCTTATTGGATACCCAGGAGACCGCAGAAAGTATTAATATGTCCCTTATCCTTGGAAGTTTACAGTATGAATACCATTTCTCGGAACATCTAGAAGTATTCGTGCGTTCTTCTTATATCTTGAATCGAAGAGTGCAATTACGAGATGCAAGTAAAGATAATATTCTGTTACTCGATGATAGTAGGGGAGTATCCCTTAGGGCAGCACTGCGCTTTAAGATATAATACTGCGCAGGGAAGCTATGGGAGCGTAAAGGTATAAAGATTACCACCTTCGTTATTACTACGTTCGTCCGATAACAATAAGGTGGTGGAATTCATAAAACATACAGATTCTAACTGGGTTCGAATACCTAGGTCAATTTCTTTTACAATGCCATTGGTGAAATTCTCACCTTTAAAATCGGTATAGATCCATAATTTGCCGTTGCCCAACAAAACGATGGTTTTTCCATCATCTGAAATGGTGGCCGCTGTGACCCTGCAGCTTGCCTCATCTTGGCAAGTAGCAAAAGTCCCAACCAAGCTTGCGTCATGTTTTCCTTTTTTTGCAGGAACTTTATAGATTCTGGCCATGCCCGAGAAGGGTTGGGTTCGGTTTTTGGTGATGAGATACAAATGCGCGTCATAATAGAACATCGCTTCACAATCGAATTGCTTCTTCTTACGCTTAGGGGGAAATTTTTCTTGGTCGGGATACTTGAACTTTATTTTTTTTGCATCAATCTTATCCCCTTTTTCAACCTCGGGGTTGGGAACTTTGTAAATGACCAGGTCCGTTCGGTTGCTTTTATTGTTCCCGAAATCGCCTATGTATACATTGCCATTGGCATCGGTCGCCAAGTCTTCCCAATCCTTGTTTTTACCATTTTTCACCTGAAGTTCCCGCAGTAGTTCCCCATTAAAACCAACCTTATACAGCTTGTCAGAATTGCCACCATCTTGAATAAACCAGACCGTGGAATCTTTCATTTGAACGATGCCAGAATTCTCATCGAGCTTTTTTGGAAGTTTGGTCAGGTAATTCAACTGTCCATAATTGGCACAACTGCTCAGGAGAAAACAACCGATCAACAGTAAGAAACATCCCTTCATAACATTATTTTATGGGCATGTAAATTTCGGCTTTCCAATTGAGTTCATCTGAACCTGTGCTCGGGTTGTTATAAAAGATCTCCAAAGGTTTTTTTTCCACTTCGATCTGGTTGTTGTCCGCATGGTTCAAAAGTGCATACCAGGCCCGGTCGGAGGTAATATAGTTGCCATTATAAATGGCCTTTAAAGCCTTACGGCCTTTGACTTGCTTATAAAAAACACCGGCTATTTCTGGTAGACTATCGGGTTTGATGATCGGGTTACAGAAGTTAAAGTGCAGACTGTCTTTGGCTACTTGCCAATCGGTAACTTCTACCAACGGGCTACCGTTTAACTGTAGGTTATTTTTTAAGACCATACTGCTCAAAAAAGAGTAGTTCTTCATCATTCCATTGGCCTTGTTCCGTTGCGTGTCCTTTAGAGGTACACAAAGACAATAAGTATCCGGTATTTCAGATTCGCCTACAATTGAAACCTTAATGCGCTTCAGATGCTCATGCAGTGTCTTTAACGTCGTTTTTAGGGTTTGATCCGCTCGAAGTTTAAAGGGCGTATCGGCAAAGGGAATCTTTAGCCGATTTTGAAGCCTGTTGTCAGGATTGCTTACATAGACCCGAACTTTTGACAATGAATCATTGATTTTTTGAATGTCCCATTCATAGGTAAAAATCGAATCATTGTGGTTCATTTCATAAGTGAAATGGGCAATATTTTCTTGACTCACAAATCGACTTCCCTTTATACTGTTATTCGATAACTTAACGGTTTGATTAATGGTTCCCGGGAGTGCCTTGACTTCGAAACGCACCAAGTAATCATAGGGTTTTATAAATAGATACCAGCCAAGAAATGCGAGAAGCAAGATGGTGGTGACCAAACCTATTTTTCTTTTCATAATCCTAGTTTGAAGGGCTTGGTGTCATCTTCACCTTGTTCATGATATAGGCACCAAGGTTTCTGCCTTGTTCGACACCCACCTCTACCGCCGCACGATAATGGATACCTCCGTACATTCTGCTGATGGCGGCTTCGTCTGCCGCGTGCTCAAAAGAGGTAAAGCTTCTAATGGGAAGGCCATAGGGTACTTCGGTATCGTCGTCAAAGGCAAAACCCTCGCCAAAAATGTCTGTAAGCGCAATGGATGCCGCTCCGGAAACCACGCTATGCCCGCTAGTATATTCCGGGAAAGGCGGGGTTTGTAATACCGGTTTCCAACTATCGTCTATATGTTGGTTGATGAGTGTTTCGGGTCGAATTAAGTTGCTCCGGTATTTTTCATCCCAACAGCTGATAAAGGCATCCGCTATGGCCATGGAAGTTTTGGTGTAGGCATACAGTGTTTTGTCAAAATCACTCCCGGTTTTACGGGTCGCGATTTTAACGATTCCGATCCAGTGGGCCCCTGGGGTAATCTTTTTTGTAGCGAACATGAGGTGTCCCCGTGTTACGGAAACATAGGGGTTACAATCCCAAAATTGCGCTATTTTTATTTCTTCGGACGCATCTCCCTCGTCGGCGATTTTTTTGCTAATATCATAAACCTCTTGAAGCTCTTTGTAGAAATGTGATTTTTTATCCATTGAGAAAGGCGGTGGCGGTATGGGTTTAAACTGTTCTGCCGAGTCGATCAAAAACGGGCGTATCTTACTCCAGTGTGGCTCAATACCTTCCATATAGGCGGGGGGAGTCGGCTGCCAGCGGGTTTCATCTTCGGTACGTATTGTAAACTTTGGCATGGTACGCGTTTGTGCATAGTTATCTTTGCCCATCCATTCCGATATATGCTCGGCCACTTGCAGACCATAGGTTTTTGATGTATCAAAGAGCACTTTATTTTTAGCTTCCCAGATGGTATAGAGACTATCTCTATATTGCTCCATATCTTTTTCCGAGAAGATAAGTTGTTTGCTTAGTTCCATATGGGCGACCACTGCGGCAAGTTGATAGTTGATCTCTTGCTCATCGTTCGGTTTCGGAATTGGTTCCAAGCCGGTTGCTTGGCCTGCCAAGGATAGGTAGGCATCGTTGTTCAAGGCCGTAATCTCATATGCCGCGATGGCGGGGTATGCAAATATTCGGCTCGCGACCGGAGGGCTGAAAATATCATGAATCATAATTTGGGTTACCCTATCGATTGAACCATGCAAAGCCTCAGGGCCTACTTCGATCGCTTCGGCAGTTTTTTCTTCCTTACATGCCAATACCAGAAATGCTGGCAGCACTAACAACAAGAATTTTCTCATGTTTTTAATTTATTTGATACAATTGTGCTTGGTCATTGTTGATGGTCACCAACAAATATGATTGGTTGTTCAGGGAGATGATATCAAGATGCCGTATCGATTTATTCATAAATCGCAAACCGATTTCATCGCCCAAAATTACATTTTTTTCATCATTTATCAAGGCGCCGGGAAAGGAATCGAAACGCCCATGATATGGCTTTACGCCAAAGTAGTTGCCGCCTACAAGTACTTCGGTTTTTTTGTCACCATCAAAATCAAAGGTGGCAAAGGCCGTTATCGGCGCGGTCTGTAAATCTTTTTCAAAAGGAACGAACACATACCGTCCGTTTTCGTTTTTTAGAACCCCGGAGCGCAGTTCGTTTACCGTTAAAACAGTAGCTGTTTCCAACAATTCCTTATCTAGGATTTCAGTAATATCCTTTCCGGCAAAATCACTATTTGTATTGAATTTTTTCTTTAAGAATACCAATTGGGAAGCCATTTCTTTCAATCCTTCCAAGGGGTAATACCTGCCATTTTTTTCTTGTGTGGTGATGGTTTCACTTTGCCCATTTTTATCGAAGTCGCCATAAAACAATTGAAGGGGGTTTTCTTCACTGGCCTTGAGTTTGGTATTGCTGCCCCAATTCCCGACAAGATAGTCGGTATCGCCATCCTGGTCAATATCAAATGGTGTGATTGCTTGCCAAAGCCCTTTTAAATGGTCAATACCTACCTCTGTTTTGACCAGTTCGCCATTGGTGTTTTTAAAGAAGAGAGGTGCCATCCATTCTCCTATTAGGATGAGGTCTTTTGTGCCGTTCCCATCAAAATCGTCCCAAATGGCATCGGTAATCATTCCGGCAGCTTGCAGGTCGGGATTGTGTACCGGTGTAAAGGCCCCCATTTCGTTCTGCAACAGAACGGACACCGGGGTTTTCCCAAAATCGTTGGACACTGCTTGGTTCCCCAAAAAAAGATCCAAATCCCCGTCACCATCAAAATCGTGGGGAGCAATGACAGAGGTGTTTCCAAAATTTGCAGGCAAGGCCCCCTTTTGAAATGTACTGTCGGAAGCCTTGTAATAGGAGTCCAATAGCGGCTTCATTTCTTGGAAAAAGTCGGCACCACCAGTCCCTACAAGCAAATCGTTCCTACCATCTTGATCCAGGTCTTCAATGAATGCCACAACGTCTTCCTTTATCGAATCCTTAACAATACTGGGAAAGGAGGAAAGGGTAAAAGCGGTATCGTTTTGAACAAATACTTGGGCAGGAAGGTATTTGCTACCTCCAAAAAAGACGTCGTCCCTTCCGTCTCCGTTTAGGTCTCCTACCGCGATGGCGGGGCCACGGTCGGAGACTTGATAAGGGATTAATTTTTGACGGTTGAAATCTATATAGGAATCTTCTTTGTGTAGAAAGTCGATTCCCAAATTACCTGGTATTTTGGTAAAAACCTTCTTTTCTTTCGGGAGAAGTGTTGCATGGTCAAATTCGAATGTTTCGCTGGGAGTTACCACTAAAGTTTGGTTGGTAGCAACCTTTCGTAGTATTTGGGCGCGATTATCGGGCCAAACAATTTTGAGGGAATCTACTTGGGGGGTAGCTCCATAGCCAAAATGTACTACTGGTTCCGAAGAGGCTTGAAACCCCCGGGCAGTGTAGAGTTCTTTGTATTGCAGCATACCGTCGTGATAGGAAAATACTTTGGCGCCTATTCCGAAATTGTTTTTAGCAGAGAATTGCAGCCTTAGTTTTAGATAATTGGCCTTTTCATTGGTCTCATTGATATAGAGCGAGGCCGTCTGATCCAGGTTATTGGTGACAATATCCAAATCGCCGTCATTGTCCAAATCTGCCATTGCCGTTGCTCCCGAGACCAACGTATCGTTTGAGATCCAGTTGCTCGATCGATCCTCAAATCCAAGGCTTCCAGTGCCTTGGAAAACGTAGTTGTGGGTCTTTCCCGAAGGCATTAAGTTGAGTGCTTCCTGATCTACGAGTTTCGTATTGTCTATTTTTTTTTGAATCTGTCCGTTCGAAACAAAATCTACAAAATCAATATTGTTCGGGCGTTTGGGAATACCGTTCGATACAAAAATATCTTGTTCGCCGTCCTGATTATAATCGGCAAAAAGGGCACTCCAACTCCAATCTGTCGCGGCGACACCACTCATCAAAGCCGTTTCTTGATATGCTTTTCCCTTGCGATTTATATGAAGCATGTTTCGGGTATACTGGTAGTAGTACCCAAAACGTTCGGTTCGCATTTTTTGGGTCTGTGGGTTGTCATCTCCTTCAGACTCTTTTAAGACTTTTTCTTCTTCGGGCAACATATCCAAGGACATGATATCGGGCCAACCGTCATGATTGATATCGGCTACATCGTTCCCCATTGAAAACCGACTTGTATGACCAAAATAGGTTCGGAGGCTTTCCTCGAAAGTACCATCGCCTTTGTTCAGGTAATAGTAATCATCTTCATGAAAATCATTCCCTACATAGATGTCAGGATAACCATCTTGATTAAAGTCGGCTACCGCGACTCCAAGCCCATAGCCATTTATACCGCCGTATATACCGGCTTCTTCACTTACATCTGTAAACTTTCCCCCATCGTTGCGTAGCAGTTTATCACCTGTTTGAAAATCCCGTTTGCGGCGCAGTTCCGCATTACCGAACGATTCTTGTGTGTGTACCGCATGGTTGAGCAAGTACATGTCTAGATCCCCGTCTAAATCGTAATCAAGAAAAGCCGCGGAGGAGCTGTACGAATCAAAATCCAAACCATACTTGGCGGCACTTTCGGTAAAGGTAACCGCGCCCGAACTATCGGTGCCGTTGTTGATATAAAGTTCATTGTACCCATTAAAGCCTTTGATGCCGACCACTGCACAAACATAAATATCAAGCAAACCATCGCCATTAACATCGCCCATAACCGTGCCTGTATTCCAAGTGCTGTTGCCGGCGACTCCTGCGGTGTGGGTGATATCTTCAAAAGTAAGATTCCCTTTATTGCGGTATAGTTTGTTCTTCACCTGATTTCCCGAGAAAAAAATGTCGGGCAAGCCATCGTTATCCACATCCCCGATAGCTACGCCACCTCCGTTATAGAAATATAGATAATCTAGGATATTCAGCTCATCTGTTTCGGTCAGGGTATTGGCAAAGTCAATCCCTGTTATAGCCGCGTCTGGATTGCTAAAAACCCGGGGTTGCTGGGTGTCGCAGCTAATTGCCAAAAAAAGGAGGAAGAGAATGCCTAGCTTATTCATCGATTTTAAAAATCTTTGGTTCTGCATCATTGATAGCAGCAATTAAATAGCGATTGCCTTTTTTGTCTTTAAATTGTTTCAAGTGTTTGATTTCGTCGCGAATGAAAAAACCACTTTTTGTATGGTCTTGCCATTCAAATTCCATCTTACCGTTGCCCAACAACACCTCTCCATAACTGGCATCGAGTCTAGAGTACTGCGGTTTAAATTCGAAATTATTACCTCCCATTATGAGGTCGGTATGTCCATCTTGGTTGATATCTGCACAACTAATACTACAAATACATGATAATTGGGTTCTACTTGGTAGTTTCTTAATTGTGAATTTACCACCACCTTCGTTAATCGCGACCACCGACTCTGAAATAGTCGCCTGTTTTACAATGGCTTGGTTGATTACCTGTTCTGGAAACAACTCCTGAATTGTTTTTTTGGCATACTCAGAAGCCTTTAGCGTACGCTTTTTTAATGAAACTATCTGAGCGGTCAATTCCTTTTTTTGGTGCAACGGATAGTCTTTTCCGTTATTACTTTGGGTGATGATCTGTTCAAGGGTTCCATTGTTGTCAAAGTCGTTGATCCACATTTTCATAGGATTTTCCTTGGTCGTCTTATAGTGTACATTGCTTCCTTGGTTTCCTAAGATCAAATCATTGTCCCCATCATTATCTAAATCGGCGGCTTCGACCACATTCCAATAACCATAAAGGCTGTCTAAGGATGAAGGCATTTTGGAAATCCTACGCCCTGAGTTTTTGAAAATTAGTGGCGTACCCCATTCTGAAACGGAAATCAAATCTTTTTTATCATCACCATCCATATCTGCCCAAACGGCGTTGGTCACCATCCCCGCATCTTTTATATCATAGGCAAAACGTTCCGAAGCATCCGAAAAAGTACCATCACCGTTGTTCACCAAGAATAAATGATCCGGGTCGATACCATACGTACCCACCACACTTCTAGAGCCGATAAATACATCATCATCACCATCTTGATCAAAGTCATAGGGTGCGATAACCGAAATATTTTTAAAGGTAGCTGGCAAGGGTGTTCCCGATTTGGTAAATGTCCCTTTCCCATCATTCAGGTACAATTTGGTTCTGTAACGGCTACGCTCCCCTATTTCATTTCCTCCGGTGCCCACCAATAAATCAAGATCACCATCGTTATCAGCATCAAGAAAGGCTGCAGCGGTATCCTCTTGTGATTTATCGTTCTCGAAAGCGGTCTGCATTTTGGGGGTTACCATACCCTTTTGGGAATGTTTGTAAATTATACCGGCCTGTCCTTTCGCGCCACCAATATAAATATCCTCGTTTCCGTCGGCATCAATATCTCCAATGGCCATTGCCGGCCCTTCCTGCGATAGTTGCTTATAGATCAGCCCTTCATAGTCAAAATCGGTATACGAATTTTCTTTATGGGCTAGCAAACGAGTGTTTTCTATCGCTTCTAACAAGGGTTTTGAGGCCTTGATTTTTGGTATTTTGTAGGGCTCCGTGGCGGCGGATCGTTTCAATTGCAAGGTTTGGTTGGCCTCCACTTGGGTAAGTAGCTGTGTAAAATCGTCTGGCCAAATAACCCGTAATGAATCGATCGTGGTAGTAGCACCCAAACCAATGGTCATCGTATAATCCATGGAAGATTGAAATCCTCTTGAGGGAATCAATTCCTGAACTACAATGTTCGTTCCGTGGTACAGTTTAAGGGTGGTCCCTATGGCAAACTGATTTTTTCCCTGCCCTTCGTATTTTATTTTAATATAATTGTTTTTTCGTAAGCTATTGGTGCGGTTTTCATACACGAATGCCTGCATGTTAACGTTGTTTACCACCAAATCCAAATCCCCGTCATTGTCCAGGTCTCCATAGGCCGTTCCATTGGAAAGACTGGGAATGCCTAGGCCCCATTCGTTTGAAACATTGTCAAAGGTAATATCGCCATTGTTGCGATAGGTAAAATTCGGTTGTGGCTTAATGGGCATTTTATTAATGATAGAATCAATCGATTCCTTTTTCCCGGTCAAAGCCATTTTTTGAATGATTTCATTGGCGAAAAAATCAACAAAATCCAAATCGGTGAGGTCATGGTTGACCCCGTTGGTAATGAAGATATCCCGTAGGCCGTCATTGTCCATATCGAACAAAAGACCGGCCCAACTCCAATCGGTGGCCGAGACACCACTATAATAAGCAACTTCGGAAAAGGTGCCGTTCCCATTATTCAATTGTAATGTGTTTTGAATATATTGCTGCGAAAAGTCTTTGTTCTGCTTTAAATTAAAAACGGTATAGGCCTCAAATTCCATTACTGATTTTACACGTTCCTCCGCTTCCGGAAGCATATCGGTAATAAAGATATCGGCATTGCCGTCATTATTGATATCGGCCATATCAATCCCCATGGCCGATAATGATAAGTGAGCGGTCCAATCTTGCAATTCTTCATTGAAGGTGCCATCTTTTTGATTAATATATAGATAGTCGCGCTCATAAAAATCGTTTGATACATAGAGGTCGGGAAAGAGGTCGCCATTGAAATCGCTGACCATTACACCAAGCCCAAACCCGATAAGACTACCATAGATGCCCGCCTCTTCACTTACATCAACATATTTTCCATCATCATTTCTCAAAAGCATATCGCCTACACCTCGGAAAATTTTTGGAACACCTTCCCAATCCTGTGCGCGCACTTCCCGTTGTTCGGCATATCCCAGGCTGCTTACGGGAATATTGCTATTGTTTAAAATGTAGGCATCTAAATCCCCATCTTTATCATAATCGAAGAAGGTCGCATGGGTGGTGAAACCTGTTTCGGCAAGATTGTATTCTTTTGCTTTTTCTGTAAAGGTGAGATCCCCGTTGTTGATATACAGGTCATTATCATGATTGTTACCTTTCATATTACCGGCATTGCTTACATAAAGATCTAGAAGGCCATCGCTGTTAACATCGACCATCGTAACACCTGTAGACCAAGGTTTGTTCCCGGTTACGCCCGCCTTTTCGGAAATATCTTCAAATCGAAGATCTCCTTTGTTCAAGTACAGTTTGTTGGGCCCCATGTTAGCGGTCATATAGATGTCGGGTAGCCCGTCGTTATTAATGTCGCCTATGGCAACCCCACCACCGTTATAAAAATTTCTGTATTTGAAGATGTTAAAGTCTTTTTGGTTTTTCACCGTATTTGCAAAATCAATACCGGTTCTCTCAGGGGAAAGGGCGTTGAACAGTGTTGCTTGTTCCTCATTCTTTAAGGTATCGGTACTGGCTGTTTTTTCGTTACAAGAAGAAAATAGTAACAATAGGGTAAAAAAGCCTAGCAATTCTTTTGCCGCAGTCGTTCTCATTATTGGTTTGCTTCTTTTTTCTTAAGTACTATCGGTGCACCGTCATTAATGCCTACCACATAGTATTGTACGTCTTTTATCTTAATTCTTTCAATGCTTCTTGCAGGGCCTGGAATATCAAAATTTTGTGCGGAAGCCTTGCGAAACCCTCCATTTTGATCATTTAGCAAAATTAGTCCATGAAGGGCATCCATCCTACCCAATTGTGTACTAATTTCATGGCTATTGCCCACAATTAACAGGTCTTTAAAGCCATCGTTATCGAAGTCTTCCGCCATGATATCGTGCACGGTCGAAATCTGAGCCATCCGGGGAAGTGGAATCTTGGAAAAACCTTTTTTGCCATTGTTTTGAAAATAGGTGTGGGCCAGTTCGTAGACTTTTTTCTTTTTCGATCGGGATAATTTTTCTCGGGAGAAAAGATCGGTGAGGCTTGCCCTGGCGAAATCGGCATACGAAAGATATTTTTTGTTCAGATAGGGCATCTGCTTTACAAGCTCGTCTTTTGAGGCGAAAGGCGTTTCGGTATTGCCATGAAAATAAGTTACGACAGGGTCGGTCGCCCCGTTTGCATCAAAATCGTAACTATATAAGGTAAGGGGTTTTTCTGGACCGGCCCGTAGCTTGCTATTAAGTCCCCAATTACCGCAGACAAGGTCGATATCGCCATCTTGGTCAAAATCACCCGCCTTAACCGTATTCCAAAGCCCATGTGATTCCCGGAGATCATCCAATTCGACCCTATCAAGGGTCTGTCCATTGTTCATGAAGATGCTTGGGGGCATCCAATGACCGACCATGATGAGATCTTTGTAACCATTGTCATCAATATCGGCCCATACAAAGTCTTTTACATTCCCAATAGCGGTATAACCTTTCAAAACGATATCGGTGATATCTTTGAAATTCCCATGTCCGTCGTTTTGGAAGATATACTGTCTCGCCGTTTCACCAAATTTTATTGGAACCTGATCGGAACTAATGGTGATATCCAAATCTCCATCGTTATCAAAGTCTACAGCGTCTACTTTGGAGGCATTTACAGAAATTTCCTGAAATTGTATGGTATCTTTTTGAAATTGGCCGTTGTAGTTTAAATATAGTCTCGGACGTAGGGGTACTCCTTGTTGAAATTCGTTACCACCGCTAACTACCATAAGATCAAGGGTGGTATCACCATTCGCATCAAAAAAAACATGGGAAATGTCTTCACTTTTTGCATCTAACGAAAAGAGCGATTCTTGCACTGAAACGAAAGAACCGGATGCTTCTTGTAGCAGCAGTTGGGATGCCTGACCTTTCGCGCCATCAATGAAAAGATCTTCTAAAGAGTCGTTGTTTACATCCGATACGGAAACATGGGGTCCTTCGTTAGTGTGTGCCCAAGGTACGATCGGGTTACGCAAAAACTCCGTCGTTGCGGGATCTTTATGTTTGAAGGTAAGCAGGCTATCAATATTCGCCAGGTAACCGATAGGTGACGACATGTTTGTATAGAAATTGCCGTTTGCATTTTGACGGTACAGCTTAATTTTCTGGTTTACGGCGATATTCTTTATGGTCTGGAAAGCGCCATCTGGCCAAATAACTTTTAAGGAATCTACCAATGAATGTTGCCCTAGGCCCATATGAATTTCGGGTTCCACTGAGGAAAGGTAGCCCCTAGTCGTAAAATTTTCCTGAGTAATATGGAATGTGTCGGCGTAGGCAATGATTCTGGCCCCAATGCCAAAGGGGTTTTTGGGATTCCCCTTAAATGAAAAACTCAGGTAATTGTTAGCGGCATTTTCAGTGTTTGTTTTATTTTCTAATAATGTGGCTGTTGCATTTACGTTGTTGGTGACCAGGTCAAGATCCCCGTCGTTGTCTAAATCGGCATAAACACAGCCATTGCTGTAAGATGCTTTCGGGGTAGACCATTCATTGGTAACATCTTTAAATGCGAGGTTTCCAAGGTTTTGATAGAAGTAGTTGGGAACCTTTACCTCTGGCAATTTGTTTATGAGCGACATGTCTTTCTGAGACATGCCGTTGTCAATATCTTTTTGGATAATATCATTGGAAATGAACTGTACGAAGTCCATATTATTGGTGGCACCTTTGATGCCGTTAGAGATATAAACATCTTTTAGACCATCATTATCGAAATCTGCCAATAAAACGCCCCAAGACCATTCTGAGGCCGATAAACCTGATAAATGTCCTATTTCACTGAAATTGGTGTTCCCTAGATTTAGCAATAAGGTGTTTTGCATATATTGGGGAGCATACCCGTTTTTTAGATAGTTTTCATATATGGGGTAGGGAAAATCCAACCCCGAGGTTTTATAGGTTTCTTGGTTTCTGGGCAACATATCTACCGAGATAATATCGGTAAGGCCATCGTTATTGATGTCCGCAATGTCATTGCCCATGGCATAATGACTGGTATGCCCTACTTTTTCCGGTCGTTTGGAGATTACTTCTTGAAAAGTGCCATCTTGTTGATTTAGATATAAATAGTCGTTCTCATAGAAGTCGTTTCCGATGTAGATGTCCGGATATCCATCTTGGTTTAGGTCGCTTATACCAAGACCAAGGCCAAAGCCGATTCTACCTTGAAACAAGCCTGCTTCTTCAGACACGTCCACGAATTGTTGATTATCATTTCTAAAGAGCCGATCCCCAGAGCGCGCGTCGAATGTTTCCCGCTGCTTGCCATATCCATAGGCATTGTTCGGATGAACCGAATGGTTTAACAGGAAAAGATCCAAATCCCCATCCAGATCATAATCGAAAAACGTAGCTTGTGTTGACAAGCCGGAGAAGTCGATGCCGTAGGCTGCTGCGTCTTCTTTAAATCTTGGAATATTGTTATCGTCCGTACCTTGATTTACCAACAATACGTTTTTGCCTTCCAATGCGCGGTAACCTGATGCTTTGCAAATGTAAATATCCAATAAACCATCAGCATTGATGTCTACATGGGTAACGCCGGTAGACCAACCTTTCTGATTTGGAATGTTCGCTTCCTTGGTGACGTCCTGAAACTGAAGGGCACCTTTATTTACATATAGTTTGTCAGCTCCTTCGTTCGAACTAAAGTAAAGATCTGGCAGCGAGTCGTTGTTGAAATCTGCTACGGCAATACCCGCGCCGTTATAGTAATAGAGGTAGGTAAGGATGTTAAGTTTAAGAGTAGGTGTAAGCTTGTTTTCAAAAGTGATTCCTGAATGTTCACTCGATACCGTTTTAAAACGTTTGGGCGCTTTTGGGCTACAGGAAAGAACAAGCAGTAGCACCGGAACGTAAAGTACAAAACTCCTTTTCATTTTTTCGAGACTAGTTCACTAGACAAATTATCATCGTTGGGCAGAGGACTAAAGTAACCAATATGGCGTTCTCAGAAGCGGTATTCCCCGTTTAAAGTAAGAAATAAAGAGGTTTACAAAAAAAGCTATCCAAAAAAATGGATAGCCTTTTTATAAACACAAAAATTTGAATTTTTAGTACCCAGGGTTCTGAACCAAGTTGGGGTTTGCCAACAATTGGGGTAACGGAATCGGGAACAATAGGCGTTGCGTATTACCAGATTCTGTTGCGCTTTTGAATTCCCAAGTTCTTAGAAACTGGCCAAAACGAATCATATCGTTTCTTCTCCATCCTTCGGTGAAAAGCTCTCTTCCACGTTCATCAAGAATGTCTTGTGAAGTTACCGATCCAAGAGGAGCAGCATTTCTGAGAACTCTAAGTTCATTGATCATAGCAGTAGCATCACCTCCGCTGTTCTGGATTGCTTCCGCTTTCATAAGAAAAGCATCCGCATATCTGAACTGAATACTGTGTTGGGCAAAGGCACCAAACCGGGGATTGTATTTAATTACCCTGATTCCTGTACGCTCGCTGTTATTGATTAAGCTGGCAGCACCGCTATCGTCAACAAAGCCTCTTGAGAATTCTAATGGGTTACCCTGTCGATCTTCTAACTGGGCACCTGAAAGCGTATATTGCTGTCCTATAAGGAAACCATTACCGACGTTGGATCCGGTTTCGAAACCATCTTCATCCACTGTTCCTGGACGGCCCGTAAAGGGAAGCCCTGAGGGCGGTACACCACCTCTTCGTTCTTCTTGGCCATCGAGTGCGGTCTCGTCCAAATCAACGGTGTTGCTTTCGGAATCTCCTTCGAACAAGTCGTAATACTCTGAAAGGGTACTAAAACCGTTCCAACCTCCACCGCCTTCGGTAAGCGAGTTGTAGTGTAGGGTGTTAAAAATTCTATTTCCAATTGCTGTTTCCGCCCACCAAATCGTTTCACTGTCGGAGTCCGCTTTAAAAATATCAAAGTAACCATCTTGCAATGCAAAACTTTCGGCTGTGATGGCATCTACCAAGGAAATCACCTCTGCCATATCACCGGCATCGGGAGAACCTCCGCCACCAGCCAGCTGATTCAGGTATACGTGCTTGTTCAACAATACTTTGGCTTTTAAGAATCGCGCACTGGCTTTGGAAGCAAATTTAAGGTCATCTCCACTACCTGCGCCAATAGTAGGCAAGGCTGCTATTGCAGCATCCAAATCGGCGACTATAAAGTCAACAGCTGCCTGTCCTGAGAGCGTTGTTGGTAACTCTGTAGAGGGAGCCTCAGTGTCCCTGTAAGGAACCTGTCCATAAAAATCCAGCGTCATCCACATTGAAAAAGCCCGTAAAAATCGCGCCGCTGCCGCGGTCTCTGCAGAAGGATTACTTCTAGCATCAATAATTTGAGATGCTACCAACTGGTTCTGAGTCCATTGTTGGAAGGGGGTAATGATATCGGTCTCTTCCAAGCCCCACTCATGTTGATGTAGTTTTCTCCATCGTCCGTTGTCACCCCAATCTGCACCTCTAGTCGGTACTAACAGAGCATCTGTGGTTACTTCTCTTAACGCATAGGTATTGGCTTGATCTCCCAATTGGCCCCAAACGGACTGGTAGAGTCCTGTCAAGGCTTCGTCTGCATTTTGGAATCCTTCAAATCCACTTGATATAAAGGAATCTGTCTCTTCAATTTCCAGATCGGTACATGCAGCAAAAACAAATACCAACAGGAAAGAACTTAAATAAATTTTAAATGAATTTCTTTTCATGATCAAACAATTTTTTTAATTAAAAGCTGGCACTGACGCCAAAAGTTACGGTTAATGGATTCGGGAAGGACGTCCAATCGATCGCTCTACTTGGTAAAGCGGCAGCATTAGCCTGACCGGTATTTACAGTTACTTCTGGGTCGATTCCGCTATAATCTGTGATTAAGAACAGATTTTGTCCAGTAACATTAAATCGTAACGATTTAAACAACCCTTCACCACTAAGAGGGAAATTGTAGCCAATGGTTGCGTTTTGTAACCTTACAAAGTCTCCTTTTTCCAAAAATCTATCAGATGCTTCTGTAGAAGCTCCTGGCGATTCACCACTGGCCACTACATCAGGCGTAACGTTTCTAGAGGTGTTTAATTGACCTGCATTAAATAAGGCGTTCGCCGTATTGTTGTAAACATAGAAACCAAATTGCCCGGCAAAGAATGCACCTGCATCCCAGTTCTTATGTCTGAAATTTAAGGATAAACCGGTCGTAATGTCAGGTAGTGCATCTTTTCCAACAAATTGCTTAAATTCTGGAATGGCAGAAGATCCACCATCTTCGGTCTCATACTGTGGAACACCATCGACCAATCCGGTAAAGACTGGTAAATAATAGGAGAATAAAGATTGACCGGCCTCAAAACGTTGGGCAGTAGGACCTGAAAGGCCCGGACCGTTAATAGGACCAATATCGATTCCTCCTACAAAGTCTTGAATTTCGTTATCATTATAGGCGATGTTGAATGACGTAGAAAAGTCTGTGTCTTCAGAGCGAACGAAATCATAGTTCAAAGCCAATTCGATTCCTTGGTTGATCACACTGGCATCCACATTTTCAAAACGGAACGGAGCGTTCGAAGGAAAATCCGGAGGAGTCTGAATCAACAAATCTCTTGTATCTTTTCGGTACACATCGATACTACCTGAAAAACGGTCTTCATTGAAACCAAAATCCAAACCAACATTGTAGTCGATTGTCGTTTCCCATTTTAGCGCTGGGTTAAAGGCAGAAACAATGCCCAAACCAACTCCATTTATGGCACTACCATCTTGTGATACATTGTTTAAACCTAAGGCATTCCATCGTTGTCGAATAACAAAGTTTCCGTAGCCTAGGCCATCTTGGTTACCTGTGACACCGGCACTTAAACGCAGCTTAAGGGTTGAAACACTATCACCCACAAAATCTTCTTCATTCATTTTCCAGGCAAACGCACCGGATGGGAAGTATCCGTACTGATTATCCGGACCGAAACGTGACGAGCCGTCCGCCCTGAACGTACCGGTGAACAAGTATTTATCGGCAATAGTATAATTTAGTCTTCCAAAAAAGGACTGTAACTCATCAGTATTATCAAAGTTGTCAAAAACCAAGGAGTTAACGCTTCTGTTAAAGCGGAAAGCGGTTGTCTCGGTCACTGGATCAGGAAAAAGCCTGTTGACGGACAATTGACCATCACCTGAGCCGTAGAAAAACTGCTGATAATCACCTGTTACCGTTGCTTTTGCAGAGTTAACCGTACTTCTAAGGTCATCGCCCATCACATTTAAATCGCTAGAACCGAATCCTCTCGCGGCTGAATTGAACCCAAAAGTGCGGAAATCCTGAAAGGCATAACCTGCAAGGACATCAAGTCTTGAATTTTCAAAATCTTTGCTATAATTCACCGTAACCTCAAGTAGATTGTTCTCTCTCTCAAGGGAATTGTACGTTCCTGCACCAAGCCCTGAAATACCTTGAACATTAAAAAGATCACCACTAAGAACAGAGGTGTTTTCACTATCCGAGATGTCAGTACCTAAATTAACTTTGGCAGATAATTCAGGGGTAAACTGGTACTCGACCGAACCATTAAGAAGATACCTGTTTGTATTGGTAATATTGGAAGTATTTTCAAGATAGTTGGCTGGGTTGATAAGTCCTCCACCTGGATCAAAATTCGGGTTGTTGGGAATCGTAGGATTCGCGGAATATGCAGCTCCTAAAATATCTCCCTGAAACCCTGCTCGTCCTCCTAAGGGTGGTTGTTGACGGTTATTTCTACCGATCGAAGCCTGGATTCCCACTTTTAACTTATCATCTAGGAAACGTTGATTCCAGTTAATTCTTCCTGTAATTCGTTCAAATTCAGATTTTTCTACAACACCGAACTGCTTTTGGTATCCAAAAGTTGCCCGAACATTACCCGAACCGTAGTTCTGAGAATAGGATAGGTTATTATTCGTAGAAGCGGTTGATCTAAGCACTGCTTCCTGCCAATCTGTGTTACTTCCAAAGTTAACACCTTGTGGATCCCTACCTTGTTGCTGAATACCGTTTAAAAAGCCATCTGCATCCAATAAATCATATTTTCTTACGGGTCTTGAAATACTAAGGTTTGAAGAAAATTCCCATGTACCTCCGCTGGCTGCCTTACCGCTTTTGGTGGTAATGATTACTACCCCATTCGCACCCCGAGAACCGTAGATAGCTGTTGCCGAAGCATCCTTTAATATACTGATACTTTCAATATCGTTCGGATTTAAGAAGTTCAAAGGGTTACCTACTGCGGCATCACCATTACTTCCCTGCGCCGCATTCACATTGTTACCAGAGGTACCGGCTGCATCGGTACTCTGTCCGAATAATGCGATTCCGTCTACAACGAAAAGCGGGTTGTTGTTGGCCCGAACGGAATTGGCACCACGTATGTTTACAGAGATTCCTGCGCCTGGTTCACCACTGCTTTGTGATATGTTCACACCAGCTGTCTTACCTTGAATCAGCTGTTCTGGTGAAGAAATCACCCCTGTGTTGAAGTCTTCGGCCGTAACCGCGGTAACAGAACCGGTAGCATCTTTAACAGTAGTAGAACCGTATCCGATGATAACAACTTCATCTAGTTGCTGAGCATCTTCCTCTAAGGTTACCGAAATAGAGGTTTGCCCGTTTACGGCAACTTCCCTGGTTAGATAACCAATGTAGCTGATGACCAAAGTGGCATCGCTTTCGGCATTAATGGTAAAGTTACCATCAAAGTCCGTCTGTGTGCCGGTAGTAGTGCCCTTCACTACAACACTAGCTCCCGGTAATGGTCCGCTGGCATCGGATACCGTACCTGTTACTTCCTGCGCATGAGATAGACCGAAGCACAAAAAGACTCCGACCATCATCAAACTTTTTAAAAGTGTAATCTTCATAAACAGTTAATTTAAAGTTGAGTTAATTTAAAATTGAGATAATATCAAGCGTTAAAAATATGTAAATTATGTGTTAATATAACCATATGCAGCCCTTTAGAGGTTACGCAAACGGTTTCGTGTTAATAACTTTCTCAAATTGAGACAATAATAATTTGGGATATAGGATATTGAACTTTTGGTATTTTGGCAAGGCGAAAATTGTTTAATCGCCAATTTTGGGTCAAATATAACATTTTATTTTTGTTTAGCATTTTACCTAAAAAAGTGAACTAAAGTTAAAAATTAATTAAAATGATAGGATATTCATTAAATAGCTAAATTTACCCGGAACGAAGTAAAGAGGGATAGTTTGAAACAAAAAATCACATTAAAGCATATCGCGAAGGAACTGGAGGTCTCTATATCTACGGTTTCGAAAGCACTTAAGAACAGTGAGGAAATTGGTAGGGATACCAAGGAGAAAGTTCAGGCTTTTGCCAAATTGTACAACTACAAGCCAAACAACATTGCGATCAGTCTTAAAAATAAGCGCACCAAGAATATAGGAGTAATTATTCCGGATATTGTGCATCATTTTTTTACGACGGTGTTTAGGGGGATTGAGAAATACGCAAATAAACAAGGGTATAATGTAATCGTCTGTGTTTCCGATGAATCGTTTGACAAGGAGGTAATCAATATGGAAATGTTGGCCAATGGCAGTATCGACGGCTTTATCATGTCGCTCTCCGCGGAAACGCAGCAAAAGCAGGATTTCAATCATTTAAAAGAAGTAACGGAACAGGGAATTCCATTAGTACTATTTGATCGTGTCAGTGAGGAAGTAGCATGTGATAAGGTTGTTATAAATGATATGGAGGTCGCTTACCAGGCTGTTAATAAACTCATTGAAGAAGGTCGAAAAAAAATAGCGTTGGTTACCACCGAGAATTATTTCAATGTAAGCAACCAACGGGCGGAAGGTTATACCAAGGCACTTATTAACGATGGTCGAAAACTAGATGACAAGCTAATACTAAAGCTACCTTACAAGGGGGTTGAAGATCATATGATCGAGGATTTCATAAATACCACGGATATGGACGGGATTCTCTGCGTAAATGAGTTATTTGCCATTTTATGTTTACGACTTGCCAAGAAAAAAGGACTACGTGTGCCGGAAGATGTATCTATAATTGGTTTTACCAATGGGATCTTATCACGCTATTGCTCCCCTACATTAACAACCATCGCCCAGCATGGTGAGGAAATGGGAGAACGCGCGGCGCAAATGTTGATAGAACGGGTCGAAAGTGAAATAGATGAAGAGGAAGAAACCTATCGAACCGAGGTCATTGAAGCTACCTTGATCGAAAGGGAATCGACCAAGTAGCGTAAAACTTCCTATCGCAATTCAATAATCATCGCACTGTTCGCCTTCACCAAAATGGCGTTCTGGTCAACATACGAACTACCGCTCAGAATATCTTTACCGGTTAGCGGTGTTTCCAATATTTCTTGGTAGGGTTTTAAGTCCAAAGAGACATCCTCATCGTTTTTGCTTAAAACGACCATAACCTTATCTGTATCATCGTACCGAAAAAATACATAAACTTCATTGGTGTTTGCTGGGGCAAAATGAAGCAGTTTGCCCGTGTGTATTACCGAGGCGGTCTTTCTCCAGTTCAAAAGTTTCTTTACAAAGGCTTTTGCTTCTTTTTGGCTGTCCGAAAGGCCTTCTTCAGAGAAGGCGTTGATTTCATCCCCTTGCCAACCTCCCGGGAAATCGGAGCGAATAACGCCGTGATCTTCGGTACCGGAATTGGTCATCAAGACCTCCGTACCATAGTAGAATTGTGGAATTCCTCGTATCGTAGCGGTATATACAAGCGCCATTTTGTACTTATCAAAATCTTCGTTCAGCTGTGTGTAAATACGGCTCATGTCATGATTGTCGGGAAAAACGACCAGGTCGTTCGGTGCTGGATACAGATAATCTTGCGCAAGGGTCTCGTATAGATCTGTCCAAGAAGAGGCCCAGGTTTTCTCTTTGTTCAGTGCCGTTACCAAGGCATTTTGTAGGGGAAAGTCCATTAGGCTTTTTAAATAGGAAGTATAGCCATTGGCGTTCTTCTTGCCCTGTTGCCAATACGACACGATGGTCGGCCTGGTCACCCATTCTTCTCCCACGATATTAAAATCGGGATACTCGTTCATGACAGCTTTGGTCCAATCACGCATAAAGTACATGTCGGGATAGGGATAGGTATCCATTCGTATGCCGGAAATCCCCGCATATTCGATCCACCAAAGGGTATTTTGAATCAAATATGTTGCCATAGAAGCATTGCGCTGGTTTAAATCGGGCATGGTGGGTACAAACCAACCATCAAAAAATTGCTTGCGGTCTATTTTTGCGGCATAAGGGTCCAAGATGACGGTTTTTTTATGATTCGTCTGTGTATATTCTGGCCATTGATTGATCCAATCGTTAAAGGGAAGGTCCTGCATCCACCAATGATCTAAGCCGCAATGGTTGGCGATCATATCCATAATGACCTTCATATCCTTGTTTTTTGCTTCTTGGCATAAATTCCTAAAAGATTCGTTGCTGCCATACCTGGGATCTACTTTGTAGAAATCCGTGGTGGAATACCCATGGTAGCTGTATTCCTTCATGTCATTTTCGAGTATGGGATTCATCCAAATGGCCGTGAACCCTAAATCCTTTATATAATCCAGACTTTTCAAAATTCCTGCGACATCTCCACCATGGCGCCCGCCCTTAAGGGTGCGGTCGGCTTTTTCCTGTAATTCTTCGATGGTATCATTCGATGGATCCCCGTTTACGAAGCGATCCGGAGTTATGAGATAGATCGCGTCTGAATTGTCAAAACCCTTTATGGTTTTCCGAGCAGGGTTTCTTTGTAAAATGGGATAGTCGTATTTGATCCTTTTTTTTCCCTTTCTAGAAAATAACAACTGAATGTTGCCAGGCTTTGTATCGGCCGCTATCGTCAGGGTCAAAAATTGGTAGTTTCGATTTGGTGCCCGTTTTACTTCCTTCAAAGTGACACCTTCATGCATTTTCAAAGATGCTTCATAAGTACCTATTTCTTTCCCGTAAACCAACAGCTGCACTTCATTGTACTTCATGCCCACCCACCAATTGGGAGGTTCTACCCGTTCAATGGTCGATTGGGCCATAAAGGTCAACGGCATTCCAAAAGATAGTATAAAAATAAGGCTGCGCAGCATTTTCATATGGATGGTTTTAATGAAGTCATTTCAACTTTTTTCGGTCCCTGACACTGCTGCACACCGTAAAATTGATTTTAACGAGAATGGGCGAATTCGGCTACATCATGCCTCTTTTTTAGCAACTGTTTTGAAGCCCTTAATTAACTTTGAACTGAAAAACCTCGGAGGATGTTTTGTTCCCTACGGCATCCGAAACAACTACCTGCCAGTAATAGATCTTTCCGGAATCTGCCATGAAGGTAAGTGTTGGTTCAGTACTGGTATCGATCAAAGTGGTCGGGGTTGGGCTCTCATCAAGATAGATGTCAAATGAACTGATGTCATCATCCACATCACTCGCCGTCCAACTTAAATCGATCGGTCCGGAACTTACCGCAGATCCCATTTTAGGGGACAAGGCCTCCGCGGGGAAGGGCGGGTGGTTTTCTACGGCAAGACCTGCATTGTAGAATTTCCAAGTGGTACTTTCTGCCGTTTCATCGGTGCCGTTGGCCTTTGAGGTTACCGACCAGGAGTAGGCAACACCCCGTTCTATCGTAATCGGTAATTCGGTATTCTGGGAAGAAATAGATTGCTCGTTTCCCGAATTTAGGTTTTTAAGATGTACGGTATAACTATCGGCGTTTTCTGCGGCGTTCCATTTAAAGGTTACCTCACTTTCGGTTTCCGATACAATGGTGCCCTCGTTGCACTCTGTATTGTTGTCCGGGAATACGAGGGAAGCGGCAGACGGTGGTGTAACAGGATCGGGAGGAGCAGGGTCATCCCCGTTATCGCTGCCGCCACAACCAATACCTAAACTTGCTATAAAAAGTCCGATTAAACTATAGTGAATGCGCTTCATTATTTTACGATTTTAAAAAGTGTACTATTTTCTGCTGTGGTCAGTTTTGCGACGTAGATGCCCTTGGCCAGCGAGGTTACATCTACTTCGATTTGGGCGCTGCTTTGTTCATAGGTTTGGTTTAGTACTTGTTTACCATCCAAGGAACGTATCTCAAACTGCACCGACTGGCTCTTTTGAAAAGGAAGTGCCACAAAAAGCCGGTTGTTCGTTATGGGGTTTGGGAAGATGCGAACCGAACTCGCCATTACCACAGTTTCTTCATAGGTGCCCTGGCAATCTTTATCGGTTTTTACAATTAACTTGTTTGCACCTGGCGCAAGATCTAAGCTAACTACAGAGGCTTTGGTGGTCATAAATTCATCATTATAACTAATAAGGTATTGTGTTCCTCCCTGTAACTCCAAGGTTAGTTTGTTCGTAGCACTATTAATTTTCGAAACCACGGAAAGATCTTCGGGCTCGGTTATTGAAAGCTCGTAGCACTGCTGATACCCTGCTTGAGATGCCACGGTAATACAAAGGGTATATTCGCCGGCCGCCAAATCGGTAAAATCAACTTGGTCACTGAATGTTTTGTCAGCGGTAGCCTCTCCAGATAAAACGGCCGTATACGCTAGCGCTTCGTTAGCGGTAAGGACAATGCTACCATTGTTACTGGAGCGGCAGGTCTCCCCGAAAAGGGTAACGGCAAAATTATCGGAAGGTAACGAAAATACGGCACACCCGGAGACGTCTACGGTAGCTCCCAGGGGAGTATCCGCGCATAGGTCATCTATGTCGACCACGCCGTCACTATCTTGATCGGGAGGGTTCACATCCGGGAATAAGGATGAAGGGTTGTTCCCAAAGATTCTAAATTCGCCGGGCAGCAAGGAAATTTCCTTGTTCACATCGGGTACTATATACTTTAAATTATCCGCTAAAAACTCGTACCATACCCCAGTCTCCTGAAAAGACGGGTCGATGCTTTGCGCGGTAGTTCCGAAGTTTCCAATAATGGTGACGTATTTGATTTCATCACCGCTGGCGTCTGGATCTGTCAATTGAATTTTTTTCAACCCACTTGCCGCTGCAAGATCCATCGTGAAATCGGAAGTTTCGAATATACGTTCATTGATTCTCAGACGTATCAAGTCACTCCATGCATCATAAATTGCTTTTCTGGACGGTACGTCGAAATACTCCCAGCGAATAGGTTTATTGCCAACGCGGCCATTAAAATCTATGGAAACGTCATACCCTAGTTCCCCAAACTGCCAAAGCATTTTGGGACCTGGGACGGTAAAAAAGAAGGCTCCGGCAGCTTTTACCCGCTCTAAAGCGGTGTCTAGATCTTTTACGCTATAATTCCCGTCTTCATTCCCGAATTCTAGGTTCTTGAACATTAGGCGTTCCTCGTCATGGCTTTCCATATAGGACACCGCCGCCGGGTTTGTAAATCCTTTTTCTTGGGAAGATACCCCCGCAAAATTCGATTTTCCACTCTCGTGATACCCCATCGTGGTCTCGTTATAGGGGCCTGTTTGTTTATTCCAGAGCATAATGCCTTTTCCTTCATCCAAACGGTAGTCGGCCCATTGTTTTTCTTCTTGAATACCCCCAAGGTGTTCAAAGATGACATAAAAATCAGGATCGGATGCCCATTGGTTATCGGCATATCCTTTGAGTACTTCTATTCGGTCATTTTGGGTGCTACTGGTACAACTGTCGTCGGAAGCGGAGCAATTTTGGGTAAATCCCTTGGTGAGGTCCCAACGCATTCCATCAATCTTAAATTCTTCGATCCAATAGGTGACGGTACGGTTGACATAGTCTTGGGTCGCCTGGCTCTGATGATTAAAATCATTAAAGACACTAAACGAATGGGTGGCTTGCGGGTTGAAGAACGGGCTGTCGGCCGAAGCTTGTCCACCGGTTCCCCCATTGTCTGTATTCCACATACGGTAATAAGGATGTTGGCCAGTAGCGTGATTGTATACCACGTCTATAATGACGGCTATTCCCCTTGCATGGCATTCATCTATAAATGCCTTGAAGGCATCCTTGGTACCATAATATTTGTCCAACGCCATGTGAAAAGAGGGGTTGTAGCCCCAACTCTCATTCCCATCAAATTCGTTCACGGGCATTAATTCAATTGCGTTGACGCCTAAAGTTTCGATATAATCCAGTCTTGCGTTCACCGCATCGAAACTATGCAGTTCGTCAAAATCTCGAATCAAGAGTTCGTAGATGACCAAGTCGGTTTTTTTGGGTCGTTCGTAGTCCGTTGTCGTCCACGTATAGGGTGTTTCTCCAGTTCGTAGCACAGTGATTGCTTGGTTTTGCCCTGCAGGATAATCGGGGATGTTTGGGTAAGTAGCCGCATCAATAAAATTGTCATTTCCAAAACCGTCAAGGATGAGGGTGGCATATGGATCGGCAATTTTCAGGGTAAATTCTACCGCATATTGGAACAAATGATCAAACTGGGGTGTTAGGCCTGTGAGTTCGATCCAAAAACGATCTTGGGTACTGTCTTTTTGTAATAGGTAACTGTCATTGATTTCCCAATTGTTGAAATCACCGACTACATGAACAAACTCTTTGTTCGGGGCATAGAGCACCAAGGTCGCCTTTGTGGCGTCTGTGGGGTCATAGTTGATGCCGTCTAACATACCGGAAGGTACGGGAGCCTCCTGTACATCGGGGCGTATGACAACACTAAAAGATTCACTCAATGTTTCCCCATTGTGGGTTGCCTCCAATAGAAAAGTGGTGTTTTCGATAATATTGGTGGCTTCATAGGCAAAAGAAGTGGATGCGCTCGAAGTGCTGTTTATGGTAACGCCATTGGCTTTTAAAACAAAATCGGCGGGCAGGGAGGTGCTTGCATTGATCGAAAGATTGTCTCCCGAATCTATGATCGTTGGGTTTTGTGACGGACTTTCCAACGTCAACTGAAAGGCACCGACCGACAGGATATTATCCTGTGTTTTTTTATCACCAGAGCCATTTTTAGCCTTTGCCAACATGCCTATTCGCGCGATTCCGGTGGCGCCATAGAAACTAGTAGGCGTTAACGTAAAGCTAAATGTGCCATCTCCGTTATCCGTCATTTTTTGGCGCTCATCAGAGTTTTCCCATTCCCCATTGGTGGGGGAATTAATGGCATTGTTCCCCGTTGGGCTGTCATAGTACCAAGCCCATAAGTATACATCCGATGTGCCCCATTGTGAGGGGTCTACATCGGCCACCGTAATCGTAATCTCATCTGTTTCATTGAAGGCGGCGGGGACAATGGTAAACGTTCCCGTTTGTTGTTGGGAAAAACCAATACTGCCTACGATCCATATTAGAGAGAGTAGTAATTTTTTCATGAGCTTGCGGTATTATTAAAAAAAGGCTGTGTAAAACAGCCTTTTTCATTAACATATATTCTTAATTCTTGACCAAGGTATAGCTATATGCCCTTGGGTTGCTAAGGTCGAGCGTGATGGTATAATTTCCATCTTCGGGAACGGTAATGTTTTGACCGTTAAATTGTAGGGAGCCATTCTCGTCATTATCCCCTAGGTTCAAGGACCATGCGTCATTGGCCCTGAATTTAAGTCCGTTGTCAGGGGCTTGTTGTGCCACTAGATCCAAGGTAACCGACCAAGTCTTTGATGTGGCGTCATATACCATGTCATGGTCTTGGCCAGGGGTCCCGTCAGGACCTGCGGGCCAGCTTAGCGGAGTGGCATTTCCGGTTACCGACCATGCTGTTTTTTCCAAAGAGTAGGTAAGGGCTTCGGTATCGGCCCGGACAAGATAGTAGCCGGCGTTACCGTCGGGGGTGCCACAGTTTACTTCTTCTTCTTGTTCAATAGTAGCCGAATAAGATCCGTCCGAGTCTCCGGTATCACCATAATCCCCATCAAAACTTTCGTTGGTCGGTAAGAACTTGTATTGGGCCCCGTCAACATCCATATTTACAAAACCTTCATAATCGGTTGCGGTTTCAGAGGAAGCGGCAATGGGAACAGCATTGGCGGGTGTCCAGTCGTCGCCATAACCACTGGCATTTAAGAAGCTTCCCACGACATACAGCATGGCGGCAGTTGTTTCTTCCTCCTCTTCTTCCTCTTCTTCTTCGCCTCCGCCCGTTTCACCGGTAGCCTCGCTTAAAACGATGGTGTTATTTACGGTGTCAACGGTCAATAAATAAGTCCCGGGATCGCCCAAAAATCGGAAATTGTTATCACCATCCATAGCGTCTTCAAAATTGGCGTCAATACTATAACCTTCTGCTACGTAATAAGGATAATTTTGTCCGGAACCCCAATCGCCCTCGGTTAAAAAGAAGCGAAATGTATCATTGGTCAAGTTAATATTCGCACTGAATACTTGATCTACGCAGGTAAATTCGATGGGGCTGTCCCAGTTCCACCCTGCGTCTACGGCACCAGCTCCTACAACCCATATGGAAGGGCAATTTGGCGTTGGTGTGCCATCTGGAGTGTCCTCGACCAAGGTGATGTTCAAGGTGGCAATAGAGGAGACGGATGTCACAGCATCGGTTCCCTCGCCGGTTCCCGGAAATGCGGTCACCCTGAAGTAAACCTGCCCTTTGTTATTGGGACTGCCATCTTCAAAATTAGTGGTGGGGTCTCTATCCAGCCCCAAAGAGTCGGCCATGGTCATCAAATCTGACACTTCAATTGCTCGATTGGTTTCAGAAATAGTTCCGGAGTCGAAGTCGATTCGATCAAATGTTTCGGAAATAGACCCTGTTAGCTGATATCCTATTTGAGTAGGAACCTCAAAGGTAACGGGGCTCCAAACGAAACGTTCGGCGACGTTGTCAAGTGTTTCTTGCGAAAGCACATACTCTTCTGAGAATGCCGAGGTGAAGGCAACTTGCTCCGAAGGTGGCTGAAGCGTGAATGCAGGAACCACGTCGTCATTTTCACATGAAGCAATGATACCCAAAAAAAGAAAGAGAAAAAGTCTAAAGATATTTTTTAATATCGTTTTCATAATCGTAAAAGTTAGTTTAGAATCCTGGGTTTTGTTTTAAGTTAGGGTTGGCTTCCAATGCCTGAAGCGGAATCGGAAATAAGTTATAAGTATCTGGTATAGAGGCGCCCTGCTGGGTATTACCTTTCCATGGCCAGATATAAGAACCTCCTGAGAACTTGCCAAAACGAATTAAATCGGAACGACGATGCCCCTCTAAGTTTAGTTCGCGTGCCCGTTCGTCGATTACGAAATCGAGGTCAAAATCTGCCATCGTAATGCTCTCGGCCTTCGATCGCTGACGAACCGTATTTACATAGGACAAAGCCTGGCCTATATCTGCGCCCGCCGCTCCTCTTAGGGCACATTCAGCATACATTAAATAGGCATCCGCTAGTCTAAACAAGGGAAAATCGGTGCCTGAGAAGGGAGTTTCGGGCAATGTTTCGTTAAAGCCGGAATTGCGAAACTTTACGGAAGGGTATCCATCGGTCCACTCTTTGTAATCGGTCATTTCAAAATTGTGTCCCTCGGTCCAGAATAATTTGGCCCGATCGTCGGTGGTCGTTTCAAGGTCTCCAAAAAGCCCGTACCAAGCTTTTGTAGAACGGTGTCCGGCCCAACCTTCGGTTGCGCCAAAATCACTGATTGGAATGGTAGCGGTGTTCAAACTTCCATTTACAATGTACGTAGTGTTCCCAAAACTCTGACTGGTGACTGCGTCTGCGATCAAGGGGAAAATAATTTCGGGAGAACCCTGATTGTCACCTGAGAAGTTGCTCTCAAAATCGGTGGCCAAGGTATAGCCACCGCCATCGATTACTTTTTGCACATAGGTTAGCGCTTCACTGTATTTGGCTTCGCCAATATATACTTCGGCATTGAGATACAATTTGGTCAATAGCATTTGTACCGTTGCTTTGTTAGCTCGTCCGTAGGAATTGTCTTGGGAGATACTGGACTCTACCGCAAGTAGCTCTTCTTCGACAAAAGCGAATAGTTCAGCGCGTGTGGCTTCTGGCAAGGGTGCGGAAGCGCCGATGTTTTCTTCTGTTGCAAGCACCCCTTTCCCAAAACAATCGATCAGGTAGTAGTAAGCGAGTCCGCGTAAAAACCGTACTTCGGCTATCACCTGTTCCTTATTGGCCACATCGACCGATCCTAGGACCGAAAGTAAATTGTTCGCTTGGGGAATGGTATAGTAGATGCGGTTGTACAGGTAGCGAAAAAATTTATTGTTCTCGTCCCAGTTCGAGGTGGTCGTAAGTTGATCCAAACCATCATCTCCCCATCTATTTTTCATCCCATCGGCTGTGAAATCCTGCAAATTAATGACCCCTCTTAGAAACGGTGATTCACCTGCATTATCACTGATGTCGGAAGAAGAAGGGCCATTAGGTCCTGAAAGTGCGAAAGAAGCGTATAGTCTTGATAAAATTCCGGATACGGCTTCTGGATCTTGCGCCAATAGTTCTTCAAGCGATAATTCTACCAAAGGCTCGGTATCTAAATCATTTGTACAGCTTTGAAATACTGCAAAAAAACACAGAATGGTTACAAATAGCTTTTTCATTTGGTTCGTATTTATCGTTTTTTCTTTACTATCGAGTGCGTTTTTGTTTCGGCCATCAAAGCCTGCTTTGATGTCATAATATTGTCCTTTCTCCATTAGAAATCAAGATTTAGTCCAAAAGTGATCGACCGCGGCCTCGGATAAAAATTGTTGTCGATGGCGTTAAAGTTTTCAGGGTCTTGACCGGAGTAATCGGTGATAATGAATGGATTGTTCACAACGCCATATACGCGTATCGATGTTCCTTTGATGACTTCATCCAAGGTATACCCAAGGGCAATGTTCTCACATCGCACGAACGAGGCATCTTCGAGGAAGTAATCAGAAAACGGCACGTTGCCCTGAATATTTACGAAGTTAAAGTTGGCGGCCCCCGAGTAAAAATCGAGCACATTGCTCAAGCTATTCGAATTTAGGGGAATGGCCCGGTCTACCCAACCCGAAGTAAGTCTTCGTGAGTTGTACACCTGCCCTCCTATTTGTCCTCTGAAACTACTGCTGAAATCAAATTTTTTCCAGTTAAGGTTAAGTCCAAAACCAAAGGTCCAATTAGGTCGTAGGGGTCTAAAATACCGATCATCGTTGTCTACCGTGCCATCTCCGTTAAAATCTGCAAAAGCTCCGTGAATCGGGTTTCCGGCGGTGTCGTACAATTGGCGAAACACCCATGCAGCATAGGGTTGGTTGCCAACGGCATGGTATCCGATATTGACCCCGGTACCTGTCGGGATGCCCGATTCGGTGGCTACAATACGGCTAACGTCTTGCAAATTGGTTACTTCGGCCTTGCTATAGGAAAGGTTCGAGAAAAATTCCAGATTTGTATTTTCGGTCTGTATTGCAGTAACATTGAGAGTTGTTTCAAAACCCCTACTTTCTGTTTCCCCTACGTTTTTCACAAAGGAATCGGTAAGTCCTTGTCCGGGTGCTACGGGAACCCTAGCAAGAAGATCGGTAGTTTGGCGGTAGAAAACATCAAAAGAACCGTTCACCGCCCGGCTTTCTAAAAAGCCAAAGTCCAAGCCTGCATTGTAGGTGGTCGTCTTTTCCCATGTAAGGTCTTCATTGAAGGGTTTGGCAGAATATAAGTTTACCCCCTGCAGGTATTGACTGGTGCTTGAACCTACTTCAAACAATGGTACAGAAGGGTAGAAGCCGACCGCTCCGGTGATATCTTGCTGGCCCGTTTGTCCCCAACCCAAGCGTAGTTTCATATCATAGAAAAACTGAGAGTCCTTCAAAAAGTTTTCTTCGTTTAGTTTCCAAGCGATGGCCGCCGCGGGAAAAATACCCCAACGATTGTCTTTGCTGAACAAGGAAGAGCCATCGGCCCGCACTGAGAGGGTAATCAGATACTTGTCCAGGAGATTCAGGTTGGTTCTTCCGAAGAACGATTGTAGGTTCAATTCATTAAAATACCGATTACTGGGGTTCTGTTCGTTGATCTGAAGCTCACGGCGCCCCGTCTCGTTGTTGTACTGGTAAATTTCCTTGTTCCCGTCGTTCCTGAAATTCTGATACGAGTATCCACCTTGAACATCATAGCTTTTTAGGAAACCGCCTTCCGGGCTTTTAGCGTAAACAAGGTATGCATCCATTGTCTTGTTGGTAATACTCTGTTTTTCTCTGTAGTTCACCCCCGGATTAAAAACAAAGTTAGTGTCGATGTCATTGTTGGTACTATCAAAACGATAGGTTGCCAATGAATTATCGCTGAATACCTCTTCAATATCTGCATCCGATACTTCTAGCCCCAAGTTTAAAACGGCTCTTAACTCTGGGAGAAAATGCATCTTATAATCAAATTCTACATTTCCTAAAAGCTTTTGCACCTTTTCGGGTCTTGAGCGTTGCAACAAGAGCGCCAAGGGGTTAAACTGCCCGTCAAGAAGCAGTCGGGTAGGATTATTGGCATCATTGACAACGGTGTTTTGATAGAACCCTCCAAACCGATTTCCGGGGGAGTTGTCAAAAATAGGCTTCGTTGGATCCATATTAACGGCACCGCCCAGTGCCCCACCTTCGTCAACCGCATTTTTTTCAGAACTGATACCCTTTGCATTGATGTCTATTTTTAAATGGTCATCGAACAATCTCGGTGTCAATTTAAGCGACGCGGTATACCGTTCGTAGTCGTTTGTTTTTACCAATCCCTCGGTGTTGTTATACCCAAAAGAAAAGCGCATTGGCAATTTATTGAACAGGTTCGCCCTAGCACTAAAGTTATGGTCAGAGGAGAATGCCGTGCGGTAAATCGCATCTTGCCAATCGGTATCGTAAAGGGTTCTTGTACCGGGACTATTCGGATTTTCCGCACCCAGCAAACCGGTGAATGTGGGGTGAAATTCATTGATGAACCTGGTGAATTCAGGACCATCCATCAAATCGATCTTATCGCTTACCTCGCTGATGGTCACATTGGTCGAAAAATTAAATTTAGGTCCACCGGAAGTCCCTTTTTTGGTTGTAATAATAATGACTCCGTTGGAAGCCCTAGATCCATAAATAGCTGCGGCAGAAGCATCTTTTAAAATCGAAAAGCTTTCCACATCGTTCGGATTTATCAATGAGAGCGGGTTGCCGACTCCTGCAGGGTTCGTATTGTCTATGGGAACCCCATCGATAACGATCAGTGGGTTGTTATTGGCACTTAAAGAGGCGCCACCTCGAATTCGGATGTTTGGTGCCGAATCGGGCGCTCCACCATTACTGGTGATTCGCACACCGGCCGCCTTTCCTGTAAGCAACTGATCTGTAGAAACAATAGCCCCTTTATTGAATTCTTCGGTCGTTACGGCAGTAACCGACCCAGTAGCATCTTTCTTGGTGGTGGTTCCATATCCAATGACGACCACTTCCTCTAATTGAGCGGCATCTTCTTCTAGCATTACATTAAGGATATTGCCATTGACTACAAGCTCTACGCTTTTGAAACCAATGTAAGAAAACTGTAGGACTGCCCCGTCGTTCGCCGCAATTTCGTAACGACCATCAAAGTCTGAGGTAGTGCCGGTCGCGGTACCCTTAATAATCACATTTACACCCGGCAATGGTTCGCCGGTCGTATTGTCGGTTACGGTACCGCTTACGTTTGATTGTGCACCTAAGATGACAGGAAAAACTAAAAGCACTAAAAGAAGGTACTTTTGTGGTATTCTCATAATCTATTTTTTTGGTTTGGTTGATTTAAAATGGTTTTCCTTATTTTACTTCTCGCCGCCGAAAATATGTAAAAATTAAGTTAAAATGACGCTAAGTGTTTGATTGACAGCTATTACAACGTTTTCATGTGAATAACTTTTCGTTTTGTTTAAGCTTTTAGATAAAGGGCGAAACTAGGATTGTCGTAAATTTAAAGTTTGGTGTTTTGCTTGTTTCAGAATGTTCAAATGACCCTAAACCGCTTGTAGTAGAATGGGTTGGAAAGAATATTCGCTGTTTTTGTAAATGCCAAAAAGTATCTAAAATAACCTTTAAAAAGCACCCATGAAACCCAAAATGACGCTTAAACGGATTGCAAGAGAGCTAGATGTTTCGATATCCACGGTGTCAAAAGCATTACATAACGACAAAGCAATTAGTCAGGATACCCGTAATAAAATTCAAGCATTTGCCAAGTTTTACAACTACAGGCCTAACAATATTGCCCTAAGCCTTAAAAACAAGCAAACCAAGACGATAGGTCTTATAATTCCAGAAATCGTCCACTATTTTTTTGCAAAAGTCATGGCAGGTGTAGAGGGGGTGGCAAGTGAAAAAGGATACAACGTAATTATCGGCGTATCGAACGAATCGTTTGACAAGGAGGTCATCAATATGGAAATGTTGGTGAATGGCAGTATTGATGGTTTCATTATGTCGTTATCCAAAGAAACGTTGCTCAAACAGGATTACCATCACCTGAACGAAATTATCAATCAGGGAATGCCCATCGTAATGTTTGATAGGGTGGCGCACGAAATAGTGTGTGATAAAGTAGTCATCGATGATACAAAAGGCAGTAAAAGAGCGGTTCAAAAGCTCATTGATACCGGATGTAAAAAAATATTATTGCTTACGACCCAGGATTATATTAACATTGGTCGGTTGCGCACACAGGGCTATATCGAAGCCTTGCAAGCCAATGGAATGGATCCCAGCCCGGACTTGATTTACAAAATAGAACATCTTTCGGATGACGACCTATTGCGAAAATCACTCGAAAAAGAACTGAACATCATTTTTGACCAACAACCCGATATCGATGGGATTTTTGCGGTCAACGAAATTTATGCCATAACGGCCTTGAACGTTGCCAGAGAAAGGGGTTTGAATATACCTACGGACCTCTCCGTTGTAAGTTTTTCCGACGGCGTACTATCCCAAAACTCCCGGCCAAGCCTTACGACCGTAAGCCAGCACGGTCTTGAGATGGGAAGGGCGGCAGCGAAGATGTTGATTCGTAAATTAGAAATCGAAGAAGAGGAAGAAACTTTCGACACCAAGGTGATAAAAACGGTCGTCATCGAAAGAGATTCTACAAAATAGTACTTCAAATTGATTTTTTTTTATATTTGCCGCTTCAAAAGGTATACTTTACTTCTCAACGATACCTAAATTTTGGTGTAGACCGGTGTTTGTTCTATCTTGGTCTACCGTCACAGGTATTCCCATTACATAAAAAATAGCCCCTTGGATATGGACAGATACGCTGTATTCAAAACGGGCTCGATTAGATGAACTAATATGCAAGAAAATATGAATAAAACCGGATTTATATTCGATTTGGACGGGGTTATTGTCGATACGGCCAAATACCATTACTTGGCCTGGAAGAATTTGGCCGACGAATTGGGAATAGAGTTTAACAAAGATGATAATGAAAAATTTAAGGGAGTAAGCCGCAAGCGATGTCTTGAAATTTTATTGGAAATGGGCGGACTATCGGTTTCCGAGAAACAATTCGATGCTTGGTTGGTTGAGAAGAATGAAGACTATCTGGAGTACATCAAAAAAATGGATGAAACCGAGATATTGCCAGATGTGGAAAAAGTACTACAATACCTAAAAAAGAAGAACATTCCGATGGCATTGGGTTCGGCCAGTAAAAATGCAAGACCAATTTTGGAAAAGGTACAGCTTTTGTCTTATTTTGAAGCTATTGTGGATGGAAATTCCGTGACCAAGGCAAAGCCTGATCCAGAAGTGTTTTTAATAGCTGCCGATCACCTGAATGTCGAGGCTGCCAACTGCGTTGTTTTTGAGGATGCGGTAGCTGGTGTTGCCGCGGCCAATGCCGCTGAAATGGTCAGTATTGGCATAGGAGCATCAGAGGTGCTTCAAGAAGCCGATTATAATTTCAATGATTTCACTGAGATTAATGTTGCTTTTTTGGACAAACTAATTGAGAATTAAAAATAGTACAAGTGTATAAGCGCTAAATCCAACGAAGTTGAATTTCTTTGGACCAAGCGGACTGCTGCCTTTGTGCTTTATATCATAAAATATGAATCAAGATTATATAAAAGCCGACCCATGGTCTATTATCGAAGAAGGTTTTGACAAAGACCAGGTAAAATCTTCGGAGAGCTTATTCAGTATCGGAAATGGTGCCATGGGACAACGTGCCAATTTTGAGGAACACTATTCAGGACCTACCTTTCAAGGAAGTTATATAGCCGGCGTTTATTATCCCGATAAAACCCGTGTGGGGTGGTGGAAAAATGGCTACCCTGAATACTTTGCCAAAGTACTGAATGCGCCCAATTGGATCGGTATCAATGTAACCATTAATGGCCAGGTTTTGGATTTACATACCTGTGAGGCCATACAAGATTTTAGGCGTGAACTTCACATGAAAGAAGGTTGGTACCAACGTAGTTTTGAAGCTACCTTGAAGGGTGGCCCAACAGTGAAGGTAAAGGTCACCCGTTTTTTAAGTTTGGATATTGATGAGGTGGGCGCAATCAACTACGAGATTACCCCCTTGAATACCGGTTGCGTGGTACGTTTTTCTCCTTACTTGGATAGTGGAATCAAAAATCATGATACCAATTGGGACGATAAGTTTTGGAATACTACCAAAGTTACGGGAGATGGTACACAGGCATTTATAGAGGCCCATACTATGAAGACCAACTTTGCTACTTGTACGTTCATGGAAGCGGAATTGTTTTTAGAAGGGGAAAAACAAGCGGTTGCAAAAGAAGAAGAGAAAGGTGAAATGCGAATTACGCATTCATATGAGCTACCCGTGGCCAAGGGAGAAACGGTTGCATTGCATAAGTTCGGAGGCTATACCGTTTCTAGAAACCATGCGAAAGATAAACTGACCTTGGTTGCCAAGCAGGCCTTGAATACCGTTACCGCCATGGGTTTCGAAGCACTGCTGGCAAAACAAGTGAGTGCCTGGGCCAAAATATGGGAAATGAGTGATATTACCATTGAAGGTGATGTAAAGGCCCAACAAGGTATCCGCTTTAATATTTTTCAATTGAACCAAACCTATTTGGGAAAAGACAGTCGCTTGAATATAGGTCCGAAAGGATTTACCGGGGAGAAGTACGGTGGAAGTACCTATTGGGATACCGAGGCCTATTGCATCCCATTTTATATGGCCACCAAAGATCAAAAAGTGGCCAGGAGCCTCTTAAAGTACAGATACAACCATCTTGAAAAAGCGATAGAGAATGCCGAAAAACTAGGGTTTTCGAATGGTGCGGCCTTATACCCTATGGTAACGATGAATGGAGAGGAGTGCCATAATGAATGGGAGATTACCTTTGAGGAAATTCACCGAAATGGCGCCATAGCCTTTGCCATTTTTAATTATTATCGTTTTACGGGCGATTATTCCTATATCCCCGAAATGGGATTGGAAGTTTTGATCGGGATAGCCCGCTTTTGGCATCAGCGTGCCACGTTCTCTGCACATAAGAACCAATTTGTGATTTTGGGGGTTACCGGTCCCAATGAGTATGAGAACAATGTAAACAATAATTGGTACACGAATTACATAGCGAAATGGTGTATTGAATATGCCTTGGAACAGTTGCAAAAAGTGAAAGACGGTTATGCCGATGACTATGATCGTATTGTCGGAATCACAAAGTTAACAGCTGCTGAAACAGAGCAGTGGTCAGAAGTCGCGTCGAATATGTATTTCCCCAAATCTGAGGAGCACGAGGTGTTTTTACAACAAGATGGCTTTTTGGATAAGGAGCTGATTACGGTTGCCGACCTAGATAAAAAACAACGCCCGATCAATCAGAAATGGAGTTGGGACCGTATTTTGAGGTCGCCGTATATCAAACAGGCCGATGTTTTACAGGGGTTCTACTTTTTTGAAGATCAGTTTACGACGGAAACCCTGGAAAAGCACTTCGATTTTTACGAACCGTTTACCGTGCATGAATCTTCTCTTTCCCCTTGTGTGCATAGTATTCAGGCGGCCAAGTTAGATCGGATGCAACAGGCATATACTTTTTACCTGAGAACCTCGCGTCTCGATTTGGACGATTATAACAAAGAAGTCGAAGAAGGGCTGCATATTACCTCTATGGCCGGTACCTGGATGAGTATCGTGGAAGGTTTTGGTGGCATGCGCGTTATCGAGGATAAGCTGTCCTTTGCTCCAAAAATTCCAGCGCAATGGGAATCGTATTCCTTTAAGGTGAATTTTAGAAATCGAATCCTAAAAGTAACCGTGCATAAAGAAGGACATTCCTTTGAATTGGATGGAGATCAACAAATGTCGATACGTGTCAACGGGGAACGTTTGGTAGTGAACCCATCAACTGAAGCAACCACTTAATATGTCGATGCCTAAACCATATCTATTCTTTTGTCTTTGTTTGGTGCTCACGGCTTGTAAAAATGAAAGAGACGAAATGGAAATTGAACAATCGCCCAAAAAGAAAGTGGTGTATCAGGTTTTTACACGACTTTTTGGAAATACGAATACAACTAATAAACCGTGGGGGACCATTGATGAAAACGGGGTCGGGAAGTTTTCCGATTTTTCGGAGAAGGCCTTAAAGGAAATCAAGGATTTGGGAATAACCCATATCTGGTATACCGGAGTGCCCCATCACGATGTGATTACCGATTATACGGAATACGATATCTCGAACGATGACCCCGATATTGTAAAGGGCAGGGCGGGTTCTCCCTATGCGGTAAAGGACTACTACAATGTAAATCCTGATTTGGCAGAGGATCCGGCGAAACGCTTGGAAGAGTTCAAAGCGCTGATTAAAAGAACACATGAAGCCGGTTTAAAATTGCTGATCGACATTGTGCCAAATCATGTAGCGCGCAACTATGAAGGCAAGACCACTCCTAAAGGCTCCGAGCCTTTTGGAGCAAGTGATGATACCTCGGTACCGTATACCAAGGATAATAACTTTTATTATATCCCTGACCAATCTTTTGAAGTTCCAGAATGGACAAATGGCTATCTACCCTTGGGAGGAAATACCCATGCTTTGGTAGATGCAAAGTTCTCCGAGAACCCTGCCAAATGGACCGGTAATGGGTCGCGATTGGCACGGCCCGATAGCAATGATTGGTACGAGACCGTCAAGGTAAATTACGGGGTGCGACCCGATGGCACCTATGATTTTGATCGTTTAACAGATGAATATGCCGATGCCGACTATGAAACCCATCACAGGTTTTGGGCTTATAAAGAAGTTCCCGACTCTTGGGTAAAGTTTAAGGATATTGCCATGTACTGGCTTGAAATGGGCGTAGATGGATTTCGATACGATATGGCCGAAATGGTTCCGGTGGAGTTTTGGAGCTATATGAATTCGCATATCAAAGTGAAAAAGCCGGATGCTTTTTTACTGGCCGAAGTATACAACCCTTCACTTTATCGAGCATACATCCACAAAGGGAAGATGGACTATCTCTATGACAAGGTCGAGATGTATGATTCACTCAAACATATTATGCAAGGACACGGGTGGACAGATCACCTTCCCGTAGTAAAGAACGGTACCAAGGACATTGAACATCATTTATTGCATTTTCTTGAAAATCATGATGAACAACGAATTGCCAGTCCAGATTTTGCTGGCGATGCGTTGAAGGGAAAACCGGCGATGGTCGTTTCGGCTACGATGACGACAGCACCTTTAATGATTTACTTTGGACAGGAAGTGGGGGAACCCGGAGCCGAGGATGCCGGTTTTGGCAAACCGACACGGACGTCGATTTTCGATTATATCGGTGTACCGCACCACCAACGATGGGTAAACAACCATCAATTTGATGGAGGGCAGTTACGGCCCGAGGAAAAAGACCTCCGCGATTTCTACAAACGGCTGCTTAACTTTACCGTAAGCAGTAGTGGGTTGATGGGGGACTATCAAGACTTGCATTACTACAACAAGGAACATACCCAGCACTACGACCATCGAGTACTTTCATTTGCAAGATGGTCCGCAGATGAAAAATTGGTAGTGATTTCCAATTTTGACGCCCAGAAAACATATGATCTTGAGTTCAAGATTCCCGGCGAAATCATTCAAAAATGGGGATTTGGAGAAGGAAACCATCAAGCCGTAGATGTCTTATACGGAACCAATCTTCCTATGCAGGTAACGCAAGGCATTGGGATAATAAACGTTTCTTTAAAGCCTTTGGAATCTTTTATTTTTAAAGTCCAGTAACCGAAAAGACCCTCAAAGCTGAAGAAAGTGGTTACGGGCATTATTTTACCTTATCGTAGACCAAACCGACCAATGCTCCCATAACGGCAAGGTGAATGATCCAAATGGCACCATTTCCTATAGCACCTACCAGATCCAACATATTACTGGTGGCATAGTCGATTACCCCCTCTCCAAAACCAATGAAGAGTCCCATGAACACCCCGAATTTTATTCCGTTCATCACCGAATATTCCGGTAAACCCCATTGTCTATAAATAGTACTAAAGGCAAACGCCTGCAACAAACATCCTATTGCCAAAAAAGCGAAATCGGGAGTATCCTTTACCACCCCTGTTGCGGTTCCTAAATGACTCCCTAAAAAGTTATCCGCAAGAATGGCCCATAAAACAAACCCACCCAGGTTAGACCAAACGGCCCCCACAAGGGTAGCAATCAGATTTTTTTTTGTGAACATAGTCTTGTTTTTTATTGGTTGTTGGTTAACTAAAGATACTTAAAAAAGTAATTTAATTTATATTTTGTAATACTCATTATTCAGATTATCAGTGTCTTATGGGGTTTTGGATTATTTTCTTGAAAAGGGTTAGACCTTTAAATGGGGTTGTTTCGAGAAGCGATTGTATCTTTGTTTACCGAAATTTTTTAAATAGCCTAACAATGCGATTTACTTGGGTAGTACTTTCATTATTTTTGTTTTTAAGTTGTAACAACGTGAAAAAACCATTGGTTATAGGACATAGAGGTGCCATGGGGCATGAAACAGAAAATACATTGGCGTCCATTCAAAAGGCCATGGATTTGGGGGTGGATGCTATTGAAATTGATGTATTTAAGATTTCGAGTGGAGAAACGGTCGTGTTTCATGATGATACGGTCGATGCCCTTACAAATGGGGTAGGGAAGGTAGAAGAATATAACATCTATGACCTTAAAAAATTAGTATTGGATGGAGGACATCAAATCCCGATGCTACAAGAAGTACTGAAGCTGATCGACAACAAAGTACGCCTTAATATTGAACTGAAAGGAGCGAATACGGCCGACAAGGTAAATCACATTACCAGTTATTATATCAAGGAAAGGGGGTGGTCGCCCGAGAATTTTATTATCTCTAGTTTTAATTGGGACGAACTACGGGAAATGCGTAAAATCAACACCACAATCGCGATAGCGGTACTCACAGAGGGAGACCCTTTGGAGGCCATTAGCATAGCAAAAGAATTGAATGCGGAAGCCATCAATCCTAATTTTGAAAAGTTGAACCTTGAAGTAGCCAATGGTATTCGCGATGCTGGTTTCAAGATTTATACTTGGACGGTAAACGAGCCAAATGACATCAATCTTGCCAAACGGTGGGCGGTAGACGGTATCATTACCAACTATCCAGAACGGGTACGATAATGTACGATGTGCTTGTTATTGGTGGCGGGGCCGCCGGCTTTTTCGCGGCCATTCACATTGCCGAAACAAACCCGAAGCTTTCAGTTGCTATTTTGGAACGGGGAAAGGAAGTGCTTGGAAAAGTAAAAGTTTCCGGAGGGGGCCGCTGCAATGTTACACACGCAGCCTTTGACCCAACGGAATTGGTGCAAAACTATCCGCGCGGTGAAAAGGAACTATTGGGTCCTTTCCATACCTATAGTACTGGTGACACCATGGCATTTTTCGAGAAGAGGGGCATTCCCCTAAAAATAGAGGAAGATGGCAGAATGTTCCCGGTTTCCAATACCTCTCAAACGATTATCGATTGTTTTCTAAACGAAAGTGAACGTTTGGGAATCAAGGTATTTCGGCATAGTACGGTTACGCAACTAAAGAAAGTAGCAGTAGAAAAAGGCAAAGGCGGCTGGGAGGTAACCTCAATAAAACATACATATAGAGCCCAAAAATTGTTAGTGGCTACCGGTAGTAGTCCCAAGATGTGGGAGCAACTTGCCGGTCTGGGGCACACCATAACAACCCCGGTACCCTCCCTTTTTACCTTTAACATCAAAGATGATCGCATAAACGGTATACCCGGAGTTAGTACCAATGCACATATCGAAGTGCTCGCAAAACGAGCCTTCAATCCAAAAATTACCATTCAACTTAAGAGTCGTGCCGCCGATAAGGTACTTCTTGAAAGTACCGGGGCTACCTTGGTAACCCATTGGGGTTTGAGCGGCCCGGCGGTCTTAAAACTATCGGCTTGGGGAGCCAATTTGCTGCATGAATACGACTATCAATTTCGAATACGGGTAAATTGGTTGCCCGATTTCAACAAGGGTGCCGTAGTAGCCTACTTAAAGGAAGTAAAAGAGGTAGAAGCAAAAAAAACGGTCTTACGAACCAAGGCGGTAGAGGTTCCCAGACGGTTATGGACCAACCTGGTTCGTAAGGCCGGGCTAGTGGCAACCACTCGATGGGCCGATGTAACCAAAATACAGTTACAAGCCTTGGCAGATCAGTTGACCGATTGCGAGTTTAAAGTTAGCGGGAAAAGTACCTTTAAAGAAGAATTTGTTACTGCGGGGGGTGTTGATTTAAAGGAAATCAACTTTAAGACCTTTGAAAGTAAACTTCACCCAAACCTATATTTTGCAGGTGAGGTGATGAACATAGATGCGATTACCGGGGGGTTCAATTTTCAAAATGCGTGGACAGGGGCCTATATTGCGGCAATGGCCATCGCACATTAATTTTCTACTGTCAATTTTACCTATCTTTAAGGACTATTGGCGTTGTATGCCGATACGAATTCACTGTATAAAATTGAAAATGATTCGGTACATCGCTTTGTTACGCGGTATTAACGTGAGTGGCCAAAAGAAAATTAAAATGGCCGATTTGAAGGCGCTTATGGGCGATTCCTTGGGGTTTGAAAATGTTGTTACCTATATCCAAAGCGGGAATGTCATTTTTGAAACGACGACGAAACGAGTCGATACCCTTGAACGTCAAATCAAAAAAGGTATTTTGGATACCTTTGGTTTCGATGTGCCGGTATTGGTGAAAACGAAAGAACAACTGCAATCGGTACTGGAGCGCAGTCCATTTCAGAATGCGGAGGATCTGGCGGCAAATAAAATTTACTATGTGCTTCTTCAACAAGCTCCAGCAGCGTCTTCGATCAATGAAATGGAAAAAATAACCTATCAAACCGAAGAATTCAGGATTACCGAACAATGTGTCTATTTAAACTGCCTTATGGGCGCGGGGAAGGCCAAATTGAATAATAACCTCGTGGAAAGAAAACTGGGTGTACAAGCAACCACTAGAAATGATAGGACGATGCGAAAACTATTGGAACTTGCTTCGGTCTGAGCCTACTTTGCGATCGAGCCGCCGTACCGATCAGTTGAGTTCCCAGATTTTGTAGTTCAAAGCGGTGGCGAAACAAACCCATAGCAGGTAGGGTACCATGAGCAAGGCAGCAACCTTGCTTACTACCTTGAACCAACGAATCGTTAGTACAATAAGCATCATAAGTGTTATAATCACCACCAATCCCCAAAAGGGTTCCCTGAGCCCGAAGAAAACGATGCTCCAAGTAGCATTCAGCAACAATTGAAACCCAAAATGATAGAGGGCGGTTTTTACCCAAAGGTGATAGAATCCTTTGGCCCAAACAATGCCCACGGCAACCCCCATCATTGCGTACAAAACGGTCCATACCGGAGCGAAAAGCCAGTTGGGCGGATTGAAACTCGGCTTGTTCAAGGTTACATACCAAGTATTTACCGAACTTTGTGTAGCAATACCGGACAGGTATCCTACAGCTAGGCAAATAACAACTGAAACAGTGATGTAGGTAAGTTTTTTTTTCAAGGGGTCGGAGTATTTCCCCTAAATTAAGCATTTCTATGAGTTGATTAGGGACTTCTATTCATTTTAAGTGCCATAATTTCCGTAATCCAAGCGTAAACGATGTATTTAGAGTGACGGTTGAAAATAAAAGCGCCTTAAAAACTATCTTTGCAAAAACTTATTTTTTGATGATTGAAACAGACTTTGTTCCATTGCCCTATCAACAGGAAGTCAATGAAGCAAAAATAACATGGAAGTCCCCTAGCAATATTGCATTGGTAAAGTATTGGGGCAAAAAGGCCCATCAAATACCGGCCAATCCATCCATCAGTTTTACCTTAAGTGCCTGTGCGACGACAACTTCCGTTACGTTCGAAAAGTTGCAGACCCCGTCTAAGGGTTCTCGCTTTGATTTCTTTTTTGAAGGGCGGCCAAAAGAAGATTTTAAACCGAAAATCGATCAGTTTTTTGAACGTACCAAAACGTACCTTCCATTTCTAGGTTCGTACCATTTAAAGATTAGCAGCAGCAACTCTTTTCCACACAGTAGCGGCATCGCCTCTTCTGCAAGCGGAATGTCGGCCCTGGCCCTTTGTCTTGTAGATTTTGAACGCTTTTTAAACCCGGAAATGACCGAAGCACATTTCATTAAAAAAGCTTCCTTTTTGGCACGTTTGGGATCTGGCAGTGCCTGCCGTAGTATCGAAGGAGCGCTGGTGCAATGGGGCGCCCACGCCGGCATAGCGGAAAGTTCCGACCTCTATGGTATTCGATATGAGGGGGAGGTAGCTGCAATTTTCAATAATTATCATGATACCATCTTATTGGTCGATAAGGGTCAAAAACAGGTGAGCAGTACCGTTGGGCACGGTTTAATGCACGGCCACCCATTTTCAGAACAACGTTTTGCCCAGGCGCACGATACTGTAAGTTCGCTTCAAAGCATATTGGCATCGGGAGATTTAAAGGCCTTTATTCAACTGGTAGAAAGCGAGGCATTGACCTTGCATGCCATGATGATGACCAGCCTACCCTATTTTGTGCTTATGAAACCCAATACATTGCAGATTATTAATAAAATATGGGCGTTTCGAGAACGTTCCGACACCCACCTTTGTTTTACTTTAGATGCCGGTGCCAATGTACATGTGCTCTACCCTGAAAATGAAAAAACGCTGGTGTATCCGTTTATTCAAGAAGAATTGCTGCCCTTTTGTGAAAAAAGACAACATATTTGTGATCGCGTCGGTTTTGGCGCAAAAAAAGTAACAGCCACTCCGTATAATTAAAATGGGCCGTAAGCGTTGGTAGTTTATAGTATTATTCAATGATTTAAGCGTTTGATAGGCATAGGTGCATGCTATTTTGTTTATCTTTACAGTGGTATTGTTGAACACTATATTGTTTTTGTTAAACAGATAACCAGTATTACCGTATTTTTATAGTATGAAAGGACCCTTATTTTATTCAAAAATTCTTCTCTTCGGGGAATATGGCATCATTAAAGATTCCAAAGGTCTTTCGATACCCTATAATTTTTTCAAAGGGGCATTGAAGACAGATGATGTTTCTTCTGAGACGGCACGAAATTCAAACCAAAGCCTTCGTTCTTTTGCGGACTATTTGGCAAAGATGAGCTTAGAAGAGCCGTATTTGGTACGTTTTGATTTGGATGCCTTGAAACAAGACGTGGCCGACGGCATGTATTTCGATAGTTCAATCCCGCAAGGGTATGGCGTGGGTAGTAGCGGTGCACTCGTTGCGGCCGTCTATGATAAGTATGCATTTGATAAGATTACGGTGCTCGAGAATCTCACCAGGGACAAATTGTTGACCCTTAAAGAGATTTTTGGAAAAATGGAATCATTCTTTCATGGAAAATCTTCGGGATTAGACCCTTTGAACAGCTATTTAAGTCTTCCGATATTGATCAACTCACAAAACAACATAGAGTCTGCAAGCATTCCTTCGCAGAACGTAGAAGGCAAAGGAGCAGTTTTTTTACTCGATAGCGGCACTACGGGCGAAACGGCTCCTATGGTGCAGATATTCATGGAAAAGATGAAACAGGAAGGTTTTAGAAGTATGCTTAAAGATCAGTTTATAAAGCATACCGATGCCTGTGTGGAAGACTTTGTCAACGGCAATGTGAAATCCCTTTTCGGGAACCTCAAGCAACTCTCGCATGTAGTACTTGATAATTTTAAACCTATGATTCCAGCGAAGTTCCACGAACTGTGGCAAAACGGAATCGATACCAACGACTACTATCTGAAACTGTGTGGTTCTGGTGGGGGAGGCTACATTCTTGGCTTTACGGAAGATGTTGACAAGGCGAGAAAAGCATTGAAAGACTACAATTTAGAAGTGGTGTACAACTTCTAATTCCCTATACATGCTAAATAGAAAGAACAAGCTCTTGCTTCTAAAGTTATTGAGCCTGTTTTCTGTGGTTCGCGGGTACAACGTATTGATGATCGTGCTTGCCCAATATTTGGCATCTATTTTCATACTAGCTCCCACAAGCTCGCTAAGAAAGGTCTTATTTGATTTAAACCTCTTACTGATAGTGCTGGCTTCTGCCTTGGTAATTGCCAGTGGGTATATCATCAATAACTTCTATGATGCGGAGAAAGACCTGATCAATAAACCCCGAAAGAGTATGCTGGATCGTTTGGTTAGCCAACGTTTTAAGCTAACCACCTATTTTCTGCTCAATTTATTGGCAGTTTTTGCTGCCAGTTACGTCTCGTTTAGGGCAGTGTTCTTTTTTTCAATGTATATTTTTGGGATATGGTTTTATTCACACAAGCTTAAAAAAATCCCGTTTATAGGAAATGTCGTTTCCTCTACTTTGGCAATAGCACCTTTCTTTGCGGTATTTGTATACTACAAGAATTTTGAAACGGTCATTTTTGTACATGCCATTTTTCTTTTCGGAGTGATATTGGCAAGGGAATTCCTCAAGGATTTAGAAAATATTGCGGGCGATTTGGCCCAGGATTATAAGACCATTCCCATTATATACGGCCCAAAAGTATCAAAAATGGCAATTACCGTTTTGGTACTGCTAACCTTGATACCCTCTTGGTTGTTGATCACCAAATTTGAAATCGGGTATATGGATTATTATTTTAAGGGTTCTATACTGCTGTTTGTGATACTTGTTTTACTGCTATGGAGGTCTACCACCAAAAAAGACTATGTTTGGCTTCACAACATCTTAAAATTTATTATTATCGCAGGGGTTTTTAGCATCTTGTTAATTGATGTCGACCTTGTTTTAAATCGAATTTTCTAATGGAGAATCTTTTGAAAGTGGCCATGGCCCAAATAGCTCCCGTATGGCTCGATAAAAGAGCTACTTTGCAAAAAATTGAAAGCTGTATTTTGGATGCCGTAAAGGAAGGTACCGAATTGATTGTCTTTGGCGAAGCACTCTTACCAGGGTATCCCTTTTGGCTGGCACATACCGAAGGGGCCGCTTGGGATTTAAAGGTAAACAAGGAATTACATGCGCACTATGTTCGTAACGCCGTACAAATTGAAACGGGGGAATTGGCCGGTATATGTACACTTGCCAGGGAACACGAAATAGCCATTTATCTGGGAGTGATGGAGCGCCCGCATGATCGAGGTGGTCACAGTATTTACTGCTCGTTGGTGTATATCGATGCTGCCGGTCGTATTCAATCGGTACATCGAAAGCTGCAACCTACATACGATGAACGCCTCACATGGGCTCCGGGAGATGGCCATGGGTTGCGCGTACATTCGCTTAAAAATTTTACCGTTGGCGGTCTCAATTGCTGGGAAAATTGGATGCCGTTGCCCCGAGCGGCCCTCTATGGGCAAGGAGAGAATCTTCATATAGCCGTATGGCCGGGAAGTGAACGCAACACCAAAGACATAACACGGTTTATCGCCAGGGAATCGCGCAGTTTTGTGATTTCGGTATCTTCACTTATGAAACACCAAGACTTTCCCATAAATACCCCCCATCTTGATAAAATATTGGAGAAGGCCCCTAAGGTACTTGCCAATGGTGGTTCTTGTGTTGCAGGCCCGGACGGGGAGTGGTTGGTACCGCCTGTTTTAAATACCGAAGGGCTTATTTACCATACACTAGACTTTAACCGTGTATACGAAGAACGACAGAACTTTGATGCAGTTGGGCACTATTCGCGTCCAGATGTTACAAAATTACAGGTGAATCGCGAACGCCAATCTACTATTGAGATGAAGGATAAGTAAGCCGCCACTGTCTTTGGGAAGTTATTAAATTACATGCGCGTACCTCGATGGTCTATTAAATCCATTCAGAATTGGGTAGTGCTTACGATTCCCTTTGCTACCTTTGCCAAAAAGTAACATATGGGCACATCAGGTTCTAACAAAGGTGGAAAGAAATCAGGAGGTCGTAGTGGAAGTTTTCGAAAGAAAAATACTGGAAAAGGCAATACTTCCTATAAGAAGCCTACACCCAAGAAATCTGCGAACCCCAATGTGATCCGCTTAAACCGCTACCTATCGAATTCAGGAGTGTGTTCACGACGCGAGGCAGACATCTATATTGCCGCGGGGAGCGTAACCGTCAATGGAAAGCCGATTACCGAAATGGGGTATAAGGTGCACCTAACCGATGAGGTCAAATTCGACGGTCGAATATTGAATCCTATTAAAAGGGAATATGTATTGCTCAACAAACCCAAAGATTTTGTTACTTCGGGAAGAGATGATAAAGGCCATAGAACCGCACTTACTCTTATCTCAAAAGCGTCAAAAACGCCCTTAGCACCCATCGGAAAGTTAGATAAGACCAGTACCGGGCTGCTGTTGTTCACCAATGATGGTGAGTTAACGAAACGATTGAACAGTCCTAAGAACGGTCTCCGCAAAATATACCACGTTGAATTGAGTAAACCCTTGCGAAGTGCCGATTTAAAAAAGATACAGGAAGGGCTTCCCGTAGATGAAAAGGTCGTAAAAGTACAAGACGCCAGTTTTATTGAAAACGCTCCTAAAACCGAAGTTGGACTCGAAATTTATAGCAGTCGAAACAATATCGTACGGCGCATTTTTGAGGAATTGCAATACGAAATAGTGAAACTTGATCGGGTGGTATATGCGGGGCTCACTAAGAAAGATTTGCCGAGAGGCCACTGGCGTTATTTAACCGAACAAGAAGTCATCAATCTGGCTATGATACAGTAGGGGTTCACGAATACCGATGGCTACCCCCTTATTTTCACAAAATAAAAAAAGACCGGTGGTAGTGCCGGTCTTTTGATACATTTTTGATAGGGCTTAATTCACTACTTTTATATCTACGGTTAAAAACGTACCGTCATTGCTTTTCATTTTAATGACGCCTTTCTTGCCCTGTGAATTTTCAAAAAGAATGGTTACCGGGTATTCAATAGGCCCCATGGCATCTTCCGAATGTGTAACCGGGAGTATGGTAAGTTGTTCTTTGTTTTCAATTAGATCAAACTGTTCCGCATTTAGGGAAGGTTGGTAATTCTCAATTTTAGTAGCGGTAGCTCCTGGCATCTCAAGATCTCCAAAAAGATTGTCCGGACTTTCCCAAAAAAGAAATCCTGGGTTGGTTGGGCTCGAATCGTACCATACCAAATCGATCGTTGCTCCTATTTCGGCATCAATTTCATCGAAACTATACATTTTACCGGTGCTGGTGGCATAAAAACGTTTGCTATCGGTACCGTCTTGACCCACGGCGAATTGTACATCTTCACGCACCAATAAGGATGCCGTATTTTGTGGTTCCTCGATCGGGGTGTTGTCTTCATCTTTAGAGCAGGAAACAAATAACAAGGTACAGGCCAAAGCTGTTGTGGCGAATAAATTACTTTTGAAAATCATATGAATAAAATTTGGGTTTTGAAATGAACGCAACTTCCAAATGTTTATTGCGACCATAGCCGGCTTTACGTTTAACGGCTTGTGAATCCTTCCCCAAAACGATAACTCAAAAGAAAACCATGGGTATTGCCCAATGGGTTTTGCTTTAAGGCGATGTTGTAGTGATATATGAGTCGAATACTGTCGAACAGATAGATGCCTGCCAATAGATTGGCCGAAGAACTTGTGCGAAAACCTGCGCCCAGTTCAAACTTGTTTTTATAACTGAAGGCTACATTGATATCCGCTTGGAACGGCGCTCCTTTTTCATACTTTAGAAGTACATTGGGCTTTACCATGATCTCTTGATATCTATTGGTGAAAAAACGGTATCCGAAATACCCGTAAATGGGGTTCGAAAGGCGTAGGTCATCTCTGTTGGCAAGCTGGTCTCCAAGAATATTGGGTACCGATACCCCAGTGTAAAAGCGGGAGTGATTAAAGAGAAAACCAACTCCGATGCTGGGTACGGTTGCGGTAATATTTTCGCTGAAATTAGGATCATCAACGATACCAAGCTCCAAAAGGTTGTCCTGAAACTGCTGAATTCCGGCCGTAATCCCGAAAGACAATACGCCCGGTTGGTAAATTTGCCAATAAGGCCGGTCATCTTTAAAATCAAAAAAGATTTTATAGGAGTAGGCCGCAAATACGTTGGTATTGGTCGTTACTCCAATTTGATCTCGAATAATCCCCGCCCCAACCCCGATCTTGCCATCGGACAAGGGAGTGTGAAGGCTTAATGAAAAGTTTTTTGGACTGCCTTCGATTTGGTTAAAGAAGCCTGAGTTTCCAATCGATATCTCGGCATCTGGAAGCATCCCGGCATAGGCCGAGTTGATAAGAAACGGATTGTAATTATACTCTGGAAAAGCGGCTGTTTGCTGTCCATTCGCGTTCATTGCCAATAGTAAGAAAGAAAGCAACAGGACAGGTAAAATGGGTTTGGTTTGGTTTTTCATCTTAACGTTTTAGTACTAGGTATCCCTTTGTCTTACTTAAGTTATGATCTCCGTTGATTTGAATATTAAAGAAATAAGTCCCGGCCGGTAACTTGTCGGCCCCCATTCCTGTTAACTGGTTGGCCTCTCCGTTAAAAACATTGGAAGAGTTGTCATATCCGTTGATCTGAAAGACGACATCTCCCCACCGATTAAAGATGGTCACGACATTATCGGGATACTGTTCAATATTCATAATCTCCCAAAACTCGTTGATACCATCCCCATCGGGCGAGAAGCCGTACTTGGTGAGGTCTTCCGGAATTTCTTCCGCTACTGTAGTGAAGGTTTGCTCTTCGCAGTTTAGCGCGTCTCCCTGGGAATTGTATGGGGTTATGTTTACATAGATAGTGGTGTTGTACGGTAAGTCCCCGCTCAAATCGTAATTGGTTAAAAACGCTACGTCTTCTTCGTTTAATATTTCTGAACCGCCAGAAGTGGTCCCGATAGAGATACGATATCCATCGGCGCCTGCTGCCGCCTCCCATGCGAGATTGGTATCAATGGCTATATTGGAGCCGCCATTTGCCGGAATAGAAAGGGTTGTACATTCAATAGAGATCGGTACTTCAGTACCAATGGTGAAGGTTTCGCTACTACAATCAATGGCATCATTGCTTGCATTGAACGGTACAATGAGTACCGTTACGGTTTCCCCTTCTTCAAAGGCATTTGCAAAAGGGTAGGAGGTTTCGGTTACCGCGACCCCCGTAATGTTATTTGCAGTGCTACCGCTTCCTGAAATGGTTAAGCGATATCCCTCTGCATCGGCCACAGTATTCCAGGTGATTTCTGCTAAAGTAGGTATCACATCCGTATCAAGATTCATTGGCGTACTAAGATTGGTACATGCCGGAATGGGTGCCGCTGTTCTAATAGTGAAACTTTGAGAAGCACATGAACTAGCGGTTCCATCGGCATTAAAGGGTACAATGGTTACAGTTACGGTTTCTCCTTCATCAAAAAGGTCGGGCAGCGTATAGCTTGTTCCTATTACTTCCAAATCCGTAACGTTGTTACCCGTACTGGTGCTTCCTGCTATGGACAGATAGTATCCCGTTGCTCCCGCTACGGCATCCCAACTAATCTCTTCGATGTCCGAATCAACGTTGGTATCCATAGCTCCCGGGGTGCTTAGGTTGGTACAACTAGGCGCCGATCCCGCTGCCACAATGGTAAACGTTTCGGATAAGCAGCCCGTTGCATCGTTTGTCGCATTGTAGGGCACGATGGTGACGGTGACGGTCTCCCCGTTGTCGAAATCGTTCGCAAAGGCATGTGTGGTTCCGGTAACGACCAAGGCGGTTTCGTCGTTAAGATCACTGGTGCTGCCGTCGATGGTAAGGCGATAGCCGTCCGCATTGGCCACGCTGTTCCATGAGATACTAGCCACATCTACGGCGACATCGGTATCGGTGTCGACTGGTCCGGGCGCACTTAGATTGGTACAACCGGGTTCTGTACCAGCGGCAACAATGGTAAAGGTCTCCGCGGTACAACTGCTCGCGTCGCCTATTCCATTAAAGGGAATTATGATGATCGTAACGGTCTCCCCGTTGTCAAAATTGTTTGTGAACGCGTGGGTGGTACTGGTAACGACCAAGGCGGTCTGATTGTTACCTGTACTGGTGCTTCCGTTGATGATAAGGCGATAACCGTCGGCGTTGGCCACCGGATTCCATGAGATACCCGCTACATCCACCGCGACATCGGTATCGGTGTCGACTGGTCCAGGGGCACTTAGGTTGGTACAATCGGGCGCAGTTCCTGCCGCTACGATGGTAAAGGTCTCCGCGGTACATCCGCTGGCGTCGCCGGTACCATTAAAGGGCACGATGGTGACGGTAACGGTCTCGCCATTGTCGAAATCGTTCGCAAAGGCATGTGTGGTTCCGGTAACGACCAAGGCGGTTTCGTCGTTAAGATCACTGGTGCTGCCGTCGATGGTAAGGCGATAGCCGTCCGCATTGGGCACGGCGTTCCATGAGATACCAGCCACATCTACGGCGACATCGGTATCGGTGTCGACTGGTCCGGGGGCACTTAGGTTGGTGCAACCGGGTTCTGTACCAGCGGCAACAATGGTAAAGGTCTCCGCGGTACAACTGCTCGCGTCGCCTATTCCATTAAAGGGAATTATGATGACGGTAACGGTCTCCCCGTTGTCAAAATTGTTTGTGAACGCGTGGGTGGTACTGGTAACGACCAAGGCGGTCTGATTGTTACCCGTACTGGTGCTTCCGTTGATGATAAGGCGATAACCGTCGGCGTTGGCCACCGGATTCCATGAGATACCCGCTACATCCACCGCGACATCGGTGTCGGTGTCGACTGGTCCAGGGGCACTTAGGTTGGTACAATCGGGCGCAGTTCCTGCCGCTACGATGGTAAAGGTCTCCGCGGTACATCCGCTAGCGTCGCCGGTACCATTAAAGGGCACGATGGTGACGGTAACGGTCTCGCCATTGTCGAAATCGTTCGCAAAGGCATGTGTGGTTCCGGTAACGACCAAGGCGGTTTCGTCGTTAAGATCACTGGTACTGCCGTCGATGGTTAGGCGATAGCCGTCCGCATTGGGCACGGCGTTCCATGAGATACTAGCCACATCTACGGCGACATCGGTATCGGTGTCGACTGGTCCGGGGGCACTTAGGTTGGTGCAACCGGGTTCGGAGGAAGTACCCCCTATAATCGTAAAAGTCTCCGAGGTACAGGGCCCAATGGCATCTCCTACAGTATTGTAAGGTATAATGGTGACGGTAACGACGTCGTTGTTTTGAAACGATTCTGGCAAGGTGTAGGAAGTTGTATTGCCCAAATCGGTCAATGCCAGATCATTGCTTCCACTTGTAGAAACAATGCTTACTTTATAGGCATCCGCTCCATTGGCCGGGTTCCAAGTGATCGTAGAAATAGCTACTGCTACAGCTGTATTCCCATTTTCCGGATTCTGTAAGGTGGTACAGTCTGGGGCAACCTCGGAGGTGTTCGTCATGAATGACTGCTCTGTACAACCGCCGAAATCCCCATCATCAAAATAGGGGGTAATAGTTACACCAATATTGGTATTTAGCGGAAAATCGCTCGTGTAATTGTAAACGGTCACTTCTCCTACATCTTCATTGTTGACCAAAGTGGTGCCGGCGTCAAGATCTCGAATAGTAATTTTATACCCACAGGCCCCAGGGTTGTCTTCCCATACGATACCCGTATTAATAGGCACATTTGTAGCGCCATTGGCAGTAGGGGCCGCTAAATCAACACAATCCTTGGTGGCATTCACGGTCAAAGTAATATCGTTCCGTACCAAGAGGAGGTTTCTACCATTGGTGCCTGGCGGGTTTGCATCTTCGAAGGGTACAAGGTCGCTTACGATTTCAGAATGATAAACGCCCGCATCACAGGTATTTAAATCAGTGATGGTGTATTCTGGCGCATCGGGCGCATCAGGTATTTCCACGCCGTCTTTAAACCATTTGTAGTGATTTTGAGTTCCCCGTACCGTGGTGGTAAGGGTAATACTTTCCCCAGCATTTCTGTTTGGATTTTCGATCGCATTCACTTTGGCTTGCCCCGCGTAGTTGTACGTTTTAAAATAATTTAGGGTATTGTATTGTGCAGAGGAATTGTCTCTGTAAAAAACATACTGATCGTGTACTGCCTCGAAATCTCCAAAATGAAAGTTGTTTCCCTCTATTTCCAATTGAAACCAGTAGGTGTCAAAAGCAGTGTCAGTATCTTTTACGATGCTTTTATAGTTCGGTATTTCACCGGTTAGGCTGTTATGATGCACAATAAGCTTGTGATGCCAGACGATCAAGCGTCCAGAATCAATGAAGTTTTGATAATATTGGTTTAAAATATCATTTCCGGAAAATAAGTTATTATCAATGACCAATTCCTCAAGCTTAAAATTTTGACTAATATCCAAGGATTCTATCTGATTGAAAGAGGCGGTAAGATCTCTTAAATTAGCGCTTTGGGTTAAATCTAAACCTGTGGTCGTAAATAGATTGTTGTCAATCTCCAATTGTCGCAGAAGTAGGTTGGTGGTGATATCTAGATTGGGAAGCCTGTTTTCTCCTAAATCAAGCCTTTCTAGTGCTACATTGTTCGTAAGAATGAGTTCGGGAAGCAGATTTAGTCGCAAGTCGATACGATCTAGGACTATATTGGTCGAAAGATCAAGATTGGTTATTTGATTTTGTGATGCCTCCAAATCTGTCATCAAGGTATTTTGACTGGTATCAATAGTGGTTAAGGTATTGTCGGAACCGTTCAATTCTTCTAATAGTGTATTTTGAGTGATATCCAAGGTCGGCATCTTATTGCTTCTCACAGTGAGGTCTTTTAGTAAGGTATTTGCCGTAATATCAATTGTAAAAGGAGTAAGCAATCTATTGTACGTAATTGATAAATCTTCCAATCCGGGTGCGTTGGCGAATGAGAATCCGCTAGGTAATTGATGACTCGAAATATCGATTTCTTTCAAAGTTGCCGTCATGGGCAATGTAAGACTTGATACATTGGTATTGCTTAAGTTTAATTCCTCTAAAGCGATAAAACCACTAAGGTCAATGGTATTGACCGCTTGCCGAATATCCAATGATTTCAATACGGTTCTAACTGCAGGAAGAATGATGTCCGTAGTACCGCTGTTTTGATTTAAAAGGATCGATTCAAGTCCGCCATGGTTCGTAAAATCAAAAATGGGGACAGAAATCGCTATTATGGAAACACTCTGCAAGGTATTTGTCTGGGGTAGTGATAAGTTTACCAAATCCCTGAAATTGTAAATGTACAAAACCTCCAAGTTGGTGTTTGTAGATAGATCCAAATCGGTCATTGGCGGGTTAGGAGGCGCACCACTGCCATCCGAACGCATATCTAAAATACGCAATTGCGGGTTTTGAGATACATCTAAACTGACAAGGACGCTGTTTGGAGCAAATTCTAGTTCTTCCAATACGGTAAGACTAGTTAACGGTAAGGTGGTAAATTGACTTCCGCCGGCATCTAAGGTGACAAGGTTTACAAAAGCCTCTAAACCTGTAAAATCGGTAATATCGTTTCGGGTAACATCGAGGGCCGTAACGGCTTGCGCGTCGGCATTCAGGATATCACCGGTAATTCCATTGGTGTCAATACCCTCATCAACTAGAAATTGTTCAAAGTTGGGGTCGGGAATCAAGGTTTGCGCAGCTCCAAGGGTAGAAACAAACACACATAGTAAAAAAAGCAGTTTTTTGGTCATGGTTGGGGACATAGGATTAAACGACTTGAATGGAATTAACGAAAAATTGAGTGGCAGATTGTGCTTACTAGGTACCATTCGGACGAGTGGAACCTGTTTTTAGAGCCGTATGTAATTGGCTAGGAGTCTATGTTGCGATATTCGGATGGGGTCTGTCCCGTATGTTTTTTGAACACCCGGTTAAAGGAAGTTTTACTTTTGAAACCTGAATCAAAGGCAATTGCGATAACTTTCGCATCCTTGTATTGCTGATGTTTCATCAGATTTTGGGCTTCAACCACTCGATACGAATTGATAAAATTGTAGAAATTTTGCGCAAAACCGTAATGCAGCACTTCTGAAAAATGATGACTGCTTATATGAAGCATTGCAGCGAGATCTGACTGATTTAGGTCAGCATCAAGAAAGGGTTTTTCTTGCTGCATAAAAGAAAGAATTTTTTCTTTGTATTCTTCTCGAAGGGCAGGGGTTAGGGAAGAATTTTTATACGGTTTTAAAGAAGCTTCATCACTACCGCCCAGGGTTGTCGTCAGCTGCGAACTTATCTGTTGGTTTACTGAGGTGCTTTGCACCACATTGGCAAGTTGAGGGCTTAAATTTCCCGGTTCGGAATTAGTACGTTTGGTTCGCTTCTTATACAAGAAGAACAGACCGCCCAAGGCAACCAGCAAGGCGATTCCTAAAAATACCTTTTGTTTTCCACCGTTCGAAAGGGCCAGCAAGGCCTCTTCGCTTTCTTCTATTTTTTCATCCTTCAGGGCAAGGTCATTTTTTAAATCAGCATCGGAGGCATTTTTTTTATCGTTTAAGTATTTCTCCCGTAAGGCGGAATACTCCTTTTGAGAAGCATAGGATGCCTTGTAATCTTCTTGCCTTTCGTACACCTTGGCCAAGTATTCATGCCCGTACATTTCAATCTCCAAAAGGCCCTTTTCTTTGGCCAATTCCGTGCAAGCTTGAAAGTAGTTCAGTGCGGTTGCCGTGTGGTTTAAATGGTAATTCGCAATACCCGTATTCAATAACAACCATCCTCTTTTTTTTGTGGGCTTTTCGAGTAGGGGCATTTGTTGGGCCTTTTCACTTAATGCCAGGGCTTTATCGTACTGTTTCAAATTTAAATGCGCATCGATAAGGTTGTTCAATGCGGAAGCCAGAATAGCATCGTTCTCAGTTTCTTCGCCCAGGGTTTTGGCACGATCTGCATATTCAAGGGTCTTTTCAAAGTTGCCCAGTTCGGCATAATTATTTGCCAACCCAATTAGCGCTGCCGCCTTCACTCTGCTAGAATTTTCGGTGCTATCGGCCACAACAAGCACTTTTTTCATAGTCTGGATGGCCTTTTCGTAGGAACCAATGTTATTGTAGGTATTCCCCATGTTTACCAATACCACCGTTTTCGAGCGAAAATCTTCTGGAATTCGCTTGCATTGCTCCAAAGCGTCATGATACAAGGCAATCGCCTTGTTTCTATTGTTTCTGTTGTTGAAGTACACTGCTTGGTTTACTAATGCCAATACATGCATTTTAGGAAGTTCGTATTCCTTTGCCACGGATAAGAGTGAATCGCTATAGGTCTTATGTAATTGATATTCCCCTTCCCCGTAGTGTTTTTGTAGCAGCACCAGCATTGACGTCGCGCGTTCTTCAGGGGTAGCTTCCGTAATAACCTTTTTTTCTTGTTGGGAAAAGCCCGCGGAACAAAAAAACAACAGAAAAAAAAGGGCGTGTAGCGGTGTAGTCATCTTTTCAGGGCATTAGGTAAAAATAAAAAATGAATCTTCTCTATGCAAAAGTCCATCGTTTCTTGTTTTCCTATTTCCCTGTAAACCGTGAAATTAGCTTTTTTCCATTTTTTCTCGAATCCCTGCCAGGCAAAGATTGCCGATACTGCCTTCATGGGTATGTGCGATATCTTTTTTGGGGGTAAAGGTACCCGCTTCAATTTCCTGCCCCATTTGTTTGTAGGCATCTCTAAAGGGCATGCCCTTCTGAACCAATTCATTCAACGTATCTACACTAAAAAGGTAGTCGTATTTTGGATCTTCCAAAATTGCATTGTTTACCTTTATTTCCCTGAGGCTAAAGGTCAAAATTTCCAAGCACGCCTTAACATCCTGTATGGCCGGTATAATAATTTCTTTGACCAATTGAAGATCTCTGTGATACCCGCTCGGCAGATTATTGATGACCAAAGTGAGTTGGTTGGGAACGGCCTGCAATTTGTTGCATTTTCCTCGCACCAATTCAAATACATCGGGATTTTTCTTGTGTGGCATAATACTACTACCTGTGGTAAGCTCGTCCGGGAAAGAAATAAAATCAAAGTTTTGACTCATATAGAGGCAGATATCCATGGCCATTTTAGAAAGAGTGGCCCCAATATTCGCCATCCCGTAAGCCGCGGCTTTTTCTACTTTGCCACGTCCCATTTGAGCGGCGACCACATTGTACTTTAAGGTGGTGAATCGCATTTCCTTGGTGGTAAAACTTCGGTCGATATGAAATGAACTACCGTAGCCGGCGGCGCTTCCCAACGGATTTTGGTCGGCAATCTTATATGCTGCCTCGATAAAGTATAGGTCATCGATCAAGCTTTCCGCATAGGCAGAAAACCAAAGTCCGAAGGAAGAGGGCATGGCAATTTGCAAGTGGGTATAGCCCGGGAGCAATATGTCTTTATGCTGTTCTGCTAAGTCCATTAAGAGATTGAACAACGTTTTGGTCTGTGCCTTAATTTCGGTGAGTTCGTCTTTGAGGTAGAGGTGCATTGCCACCAACACTTGGTCGTTTCGAGATCGGGCGGTGTGAATTTTCTTCCCGGTATCGCCCAGTTTTTCCGTTAGAAGAAATTCTATTTTCGAATGCATGTCCTCAAAAGTATCTTCTATCGTAAACGTTCCGGCTTCGATGGTCTTTCCGATTTTAGCTAGTTCGTTTACCAGGTCAGTGGTTTCCTGTGGGGTAAGTAAACCAATTTTACCCAACATTTTCGCATGGGCCGAAGAGGCGATGACATCATACTTGGCTAAAAAGAGGTCCAATGCGCGATCGTCGCCCACGGTAAAACGGTCTATTTTTTGATCTGTACTAAAACCTTTGTCCCAGAGTTTCATAAAAATGATATTTATGGACTTTCCCGTGAAAGCGGGAACCCCCTTAATTTAAATTTGTTAGATGTAAGACGTAAAATATTCGAAGAGCCGTTCAAAACTCATGAATTTATATCTTCTTTCTTAGTCTTATGTAAAAATCCTTTTAATAATTTAATATACAAATCGATTCCTTCTTCTACTTCGCGTACGTAAATAAATTCATCGGCCGAGTGGGAACGGGTACTGTCCCCCGGCCCCAGTTTTAAGGATTGACATGTTAAAGCCGCTTGGTCCGAAAGGGTTGGAGAACCATAGGTCTCTCGCCCCAGCGCAATACCTGATTTTACCAAAGCATGGTCTTTGGCTATTGCAGAAGAATTTAGTTTAAGACCGCGTTCTTTCAACTCACAGGGTGCTTCGTTTTTTAGAAGGTCGGCAATCTCTTGATTGCTGTACTGGTCATTTACGCGTACGTCAACCACCAAATCAACTTGTGCAGGCACCACATTATGTTGGCTTCCCGCATTTATTTGAGTCACGGTCATTTTTACGGCGCCTAGGGCCTCGGATTCTTTTTCAAACCTATAATTTTTGAACCATTCCAAGACCGATATGGTGTTGTAAATGGCGTTGTTTGTATTCGGGTGTGCGGCATGTGAAGGTGTTCCTTTGACCGTTGCGTCAAAAACGACCAGGCCTTTTTCGGCAATGGCCAGTTGCATTAAGGTAGGTTCGCCAACAATGGCCACATCAATTTTTGGGAGATCTGGCAAAAGGCCCCTAAGACTGTTTTTTCCAGCATTCTCCTCCTCTGCGGAGGCCACCATTAGGATGTTGTGATTCAGGTTCTCGGAATTGTAAAAATGGGTGAACGTAGCAATCAAAGACACCAATGCCCCACCCGCATCATTACTGCCCAAGCCGTATAATTTCCCATCCTCTATATGCGGGTGAAAAGGGTCCCGGGTATATGCTTTATTAGGCTTTACCGTATCGTGGTGCGAGTTTAGGAGGAGTGTCGGTTTTTGCTCATCCCAACATTTGTTCTTTGCAAAGACATTATTGTTGATCCGTTCGTACGGAATATCAAAGGCCGTGAACCAATTTTGAATCGCGGCGGCTGTTTCATCCTCTTCCTCAGAAAAAGACCGTATGGCTATTAGTTGCTTTAATAGGTTTAGTGCTTTTTCAGTAAGCAGTGATTGCTCCATCATCATAAAGTTATAGTTGTGAATAGATCCGATTCTTTGTTGATCATTGAAATATCTCCAATACAGACTTGGTGCACCTTCTGGTTCAGGGCATGAAAACAATTAGTTAGTTTTGGCAACATTCCGTCTGCAATAACACCCTGCTCCAGTAGTTGTCGGTACTTGTTCGTGTCAATGTATTTTACTACCGAATCTTCGTCCGTAATATCCATCAAAACCCCTTTTTTTTCAAAACAATAATATAAACAGGTTTCAAAAAGACGGCTCATACCGATGGCTATCTCAGCAGCGATCGTATCTGCGTTGGTATTCAATAATTGTCCATTTCCATCATGTGTCATAGCACAAAAAACCGGACAGAGACCAGCGTTCAATAGTGCTGAAATGATAGTGGGGTCGATACCGTCAACATCCCCGACAAACCCATAATCGATGTCTTTGACCGGCCTTTTATGCGCCTGAATAGTGTTCCCGTCGGCTCCTGTTAGGCCGATGGCATTGCAACCTCTTGCCTGTAGTTTTGCAACGACATTTTTATTGGTCAGTCCTGCATATACCATGGTAATAACCTCTAGGGAAGCAGCGTCGGTAATTCGCCGCCCATCGACCATTTTTGATGCAATACCCAAGCTGGTCGCCATTTGGGTAGCAAGTTTGCCGCCGCCATGTACCAATACTTTGGCCCCTTTTAGCGCTGAAAAGTAGGTGAGGAACTTTGAGAGTTCCTCCTCGTTTTCTAGTACGTTGCCTCCAATTTTTACAATCGCTAGCGTCGTCATATTATAAGTGTTCAATTATTTTTTTTAATACCAATTGTGCTGCATAGGTTCTGTTATTTGCCTGTGTTATCACCAACGACCGATCGCTGTCGAGGGCGTCGTCGGATAGTACCACATTTCTTCGTACCGGTAGGCAATGCATTAATTGCGCAGTCGCAAGTTTTTTCTTGGTAACCATCCAACTGGAATCTTGATGTAAGATCGCTCCATAATCGGAATAGCTACTCCAGTTTTTTACATAGACGAAATCGGCGCCTTTGAGGGCCTTTTCTTGGTCATACTCAATGGGAACATTTTTGGTGATTTCAGGATTCAACTCATACCCCTTGGGATGAGTGATTACGAAATCGGCCTCCTGAAGCTGCATCATTTGCACAAATGAATTGGCAACTGCATGTGGCAGCGCTTTTGGGTGTGGTGCCCATGAGAGTACGACCTTGGGCCTTTCCTTGTTTTTTTGCTCTGCAATGGTAATTGCATCCGCCAATGCCTGTAAGGGATGGCCAACAGAACTTTCCATATTTAGGACCGGAATGCCCGCGTATTTAACAAAGCCATTAAGTACCAATTCGGCTTCGTCTTTTTGCTTATCGGTTAGGGTGGCGAATGCACGGATGGCGACGATATCACAAAATTGGGACACCACCTGTGCTGCTTCTTTGATATGTTCCGATTTTCCCTGATCCATGATGGTGCCATCGCCGTATTCAAGCGCCCAACCTTCTGTTCCAAAATTCATTACCATCACTTCCATCCCTAGGTTCATAGCTGCTTTTTGTGTGCTCAGACGGGTGCGCAAGCTGTTATTGAAGAACAAAAGGCAGAGGGTCTTTCCTGCTCCCAACGGCCGATGCGCTCTCGGCGCCGATTTGAGTTTTCTTGCTTCATCGACCCAGGTAGGCAAATGGTCTATATCTTGAATGGAGAGGTAATTCATTTGATGGTTATTTTGGTGCAGTTCGCTTTTCCGTTTAACGCGTCTATGATAAAATTGTCAGGCAATCCGTTAACGATCCAAGTCTCGATCAAGGCTTTTTGCGCTATGGTCGCTGCCTCTATTTTTGATTTCATTCCCCCGGTTCCATGGGACGATTTCTCGGAGCTTATCTCCTGTTTTAACATGTGGATATCCGATAGGGAGGTAATTGTCACCGGTTTTTCCTGATCTATTGACGCCTTGGTATAAATACCATCGGTATTGGTCGCTATCAACAACAGATCTGCTTGTAGTAGTGAAGCGGCGAGCGCTGCCAATTTATCGTTGTCCCCGAACTGTATTTCTTCGGTGGAGACGGTATCGTTCTCGTTGATAATCGGAATGCAATTATTGGCTACGAGCACGTCAATCGTATTTCGAATGTTTTTTTTGGAATCGAGTTGTTCAAAGTCGGAATAAGACAAAAGACACTGCGAGGTGAAGAGTCCCAATTCCCTGAAATTTTCTTGAAAAATTCGCATTAAATGAGGTTGGCCGATAGCGGCCAATGCTTGTTTAACATTAATTTCTTCCCCGTTGTGTTCCAGTTTTACGAATTGTTTTGCGGCGGCAATGGCTCCCGAACTTACAATGATAAACTCGTAGTGGTCCTTCAGTTTGGCAATTTGCCGACCAATATCCTCGATTTTTCCTCTCGAAATATGCTCCGTCTCTTTGGTCAGTGTGTTGGTCCCTATTTTAAGAAGTATTCTTTTTTTACCCATGCTATTTTTTTGAAAAGGGAGTTGCTACTAGTTGCGTACTTGTCCGGTTCCTTTCACATACCACTTGTTCGTGACCAGATGCTGAAGTCCAATGGGACCTCTTTGATGTAATTTGTCGGTGCCGATTGCAAGCTCGCCACCAAGCCCGAACTGCCCTCCGTCGGTAAAACGGGTCGAGGCATTATGGTAAACGGCTGCGGCATCTATCGCATTCATAAAGGTTTCCGCTGTTTCGCTGTTTGCCGTAATAATCGCTGCGGAGTGGCCTCCCCCATATGTATTTATTTTGTTGATCGCTTCGGGTAGTTCGGATACTTGGCCCAGTACAATTTTGTTATCCAAAAATTCTTCGAACCATACTTCCTCATTTGCCATGGGTAGGGTCCCTTCTAAATCGAGCAGTTGATCATCTACCAATATCGTAATCTCTTTTTTGGTCAATTCTTGAACCAAACGAGCTAAGAACGCTTGCTTTCTTGGTAAATCGGCGGCTATTAAAACTTTGTCCAGGGCATTACAGGCAGAGATTTTCGTGGTTTTGGCATTCATAATGATATCAAGGGCCATTTCCAAATCTGCTTCTCCATGGATATACATAAAATTGTTTCCGCGCCCACTTACGATAACAGGGCAGGTAGCATGTTTTTTTACGAAATCGATAAGTCGTTCCCCGCCTCTGGGGATAATGAGGTCTACGGTTTGTGAGGGTTTCTGGAGGAAAGTTTGTGTTTGTGTACGGTTAAATTCTAAATACTGTACCCAATCTAATGAACAATCGGCTTGCGCCAAGGCCCTATGCCACAATCCTACCAATACCAAATTACTATGCAATGATTCCTTTCCCCCTTTTAAAAGTATTTTGTTGCCCGATTTAAAGGCAATACCGGCCGCTTCGATGGTGACATCGGGCCTTGATTCGTAGATAATCAATATGGTCCCAAAAGGAGCTGTCTTATTACTGACCTGCATCCCGTTTTCATGGGTGAAACCAAATCGTTCCACTCCCAGGGGGTCGGGTTCGGTGGCCAACTGTCGCAAGGATTCGACCATGCCCATGATTTTGCTTTTATCGACTTTTAAGCGATCGCGCATTGCAATATCCTCTCCCTGATAGGCATCCATATCCTTTTTGTTGGCAGCCAATATACTTGGTGCCTCCTTGATAATATATTGAGCCATTAAGGATAAAACCTGGTTTCGCCGGGAAATATGTAGTTGCTTGCTCACCGTAGTGCCGTTTTTAAGGTGTTAAAAAATAAATCAAGTTGTGTTTTCTGAATAGTCAGTGCCGGTAAGATGCGAAGTACTTTTTTGTTTTTAGCACCGCCGGTGAAAATATGGTGCTCATAAATCAATTTTTTGCGCAACTCGGCGACTTCAAAATCAAATTCCAGACCCAGCATCAATCCGCGTCCTTTGATTTTTTTCACCTGCGGAATGTCCGTTGCCTTTTCAATGAAATACGCTCCTAGATTCGCCGCGTTTTCGACTAGGTTTTCTTGCTCCAACACTTCCAACACGGCCAAGGTGGCCGCGCAGGCCAGGTGGTTCCCCCCAAATGTAGTGCCCAACATACCATGGCTGGCTTTAATATGTTTGTGTATTAAGATACCGCCCACGGGAAAACCGTTTCCCATACCTTTTGCGATGCTGATAATATCGGGTAGGATACCGTGCTGCTGAAAGGCAAAAAAAGTTCCACTACGCCCAAATCCTGATTGTACCTCATCGGCAATCAAAATGACCTTCCAGGCTTTACAGAGTACGGCCACGCTTCTATAAAAATCGGTGGTGGGCTCATCTAAACCACCGACTCCTTGAATTGCTTCCAAAATAACCGCACAAACATCGCCCTTTTGAATTTCTTTTTGAAAGGCCGCCAAGTTATTCAATGGCAAGAAACTTACTTTTTGTTGTTTGTTAATAGGGGCATTTATTTTCTGATTGTCGGTCGCGGCTACGGCGGCGGAGGTGCGACCATGAAATCCATTTTTAAAGGCGATCACCTTCGATTTTTGTGTTTTGAAGGAAGCGACCTTTAGGGCATTCTCGTTTGCTTCCGCACCTGAATTGCATAAAAATAAATTGTAGTCTTCGCAGCCGGAGAGCATGCCTAATTTATTGGCCAATTGCTCTTGTAAAGGGTTTTGAACCGCATTACTATAGAAACCGATTTGATTTAGTTGTTCCTTTAAACGTCGCGTGTAATGCGGATGGGAATGCCCAATGGATATTACGGCATGGCCTCCATACAAATCAAGATATTCCTGTCCTTTTTCATCGGTAACCACAAGGCCGTTTGCCGAGACCGGAGTAACATCATATAAGGGGTATACGTCGAATAGTTTCATATGGGTACCATTTTATTTGTTTTTAAACTCCGTTATTTTATCAAAGGATGCCACAATTCCTCGGATCAACGACGAGCTCAACCCTTGGTGCTCCATTTCGTTGAGTCCTTGAATGGTGCAGCCCATGGGGGTGGTTACCCGATCTATTTCTTCTTCAGGATGATTGCCCGACTTGATCAAAAGGTTGGCGGCCCCATCACAGGTATGCATGGCCAGTTCCTGGGCCTCCTTGGCATCAAAGCCGAGTTGTATGGCTCCCTGGGTGGTGGCCCTGATCAATCGCATCCAAAAAGCGATTCCGCTGGCACAAATTACGGTTGCCGCTTGCATTTGTTCTTCGGGCACCTCCAAGGAGTGCCCCATTTGATTAAAGATGGCCTTGGTCAACTCAATGCGTTGCGCTCCTTTGGTATTGGCACAAATACAGGTCATTGATTTTCCAACGGAAATTGCGGTGTTGGGCATGCTTCGAACGATGTAGTTTTCCACACCGATGATTCCTTCGATTTTTGCGATGCTAAAACCTGTTATGGTTGAAATAATCACATGATTTTCGGTCAACAGGTCTTTGATATCCTCTAGGATTTGGGCTAAATGGCCGGGCTGCACGGCAAATATTAGAATATCCGATTGTTGTACGGCTTCCCGGTTGTCGGAGGTAACTACTACATTGCCATATTTTTCAAAACTCCGAATACTTTCGATATTCCGCTTGGTCATATACATTTGGGTAGCCCCATTACTATGTAAAATGCCTTTTGCAATGGAGAGCCCCAAGTTTCCTGTTCCTATGATTGCTATTTTCATGATTGCTTTTTTGCGTTCCCACCGAACCAGTGGACTATTTTTTATTTCTAAAACACCCCTGCTTTTAACTGGAGTCCTTCTTTTTCTTCAAAATCGAACATCAAATTCATATTATGAACGGCTTGTCCCGAAGCTCCTTTCAAAAGGTTGTCAATGGCCGAGGTGATCAACAACTTGTTTTGGTATGTATGTATGTGTAGATGGCATTGATTGGTATTGACCACTTGCTTTAGGTGAATGGGACTTTCGCTAAGGTGTGTGAAAAGGCTATCGGCGTAAAAATCCCGATACAAATCCTTAGCTGTTTCTTCACTGCCCTCAAAATGGGTGTAAGCAGTTGCAAAAATACCCCGGGTAAAATTTCCGCGAACCGGGAGGAAATACAATTCGCCAATCCCTGTTTGGTATGAAAGTAGACTTTCGTTAATTTCTCCGAGATGCTGATGGGTAAAGGGCTTGTACCAGCTCACATTGTTGTTCCGCCAGCTAAAATGCGTGGTTTCCGCAGGGCGTACCCCGGCACCTGTGCTTCCAGTGACCGCATTGATATGTACTTCATTTTCAAGAAGGCCCGCTTTGGCCAAAGGGAGCAAGGCTAGCTGTATAGCGGTTGCAAAGCAACCGGGATTGGCAACATGGTTTGCTTGCTGAATAGCGGTTTTGTTCAGCTCGGGTAGCCCATAAACGAATGTTTTGGTGTCAAAAATGGCATCTTTGTGTAGGCGAAAGTCATTGCTAAGGTCAATGATCTTTGTAGCGTTTGAAAAGGAGTGGTCCCGCAAAAACTGTGTAGAGTTCCCGTGGCCCAAACAAAGGAAAACCAAGTCTACGGCCGCATTTATATCAGCTGTAAATTGCATGGTGGTCGCTCCCAATAAATCGGGATGTGCCGAGGTCAATGCTTTTCCGGCCCGTGTTGTACTGTAGACAAAATCGATTTCCACTTTCGGATGGTTCAATAAAACTCGGATGAGCTCACCACCCGTATAGCCCGAACCTCCAATAATACCTGCTCTGATCATATTATTGATTTACGTGGTTGTATATTTTACCTGAGTTCGATAGTATTTTGATAAAACCTTTGGCGTCTTCGGCCGACCATGCCTTGTTCATCTCGCCATAACTTCCAAAAGAGGCGTTCATTAAATCATGTTTAGAGGACACCCCGTTTAACCTGAATTGAAAAGGGTAGAGTCCCACGAAGACATCACCGGAAACGGTTTTTTGGGTATCTGTTAAGAATGCTTCAATATTTCGCATAACGGCATCTAAGTAGTTGCCTTCGTGCAGCAACATCCCGTAAAAATTTCCTTGCTGCCCTTTTTGATATTGTTGCCATTTGGTCAAGGTGTGTTTTTCTAATAGGTGATGTGCTTTGATGATGATCAAGGAAGCAGCTGCCTCAAAACCAACCCGACCTTTGATACCAATAATCGTATCGCCTACGTGAATGTCGCGCCCAATGGCATATTTAGATGCCATGGCATTCAGTTTTTCGATATTGGCAACGGGGGTATTTTGTTCTCCGTCGATGGCGATGAGTTCTCCTTTTTCGAAAGTAAGTTGTACCGTGGCCGGTTTTTTCTCTTGCAATTGGCTAGGATAGGCACTATCGGGCAATGGGAGTTCGGAAGTGAGGGTTTCCTCGCCACCTACCGAGGTGCCCCAGAGACCTCGGTTAATTGAATATTTTGCTTTTTCCCAAGAATAGTCTACACCGTTTTGTTGTAAGTAGGCGATTTCTTCCTCCCGGGCCAATTGCAGATCCCTAATGGGCGTAATAATCTCTATTTCTGGAGCGATAATCTGAAAGATCATATCAAAACGCACCTGATCATTACCTGCACCGGTGCTGCCATGGGCAATATACTGGGCGCCGATTTTTTTGGCATGGTTCACAATTTCAATAGCCTGTACAATTCGCTCGGCACTTACCGAAAGGGGGTAGGTGTTGTTTTTTAAAACGTTTCCGAAAATGAGGTATTTGACTACCTTTTCATAAAAGGTCTGTACCGCATCGATCGAGGTATAGGACGCCGCTCCGAGTTGCAATGCTTTTTCTTCTATGGCCGTAATTTCTTCTTGTGAAAAGCCACCGGTATTTATACTTACCGCGTGCACTTCAAAACCCTTTTCTTTGGAGAGATATTTTGCGCAGTAACTGGTGTCCAATCCGCCACTATAGGCTAGTACTAGTTTCATATGTTCTTGGTTTTCTTTTTTAGGAATATACTTTCCTTGATACTTTTTAATCGTTTGAACGCTTTACCGTTCATCTTTTTTTGTTGTTTTTCCTTGGGGCCGTTTGTGGCGGCCGGGTCGTGTAGCATACCGGTACAAAGACACATTTTTTGCTCTGTACGGGTTAAAATGTCGAAGTTTTTACAGGTTTGGCATCCTTTCCAAAATTGCGGGTCATCGGTCAGTTCAGAAAAGGTGACGGGTTTGTAGCCCAATTCATAATTGATTTTCATAACGGCCAGCCCGGTGGTAATACCAAATATTTTAGCCTTTGGAAACTTCTCTTTTGAAAGGTCAAAAATTTTCTTTTTGATTTTTTTTGCCAACCCCTTTGCACGGTAGTCAGGGTGTACGATCAACCCTGAATTGGCAACGTATTTTTCATGTCCCCATACTTCAATGTAGCAGAAGCCCGCAAACGTATCGCCATCCAACGCGATAACGGCATTGCCATTTTCCAATTTTTTAAGAATGTATTCCGGGGTACGTTTGGCAATTCCCGTACCGCGCACCTTGGCCGAATCGGCGATAGTGTCACAGATAATTTGGGCGTACTTAAAATGTGATTCGTTAGCAATAACAATTTCCATTGTAATTTGCTTTAAGGATTATAAAATAATGAATGTTTTGTCGAGAAGGGAAATGGACTCACCTATTTCCAAAATAAAAATATACCCTTACGGGCGACGGCGAACGGGTACCAATGAACGTACGGGAGCGGTTGCTCCGTAGATAGTATAAGAATGTGTTTCGCTGTTCATTACGGGTCAAATGTACAAATTAATTCGAATCGGCCCTCTTAAAACGGTCCTTTTTGCCAAATAAAACTTTTTTGCCATGTCGTGTGATAATTTCATACGCTAAAAAGGCATAAACCGCTAAATACTCAATTGAAAGCAACCATAGATTCTCTTTAAAATCTATTTTGGAATAGGCGAAATAACTCAGAACTACGGCCGCCGACCACAGAATGGCAAAGCGATATTCTGTGAAAATACAGAGGGTCACCAAAAAAATAAGGTACCAAGGATGTACGGTTGCCGAAGTAAAATAATAAAGGGTAAGGGCCCATAACATAGAGCCCATTAGTACAGGTAGCTTTTGATTGTTTCTGAAAAAAGTAAGGGCCAATACGGATAGGATGGTAATCCAAGGAGTTATTTTTCCGTAGATTTTGATCAGTTCCCAAGGCTTTGCATCGAATTGTACCGCAAGTTTTTTGATTCCGTTGTAGAGACCCGCATTGAATTCAAAATTTGAAAACCAAAGCCCCACGGTTTGCGCATAGTGGTCTATAAATTCAGAGGAGTAGAAAGGAAGCAACAATGCGAGGCTTGTAATACCCACTATGGTATAGAAGCCTATGCTCTTTTTCCATCCGAAGTGTTTTATGAACAACGGTAGGAAGAGCAATGGGACCAATTTTACTGAAATTGAAAGTGCATACACGATGGCGCCCATTTTCCATTTTTTAACCGAGATCAAGTAAAGCGAGCTTACAAAAAAGAACAACATCGCCCCTTCAAAATGAAGGTTTCCGGTGAGTTCAACAATGACCAACGGATTTAAAAAATACCAAAATATCAAGTGTGGTGATCGGTTTAAGTTCCGTAGTAGCTTGCGGCCAAAATAAAACACTCCTACATCTGCCAGGATAATCACAACGCGCATTGCAATCACCGAACCTAAGACGCTATCGGCCCCCAAAAAACTGGTTGCCGCAAAAATCAGCTGGTTCAACGGCGGGTAATTACTGAAGTGCCTTGCACTCAAAGATCCCATTCCATCATAGAGGGTTTGGGCATTTGCGATAACAAGATTTTTTTGTTCAATAAGGGTGTTGGGTACTTCTAAGTAAGGATTGAGCCAATGATGTACGAGCTCCCCGTCCCATATAAAGCGATAAAAATCCTGGGAAAGATTCGGTTCAACGAATAGAAAGACAAGACGAAAGAGGATACCGGCCCCCAATAGAAATTTAAAATTCCATTTTTCGAACTGTATCAACTTGTAACAAAGGAAGAACAAGGCGACAAAGAGGGCTAAAAGCCTTACAAAATCGGTGCGAACCAAGTTGTAGGCAAACGTATGGTAAAAAACAAGGCTTAGCAGTGCCAATAGGATAGGGGTCCTATGCAGTTTCCAATAGGTTGTTAGTTGATTGGCCACTCGCTTCGTTCGGTTACTTGCTGCCGTCTAATTTAGGGGTTTTAGGTTAAAATACAGTATTAGTGGAACTGGGAACATTGAAAGTGGAGGGAACACCTTTCAAAAACCAATTCATTACATCTTCCTTTATCGTCCAAAGCGGTTGGTAAGGTATCGCCTGGAAGACCCATGGGAACTTCATGGCCAAAATCCAAGAATTTGGCACAACAAAGATCTTGAACCCAAAAAGGTAGCTCCTACTATTCGACCGATTGGCGATTTATGACTTTGTATTGTTTTCAATCAATTTCCTTTAATAGGAGTTGCCATAAATTATGTTGGAACTTTTCTCGGAATATTCCAAAGTGCCCAATTTTCGGGCTGTTGTAATCGCTTGGGATCAAGTGAATCTCTTTGACCGTTGCTTTGCTGTACTTCTGGGTCATCCAATTGACCGCCGCTTTGGGCGCGTAGACATCATCGGCGATGCTAAATGCCGTCATTCGGGAACTAATAGCGTCAAAATTGGATGCTTCTTGGCGAATATCACTAAACAGGTATTCGGGATCCTTACCCCAGTTGTTCCATTGCTTTGCAACGTTTTTTGGTAAATTTTCCATGCCACTGATTTTTTTCGACGGCATATACCCAAAAAGGGATACTAAGGTGGGAAATAGCACATACCAATTGAACCACATTTTTACGCGGCCGGTGCCCTTCCAATATTTCCAATATCCCGATTGTGCCGCGACTAGAATGATTTTGTCAACTTCAATGGCCGATTTTGCAAAACCAATTAATTGTCCTCCGATACTATGCCCTAGAATATATTTTTTGGAACGGGGATGGTATTTGAGCATATGGGCAATGACGTTTTCCAAGCCAATGCTTCCCCATTCCTCAGCGTTATTTTCCACATCGGCTATTCGCTGGTTTAACGAACGTCCTATGCCTTGGTAGTCAAATGTGATTACGGTGACACCCTTTGCGGCAAGGAATTCCGCAAATTTCTTATAAAACGATTGCTTTACCCCTGTCGCGGAAGCAATAATCAATACGGCCTGTTCTTTTTCAGCGGTAAATAGCGTCGCGGCGATAGAATTGGTGGAGTTTGTAGCGATTTCAATTTCTATCATAAAAGTACGTTGGCGTTTTGTCTGTAACCTATGAGCATCGTTATTCAATGTCGATGATGCCTCCAAGATACTAAATCTGCGGGTTGATAAGTACCTGTAAAATTTCAGCATGCACACATAAAAAAGTATTGTTTTGATTGTTATGCGCGGGCCGATAGCTTACTGCTGTATTAGCATTAGGGACTTTATTCAACTGCCGGGTAGGTGTCGCCAGGTCGCATTAAATGCCCTAAACATGATACTAAGGGCAAAGATCAATGTTACCGTAGGATCAGTTGGTTGCTATCTGCTCATCTTGATCAATGCTTCAATTTCCTCCCATTCTTTTTGATGGTGTATGGACGTAAGTTCTTCTTGGGTCAACATTTGAAACCTTTTGTCCCATTTTCGCCAGATCAACACCTTTAAGATCTTAAAGGTTATGCGTTGTGATCGCTTATTTGGTAGTTGGGCAAGTCGTAAGGAAGCATTATAAAGCTGTTCATCGCTAATATCGCCATGGGCCGCAATTGCTCTCTCGAGATAAGTGTTGACCGAATCGATCATGTTAGTCCCTAAAAAAGCTTCGAATTTTTTATAATCGTCCTGTGCTTGTTGATAAGCAGACCGAATTTCTTCCTCAGACGGCAACTGATAGTCAATGCCGTGGTACAAGGCGTACACTTCTATGGGTTCAAAAAGGCCGAGTTCTAGACGTTTTTTGTTTACTTCTTCAGGGTTTTTGATAGGGTATGGGGCATTTTCTCCCATACTGGCACCATAGGTCTGTTTTTGCCAGGTCTCCCGTGCAATGCGATCGTTCAATTCTGCATAATGGTTGGGGTCGGCATCCGATTGTTCTATCGCTGTCTTCAATAAGGCAAGGCAACGTTGTTTATAAAATACATCTGGATGGTGCTGTGATATGGCCCAAGCAAGTTTGGCACCGTCTTCCCTCACCAAACGATTTCCTGGCCAGCCATGAATGGCAATGATGCTATCCAATTTTTTTCTATTGATATCCCATTGTTTCTCTACTGGTTCAAAAAGTGCTTGGTAGGATTCCCATGTTGCACTGCTGTCCAAGGTTTTTATCTTTTCCTCATACTGTGATAATGCTCGTTGGTCTTGCGACCACATGTTCTGTAGCGCCGCAAGTATGGCCGGATTTTCGATTTTTGCCAAAGCACCTTTTTGTATACTATCTACTTTTGAAACAAGATTTGACCAGCGTTGATCCTCTTTTAGAGACGATAATTCTGGATATGTAGTTAACAGGTTGTAATCTTTGAGCCCTGCTCCAATTGCTTTTTCAAGCGATTCGAATGCCTGGTCATGCAGGCCGTTGGGAGCATAGATGGCTGCTGCCATAAAATAATTTTCCCAGTTCTTTTTTGGCATATCGTCCGATGCCCTTACCAATAGGGTGGCAGTTTCGGGAGAGCGCTGTTCGTTTAACGCCCTGTAAGCCGCGATCAACTCGCTTGCCCAACGAGGCCGAGTAGTGGCATGAGTATTTTTGACAGCGGTTTTTGCACTTTCTTGTACCGACTGCCCACAACCTATGTTAACAAGTATTAGAAGCGGACATAGACGTAATACAGCCCATTTTAATGTGGTATTTGACATATTCCATGAATTTGAGCCAAAGGAAACAAATTGCGGTTTGGTAAAATAGAATGAAATTGGACCCTCCTCTTAAAATTTTAAATAGTCTTTTGGAAGGCAACCGGTCATCGCTTTAAAAGTTCGCGTGAAATGACTCTGGTCTGAAAACCCGCACATAAAGGCAGTTTCAGTAAGGGAATAGTTCGCGTTTCGCATGATTTCAAAGGAGCGTTTTACCTTCAACTTTCGGGTGTATTCACCGAGGGTACATCGAAAATACCGTCTAAAATACTTGGAGATGGTGGTGGGGTGAACCGCAACATGATGTGCCAATTCATTCAAAGAAATTGTTTCGTTCCATCGATCGTTCAATACGTCTCGTACCGTTTTCATCCATAAAGGGAGGGGCGTATCTTCATGTGAAATCGATCTATTTTCTATGAAGTCTATGAACAACATTTCTACTGAATGAGGCGATTGTATATCATCTGCAAGCGCTTCGTTCATGAGCTTTAGAAATGTAAAAGCCGCCTCTTGACTGTTTTTGACCGCAAATTCAATATGTTCTTCGGTATAGTGATATTTCGTTAAAAAGGCAGCATCGAGCTCTAAACTGATGTGTTTTGAAGGGAATTGCCGGTACTCATTTTTATGCTGTTCATAGGCGTGGTAATAATTGACCGACCCTGCAGTTCGTTCTGTTATCTTGCCCTTTCGATATTCGGTATTGCTACCATAAAGCACAAAACTGATCATTGGTTTTTCATGCGAATGCCAAACCCCCGTGGCCGTGGGGCTTTTGTATTTTGTGACCCCGACCAATAAATCATCAAAGTTTGCCGTTTGGTACTTAGGAGCCAAATAATGCCCTTTCTTCAAAAAAACGCTATGGTTCCCTTCGTGCATCAACTTTTTAAAGCTCTTTTATGAACGGGTGTGGTACTGGATGTACGCACCTGAAGTTTGTGCTAAGATAGCAAATCTGTTTTACCGAACTGAAGTATGGTTTTCGCTGGGTATAGAAGGTAGAGAGGAATCTTTTTATTCTTGCGTGTTTGTTTGATGCGCGGGGATTAAATCACTTACATCATGACCTTTTTTTCGTATGGCCAAACGGCAATGGTTTTTTCCTGAATTGGATTGCGACTCCAAGACAATTAACTCGCCGCCAACCGCTCTCATCAAACTTCTGTCGTAATTCATTAGTTTGTAACATGCTTCTACATTCCCTGTACCTTTCAAAGGGCAAACCAAATGAATTTCTGTAAAAGCAGTAGTGGTTGTTACTTCTGAAATTTTAAAAAACGCCTGGCCATCACTGGGCATCATTTTTTGCCATGCCTTTGCCAATTCTCCGATGTCTTGTGTAGGTTTGGGATTGTTGATGAAAATATTAAGTTTGGCCGAGGTGTTGGTCGCCCATAGGGTAAATGCATCAAACACCTTTCTTTTGGAAAAAAATGCCAACAGGCGCAGCATACCGTTGAACACCACTTGCTTTTCTAGTATTTTTTTCATGTGTTACACGATTTGAATGGTTGATTTAAAACAAATTTCCATCAATGAAGCTAGACTATATCAAGAACCAAGTGTTTAGGGCAAATCCGCTTTAACTGTCATAGTGTACTGCTCATTTCTTTCTGCCAACGAACCGCAAAATAGCACTTACACCCTTATGATATATCCCTTCGTTCAACGGTACTTCCACCTCTTGAAGTTCAAGTATGTCGTAATTATGAAAGTCGTTTTTAAGTTCGTCCATCGAAAATAACGCATCGATATCCTTGGGGCCGTTTGAATTCGTTTTTTTTGCGTTCAACGCCAAGTTGGATTTACTGAAGGCTTCAAAAATGATGATACCTCCTTTTCGTAGATATCCATCCAAGGTTTTGTGATACTTTGATTTTGTTTCGGCCGTAAAATGCGCATAGATCAACCCAATTGCATCGAAGTGCTCTTTTGAATATTCACAGGCTTCAAACTCGCCTACGGCATAATCAATTGATACGCCATGTTGCCCTGCCAGTTTTTCGGCCTTGATTTTGCCTTGCTCACTCATATCAAAGGCCGAAACTTCCCATCCAAGTGTAGCGGCAAAAATAGCATTGCGCCCCTCACCTTCGGCCGGCAAAAGTATTTTTCCGGATTTTAGTTTGGTTAGTTCTTCCTTAAAAAATTCATTGGGTTCATACCCATAGGCCGAATCTTTGATTTTATATCGATTGTTCCAAAATTCTTTCATTTAATCAATGTTCCTTTAGTTATCCGCCACTAACCAATTGGTGAAATTTACGGGTATATTTTCAAATTCAATACCCTGCTGGTTTTTCATAAAGCTATGGTGCCTTCTAGGTATTTAACCGCTTTTCCTTTGATTCGCACCCGATCTTTGTCTAAGCGACACAACAATTCCCCTCGCCGTTTGGAAATTTGCAAAGCGCTTAGTTCGGTTTTTTGCAGTCGATTTGCCCAAAAAGGGACTAAGGTACAATGCGCGGAACCAGTTACCGGATCTTCAAAGACCGTGGCTTGCGGGGTGAAAAACCGGGATACAAAATCGATCCCGTTAGCCGTTCCCTTTGCGGTTACGATGATTCCTCCCGGATCTATATTTAGTTGATTTAGGAGGGCTATATTGGGTTGTATGTTTACAATATCCTCTTCCGAATCATATACCAACAGAAAGTCGCGTGCTTTCCATATTTCCGTTGGTTGTATATTTAAACCATCAATTATGGTTCGTGGCAGCTTCGCTTTTTGGGGCGGTCTTGATGGAAAGTCGAGTTCCAAATAATCGCCCACCTGCCTTACCTTTAAAAGCCCACTCAGTGTATCAAACAAAATTTCAGTGCTGTTGTTCCCTTGTTCATTTGTAATTACAAATGCGGATGCGAGGGTCGCGTGCCCGCATAGGTCCATTTCGATTTCAGGGGTAAACCATCTTAAATGAAAACGATTCGCTGCTGTTTGTACAAAAAATGCCGTCTCTGCCAAGTTGTTTTCGATGGCAATGTTTTGAAGCGTTTCGTCGTTAAGCCATTGCTCCAAAGGGCATACCGCTGCAGGGTTTCCTCTAAAAAGGGTATCGGTAAAGGCGTCTATTTGAAACATTTTCAGTTTCATTGCATCGTGTTTTTCATTCTTTGGGTAGCTCGATGATTTCTCCCCAAATATACTTGGCAAACCACTGCCAATTATGCCAGGTAGCCGCCAATTGTTCCTTTGGTTTGGTAATGCCATGACCAAAACCTTTGTACACAATTAGTTTCGTCGCTACGTCATTGTCTTGAAGCCCTTGAAATAACTCATATGCATTGGCTATAGGGACCCTTTTGTCAAATTCACCGTGTTGGATCAAGGTTGGTGTCCCAGCCTTGTTGATATTCGTCATAGGAGAGGTCTTTTCATATATTTCCTTATCGGACCAGGGCGTTGCTTTTAGATACTGTCTTGTGAAAGGATGTATGTCGGTATTTACATAATAGGTCATCCAATTCGAAATTCCAGCACCTACTGAAATTGCTTTAAAGGTATCGGTATTCGTAGTCAGAAACGCCGATATATACCCTCCCTGGCTCCATCCCATGGCGCCCATTTTATTCGAATCGATTATGCCCTGTTCTTCTAAATAGGCAACGCCCGATAGCACATCCCAAGCGTCTCCCACACCTAAATTCTGAACGTTCAGCGATCTAAATTTTTCTCCATATCCAGCGGACCCTCTATAGTTAGGCCTTAAAATCAAAGCGCCTTTGTTTAGCCATTGAATCATGGGGTAAACATACGCGGGAGTGGGGCTGGGTGTGGAAATACCGGTAGGGCCACCATGTATAACGACCAATAACGGATATTTTTTATTAGGGTCGTAGTTCATTGGTTTATGTAGTACCCCTTCAATTACTTGTCCGTCTTGGCTTTTCCAAGAAATCACCTCACTTTGCGCAACGGACCAATTTTTAATTTGTTTAGAGGAGGCGGTTAATACGGTCGGCTTGCTTAGCTTGGTGTCGGAATGATATACCTCGCTTAAATTTGTATCGTTAACGCCGGTATATGCCAACTGTTTGCCGTCTTTCGAGAAGGAGTAACTCCAAATTCTTTCCAAATTTATGGGGAGTACCGTATAATTTCCATTTTTGGGATTTATTTTTATCAATGGTCTTTTGGTCTTTTGCCAGGCTATGGCAAAAATGCCGTTCGGAGTCCATTGTACCCCGGATAGATTCTCGTCGAAGTCCTGTGCCAATTGCTTCTCTCCTGAGCCATCCAGGTCTATTCTAAATAATTTTCCGTTTGAATAGTAATTAGATGTGCTGTCATTAAGACTGGTTCGATATAAGATCGATTTCCCATCGGGAGACCAATTTATTAAACCATCATAACTAGGATTATGCACCAAAACTTTATGCGTATTTGATGGAATGTCATAAATAGAAATATCGGCTTTAAAAAAAGTATTTCGCAATGGATCTGGTTGATGCTCAAAAGCTATTTGCTTTCCATTTGGGGACCACTTGAAACTATTGATTGAAAATGCCACACTATCTATGAGCAATCTAGCGGCTCGTTTTTGGGTATAAATGGTATCTTTCAGCTCATCAGGCAAAAGGCTTTCAGTTAGACGTGCCGGGCTAAAATCAGTAACCCAGAGTTGATTTAGGTTGAATTCGGCATCTTCCACGGCAAACCCACCATAGGTTTCTTTCCGTTCTTTTTCTTCCTCGGATTTGTCTTCAGATTGAAGAAAAGAAATTTTTTGACCATCGGGAGACCATTCAAAACCAGATATGTCGTTTTTGGTTTTTGTTACTTGAAAAGATTCCCCGCCCGCTATGCGAAGCGCATGTATTTGGGTTTTCTCTCCTCGCTTTGATAAAAAAGCGATCCACTTACTATCGGGGGACCATTTCGCGCTGCCGCTAGTACTTTTAAGATTGTTGGTTAGTTGAAACGGCTTTCCTCTGTTTTTTGAGACCCACAATTCCCTATCATATTTGTTTTCGTTCCAGTCTACGGATTGTTTTGTAAAGACAACATGCCGCCCATCTGGCGAAATGACCGCATTAGAAACCGATTTTAACGAGATAACATCTTCAAAGGAAGGGTTTTCCGAAGTTTGTGCGGTAGTACTTTGTAGCGCGAAGACGAGCAAGACGAGGAGAAAGATTCTTTTCATGCGATTTGATTTTTTACCTATGGGAAAATACTATCTCGATGACAAACGGAATTTCAGGTATTATAAAAATACGCAAACCTGTCGGAAAAACTTGTTGTCTGTTTTTGGTAATGTGCATAGTTTATCATTTAACGGAGCTTGTTTTTCTTGATTAAAGTATGGTCCTTGTCATAAGTTCTAACAATCATTTTTTTTCGTCTAAATATTCTTGTTTCGTATTCCATGAGAATATTGGAGTCATATCTCATGATCTTATATGGTTCAAAGCGGTCGTTTCTAAATAATTCAATAGTTTTTAAATTTCCGTCGGTATCATAATGGGCTATTTCCATTGGTATACCGTGCCTAAATATTCCTTTCAATCTTTTGTTCCCATTCTTGAAGTAGTCGATTTCTGTCCCATGGCATTTTTTATCACAATTGAAATAATAACGGGTATTGGAGTGCAAACCCGTTGTCCAGCCTAATCTGATCTTGGGCATTACGATGGTATCACTATAGGTGGTTAGCTCCGAAAGGTCTATTTTAAATCCATTTTTGATACTAAAATGGTCTGTGTTTTTTATTTCGTAATTGTAAAGAACAAAATACCTTCCCCTTGGAAGTGAAATGGGTTTTGAGAAGAACTTGGAATATTTTTCTTCAAGGTCTAAGTCAGGATTTAAATGAAAGCTTTCATCAGCCAATTCGAAGGTTAGATTTTTAACCTCTCCATCACATTCGTTTAGGGCATATAATTTGAGTTCTACTTGGGAATAGGAAAAAGTAGATAAATTTAAGAGCAAAATTAAGGTGAATTGTTTCATCCAATTGCGGGCAAAGGTCCTGGGTAAAAGGCGTGGTCGGTTTTTGATGGAAATAAATATTTTATGTATCGTAGGTTGCAGTATTTGCATGTTATCCGCAATATCCACTTCCGTAGGAATAAATGAAATTTGGTTTCCAATTATTTTCTTTACCCAAAATCATTCTCGAACAATTGGCTCCTTTCTTTAATTTCATCTTTTCTAATAACCTTATTCCAGTTTGGTTCTCAATCGGTATTAATGTTCTTTTTCCTTTTTTCGAATGTTTTAATTCTAGAAGTTCCATGCCGGCTTGTTCATCGCGTGAAAGTACTAACCCTTTGCCAAATTCAGGAAGATAAAATCCGAGTAATTCCCTTTTTTTGTTGAAATACCCTAATCCGTTATTGCAAAATTTATCAAGTAAATGAATTCTGTTCTCTCCATTTGTTTCTTGGTCTAATTTGTAAATACTTTCTAAATCTGAAGCTTTTAACTTTTGGATACAATTTGTGGTATTCATATTATTGTCTTTAACTGATTCAAAACATTGATATTCAGTTAGTTTCCTGAAACCAATTTTTTTATAAATAGTTTCTCCGAGTTCAGTAGCGACTAATAGTTGTGTTTCGCACCCTTTGCCTTTTAAAAAGTTGACCAGATATTTTGTCATCTGATGACCTAGTCCTTTACCCCTATGGTTTTCATGAACTATAATATTAGCGAGCCAACCAATTTTTCCTTTCACAAAAACATTTCCGGTTCCAACAATATTATTATTTTGAATTTGAATAAAGGCAAAGAAGTAATCTTCATTTATAAAATCTCTTAAAAAAACCTGATAGTCATGGTCCCATTCTAAGGGTGGTAGTTTGTTTAATCCATTTATTTCCGATTCATTTAGCTTATTTATCATTTCAGCCTTGTTTGTCCCTTTTTGGTTACAGCGAACGGATTGGCTAAGGATCGTTGCTGCGATTCGCCCGAAGCCCCGCCGCTTTGGGGTAGCTATACCTAAAGTTAGCTTTTTACTCGTGATTTTCGTTTAAAAAAACCGCAAATGATGAATTTTACCCTTTATTGACATTTCGTTGTTATTCAATAAGTTCTATTAATGAATTAGCAGCGTTTTGTTTATATTCAGTTTTCCCGTTTCCTTCGCCCAGAATTGCGGAAAGTTTCAATGTTTCACCACTTCCAATTTTTAAATTTTTAATTCTCAAACTATTAAATCCAACAAATTGAATTTCCAAGTCATATTGAGACTTTGATAATTTTACATTGTATTCACCATTTATATTTGAAGTAGTTTCAATTATGCAATCAGTTTTGGTGTCTTTAGCCCAAATATTTGCGAAGGGTAAAATTAAAGTGTCGTTTACATAAGTTGTCTTCTCATAAATTTTTCCGGTAATGTTTGCATGTAGGGTATCATCAATTCTAATTCTTTTAAATTCGAGTAATTCACTTTCAATATTCACAACCTCAAAACTATGTGAATCCAATACGATAAGGTCATTGCCTTTTATGCTTGAATCCAAATTGGCAAATGCACAATGGATAAAGTTTCTTGTGGCACAACCAACACACCCTATTAAAATTCCGGATACAAAAATTAAGGTTAGTTTCTTCATAAATAAATGTCCACAATAGGATAGCATCAACAACGCAATCCTATTTATATCCAACAAGGTACGAATCCTTAGGTTGCAATGATTATGCAAACTTTCCATAGGATGCGCGTATCGCGACGAAACAATTGAAAACCAAAAGGGTTGGGGAAATCTAGCAAAAAATCCTTCCTAAATTCCCAAGGAATGAAAGGAGGTGATTAAGCCGATACTACGGTTGCCAACATGGGGCAGAAAAGAGTGCTTTTAAGCCCGTGCGGTCAACGATTTAAAGAAGACAAACCCAAAGCCCAAGAACAGCATAAAATGGAATGGGAACAATCCAAAATCGTTCAAGGGAATTGCCAAGTACATGCCATAAAGAAAATACAACATCAAGGCGAACTCCAAGAACATGTTGGGCGACAGTTTTTTTGCAAGATACTTATTGCCTTTCCAGCTCTCGGTGAGGTTATTGATATTAAATTTGGGTGTACGCACAAATTCGCTTCGTTTGCCCATATGGCCTTCCAGCACAGCAATGGAATTATGAAGGGAAAAGCCGAGCGCTACGGAGAAAAAGGTAAAGAACAATTTAATATAGTCTACAAAATTATCAAAGCTACTGCCTTGAATACTCTTATACGTAAACCAATAACATACAAACAGAATGACCGTACTTAGAATAAAGAAGCTCAATGCATCGAAGACCAAATCGAACTGCGGAAAAACGTTCTTGATGTACATGGTAGGAATGCTCAATAGAGCCACCACGAATACGCATAGGAACATACTACTGTTCAAAAGGTGCATGACCCCATGAAATTTCGTCTTAAACGGAATGTTCTTAGCACTGATCACGCTCCAAACCGTTTTTCTAAAATTCTCGGCACCACCTTTGTTCCAACGAAATTGTTGTGAACGGGCCGCACTGATCACTACAGGGAGTTCTGCGGGGGTCTCCACATCTTCCAAGTATTTGAATTTCCAATTTTTTAATTGGGCACGGTAGCTTAGATCCAAATCCTCGGTCAAGGTATCGCCCTCCCAGTTGCCGGCATCGAGAATACATTGTTTTCGCCAGATACCTGCCGTTCCATTAAAGTTGATAAAATGCCCTTTGGCATTCCTTCCTACTTGTTCCAAAGTAAAATGGGCATCCAGGGCAAAAGCCTGAATGCGGGTCAATACGGAGTAATCACGGTTAATATGCCCCCATCGGGTTTGTACCACCCCTATTTCGGGATCTTTAAAATAGATAACGGTTTTCTTTAACCAATCACTGTCGGGTAAGAAGTCGGCATCGAAAATGGCGACAAATTCTCCTTTGGCGATTTCCAAGCCTTCCTTGAGCGCCCCGGCCTTAAATCCTTGTCGGTTTTCACGGCGTATGTGCTGAATGTCCAAGCCCGTGGCTTGCAGTTCTTTTACCCATTTGGCGGTATCCACGACCGAATCATCGGTGGAATCGTCCAACACCTGAATTTCTAACTTGCTCTTGGGATATTCTATTTTAGCAATGTTCTCGAGCAATCGCTCCATCACATACTCTTCATTATAAACGGGCAATTGAATGGTGACCATGGGAATCTCCTTGGCATCTAATAGATTGAACTTAGGAGCATTCTGATTTTGTTTTTTGTATCCCAGATAGTTGATCAACAGATTCAGCTGGGCCAAACTATAGAAGAAGATCAAAAGCAACGCAATACTATAGATGACGATAATGATGTAAGCGATAGTTAGTCCCATGTTATTTTATACTGTATTTGAAAATCCAACCCAATATTTTTATGCCCGCAAATATACTACCTTTTACGGTACCTGACACTTTTGAAATGCCTATTCTTTTTTTGTAACGTACTGGTACTTCGGTATATGTCAATTTTTGCTTTAAGGCCTTCAACTGCATTTCCACGGTCCAACCATAGGTCTTGTCCTGCATTTTTAGTGCAAGTAATTGTGCATACTTTATAGCTCTAAACGGCCCAAGGTCTGTAAATGTTGCCCTAAAGAATAATTTCATTAGGCTTGTGGCCAACCAATTACCAAAAATCTGTTGGGGCGTCATGCTTCCATCTTCCCTTAATTCCTTCACCCTTGAACCCACAACAAAATCATACCCACCGTTTAAAATGGGTGCGACCACCTTATCGAGCTCTTCGGGGTAATCAGAATAGTCTCCGTCGATAAATACGACAATATCGGGTGGTTTGGATTGTTCTGCCAGATAATCCATTCCACAAAGACAGGCATATCCGTACCCTTTTCGAACCTCGGTCAATACGGTAGCCCCTGCGGTGCGGGCGTTCGTCTCGGTAGCGTCGGTCGAATTATTGTTAATAACTATTATTTCGGAGACCGATTTTGGAAGCGCATTGATGACCTTTCCAATCGAATCGGCTTCGTTGAATGCGGGAATAATGACCTTGATGTCCTGTATTGACATTAGTTTAATGTATAACGATGTTTTCCGGGCCGGAGCATTTGTATTGATCCGTTCCATTCGATTTGTCCTTTGCCATTTCCTGGCATTGCTATTTCCGCGATGAGCGTATTTTTACGTTTCTTGAGTTTGAACCCTATGGGGCCTTTGGAAGTAGGGAAGCTCCCTTCAATACTGTTCAGCTTTCCGAACATAGGGGCAATTTTCACTTCATCATAATTATTTTTGAGCGATTGAATCCCGGCCAAGTAGGTCAGATAAAAATAGGCCGGCGATGCACTCCATGGATGCACTTCGGAGCGGGTAGGTTTGTGCGCCGATTCAAAACGCTCCAAGGTAGTGGTCATATGATTTTGGATCATCTCTTCCCAAGGTTTTTGAGCCAGATCGAACCATTCGGGAGCTCCCACTTTCTTGATCGCTTCAAAGAGATAAAAGCGGTAGTAGTAGGTAGCCTGAAGCAAGGATGCATCGGTCAAAATACGATTTAGCAATGCTTTTTGTTCGTTGAGGGGAATAGCATCTGTAAGAATGGCCATGATATTGGTGTGCTGATCATAAATGCTTTTGTCGGGGCGTTCGGCAAACAGTGCGCTATCCGGATCAAAACAACGGTCATAGACCGCTTCTTTGATGACTAAGGCCCTATTCCTATATCTATCGGCGGTGTGTGCATCTCCCAGGGCCTCAGCGAGCGTGGCCGCATTTTGAAGTGCATGCACATAGTGCAAACTGACGACTGCAGAGTTGTCACCGCCATTTTTGGTAGCGGTACCCCCGCCCGCATCAGGACCTTGATACCAGTCTATAAAATAACGGTAGGGTGTTTTCTTGACCAAGTGATATGGATGCATATTTTTTTCGAAACCATCTAAGGTATGTACGATGCCCGCTGTGTATTTTCGTACAAACTCAAGATCTCCCGTCAACCGATAATAATCGGCCACCATATCTACCCAAACCAGGGAGTAGGTAGGGAAAATAAAGGTAGATCGTAACGGATAGGCACCCAAAAGATTTCCCTCGGCATCGCGCGAATGGTGAAACTGGCGAATGGCATTTTGGGTATGCGCAAGATTGCCGCTTAACGACTGCCAGATCAGCGCATGGATCTTGGTATCGCCCACATATTGCATGGTTTCGTAATAGGCATCGCTTAAAAAGTAATCCTGGGTACAAAGATCGACCGTTCTTTTACAGATTTCAAAAATTTGATTGTAGGTTTCGTCGTCACTATGAAAGCTGGCTGTTGAGGGAATGCTGGTTTGCGACTTGTAGTTGTGAAAGTCAAGTAGCTGTAATGCCGTTTCCGCCGTAGTAATTTCGAATTCAATAAATCGGAAGGTACGCATCCAAGAAGGAAGGAACGTTTGCCTTGCACTACCATCGGAGATGATATGATCGTAATACCCTATGACCTTTTTATCGCTAAGGACGTTTCTATCGCCCTTTTCGTCGTTTGGGCCAAAGAGATTTTCAGCGTATTTTATTTTTATAACGGCGTCTTTGCCCCCACTGAAACGCAGTTTTGGAAAACCGCTGGTCACTTTTTTATGATCGATTAAAAAACGGGATTTTGTGTTGGCCGGTATCCTTGCCTCACCCGAAACGGGGAAATTGGATTTCGTATGGTTCTCCGATCGTACCACGCTGCCCAAGAGTTCCTTTTCCCAAACTAACAGGGGTACGTTTCTAGGTTCCAACAAATAGGCGATCGCCCCTCCCATGCTATTGGCTCCTTCGAAAAAAGAAGTGGATTGCCAAGCCGAATCGTTGAACGTAAGTTGCTCCCAGTTTTTTGGGAACCGTTTCATATCTACATGATCGGTGGGGTTATTGGCATAGAATCCTCCCACAATTCTATTGTCACCGGCACTGCGCCAATGTACATCCAAGGCGCTATAAGAAGCATCTATATGGCAACGCCAAGAATCTCCCTTGCCTTTCGTGGTGAGGCTTTCGGCATTGGCGGTTACCCCGTTTACCATTATGCTGGTGAACAGACTTTGAAACCCCAAAAAGCGGCGTTTACCGTAGTTCATGACTTTAACGGCCACAACATTTTTTCCATGGTTTAAAAAGCCTTTTAGGTTGAGCGTTTCAAATTTCCAATGTTTTGAATCGCTTAATTGGGGGCCATGTGTGAAAAATGCACCGTTTACATAGAGAAAATAATGGTTGTCGGCAGATATGTTGATAATAAAATCTTCTGCCGGGTTTTCTACGGTAAATACGTTTCTAAAAAGTACGGAAACATCCTCGCCACCTCGTACGGTCGGGTGGCTCACCCAATTGGCCTTGATCTGTGCCGCTTTGTAAATGGCTGTTGGGTAATTGAGTTCGGTTTGCGACAAGGCCGTGAACAACTGTAAAGCCAAAAGAGGGAAAAGGAGCGTGCGCATTACCTTAAATCGGATAAACTGTTTTCTTTTTTGAAACTTCTAAGGCTGTACCAAGATTTAATTTTTTTTCCATTTTGATACTTTTCGGCAGCGGTAAGCTTACTGTTCTTGTAGCGAAGACAGTAGCCGTTTTTCTTGCCTTTGTTCAGTTGGCATTTATGATTTATGTTGCCATAATCGTCATAGAACAACCACCAATCGGCCTTGGCATCCTTCTTATAATGCCCGGCCTGTTGTAAAGCGCCCTTTTCCGTGTAGAAGTACCAATAGTTTTCGCGTTTTCCGAAGGCATAATGCCCTTTTTCGGCCACTTTTCCATTGGGGTGGTAAAAGCGCCAATAGCCTGTTTTTAGTCCGTTTTTAAGCCAGCCTTCCGCTTTGGGGCGACCCGTTTCATAGTATTCTTTATGATACATTCCGGAATCCTCGGAAGGGTGTCCGAAAAGAAGTACCATGCTGCCGATGAAGAATACTTTAAAGAACATGACCGGTGTTTTATTTTTTGTCGAAAGTGCTTTTACAAACTAACGATCGTAGGGGTCTTATTTTTTGTTTACCAATTCCATGAGGTCAACATCATTTCCAAGAAGTACCTCGGTAGGGTTGATCCTGCCTTCCAACGGTCCATTCTCTAACTTTAATACACCTCTAGGGCAAACGGCCGAGCAAATTCCACAGCCTACGCAACTAGATCGAACAATGTTCTCTCCTTTTTGCGCATAGGCCCGAACATCGATGCCCATTTCACAATAGGTAGAACAATTACCGCAAGAAATACACTGCCCTCCGTTGGTAGTAATTCTAAATTTTGAGAACATTCGTTGTTGAAATCCTAGAATAGCGGCCATAGGACAACCAAAACGACACCAGACCCTGTTCCCTAAAATGGGGTAAAAACCAGTACCGATGACTCCTGAAAAAATGCTTCCGATCAAAAAACTATACGACTTGCGAAGTGTTTCCGATTTGAAGACAAAAATGTTGCCGTCCCCACTAAAAACATGCATCCCGATCAAGGCGGCAATGATTACAAAGTATCCAATGGCCCCATATTTCGCATCTTTCTGTAGTTCTTGCCGCTTATAGATCATGACCCAAGCAAATACCAGTGTCAAAATGCTGCCGACCCCAATAAGGAAAGTAGACTTGGTAAGCCAGTATTTGCTTGTGTCGTTCCCTAAGTACGAATAGATAACCGCAGTGGTCATCAGGGTTACGAATACGACCACACTATGTACCACCCAGCGTTCTACTTTCCACGCAAATTTGCTCTTGTCGCTCAATTGCCTAAAGGAATCACCCGCCGTTTCGGCCAGTCCCCCGCAGCCGCATACCCATGAACAATACCAGCGTTTTCCGAATTTAAAGGTGAGAATGGGACTGATCACGAATATGGATAGTACTCCGAAGATTAACATGGCCAAGCCAATGTCTCCCCCATCAACAAAACTATTGATACGGTAGCGCTCGAAATTATAATAATTCAAGGGCCACATATTTTTGAGGTCATAATAAGGCAGGTCCCCGTTTAACCGAGCCATTATTTCAGGAATGATAAAGGCAAAGGCCGTTTGAAAAAACATCACGCTGATGGTGCGTATTTTTTCATAGGTGTTATGGCGATACTTCCAGATAAATTTGATACCGAAAGCCAATATGGCCACTGTGTATAAAGCACCGTACACAAACCATTGGCTGGCCGGGTTTCCGCTAAGCAATTTACTCAAAGGATCGAACAGGGCTATTACGCCGGTATTGTCACCATCTTTCACCAACCCCAAGTATTGTGGATAAAAATAAAGGACGACATAAAACCCCGTCAACGCGATACCGGCAATCCAAGCCAATACCCCTCTACTCGACATCGATTTAAACCATACCCCGTCGTTCTTGATTCCTTTTGATTTATGGCCATAGGCGGCTTGCGAAAACCATACAATACCGGCAAAGATGGCAACTAAGGAAATGGTAAGCCACAACCCGCTGTTTGGAAAACTCAGGTTAAACAGATTGAGGACCAAAATACCCAAACCTGCCATGCCCAATAGGGTTGCCAGTTTTTGACCGGTGTTCAAAGCCTTGGGCGGTTCTCCTGTAAGGGACATGTTATTATCGTACGTGCTCATAAGTGGTTTATTAGTATGTTTAATTCTGTAATTGAATGATTGAAAAATGTACCAGTAGGCTACACCCGTTCAAAGATGCGTTTCCAGCTTTTCTTTTTTGGTACAATACTGGTTCCGAATTCAGCATTGTACTGCGCAAGTATCTCTTGTTCGTACACGGCATAAAACTCCGGGTCGAAGTTGGCGTCCTTTAAATATTCCATGACATGATCTACACCACGCTCCTCGGTGAGCCACCGATCAAAAATCGCATGTCGCATGCGAATGCCAAAGGTGTTGATACCCAGGAATTTTTTGGTGTTCTTATCAAAAGACACCGTGATGCAGATTTTTTCCGTGGCATGGCGCCAATGAAAGTGTTGTTCGTAGTCTTTCATGCCCCGTTCGCTAAACACCCAACCGTAGGTCTGGTATTCGATATCTAAAAACTTCGCTGAATTGAACCAGTGTCCAGGATTGTATGAGCGGCGATTTCCACAGAGCGTCTGGGCCAGTGTTTCGCCCATCATCCTACCGGTATACCAAACCGCCTCGATGGGGCGCCGGTTGCCGATGGCCTCATGCTGTTCTGCGCAGTCGCCAATGGCATATACATCGGGAATATTCGTTTCTAAAAACCGGTTTACTTTGACCCCACGTCCCAATTCGATGCCAGAATCTTTTAGGAAGTCTATATTGGGTGAAACGCCCGCGGTCAACCCTACTACATTGCATTCAATAGTGTCCCCTTTATCGGTCGTTACCGCCTTTGCCCGTCCGTTTTCATCTGAAATGATTTCGACTAAATTGGTGGCCAAGCGCAGATCTATGTGGTGTTCCAAGATATGTTCATTGATCAGGGCAGATTCCCCTTTGGGCAAGACCCCGTTCCAAAAACTGGTTTCACGCACTAAAAAGGTCACGGGGATATTTCTGGTCACCAGCATTTCTGCCAATTCGATTCCGATGAGCCCGCCTCCTACAATGACGGCTCGCTTGCATACCTTATTATTAGGGGCGTTGGCTTCTAATTTTTCTAAATCTTGTCGGTGATACAGCCCTTGCACTCCCTTCAGGTCTTGTCCCGGCCATCCAAACTTATTGGGCTTGGACCCCGTGGCGATGATCAACTTATCATACCCGAGTTCGCCACCCTCCCTCAAGGTCAGTTTTTTGTTCTTATGGTCTACCGTAGTTACAAAACCTTTAACGAGATCGATGCTGTTTTTCTTCCAAAACCAATTCTCATAAGGCTGTGTGTGCTCGAACTTCATATGCCCCATGTACACATACATTAATGCGGTACGGGAAAAAAAGTATTCGGTCTCAGTGGAAACAATGGTTATTTTTTTATCTGAATTTTTTCGGATATGACGTGCAGCGGATACGCCGGCGATGCCATTCCCGATAATTACTATATGTTCCATGTGTTCTTCAATTGGGTAGTTGTCGAGTGTGTCGTTCTTAAATGAAAGAACTTAAATTTGTTGTATAATTTAGAAAGAAAATAAATATGAACCTATTTTGTAAGGTTTGTCGTGAATCATCGTACATGTAACCCGTTGATTCTGAAAATCTTAAATAAATCATAAAATTAAAAATCTTTTGTAGGGTTGCCGAAAACAGCTCGACCTATGCGAAAGTTCAACACTAACAAAACCTTTTAAATCTTTAACTATGAAAACTAAGACCCTTATCGCACTAGTACTTTTCTTAAGTCTGGTTTCTTTTGGAACAGCACAGGGTACCGATGCTTTTTTCTCCAAAGCGGATGCTTTTTTTAAAACCCATGTTACCAATGGTCGAGTGGCCTACAAAAATATCAAGGCGGATCCCAGTGAGCTGAACGCGTTGTTGCAAATGGCCGAGGGCATTTCCGTTTCGAAAGACAATGCGGCCGAATACCAATCTTTTTGGATCAATGGGTACAACCTATCGGTGATTAAAGGAATCATTTCCAATTACCCGGTAAAACAACCTTTAGATGTTGCCGGCTTTTTTGATAAGACCAAGTATGCCATTGGTGGTACTAATATTACTTTGAACGATATTGAGAACAAGTTATTGAGAGCTGTTTTTCCCAAGGAAGCCCGTTTTCACTTTGTATTGGTCTGTGCAGGTTTGGGATGTCCTCCCATTATCGATCAAGCCTACACTCCCGCTACATTGGAAAGTCAGCTAGAAAAGCAGACCATCGCGGCAATCAATAACCCCTCGTTTATTCAAGTGAACAAGAACAAGGTGAAGATTTCCCAAATATTCGAGTGGTACAAGGGCGATTTTGAACATGAGGGAAGCGTAACCGACTTCATCGACAAATACAAGACCGATAAACTTCCTGCAAAGGCAAAGGTTTCGTACTACCCCTATGACTGGACATTGAACGAAGCAAAATAATCCAAGTAGCAGTAACACTATCTTTTCTATTCCCGGGGTGCACCTTGCGGAAGTGTCCGAATAGTGTTCAGAAAAAAATAATAAAAACCCAACAAAAAAATAAAGAAATGAAATCAATAAGAACCTATTTAGTAGCAACGGCAATCAGCTTTTTTTCGCTTAACGGTTTTGCCCAGGATGATGCCAAAGACAAAGAAATGCAAGATGACCCGCAGCCGGCAAAAAGTAATATTCAACAGTACACGCCTTCCAAGTTAATAGGAAAAGGGCAGGTAGACCTTAAGTGGTTCAACAACCTATACACACAAACAGAGAGTACTTTTTCAGATGGAAAGGAGCCCAGGCAAACATTTTTCACTTCTACCTTAGAAGTGTATACGGGTGTCGGCGAAAACAAACGATGGAATGTAGGTGCCATTTTCGAATTCCGTTCCAATGTCATCAACGATCGTAGCGCGCTCGATGTATTTAGTTTCGATGGGGAAGAAGGTACGGCCCGATCCGGACTGACCTCTATTGCACCCTCGGTGAAGTTCGTGCCTTTCAAATCGGTGAGTAACTTTAGTATTCAAAGTTCCTTTTTCTTCCCTTTGGTTGATAATGAAGTGGAGACCGGTGTGTTTTTAGATCAAAACGGATTTATATGGCAAAATCGCTTCTTTTATGATTATACGTTTCCAGGAGATAAGTGGCAACTTTTCACCGAGCTTAATTCCGAACTCAGTTTTGGTGATGAAGAAAAGAGTTTTGCGAATAATAGTCTGAATCTTACCCCCGGTGTGTTCTTAAGTTATTTCCCTAGTTCCAAGTTCACGGTATTGGCCTTGGCACAACATTCGCAACGAATCGATTTGGGGAATGAATTTGCGCAAGATTTTACTGCTTTGGGCGGGGGTGTCAAATACCAGTTGACCGATGCCTTGAACCTTGAGGCGCTCTACACCAATTTTGTAAGAGGTAGCAATACCGGTTTGGGACAAACCTTTAATCTTGGTTTAAGGGCTATTTTTTAGCAAATAGTCTAAAAAGCGTAATTTTGAAGTCTTAATTACTAATGAATGAGGACTTTAGGATTGCTTTTGATTTGCCTGTTGCAACTTTCCTGTACAGGGCAGACCCTTGAAAAGATTAATGGCGTCAGTTTTGTCGCATCCCGGGAAAAGGCGGTTCAAGCCCATGTAGATGCCCTTACAAAAATTCATGCAAACCATGCGGCCATTATGCCTTTTGGCTTCATTCGTACCATAGAATCCCCTGAAATTATATTCGACACAGACCGTCAATGGTTCGGGGAAACCCGAAAAGGGGCAAAGCAGTATATTCAACTATTGCAAAAGAATGGGGTAAAAGTGATGGTGAAGCCACAAATTTGGATTTGGCGAGGCGAATTCACGGGTACTTTAAAGATGAATTCTGAAGAAGATTGGAAAACTTTGGAAAATTCCTATGACCGGTTTATCCTTAACTATGCGGCATTGGCCGAAGAAACCAAGGCCGATTTACTATGTATCGGAACCGAACTCGAGCAGTTCGTAAAGAACAGACCTGACTATTGGAAGGGGCTCATCAAACGAATACGGGACGTTTACAAAGGCAAACTGACCTATGCCGCCAATTGGGACGAGTACCCTCGAACTCCCTTTTGGGAGGCGCTGGATTATATAGGGATCGATGCCTATTTTCCGCTCTCGGAAGCCAAAACACCTACCGTAGCAGAATTGCGTTCTGGGTGGAAACCATGGAAGGAAAAAATGGCCCGGCTTTCGAAAGAGAAAGGTAAGCCGGTACTTTTTACCGAGTTTGGGTATCGCAGTATGGACTATACCGCCAAGAAACCTTGGTTGGTGGATCGAAACGAGGAAAACGTGAACTTAGTCGCACAAGTAAATGCCCAAAAAGCCATTTTCTCGGAGTTTTGGGATGAAGAGTGGTTTGCTGGTGGCTACGTTTGGAAGTGGTTTATTCAACACGATAGATCGGGTGGGGTAGAAGACAACCGTTTTACACCACAGAACAAACCGGCACAGGAAGTAATCAAGGAATTTTACAAAACCTTTTAAGATGAATCGATTCGGTTTCCCCATACTAGTGGTATTATCGATCCTTGGCTGTTCCACGGATCAGGTCGGGGCAGAAGGTACCTTAGAGGCCTTTGTGGAGGATATTGAAATTGAGCTCGATAACGTAATTGCCTGCGCGGCGAGCAACGAAAATGATGATAAGGTAAGCGTGTTCCTATATCCTAGGGAAGGAGCCGCCAATATTCAATATTTCGAAACGGAGAATAGTAGTGTCGATAAAAACGATTTTGCGAACTATGTTCCAATGATACTTCCTTTACAAGATGTATTTAATGGTTTTCTTAAAAAGTTCGAAGTGGCAAGTGCCGTTGAAAAATGGGTGATCATTGCATTCGACGAGAACGGGAAAACACATTTGTCGAATCCCATACGCCTAAAACAACGCACAAAACCTACAGAGTACCTGCCCCAAAATATAACGGTCGATACCACTACCACCATGCCCTACTTTTCGTGGGAAGATGGTGCGTATGACGATACCAAAATTTATTTTCAAGTGGTTTCCGATGCTCAAAATAATTTGCTTTCGGGCACCTATACCTTTGAGCGTCTGTTTCGGTATTATGAGCTCGATAATGTCGTTCTAAATGTGACCAAAGGCACGCCTCCCGCACTTAGCAATGGAACCATATACGGGTTTAGTCTGTTGGCGGTAAGCGAGGATAATTGGGTGAATCAATTCTCTGAAGTCACATTTGAGCTCCAGTAATTTTGAAGAAATACAAATCGTGATATCTTTGTAAATGGTATCGAGTATCTTTGAAACCAGTTACAATGTGAAGTCCCCTATGCGTAAATTCTGTCTGTTTTTGTTTTTTTTAGGGGCAATGAATTTGGGCTTCTCACAAATTGCTACGGTGGCCGATGTAAAAATTCAAGGAGCCAAGAGAACCAAGCCTTCTTTTTTAAAGAAACTGGTCAGAATGCAACCGGGCATGCCCTTGGATTCCCTTCTGATGGACGAGGATATGACCCGCCTAAAGCGGCTGCCCTCAATATCGCATGCCTATTATCAGGTATTTTCTTCGAACGACGGGCGACACAATGTTTTTTATAATGTGGAGGAGAATTTTACCTTGATTCCCTTTGCCAACTTGTTCAGCTCCTCAAACGATGATTTCGCCTTTCGGGTAGGCCTGCAAGAATTTAATATGCTGGGGAGAAACATCACCCTGGGCGGTTTTTACCAATACGATGTATTCAGTTCGTATGGGGTGAGCCTTCGAGCCCCCTATTTGTTCAGTAACCGCTTTGGCCTGGCGTTCAATTACCATGATTTTACCACCCAAGAGCCTGTGTTCTTCCAAAATGCCACGGCCGACTATCGCTATAACAATAATGGGTTTGAACTCCTTGGGCTGTACGAACTTGATTTTAAGAACCGGATCGAGCTGGGCGCCAGTTTATTTACGGAGGATTATGAATATATTAGCGGTGCTACCGATCCCAATGTACCCCAAGCCCTAAGGGTGGATAAGCATCTCTTTAAATTGATTTATAATTTTGATGGTCTTTCATACGATTACCAGTATTTGTCGGGTTTTCGCAGTACGCTCAACTTTCAATATGTGGGCAGTACCGATACCACCTTGCCCGAATTCTTGATCGGCTTCAACGATTTCGCCTTTTTCGCAAGGGTCGGGGAAAAGGGAAATTGGGCCAGCCGGCTGCGTTTGGGCCTGGCAAGTAATGTAGATACCCCGTTTGCCCCATTTACCGTGGATAACAATCTAAACATACGGGGTGTTGGGAACACCATTGATCGGGGTACCGGGGCAATCGTCCTTAACACCGAATACCGGCATACCTTGGTGGACAAAGACTGGTTCGTATTACAGAGCAATGTATTCATAGATGGCGGTTCTTGGCGTAATCCCGGGGGTGATTTTAGTGATTTTGGGGATGATCAGAACATTCGGGTCTATCCGGGTGTCGGGCTTCGTTTTATGCACAAACGTATTTTCAACGCCATTTTCCGGATCGATTACGGCTACGGTATTACCAAGGACGCCGATAGAGGCTTGGTCTTTGGGATCGGGCAGTATTTTTAGCCTACATCAAAATATCGTTGACTGGTTTGATCGGTGCCGGTAAGTCCGTTTCACCCAACATTTCACGAAGATCAATTTCAATAGTTCTACAGAGCGATAGCATCGGGATGTCATTTCCGAGCCCCTCAAAGGGGTTTTCCGAATAATCGCCCACTAGTTCCATCATTAAATACACCCATCCGATCAGAATGGTAAAAGGGATGGAAAACCAAACGCCCCATTCGCCCAACTTGGCGAACTCCGAAATCATGCCCAAGGGTAACAAAAAAATAAAGATGCCCACAAATACGAAACTCATACTCCCGTACTGTCGGGGTAGCGGGAATTTTTTGATGCGCTCGCATTGCCCCTGAAACGTATAGAAATCGCCCAATATTTTTTGAAGCTCCATATGGCGAAAATCATCGATCAAATGCTGTGCCCGCAAGTTTTTAAGATCCTGTGCCTGTTGGTCAATGATCTGTGTGGCCGTATTTTGATAATTGATCAACCGCTCCAACTCATCTTTCGGTAAAAAAAGGTCGAGCTCGGTTTGCGTGATTTGGTCCGCCAGGAGCCCTACACCGTATTGTTCACGGCGTTTTTTGGTCGTGTGGCGAACGTGCTTTCCCTGGTTGATATGTTCCCAAGGGGTTGGGATCAGCAATTGGCTTCGCAGGGCGTACAACCATGCGATATGGCGATAGATCATCTTTTTTCTATAAGAATGCAAGGCGGCCTCGGCAGCAGTTTCGGCAGTAAATTGATTGCTGACAAACGCCTTGGTCGCACTGCCCCAAGAACGACTGGAATTTACAATGGCACCCCATATCTTTCGCGCCTCCCAGAGGCGGTCATAGGCACTATTATTTTTAAAGCCCACATAGAAAGCGACGGCCGTACCGATTACCGAGAGCGGAAGCCAGGGAATCACCATCCAGGTCTTTAAGGGTGTAAGTTCAAAGAGGGCCGCTGTTAAGCAGGCCCAGGCCGTAAGCCAAATAAGGTGACCACCGCTGAACCGCATGATCGATTGTAGGCCAAAGTTCTTTTTTATATACATTTGGTCGGTTTCTTTTTTGGTTAAAGTATCTAAGTTAGCCCAATTTCAAAGGCATTTCCCGAAGCCGTTGTCCGGTTAATTTGAAAACTGCGTTGGCGATGGCCGCACCAATGGGCCCCAAAGGCGGTTCCCCCACAGCTCCCGGGACCTCTGAATTTTGTAATAAAACAACATCTATTTCTTTGGGTGCGTGCTTCATCAAGGCCATTTGGTAAGGACCGTAAATCGTCGGCTGCAATTCCCCCTCTTCAACGAACATCTGTTCGTGCATCGAAGCACTGATTCCCATAATGATCGCTCCTTCGCACTGTGCCCGCACCTGGTCGGGATTTACGGCAATACCGGGATCCATGGCACAGGTGACCTTGTGTACTTTTATTTCATTGTCCTCGATCGAAACCTCCACTACCTGTGCGCAAGGGGTATTGGCATCGGTGGAGGCGGCAAAACCCATGGCCCGTTCATTCACTACTTTATTGGACCACCCCGCTTTCTTGGCGGCCGCTTTGATGACCTCTTTTAACCGATGTCCGCGATCATCATCTTGAATTTGTGCCAGTCGAAACGCCACCGGGTCTTTTTCGGCCTTGACGGCCAATTCGTCTATAAAGCTCTCGATGGCAAAGGTATTGGCCAATAACCCCAAACTGCGCCACCAACTTGTGGCGAAGGGTAAGGTTACCCTCCAGGAAACGGCCTGGTAGTTTGGAATACCGCCATATTGGATCATTCCGCCGCGCCAGGCGCCCAAGTCGGCTCCCAAGATCGGCTCTGCGAAGCCGGGCAACATAGGAGATCCGAAAGCCACATCACCACTTGAAACGTTATGTTCTATTGCTTCGATCAATCCATTCTCTCCCAGTGTAGCCTTTAGCAGATGATGGGTGGGTGGGCGAAAGGTATCGTTTTGAAATTCTTCTTTTCTTGAAAAAAAGCATTTGACCGGTTTTCCTACGGCTTTTGACATGACTGCCGCTTGTATACCATTGGGAGTATGCAGTCGTCTCCCAAAACCACCTCCCAGAAAGGTCGGAACAATGTTTACCTGTTCACTATCAAAGCCGAGCCGATCTGCAATTTCGTCGCGTGTAATGCGAACGACTTGTGTTGACATATGGATGGTCGCCTTGTTTTCCTCTACAAACGCCAAGGCCCCGTTGGGCTCCAATTGGGCATGGGCGCCGATCGGACTTTTGTATTCAGCTTGTAGTACGCGGGCTTCTTCTTCTAATACATCGTTGGTGTTCCCTTCTTTTTGAATGACATATGCCGTTCCTTTGCCGACTTCGATAAGTTTCTCAATGTCGGCTGTTTGCCATTTTTTGTCGGCTTTCCAGTCGGCTTTGATGCTGTTTTTGGCATTTTCGGCCTCGATCTGCGAGTTGGCGATGACTCCAACAAAGTCGTTTTCTTTGATTATTTTGACAACCCCGGGCATTTGTTCCGCTTCGGCGGTATCTGCACCCAAGAACGTGGCTCCTATTGCCGATGGACGTACCACTGCGCCATAGAGCATCCCCGGCATGCTGGCATCCATCCCAAAAATCGGTGCACCAAAGACCTTGGCCCTTAAATCCACCCTGGGAATAGGTTTGCCAATAAATTTATAGTCCTTCAATTCCTTAAGTGCGGGCGTATCGGGAATGTCCCATTCGGTTACACCTTTTACGATATCTGCATAGGTCATGCTAGCACTTCCGGTAGAAATTACACCCTCCGTAACTTTTAGATCAGTGACCGGGACCCCCATTTTAGTGGCAGCTTCGTTTTTGATCATTTCCCGCATCGTTGCGGCGAGCTCACGTAGGGGAACCCACAGGGCAGATACGGAGGTACTGCCGCCTGTAGCGAAACCATCGATGTTTCCCGAGGCAGAATTGGCATGTACCACGCTCATTTGTTCCATGGATACCTCTAGTTCATCCGCGGCCATCTGGGCCAAACTAGTAAAGGTACCTTGCCCCATTTCTACCTTTGGGCTATGGAGTACAATGTCATTGGTTTCGGTCACCTCAAACCAGATGATCGGTGTTTTGGTGTTTCCCTGATAAGGTGTTTCCAGCGTATTGACCACCCCCGCGATTCCCCTGCGAATATGGTTTCTAAACAGATACGTGCCAACCGCAAGTACTCCAATGGTTCCTAAACCACCCCGTACCAAAAACGTGCGTCGCGAAATTCTCTTTTCATTTTGTGTCATTATTCCTCGGTTTTTGGGGTTGTTTCTTTTTGGATCGCAGCGGCGCGATGAATCGCTTTGCGCATGCGGTAATAGGTTCCACACCTACATACATTGATTATGTTGCGGTCAATATCGGCATCGGTAGGATCGGGTATTTTATTCAGCAATGCTGCCGTGGCCATCATAAATCCTGGTTGGCAATACCCGCATTGGGGTACGATCTCATCGATCCAGGCCTGCTGTACGGGGTGTGGGTTTTCTTCGTTCCCCAGTCCTTCGATCGTAGTAATGTTTTTGCCTGCCGCAAGTTTTACGGGATACGAGCAAGAGCGCACTGCCTCGCCATCTATGTGCAAGGTACAGGCACCACAAGCGGCTTTTCCGCAACCAAATTTGGTGCCCTTTAATTCTAAAAGATCTCTGATGACCCATAGGAGCGGGGTGTTCTCATCGGTTATTGCTACCGTCTGGGCCGCGCCGTTTACGTTTAGTGATAGTGTCATATGTTTGCTTTTTAGCGGTTGTTATTCAGACGGAATGATGTGCCCATCTGCGAACCATTGTTTTACTGCTTTGATATAGTCTTCCTTTGAAACTGGTGGTTTTTCTCGGGGGATGCCACTTGCATCTACCCCGGGATCCCAGGCCCATAGCACCAACTCGTGCTCGGTTAAATGATGCATGGTTTCCTCTGGGGTACGGCCCCCATTACGCTCTGGGTCTAGCATTGATTTTGCTATTTCAATACGATTTAAACCTTCCCAGTACATCTGGGCAGGGGCCAAAGACCACTCGGGTGCTCCGGGAACCCCTGAATACGCATTGTTTTCCGATTGATGACAGCTGGTGCAACGGGTCGCCTCAAAGCCCATATTCGATGTGCCGCGTGCCATACCGAAGTAGTGGGGGTGGCTGTCGTCACCTTGTTTGGGAATGTGGTCATTGGGGTGGCAGTTGACACATCGCTCATGCGTAAGTACCCGCATCATTGTATCAAAAGGGGTTTCCTCGTTTGCGAAGTCCGTAGGAGTAACTGTGATGTATTCGGAAGCATCGTTGCCATAATTGGCAACCGCAAATAGTCCTATGACAGATGCAAATAGTAGGGCATACCAAGTTTGTTTTTTTCTCATAAGGTCGCGGTATTATACTTTTCGATTAGAAATTTTTTTAGCGATTCTTGACTGTGGACCCCGTCACGAAGAATGCCTATGGAGATACTCTCAATGATATGATTCAGCACCGTAGCCTCTTTTGCCGGCTCAGGGTACCCAAGTGTGGTAAAAGCCCATGTAAGATGTGCTAGCAATGGCTGCATTTTTTCGTTGTTTTCATAGTCATTCTCCCATTTCAATTTAAACTGCAATTTCCAAAATGGGTATTCGTTCTTGTCTATGCTAAAGGGCAGTTCAATGGTTTTTTGAACGGCCTTTTGTGGGTTTTCTTCCGCCAAAATAGGAACCAACAGCACTGAGATGCGTTCCGTTGCTTGCTCCACCAAGGCGTTCAATAGGCCTTTTTTATTTTCGAAATGCCTAAAAATTAGCCCTTCCGATACGTTGGCGGCTTTTGCTATTTTATTTGTTGAAGTACTACTAAAACCGTCGTTGGCAAATAGCTCTAGGGCCGCGGCTAATATTTTTTTCTTCCGATCCGTCATAAAAGTGAGTAATCACTCTCTAAATTAAACATTCTTTTTGAATGCAACAAGCAATCTGTTGATAAACACTAGACACGGGATTTTAATTAAAATAGTAGAACGCGTACCACGGATGTTTTTTTTAGTAGAAATGAGAAACATATTGGGCTATTAAATTGTTGAATAAATGGTTAACTAATTTTTCGAGGTCGGTGCACAAACAGGTATCACTTCCTTAATTTTGTACGACCCAAGTATACTTTAGGCATTGTTTTTGGGTTATGCTTTAAAAGGACACGCATGAAAAAAAATCAATTTCAACCGGTACCCTGCTGGTTGATCGCTATTTTGTTGGTACTAAGTACCAATGGCGTCGCACAGGATTCCCTAGTGACCGTTACCGCGGAAAAAGGAGATGGGATTCTCTCCCTCTTGCGCAAGCAGGGGGCAGACCCCTATAAAATGTACGATGATTTTATTGCCATGAACGTGGAAAATCTTCGGGATAGTGCGCATTTATATGAAGGGAGAACGTATAAAATACCGGCATTTACTTCAGATTCCGTAGCAATAGTGCCGGCGATGGAAAAACAATCCAAAGAAATAAAAAAACTCGTCGGGAAAGAGTTTGCCATTTTTGGAGAGGAACATGCCTCGGTGATTTCAAAGAGCGAACAACTTAAGAATGCAGTGTATTACCTGGTGTCCGGCCATGGAGGGCCCGATCCAGGTGCCATGGCGAATTACGCGGGCACTCAAATTGCGGAGGATGAATATGCGTATGACATCACCTTGCGCTTGGGAAAAGAACTGTTGGCACATGGCGCTACCGTGTACATTATTATACGAGATCCAAATGATGGCATTCGTGACGATCGTGTGCTAAAAATCGATCATGATGAAGTGGCTTACGGCGATAAGGTAATCCCCTTGAACCAAACGGCGCGGTTGCGACAACGGGTCGATATCGTGAACCAATTGTATAAAAAGAACAAAGGAAAGTTTCAGCGCCTGATCGTTACCCATGTCGATAGCCGCAGTAAGGGCCAAAACATCGATGTGTTCTTTTACCATCATGAAAAGAGCAAAAACGGTAAAAAACTGGCCGAGAGCATTCACAGGACCTTTCAGAAAAAATATAAGAAGTACCAGCCGAACCGCACCTACACCGGTACCTTTCAAGATCGTACGTCCCTTTACTTGGTAAAAAAGACCCACCCTGCGATGACCTTTATAGAAATAGGCAACATTCGCAACAAAAAAGACCAACGCCGTATCCTGGAACCAGATAACAGGCAAGCGCTGGCCAAATGGATTTCGGAGGGCGTTTTGCTAGACCATGAAGGGGGCGAGATCGGCCCGATCCGTTAGTCGCGCTTTTTCCGGTAATACTGGTAAATGGCCGAAAAGTCCAATGCCCCATACCCACTTTGCTTTGCCGAGGCGAACACCTCTTTCGCAATATTTAAAGAAGGCATGGCCACGCCTTGTTCGTAGGCCGTGGTGGTCGCCAAATGCAAGTCTTTTTGTATCCACTGTAGCGGGAAATTGGCTTCGAAATCTTCCTTTTCGAGTTTGGGTCGCACCAGTGCCAAAAAAGGCGCCGTTACCGGAACATTGAGGAGTACATTGAACAAGGTTTCCTGTTTTAAACCCATTGCTTCTCCCAATACCATGGCCTCGCTAAAGGCGAGCATTGATTGGGCCAGTAAGAGATTGATCAACATTTTCATATTTGATCCGTTCCCGATTTCCCCGAGTTGTAGTGTCTTTTTTCCCATGATATCTAGCAAGGGTTGTACCGTAGACACGGGCGCAGCTTCGCCGCCCACAAGAAAAACAAGTTCCCCTTTTTCGGCCGGGCCCTTGGTGCCGGCAACTGGAGCATCAATATAACGAATGCCCTTTTTTGCGGCCAGCATGCCCATTTCTTTGGCAAAAGAAGGGTTCACCGTGCTACAGTTCATCCATATAGCGTCTTTTTCCATGGCTTCCAGAAATCCGTTGGGACCCATAGCGGTTTCCAGCACTACTTCGGGGGTTGACAGCATGCTGATCAATAGGGTGTTGTTCTTGGCCGCCACGGCAGGAGATGCTACCACGGTGGCGCCGCCGCTTTCCAAGGTCTCGGCCTTTGTGGCCGTTCTATTAAAGACGGTCAAAGCGTGGCCCGCCTTTTGAAGGTTTGCCGCCATGCGGCTTCCCATAATGCCTAATCCAATAAATGCAATGTTCATTTTTGATGTATGTTTAAGAGTTGTTTTTTTTGAAATGAATCCAAGGTGGTAAGAAGATTCAGGCGATCTGCTTCGTTCGCTGTGAAAGAAGAAAAAAAATGTACTTTGACATATCCTTTTTCTATTTTTTCCAGCCCCAATTGCCCGGTATAGTGTTGCAGTGGCATGGGGGTGCTTATCATCTTGTACGTAATGGTTTTCGCTGCCTCATCAATAATGGTTAATTCCTCGACCACAAGGCTGCCGTCTGTAAGCGTAAGCTTTCTGGTGGCACCGATGCCCTTCCCCACAACTACGCAGGAAACAATGGTTTCCGGATTGTACTTTTCGAGATTGCCAAAACTTTTGATCTGTTGCCATAAGACTTCGGCATCTGCTTTTAACAATAGACTATTTTGAATTTTGGACCGGGGCGGTTTGGCCCCTTGCCCTTCCAGGAAAAACGGAACCAGAAGAAGCACGGCAATGAAGATTTGTCTCATAGACTAAAGATTTTTAATGATGGAATATGCCTTGTTTTTGGAGGCTTCAAAGGTTACAGGATCCAGGGTAGCACCTTCCAAGGGAATATGGGTAACATCGCTGATTCCAATGAGCCCTAGTACGGTAGTCAAATAGGAGCTAAGAAAATCGTACGCTTGCATAGGCTGGTTTGAGTAGACTGCCCCGGCACTTGTAATGATGTAGGCCTTCACATTGTCAACCATTCCGTAGAACGAATTATCGGGTGCGACCCCAAAAGTACTGTTGATTCGCACGATTTGATCGATCCATGCTTTCAAAGCGGAAGGCGGCCCAAAATTGTACATGGGGGTGCTGATCAAAAGTACATCGCTCGTAACCAGTTCGTTGATCAAAACATCGGATAGGTGCGTGGCCTCCGTAAGGGTTTCGGTGATGGCTTCGGCAAGGGTATAGAAGCCCGTAATCGTTTCCTGTTGAATATGCGGAATGGGTTGTTGTACCACATCACGGACGATTACTTTTGTAGTAGGGTGTTTCTTTGTAAAACCGGCAACGAAGGTATCGGCAATATTTCTACTATCCGATTGCGCAATTCGGGAGCTGGCGTCTATTCTCAATAGTTGCATAATTCTCTTTTTTAGGTTCGTATGACGAACAGGTTCAATGCAAATATGAGGGCTTCTTCGACGGGGAATTTGTGGTAATATTTAAAAATCGACTTTTTAGGTCAAAAGTTCAGATAACCCGCGCTTTTCGATGCCGAATGTGAAACTGTTTCGGAGATTCCCCATACTTTCGCTGAAAGGCTTTGATAAAATGCGAGGTATTTTCATACCCTACCATTGTGGTGATTTCTGAAATTGAAGTAGCACTGGAACGGAGTAATTGAGCTGCTTTTTCCAACCGTTTTTGAATCAGCCATTGCTTGGGCGAGTGTTGAAACCTACTTTTAAAATCGCGTTGGAAGGTGGAGACGCTTCTACCGGTCAAATAAGCGTAATCTTCGATATCCAAAGGCTTGTCAAAATGTTCTTCCATAATGACATGGATACTTTTGCGCTCTTTTATCCGTAAGGATCGGAGGGTCTTTGCAAAGCCGTTTCCTTGCGGGGACAAGGCCAGTAGGTGCAAAAATTCCAATAGCTTTGATCGGGTAAACTGAGATTGCCCCTTTCCACGATACAGTAGTAAGAGGTTTGCAACAAAGTATTCAAGGTCTTGGGTATATTCAAAAAGCATACAATCGGGGGCAGCCGCTTCGGATAAATGAGGGTAGTGGTCTAAAAAAGAATGGGTAATGGCTTCGTCAAAAAAGAACACCAGGGCCGTAAAGGCCTCGTCTTTCGGGATGATATCGGAAATCATATAGAGCCCTTTGGGGAGAAAGATCAATTGGTTTTTCGCTACCATGTGCAACCCGCCCTGATAGTCTTCTATCCTTAAAGCACCGTTTAAGACCAAGGTAACGGCATGTGCCGACAGGTAGCGTTGATTTTGCAAGTCGGCTTCCGTAACGCGCTTGAAGATGACCGACGAGAGTCCATCTACTAGTATTTTTTCAATTTTAGGATGTTGGTAAAATGCCGACGGAACCACTTTCATAGGGACAAAAATGAAACTAATACAACGCTTAAAATACTACTTTCAGTCAAAAATAGTGTTTTTCGGTCAATTTGCTTTTCTGCGTCTTGGTTTGGGAATGTTCCCTATCAGGGAGCTGTTCTTTTTAATGAGCGTTGCCAAGCGCGAAGCCTCTTGCTCGAACTGGTCAAAATCCTCAGGGAGTACCAACCAGGTCTTAATGCCGTAAGTCTGAATTGGTCGAAGCCCATTGATTTCCTTTTTTAGGGCTTCATGATGTTCCATTTTAGAGGCGATCCAAATACCGTTGTCGGCAAGAGCATGTTCTTTATAACGAAGGGCAAAAACGATCTTTTCCTGAATGTAATACGAATCGACACCGAACATTTTCTTATGGCGCAAAGGAAGGCCGAATAGGTATTCCAAAAAGAAATCGTAGGGCATGGTTTTGTTTTCCAAGATACCAATTCTTTCGACATACTGCTATATTTGTGGTGCAATCAAAAACATATTTTTTATGAAACGGCTTCATAGATTGACCGCGATTTTAACGAAACTCCAATCAAAATCGGCACTGCGCGCACAAGAAATGGCGGTATCCTTTGAGGTCACTACACGTACGATCTATCGGGATATGGAGGCCTTGTCGGAAGCGGGTGTACCCATTGGTTTTGACAAAACTACCGGCTATTTTTTAGTAGACGGGTATCAACTGCCCCCGATCATGTTTACAGAGGAAGAGGCCTTTGCTATGCTAACCGCACAAAAATTATTGGAGCGGAACAATGACAGTTCGGTTATCAATGCCTTTGGTACCGCTATGGAAAAAGTAACGGCCGTTTTGCGTACCACGCAGAAAGCGGCAATGCAATTGCTAGAAGAACGGGTAATGCCCTCAGTACCCGGAAAATCGGCAAAGAACAGCGACTCGCTATCCTTGATGCAACGCGCCATTGCGAAGCGCATCGTATTAAAATTACAGTACCGTTCCGGATCGAAAGGGGAGATGACCACCCGCATGGTAGAACCCATGGCGGTATATTTTACACAAGACCATTGGATTTTGGTCGCCTATTGCAGACTGCGAAAAGCACTTCGGGAGTTTCGTACCGATCGTGTGGTTACCATCGTAGAAATGGCCGATACCTTTCCGCCCAATCAGTTTACACTCTCCGATTATTTTAAAAAAAATTCCAGTTTTTAAAGGGTCGCGACATAGGGCTGTCATAGGCCGCTCGTAGTTTTGTTTTTAGTAAACCTGGTTAAATCCAAAAAAAATGAAACGACTCGTACTAATGGCTTTACTGTTTTCAACCGTAGCAGTGAGCGCACAAAAACAAATCCCTATGACAAAAAATGTATGTATTGAAATGGTCCGTTTTAAAGGGCTACCGATCCACAGTATTTCCGAAGTAAAAGAAGCAATGGTCCGCACCAATGCGGTCATCAAAGAATTCGATGGTTTTATTAAAAGAACGCTTTCAGTAGATGCGGAAGGGGAGTTTTTGGATATTGTGTATTGGGAAAGTCTGGAGCAGGCCAAGAAAGCAGCTTCCCAAGTACAAGAAAACCCGCAACTAATGGAAAACTTTAAGGTCATCGATTTTAAGACCGTAACAATGAAGCATTATACTTCCTTTTTTGAAATACCTTCACAGCAGTAGTAACTGGGACTGTTTAGCGGCCGGTTCGGACACTTTTAAGAAACAATTTTTCGTTTGTAGTAGTCCAGCAGCTTTTCAGGGCCGGCCCCTAAATAATTTTTCAGATGAATCATTCCAAAATGATACTGTAGTTTCACTTCTCCCTTCTCTCGGTACCGTCTAGCGGAGGTCTTCACATGGCGGGGTAAGATTTTAAAGGGAACCATGTCGTACAAACGCCCAATAAATTCATTGTCTTCATAAACCACATATTCCTCATTGTACCCCCCCGCTTGTTCAAACAACCGCTTGGTAATGAAGAGCGATTGATCCCCCCCGCGACAAAGCTTGATGTTAACCCTTGTGAACCACGCAAAAAAACCTAAAAACCGACTGTCACTATCAAACTTCATTTGAAAGCAGCCTACCTCATGCCCTGCGGTAATGGCGTCTAAAATACTTTGATCAAAGTTATCGGGGGGCAAGGTATCTACATGCAGGAAATAAAAGACATCGCCTTTGGCGTTCTTAGCACCATGGTTCAACTGTTTGGCGCGCCCTTTTGGCGCTTCAATTACCCTGGCCCCATGTTGTTTTGCGATGGCTACCGTGGAATCCCTGCTACCTCCGTCGACCACTACAATTTCTTTGATATGCTGGGAAGCGCTTTTTTCCTTAATACACTTTAAGGTAGCTGCCATGCATTTTTCCTCGTTCAATACAGGGATAATAATACTGATCTGTTGGTTATTTCGCTTCATTGAGACTCCAATCGTAATTGCGGTAGGTTATTTTGACCTGGGGTTCAAGCGGACTGTCGGCATACAAATTAATATAGGATCTAAGTGGCCCATTTTGTGTAAAGTCTTTTTTGAACCAACGGAAGATTTCCGACAGTGCTGCCGTATTGGTCTCCAAGGTGTTTCGTTTTGGATCGTTAATGAAATTTTGAGCCGCTTGGGTAAGTTGCATTTCCATCGTTGCTGCGGTAAACGCCTTGTTCAATAATTGGGGGCAGGAATAGGAGGCACAATTAATAGCAAAATGAATGCGAGGCTCCTTCATTTTACGAAGAATTTTATGTTCAATATCACCGAGGGAGTACCTTTTATCCCCTATTGGGATCATTTCTTTTCCCCAAGGTCTTGAAATATCCTTGATACTCTTTAGCGGGTAGTGGTCTAAAATCAACTCTATGGTACCTGCGTTGTACAGATTGATGTAATAGGCCAAACGCTCATTTCGGGAGGCCCGCTCTGAAATCGGGTTTTTCGCTAGTTTGGAGAGATACGCTTGCAGTAGTTGCCGATCTTTGGCAAAACCACCATAGTCTACATTGCCTACGGTATCAACATGTTTTTGCAGTAAAATGGTCCATTCCGAATGGTCGACCGTCGCGACTGCCCGATCGCTTTTGATTGCAATCGATCCTGAACAGCTCATAAAAAGGGAGAACAATAAGAAGTATTGCATGGGGAACGCTTTGGCTAGTTATACCAACATAGTAGTACAAATAGCCAGTACCTTACAGATACGATTCTTTTTTTCGCTTAACAACAACCGCCCCCGTCATAATGCCAAGTGCTTTCGCTCACATGAATTTGGTCGCTTGCAAGAGCCAGTGCCGCGGCCGTCTTGTCGCAAACGGCCAAGGGTTGATTTTGCATTAAAACATGTCCTTTTTTATCATCGAAGTATTCTTCGTCTCCATAGTATATGGCCGTTTTCCCGGTAAACATGCACGGTCCATCTTCGGGCATTGGGTCTTTTATGGCCGCAATTTCAATCGATTCAATAAAAATCAATTCATCCGTAGGGTAGTGGTTCGGGGATAGTACGCGATACGATTTTCGTGCGCGTATCTCAATAGTCCCAAAACCGGCATCTGTCAAGACTTTTACATAGTCTTTGATAGGAATACTTCCGCTAAGACAAAGTGCGCGCAGACGATCGTCATTCCGCAAGGCGTCATTCATGGGTTGTTCACAGGTAGGATCACTCATCACTAGCCGGCCATGCGGTTTTAAAACACGGTACATTTCTGCGACCGCCTTTTTCAAATCTTCCATTTTAAAGATGTTGAACAGGCAATTCTGCGCCGCCACATCAATACTTTCATCCGCCACGGGCAAGTTAAGGGCATCGCCTTTTACCAAGTTGACATATTCGCTTTTGAACCAGTCGTTTTCTTCCTCCGCGATCTTGAAATTTTTACGGGAAGCCTCTAGCATTTCGTCCACTACATCCACACCGGTAACCCCTCCTTTTTGTCGCGAGAAATAGGAGAATTGCAACAATTCCATGCCTCCCCCGACACCCACGTACAACACTTTGGGGTCGTTGATCAAATCTTGCGCAGAAACGGTGCTTCCGCAACCGTAATTCATCTCTTGCATGATTTTCGGAATGGAGAGTCCGGGGAACTGCCAAATGGGGTTGGTCGTGCAACAAAGCCCCACATCCGGGGTCAAGGCGGCTTCTTTATATAAATCGTTCGTGGCTTCTAAATAACTCATAAAATTCAAGTTCAAATGTACAGCTCAAAATCATTAAAATTAATTTCGAACTTTTTAACGTTTTGTGTTTTTTTCAAGGTTTTTACCCTTTAAATCTCTTTGATCAGTTCTTTAAAAAGCTTGATCATTTTGGGCTCGGTCTCCCCTGCAATCGCTATAATTTCCTCAATATTAACAGGTTGCAGATTATCAGGATCGCATTCATCGGTTAAAACCGATACGGCTACAATGGGTAGTCGTAAATGATTGGCAACAATTACTTCCGGTACGGTACTCATTCCCACCGCATCTGCTCCCAATATCTTTAACATACGGTATTCGGCCTTTGTTTCGAGCTGTGGTCCTACGACCGAAACATACACGCCTTTTTGAAGCGCAATACCTTCCCGTGTGGCAATGGCGTTTAATTTGGCAGACATCTTTGGGTCATAGGGTTCGCTCATATCGGCGAACCGATCTCCGAATTCCGCCACGTTTTTAAAGGCCAAAGGAGAGCCTCCCTGTAAGTTGATATGATCTTCGATAAGCATCATATCCCCCTTTTTGAAATCTAAATTGATAGCGCCTGCGGCATTGGAAATGAATAGCTGTTGAATTCCCAGGGCATGCATCACGCGAATAGGGTAGGTAACATCTACGAGGTCATACCCTTCATACAGATGAAAGCGTCCCTGCATGACGACGACTTTTTTTCCTTCAATGGTTCCATATAGTAATTTTCCCGTATGAAATTCTACGGTCGCCAACGGAAAGAACGGGATATTGTTATAGTGTACTTCTATCGGGTTTTTGATTTCGTCTACCATTTTCCCAAGACCTGTACCCAATACTATACCGATTTCCGGTTGATCAAACCCCTTGTTTTTTAAATAGGCTACTGATTCGTTCAGTTGTTTTTTAGTCATTTTTTAAGCTGTTTTATGAATGGATGAAACACGGGAACATCCTTAATGTCGTCATAGGTGTCCACGTCATTGCGAACGGGTAACAAATGTACTTTTTCATTCTTTAAATCGGAAAGTGTGTCCGCTAAAACGGTGGGTTCTCCCCACACTTTCTCTTTAAAAAGGACAGGGGTGCTACGCGTCATGCCCAATAAATAATACCCGCCATCTTCTGCGGGCCCTACCACGTAATCGGCTGAATTCAAAGCCAGAAATGCGGCCTCTAGGGTCGCCTGGTCCAAATCGTATAGATCACTCCCTATGATGCAGATTTTTTCAAAACCATCGGCAAACCCTTCGGTAAAGGCATGCGCCATTCGAATGCCCAAATCTTCGCCTTGTTGAACTTTTTTGGTATATATTTCGTTGTCCCACCGGTCATTTTCGGTCATTTTTTCAGAATACCATACCTGTTTTTCAACGGTCAAATCCTTGGTGATGGCCACGGTATGATCGAGTAGAAATTTATAAATCTCGAAAGCGATCTCGTCACCCACGGTGGCGGCCAATCGTCTTTTTCCTTTCCCTAATTCTGGATTTCTGGTAAAAATCAACAATAGATTTTTAGCACCGGCCAATTCGTATTTGACGGTTTTTTGGTCGAACTCTTTTTTAAACGGATTGATAATTCCCAAGGTGATGTATTAAATTCAAGTTCAAGTTCAAGTTCAAGTTCAAGTTCAAGTTCAAGTTCAAAGTGCGGTCATTGAGGTACAACCAGCACATACGGGGAAATATTCTTTATTTTACTCACTACTCATTCGAATACACTTTCTTTCCCTTTTTCAACAACTTGCCCCATTCCCGGTCAAAAGCGTGTACTTTCTTCGTTTCTTCTCCCTCTGGGTCGAACACCGAATGCCCTTTGTTTTTCCATTCGAAAATACCGCCATATAGGTTTTTGACGTTTGTATACCCGAGGGCTTGTAGTTTTTCGCCGATCTCCTCAGACCTTGCTCCAATACTACAGTACACTACAATGGGGGCGTCTTTTTTCGCAACTTTGGTGAGTACCGTGTCTGCTTCGAACCGTTCATAACCGACCCATATGGCGTTTTTCAGGTGACTTACCTCAAATTCTTCCTTGGCCCGGGTATCTAACAATACAAACGCGTCAAGATTTGTGAGTTCTTCCACATAGGTATAGGGAACGCTTTCATCATTAAACTGTTTAAGCGTCTCCGCTATGGTGGTTTGTCCAAAAAGGGACAAGGTGCTTGTGGCGAGCACAATGGAAAACAATAAACCGCGCATATCGTTTCTTTTTAAGGAATGGCAAAGATAGCATTTTACTTGAGTTCGGCTAAAGGGCAGATTGGTATAAATCGTTCATTGATTTGCGGTGTTATTAGCGCGAATAAAGGCTGATTTTTGAAAAAGATGCTTGATTGGGTAGTTTTAATAATACATCCATATATCGTTTAGCTCATCAATATTGCAATCGGTGAGCACATTGTTCAAATCGGCTATGAAACATAGATAGTCTGGGCTCAGTGGATTTTGATCTTTCATAGTAGTATGGAATTGGGAAAGCGCTTATAAATGATTTTACTGTTCGTGAAAATGTGATGGGGGCGTTCCTAATAGGTTTAATATTGAGGGCGCCTATCTTTGACTGTTGTTTGTTCTTTTTTTACTTTGTTTTGTTTCCTTTTTAGTCGGTTGCGTGCTATTATCAACTGTTGGTGGTGTTGCGGTAGACACGCCCAGATCGCTTAATTTTCGATGTTGTTGATCTCGGGAGTCGGCTGAATCGATCAATTCGTTCCCTTTGCTTTCTTTCGCCCCGATGGCCCCTGCCGGTGGTTCAGTTTCATCATCTTCTTCTTCTTTTTCTTTCTCTTCTTCCCATTGGTGGCCAACGGTAGTGTTTTTACTTTTTACGTCGATACAGCTCGTCATTTTACGTTGTGCATTTTTGTCCATAACGAATGCGGTTTAGTGGGATGACCCTATTACATTAATTTTGGTTTGGTGCCCTGTATTACATACTTCTTCCCTTTTTTTTAGGTCGATTTGTGTGATCTTGCGTGTTTATAGGTGTCTTGTGTCCCAAGCCATGATTAAGTGGGCTTTTAAGTCCGTCAAGGCCACTGTTTTGCTCTTTGCCATCACTTGCCTTTTGCTCCGAAGTTTGTGCTTGTTTGTTTTCTTCTACGATTTCTTGAAACAAATCGATCATTTCAGAGTTCTCGGCCAGCTGTTGGTTATAAGCACCCTGTAACTGCTCGGTTTGAGCCATGGTTTGCCGATCAAGCTCCAATACCTTGGCGGCGCGTTCCACTGCTTCTTGGTTCGGATGTTCGTTGCTTTGCAAGACAGCGATTTCTTCTTGCGCTCCAGCCACAATTTCCTTATCCATTTCATGAAGTTCCCCCAGTTGCTCCAGGGTTTGTAGGTCCCGTTCAATGGTAGTTTGGAGCATACCAACAATTTTTTCAAGGGAATCGAGTGCTTTGGGATCCAGTAGTATCTTAGGTGTTGTGATATCTGGTTCCTGCGCTTTTGCGGCTAGGTTCTTAAATTCCTCAAATAGTTCCCTGATGGGGTCGCCCCCTAGTGTTGTTTCTTGTCTCAAAGCTGTTTGTATGTCCTTTTCCATTTCTTTAAACGTTATTGGTTATGCGCATTTCTATGCTGTTGTATGTACTGATTGCTGGTCCATCGCCATTTAAGGATGGGCCAATACCCTATAGTTTAGGAGTGTTGGCCCTTCCTAGGTTTTTGCTAAAGACGTCGCTGTCTTTTAGAAGCTTCAGTATTTTTGGGACTGCTAGGTCTCCTGGCTTGTGCTGCTTGCAGCCTTTCCAAACCGGAAGCCGCGGCCCCCAATGCGGCCATACCGGTCGCTTGTTCTTGGGTTGCGGTTAGGGATTGTTCGTGCTGTTTTACGAGTGCTTGAATCCCTCTTAAAAATTTGAGCTCTTGTACTCTTTCGGGCCCTTTTGGGGAAGTAATTTGTTGCTGATCCATCGTGGCGGAAAGGCCTTCCCCCACGGTGCTATATTTACCCTCTTTATAGAATTGTCCTTCCGTATCCACTACGGTAAGGTTGGCATTGTCCTCGGCCAAACGTTCTAAATGTGCCTTTTTTTCTCCCGGTTCATTGGCCATCAAAATAACTTTTCCGTTACTCCACTTAGCAAGCTGGTCTAGTTTTTCCTCTGGATACAACTCTGGCTGTTGCAAAAGAATAGCTCCCGAAGATAGCAGTACGATTGGCGGCACGCCCTGTTCCTCATTTTGTGAAGGCTGCAAACCGGCTTCCGACAATGATGCTCTTACATCATTTAGCGTTTCTAGTGTGTCTAAGTTTACGAAGTTTTCGCGATGAATGTCTTGGGCCAATTTGTCTTGCTCACCCGGAATATACATCGTATCCCTCACAAACAACTCTTTGGGCCCGTTCGGCACTCTATCCTCTGGGTCATAAGGGGTATAGTTACAGGGACGCGAGGTATAGCCTTTTAAGCTTCCTTCCTCGAAACGATCATTGAGTGCTTGAAGGGCGGGCCGGTCGCCCGGGTCATCGCCCGAATAGCTTATAAAGGCAGTTTTTCCAGTCACAATTCCATTCTCTTGACATACATCTTGGAATTGTTTGTCGTTATCTGCGATTTTAGCAATGGTTAACCCTTTTGATACTTTTTCAAGCGTCATTGAACCTGTCGCCCCTAAATGCACTTCCAAATATTCATCTTTTGCTTCCTTATCAAGGTTTTCGAATTCTTTCTGTATGTTATCTTTCACCTCTTGGAACGCTGCCTTGTCTGCTTCGTTCTCTGGTTCTCGATAGTGGCAGGTAACACCATATGTCTTTATCTCGGCCCTGATCCATTTGTTGATATCGGCGGTATCGGTGGTATATTGCTCCCCCGCAGCATCCGACATGATTTTTTGAATTCTCGTTTTCAAGCCCTCGGAGAGCGGCGTTGCCATTTGTTGCAAGTTTTCATGCGCTGAGATCAATTTTTCGGCTGTATCATCGATCGGTTTAAATTGCATGAAGGCACCATTTTCAGAGGCTAATATAAACTTTGGGCGCAATCCATCCTCGTTCGGCCTCATTACCTCCTTGTAAAAATTGTTCAATTCCCCGTTCTTTCGTCCCGAAAGGATGACGATACCTACATCGGGGTTCTCGAAGCTCAGTTTCCGGATCGCGTCTATAAATTCCTTTGGGGGTTTGGCAAGATCCATTTGCGCCAAATTTACAAAGGGTGCCACGGTGCCGTCGCTGTCCGTGACCACCCATTTTTGAATGGGTTGTTTCTTAAATTCTTCTGCTGTTACTGGCATGCTGTTATTTTTTACTATGGTTCGTATTTTTTATTTTGTGATGCATTGGGCGGCGTATCTCAAAGATGATCAGGGACACCACCACCCGTTGTACATCGTTCACATGGTTGTCGCTAAATTCCGTGCGCTCTTTTATGTTTTTTAGAGGCATCTCTTTTAATACTTCTGTTGGCCCTTTCTACGGCTCCGCTCTGGCTTGTAGAAGGGGCTGCGCCTAGGCCGGCATAAGGGCTTTTCGGCAAACTGGCGTCGATCATTTTAAAGGCGTTTGGGCCAAAATCGGTATCCGCATTCGTGATCAAACTAGAAATTCCCGATAACTGCTCATTATTGGCGGGAAGTTGCTGGGCGTCTACACCTCTTAAGGCTTCTACACGGCTTATCTGTGTATCTAAACCTTCTCGGATTCCTTCCGGTGTTGGGTCTACGATGGCCAATGTAGGGTTGTCCGAAGTTCTTTCAAGACCTCCTAGATCTTCGGCGATTCCTGCACCGTTGCTAACTACCACGCCGGTGGCCCGATTGGGGACCAGCGGATCTACTCCTGGCGTAGTGGCCTGTGCAAGGGTCAACTCTCGTGCGTTTACCATTTCCCCGATCGATAGGATGTACCCGTCCTTTACCGATGTGGCCACGGCAACATCGTTCATCCCTCCAAATACAGGAACCGAGGCATTGTCGATCCCGTTTTGATAATGGTGTATGGCCCCTGGGAATTCGGCGTTTATTTCTTTAATGGTCGCCTCTACCTTCTTTTGATATTCGTCATAGGCCGGAATCGGGTTGGATCTTCCTCGCCCGGTACATAAATTGTATTGATAATCAGCTCCCGGATTCGTTCCTGGATGCGCAGCTTGTTTGTCCTGTAAGAATCCTTTATAAGCGTCCAAGAACTCTTGTATCCCTTTCGTATAATCGAACCGTTGCACCGAACCCATATGTATTTTTTCGGGGTCAAAAAAGGTTTTTTCCTTTACCGACTGCAAGTCGTGCAAATGTGCCCCGCCGTTTTGGATCCTATCGGCCGCAGCCTGCAAATCGGGAGATGCCGCAATGGCAGGATCGGCAATGGCTTGGGCCAAATCTGCTCGAAAAGATGCCGTACGGGCCTTCCTATCGGCATATTCTGGGCTATTATCGGCATTCGTTGCCGTAAGCCCCCTCGTCAATACGTCTGCACGGTCCAAAAATTCTTCGGTGATCCTTCTTTTCGGAATTCCGATCGGGTTGGCAAAACATTTTTGCTCCAACTGTTGCAATTCTTGCGGATTGGTCAAGATTTCAAAATTCTCGATGGTTTTGACAAAATTATCAACGTCTTCCTGGGTGTGAAAACCAATGGTGTCCGACTCGATGAGCTTTGTTAAAATTTCTTTTAGATCCGCGTTCTCGGAGTCTTTCAACCCAGTAAAGATTTTATTGCCTTCATATGCTGCCGGTTTTTGACCGGGGTCGAGTTCGGCCCAGGTTTCATGATGAAAGAACGATACGTTAATGTCCCCATCGATCCTTTCTTCGGGTTGTGCGTCCGCTTGGCGTTCTTTGGCCAACTCCTTTAACATGCCGGGTACCTGAAAAACATGGTAGTCATGCGCCCATACCACCACATCGTTATAGCTATTGATATCTGGTTTATTGGGGTTTCGAATGTCGGCATCTATCTTATCCAGTAGCTTTGCAGTATACGCTTTGTCTACTTCGGTATGGCTGCCGAAAGATCCCCGGGGTGTTATTTTGTCGGGCATACTGTGCATTAAAGGCCATAATTTGCCGTTGGTGGCCCCGGTATAAAAGCTCTTGAACTGGTTCTTGTTTACGAAAAGCAATTCATTTTGATTTTCTCCCAAACCATTTGCCAATCCCCATTCATTGAGCGATGCGTTCATCGCCTGTTCTACTTGCGTCGATCCCGGACTCTCGGCGATCCCTAGCCAACCGGCCTGTTTGAATTCCGGCGGTACGGCATCGCTGATACCTGGGGCGACACCTCCTGATTTCTTTGTTACTGCGTGAGGGGCTTGGGCACTCACCCCTACGGTCATGGCACTTGTTGCGATATAAACTGATTTTCTCATCTTCTTGTTTTTTAAACTGTTTTTGTTGTGGGTTTAAACTTGCTATTACTGCTGATTCGGAAAACGCTAAGACGTTGTTATTACTAAATTCTTATTTGCTTGTTTTCTTCGAACCAATGGTTTTTGATTGTTCGTTCGCGCTGCGTTATAACTCTTTTTTTTTTACTTGCTGATTTACTGCAGTGATGTGTGTTTCTATTGTAGCGCCTGAACAGGCCTTTTACATATACCACCCTAAGGTGTATTTGTCTTTTTCCTGGAAGATCGTTCTCTACGCGGGTTTTGCGTTGGTAAAGCGTCAAGTGTTGGGGGCCCTTCTGACGATCCTGGTGACGATAACGGTTGAGCGGGCGCCTGTAAGCCTGCCAAGGATTGCCCCGTATGGGCAGATTGCCTTTGCGATTTCCCTTCACTTTCTGTTGTTTGTTCCTCTTCGGGCTGTGCGCCTTGGGGAGCTTTCTGGGCTTTTCCACTTTCTTCTATGACTTCCTCAAGAATACTGTCGAGTTCAGCGTCTGTAAGGGCAGGTTCTTTTTCAGCATCCCTTTCAATTGTTGTTGTCATCTCTTCAAGAACCTCGGCCACTACTTCTTCTGTCTCAACTATTGTTACAATGCCGTCCATAACCGCGGCTACTTCAGGATCATGGGCGTGAGGAGTTGTTGTCGGTACTGCCGAAGGTTGCCGGGTTTGGTCAGGTTCTTGTGCTTTCTCCTCGCTGGCCTCGGCTAGTTCCGGTGCGGTTTGCGCGCCATGGGTAGCGTCCGCGATTTCCTGTAGCCGTTCATAGACCGCTGCAATTTCTTCGCGCGTCTTACCATGTATTATCCTTTCAATGATCGCTTCCATTTGCGCTTGCGTTTCTGCTTGGCCCATCAAGTCCGCAAGGCCTTCTTCTTGTTCGGTTTTCGCCTCATCGGGGGTCACTCCTTCAGTGGCTACGGCCATGGGTGATGCAATATCGGGTGCAGCTTCTAGGGATGGATGTTCCATTTCTGGCTCCATCACCTTAACTTCCCCTGCTCCCTGGGCAAGTAGAGCCGGCGTTTCTTGGGAAACTTGTTCTTGACCTGTGCTGGCCGCTAGTTGCATATCCCTTTGCACGGATTGCTCTCTTGATAGGCCTTGGGATTCCTGGTTTTGAAGGGTCTCGGAAGTATCCTGATCCTGTTTTACTAATTTTTCCGTAAGCTCGGCAGTATTGATCTGCCTTTTATCTTGGGCATTCTTTTGAGTACCACGGGCTTTTCCCGATGCCCTGTGCCATCGAACAAAGTTGTATGCATTGGCAACGGCTTGATACCCTAGTGATGCGGCCGAAACTGCAAAAGCGGTAGCATATACCCCAGCTCCCGTTGCAGGAGCCCCGATGCCCAGACCAATACCCTTAGCGGCCAAAACCACCCCGCTTACGGTAGCTCCCAAACCAAAAAGCCAAAAGCCGGGCGAAGGCCACAAGAGTGATATACCCCGTTCGTTCAGTTTATTGGTTTTATTCGCATGTATTAGGGAGTGCAACCGTCCCGCGGCCGCGGCTATTTCTATCTTAGAGATTTCTTGGTTACTTTCAATATCGGAGAAGCCTTTTGTCAATTGCGCCAATGCCTCTTTGAAAGCATTTTCTGGATTTTTTTTAAGCTCATTCGCTAGCACGGCCCTGTACAAATCTTTATACGACAGCATTTTTTCCTGATCCCCCTGTTGTAAATCGTTCCCGGTATCGAGCATTGTGGAGTTCACGGCAAACCGTGCACCGAAGGCCGTAGCAATAATTCTCCCAATAAGTGCCCAGGGCAGTGCTTTACCAACCACTAAGGCACCTTTGCCGTTCACGCCCGACTGCGCCTTTGTAATGGTGGTTGCATAAAGCGCGGGGCTTAGGTTGTTCAGGTAAAGGCTGTTGCTCGTAAACATCTCCTTTAAAAAGGCCGCGTCTCTTGGGTGAATGTCATTCTCCTTAATATGGTCGTTAAATATTTTTTCAAAATCGGGATTCAGCTGGTACCTGCCTTCTTCTATAATAACCCCGGGATTCTTGCCATCTGTAATTCGTTTAATGGGGTCGTCGGCGCCTGCTGGTGCCATTGACGGCTCTAATGTTGGGTCTATTGCCGGAGCTTTTGCCGGGGCCATAGTCCAGAAAAGTGAATTGTTGCTATCTGAGAAGGGAGTCGCTTTAACAGCTAAGGATTGTTGTATCTTGGCATCTACCAACAACGCTGGAAGTCCTTGGGCCAATGCTTCACTTTCCCCATACAATATTATTTCATCGATTTTTGAATCGTAGGTACCCCCCAGTTCTTGCTGAAGGTTCGCATGGGAAATATCTGCCCTTGTTGTTAGGTCATTTGGTCCCATAAGGGCTTCCAAAGATTGTTCTTCTAGCGCTACTATTGGATTTTCGGGCTTTTCTTTTAATGCCTCTAACACTTTTTGGCGATACTCGTTTTGGCGATTCTCGTCATGCGGTGCATGGTTTTTTATTTTTTCCTCCCAAGATTCTAAAAGTGCTGTTCTAAGTGCTGCCTGTTTTTCTTGATCAAGACCTACCGCTACGATGCGCTCCAAAGGGCTGGCATTTAACATGGCCTTTGCGATGTCTTGCAGATTGTCGTTGGTACTTTCGATCAATACCAGTCGGGCCCGGTTCGATTTTGATTCAAACCAATCTCGAGGCTTTAATGCGTAATCGCTTTCCGTCGAAGCTCTTGCAAATTCTGAGTATTGGTCAAGAACGTTGCCAAAAAATTCACGTAGTTGTGGCTCACTAATGGTCTTGGGTACTACTAAATCAATATTAAACGCCCCGGGACCGTCAATGTCGTTCTGAGTAGATTCGATAATCTCCTTAACCTTTCGGTCATAGGCCTTAAAAATTCTCTTCTGTTCTTCTAAATCGCCCGGGTAATTCGCTTCTGTCACCCTAATTGCCTCATCACGTAAATATTTAGGCATATTTAAGACAGGCATCTCTTTTAAACTGTCTGCATTGTCATATGCGGCTTTGTAATCCTCTGTCTCGAATGGGTCGCTAGTAACATCTACCACCATAGGGTCTTGCCCATCTCCCGAGCCGGGGGAATCTTGTTGTGGGAGTACCCTTCTGGTAGCTCCAAATCCTGCTTCAAGGTCTTGCTCTTGCTCTTGTCCTTGTCCCTGTCCTTGTTCTACTGTAGCCATATTATCTGTTTTTAATGAAGTTTTTTAGGAAGCATTTTTTTTTTTGACTAAACTCACTTTCTTAATACCTTCTCTTTCTAAGTGTAAAAAAGGGCTGTTTGCCCCCAAAGGGCCTAGGCGCCGGAACTAGTATTTTGGTACGTTGCCTTTTGGAAGCCAGTTTAGATAAGGGATTGCTGGGATTCAACGGCAAAAGTATTTTTCGTGTTTTGGAAAGCGATCGGCAGATATATGAGGCCTAAAAAAGCAGCGGAAGGGGCGCTGGTTCTTCATAAAATCATACCTAAGAAGGTTGAAAATTTTGTTTAAACGTTTAAATAAAGTATGTTTGCGGTCTTGTTTACATACGTACATGTCAAAAAAGGGAAAGGTAAAGTTGAGTGATATTGCCAAGGAAGCCGAGGTGTCCATTGCGTTGGTATCGTATGTATTGAACAATCAACACCCGGATCGTATCAAAAAGGAGACGGCCGCCCGCATTAAGAAAATAGCGGCGAAATTAAACTACCGCCCGAACCCGTTGGCGAAAGGGTTACGAACCCGGAAGAGCAATGCGATCGGACTCGTTTTGGCCGATTTGGCAAACCCCTTTTCCGCGCAGATTGCCCGCATAATCGAGGACAACGTTATCGGAAGCGATTACATATTGCTCATCGGCAGTATGGATGAAAGCATTGTTAAGTTCCGAAAGCTGATCGATACCTTTATAGGGCATCATGTAGATGGTTTGATCATCGTTTCCCCGGAATATTCCAAAAAAGAAATCAAGGCGATTCAAAAGCAGGGAATCCCGTATGTACTCATAGACCGATACTTTCCCGATCAGCCGTTTAATTTTGTGGGGAACGATAATTATTTTGCTACCCATGCATGTGTACAGCGCCTGGTAACCAACGGGAGAAAGTCGATTGGTTTTATTACACATGACACCGACTATTTTCATTTTTCTGAACGAAAAAGAGGGTTTGAAAGTGCTTGTCGGGAGCAGGGAATACAAACCGAAGGTAGGGTCATGGAAGTTGCTCTTTCCGGCCTCAAGACAAATGTAAAGAAGGCGATGGACACCCTGTTGGCCAACAACCCGGACCTTGATGCAATATTGTTTTCCACAAGCGTACTTACGTTGTATGGTTTGAAGTATGCGGTACGGAATCAGCTGAATGTACCGGAGCAAATTGAGTTCATGGGCTTTGACCAAGCAGAATATTATGATATTTTTTCGAGTCCCATGACCTATTACGAGCAGCCTTTGGAGGAAATTGGAAAGAAAGCGGTCGATTTTTTAATGTTGGAAATCGACAATCCAGGAGGGCAGACCATACAGGAAATAGTGAAAGGGAGCTTGAAAGAGGCGGTCGCTCCGATAGTACGTTAATATTTTTTAATTATTAGTTTAAACGTTTAAACATTTTATATGCCAAATCAAGAAAAACCCGCTTTGAGTTTTGTTCAAATCTGGAACATGTGCTTCGGCTTTTTGGGGATTCAGTTCGGAATGGGGCTGCAATTGGCCAATATGAGTCCCATATATCGCTACCTTGGGGCCGACGAGCACAATCTTCCGTTGCTCTGGTTGGCCGGTCCGATAACGGGTTTGGTGGTACAACCGATTATTGGTGCCATGGGGGATAATACCTGGGGGCGATGGGGACGCCGAAGGCCTTATTTTACCATTGGCGCCCTAGTTGCGGGTGTCGCATTGGTGGCCATGCCGTATTCATCGGCTATTTGGATGGCCGCAGGCCTTATGTGGATATTGGACGCGGCGGTAAACTCGTCTATGGAATCGTTTCGGGCCATGGTGGGTGACATACTACCCAAAAAACAACAATCTTTGGGTTTTTCCGCACAGACGTTTATGGTAGGTGCCGGCGGGCTCATCATTGGCTTTTTACCGTATATTCTAAGCAAGTTGGGAGTGGCAACCACAGCCGATTCGAATACGGTGCCCGACTTTGTGAAATATGCGTTCGTCGTGGGTGCCGTAGTCATCATTGGCTCTATTTTATGGACCGGGTATACCACCAAAGAGTATCCACCGGAAGATATGGAGGCTTTCAAGAAAAGAAAAGCGGAACGGGCCGGCTTTTTGGATGCTTTTCTGGAGATTTTCAGGGCCATCAAAAAAATGCCCTTGGTGATGAAACAGCTTTGGTGGGTGCAATTATTAGTGTGGTTTGCCTTGCCTTTAATGTGGCAATTTTTATCCCTGTCTATCGCCCGCCACGTATACCACGCGCCCAGTGCGAACGATCCTGGTTTTAGTGAAGGGGTCTCTATGGGAGGAATCGGGTCGGCCATTTATGGGATTTCTCCCATGCTTATCGCTTTTATGATTCCTTGGGTCATTAAACGTATCGGTACACGAAAAACCTATACCACCTGTCTCGTTATTGGGGCCTTGGGCTTTTTGGGAATGCACTTCACCACCAGTATAGGAGTGGTATTCGCTCTTTGTTTTTTAATGGGAATTGGGAATGCCGGTGTTAGCACGGTACCGTATGTGATGGTTTCGGCATCCGTACCACAAGATAAAATGGGGGTGTATATGGGGCTCTTGAACGCTTTCGTATGTCTCCCTCAAATTTTTATGATGGTGTTGTTGCCCTTCTTCTACGAAAACCTACTTTCCGGTGACCCGAGAAATGCCTTGATACTTGCCGGTTGTTGCTGGGTCATCGCCGCGGCCCTCTGTCTTCGAATTACAAGAAAAGCCGATTTTGGTGAAGAAAGACCAAAAGCGATGTCTTAAAAAAAATAAGAACCAAGAAACCCTTACTAAATGAAAACGAAGCAGCTTGGTATAAGAACGATCCAACATATTGGCATTCCGACTGCAGATCTTGGCAGATCGCAAAGGTTCTATAAAAGCTTAGGATTTACAAATGTGATGTCTTCCGGTTTTGAACATAATGGTGCGCAGGGAAAAGTCGCCATGATGCGAAGTGGGGAGGTCACCATTGAAATTTACCAATTGCCAGATTCGGAATTCGAGCTGATACGACAACGAAAAATCGGGGTCATAGATCATATCGCATTTGATGTACCGGATATTGATCGAGCCTTTCAATACCTCAAGGAGAACAAATTTGCAATCGTAGAGGATGGCCCAGTGTATCTTCCCTTTTGGAAAAATGGCTGCAAATATTTTAACATTCTCGGCCCAAACGGCGAACGAATAGAATTCAATCAAATTTTAGAAGCGTAGTACTATGGGAAGACCCAAAAAAGCATGGTGGAAAGAACAGGTCGTTTATCAGATTTACCCTAGGTCTTTTAAAGATGCCAACGGCGATGGTATGGGCGACCTGCAAGGTATTATCTCTAAAATAGACTATTTGGTGGCCTTGGGAATCGATATCGTGTGGCTGAGTCCGCATTTTGACTCTCCAAACGCCGATAACGGCTACGACATTCGAGATTACCGAAAGGTGATGGACGCCTTCGGAACCATGGCCGATTTTGATGAAATGCTCGCCAAATTCAAGGAAAAGGGCATAAAGTTGATCATAGATTTGGTCGTCAACCATTCAAGCGACGAACACCATTGGTTTAAGCAAAGTAAGTCTTCCAAAGAAAACCCCTATCGGGAGTATTACATATGGCGGCCGGACAAAAACGGAAAAGAGCCTAGTAACTGGCCTTCTTTTTTCGGGGGTTCGGCCTGGGAGTTAGACCCTAAAACGAACGAGTATTACTTGCACTACTTTTCTAAAAAGCAACCCGATTTAAATTGGGAGAATCCTGAATTGCGGGAAGAGGTATATTCGATTATGCGTTTTTGGCTCGATAAAGGGGTAGACGGGTTTCGCATGGATGTGATTCCGTTGATATCGAAACATCTAGATTTTAATGACATGAGCGCTTCGGAACTGAAGCATCCGGAAATAATATATGCGTCTGGTCCTCGTATTCACGAATTTCTACGGGAAATGAACGACACGGTGTTATCACAGTACGATGTCATGACCGTAGGGGAAGGCTTTGGGGTATCAAGGGCACTCACCCAACGTATGACCGATGAAAGAAGAAAGGAGCTAAACCTATCTTTTCTATTTGATATTGTTCGTGTAGGACGCGATAACTGGCGGCAAGGAGATTTTACGCTGCCGCAACTAAAAGAATTGTTCACCGCCCAAAACGATACCGATAACTTTCATTGGCCTACCGTATTCTTAAACAATCATGACAACCCAAGAAGTGTCAGTAAATTTGGTTGCGATTCTCCGGAGCACAGAGTGGCTTCTGCCAAACTATTGGCATTATTGACCCTTACCCAGCGGGGCACCCCTTTTTTGTTTCAGGGAGAGGAGATTGGAATGACCAATTATTGCTTTACCTCTTTTGATCAATTTGATGATGTGGAAATTAGGGGAAACTATCGGCAAGTCTTAAGAAGTGGTGTAGGGGCACTTACGTATTTAAGCGAACTCAATAAATCTTCAAGAGATCATAGCAGAACACCCATGCAATGGTCGAACGAGGCTCAAGGCGGGTTCACCCATGCCGAGAAAAGTTGGTTGGCTATCAATAATAATTACGAGCAGATAAATGTCGCGAACCAGCTGGCCGATACCAACTCTGTTTTTCATTTTTACAAAACCTTGTTAGAGATGCGTCGAGGGAATGATGACCTTATATATGGTGATTACTTCGATATCGCCCCCGACCACGAGCAGGTGTTCGCCTACACCAGAACCGGAACGCAGAAGACTTTCTTGATTGTTCTGAATATGTCGGGAACATTGGCATGTATGAAGCTAGATGACCTGTATCACGGTTACAAGCTGATCGTTTCCAATTATACCAATGACTATGTAAGTTGGGTGAGGGAAACCCTGGAACTGGGCCCTTGGGAGGCGCGCATGTATGTGAGCGTTTAATACACATCGACCCTTGGGGGTGTCTACGTAAATTATTTCTTCGTTTTATCGGCTTTAAACAGCGGGCCACTGCTGCCGAAAAATACTCGTATGTGTATCCAAGCAATGCTTTTGCAGGTGTCCTCTTTTAAAAAAAAGGGCATGGATCAGTTATTTATTCATTTTCCCATGTACTCAACCTCCCTGTCCACTTATTACTAAGGAGCCATTTTTAGAGAATTCATTAGGTACTTTTCATAAAGCAAATACAGAAATAACGGTTGCTTTCTAGGAAAGAAATGACCATTCATGCACTCGTTTCGAGACAATGCGGTGGCCTCTTACCAAAAGCAGTGAAATACACTATAAGATGGAAAATAAAAATGTATGTGATGTTTTTTTAGACAATTATGAAGCGCTCAAAGGATATGCGTTTAAAATTTGTAAGCGCATGGAGATGGCCGAGGATATTGTACAGGAAGTGTTTCTTTCGATGTACACCAAGTACAAAGAAAATGATGATGAGATTAAAAATAAGTTGGCCTTCCTGTACCAAGCGATTCGGTTTACCACCTATGGTGAATTGAAAAAAAACAATGAAAAGTGTTTATTGGAAGAAGAAGATGTATCGGTAGATCCCTTGCGAAACGATTTTCTTTTAGAAGAGCTGATCGGGAAGGCCATTGAAGAAATACCTCCCCAACGCAGAAGGGTTTTTTACCTTAGGCGTATACGCCATTTAAAAGTGAAGGAAATCGCAGAAGTGATGAACATAAAGCCTAAAACAGTCGAGAACCATATTACTTTGGTAATGAAATCATTAAAAGAACGCATCCTCGAAATATCATAGACAATTCCCTATTGCGGTAATCGGTTTGGCATACACTGATTACACCCTCCCTAAGGGTTGGGACCATTTGCCTGAATTTATACCATTTTAAAGGAATGGTCCATAGGCTTACCTCTAGGACACTTGCTATCTTGGTGGTTTGAAACGAAGTATGCATACCCAGCTGATCTTAACGCATAATTTTACGGCCTTCGAGGCTTCAAAAGCAACCATTTGCCCACTTACAATAATATAGTATCATCTTACAACGGGTCGCTTCTAAAGATTTGATACTATCATTATTTGATAATATTTTATCATTTTTATAAAATAAAATCCCTATCTTACTAGGCATTCTTACAAAAAAAATACCTGGCCGGACCTTTTGGAATAATGAAATATTTTTTTTGTTAAAATATTGAGGAATACAACATCTACAGAGGTTTTTGCTGCGTATATGATAGTGTAGGTTTTATTGTGTTGATACAGCCATAAAAGTCTACACTCATTTTAGGCCAATACCAATTAGGATACTTTTTTGTTGGTTAGGCAGAAAATTGTTTAAAGGATTAAACAAAATTATGGAAAATTAAAAAAACTGCTCCTACCCAATGCGTACATTCGTCTTCTTCCTAACATTTATTTTCGTTTTTCAATCGAATGCCCATACCACTGAATACGGAACTATAAATGATCTGAAGATGGGAGGGGTTTTGGTCGACTCAACGGGTTTTAATAGTTTCAAGATATGGGAGGGGCATTCCAACTATTTTTCCGAAAATTTTGTCTTCGACTTCATGCATAATAATGGGCATGGGCAACTAAGTCTCGGGCCGCCTTTTTTTGGAGCTCAAAAAGAACCGCTGCAGGGAATGGTATCGATACCGCTCAGGACCCAGTTTCATGTCGAGGCTTACTTTTACAATGTGGCGTTAGACTACCTCGTACCGCCTAGAGCAGCGTCCAAAGCTCCCAGAAAATCAACGTTTGGGGCCGACTTATTGTCTTTGCTGCCCAATGTACATGTTCCCAGTACCGATCACTATGATGGCACCGCCTATAGCTCTCAAACATCAAAGTTGTTTGCCAAGGATACCTACCTTCAGAAATTGATGTCCTCAAAAATCAAGGAAGCTGATGCGTTTTTAGAGCGTAGAGAGTTTAGAAAGGGCATTGAACTCTATAAAAGAATACTGGATATCGGTCAAAACTGGGCGGTTGACAAAAACATACTTTTTGATGCTACAAGGGCACTTGGCAACGTATACGTACTGCGTAAACAATACGATAGTGCCATGATCTATCAAAGAAGTGCCTTTGTGCTGGCAGAAAAGCTGCAGCTAGGGGTAGATAAAAAAATAGATGCTTACCGAGATATCGGAATTACTTTTGGTGAAATGGGTAGGGATGAGGCGAGTTTGGAAACCTATAAGAAAACCATTGAAATTGCCTTGGCAGAGTGTAGTGGAATACGCAGCCTTGGTGTCCTATACCTATTGGTGGCCGGCTGCTATGAGAAGTTGGAGTTTTATGATACCATGGGCTACTATCTCGACAAGTATAAAAAGTTAGGAATCATGTCTTTTGATGATGCCGATTTGGAATTTCATAGATTATCGAGTGTTTTCCATAAAGTGAAGGGGGAGTATGAGCTGGCTTTAAAAGACCTCGAACAAATGAACACCATCAATGATAGCCTGTATACATTGAATCTTTCAGACAAGGTCCTTACCCTTACGAAGCAAGATAAAATGCAGACAAATGAAAAGGAAAGTGTTCTCCTGCAAAGAAAAAATACCCACAAAATAGAGACACGCGTAAAGGCAAAGAACAAGCGGATCAGCTACTTAAAAAGCCTTATGATAGGTCTTAGTGTTATTGCACTCTTTGTTTTTATCGCCCTGTATAAAAACAGAAAACTTACCAGAAAGTTGGCCCAAATGAATGATACCATTCATACGCAGCGAAATGAGATTGCTACTTCGTTGGATATTGAAAAAGACTTGAATAAAAAGCTTCATACATCCAACAGTACTTTGGAACATTTCTTTTCTATTATCGCACATGACCTTCGGTCTCCGTACAACGTAATGCTGGGGTACGCCGATATGTTGGTTGATAACTATGACCTTTTGAAACCTACGGAAATCAAGGACTGCTTATCAACGCTTCGCAGGAAAGCATATAAAAACTATCAGTTGACACAGAACTTATTGTCCTGGGCAATGATGCAAAAAGACGGGATAATTGTAAATAAAAGGGAGTCTAATGTGCGAAAAGTGATACAATCCTCTTTGAGTTTGCATAAAGAACTGGCCGACAAAAAAGGTATTTCCCTTATCAATAATTGTTCTACCAACTTGGTCGGGTTCCTTGATAAAGACATTGCCGCATCGGTGCTATCGAATCTGGTCAACAATGCATTAAAATTTACGAATAAATGCGGTTCGGTGACCATTAGTGCAAAAAAAATGGGGGAAAATATCCTCTTTAAAATTGACGACACTGGCTTGGGAATGTGCAAGAAAACCAGGAAGAACCTCTTTAATCTGAACAAAATATCATCCAAACCGGGTACTGCCGCTGAACCGGGAGCGGGCCTTGGACTCATACTATGTCAAGAGCTGGTAGCGACCCATGAGGGTGCCATAAGGGTTAAGAGTAAATTGGGCAAGGGAACCACAGTACTGGCCTTGCTATAAGCGCTATCGTAAATAGGAAATCTAAAAACTGTTCAAGAGAGCATTGTTACATACTACTATGAAAAAATTAGAAGCATTCATCATTGAGGATGACAAAGATCATATAGCGGTCCTGCAAATGTACCTATCTACACATTGCAAAGACATTTTAGAGGTTACCGCTACGGCAAGTACCATAAAGGATGCTACAGATTTATTAAAGGAAAATCGCCCGGACCTTATGTTCTTGGATGTTGATATACAAGGGGAGAGTTCTTTTCAGATATTGGAAAAACTACCCTTTTTAAGTGAAGTAGAGATTATCATTACCAGTTCTCATAGAGAGTATGCCTTGGAGGCCTTTAAACATTTGGTGACCGACTATGTATTAAAACCACTGCAGTTGGAACCCCTACTGGTTGCCATTCAGAAAGTGCAAAAAAATATTGCTTTGAAAGCCTTGGCGAACGAGAAAAACGAGTCTGCCGAACCGGCGGAACCCCTCAAGAGGTTGGCAATACCCTCGGTAGAAACCGTTGAAATAATAGCGGTCGATGAGGTCATGTACCTCGAGTCGGAGGGGCGGTATACCACTTTTTACCTAAAAGACAACACAACGCAGACCGCCAGTAAAAATCTGGGGGAATACGAGAAACTGCTGTCCAATAATTCTTTTTTGCGCATTCACCATTCGTTTTTGGTCAATATGGATTTTGCACTTAATATTCATAAAAAAGATGGGTTCTACTTGCGAATGACTACGCAAAAATACCTTCCCATTTCGAAACGAAAAATAAACACTTTGTATCGTTATTTAAATCTAAAATAACGACCCGCCGGTCATCCCTTGTATCTTCCCAAAAAGGAAACCCTATCTGCATTCATAAGCAAGCAGTGGTGAAATTGGTTTTAGCGATTATGTATTGAATTCACTTATTTCGATCCTCGATCTATCTCCACCGCTTGGGTGCCCACTTATTACTTTACAGTTCGAAAACTAAAGTGCTTGACATACATTTATATCATGTATAAAGCAAGCCGTAAAAAAAATACCATGCCTAGGGTCGAAGCCGGTTGGATCGATGGCATAAAGTATGATGGGATCTTCATATTTGGTATAGCGGGTATCGCCATTTTATCCGGACTCATCATTTTTTTAAAACCGAGTATGTTTTTACCGGTACTGGTAATCGATTTACTGTTGCTTAGCTACCATCATGTAATTGCCACATTTACCAAATTGGCCGGAACAGCGGATGATCGTAAAGAAAACAGATTTTTGATTTACCTACTGCCTTTTATTTCGCTTGCAACGGTAATCGCTTTGTACGGGGTCTTCGGAGTGTTCATTATTGCCACTATTTATTTCTTTTGGCAATGGTATCATTATATACGACAGGGGTATGGCATCGCCGTATTTTATCGTAGAAAATCAAAAAAACTTCCAAAAAAAAATACCGTCATAAGCCAGCTTGCCATATGGGCTATTCCCATCTGGGGAATCTTGAATCGGTGTGGTCAAGGCTGGGAAGAGTTCTTGTTCTTACCTTTCTATGTACCCAAAGTGCCAGAATGGCTAGTGACTTTTGCAGGGTTTGTGGCGGTCGGTAGCGTGGTCTTATGGGTGCTGAACAAATGCAACGAATATCGGAAAAATATCCTCTCTCTTGCGCAAACCAGCTTTGTGGTGTCACATATGCTCATTTTTTATGTAGGATACGTACTGATTCCGGACCTCAATACTGGATGGTTGGTGGTGAACATCTGGCATAGTGCCCAATACCTCATGTTCGTGTGGCTGTTTCATGTAAATCGACATGGCAAATTGGAAAAAACACAAAATGTGTTGAGCATGCGAACTATTGCCAACCGGGAACCCCTTAAAATTTTGACGTATTTCTGTGTCACCCTTGCAATGACCTTTGTTTTCTTTGGAGGGTTGAACATCGGTATAGAACTCGTATCATCAAGCACAGGGATCTTGCTGTCAAACATTGTGGTAATCGGATATCAAACCGTTAATTTTCATCATTTTGTGGTGGATAGCCTTATCTGGAAAGCTCGGAACAAGAAAAATAGAAAGGCCATGAACATCAGTTGAGTACTGCATTGCTAGTGGTACCCCCTGTACGACATTGGCCCCCTGTTTACAAAACGCTCACCGGTACGATCGGGAACCAAAGGACTATTGGTTTTAGTGAAACGGCACAACGAATTAAATACATTAAACCATGAATTTCGCATCCTTAGAGTACCTTAATACTATTAGCAAAAGTGGAACGATCATTCCTAGTTCAAAATACCTAATCCATAAATGTCTCGAGGATTTGGCCCTTGACAAAGCCAAAGTGGTGCTAGAGTTTGGAATGGGAGACGGTTGTATAACAAAGGAAATTCTGAAGAGGGTAGGAAAGGAGACCACCTTGCTTTCCTTTGAGATCAACAAGCGCTTTTGTACCTATTGCGCGGAAAAATTCGATGATTTCCCGACCTTGAAAATTTTAAATGAATCTGCGTTCAATTTTCAAAAAGCTCTTTTAGAACACGCGATTTACAAAGTAGATTATGTCGTATCTAGTTTGCCTATGTCGCTCTTTGATAAGAAAGAAACGCTGGGTTTACTGGAAAGGGTGAAAGAACACTTAACCGATCAGGGGCGTTTTATTCAGTATCAATACAGTCGAGATAATGAAAAATTGATAAAAAACACCTTTGAAAAAGTCACCAGGGAATTTACTTTTTTAAACATCCCGCCGGCATTCGTTTACAAATGTGCATAGTACTTGGTCAAGTGATTTGATGGTGGCGATAGGGCCCCACTTACAAGGCGCTACTTGGGAGGGTCTACGACTGAAAAACCACAAAAATCCCCTCTAAAGACGGGTATGAAAAACAGCACAGGGGTCAAGTATCTGAAGACATCAAAGTGCCCCCATCAGGGGCTTAGGGAATGCCGAAGGTACCCGATGATCGTTTTTTGAAGCAAAGATGCGGTTGTTTGTCGTTTTTACCGATTCTTGTGTAAAACGGGCCCACTTATTACACTGCGGGGGCAGTATCACCACAGATACGGTAGCTTTGACCAAGTTTAAGTACAACGAGATAGGCTGTAACGGTATTAAGATTAGCCAGTTCTACCAAAAACCGGTGAGAATTAGGCGTCTTTTGATAAATTTTCATCCAATAGGGAAGGGCATGCCCCAGAAACTTGGTTCAAAATGTACATCCTTAGCGAAGTTATGTACCCTATCGCATGCACGCTTTTATCGGGATGTTTTGAGCGGGTGAAAGCTTCCAGATCAAACAATGAATGTTTATACAAGGTCTTGGGATTACCGTTGGCCAGTCTTTCAAAAAAAGAAAAGGCAACTCAAATTCATGAAAAACGTTTGCAGGTTACAAGGAAGCTTTGTTTCAGACCTTCAGGCTCCTTTTTTCACATACAACCAACAAATCCGAACTAAAAAATGAGAATAAATGTACTAAATGGGCTAAGGGGTTATGCGGCGATTTTAGTGATTTTGTCGCATATGACGCAAGTCTCCAATACCGAATTGGGGCGATCCATTTATACCTTTGTGCAAGGGTTTAATTTTGGTTATTTAGGGGTAGACCTGTTTTTTGTGTTAAGTGGTTTCCTGATTACCCGTATTTTGATTCGGGAAAAAACAGCAGGTACCTTTTCCTTTAAATTGTTTTACCTAAAAAGGGCCCTTCGAATTTTCCCCATTTATTTTTTGTCCATCGCGGTTTGTGGTTTGTTGTTTTCCTGGGAAGGAATGGGCTACCTATCGATATATGCTGCAAATTATTATTTTACTTTTGAAAACTCCCCTCATCCCTTGGAGCATACTTGGTCATTGTCGGTCGAAGAGCACTACTATCTAATTTGGCCACTGATCGTATATTTTTTTCACTCAGAAACCATACGCAAGTATTGTTATCTAATCGTTGGGCTCATCGTATTATTGTCGCTTTTTTTAGTCTATGAGATATTTGATGAGGATATTTCCATGAGACTGGTATACATGGGAACCGAATTTAGAATACTCAGCCTGTGCATGGGATCTACGCTGGCTTTTTATGAGAAAAGACTCATGGCGTTACCCAAACAGGTGGCAACGCGTTGGCTACTGCTTCTGAATGCTGTTACAATTTTGTTGGTTGTTCTGACACAAATAGGAATGTTCATGAAATTTGCTCCGTTACCGGCTACCCGACTGCTGGTTTTCTCTGTTTGTTCCACGATGTTATTCCTCCTAGTTTTAATTCAAGAGAATAGGAACAACGGGTTCAACAGTTTATTTAGCAATAAGTACATTGGCTATCTTGGTAAAATAAGCTATGGTCTGTACCTCTATCATTTCCCGATATTTTTTGCGTGGGAAATTTCAAATAACCAATTAGATGGGGCACCAATAGCATGTACGAGCCTAATAACCCCTTTACTGCTCACTTTCGTGTTGGCGGCCGCTTCGTATAGATTTATAGAGGAACCTTTAATACGTTACAAGGACAAAATGGCGATTAGAATGAGGCAAAAAGCCCTAGAACCGCAGCCCTAATTTATTTACGGTCTCATCAATGATCGCTACGATAGTACGGTAAGTGCGATAGATGCTTTTAGGGATTTAGGCGCTCTCCTTATAGGGAATCACTACTGAGCGTATTACAAATTCATTTTCACACCCTTTACCCTATCAAGAAGCCCTTTCAAGGCGTTCAAGATGATTTTAAGAACTCCCCGGCGTATTGCTTAAAATGTGATCATTGTTTGGAAACCCTGTTTTTATAAGGGGTTTTGGGACTAAGGCACGCTGTGGTCGGGGCCGTAAATTCACTTATTCGGCTATTTTTCCAGATGTGCATCACATTGATACCACTTATTACTAAGCCCCTCTTTTTTGCATTATTCGCTTGTACATTTAACCATCATTAAAAGATAAAAGACAGTTTTTAATGTGAGAGCATCTCAAGATCAACCGCTTAACTGCGGTACCGAAAAAAGAGTTGCGAGCTAAAAAATTAATACATGAAAGACGAGAAACTATCAATAGACGGATTGCTTATACTGGCGTTTATCATTTGCTTCGGGATGATGCTTTCAGAGACCTATGTGTCGTATTATGATTTTTTTGCGGAGAAGGGGCTGGTGCATGAAGGCATAAACAATTTTGTCTCCTTTATTATAAACTATGTTGACATACGGGAATTTCCCGTCTTGCTAAGACTTTCATGTATGTTGATCATCGCATTTGCCTGTTTAGGATTTAAGGTGAAAAAGAAACCGGAAGAAGATGACAAACAGAACATATTCATCATCATCACCTTTGTTTGCTTACTCGTCTTTATTATTATCCCGGTTTTACATGCGCATTTATTTGTAAATGGGGTGTTGTCGTTTCTTTCTTTTTCGGGCTTTATTGGAAGTTTTATTCGAGTGCGAAGGCATTTTAAATACTTCGGAAGCGAAGATGAGTTTAACGATAAGAACCAGATTTTTAAACAAGAGAAAGGTGTAAAGACGAATCCGTATTCGGTAAACTTCAAAACCGACAATGGTACGGTAAACGTGGTGAACCCGTTTAGGGCGACCATGGTACTTGGAACCCCGGGTTCTGGTAAGTCGTATTCGGTGATCGAGGAATACATACGCCAGCATATCCAGAAACAATTCACCATGATGGTGTATGATTTCAAGTATCCCTCCTTGGCGAAAGAGACGTTGGCATTTTTCGAGTACTACAAGGAGGCCTATGACATTACCCCCAAATTTACGGTAGTCTCCTTGGACGATTTGGAACAGTCTAATTTCGTAAATCCCATAAGCCCCAATTTAATTCGCAAGGCGGCCGACGCCATCGAGGCATCGCAAACGGTACTTTTTAATTTGAACAAGGAATGGATTACGAAAAAAGACTTTTTTGCCCAATCGGCCATTTCCTATTTCGCATGCTGCATTTACTTCCTTAAGATTTATGAGAACGGGAAGTATTGTACGCTACCACATGCAATTTCTCTGGCATCCTGCCCGGACGAAAACGTATTCAAAGTGTTTCAAAACTACCCCGAGCTGAAGTTTTTTATGACGCCCTTTGCGGACGCATTGGCGAAAGAAGCCTTTGAGCAGTTGGCAGGACAAACAGCCTCTGCCCGTATACCGCTATCCCAATTGGCTACCAAGGAACTGTTTTGGGTAATGGGGAACAACGTTTATCCGGAAATGAACGTTTCATTGGCGATCAACGACCCTGAAGCGCCCACTATTTTTATATTGGCAAATTCACCAACGACGCAGACGACCAATTCTCCGGCCTTGGGCCTCATTTCCACCCAGATACTAAAAGAAATCAACAAGCAAGGAAAGCAACCTTGTTCGGTAATCATAGATGAGCTGCCCACCATGTACTTTATGGGCTTGGATAATTTGATCGCAACGGCAAGGTCCAATAAGATTTCCACCACTATAGGGATGCAAGACCTGGAGCAGTTAAAACGGGACTACGGGGATAAGATCGCCGAAACGATCTTCAATATCGTCGGGAACATCTTTAGCGGTTCTGTACGCAGCGGAACGGCGACCAAATTGCAGGAAATTTTCGGAAAGAAAAAGCAAAAACTGAAGAACGTATCGGTAGATACCAGCAGTACTTCGTATACCATAAACGAAAGTTTGGACTTTGCGATTCCGGTTTCGACCATATCCCAACTTTCCCAGGGAGAATTTGTTGGAATCGTCGCGGACAATTTTGGGGAAGAGATAGAACGAAAAATATTTAGGGGAAAAATAAAGGTCGACAAACGCACCGACCAAGTCAAGTCGCCGATGCCTACGGTCATCGAGGAGTCTGAATTGGTAGGGTTGGTAGACGGTAATTTCAAACGTATCGTAGACGAGATAGATATTCTGTTGGCCTTTGAGCTCGATGCCATAGCCAAAAAGGCCGAGGCAGCCAAAAAAGATGGGGCAGCGCCGGTAGATCAAAAGTTGGCTACAGCCGAAGCTGGGGCGTCGACCAAAGAAAATGTGACAACGACCAATGAAAAAACAGGCACCGATGGGAAGTAACGTTCAATATAGTATCATATGGTTGGTCTTGCTCTGCGGGTGTAGCCTCGTTGCCCAAAACAAGCAGACAAGGTTTGCACGAACTAGCAATACCGGCTTACCGGTGTACTTCCCTTTGGCCAAAAAAGACTTTGTGAAAATGTCTTCCGCTTATGGCGACAGGTATCACCCTGTACAACATAAGATGAAAAAACATCAAGGGCTTGATCTGGTAGCCAAAATGGGAAAACCGGTATATGCCTCGGCCGCTGGGTTGGTGCTCAAGAGTGATTGGGATTCTGGTTACGGAAATAGGGTAATACTACTTCATTTCAACGGGGTCAAGACCTTGTACGGGCATTTATCGAAAAGTGAAGTGCGCCGCGCACAATTGGTCAAAGCAGGTGAGGTCATTGGTTTTGTGGGAGATACAGGACAAACGACCGGCCCTCATTTGCACTATGAAATTTGGGTGAAATCCAAAAAAATAAATCCCCTAGCCTATTGGGCCAAGATGCTTGCTGAAAACAACAAGCAAACGGGGAGCACAAAATAATAATTGAATACGAAAGAAAATGGACAAAAAGAAGAAAATAGTAGCATCCGCAGTTTTTGGGGTTTTTGTAATAGTGATCGTCTTTTTTTGCAAGTCACTATTGTTCGGGTCGACCGAGGAAGAAAAACGGTTCGACGTGAGTACCCCTGATGTAAATGAGAAAGAAATCAAAGGGGTTTCCAAGATGAAGAGTTACGATTCCGAAATAAAGCAAGTAGGCGATACCACCAGTATTATTGACCTGCAAAAGAAGAAGAAGTCTGGTTTTGACGATATCCAAAATTTCAATCCTTTCAAGAGAGGCGGAAACCGATCTACGAATGCCAAAGATTTGGCCAATGGTCTTTTAAAGGAAGACCGGGCCCAGTCCATGCAACAGATAGATCCGGAATTGCTGGCCTTGATGCAAATGCAAGAGCAAATGATGGCCCAAGAGGCGTCCAGATCCCGTTCAGAAGGACGGGCAACAAGAACAAGGAACACAGCTAGTGCCCCGGTAAAAAAGAAGGCCGCCCCAGCGCCTAAAAAAGAACTCACGTTAAAAGACATACGTACCAAAAGTGAGAATTCTGGTAGTTTTTTTCAAGGAGCTGCCGGGAAGACCGCTACCAAAGATGCTATGATCAACCTAACACCCTGCGAAACCGTAGATCAGGGAGTCTTGATCCAAGGTAGCACGGTTGCGGTACGACTAAAAAAGGCTTTTCAAACACAAGACCCCGCTTTATATATTCCCAATGGAGCCGTGCTATATGGCAAGGTGGCGTTTACTGGGCAGGATCGGCTTCAAATCGATATAGAAAGTTACAGGGACGGCGATAAAATGAAACCGGTTTCCCTTTCAATATACGACTTTGATGGCCGTGAAGGCGTACACCTTGGGGTCAATGAATGGCCAAAGATTCCTTCAAAAGTGGCCAAAGAGGTTTTGAACTATGTAAAGCAAAGGGGAACACAGGCCAGTACGTTTGGCGGCGGTAACGACATTGATTTGGGAGAGGCCAAGGACTTGGCCATCATATCGTCTTTGAAAGAAGTAAGTGAAGAGCTATTGGAGCGTAAAAAGGTTTTTATGCCCAAGAAATACAACCTCTGGATCAATACGGCAACAACGACTAAAGAAAAATAATATGAAAAGTACTTCCATAGAAAACGTACTGCCCATATATGCAGTTGAGAACGATTTACTGATTTCCAAGAAAGGGGATGTGAGCGTGGTATATAAACTTAGCTTGCCGCAGATATATTCATTAGATGCACAATCAATTGATCATATCAATGTCATTTTTGACAAATTCATACGCTCTTTTCCCGAGAATACGATCGTACAAAAGCAAGACTATTTCTTTGTAGACAAATTGAAAGGGGCGCTTGCCGATGCCGATACGATCCTATCGCGAAGCGATAATCAGTTTTATTATGAAAAGCCTACGTTAAAGCACGAATGCTATCTCATTATTACAAGGGATTCACAGAGTAAGGTCTCGCTTCAGGCAAACCCGAAGCTATATCAGAGTTATATCGAAGATATCGAGGACTTTTTAAAGCATATGACAGCGAGCTTTTCCTTTTTGACCAAGGAAGACTATTTCGAAGTAAAGCGGCTCAAAAATGACGAAATGATAGACCTATTGGGGGTTTATTTTTCCTTGTCGCAAGAGGGCGATACGATCATGAAGGATATTTTTCTGGACAAAAAGCTACAGGTGGGGGGCAAACATGCCGAAATCTTTGCGATCGCGTCCAACGAACAGTTGCCCATTACGATCAATACCACCACAAAACATTCTGATTTTTCAACCCCGAAGACCGATTTTCAGATTCCCTTTATTCAACCCATTACGGTTGGTTTGGATTGTAACCATATTTATAACCAAGTCATTTATATCGAGAAATCTGAAAAACTGTTCGGGCAATTAAAAAGTACGATGAACAAGTTTAAAAGTTTGGCGGTGATCTCCAATGAAAATAAGCTTACCTATGGCCATATCAACGATCTTATCGAAGACGTACTTGAGAAAGAGTTGAAATTTATCAAACAACACTATAGCATCCTTATTTGGAACGATACGCCTGCTGGTTTGGAGAAAAATAGGACAGAACTCAAGAATGTATTTAGGAGCATGGGCATCACGGCCTATCAAATAAAGTTTGCGTTGGAAAACCTGTATTTGAGCAATTGCCCTGGCGCCGCCATTTTTATTGACGAAAATTTTCGGTTCATCGGCGTGTCCGAGCAGTCTCCTACGCTTATGAATTTTGAAAGCTATTACGAAGGTAACAAGGATGGTATTTTGTTCTGTGATCGTAAAAATGGCGCACCGATTCGTTTGGATCTCTGGGACGAACCCGTAAAACGCGGCCTCATCGTAAACCGAAACCGATTGATTTTTGGCCCTTCGGGAACCGGAAAATCTTTTCTGATCAACCATATCGCCAGTCAGTACTATGAACAAGGACATCATATTGTAATGATCGATATTGGAAATTCGTACAAAAAATTATGCCAATTGTGCAAAGGGCAATATTTCACCTACGACGTAGGGGAGCCCCTGCAGTTTAATCCGTTCTATTTGGGAGAGGAGGAGATTACGGTAGATAAGAAAGTATTTATCATCTCATTGATCATGTTTTTATGGAAGGGCGAGGACCCTTACAAACGGGAAGAAAAGCAAATTTTGGCCATGTACATCGATGCCTATTACGAAATGCTCAAAGAAAAGCCCGAAGTGTTTCCTTGCATGTCGACCTTTTTTCTCTTCGTTTGCGATACCACGGTACTGGAGGCAGAAGCGGTGTATTTTGACAAGTTGAGTTTTAAACTTTCGATCCAGGATTTTCATGACGGTAAATATGCCGAGATTTTAAATTCACAAGAACCCATCAACTTATTAACCGAGCGTTTTATCGTCTTCGAGATGGATAATATCAAGGATCACCCGGTATTGTTCCCATTGGTGACCATGCTTTGTATTGATGTGGTGATGGGCAAAATACGGCAGGCACCCAGTGTGAAGAAATCGATCTTCATCGATGAGTGCTGGAAACCGATTTCAAGCGGCGACATGGCAGACTTTATCAAGTACCTGTATAAAACGGTACGTAAATTCTATGGAGAGGTAGCGATTGCCACCCAAGATGTCGAAGACATTCTCGATACGGCGGCAGGCCCGGCCATGATCAACAATACCGATACCATGATCATGCTTTCCCATAAAAAGAAGATGGCTTCCAAAGATAAGTTTGCCAAGTTCCTTTCATTGAGTGAGAGCGATTTGGAAAAACTATTCTCGACCGATAAACGGGAGGTATATATTAAGGTGGGGAACATTTCAAATGTATATAAAGTAAGTGTTTCTCCCGAGCGCTATGCCTGTTACTCTTCCAATGCCGATGAGAACAAACATATATATGCCTCCTATAAGGAAACAGGGAACATGGCACTCGCATTGAGCGAATTTGTTGAAAATAATAATTAAAGAAATAAAGAAGATGAAAAATCAACTATTAATAGTATTGGTGACCGGGATGAGTCTATTCGGTTTTGGCCAAAATGATATGAAGATGTTACCCGTTTTGGAGACGGTATTCGTATCGGATATAAAGACAACGCATTTGATCTTTGATGAGGATATCAATTACATTGACCTCGGCTCGCCCTATTTTGTGGCCGATACGATACAACCCATTATTAAGATCAAACACATTGGCGAAGATGTAGGGAAACCGATAAGCCAGGTGACCAATCTTACGGTGATTACCGAAAGCGGTTCTTATTACTCCATTCCTATACGGTATAATCGCGATGCCAAGGATCTTACCTATCGCATCAATGCTACCGATCAGCAGATCCAGGCCGTTCAGGAAGAGAAAAAAGAGCATGAACAGGTAGAAGCCGAAGTAACACGTTTCGTAAAGCAATTGACTTTTGCAAGACCCAACGCGAAATTGGAGAATAAGCGAGAGGACTTTGGGATCAAGGTCAACGGTATTTTTTACCAAAAAGACTATATGGCCCTTCGGGTAGCACTGTATAATGGTTCTACCATAGATCTGGATATCGATCAAATCTTATTCCGCTTAAAACTGCGAAAAAAAGTGGCGGGTGAATATGTCTATCAGGAACGGATCGTGAAGCCTTTTAAAATTTTGGATGAGACCAAAAAAGTAAAGGGTTACAATACCAAGACCATGACCATGATCTTCAACAAGTTTACCCCGAACGAGCATGAGAGTTTGGTCATAGATGTCTTGGAGGCCAACGGCGGCCGATCGGCCAAACTGGTCATCCCTAGAAAAAATTTGTTGAACCCTAAAGCCATCCGATTATGAAAAGGATCGCACTAATAGGCACGTTATTTTTTGCGCTACAAAGCTGGGGCCAGCATGAGTATACAGGCGATTTACAACCGCCACCAACGCCCGACCCAACGGACTTTTATTATAACCCGGTAACTGAATATGCCGATCCGGGGAATTATGCGGCCACCTTCGTCGAATCTTGGATGACGACCAACGTGCGAAAGATGCGCTGGAATTCACATCTCGAGTTCCTTCGGAATATTGTGCCGACGGCAGTTATGGAAAATGAGGCCAGAGGGTGGGTAGAACCGCACCAAAGGATAGGAATAACCGCTGCGAGCTATACTAGTCTTTGTGATGGTTTTTTTGGCGGCGCCTTAAACAGTGAAAAAAGGGCCTGCGATAAAAAGCTGGCATTTCTGGTAAAATCTGCCATAGTAGTCAACGACTTGATCGATGCGGGAACGAGATATAAGGTGAATAATGGTATAAGAGATCAAATACATGAGAAATATTTTGCCATTGTTCACAGGCTACATCTTGAGCTCACTGAAATGGAAGTAGAAAAAACAAAAAGAGGTCTCATCCAAACGCTGTTCCGCTAGTTGACAAAGACAAAAACATTGATAACAACCTTGAACAGCAAAGCAAAATTGGTCTTGGACCTAGCAAGGATGACGGCATACCAGAATACAATTTGGTGCCGACAGGTTTAAACAGAATGGAATTAAAACACGCACTATGAAAGCGCAACATTTTAGCACAATAATATTTTTACTCATATGTAATCTCTGCACTGCACAATGGTGGTATTGGAAAAACACAGATTCAAAAACCTATTCTAAAATGATTAAAATAGATGCTGCACATCTAGTCTCGGTAGGGGCCAATACACAAATGTGGATGGATCTGAAGAGAGCACGTCAAAAGCTACAGCAACGAATGGATCTTGAGTATGCGGCAAACAGTTACGATAAAAACAGTGAATTTATTTTCGGTAGCACCTTAAGAGCCGGTATGGCAATCGGGGGTGATTTTCTTGGGAGCAGATTTGGTGTGCACGGTACTCCTTATTTTTCAAAGAGTAAAAATGATTATATGGATAGGATTGGGGACAATACTTTCGACCTGCTTTTTTTACAGTATATGGATGCCAACAAAATAAGGGTGGCTGATCGGCAACAAATTTACAGGCTTAGAAGAGATATCCTAAGAACCTTTTCGAAAGACGAGGCACAAATGAGAACCTTGTTAATGTTAGCGGCTGCCGGTTATGCATTTACGAACGAGACCGAATTGTTAGACCTCTTACAAGCCGCAGAAGTAATTTTTTAAAACAAGAATCATGAAAAAACTAATAATAGCGGCATTGATATGTTGGTCGCCGACCCTTATGGGACAGCTAAACGTTTCAGTAACGGCTTTGTCTATTTCAATGGAAGCCGGCCTTATTCCATGGTATGAATGGGAAAAAGAGTACGCAGCAAAGATTGAGGAGTTTTCAGAAGAATACCGAAAAAGAGGGTTCTACTATGCACCCACTCTTTTGGATGGTGGCAACCCTGTCTTTGATGCGCTAGATGAGTTGATCTTACGTATTGATGATTTGCAGGTGAAGAACAACGGTCTTGGGCTGTATGCACATTATTTAAAAAGAGACAATACCAAACGCTTAAACGACATCGAAAGAATGGCATTAAATATGGATCAGGAGCTAGATAGTCTTGATGACTTGATCGAGGGTCAGTCAATTTATGGTGAACGGCTCAACTTAAATCAAAATACCCGAGTGTCGGTTGAAATCTTGCATCGACGGTTGGATCAAATCGAATCGGAGATTGATAAAAGTACCTTGCTGAACCTACTTTTTTCTAATTGATAAAAGCAAGGAAAGTAATCTAAGGTGTACATAAAAGTTGCATGATTAGATACTTCATTTTAAAGTTTTAAAACATGAAAACAATAATAAAAAATATAGCGGTACCTATGCTCACTATGTTGCTTTTTCAATCGGTTAATGCCCAATTACCTTGGCCTACCTGGTTGCACGATGCTTGGTCAGCTGATCATTACGACAATATGGTAAAGGAGTATGAGAAGATTGCAGAGTACGACCTTGCAGACGCTCTTACCGTTAACTATATGAAAACTGTTATGGAAGAAAGGGCCAACAGCCTACAGATTGCCGGCTCTCCCCTTGAAGGCCCTATAAGAGCCATTGTTGAAGACTTTATCAATATCGATTGTAAAAATTACATGTGGTTCAAATATCCGATACTACCGATAAGTGGCGCATATAGTAATCAAAGCATGTTTAAGAATGTTGCAATCAGATATCGATTTATTCAAAAGTACAATGCCGAATTACAAAATGTTCGTGACTATTTGGGAATAAAGGCGGTCGGAGCTACCGATATCTTATATATGCCCGAAGGTAAGCGAATGTTGCTTACGCTGGAAGCCCTACAAAATGTTATAAACATAAGCTTGGAAGATGAAGAATATTAAAATAGTTATGCTCCTTATTTGCCTTGCGCTATCTGCAAAACAATATGGACAGACAGAGGTGCGAGACCTCAAATTAAATGGTTACAGAGGTACTCAGGTAGCCTTTCTTGCTACCATTGTTGCCGAAAGAAAACTGATGCAAGATGAGTTGAAAAAACTCGAGGATATAGAAGAAGCGTATCAAGACAAATTAGATCCTGGCGCAAATATAACCTCTGCTGCGGTTTATTTGGGGCTCGAATATTTGACCCAACAGACCGATCAGCTTATTCAAGATCTGGAAACACAGGTAGCAAATATAGAAGCGATACCCTTTTTTCTGCGCCATGGGATCAAAGACATTAAATCGGCTTTGGCGAAGGAAAAAGCCTATTTCGACCGGGCAAATGGCGATATAGTACAATCAACGATAGATGCAGCCGTAGCCGGTGGAGTCGGCTACAACTACACCTATTGGCTCAAAAAGTATTTACAGATTCGCAAAATAAAATCGAGCCTACAAGCGATACAGTACGATTTGGACAATAGGAGTGCAATTAACAGAATTTTTAAACAGTAAGAATTATGGAAACAGTATTAACCGAGTTTTGGACGGAACTTTTTGGGGTGAATAGTAAAAGCGGACATATTTACGATTTCGTCGAATTGATATTGGTAGGCACCACGCAACTGGCAGGAGTCATCGCTTTTATCTATATAGCGTATAAGGTGATGTTGTATTTTTCGGATATCGATACCAGGCTAGATCCTTTTGTTATTATAAGACCCTGTATTTTATTGGGCGTCTTGGCCTTGTATTCAGACTTGGTAGACCTAGTGCTTCGACGGCCCATAACATTTGTGACCCAGATGATGACAGATGGTGTTACCGGATTAAGCTTGCCAACGCCATCGGCAGGGCCAAGCATTGATACCAGTACAACAGCGGGCAAGTTCGAAGCGGTGATGACCTACGTTGATATATCCACGGGACCCGGCTGGGGAATTTTCGATATTCTTGCCATCAACCCCATGCTCGAACTTATTCACGTGCTCATTTATCTGACCGCCACGGTCGTTGGCGCCTATATGATGTTTCGGCAAATCATACTCATTGCCATTTACTATATCATAGGGACCATTGCAATTCCTTTTTCAATGATCGCGGGAAACCAGTCGGTATTTGGAAATTGGTTTTTTGGCTTTGTTTCGGTGATGCTTTGGAGACCCATATATTTTATAATGCAGGTAATCATAATTGCCTTGGATCCCTCGGCCAAAACCTTTACGAGCCCCCTTTTTGCAATAGCCCTACAAATCGTGATGATTTTGACCATTCTGCAGATACCCAAATTTGCGAACATTTTGGTGAGCAAGGGCAGTGAACTGGGACAAGGAGTAGGGAAGAATGTTATGGGCAATATGGGTAGAATGTTTAAATAACCTATTGCCTTAATTAAACATAAAACACAAATAGCATATGGAATTCAGAGCACCAAAGGTTTTGGAGAAGACACCAGAAGTATGGGGGTTTGCCCTATCAAGGGTAGCGGTAATTCTTGCCAGTGGATTAGGCCTTCTTTTTCTTGGCTTTTACAATTTACCGGTAGCGTTGCTGTTCCCGACTTTCGGTGGCATCTTCTTCTACATCGATACCAAATTCCCGGCCAAGGGAGAGTTGATCCAATACATCACCTACAATACAGGAAACAAATGTATTCACTGTGACCGATCCATTAGAAGTTTAACCAACAAAGAACCCAATACCCTCGATACCGAATAAAAATACGAATTATCTAATCCTAATTATTGAATACTTATTAAATCTAAAATTAACAAAATGAAAAAAGTAAAATCGATTATCAAGAAGTTAAGAAAAAAGACCGGTGTAACCACTACCAAGTCTAGTTATCAACACATACGTTTAATGGCGGTAATGGCCATTGCGTTGTTCGCTTTTGGCCCGGTAAGCGGTGCCGTTTCCGGCCAAATTACAACCTGGGCGGGTGAAGTGGATTTAGTGATGACGGCCCTGGTGGGGATTTACTCCGTTGTGGGGGCATTCCTGGTATTTGTGCAGTATATGCAGGGTAGTGAGCAAGCCCAAAAGAACCTGATCAAATTTGTTATTGGCCTTGCCGTATTCGGTATTGCTAAAGTCTTGAGTACCTTCTTCGCACCAGCTGCTGGTGGTGTATAGAAACGCGTTAAAAACAGAGGGTTGTTTCATCAAGAGAAACAACCCTCTATTTTACGTTACTTCAGGTCAAGTATCGTTTTCAATTTGGGTCGGTACCTTATTGGGTGTTACCCAGTTAAGGAAATGATCCAGGCTTCTCAAGAAGACCTTGCCCAATAGAAGACGTGATCAACCCTTAAAATAAATGTCATGAATTTAAAATCACTAAAAGACATACCCACAAGTTTTGCCTTGGCAAAAAAAGCAATGGCCATAAGTTTAATAACGTCCCTCATAATTACTATTGGTAGTTTGTCCTGGGCGTTTTATGTAACCCGGCATTTTGCCGAAACCGCCTATATTTTGACCGAAAATGGGCAAATGGCCTTGGCCAAGGGTATTTCATCTACCGATGTAGATCTGTACCGATCTCCCGAAATTAAAAGCCACATCTATACCTTTCATAGGCTGTTCTGGAACATAGACCAGTTCGTACAAGAAAGAAATATGAACAGGGCCCTTACGATGACCGGGCATTCCGGGAAACAGTTATACCTGACCTTAAAGGCAAAAGGGCACTTTTCCAAGATAAAGAATCAGAACCTAGTACAGCATTTGCAGATAGATTCCGTTCAAGTAGACGATCGGCAAAAACCGTATAAGGCAGCCGTATACGGGCAGCTAAAGATAAGCAGAACAGATCAGCGTAATGAACGCATCGATAAGTTTACCGCTTTTTTTGACCTGCATAATGTAGCAAGAACAGATGATAATCCACATGGATTGCTCATTGAAAATTATGACGCGTCAACAGTGGAAATAGAAAAAGAGTAGTGACGCCTTAACAGGAAATAACATATAAAAACCAGTTATGGAAGAAAAATTAATATGGGAGGGCAATCCTTCCCAATGGACCAATTTCCCCTTTTATATGCTGTGCGTGCTGTTTACCGCAGCTTTTGGGATAGGAATTCTCATGGCCCTATGGATGTATTTTGATACCAAGTGCCATAAGCTTGAGATTACAGATCAGCGTATTATTGAACATATGGGTATTTTTTCCAAGACCACCAATGAGATCGAGTTATACCGGGTCAAGGATATTCGACATTTACAACCCTTTTGGTTGCGTATTGTCGGGTTATCGAACGTGTGGCTAGACAGTACAGACCATTCAAACCCGACCATCATCATCAAAGGAGTGGCCAACGGGAAGGAAATTAAAGAACAATTACGATTGGCCGTAGACGCCCGGCGCGATATCAAAGGTGTGAAAGAAATAGACTTTAAACAATAAATGGGCTCAAGTAATTGAGTTTCGGAAACAAACCCCCTATTGTAGGTATGCCCGTAATCGATAAAATGGGAAGATATACTTGATGTTAACAGCATCCTTGAAGGCCTGGTTCTATTATCGGGTAACGAACAGGGAACACGAAACAAGCGCGCAATGAAAAAAGAAGAACAAACGACTTTTGAAACATTTTGGGGGAGGGCCCAGAAAGGAATGTATTTTTTGTTTCTCCTCTTTATGAAAATGTTGGAGAAGGCAATGGAGAAATCTGAAAAGACCGTACCCCAAAATACGGGAAAAGAGGATAAGAGTTTTTTCCACTTGCTTTTTAAATCGGTTTACAGAAAGATAAAAGACGGTCAGGGAAAGGGAAAGGACAAAAAAAAGCAGGCTCCCAAAACAGAAGTAAAGAAGAAAAAAGCCTATAAAACCTGGGCACGGGTCAAACAAGATTTTAGGGAATACTATCAGACCCTCAAAGAAGATTTTGAAAAGGAAACGGTCGATTCCCCATTAGAAAATGAGGACAAAGAAAACAAAACGGCAGTGCTAGCACAAAATGATGTAGATACGAATATCGATTAGCGAAAACGTATCGTAATCCAAAACGCGAACTAACGGGCTCAGGTGTGCCTCGTAACGGGTTAAGCCGCTATCATCAAGAATAGGGCTTAACATAAAACGTAGAAGTATGGAACCTCAAGAACAAAAAAATAGAAGCATAGGGGAAGCTAGGGAAACAACGGTTTCTGCCACAGCTATTATCAAAGAACTGCTCTTTGGAAAGAAACCCGCTGCTTCGGTAAATGAAAAGATAAAAAGAAAATCGGCCAGCGAACTCCAAAGGGCCGGAAAAAAGCCTAAGAAAAAAAAGCCAGAGAAAAAAAAGAATAAACGCAATGCCGAAGTACCTGTAGCGCGTCCTAAAAAACAGAAACGAAAACCTACAAGGGTCAAGACTACGGCAAAGGCCAGTTTTACGCCCAGCGGAAAATTAGATACGGTACAGACCTGGACGATCACCCCTGACTTTAAAGCGAATATGGTACAACCTTTAAATAGCAAGCAAGGTGAGAACTTGGACGTATCCAAGATATTAAAGCCACGACCTACCAATACCGCAACACAAACGACGCGCACCGTGAAAAAGATGGGCATGTAGCTTTGTTATATGCTCCATTTGCCCGTAGTACTCTTAAGCTTATGTTAAAGATAAGTGCTCTTTTGGGGGAGTACGACTGTCAAGCATACCTTATAGTAGGGGTGTTTGCTTTTGGAAACAGGATCGGGAAAAACAGGGGATGCAACGGTTCGTCTTTGTATGGGAACGAATGTAAAAATATACCTGCCAACGGCTTTAGGCACTATGGGTAGAAGTTAACAATAGTAGAACTAAAAAAGAAAGCACCATGGCAAAAGCGAGTTATTTTGACGATACCTCTGAAGGGAAAAAAAAGAGGAGACGGGCGAAGGCGGGTCTTTGGATCGCAGCGGTCGCTGCGGCGGGGATTGCCACTGTTTTCACCGGTGGTGCCGCGCTTCCTTTTATGGCTACCATTGGAGTCTCCTTACTTGTTAGTGATAAGCTGGGTAAAAAACTAGCTCAGGGCATAGAAAAGGTCATAAAAGCATTTACCAAGCCAAGTACCGAACAGTTGTTGCATGAAGAAGGGTCTATACAGAAGGAGATGAAAATCCAACAAGCCAAACTCGATCGCAATCGTCTTAAGCAGCTCGGGAAGCTTCAGAAAAGGGAAAGAATGATTTTAAAGAGTGGAGCCCCTTCGCGATTGATGCAACGAGCCATAGAAAAAAATCAGCAAGAAAGGATGAAGCCAAAGGCATCCAGAAGCGTACGGTTGTAAGACCCCTGTCCTAGAAACCGAGATGAAGTGTACATGTTTTTATAGGAATGATCCCTATGGAAGACTGAAAATTTTTGACAGGATTAGGTACGGTACTTTCATATGAAAGGGGATATTAAAAAATTAATGTAATTAAAAAAAAAAAAGATGCCTACGTATGGTCTTTTTGACAATAATTCGAATAGTAAAAGAGCACGAAAAATAATAAAACGTACCCTGTTCTTGGCGGGTACCATTGGTGCATTAGCTTTGACCGGTGGGGCCGTTGCCCCCGTAGCCTTGGGCGCCGCGGGAGTCTACTTGGCTTACAAAGGTTTTGAAATGGTTATAAAAGGCTCCGTCGCGCTACAAGAACCCTTATTAAATGAGAAACCCGGGCATTTGGCAAAAAACATTCATGATGCGGAGCAAGAGATCGAAATTCAGACAGCAAAAAGAGATGCCAATATGCGTAAACTGGAAGACCTTATAACACCGAGAAATCGAACGGACTCAAGGGAAAATGGGGTTTCGCCAGCGCCGCCCCCCCCTTCGCCTGTTCCCTCGACCAGGCGCTCTAGATCAAGAGCTAGAACATTGTGATCGAGATTTTTTGATGCTTTTCGGTCGATGGTATGCTGTAGGGCAGGTTGTAAATAGTGGGGAATGATTTTAAAAAAGGACAAAAACAAGGGCAGAAGGTGGTTATTACCTTAGGTAAAGGAACAGATTTAAGAGTATACAGGTTTCTGCTCTTCGGAGAGGTACCCGCAAAGCACCTTTAATGTTATAGCGTACTGGTGAATTATTGACAGGGTGCGGTAAACGTTTAACAAACAGGTAAAAGAATAACTAAAAAACGATACGATGCCAGGAGAAAACTTGAACAATACGAAAGATGATGGGCTAACCCCCAGGGCGGTTTCTGAAATTTCCGAACAGCGCATTGCCAACTTGGAAAGGGCTTTGGAGCGCTTACATCATAAATCAGGAGATTCCAATGATCCCGAGAAAGGCCCCAGTGTCGGTACTGCCATTGATAAAGCCACGAAAATGGCGCAGAAAATGTTATTGGTGAACGCCTTGGCGCTTGTTTTGGGTCCTGCAGGACTACTCTTCGGCATGGCGCTGTTCATGGGTTATCATGCAGCCAAAAAGGCCAAAGAGGGAACCGGAAACAATAAGTCGATGCGTAGCGAGTTCAAAGAGTTTATGCAAGAACTTCAGCAGTTAAAAGAAGATTTGGAGAATTCCATTGCTGCTTCTCAAGAACAACAATACGATGCTGGGCAAGGCCAGGAACTAGGAGATACGCTGACCATTGAAGAAAAGAACGCAGCTCGGGTACGTTTAGAAAATGAAATCGAAGATGGACTTGAGAAAGGGGAAATAACCGAGGACCAGGCCGAAGGACTGAGAAAGGTAAATGAGGTATTATTGGCCAATGGCCTTACCCATGAGCAGGCGACCAAGGAGCAATTGGATGATGCACAGGAAACAGTGGAAAATGAGCCCGACCTGCCGTGGGCCGATGAGGACATAGATGCCGCATTGCAGAACGCTGGAGAAAGACAAGAGCTAGGACTAGAAACGGAAAAAGGTGAAAAAGCCTCCCGAGGAGCCGAACAGGACTCGGGTATTGATACCGTAGCTCCCACCACTGATGATGAAGAGGACAGAGAAATGGGCGTAGTACCAGAAGAAAATTTAGGGGGTTCTGCTGATCACGACATCGATAACTCGTCCCTATATTCGGAGCATGATAATGCAATGGTCGATGCTCCGAATTGGCTTGATGAATTGGAAACCGATACGGGTATAGAAGAAGTTCAGGATGCTAGCGAGCTCGAATTATATAATGGAATTGATACACTAGAACGTGCCCGGGACGGAGTCGAAATCAAAAATGGCAGTACCCCCGATGATTCGAAGTCGTCATTAGGCGAGCTTGCAGAGCGTGATGTAAACATATGGTCTTCAGAAGAAGAACAGGGTTCTGAACTTGGCCCTGATGCTGAACGTGCTTCAAACATGGGAGGGGCCTCAGAAGAAAAATCGGGTTCTGAACTTGCTTCGAGCTCAGTATGGACTTTAACGGAAGAAAGCTCCAATACACCCGCTTCATTAAAACGCGGGCAACCTTTTGACCAAAGTTCATCGGTGTCAGGGGAATCAAGTAGAAGTCAAGCAAGTGCTGCACCCTCAAAATTTGGAGATCTTTCAGCGCTGGCAACGGACAGATCTAAGAAGGCCAATAAAGCCAGGGCAAGTTTAGCGGAGCATAGTAAAAATGCTACGCAGGGTCGGAGTCTGAGTCCGGGTAAGCAACCCAAGGCGCCTAGCATATAGGTAGATATGAGCCTAGGGTCTTAACAGTGCAATTGCAGCAGCAGCGATGCTATTAACTTAGGGTATTCCATAGCGTTTAAAGGCGATTACGGTTATTAAAAAACGATAAAAGAATACAAAATGTCACAAAATCAAAACATAGCACCCATCGGTAAAGGACACGGTCGCGCAATAGGCGCGGAAGCCTACACACAACGAACAGCAAAATTAGATAAGGAGGTAAGCCCTATCCAAAACAAGGGAATAAGCCCGGGAGAAGTGCGATTGGGAAGCGCCGAGCTAGAAGCGGAAATAGCAATGTTGTGCCGGGCCCAGGGGTTTTCGGATTCAATGAAATATGAAATGGCAAGCTTTATGCGGTTTCAACATGGATACCTGTTCAAAAATAAGATGGCCCAGTGGCAGCAAGGTAGCGGGGAAGACCTAAAAACAGCCCTACAACCTTGGCTCACCGATTGGGAAGCACAAGAACAAAACGAGGAGCTAGAACCCGAAGAGAAAAGGGTCGCCTAGGCGACCTTAGAAAGGTAAACAACCTTTTCGGAAGTTTACCGGGAGTGGCCTCTGGAAATAGCCCTGGGAAGGCCTCCCACGGGTATCGAACAAGAAAAAGAAAACCAAGTTGGTCGGTCGAGACCCTAATGTTGAAGCAGAAGCCCTGATAGGCTGCGTGACCACTTGTTAAAGTATACTAAATAAGACGGCACCGGTTAAACTGTTTCTTAAAAGATGCGTCACACTTAAAACTTCTAACGATCCGTTATACATGAACAACAAAATCTTATTTTTTACTTTTTTAGTAGCGCTATTTGGTTGTAGTAACGACGTGGACGAACTGGTTGGGGAAGACGACGCCACAGATGATCAAGAAGACGTTGAAACAGTCGAAACCCTGTACCAAGCAGCAGGTTTTGTAAAAATAGAAAACGGTTTGGGGGGGCTGGTGGCCGATTTGGAGGCGGGTGATCGGTTTGCAAGAGACCACGATGCCGTGGGCGACGTAAACGGCGATGGTATTATAGACTATGTCATCGGGGCACGTTCCGATGACGATGGGGCCGAAGATGCCGGAGCGGTATATATCCTCTTCATGAATAGGGATGGTACCGTCATGTCGAACCAAAAAATATCGGCCTTGGAAGGTGGTTTCAACGAAGACTTGGCCGCAGGGAATTTCTTTGGGTACGGGGTTGCGGGTATTGGCGATTATGATGCCGATGGGATTCCCGATATAGCGGTATCGGCTCCGGTACCGCCCAATAATGCGCTATACATTATACATCTAACCGCGAACGGAACCGTTAAAGATGTAGTAAAGAATGAGAATATCATCGCTCAGGGGCTAACGGCCGTGGGCGATTTGAACGATGACGGAAGGGTAGATCTTGTAGCCTGTAATCCCGGTTCGGATGACGGGGGGCGGGATCGTGGCGCTATAGACTTTTTGTTTTTAAACGACGCTTCGGAAGTCGTATATCCCAATACCGTAACGATCAGTAGTACGCAAGGTGGTTTCGGGGACGGTTTGGAAGATGGCGATCAATTCGGAGGCCGGGAAGTGGCGATCCTGGGCGATTTGGATAATGACGGTACCAGGGAGCTGGCGGTAGGGGCTTTTATGTCCGACGGCGGTAAGGGTGCGGTTTGGATCCTTTCAATTAACGATGCCTATCAGGTGGTATCCAAAATCAAGATTACTGAAGGGGTCAATGGCTTTGCCGAAGTATTGGATGCAGCGGAGAATCCCAATGGTACTTTTGGGGCGCAGTTTGGCCATGCCCTGTGCGCAATAGGTGATGTAGATGGTGACGGCATACCGGATTTGGTCACAGGTGCCAATCAACAAAATGAGGGCAATGCCTACGTACTATATTTAAACGCTGACAAAAGTGTAAAAGCGTTTGATAAGATCAGTGCTGCCGAAGGCGGTTTTGATCTCGTATTGGGTAGCGAGGATCGTTTTGCCCGTTCTATTTCTTATGTGGGAGATCTAAAAGGCGATGGTTCTATTGCCATAAATTTTGGGGGAGGTGTAGGCGAAGCGGGTACGGGATCGCTATATACCCTTTTCTTTAAACCAAAACAATAATGGGTTGAAAGCCGTGCTAGAGTGCTATTCCCCATTCGCCTTTGCATCGAAAACATTTTTTTGGAGTACACGGTAAAATAAAGATCGTATTTTAGAAGGGTTGTATTATTTTAGCGACCACATTCCTTTTTTTAAAAAATGAACACTTTACGATTGCTATGATACCATTTCGAAAAATAGTACCCCTTTTTTTTATACCCTTGTTCATCGTTTCTTGTAAACAAAATAAAAAGTCCGATACGCCTTTGAAGCAAGAGATGCCCGTGGCTACCTATGAGGAGCCCTACCGACCCCAGTTTCATTTTTCACCCCCGAAGTATTGGATGAACGATCCCAATGGGTTGGTCTACCACCAAGGGGTGTACCACTTGTTTTATCAGTATTATCCCGAAGATATCGAATGGGGTCCCATGCACTGGGGGCACGCAACGAGTAAAGACCTGTTAAAGTGGGAACATCGACCTATCGCGCTGTTCCCAGATGAGCATGGCTATATTTTTTCGGGTAGTGCGGTGGTAGATTCGGCGAACACTACTGGTTTTGGAACCGAGGCGAATCCGCCCTTGGTCGCCATTTTTACCTACCACGACCCAGAAGGTGAAAAAGACGGTAAAAAAGATTTTCAGACCCAAGGAATCGCCTATAGTTTGGACAATGGAGATTCTTGGACAAAATATCAGGGCAATCCCGTGATCGGAAATGACGGTATCAAAGATTTCCGTGATCCCAAGGTATTTTGGGACGATAGGAGTGAGAAATGGGTAATGGCCTTGGTAGCGGGCGACCATTTGCAACTATGGGGCTCCCAAGATTTAAAATCGTGGCATAAAATGAGCGAGTTCGGCCGTGGAAAAGGGGCGCATGGAGGCGTTTGGGAATGCCCGGATCTTTTTAAGTTGAAGGTAGCGGGTACCGAAGAGGAAAAATGGGTCTTGTTGATCAGTATCAACCCCGGGGGGCCCAACGGCGGCAGTGGCACGCAGTACTTTGTGGGGGATTTTGATGGGGAACGTTTTACCTCGGATCAAACAGAACGAAAATGGATCGATCTGGGAACGGATAACTATGCTGGGGTCACGTATAACAATGCCCCGAATGACGAGCGGATCTTTATCGGTTGGATGAGCAATTGGGCCTATGCGCAAGACACCCCCACCGACACCTGGCGCAGTGCAATGACGCTTCCCAGAACCCTTTCCTTGCAGAAAATGGGAGCCGAGTATACCTTGTTCAACTATCCGGTATCGCAGCTAAGCGAATTGGTAGAAACAGGTGATGCGCAAGATAAAGTACTAGAAGTCGCAACCAAGGATACCATCCCTTTTGATCATTTGAACCAGGCGCAGATTGCTTTTAAGACTACTTCCAAAGACTATGTGCTGAGCTTCAAAAACACCATGGGAGAAGAATTGGTACTTACGATGGCCAATACCCAGCAACTATTTCTTTTAGATCGGGTAGTTTCGGGTAAAACCGACTTCAAAGAGGCGTTTGCCAATACCATTCAGCAAATGCCCGTAGATCAATTGCCCGAAGGGGAGTATGAAGTGCGGGTGTTGGTAGATCGCTCCTCGGTCGAGGTATTTTTAAACAAGGGGCAGTATGTAATGACCGCCCAGGTATTTCCTTCGGAACACTACAACCTGCTAGCGGTAGAGAATACCGGAGCTTCCCCTTTAGAGATGAAAGCGTTGAAAATCAATAAGATAAAGGGTATTTGGTGAGGACACTTCTTTAGGCGGTAATAAAAAGAGGTTCTTTCTTCCAGTACGGTGATTTTGTTCGTGCAATCCGCCCTATTTCATATCGGTTTTAAGAAGTGTCATAACGTAACACAATTCAGATTGCATTTAGCAGGTGGGCCCATACAATTCGTGGACTGTATTTCGTTGGGGCGCCGCTTTGCAACTGCTCAAAAGTATGGTAGCTGTGTTTTTTGTAAGTTAAAAAATAGGACTACAGAATTAGGGATGAAATAGATGCCTAAGAGTTAGTAACGTATCAAGGCTGCCTTCTTCTTCGGGGCTGTTGAGCGGCTCTGGGGGCGGCATTTCGCCCGGTACGTTCACCTGGCTGCCTTGTATTTCTGGCGCGACTTTGGTTACGTGGAATGACTAAAGCTTGCAACTCCACTTCTATTTGATCCTCTTGAGCCGCTTGTTGATCCTCTGCTAACACTTCTGGTACTCTTTGATTCCCTGTATGTGCATCAATACCGAAACTTTGCGAAATTTGATTTACTGATTCGACCACCTCGTCAGGAAGATAGTTTGCTCTTAGGTCAACGAAACGAAGGTTCCCCGACCGGAGTATATTGTTGAACTCATCAGGGAGGATCTCGAGTTCATTACTGGCTATGGTAAAGGATTGAAGATTTGTCAAGCCGCCTATTTCTTGGGGTAAGTCGTTGATATAGTTTAAACTTAAATCCAAGTTGGCAATTGCGGTCATGTGCCCTAGGAACGGTGGCACGGTTTGAATAGCGTTCTCGCTTAAATTCAAGATATTGAGAGCGGGTAGATATGCAATTTGAGGTGGTACCTGCTGAAAATTGTTCTCTGCTAAATGTAAGCTAACCAGTTCATCTAGCGCCTCCATTTCCTCAGGCAACTCGGAAAGTTGATTGTTCCCCAGACTTAATACGCCAAGGTCGCTTAGTAGCGCTATATTCGGTGGTAGTACGTTAATTGAATTATTGTCTAAATTCAAAGTTTCAAGATTTTCCATCAACGCTATCTCGGGTAGTAGGGCGTCAAGATCTTCCGTTGTTAAACCTGGTTCCGATGCTGAACCCCGCTGCCGCGACAAATCTAGGTAGGTGATTCCGTATTCGCTAGTTTCCTGAATTGTTTGACGTGCTTCATCAATATTTGGCATAATGCTATGTGTTTATTGTTAAGTATAAAAAATAGCTTTTTACCCCTAATTTGAGGGATTGATAATGATGATTCTGAGCCTTGTTATATACTGAATTGATGAAAAATAGCGACCATCGGAAAGCCACCATTACTAGGTACATGCTTTGCGCAATTCGTTTCAAAAAGCCCATGGATCCATCGCCAGGAGGAACGTATGAAGTGCGAGGGTTGGTAGATCGCTCCTCGGTCGAGGTATTTCCAAACAAGGGGCAGTATGTAATGACCTCCCAAGTATTTCCTACGGAACGTTACAACCTGTTAGCGGTAGCGAATACTGGAGCTTTTAATTTGAAAATCAACGTTTTAGAAATAAATGGGGTCAAGGGCATTTGCGGAGGTTGCAGCTGGTTTTTGTAGGGGAAAGATGTCATTTATTTCGAAATAGTGACATTGTTATCGATATAACTGCAGTTCATCGATCCGATTATACTAAACAAATACTTTAACAGTTGTCTTAGTGTTAACAAGACTCAGGTGCCCCCCTGATTTATGACCTACTTATGAACTCGAACTGTAACAATGCGCCTTTGAGCGCCTACGTTCCTACAGCGGACAACACATGGAACATTCAAAAAATAAAGCACCTATACAAGCGTGTGGCCTATGGCATTTCGCCTAGTGATTCGGAACTTTTGTTGGGTGAAAGCCCTGCGGCAGTTGTCGATGCGCTTATTGATGAGGCCCTTACAAAGCCTTTGATGGCGAAGCCCTCCTGGGCCGATGATTTTGACCCCGTTGATCCTACAAATGCAGATCCTAGGAGAGAATGGTGGGTGACCTACCTACAGGCCATGTTCGAGAATGGTCTGCGAGATCGCCTTAGCTTTTTCTGGAGCAACCATTTTGTAACCGGCATTCCCGGGTATACCTGTGCCAGTTATATGTATCGCTATACCCGATCACTGCAAACAAATGCCCTTGGTAATTTTAAAACGTTCATCCATGAAATAGGTTTGGAATCGGCCATGTTGTTGTATTTGAACGGCAATCAAAACACAAAAAATAGACCCAACGAAAATTATGCAAGAGAACTATATGAACTTTTTGCCCTAGGGGAAAGTAACGGTTATACCCAAGAAGATATAGAAGAAACTGCCAGAGCCCTTACCGGGTATAATAAAAGGGACTCCCGTTGTGCGCCCCTGTATTTTGTGGAAAATAATTTCGACAACGAGGATAAAACTATTTTTGGAAGAACGGGAAACTGGGGCTATGACGATGTCATAGACATCTTGTTCGAAGAACGAGGAACCCAGGTAGCAAAGTTTATTGTTGAAAAGCTTTATACCTTTTATGTGCATCCCGAACTTCCTGAAAATCCTGCGATCATCAACGAGTTGGCAGCGACATTTGAAAATAGCGGCTTTGAGATTACGCCGGTTATACGGCAGTTATTAAAGAGTGAACACTTCTTTAGCGCGGATACCACCGATGTTATTATTAAAAGTCCGGTAGACCTGTTTTTAAGTTTTTATAAGGATGCTGCGTTTATAAGTCCTGACCGAGAGTATATGTTGAGCATATTCCGTTGGGCCAGGTTGGCGAACCAAGTAGTGTTAGAACCGCCCAATGTGGCCGGATGGCAGCGCGACAAAGATTGGATCAGCTCGCCAACCCTCATTACAAGATGGACCTATTTGGAACGTATTGTACGCGATCAGTTTCGGTTAAATGAGGAGCAGTTTAGAGCGTTGGCGCTCTCCATTACAGGTCCCAGTGATGATGTGAACTATGTAAACCGTTCTATAGTTGATTGGTTCTTACCAGATCATTTGCTGTCAGAACAAGATTATGAAAACGCTTTGGATGTTTTTAAATCGGATGCCGTACCAGAGAATTATTACGAAGATGGCACATGGGACCTCGACAATGAAGCCGTACCCAAACAGGTATGTCTGCTACTTTCCCATATTGTTAAACAGCCCGAGTTTCAACTAAAATAAGCCTGCTATGTACCACAGAACAATCGCAAAAGCACACAAAGATGCACATTCGCACGATCATGAACACAAGGTATGGAGCCGAAGGTCTTTTTTACAGGCGTTGGGAATAGGATCCACCGGGAGCCTAATGTTGGCCGGAAACCAGTTGAGCGCCTCCTCGGTATCGCCCCTGGCCATGGCCTTGAACAAATCGGATAACGACAATATTCTGGTCTTGATTCGCTTGGCGGGTGGAAACGACGGTCTAAATACCATTGTGCCGGTATATGATTTTGATACCTATGCCAATGCAAGGCCTTCAATTTATCACCGGCAAAACGATTTGATTTCTTTGAACAGTGAGTTTGGAATGCCCGATTATATGCAGCCCTTGGAATCGATGTGGGGCGATGGTATGATGAAAGTTGTACATGGGGTAGGCTATGAAGGTCAAAACCTTTCCCATTTTAAATCGTCGGATATTTGGGCGACCGCCAATACCAACTACGGAAGTGAATTGACGCAAGGTTGGTTGGGCAAGTATTTTAAAGAAAGCTATCAAGACTTTTTGTTGGCTCCACCAGAAAAACCCTTGGCCATTCAAATCGGAAGCATCGGCAATCTAATTTTTAGCAATGATGACGAACAGTTTGCATTTCTTGTCTCAAACCCTCGTCAACTTGAAAATATCGCAAAAAATGGTGTTCAGTTCAATGTGAACGATCTAGACCTTGATTGCAAATCGGGGCAACAACAAGAATTTTTGAGGGCCACCTCGAATTCAACCTACATTTATTCAGGGGTGATCAGTGAGGCGTATAACAATGCCACCAATAAGATGGAATATCAGGACAATAAAATTGCCGATCAATTGGCCATTATTGCGCGCCTGATCAAAGGAAATCTGGGAACCAAAGTATTTATGGTCACTCTAAATGGTTTTGATACCCATGCCAATCAGCCCGAAAGGCACGCCGAACTCATGGGAGACCTTTCGCAGGCCGTTAACGATTTCTATAAAGATTTGGAGGAGACGGGCCATCATGAAAAAGTGTTGGGAATGACCTTTTCCGAATTCGGAAGAAGGTTTACCGAAAATGGCTCTAATGGTACCGATCACGGTGCTGCTTCCCCTACTATGTTTTTTGGCCCTGCCCTAAATGGCAACGGCTTCGTAGGGGACCACCCCGATCTAGGTGATTTGGATCGAAACAAAAATCTGAAAAGCACGAACGATTTTAGAACCTTGTATGCTTCGGTACTCTCCCAATGGTTATGTATAGACCAGGCAAGCGTCAACAATGCCTTGGCAGGTGATTTTGTGAACCTAGACCTCGGCTTTTCTTGTAGCTCGGAAGAAGTTCCGGATCCTATCGATCCTACCGATCCCATTGCGGAAGCGCCGGAAGCATTCATTCACAAACCTATTTATGACGCCGAAAGCAACCCTTCCATAGCCTTGAACGTTAACCGGGCGATGCACGTAGATATTCAATTATACGCCATCAACGGAAAACGAATCGGAACGTTGAAAAACGGCTTTATGAGCGAAGGCTCGTATATCCTAAGCATTGAAGAATCACTGATCGATAAGACCTTGACAACCGGAGAATATATTTACCGGGTTACCACACATGAGGGTAGTTCCAGTAAAATAATATTGATTAGATAGCCTATAATACCACCTTAGCCCTACACCCTACATCATGAAACCTACCATAACCCTAATCGCCTTCTTATTTTGCGCTGTGCTATCTGCACAACGCATTGTGTTTCCCGGGCAAGATTTACTATATCCGAACCTTAACGATCCTTCTTTTGTGGGGGAACAGAAAAGGGTTGAGGTCACAGGGCTGTTACAGGTGTCGGATGTGGAACGAAAACAAACCTCTCAATATATCTTTGCGCAAATACCGATCTATGAGAACATGGCCTTTGGAATCGACTATTTTAAAGACCGCTTTGATTATTTTAATTATTCGGCTGCCATGGTAAGTACCGCATTTACAATCGGTTCGAAAGACCATTTTTTGAAATTGGGCCTCTCTGGTGGGCTTGAAACGCGACAACAAGATCGCATTCCCTTAGATCAGTTGCCCACTGATGAAGGTTTTGCCCCCAATATCAATGCAACGAATCGCGCGTTTACCTATCGTGGAGGATTGCACTATACCTTAAGAAGTTTAACCCTCGGAGGGTTTTACAATAAAATGCCCATACAAAGGGCAACCCTCAGAGACGGTTTGGAAGATGTATTGGAGTATCGGGTAGAAGAAGGTTTTACCGCTTATGCGCAATATGGTATTCGAGCAGGTAATAGTGTTACGGTAACACCTATCGTTCGGTACCTTAGTTATGATGAAGAGGATATTTATGAAGGGGCATTGCGAATCGATTTTAAAGACCGGTTAAGCGCTAGCATCTCCTATAAAAATGAATACTCGGTAAACCCCGCATTGCAAGTGCTTCTTTTGAACGCTTTGCACCTAGGCTATTCCTATGAAATGGCTTTGGGCGATTATGAATTTGGCGATGTGCATGCGTTGAGTCTTTCGTATAAATTTAAAAAACGCGCCGGTGAAGACGGTCCTGAGTGGGAAGAGAATGCAAAAGAGACCGCCGAAAAAATAGCGGCCATCAAAGAACCAAAAAAGAAACCGGCTCCGAAGAAAGCTCCCGCTCCCGAACCGGTTGAAGAGACTGCGACCCCAGTGGAAACAACCCCTGCGCCAGTGGAAACTGAAGTAGCAAAGGAAACCGAAATCGTACCGGAAACCGCCGTAGTGGAGGAAACACCAAATAGCAAAGAAGAAGTAGTGCGACGCCCCAAGGCCATCGATAAAACGGTAGACCAAAATACGCGACTCTTACAATCGGGATACTATGTGGTCATCGGCAGTTTTGCATCGTTAAAAGAAGCGCAAAACACTCAAAAACGATTCACCAAGATGGAGTACTACACCATTATCGGAAGAAAAGATGCAAACAGTAGGTATTACCTGATCGTTGATTCCGATACCACTAAAACGGAAGCCATTAAGAGGCTAAGTGCTCACAAGTTAGATAGGAACTTTAAAGATCCATGGCTTTTGACGGTCAAGTAGTAGTGTTGGTCTACAGTTATTTGAAACGGACGGCCGTTAGTTCTTGTGCCAAGGCTTCCAAATCAATACCCAATACTTCTTTGTTGACCTGTAAGGTGGTTTGTTTCAAATCATCCGGGAGGTTTTCATAGCCCTCTTTGGCACCCAAAATCATACCTGCTATGGCCGCGACCGTGTCATTATCACGCCCATAATTGGTAATGAATTGCAAGGTAGTTGTAAAGTTCCCTTCCCCGAATTGAAGGGCGGTAATCAATATTTGCCATATCTCGCCAGCATGAAAGGCAATAGCTCGTTGGTCTTTTTCGAGTAACTGATGCACCATTTCTTGGCGCGCCCAATCTTTTAGGTCTCCGGGATAGCCCTCCGGTATTTTATACACCAATGAGTCCCGGGCAAGCAGGGAATCGACCAACACCAACTCTTTTACCGCACGCACGCTTTTGATGGAACTTTCCAAAATAGCGTTGGGAATTCTGCCAACCAGCCTGCTATCTTGATATTCCAATGGATCCACAAAAGCAGCGGTATTCAAAATGGAATCGAGATTCGCGGTTCGCAGGGCCATATGCGTCATTGCGGCCACAAGTCCGGAAATATCCTTGGCATAACCGAGATCAAAAAGTGCATGTTCATAGGCAATGGTATAGGCTTCCTCAGGATTGTTGGCCAAGAGACCGAACATGGGTGTGTACAATTGCCCGGCACAGGACATCTCTCCCCCGTAAAAGCGGTGTAAAGCCTGCTGGTACGCTTCCGGCCCTTTTTGAAACGCCATAGACACACGGGCCCATTCTTTGATCCATTCTATCTTTTCGATGCGCTCATCCAAGGCCCCGGTATGGGTCAATACCGCTCGGTCTTTGAGGGTTTTTGCGATCGTTTGATAGTAATCTGCTATGAACTGGGAAAAGTGGGTAGCGTTCAGTGCGTCTCGGTTCGCATCAAAATAGCGCACCATCAGGTATTTCCATCGGGTATCATCTGTGGTGGCACCGGCAAGTAAATTATGATCCCAAGGTCCTTCGGGAGATTGGGGCCGAATGGCAGGGGTGAGGCCCGTAATATACCCGTAATTGAGTTGAATATCGTTCCGGTGCCACATTTCGGTAGAAGCGCCCATCGCATCTCCGATAGCCGACCCCACCAAGGCGCCGAGTACCTTGTCATAATAGAGCTCTTTGGAAAGCACTAGATCCTCAACGGCATAGCCTACCTTTTTTGGTGATGGTATGGCTACCGCTGAACCCGGCCGCTTGCAAGCTCCTGCCATAGCGATACCAAGGCTGAACAATACAAGTGCCAATCGTTTCAAGGTACTTTTTGTTTTGATTATATGTATCACCATTACCCAAGGATCATTTTGTGTGCCTTTTGCAAAAGATACTGTTTTTCTTCAATACTGCGGTTCAATGGCAATTGGGCAAGGCCGATTAATCGCCGCATTATTTCGATTCCCGCTACCTGTTCGGTAAGGGTGCGGTCAATTGGCGCTGCATACCGATCCAAGACCCTATTTAGAGATGTTTCCTCATTTGTTGCCAAGATACAATGCGCGACAAGCACGCCCACATCAAATTCGGCAAAGCCCAAAAAACTAAATTCAGGGTCGAGCACGTACAATTGATCGCGTTCGGTCATCCAACTTCCGGGGTAGTAATCGCCATGCAACAATACCGAACCCTTCGATAAATATTTTTTTCCGATTTCCGTTACCTTTTCTGCAAGTGCCCAGTCCGTTTTAAAAGGGAGTGAGAGGGCCTGCAATCCTTCCTGCACCGTATCTAGTTCGAAACCGTTGTCCATTAAAAAAGGGAGCACGAAAATATGCTGGTGATTCAACTGCCGTAATTCCATATTCTCAGGAAAATCAGGAGCAGTACTTTGGTGAACGGTTGCTAATATGGCGACCAATTGTTCCAAAGTATCCAAAGCGATGCTGCCCTTTTCATATATATAGGACATATCTTCACATTGTCCCAAATCTTGTAGCTGCAGTACATGATCGAACCCATCGTAGTTTAAAATAGCGGGAAAATGATTCGATAATTGGGTGCCCGACAGCTTGTTGTAGAACATATGCTCCACTCCGATACGCGCTAGCGGAGCAGCTATCTGCGGGTACTTCTGTACATACGGCCTTGATTGTTTTAAAATGAAGGAGCGCTGATTTGTTCGAACTCGAAGTACCACATTCATATTGCCCTCCCCTGGTTTTTCGATGTCAGAAAGGACCTCTTTGGGATATAGCCACCCTTTTTGCTCCAGGAAATTTTGCAGGGTACGGGTCGAAGAATCAATATCAATTGTTGTCAAGTGTGCAGGTTTAAGAAACTAAGATACTAATCTTCTTTAGGATAGAAATGGAAATATTCTCATACTAGAGGCAGTTAATATTGTAGGAAGCAGCCTCGTCTTTGGTACTTTTTGAAGGAATTGCTCCAAGCTGTGCTTGGTTTCCCTAAAATACCATCAAGGAGCTGCCCGTGTTGTAAAAGGGTCGTTTCGGCAATAAAGTATCAAGCTGTTTTAAACATCTAGTAGTCTTCTATGATAGTTAACTTGTCCTAGGTGATAGGTAAGGTGCGTTGCCAAATGGGTCAAGAAATACCCTGTGGTCATTTCTTTTTTGAATACGTGAATGGGGTATTCCCTCAAAAGATCGGTTTCAGACAATTGGTTCAGGGTTTTTTCGACCATCTGTTGGGTGGCAGTTATTTGTTCAATGAGTACCGTTTTGGGAACGTCTTTTTGGGTAAACTCCAAGGCACGTTGCCGCACATAACCGGTGTTTCCCAAGGTGGTTCCAATAAATGCATTGATATTGCCTACCAAATGTAAGCAAAGATTACCGCCCGAATTGGCGATTTCGCCGTCGGTTGCCCAAAGAGTGGATTCGCTTTTATAAGCGCCTATTTCGAATTTAAGTGTATCGAGGTCGCGTTTAAAAAGCTGTTGTAAAATAGGGATGAGCATGGCATGGGTATTTGTTTGATATACGGTTTTAATTACCCATTGCGCATTTAATGGGCAGGTACGAAGATACCGATCTTTTACTCGATAATCGAGATTTAAAATGCTCCGACGTTTGCGTCGAAATCAAGGTTAAATTTCCTTTTAATGACTCATGGCCTTTCCCTGGGGTCTTTTCTTAAGGGGAAGATGTTGGTTGTAATAGAAACGAAAAGGCTATAACCTTAAATGTCGTGGTTCTAAGGTTTTGAGCTAGCGCATCATAACGTGCATGATGATGAAAATGGTAATGGAAACAATGAGGCAACTGATCGCTGCGATGATGTTCTCGGGGGTCAGCTCTTTTTTGATAGAGAGTAAGAGGGTCTTCATAGTTGGGTCTTTTATACAAAGTTCTGATTGTTGGGGGTCCTAGAAAAAAGAATCGGTTGAAGGGAAAAAAAGTGGGTTCAAAAGAAAAGGAGTGGCTGGTCATCGAAGCAACAGGTAGTTGGTCGTGCCGAGAGGGAAAACGCTCCGGTTTTGACTAATTCGACAGGAACCCTATGGAAATAGAACTAAAAAAACCCCCGCTGGTGCAGGGGTTTTAAGTGGTACCTCCAGCCCCGACGCTTCGGGGGAACCAGGGAACACTACCTTTTAGCCAGTATATCG